>OY762213.1:0-1991504 GCA_963665385.1 Dehalococcoidia bacterium
GGCAGCGGCAAGTCGTTCGCAACCAAGCTGGGTGTCCTGCGGGGATTGACGCGCGGCGTCACCGCCTACGTCATCGACCCGGAGGGCGAGTACGCCGACATGGCCCGCGAAGCGGGAGGGCGGGTGCTCTCCCCCGGTGTGCCGGGCCAGGGGATGAACCCCTTCGTCATCAACACGGGGGACTCCGAGGAGCTGTTGCAGCGCATCGGCAGCCTGCGCCGCCTCATCGAGGTGATGGTGGGAGAGCGCCTTTCCGCCGAGCGGCGGGCCGCCCTCGACCACGCCCTGGCGGGCTACTACGCCCAGGCCGGGGGTACGCACCGGCTTCCGAGATTTCTACAAGTACCTTGACGGAGAGGCGCAGGAGTTGGCCAGGCTGCTCCGGCCCTTCGCCACCGGCAGCCTGCGCAACCTCCTCTCAGACGAGGGAGACGACCTGCTGGGGAGCGAAGCTCTCGTAACCGTCTTCGACCTGCGGCTGCTGGAACCGGAGCTGCGCCCCGCCGCAGCGATGGTCTGCACCGAGACGGTGTGGGCCGCCGCCGCCCAGGACCCCAAGCCCCGCCTGCTGGTGGTGGACGAGGTGTGGAGCATCATGCAGCACCCTGAGGGCGCGGCCTTCATGGTCAGCATGGCGAAGCGGGCTAGGAAGCACCGGCTGGGGCTCCAGTTCATCACGCAGGACGTGCAGGACCTTTTGTCCGAGGACTCTTCGAGGACCATCACCGGCCACAGCGGTCGCGCCCTCCTCCAGAACGCCGCCTTCAAGCTGCTGTTGCAGCAGGACGCCGCCGCCATCGGCACCGTGGGCGACGCCTTCGATCTGCCCGAAGACCTCCAGCGCTGGCTGCTGTCCTGCCCCCGTGGTGACGGGCTGCTGTTGGCCAGGGGACAGCGCTTCCCCGTCCGCATCGAGGCCACCCCGGAGGAGACGGCAGTCATCGAGTGGAGACCGGGCGGGCACCGATAGAAGGCCGAGAACGCCAAAGAGACCCACATATAGGAAGGAGCATAGCAATGAAACTGAACCCGAAGGAAATCCTGTTTGGCGACGACAAGGCGAAGAAGCCAGTCCTGCTTGCGGTGACGCCGCCGAGGACGGGTGAGAGAACCCTACTTGGCGTGGAGAATCTGCTCCAGTCCATCGCGGTGCCGGAGCCCTTCTCCCTGGAACTGGTGGGAGACATGGACGGTGTGACGCTGATGGCACGCTGCCAGGACGACCGGGTGGTGCGGGGCCAACTATCCGCCCATTACCCACAGGCACGGATAGAGAAGGTGCACCCTGGCGAGGACCCGCTGTGGCTCAGAGACGGCGAGCAGGCATGGTCCATGACGCTGCGCGCGGACGGCCCCGAGTACGTCCCGTTGCGCACCTTCCGTGACGACGACCTCCTCGACCCCGGCTCCGACCCCCTCATCGCCCTCATGGGCGCGCTGTCGAACCTGTATGAAGGGGAGCGGGTGGTGGCCCGCCTCCTGCTTCGCTCCCTCGGCCCCGACTGGTCGCAGCACCATCTCGAAAAGGCGCACAAGCGGCCCGGCACAGAACTGCGAGAGCCCTCCTACACCTACCAGACCAAGCCGCTACAGATGGACGGCGTGACCATGGCCGTTCTGGGCATCGGCGCGCTGGCCGCCCTCCAGGGCTACCTGTGGGTGCAGGACGGCGATGCGTGGAAGGCGGTACTTCTGGGCGTCGGCACGGCCCTGGGCCTGACCGCAGGCGGCTGGGGCTGGTGGCGCTGGAAGAAGTCCAGGAACCGGGTCGAAGACCCGCTGCTCATCAAGGAGAAGGTGTCGCGCATCGCCTTCGATGCAGAGATACAGGTCACGGCGATCATGCCCGCCGACACAGGGCATGAGCGAGCGGAGGATCTCCTGAAGAGGGTGGCCGCCGCCTACCGCCACTTCGACAACCCCGCCGGAGCACGGTTCAAGGTCGGCAAAGTCCGGCCCATCGCTCCCGACCCCGATGCCCTGCATCCATCAGGCCCCGGCCTGTTCGGCAACCGCAGCGTCCTGGGCGTTCGCGAGGTTGCCGCATTGTGGCACCCGCCTGGAGCGGGTGACGAGACGCCCATGGTGGAGCGCTCCGGCGCACGAGCGCTCAGCCCATCGGCCAAGGGAACCAGGGGCGGCGCGCTGGTGGGTGACACCACCGCAGGGACGAAGCGGGAGATCAGATTCCCCGAGGACCTGCTAAGGAGGCACCACCTCTACGTGGCGAGAACCCGCATGGGCAAGTCCACCCTCATGCACCACATCGTCACCCACAAGATGCGGGAGAAGGCGGCGGGCAGGGACCCCGACGCCATCGTCGTCATCGATCCCCACACCGACCTGGTGGCGGGCATCCTCGAACACGTCCCCGACTCCCTCGCCGACAGGGTGAAGCTCATCGATCTGTCCGACGAGACCCGCTCCCCCGGCATCAACCTGCTGGACACCCGCGTCTTCTCCGACCGGGACCGCACCGCCGACTCGGTGGTGCGGGTGGCCAAGGGCCTGTGGGACCAGTGGGGGCCGAGGATGCAGTCGATCCTGGAACAGACCGTCAAGACCCTTCACGAGGCCAACGAGCAGCTTGAGGCGGAGCAGCAGTACACCATCCTCGACGGCCTGAAGCTGCTGTCGGACGAGGCGTTCGGCAAGCAGGTGCGCAAGAGGGTCTCGGACCCCTACCTGCTGGAGTGGTGGGCCAGGGACTTCGGCAAGTGGGGTCATCAGTACAAGGCGGAGGCGCTCGCCCCGGTTCAGACCCGGCTCTCCTACTACGCCTCTTCGAAGCGGGCGCGGGCCATCCTGGGCCAGCGCCGCTCCACCATCGACCTGCGCCGCACCATCCACGACGGCGGCGTCCTGCTCGTCTCCACCTCCCAGGGGACGGTGGGCCGGGACGTGGCCGCCCTCGTGGGGGCGTCCCTGCTCAACCTAGTGGACGCCGTGATACGGGAGCAAGGAAGCCTGCGGCTGAATCAGCGCCGAGGCGCGCTGGTCGTGGTGGACGAGATGCAGTCCATGCCCGGCGTGGACTACGAGTCGATGCTCAGCGAGCTGGGGAAGTTCGGAGCGTCGTTCATCCTCGCCACCCAGAGCCTGGCCAAGCTGGACGACCTCTCCCTGACCATGCGGGACACCATCCTGGCCAACGTGGGCTGTCTGGCCGTCTTCCAGGTGGCGGGCAACGACGCCAGGACGCTGGTGTGGGAGCTGGGCAAGGAGCGGGTCAGCGAGGACGACATCGTGTCGCTGCCCGTCCACCACTGCTACGTCCGCGCCACGGTTGGCAAGGAACGGATGCCCGCCTTCTCGATGGAGGTGCGCAAGCCGGAGGAGGGAGACCCCGCCGTGGCAAACCGCATCCGCGAGGCGGCAATCGCGTACACGGTCTCTTCCCGGCAGGCCGACTATGCCGACGCCGAGGGTAACAGGAAGGTGGATGACTACCACAAGGGCGTCGAAGAGTTGGAGAAGGCCGAGCAGGAGGGACAGCAGGAGGCGAAGCAGGCGGAGCAACAAGAGGAGATCGAAGGATGAGGTCCGAAAAACTAGACGCCCAGATCCTCCGAGTCCTGGCCGACATGCCCTTCCTCAACCGCCCGGAGATGGTCGCAATCACAGGCCGGTCGAAGGGCGCGGTCCACGAGGCCGTCGATGGGCTTCAGGAAGGCGGAATCTGCGCCTCCGTGCTCCACGCCGTGGACTCTTTTTCCCCTACGCGGAGGTTCCATCTCACCGCCATTGGGTTGCGCAGGCTCGCCCGCGAGAAGCGCATGACTCCCGACGAACTGGTGCGCACGCACCCCGTCTCTGCCCAGTGGCGGCGCAATCTGATGGAGCGCATGGACGCCCTCGCCGTCATCTACCGCTTGGCCTCCGTCCTCTCCGACTACGCATACCCCATGCGCTTTCGCTGGTACCGCTCCTCGAAGCTGGACGCCGCCGTGGAGTTTCCGGATGGGAAGACCGTCGGCATCGTCAGGCAGGGACTCACCGCCGACCGATCGGTCTTCGCCCAGCGCCTCTGGCGGCTGAAGGACGAGCCCATGCCGGGGATCGTCCTCATCCTCACGACGGACGGAGTGCGGCTCAGGCACGCCCGCAGGATGCTCTCGACCACCGACGTCCCGGCACTGCTCGCCATGGAGCGCGAGGCGGTCGTGGCCGAAGCCGACGATCCGATATGGACTCCGGCTCAGGTCGCCGCCGCCGTGAGTCTGCACTATGCCCTCGACAGGATGGAGCCCGGCGGCGCGTTGCCACAGGAGCCACAGCCCGGACTGGCGTCCGTCCCCGCCGACCTACCCGTCACGGGCGCGGCATCGGACATGGCCGACCACATGCTGCCCGTGGTGCTCAAATCTGCCGAGAAGTGCGCCCTCGACCTGGTATTCGACTGGCCCTGGATCGCCCTCTCGGAACTGGCCGGGCTGATGGGCGTCTCGCCCCAACGGGCCTCCCAGCTGGTCAACCCGCTAGAGGGATTCCGCCTCGTCGTCCGGCACCGCGAGGCGGGTGGACGGCTGGCCCTCACCGACCGGGGGCTGGCTCTCCTCGCCCGCAGGGACAGGACCTCCGTCACCGTCGCCAGGAGGAGGTTGAGCGTCGCCCCGGAGGACGCCAACGCTCCCTATGGCTGGCGCAATCTCTCCGGCAGCCGTAGCAGGCAACTGCTCAGGAACATCGAGCACACCGCCGCCGTTCACGGCTTCCTCGCCGCGCTCACGGGCCAGGCCAGGCACCTGGGCTGGGAGGTCGTGCATCTCGACCCGCCCAGGAGGGCGTCCCGTCACTTCCGCCACGACGACCGGATGCGGGCCGTCTATCCCGACGCTTTCGGCGTCCTGCGAAAGGGCGAGACGACCTGGCCCTTCTTCCTGGAGTGGGAGCGCCGCGCCGTGCGCCCATCGACCATGGCGGCCCGCCTCGCACCCTATCTGCGCTACTACTCATCTCACAGGCCCATCGACGACCACGGCGCGAAACCCGATGTTCTCATCGTCTTCGACGACGACATCGCCGCTACCCACTTCCTGCGCGTGGCGCGGGAGCGGATGCAGGCCAGCGGGGTCGCGGTCCCCCTGTGGGTCTCCCACAAAGAGGCAATCGACGCCCTGGGGCCGTTGGGACGCGCCTGGCGCACCCCGGCCACCGCCTGGGAACCGCCCCAGGCACTACTGACAGAAAAGCAATGAGCGGCGTTGGGAGCGTCGCGAAAGTCTCCCGTTCAATCCCCGATAGAGGATGGAAAGCCGATGTGCTCACGGAATAACGATATACGGAGAGGCCCCCGGAGGAGCAGAGGACGGACCGTCGTCCGGCTCGACGCGGCGGCCCTGGGAGACGGCTCGCTCCGCTGAGCCCCTCCCGGAACCGGCCCGCCGGGGTCGATACAGACAGACCCGGACCCATGTCGATGCAGGACAGCGGGGAGCGACCGCCCTCCGGTCGCATCCGCCGCCGGATGCACAAGGCCTTGGAACCAAACGCCAAGAGCTTTGCGACATGGAGGTATGCAATGAACAACACCGACCACATCTACGAATTGAGCGGGATGGAGCCCCTTCAGGGCGCCGTTCTGCCCGAGGACTTCCCTCTGAGGCTGGAGCTCCTCAAGGAGGTCAGCGGCTTCAGCTGGCGCGGCATGGCCAGGGCCATCGGCATCGACCACAAGCTGCTGCTCAGGTGGCGCAGGGGAGCGGCGCCGAGCGGGGGCTCGATGCTCTCCCTGTTCCTGTTCGCCAACCGCATCGGATGCCTTCACATCCTCCTGGGAGAGGGGCTACAGATGACCTTCTTCAGGAACTAGCGGACACACCCCGCCGGCGTCGGCATCGGCGCATCGGCGGCAAGGCGGGGTAGGAAACAAAAACGCCGCCGGGCGCTCGTACTGATCCGTCCGTGCCCGGCGGTCACCCAAAACACCTGTAAACGAGAGGCCAGCGGCCCGACGAACCGCCGCTGCGACTGTGCAACATGAAAGACACCAATAGACAGAATGCAAGGAACAGGCAAAAGAAGAGACGCGAACGGGACGCCCCCGGGCCTTCCTCCGACAGGCCGATGGAGTCCTACACCCCGGCCCAGCAGAGGATGGTCCGCAACGGGCTGCGCATCCTGGCCAAGGTCGCCATACGAGCACACCTGCGAAGGAGTGCAGGCCGCCTCGATTCGGAGGGGGACTGCGACGGACGGCGAGGCGGCTTAGCAGACGACTCCGAGGGACGACGTGGCGTCTGAGCCTAACGACCGGCGCAGGAGTGCGCGAATCGCGAGCTTAGACCGGCTGGAAGGTCGAGGCGTCCTCGCCAACCCACTTGCGGATGAGCTCGTTCAGAGTGCCGTCGGCTTTCATCTCGGCCAGAGCCGAGTTCAGCTTCGCCAGCAGGTCGTTGTTGTTGCGCACGCCTATCCCTATGCCCCGGTCCAGCAGCACGGAGGGGCCGACGACGGACAGACGCCCCTCGTACTCCGAGAGCTTCTCCGTGCCATAGGCGTGGTCCACCAGCATCGCGTCTATGTCGCCTTTCAACAGCGCCGCCAGCCGGTCGTCCTCGTCGCTGAACTCCGTGTACGCAATGCCCCGTTCCGTGAAGTAGTCCGAGTAGATGGTGTTGGCGTAGGCTCCCAGCCGACCCTCAACGGCCTTGTCGCCCGCTCCTTCAAGGGCCAGATAGACCGACGGAGTGGGAGGGTAGTATGGCTCGGTGAAGTCGATGGTCATGTCGCGCTTGTCAGTGATGCTCATACCGGCCATGATGGCGTCGAACTCCCCCGCCACCAGGTCCGGGATCATGCTCTCCCAGTCATTCAGCACCCACTCGCACTCAAGCTCGGCCCTGCGGCACAACTCGTCCCCGAGCTCGCGCTCCAGGCCGTCGATCTCGCCGTCGTCGTTGATGAAGTTGAAAGGGTGGTAGTCGCCCTCGGTGGCCAGCAGCACGGGTTCCGTGTCGTCGCTGCACGCGAGCAAAGCAGCCGCCAACCCGGCGACCATGATCGCCAGCAACAGCTTCCAGAGAGACAACTTGAGAGTCCTCAACAGAATGAACCTCGCCATAGTAATGTCTCGCCGTAATTTTACCCTGTTTAGACTGCCCGAAACAGAGGCGTGAGGCTTGACGGAGACACCTCGATTCGTTCATGATAAGAGTAAGACTGAGCGATACCTAGACAGGCAAAAAGAGAGAGACCATGCCCAGGACAACCGATACCATCACGTTCTCCCTACCGCCGGATTTGGCCCAGCGCGTGCGGGAGGTGGTAGAGGAGGAGCAGCGCACCGTGAGCGAACTGCTCCGGGAGGCCATCCGCCTCTACATGGAGGAGCGCGAGTGGCGCATCAAGGAACGGATGGAACGCCGGACTTCGGGTCAGGCCGTACAGGATTGAACAAGGAGGACACACAGATGAGTGAACGACACGACTACACCCCCGTGGCCCTGTACGCCAGGGTCTCCAGCGACCGCCAGGACGTGGACCTGTCCGTGGCCGCCCAGCTAAGGGCGCTCAGGGACTACGCAGACAAGAACGGCTACTCCGTCGTCCGCGAGTACGTGGACGAGGCCGAAAGCGGACGCGTCGCCGACCGCCCGGAGTTCCGCAAGATGATCGACGAGGCCGCCAAGCCAGAGGCCCCGTTTAGAGAGATTCTCGTCTGGAAATTTAGTAGATTCACCAGAAAGCGTGAGCACGCCGTCGCCTTCAAGTCCATGCTCAGGCGCAAGGGCGTTCGCGTCGTCTCCATCACCGAACAGGCCGAGGACACCGCCACCGGCAGGCTCCTTGAGGGAATCATCGAGAGCGTGGACGAATTCTACTCGGAAAATCTTGCCGAGGAGGTCCGGCGGGGGATGCGGGAGGCGGCCTCACGCGGCTTCTGGGTCGCCAGCAGGACGCCCTACGGCTACAACCGCGTCATGGTGCAGGATGGAGTCAAGAAGAGACCCACCCTCGAAATCGACCCGGACACATCCCCTGTCGTCAAGCGCATCTTCGACATGGCCGAGGCAGCCACGGGGATGACCGAGATCACTCGCACCCTCAACAGCGAGGGCATCGCCAGCGCCACCGGCAAGCTCTGGTCCAAGAACGGCGTCCACTTCATCCTCAAGAACGAGGTCTACACCGGAACCCTTCTCTGGGGCGTTACCGGCAAGGGCAAGGCCGACCCGGTGCGGATCGAGAAGGCTTTCCCGTCCATCGTCTCAAAGGCCCAGTTCAAGAGGGTGAACAGGCTGATGCGCTCCCGCGCCCCCAAGAGGACACATCCCCGCAGAGTGGGGAGCACCTATCTGCTAAGCGGCCTGGTCCGCTGCAAGTCCTGCAACAGGGCGCTCTCCGGCCAGGACGCCAAGAGCGGCCAGTTCGCCTACTACGTCTGTCAGTCCATCATGAAGCGGGGCAGGGACGCCTGCGAAACCCCCAGACTCAACGCCCGACGCTTCGAGGAGATGGTGGTGGGGAAGATAAGGGAGAACGTCCTCACCGAGTCCAACATCACCGAGCTGGTAAAGATCGTGGACGAGGAGATGGACGGTGTGGCGAGTGAGCAGCGCCAGAAACTGGAGACCATTGAGGCCGAGCTTGAGGAGGTCAAGCGCAAGCTGGGCCGCGTCTGGCACCTGGTAGAGAACACCGACCTCGACATGGCCGACGCCTCGGACCGCATCAGGGAGCATCGGGAGCGGCAGCAGCGCCTTGAGGATGCAGCGGCAGAGGCCAGGGCCATCTTCTCCCAGCGCAGGGAGGTGCTGGACGATGTGGAGACCATCGCGGCCTACGCCCAGGACATGAGCCAGTTCCTCAACGAGAGCGAACTGACCGAGCGCAGAGCCTTCATCGAGTCCTTCGTCAAGGAGATCGTCGTGATGCCCGACAATGCCCTCCTGCGGTACACCATCCCCATGCCTCAGGATGGTCCCGTAGGAGGGAAGGACGCCGAGCAGATGGCCCTGAACGGCTCGGTTCTGTCTACCGTCAAAAATGGTGGGCGATAGAGGATTTGAACCTCTGACCTCAGCGATGTCAACGCTGCGCTCTAACCAACTGAGCTAACCGCCCACCGTACCCGAGTCAACCGCGTCGCCGTGGCCATTGGCGGGTGAGATTCATTCTAGTTACGCCGCGCAAAGCCGGTCAAATGATTTTCTCGGTTCGCGATCCAGCTATGGCTTGCAGAAGTATTTGGTCCGCCGCGTTCCGGCACTGGCGGCTTAGGTAACAGGTTGGCTTGCTGGGGCTGTGGCGGTTGAAGCGACTGGTCAGCCGCGTTCCGGCGTCGAGGGCGGAAGAGCGTCATCTGCGGGATGTCAGCTTAGGAATTCCCCTGGGGCTGCTAACCTCGGGTACCGAGGCTGCGTTTTCATCTTTGACCGGTCATTCACACACAGCCAACACCGGCGACCATGTAAGCCCCTTTGAGGGCACGCGTGGCGACCCCGAGGAGGAGCAGCGGGTGAGGAAACGAGTATTTCTGATCATGGGAGCGCTGGCGGGACTGCTCGCGCTGGGAGTGGCGACCACGGTCGTGATAGCCCAGGAATCCAATGACGACGACAAGAACAGTTTTTCCGATGACTTCGTTGAGCGTGTAGCTGAAATCCTCGACGAGGATGAGGACACGGTTCGCGACGCAATGGAAACCGCGCGGGAAGAAACGAAGGAAGCCTGGAAAGAGAAGTGGGAACAGGCCTACCGCGACAAGCTGGATGAGAAGCTTGACGCTGCCGTTGAGGCCGGAAAGATCACACAAGACGAGGCCGACGAGTACCTGGACTGGTACGACGACAGGCCGGACGGAGCCTCGTTCGGTCGCAGCTTCGGCCGCCACGGGAAAGGATTCGGCCATCAGCGCTGGGGCAAATAAGAAGACACACCGGGCGTGACAATCTGACCTGCCACTCCTCCCCGTCCCGCTCTTCGTCCATCTGCTGCGGGACACGGCAGGCAAGGAACGCCCGAAGTCATGTCAGAGAGGGGCGCGGCAAATGCCGTGCCCCTCTTGCTTAAGCCTCCCGACCGCCGGGCACGTAGCCGCTCTCCTCAAAGAGCGTGCGCACAGGCAGGCCGATGATTGACGCCACGCGCGCCTCCGGATGCGACTCCAAGTAGGACTGCACGATGGCGTAGCCAATTGCATGACCCGTCCATACAGGGACACGATCATCGTCCCCAAACAGGTACCGACGAATCTCTAGCGGGTCCGTATCGTCCAGCCGGCTCTCCACGCTCGGCCAGATCGCGCGTTCAACCTCCGGCGGGAGCGCGGAGATCCAGTGGGGCTGATGCTCCGGCACGATACCGCCCGCAAAGACATCCGCAATCCCCTCAGTCACCATCGCGTCCAGCAGCGTGTCCGGCTCATTGTTCTTGACGTAGATCATGCGACCGCCGGTGAGGCCGCGTGGGAAGAGCCAATTGCGGACAAGGTGGACGTACTCGTGAGCCGTAATATAGGCAAGCGTCTCCGTCCAGGTGTGCGCGGGCCACACGAACAACAGCGTGACACCGGAGCTGAGGCTGACGCCATTCGCATACTGCATCGCCTGCGTCAGCCCCCGGCTTTCACCGTCTCCCATCAGGATGACGACACGGGCGGACAGGTCCGGGCGTGGCAGCGCCTGCGAGCACTTGTACAGCGTGTCTTCAACGATTCCGCGTGGCGAGAGGGCGTCCGTGGCATTCACCGCGCGGATGAATGCGTTGAGTTCAGGATCGCCGGTTTGCGTCATCGTCCAGTGTTCACCGATCTCGATGAACGTGGGCTGCTCTCCCGCAAGCAAACGGTGGATATAAAGCCTCAGCCGTTGCTTGAACGATTCAAGCGGGGGCTGCTCAACCTGGTTCAGCGCCTGCTCGGCAAAATAGCCTTCAAGCCGATAGGCCGGGACGACCGTCATCTGTCGGGGAAGCCGCCTGCCTGTCATGGCGCGCTGTGAACGGACGCGGCTAGCGGCGGCGCTAGCCGATTGCGCCGGATTCTTCGAGCCCCGCGTATTCCTCGTCGGACAGCCCCAACAATTCCGTCAGGACCTCACGCGTGTGGAGGCCGGGCGTGGGCGCCCCCATCCGAACGCGACCGGGTGATTCGCTGAATTTGATTGTCATGCCAGGGTGTTCAACGGGACCCGGCACGTTGTGATTCACTTCAACGACGTACCCTCGAGAACGCAGCTGCGGATCAAGGTACAGGTCCTCGCCGGTGGCCGCCATGCCCGCAGCGATACCGGCGCGCTGACACGTATACATAACCTGGTGCGCGGAACGGGTTCGCGTCCACGCCGAGATCTCCTCGTCGAGGGCATCGTGGTTGGCCTGCCGATCCGCGAACGTTGCAAAACGAGGATCGTCGGCAAGCTCCGGCCGACCAATCACTTCAGTCAGCGAGCGCCATGACACGTTGTCGTCGTCCGGGCAGGAGATGGCGCACCAGCGGTCGCCTCCGCCGCACTGGTAGACGCCCTGAGGCGCGGCGTTCGGATCGCGGTTGCCCCACGCCTCCGCCGACTCCGAGCCGAACTGTGTCTCAAGGAACGCCATGCCGATCATGCTCGCGGTGGCCTGGAATTGCGGAATCTCGATGTACTGCCCTTCTCCGGTGCGGTCGCGGTAGTGAAGCGCAGCCATGATAGAGAGGGCAAGGTTGCCGGCGGTGATGAAGTCCGGGTAGGCATTCCTGCCACGAGCGGGCCATTGCGCGTCCGGCTGCGCCCACAGGTAGCCGAGCCCGGTGAACGAGGTGAGACACTGGCCGACAGCCGTAAAATTCCTCATCGGCCCCATAGCGCCGTAGCCGGGACAGCTGACCATGATCAGGCGCGGGTTGACCTCTTTCAGCAGGTCATAGTTGATGTTGAATCGGTCTATAGCGCCCGGCGCGTTGTTCTCCACAACAACGTCTGCCTCTGCCGCAAGCCGCCTGAACAGCTCCTGCCCGTCCGGCGTATGCAGATCAATTGCGATGGATCTCTTGTTGCGATTGTTCTCGCCGTAGGCCGCGTTAGTGCTGCGCCATGCCGTCGGGTTGCTCTCACGATCGTGAACGCGTCCGTCCGCGAACTTGGTGGATTCTACCTTTATGACGTCCGCGCCATAGTCGGCGATGAATCGCGTGCCGAAAGGCGCTGCCCATACGCGCTCGAATGCGAGAATCCGCACGCCGTCCAACGGGAGGCCGGAATCGCTTGCGCCGTTTGAGCCCCCAACGGGGACGGCCTGGCGCTCGACAGGCGCAGCGCCGAGGATCTCATCCTGGTGCTGTCCCAGCAGGGGCGCAGGGCGTCGAACGCTCAGTGGACTCGCACCGAAGCGAGCCGTCCCGCCTGGAATCATGTACTTGCCCAGAACGGGATGCTCCATGGGAGAGAAGAATCCGTAGACCTCCGCGTGCGGGTGCGCGGCGAAATCCGCCGGCGTGTTGGCGGGGGCGACGGTGACGTGCCTTTCCACGCCGCCGCTCAGGTACTCCTCAGCCGTCATCGTGCTGATAAATTCCCCGGCAATGGCCGTAATCTCGTCCGCTTTGCCGTCCCGTCCGCTCAACTCACGCATTGCGGGGTCGAGCAGCATCGGGTGGTTGACCCAGTTGGCGAACTCAACCCATTGCCGCGGCGAGGTCAGCGCAAGCTGCACCCACACACCGTCGGACGCCTGGAAATACTGGGTTGGGCCGATTCCGCCCTTGCTGCCGCGTCTCGGCATGACCTCGCTCATCGCGGCATAGCGCATGAGGTTCATGGTCTTATGAGCATGAACCTCGGTCATGGAAACATCGAGATGCTGGCCGCGGCCCGTTGTACGCCGATGCCACAGGGCGATGAGCGTGCCGAACGCGGCATGGATGGAACTCAGCTGGAAACCCTGGTAGCGGGGCATGGTGACGGGAGGCCCCTCTGCTTCGCCCTCCGGGTAGACGGAACCGCCCAACGCGGTCACGGCAATATCCGCACCCACAAAGTCGCGGTACGGGCCCGTGCGCCCAAACGGCGTGATGGACGTGACGACGATGCCAGGATTGATAGAGGCGAGGTCGTCGTAGCCGAGGCCGCGCGCCTCCATCTCGCCGGGATGGCCGGATTCGAGTACAACGTCCGCGTTCTTGACCAATTCAAGTAAGCGCGTCCTATCCTGCTCCGAATCAAGATCAAGCGTGATGGCGCGCTTGTTGGTATTGAAGTGGACGAAGAAGAGGCTGTTGTCCGGACCCGACTCGCCGTGCGCAAACGGCGCCATGCGGCGGGAGGGGCTGCCGGACGGCGGCTCGATGAGAGTGACATCCGCGCCGAGGTCGGCAAGAATCCGTCCACACGGTTGTCCTTGCGGTCCCGTGAGGTCAAGTACGGTCAGCCCGTGAAGCGCGCCCGTCCCTCCGGAGCCTGTCCCGTTTGTCATGACATCCTCATTTCGCGGACTAGGAGCAATCACGCTCAGAATAGGAGCGCCCGTGCGTAGCGTCAACGCAGACGTCCCAGCAAGACCTAGAACGGCCGTTTGCGGTTCCCCCTAAACTGGATGTATGGAACAGATAAAGGGTCTCCTCCGCTCAGCAGCCATCACGTCGGTGGCAAGCGTTAGCACCGCCATCGTCGCCGTTACCCTTTTAGACTGAAGTATGTTTCGAACCCCTGGACGTTTCGGGCCGGCCCTGGCAGCCACCCTAATCGGCACGGCTGCGTTCTTCACTCTCGCCGCCTGCAATATCGGCGGTGTTGAACAGGAAACCATACAGGTCACCTACGAGGCCGAACCTGTCGTTGAGACGCGGAACCCGACCGCCACCCCTGATTCGCCCGCCTCAACATCGTCCCAATCTGCGACATCAACACCCTCTGCGGGACAGCCGGCCGTAACACCGACAACTATCGAGCGCGATTTGGACGTGGTAACAGTCCTCGCCAAGGACGCAATCCCTGCTATCCGTGAGCCGGAGTTCGTAGACGCCGCCGGAGCCGAGGCCTGGATGAACGCGGATGAGCCGATCATCGGCGTGGAGATCGATGGCGATGCCCGCGCCTATCCCGTCGCCATGCTCAGCCGCCACGAGATCGTGAATGACACCGTGGGAGGAGTGCCGATTGCGGCGACGTGGTGACCTCTCTGCTATACGGCCATCGTGTATGGCCGAGAGGTGGAGGGGGAGCTCCTGACGTTTGGGGTCTCCGGCAAGCTAATCCTCAATAACCTGGTGATGTTCGATGACCAGACGGACTCGGAATGGAGCCAGGCGTACGGCACGGCAATCTCCGGCCCGCTTGAGGGAGCAGAGCTGGAGCTTGTGGCATCACGGTTGATGTCGTGGGAGGCGTGGAAAGCGCTGTACCCCGAGACGCAGGTGCTGGACAAGCGCGGCCGCTTTCAGCGAGACACCTACGACTCGTATTACACGGATCCGTCCGCCGGGATCCTGGGCCGAAACGTCCGTGACTTCAGGCTTGAAATCAAGGAGCTCGTATTGGGCGTGGAGATCGGCACGGCCAAGCGCGCCTACGCCTACGATGACCTTGCCGAGACACCCATTGCGAACGATATCCTCGGCGGACTGGAAATCGTCGTCATCCATGAACCGGAAGCGGGATTCGCGGCGGCGTGGAGCCGGCTGTTGGACGATGAGGCCTACGAAATTGCTCAGGGGCCGTTCGGCATGAACGCGCCGGAGGTCCTGACGTTTGAGCAGGCGAACGAGGCGCAGATCGGGAACGCCCCAATGGTTTCGGGCCCGGTAATGCGCGACCGCGAAACGGGTTCCATCTGGAGCGCCAGCACGGGCGAGGCAATCTCCGGCCCGCTGGAGGGCGCAAGCCTCATCCAGATCCCCACAACACCCTCATTCTGGTTCGCCTGGGTAGACCTCTTCCCGGACACCACCGTCTGGGGACAGTAGCACGCTTCGTCCAGCCACCCTTGTTACAATAGCCGCGTCGGTTTGGGGGATTAGACAGCAAACGACGGGGAGGACTGGGACATGACCGCAACACAAGTACAAGAGAAGCACGTCACGGTGAACGGCGTACGTCTACGCTATTTCGACTACGGCAATGAGGGCGCAATGCCGATGGTGTGCCTGCACGGCCACACTGGGCAAGCCCATATCTGGGACGAGTTTGCGGAGGCCATGGCCCCCAATTTCCACGTCGTCACCATCGATCAGCGCGGCCACGGCGAGAGCGAGCACGCCTCAACCGGCTACATGCGCGATCGATTCGTCGAGGACCTTGATGAGTTGGTGGTCGCGCTTGGGTTCGACCGATTCGTGCTTGTCGGCCTCTCCATGGGCGGCTGGCACTCGCTGCTCTACACCGGCGAGAAACACCCCGAAAAGGTGGAACGCATCGTCATTGTCGATATTGGCCCGGAATCCAGTGAGCGCGCGCAGCAGGAATGGGGCAACCGCCCCCCAACGCCCATGTCCTTCGCAAGCGTCGATGAGGCATTCGCCTTGGCGCGTGACGGCAACCCGTGGGCGTCCGATGCGCGACTCCGCAAGGATACTGAGGAGAAGCTGAAGCAGACGGCTGACGGCACATGGACGTGGAGAGCGGACGCCGCTCTGTTCAACGTCCCGCTCGCAGACGGCACGGATGAGACGCTGATCAACCGCTACTGGAAGGCGCTGGAGACCATCGAGCAGCCGATCCTTGAGGTGCGCGGTCTGGAAAGCCCCCTGCTGGACGACAAGCTCAAGGACAAGATGATCGCGACGGCAAAGAACCTGTCATGGGTGGACATACCGGATGCCGGCCACGTCGTCACCGTAGACAAGCCACAAGAGTTCATCGCCGCCACCAGAGAGTTCCTGGGGGTGTAGCGCTACCTACTCTTCACGTCGTCCAGGATTTCGCGCCACTGACGGGCTGAGATGGTACCGTCACGATACCCCTTTCGGTACGTGATGACGCCGTTGCCGTCAATCGCCACTGCGGCTGCTTGCTGGATGATGCCGTAGCCAAACACCACCTCTCCAACGTAGGCTGCCATGTCCCACGTGTATCCTTGGCTCTGGACATAACGGCGAATCGTACTCTCGCTCTCGGACGGGTCCTGGTCGATGCCAAGAATGGCTACATCATCCTCGTAGTCCTCGTACACTTCCTTGAGGTTCCGCAACTCGGAACGACACCTTGGTCACCAGCTTGCGTAGAAGTACAGCACGACGGGTTGGCTGGCCTGTTTATAGTCCGTCAACGAGCGAGTGACGCCATCAACTGTCGTCACCTCAAAGTCCGGCGCTGACTGCCCAATGCGATTGCCCGTCGGCGGCGCGGGAGGCTCCGGCGTGTTTGTGGGCGGCACTGGTGTATCGGTGGGCGGCACCGGCGTGTCGGTAGGCGAGGCTTCAGTCTGTGTTGGGGAGGTAGGTTCTTCAGTCGGCGCCGGGCCCTCGCTCTCCGGCGTTGTGCCGCTTCTCACTGCGGGAGCGGTCGGCTCCGCAGTTCCGGGTAGCAGGGCGGGAGGCGTCACGCCGGGTTCCGCCGCAAGTGTTCCTTCAACCGTGGTGTCACTCTCAAGTGAGGCCGCCTCATCCGGCGTCGCGAGACTGCTTGAGCCTTCTGACGTGCCTTCAGAACCGGATGTGGACGTCGGCGCGGTGGCGGGCTGTGTTGGCTGAGGTGGCTGCTCAGGAGTAGCCAGATCAACGTCCGTACATCCCGCTACTCCACCGACCATGCCGATAGCAACAGCCACTGCGACGGCAGTCCCTAGCAGGAACCTGGGACGCGGCAATAATCGCAACATTGTATCGACCGCCGCCAACGCTACGCCGTCACCGCGTCCAGCGCCTCGCGCCAGTTACCCTCGCCCATGGTGCGAGAGAGCTGGCGCAGCGTGATGACGCCATCACCATCAATGAATACCTTCGACGGCTGGCTCCTGATGCCAAACGTGGACATCACATCGCCGTGATGGACTGCCATCTCCCACGGATATCCCTGCCGTTCCGCGTACGAGATGATCTTATCCTCGCTCTCGGACGGATCGACGCCCACCGCGATGAAAGCAACCTCATCCTGGTAGTCAGGGTAAACATTCTTGGCGGTCTGCAACTCAGACCGGCAGGACGGTCACCAGCTTGCGAAGAAATAAACGACGACAGGCTGATTGGCCTGCTTGAAATCGGTCAATGAGCGAGTGACTCCGTCTGTGGTTGTGACGGAGAAGTCCGGCGCGAGATTGCCGACACGGTTGCCGATTTCCGGCGATGCGTCAGCAGATGAGTCAGTAGTGGGCGAGTCCGCAGGCGCGTCATCCGCAGCTTCTGTGCCGCACGCGACGGCCAGCATCATCAACGCCGCCACCAACAGCGCGCCGAGCATGGCGCCGGGCCACGTCTGCAATCGTATGCTCACAGGTCCGCCTCCTCCATGTTCATGGTGCTAAGTCGAACGCGCCCCAACCACCGCCGCCGGGCGTCTCAATGGTAAGCCTGTCACCGCGGGCAACGTCAATGGTGACGGTCGCAGGCAACTCCTCAACCTGGTCACTTTCTATTCTACGCAGCATATTGCGGCCGGGCGCCCCGTCGTGTCCTCCCGCAAGGCCCCACGCCCCACGTGAGCGCCGCTCCGTTAGCAGAGAGACCGTCGCATCGCCCAGGAATTCCACAGTGCGGACAAGACCGTCCCCGCCGCGGAATCGTCCCTCGCCCCCGGAGCCGCGCCGTACGCCGTACTCCAGTACACGGAACGGATACTGGTATTCCAGCGCCTCAATCGGCGTGTTGAGCGTATTGGTCATATGGCTGTGGATGGCGGATTCGCCCGGCCTGTCCGGACTCGCCCCTACTCCGCCCGCGAGCGTCTCATAGTAGGCGAAGGGTTGACCTGTTCGTGGGTCGGTGCCGCCGATGGTGATATTGTTCATCGTTCCCTGGCTGGCCGCAGGAATTTTTTCGGGCAGCACGTCTGCCAGCGCCCCAAATACAGCGTCGACTATCCGCTGCGATGTCTCCACATTCCCGGCTGCGACTGCGCGCGGGGGACGCGGATTGACCAGCGATCCTTCCGGAGTAATCACCTCCACGGACGCGAACGAACCGTGATTGGCCGGAGCCCGCGGCCCGGCCAGGCAACGCACGCAGTACTGAACTGCTGAAACGGTGACGGCCCGCACGGCGTTGATATTGCTAAGCTGCTGTTCCGCCGACGTGCCCGTGAAGTCCACAATGAGCGACCCGTCGCCGTCGCTCGTGATGGCCACTGAAATACGAGGCCGCTCTGCTCCGGGCACCGGCGGCTCCATATCGTCCTCAAACGTGTACCGCCCTGCCGGAATGTCCCGTAGAGCAGCCCGCACAAGGCGTTCCGCATAGTCGATGAGCGCCTCGGCGTGCTCTGTCACCGTCCCCCAGCCATACCGCTCGATGAGCGCCTCGTAGCGTCCCTCCCCGATGCGGTTGGCGGCAATCTGTGCGGCCAGGTCGCCGCGTCGCTCGTCCGGCGTGCGGACGTTCCGCATGAATAGCTCGACCGCTTCCTCATTGAGCGTTCCCGCCTTCGCAAGCCTGATTGGCGGGACGATGAATCCCTCCTGGTAAATCGACGTCGACGCAGGCATTGAACCGGGGGCCATCCCGCCTACATCCGCGTGGTGGGCACGCGTCGCCACGAACCCCGCGAGTTCGCCGGTCTCGCCATCCGCGACGCCATCAGGAATGAATACCGGCGAGATTAGCGTCAAATCAGGCAGATGTGTTCCGCCGAGATAGGGGTCGTTGAGAGCGATGAGGTCGCCGGGCGCGAACGTATCGAACCGCTCGATTGCGGCCTGCACTGAGGCAGGCATCGCGCCCAGATGAACGGGAATGTGCTCGGCCTGCGCCAATATGCGGCCGTCCGCGTCAAAGACGGCGCAAGAGAAATCGCGGCGCTCCTTGATATTCGGCGACCACGCGGTCCGCCCCAGTACCGCGCCCATCTCCTCAGCGATGGCCGCGAAGAGACGTCGAAAGACCTCAAGCGAGATAGCGTCAACGCTCATGCGGACGCCCTTTCGAGGATCAGATTCAGGTGCTCATCCACGCGGCCAACCCACCCCGGCGGCACGTAAGTGGTGCAGTCCGTCTGCGTAAGCACAGCGGGGCCCGCGATCAGATTGCCGACGAGCAGCGCATCGCGGTCATAGAGCGGGCACGCGATCTCACCGGTGTCCGCCATCAGCGTGGTCTCGCCGAGCAGCGCGTGGCCCGCATCCGGCCCGCCATCCGCATCCGCGACTTCAATCTCAGGGCGATGCGTCGGTATCGCTGCTCGAAGACGCAGCGTAACAACCTCCGTCGGCCAGTCGGGATGGCTGTGGTCGAAGCGGCGCAGGTGGGCAGCGTGAAAACGTTCCTCAAGCGAAAGGCCGTCAGGCGCATCCAATGGAATGGACAATTCATATCCCTGCCCCTGATAGCGGATATCTGCCGAAGCTGAAAATATCGCCTGCGCAACAGAGAAGCCAACTGCTTCAAGGTCTCCCCGCGCGTCTTGCTCAATCTCACCCAGCAACCGCGCAATCTCCTCCTCTGACGTGTCTGACAGATCACCCATGGCGGTCCTCGAATAGTCGCGCGAGACGTCCACACTCAGCATCCCCCACGCGGACAGCGCCCCGGGCATACGCGGAATAAGCACGCTGCCGATGCCGAGCCCGACTGCAAGCTCGCAGGCGTGCAGCGGCCCCGCCCCGCCGAATGCCACCAGCGTAAAATCTCGCGGGTCATGACCTCGCTCCAATGAAACGACGCGCAGCGCCTGTTCCATGTTGGCGTTTGCCACGCGGACCACGCCCGCAGCAGCCTGTTGCGGACTGATACCGAGCCCCTGAGCCACGCCCGTCAACGCCGCCAGCGCCGCGGTGCCGTCCAGCGCCATCCTTCCCGCAAGCGGTCTATCCGCTGGCAGCCGACCCAACACGATATTGGCATCCGTCACGGTCGGCCCGCCACCGCGACCATATGCGGCAGGCCCCGGGTCTGCGCCTGCCGACTCCGGCCCAACTGTCAGCGCGCCACCCGCGTCCACGCTTGCGAGAGACCCGCCGCCTGCCCCGACGGTGTGAATGTCGACAATCGGAACACGCAGTGGATAGCCGCCGATGCTGCCCTCAGACGTGCGTTGCACCTCGCCGTCGCACAACGAAACGTCCGTTGAAGTGCCGCCCATGTCCAGCGTGATGATGCGGTCAATGCCGGCCGCGCGTGCCACCTCGAACGCTCCGACAACTCCCCCCGCCGGCCCGCTCAGGAGCGTCTCTACCGGGAAACTGCTTGCCTGTCCGATGGTCATGCTGCCGCCATTGGACGACATGATTCGGACTGTCGATTCAACCGTCTCGTCGATTCGGGACAAATAGGACTGCATGACGGGCGCAACATAGGCATTCAGCACGGTTGTTGACGTTCGCTCGAACTCGCGGAACTCCGGCACCACCTCACTTGAAAGGGAGATGGGAAAGTTGGCGGGCAGGCGGCGTCTCAGCGCCTCTCTAACAGCCTGTTCATGCTCCGGGCGAAGGAAGGAAAACAGGAGCGCAACTGCCACCGTGTCCGCTCCTGACGCGGCAACTAACTCAGCAAGCGCTCCAAGCTCAGCCTCGTTCGGCGCTCTGAGGATCTCCCCTTCCGCGGTAACGCGTTCATCGATCTCAAAACGCAGCTCTCGTGCAACAAGGGGAACTGGACGAGTGACGCGCAGGCTGTAGAGATCGTTGCGAGCCTGCCGGCCAATCTCGATAACGTCCGCCATGCCGCGGGTTGTGATGACCGCCGTACGAGCGCCGCGTCGCTCAAGCACCGTGTTCGTGCCAACGGTGCTGCCATGAACGACCTCGTCGCCATGGTCGCCGTCCCCGCCGATTTCCCGCACACCGGCAAGAAATGATTGGGCCGGGTCTGCGGGAGTGGACGGAATCTTGATCAGCCGGATCGAGCCATCATCATCAACGCGGATGACATCCGTGAACGTCCCGCCGGTGTCGATCCCAATCATGGGACGGTTCTCCGGTTAGTTGGACGGCGGCGGCCCGCCCAGGTGCAGTGGGTCCGGGTCGTTGTGCCATTCATCCTGCCCGGCCTCGACGAGGAGCGGCGCCTCCTGCGCCACGTTCCCGTCAACCACCGCCTGCACCAGGAACAGACCGTCATTCTCAGCCTGGATGCCGATGCTCATGAAGAATTGGTGGCCCTGGACTGGCAGGAGATTCGCCGTGATCGGCTCGCTTCGCACAATCTCCATCCCGTTGGGGTCCAGCACACGCAAGATAAGCTGATGCGAACCCTCGCCATGCAAACGGCAATAGATGGAGAACTGGAACGCCATCGGGAACTGCTGCGCTCCAACAGTGTCGAAGATGCCGATGACGTGCGCCCGACCACGCTCATCTCTGAAAGAGTCCTGCCCCAACAACAAGGCTGTGACGCGAACACCGGTGGAATCGGTCATCAGAGGGGAGAATCACACGGAGCGTTCATGCCCCGCGCCTGCCCGGGCACCATGCGTTGTGCTCAGCCATCACGTCGTCCCAACTCTCAAAGCCCACGTGCAGCTGCAGAAGGTGCCCGCATTTCTCACAGTCCTTGTGTTCGAACGTCTCGAACGGGTCAACGTCTGCGCCCATCATCGCCTGCGAGGCCAACTCCACCAGCGACGACAGCCGCTCAACAGTCAGTTCGACCATTCCCTGGAATGTGTCGGGCGGTTTCTGTGCCTGGATCGTATCCAGTGAGAAGCGGGCGGACAGCACCAGGTGGTCATGCCCAAGGCGGGGCAACACATTTCCCTCGATCGAAACGCCCTGCGCCGCCCGTGCCTCAATCGGAGATTCAATCTCCAGTTCCCGTGTGACGGTGTTCATCAGGGTGATGTACAGGGCGGTACGAAGGCCCGCCCCGTCCAGCCCCTCAGGCAGAGCGGCAGCCACCCCTTCTCCGGACAGCGGAGCATCACCGTTGCTGATGGCGGTGTACACCGCGTCGCCCAGTGCCAACAGCGCCGCCCGATCCATCGATTCGATTGCCGCAACCAGCCGCATGTCATCGTCGGTCATTTCGGCGAGTTCACCCAGGAACTGTTGAAAATAGCGGCGCGCGGCAGGTGTCGGCCCTAACAGCGCCGAACGGGACGATGACGTCATCCACTGAACTCCATAGGCAATGTGTTTTGGGGTCGGATTGAACGCTTGTAGTGTAGCACTCCAGATAGGAACCGCTTAGTTCACAGGGCGCGGCGAGTTCAGTCGACCCGGTCCAGTCTCTGGCAACAAAATTCCCGCGATGAACAGGGTGAATGACGTTACTGCGATAACCGCAATGCCGATCACAAAGCTCCCCGTCTCATCAATGATGAAACCGGCAATGATGGGCGCGATGAAGCTTGAGGCATTGCCCGCCGTCAGAATCGCCGCCCAGATTGCCCCCGCCTTCTCCGGTGATGACCCCGGCAGTTCGATGGGGATGGTGAAGAGCGATGGCTCATATAACCAGTGCAGGAAGCCGGTCACGATTACTGCGGTGAACATTAATATCCCCACGGGTGCATAGATGGTCGTCATTCCCGCCGCGCCAACGATCAGCCCGGACCAGATGATAACGGGACGCCTGCGCCCAATGAACGTCGCAATACCTCCTCCGATAACGTTCGCCGGCGCGCCCGCCAATGAGAAGATTCCCGCCATAAGCCCCGCCATGGCGAGGCTCAGTCCGCGCTCCTCCTCGAAAAAGGTGGGCAGCCAGGTATTCAGCGTGATGAATTGCGCCCACGGCCCAACAACGGCAAAAGACATTAGCCACGTTTCTCGCCGCCGGAAAACGCTCAGGATAGCGCCAATCTTCACCGGCTCGGGCGGCACGCCACCCAACGGCTCTCGTTCACGCCAAAGAACCACGAACAAGATTGCAGCGGCCGCTGCGATGAATCCCTCTATGGCAATGGCCCACTCCCAAGTGATCCAGCTTGCCAACACCGGACCAAGGTACTGCGCCACCGCCAGACCCACGGTTATAGAGGCGAGAGCAACGGCGTTCGCAATAGGAACTTCCCGAGGCGGCGCCCATCGCATAAGGATCGAGGCCGTTAAGGGTGTGATGGCGGCGGCTCCGATTCCCTGCACCGAGCGCAGGGCGATAAACCACCAGAATCCCGATAGGAACGGCGTGAGCGCCGTGATTCCCAGTAGAGCCCAGCCGATGCCGTACACTGCGCGAATGTTCCATCGTGCAAGAAGGATTGCGGCTGGGATGGTCCCGGCTGTGAACACGAGCGTTATGCTCGTGACAACAAAGCCGCCTTGAGATTTGCTAAGGTCCCAGGACTCCGTGATGAGCGGAAGAACGGACGCCGGGGCAAGAAACGCGATCCCCAGCATGAGGTGCATGAGGACAACGAGCCCATAGATGACGAATCGATATGGAGATGCCTCGCGTTCGGCAATACCGGGGGTGTCGGTTTCAAGCATTAGTGCAACTATAGCGTGTAGGCTCGACGCGCGGACTCGCACAGGCAGGCGCGGGGATAGGGACTGACATGCGGACAAACTCCTGGGTTTTCGCCACAATCGTCATATTGGCCCTGTTCATCGTCTTCCTCACGGGCAATTTGTACATCGCGCTGCTCATCGGACTGCCGATTCTTTTTGTAGTCGGACTCATCTTTCTTGTTCGAAAGACACGACCGGAGCCGCCCCCTGTCCCCCTGCCCGCCGGACCGCTGCTTGAACCCGCCACGCTTGAGGGGCGCATCGACCGCATGGCCGTTGAGGACGTGGAAATCGAGGGTGCGACGTCCGGACTCTTTTCGGCAGGAACCAAATACAACTCAATACTCGTCATCATCATCAGCGGCATCCAGTACCGACTGGATCCTGCTCCGCTTCGCCGCGGCGGCTATGACTGGATGAAAGAGGGCTTGTGGGTCAAAGCGACTTTTGACCGCCAGTCGCGCGTCATCCACCAAATCGAACAGGCACCCGGCCCACAAGGATACGGCGGGCCGTAACGCAGCTACCGAATCAGCCGCGCCTTCATCCGTGCGACGGCAAGGTAGTAGAACGCCGCGCCGAGAACAACGAGATAGAGAAGCCCCCAAACGGTCGTCATTGATAGGCTGCCGGCAACCAGTTCACGAATAACGGCGACGTACGGCGTAAGTGGGATGATCCATGCCAGTTCCCGCACAACGTCCGGATATCGCTCCAGCGGGAAGAACACGCCTCCGAAGAAATACATCGGCATCACACCAAGCGTGATCGCATAGTTGAACGTCCAGAATGACGGCGCATGCGCGGTGACCAACAGCGCCATCGATGAGAACAGGATGCCTCCAAGGAATGCGAGCGGCGGAATGAGGATAGCCAACGGTGAATCGACGAATCCCATCACCGTCAACACAAACAGGATCACGGTCGCGCTGAATACTGACCGTGTTGCGCCCCATAAGACCTCGCCGGTAATGACGTCCTCAATGGACAACGGCGTAGCAATCATGGCCTCGTACAGGCCTCGTATGGCCATGCGTGTATAGGAACCGTACGTGCATTCAAAGAACGCCGCGAAGAGTGAATATCCGCCGACGATGCCCGGCCCGATGAACTGCACATAGCTCTCATCGCCGCTCAACGAAACGTACGCGCCCAAGCCAATCCCCATTGCGCCCAGCACGACCAGCGGCTCCACGAACAGCGGCCCCACCTCCGCCATCGCGAATTTCTTGAAAACCGTCCAGTTCCGCCTCCATACGCGGAAGCCGAACGGTACACGTTCAGGCGTCAATAGCATGATTATTCTTCCAGGCCGCGACCGGTGAGGCGCAAGAAAACGTCTTCGAGGTTGGCGGGACGGGAATAGATCTGAGCGCCCTGCACGTTGGATTCAGTAACATCAGTGCCGTTGAGACCGAACGCGTGCACCGTGTCCGGCGTCTGCTCGATTTCCGCGCCGGCATCACGGAGATGTTCGGCGATGCGATCAAGCGCGGCGACGTCCAATGAGTGCGCCTCAATGACCGTCTCGCCCGCAATGCGCCGGATGAGCTCCAATGGCGTTCCCTCCGCCAGGATTCGTCCTTCGTGCATCACGATGAGCCGATCACACAACGTTGCCGCCTCGTCCATGTAGTGGGTGGTCAGCAGCATCGTCACGCCCTGGTCCTTGAGGCGGCGCAGCGTGCGCCACACCAGGTGCCGCGCCTGTGGGTCCAGACCCGTGGTCGGCTCGTCCAAAACGATGATGGACGGCTCATTGATGAGCCCTCGGGCAATCAGCAGCCGACGCTTCATGCCGCCGGAGAGTTCATCAACCTTTGAGTTTGCGCGGTCCGCAAGTTGAAAGAGTTCCAGCGCGGTCCTCGCGCGGGTATTGGCCTCCGCTCTGCCGATGCCAAAGTAACCCGCGTAGAGTCGCAGGTTGTCGATCACGGAGATCTCATCGTCCAGATTGTCGCCCTGCGGCACGACGCCGATGATGGACTTGACTGCCCGCGCCTCCGTTTGCACAGGCATGCCATTTACCAGGAGGCTACCGGATGTAACAGGCGAGGCGCAGGTAATCATGCGCATGGTGCTCGTCTTGCCCGCGCCATTCGGGCCAAGAAAGCCAAAGCACTCGCCGGAACGCACCTCGAAGTCGATGCCGCGCACAGCGACGAGTTCGCCGAATTTCTTGATGAGATTCTGCGCTACGACGGGTTTAGCGTTCGTCGCTCCCGCGCCGTCCTGCGCCGCCGCCACTTGAGATGTGATTCCAACCTGAGCCATACCGCCTCAAGCGTAGCACGGCGGCTAGGAGGTTTCGTTTTCGTCGTCGCCGGCTGTAACAGCAGCGCCTGTATATCTCGAATCTCGCGGCTCCGCTTCAATCTGCGGCGGCCCGGCGAAAACTTCCGGGTCTTGCCCTCGCAGCTGGGCAAATCTCTGTGCCTGCGGGATGACACGGGTATCGAACGAACCGACCGAAGCATTGAATGAGTCGACGGCCTGCCTGAGTTGATTCCCGGTCCGTGAGTAGTGATTCATGAATGTTAGCAAGCGACCGTGCATTTCCTCTCCAGCCTTGCGTATCTCCTCCGCATTCTGCTCAAGGCTGTGCCGCTCCCAGCCGTTGGCGACGGCCCACAGGAGGGAGATAAGCGTGCTTGGCGTCGCGATGGCAATACGCCTGCTCATGGCGTATTCGATCAGGTCGTTCCGGGCGCGAAGCGCCTCAGCGAGAAACTGGTCTCCGGGCACAAACATCACGACAAAGTCGAGGGACCCGGCGACCTGCTTGCCGTAGTCCTTTCTTGCCAGGTCATCCACCTTGGAACGGAGGGCGCCGGCATGACGCACCAATGCCTCTTCGGCCTCATCGTCGGTCTCAGCCTCTTGCGCCTCAAGATATGCTGCCGCGCTTGCCTTTGAGTCGATAACGATTGCCCGATTCTCGGGTAGACGCACAGTAACATCTGGTCGCCCGCTGCCGCCGTCCACGGTTGTCTGCTCAGAGAAATCGCAATAGTCGACCATGTTGGCCAGCTCGATGATGCGCCTCAACTGGATCTCTCCCCACGCGCCCACTTGCCGATTGTCGCTCAGTGCGTCTCTCAAGCCCCGGGTTGCCTCAGCAATGGAGATGTTCTGCCGCATTAGCGACTCAATATTCGGGTTGAGTTTCTCGTAGTTCTCCCGCAGTGGCTTCACCAACTCTTCGAAAGACCTCCGGCTTTGGCTGAAGCTGTCGGTGGCTGAGACGAGGAATTGCTCCATGCTCTGCTTCATAACCGGAGCCGCGGCAGCTTGAAATGCCGTGCCCATGCGCTGTTCGGTCACCTGCATCAACTGTTCCGCGTCTACCGCACGCGTGAGTTGGCCTCGTAGTTCAGCATTCTTCTGCCTCCACCTGAATTCCTGTATCAGCCACGCCGCCAAACCCACAACGATTGCCCCCGCTACCAGACCGATGACGGTTTCCAAGTTGAGGTCCTTTCTGTTTCGGATGGCCGGTTCCTGTGTCAACAGGCGTGTGTCACATGAAGCCTAGCACGCACGTTCGCGCGCGGCTAGTCACAAGAATAGACCTTGGGTAATCGGGTATCAGCCGAGCTATAGCCGACCGGCCTGAACTGCAGAGCTAGGAGCAGGAATGGGGCGTCGCGCCTAGCCGAGATCGTCCGCTGACGCGCCGTTCGACCGTCCCAGCTCGCCGCGATCATGCGCGCGCACCAGGGCATCGAACGCCGGTGGTTCGGCCTCGTCGTCGGAGATATCTCGCGCGGGCGGTCCGCCGAGACCACTGTCCACCAACTCATGGTTGTTGCGAACATAACCCCGGAAATCGGATGCGCCTGACGGCGGGAATGATGGCCGCCCTTCTTGCGACGGATGCTGATAGACCTCGCCGATGATTGCCTGAACGCCCTGCGCAGGATGATCCCGCAAGAACGCAGCCTCATAGCGATTGCCGGCGTCCATGAGCGAAAAAATCCGCTGGGCAAGACGAGGATGAACGCGGCCGACGGGCTCCCCGCGGCTTGAATGCACCAGCAGCCTGTTGTCCTCCCGACTCAGCGTCAGGGCCTCGCCGCTGCTCAAATGCCCTACTGCCGTGCGGTCCGTCGCATCAATCAGTGTCGCGATCGTGCTCTTGCCCGTCTCACTCATCAGCAGGTGCGCTGAAAAGACGTTCCGATTCGGCGCATCGGCTTGCACCGCGCCTCCCGTCGCATACTCAGCCACCGCCTCGCCCACCTTCCCCTGACCGGCAGGAGCGGGCGCAGATGTGGTGGTCTCAGCCGTTGCCTCCGCGCGTTCCAGCCGGTCCCTGTTGCGGCGGGCGATTGTGTTTGACGAATCAAGTTTAAGCGCGCAGTCCACGGCGTCTCGCGCCTCCGCAAGCTCACCGAGTTCAAGAAGTGCCTTCGTCAGTCGGTTCAACGCCTCGATATTGTTGGGCGCGATCTGCAGGACAGCCCTGTTGGCCTCAACGGCCTTTCCCCAATCCTGGGCCAACGCCGCCGCAATACCTGCGTCGGTTTGGGCCTTTACTTCACGGGCTTGGGCGCGTTCATCGATTTGTGTGGTCGCCATGGTGGATGTCCTGCCTTCCCGGGTACGGCTGTCCCTTCTCGATGCGCAACTCAGCGCGGGGACAAGACGCACAACGGACAACAGGCAGGCCAGGCGGCTTGAGGAGCGTTCCACACCTGCCCCTCTACACGTTGAGGCACGAACCGGCCGCCATTGAACGACCAACCCGGATGCTCAGCGTGATGAGCCGCCGCCTGCTGCAGTTCGTCCCTGCCGCCTCCCCGCGCTATTGGACGGCATTTTTCGAACTCAGTCCAAAACTATTGTCTACCAACTGTCAAGCAAACGGGGAGAATCGGTCTCATTCCCTTCGCCCTAACATCGCAATATGCTTGGGCATTCCACGCAGTCGAATCTTGACGATTTCCGCCAGCGTCTGCGGGCCGTGGTGGAGGCGCACGGTGCTCATCTCGCCATATCTCCATGTGACAGGCAGCTCCGCCACCCGCATCCCCCACCTCCGAGCCAGGTACAGAATCTCCGCATCGAACGCGAAGCCGTCCACACGTTGCCCATCAAATAGCAGTTCCGCCGCCTCTGCCCGAAACGCCTTGAACCCGCACTGCGTGTCTGACACGGATAGGCCGAGAATGAGTCGTGTCGCCCGGCCAACGATTCGCCCACCGATGCGCCGTGACAGCGGCTCCCCGCTCCGTTCGGCTCCCTCCATGGATCGCGACCCAATCACCACGTCGGCGTTCTGAATCGCCTCCACAAAGGGGGCGATCAACTCCACAGGCACTGCCAGGTCAACATCCATGAACAGACGCACCGTGCCCGTCGCCTCCAGCATCCCCTGTTTGACGGCGTGACCCTTGCCCCGATGGGGCAAAGAAAGAAGGCGAACGCGGGGCGATTTTTCGGCGAAATCCCGCGTGATGGACTCCGTGCCATCCGTGCTGCCGTCACTCGCGATAATCAGCTCGGCATCCGGATAGTGAGCATCCAGGTAAGCGGTCACCTCGTCGAGGGCGTCGGGAAGCCGTGCCTCCTCGTTGTAGGCGGGGATGATGACGGACAGCGAGGGCGCGGCCGCTTCAGTCACGGGACGCCTCGCATCACCCTAGACCGGGATGTCGTCCGGTGTTTCGAGGCTGAACGCCCGGTGCAGGGCGCGGACGGCGTCCTCCACGTGGTCTTGGTGAACGACGCACGTCAGGCTGATCTCAGCCGTCGTAATCATCTCAATATTGACGTTGGCGTCCCGCAGCGCGCGGAACATCGCGCCCGCGTAGCCGGGAGAGTTCGTTAGGCCCGCGCCGACGATGCTGACCTTGGCAAGATGGTCGTCCGCCGTCACGTCCGCCGCGCCAAGCTCGGCCTGTATGGCGCGGGTCCGCTCAATGGTCTCCTCCAGGTCGCCCCGCGTCACGGTGAATGAGAGGTCGCTAAGGCCGTGCTGACCGGCATTCTGCACGATAATATCGACGCTGATACCAGCGTCGGCAAGCGGGGAGAAGACCTGCGCGGCGATGCCGGGGCGGTCCGGCACGCCCAGCAGCGTGACGCGCGCGATGCCGGCGTCATGCGCGATGCCGCGAACCTTGTTCCGATTCTCCATGAGTTCTCCTCCGTGTATGCGGGTGCCGCCGGGGTCATCCAGCAGACTTGAGGCCACGAGGATGGGCACGTCGTAGACCCAACCAAGCTCGACGGCGCGATTGTGCATAACGCGCGCGCCTTCACTCGCCATCTCCAGCATCTCATCGTAGTTGATGTCGATAAGGCGGCGGGCATCCGGGACGATCCGGGGATCCGCCGTGTAGATGCCGTCCACGTCCGTGTAGATCTCGCACACTGGTGCGCGGAGTTCGGCAGCCAGGGCAACGGCCGTCGTGTCCGATCCACCCCGCCCCAATGTCGTGACCTCAAAATCATCCGTCGTGCCCTGGAATCCCGCGACGATGACGATGTTGCCGCGCCCTATCTCATCCTGCAGTCGCTTGGGCTCAATCTGCGTGATGCGAGCCCGTGAAAAATCCGTGTCCGTGCGGATACCCGCCTGGAACCCACTCAGGCTGACCGCGCCATGACCAAGATCGCGCAGCGCCATGGCCAACAACGCGCCGGAGATGAGTTCGCCGGTGGATAGAAGAAGGTCCATCTCGCGCGGCGCGGGATTATGCGAGATGCTACGGCTCAGCTCGATTAGCTGGTTGGTTGTTTGCCCCATGGCGGACACGACGATGACGAGATCATCACCGTCCTGCCGCTCTCTCGCCACTCGTGACGCAACACGCTTGATGTGGTCGGCGGAGGCGACGGAACTCCCACCGTATTTCTGGACCCTGAGCACCGATTAAGGCTCCGAGACGATATGCGCGCCACGACCTGACGGAGAAAGGACGAGCGCTCGACCTGGGATATTTAACTTCCGCCCGGACTCGGCCATCGCGTCGGCGACGGCTTCAGAGTTTCTCGGCGAACTCATTGCCATGATGGTCGGCCCCGCGCCGGAGAGGAACGCCGTATATGCCCCTGCCTGCTTGGCTGCTTGGGTAAGGGGAGCGAGCCAGGGCACAAGCTCTGCACGATATGGCTGATGCAGCCTGTCCTCGGTTGCCAATGCCATGTCCGCCCAGTGACGCGTTGTGAACGCATGGATAAGCAGAGCCGTCCGCGCAACGTTGAAAGCCGCATCCCCAAAGGGAACCTGCGGAGGGAGGGCGGATCGGGCCTCTGCGGTTGAGAGCGTGTGATCAGGAATAAACGCGATGCAGTCAAGATTGTCCGGGAATGCCAGTTGGCGGGCAACCGGGGCCCCGCCCTCCGAAGCAACGGCGACGCACACTCCTCCCAGCAGAGCAGGTGCGGCATTGTCAGGATGTCCCTCGATCCTGGCAGCATCGGTAATCATGCCGTCCATGTCTCGCTCACGTCCGGCAACCGTATTGGCAATGAGCAGGCCCGCCGCGCACGCAGCTGCACTGCTTCCCAGTCCCCGCGCCAACGGGATGGAGTTGGATGCCGTTATACGCAGTGGAGGCAGGGTAATGCCAAGGCCCGCGGCGCCGATATAGGCGGCGCGAAAGATGAGATTGGAGTTAGCGGGGCCGGAGATCTCGTTCTCGCCTTCGCCTCGTATCTCGAAGCGGTTGACGTCCGCGGATTCAACGCGGAGGTCGAGCCACAGATCAAGCGCCATCCCGACGGCGTCAAAGGCAGAGCCAAAATTCGCCGTCGAGGCAGGAGCGCGCACAGAAAACGGAGTAAAGTCACTGGTCATGGCGTATTCGTCTTAAGTATAGAGCGAGCAACCTAACTAATCTCTACATCTATATTCCGCTCCGTCACCGCCTCCCACAGCCTCTGAGCGCGTTCTAGGCCTCCCGCCGACGAGGGATCAATGACAAGCCTGCCGGAGCGCGTGTAGGAGCCGATTGTCTGTAATTCACTGCGGTGCGGTTTCCACATCCACGGGTGGCCGCGAGCATTCAGGAGCGTCGACTCTGCCAACGAACGGTCGAACGGCACGGCGATGGGCAGCCTCAGCGACGCCTCCGGGTCGCCTTTCCACACCCAGAACTTGTCCAGCGCCCGAGAGTGATAGGCAGCCCGGCGTATGTGCGCGTTCGCGCCGAACACGGTAAAATCCCGCCCCATCGGATACGTCTCCACGTCCCGAAGCACGTCCGCAACACGAAAGAACCCAATCAGGTAGAAACCCGACGGCCCCACAAATCGATCCTCACCGTCATGCCCAACCAGCCGTGCCAGGAACACGATGTAGTCGCCGGGACCGCATGGCTTCAGTCCTGCGCCGCGCCCAGTTCTCCGAGGATCATCGCCATAGGTGAACGTGCGGAACTCCGGATCATCATGTAGGCGATCGTTCCAGCGCGAGACCGGGGCGTAGTCCGCCAGCGTCTTGTCGGGGTCGTTATAGGCGGCGAGTTTGGGATACGCGGGCAGCGTTGGCGACCACAGCCTTCTCTCCTCCGGGATGGGCAAGAACTCAAACGTGCCGTCAGGGAAGACGGGGCTGCAGAGCGCGCCATGAGAGGCGTTCACTCCCACATTGACCATGAAGATACGGGCGCTGGGATTGACAGTGACCAAGGCGTGCTCCGGTCAGCGGTTGGGTGTCAGCGTGGCGTAGATAGAGATTCGTGCAACAATCACGTATGAATCGTAGCAGTCACACGGAGACGCTGGCTCAGGCCGTCAAGGATGCCGCCTTGCAGGCCGGCTTTGACGTCGTCGGCATTACGTCCGCGGATGTGTTTCGTGAGCGCGGAGAAACGGCGAAAGAGCGCGTCGGCGACGGACTCATGGACGGCCTGCCGTGGTTCACGGAGGAGCGCGTGGAGCGCGGCATGGATCCGGCCACCATGCTGCCAAACGCCCGCTCCATCATTTCCCTCGCGCTCAGCCACCACCATGAGGGCGACGCCGAGGCGCCGGACAACGCGCCCCGTGGCCGCATAGCCCGCTACGCGTGGGGCGAGGACTATCACCGTATCTTTGCCCGCAAGGTGCGAGCATTCATCGAGTCGCTGCCGGAGATCACCGGCGTAGAGGACATCGGCACACGCTGGTACACGGACACGGGCCCGATGCTCGACCGCGCCGTGGCGGAGCGGGCAGGCGTTGGCTGGTTCGGCAAGAATACAAACATACTGACCTCGCAGGGCTCCTGGATGCTTTTGGCGCAGATCATCACGACACTCGATCTCGTGCCGGATGAGCCGCTCAAGAAGACGTGCGGAGCCTGCAACATCTGTGTCGATGCCTGCCCAACCGGAGCAATCGTCGCGCCCTATGTGCTCGACAACAGCAAATGCATCTCGTATCTCACCATCGAGAATCGCGGCCCGATACCGCGCGAACTGCGACCCCTCATTGGCGACTGGATTTTCGGCTGCGACATATGCCAGGACGTCTGCCCCGTCAATCGCAAGGCGCAGGTTGGAAAGGCCTATACGGAATTGACACGTGACGCGGACAATCGCGCCCGCCCGGAGCTCGTCGAACTGCTGGAACTGGATGACGACGGCTTCCGTGAGCGATTCAGGCAGAGCGCCGTGCTGCGCGCCAAACCGGAGGGCATGCGCCGCAACGTCTGTATCGCCCTCGGCAACATCGCCGACCCGTCAACAGTGCCAGCTTTAGCTCGCGTCCTGCGAGATGACTCGTCCCCCATAGTCCGCGGCCACGCCGCCTGGGCTCTCGGGCGCATCGGGACAGGGGAGGCCGCTGCAGCCCTCAGAGAGGTGGCTGAGCAAGAGACGGACGCCGGCGCCCGCGAAGAGATTGAGAGTGCACTTGCAGATTGCGCTTAGCCGCTGAGCAGTCCGCGTCACCTGTTTGCGTAACGACAATATTGTAGTTATCCTTATGTAGTGACAGAATGGACGAATCAATCATATGGGAGTGGGACCCTGAGAAGGACGAGGCGAACCGGCAGCGACATGGACTTAGTCTGGCGTCGGCAACAACGATCTTTGATGACCCCCTCGCAACATCGACTGAAGATCCATTCCTGTATGAACGCCGGTGGCGAACCGTTGGAATGGTCGCTGGCATGTTGACCCTGGTTGTGCATACGTCACCGGTAGAAGAGCCAGCCACGGGAATGTGGGTGGGGCGTATCATCAGCGCCCGGCGCGCCACTCCAATTGAACGGAGGAAATATGAAGAAGGATAAACAACCCGTGCCCCGTTTCGTCCGAGAGGAGGTTGCGGCAATCAAAGACTTGCCGGACGAAGACATCGACTTTAGCGACATTCCCGAGACTACCGACTGGACTGGTGCCCAGCGGGGCATGTTCTACAAGTACCGCGTCATCAAGAAGCAGGTAACGTTGCGGCTGGACGCGGGCATTATTGCCTGGTTCAAAGCCCAGTCTGAGGATGGCCGCGGCTACCAGACACGTATCAACGAAGCGCTGCGCGAGCACATCCGCCAGCAGTTGGACAAGACCAAATCAGACTAGACGCCAAGCAGCAAGTATGACGCTGAAACGAGCGGCAGCATCTGAAGCTCCCCCTCACCCCGTATACAGCTCCCCGCCCGGCCTGAAGGACGCATAGCCGAACCAGAACGCGACATGGCCGGAAACACGGGCGGCGAACTCTCCGTTAGGACCGCTAAGGCCCTCCGGCGTCACACGCCAGTCCCCGCCCTGTGAATCAATCAGCCTGCCGTCCGACGCCAACTCGAACGTCCGATTCTCCCGCAGAAACGCTTGCACCCCTCCACCCGCGTCCGTCACTACGCCGATGGGAACCTCGCTCACCGAGTCATTGAGCACGGCCATCGCGCCCAATCTTTCGAGGATTTCAAGCGGATACGCCTTGCTCTCCCCGCTGTCCAGGATCGCCACAAACACCTGGTCCTTTGGCCGCAGTTGCACATCATTCGCTCCGGGACCGCCGGGGAACATCAGGCTCGGGCTGGAGAAATAGTCATAATAGGCCGCGCCCGGCGTCCCGGGTTTCTCATACGGCCGCTCATGCCCGGTATCGAGCGATAGCACCGTCGTATCGGGATGTTGACTATTCCACTCCCCCCATGTCGTCAACGTCACCGGCAGGATGGGCAGTTCGATATCCTCACCGACGAGCTCCCCAACAACGGGAATCCCCGTGAATTGGTTCCACAAGCTGTTAGTGTCGGCGTCATACATGAGCTTGTTAGACCGATACAGCAGCCCAGACGACCCAAAGATGTACGGACCCTGTCCATCGCCCCGCCGCGTGTCGTACAGGATGCCGGAGCCGCACAACGTGCAATACGCCAGCGCGAACGGCTGCCCACCCACCACGTCGTTCGTCATCTCGTGCCAATTCATGATCCGAAGCGGGTACGCCCGTGCCTCGCCGTTCAAGAACACGCCGAACACCTGCTCATCCGACTCAAGGTAGCGTGCCTCATGAGCCCGAATGACGGCGGGGTTGTCCAGCGACGGGATGCCATCCACGACGACCCCGCCCCACACCACCTCCTCCAGCCGGATCGTGTGCGCCACTCCGTCCTCTGGCAGGAACTCACGGAACCGTTCATCCAGCGTCTTGAGAATCTCGCCCTTCCACCAGGGATAGACCGACGGCGGCGCATCGTACTCCGGGTGGTCCCCAACCCATTGGAGCCACGGAAAACCGTCCTGCGCGAAGATATCCTCTCCGGTCAGGTCGCGAAGCGTATCAAGAAGGTGTGTCCTGTAGATCTGCCCATAGGGAAACACGTTCAGCATATCGACCAGGAACGGCGCATAGCGCGGATCCCTCGTTAGGCGAATGAGGTCCACGCCCGGCGCGAGGAAGTCCGTAATCGACGATCCTGTCGATACGTCAGGCCGCTGATGAAGCGCCGCTATAAGCGACTCCCGCAGCCGCTCGTCATTCAGTGTCGCAACAGTGTTGAACGTCGGCCGCGGCGTTGGCGCCTGCGAGCCCTCAACTGTTGCCGTTGGCGACGACACAGAGAACGGCGCCCCTTCCGGACGCTCGGGCATTGGGCTGGAAACCGGCGTTGTCGGCTCCCCGCACGCCCCCGCAAAAACCGCCGTCACAATCAACAGCAGAGCCCCGCTCAGACCAATGAAGCGCCTCACGCGCGGCCTACTTCATCTTGACCGTATTCAAGCTGCGCGCGTATCATCGACGTGCGTGAAACACGCCGCCGGAACCAATCTAATTTCAACGAGGTCTGCACGGGTGAGTTATCTCAACGCGATGTACCGCTTCTTCATTCCGAGCCTTGAAGCCAAGCTCCGGTTGCTCGCCGCCGATGTGAGCCTCCTCGTTGGCACAATGCTCGTTACCATTCTAATCCGACAGTACATGTTCAGTTCACTTGAGGCCGGCGCGGATGTCGTGACCGGCTTCCTTATAGGATTCACTGTCGTCGTCTCGTTCAACTCTATCGTCTATTTCGGCTCGCTGGCAGAGCCGAAGCCTGAGTCCGAGTCGTAGGCAATCGCGCGAGCCGGCAGGTCTACTGCCGCTCGCGGAGCGCCGCGCCACGCGCGCCACGTTAACACGACCGAGGGGGCTGCATTTATGCGTGGGGTAGGAGTGATCGGGTTCGGGGGACCGGAGGTCCTGCAGATTGTTGACCTTCCAGAGGTGCACGCCGGGACCGGCGAGGTACGTATTCGCGTTCACGCTGCTGCGGTAAACCCCACCGACACCGGGCTTCGCAACGGCTCGCGCGCCGCCATGCTGGCCGATGTTCCGCCGCCCTACGTTCCCGGCATGGACCTCGCCGGCGTCATCGATGAGGTTGGATCGGGTACTGACACAGACCTCGCAGTGGGCGACTCGGTCATGGCGATGGTCGTGCCGAATGCCAGCCATGGCGCGTACCGTGAGAGCATCGTGCTCGCGGCGGACTCCGTCGTCCGCGCCCCGGCTGAATCCACGCATATCGAGGCATGCACCCTGCCGATGAACGGTCTTACCGCGCGCCAATCGCTCGACCAGCTCGCACTCCGCCCAGGACAGACCATCGCGGTGACTGGCGCGGCGGGCTGCTACGGCGGGTACGTCATCCAGCTCGCAAAGGCCGAAGGGTTGCGCGTCATTGCCGACGCATCCGAGGCGGACGAACAACTCGTTAGAGATCTCGGTGCTGATGTGGTCGTGCGTCGCGGCGACAATGTCGCCACGCGCATCCGTGATGCCGCCCCGGACGGCGTCGACGGCCTTGCAGACGGGTCGGTGCAGTCCGAGCTCGTGGTGGCGGCTGTTCGAGACGGCGGTGGGTTCGCATCCGTGCGTGGCTGGCGCGGTACGGGTGAGCGCGGCATCGTTTTCCATCGCACGTTAGTGACGAGCTACGACCACCGCGCGGACCTCCTCGGGCAACTGCGCGAACAGGCAGAAGACGGTACTATCACTCTGCGGGTCGCCGCCACATATGCGCCGGACGAGGCCGCAGCCGCTCACGAGCGGCTTGAAGCTGGAGGCACACGCGGGCGTTGCGTCATCGTATTCCCGGCGTAGCCATCGCGAACGTAGGTCGGTATCACGCCACCATCATCGTTAAGACAAGCCTGCGGGAGGCCTGAGGACATGAACATGGCGGCGCGGTCAGGTGGAGCAATGTCCCCTCGTGGCGCGCTTGATTCGTCCGGCCACAGCCTCGCCATCTTCACGGCTCTCTATGAGCTCACCATGTCACAGGCATGGTGGCAGAGCGGCAACGCTCACGATGCAACATTCAGCCTCTTCATCAGGCGCTTCCCGCCCAACCGATCCTACTTCGTGCTCGCGGGCGTCCATGACATCCTCGACTATCTAACCGATTTCCGATTCACAGATGCGGACATCGCCTATCTCGGCTCACTCGGACGCTTTGACGGCGGCTTCCTGGAGTTCCTGGCGGATCTGCGTTTCACAGGCAGCGTCCGCGCGATGCGCGAGGGAGAAATATTTTTCGCTGATGAGCCGGTCATGGAAATATCCGGGCCCGTCATCGAGTGCCAGATTCTCGAGAACTACGTCATCAACCGAATCAGCCTGCAAACGATGCTTGCCACCAAGGCCGCCCGCGTCATGCACGCCGCCCGTGGCCGGCCGGTCACGTACTACGGTTCACGCCGCGCTCCGGGGATTGATGCTGCCGGGCAGATGGCGCGCGTTGGTTCCATGACCGGCTTCGCCGGAACGGGCAACGTCCTCGCCGCCGCCCAACACGGCATTAGCCCCATGGGCACCATGGCCCACTCATTCGTCGGGTCTTTTCCAACGGAGCTTGATGCCTTTCGCGCCTTTGCCCGCTCCTTCCCGGACGCCTCAACGTTCCTGATCGACACCTACGACCCCATCGAAGGCGCGCGCAACGCTATCACCGTCGCGCTCGAGATGAAAGAGGTCGGTCACAGGTTGGGCGCGGTGCGACTCGACAGCGGCGACCTGCTCAACCTCTCACGCCGTGTGCGCGCCATGCTGGACGGGGCTGGTCTGGAAGAAGTGGACATCGTCGCAAGCGGCGAACTGGATGAGTTTGTCATCGACGGCCTGTTGCGTGACAGCGCGCCCATCGCCGGATTCGGCGTCGGCACGCGTATTGGCTCTTCAGCCGACGCCCCGTGGACGGACTCTGTTTACAAGCTCGTCGAATACGCCGGAGAGCCCGTACTCAAGCTCAGCGTCGGCAAGGAGACCCTGCCGGGCCGCAAACAGATCTACCGATACGCGGACGAGAACGACGGCTACGCTCGTGATGTGATCGCTATGGCGGATGAACCGCCGCCGGATGGTTCCACTCCACTGCTGGAAGACATCATGCAAGACGGCCGCGCCCTGCGGCCCCACCCCACGCTTGACGAGTCCCGCGAGCTTTTCCAACGGGGCTTCGCCGCCCTTCCGGAGGACGTCAAAGCACTCACAGGCGCAGCAACCTACCCCGTAGAAATCTCCTCAGCCCTGGCGGAACTGCAGCAGGAGATCGCAACCAACCTCTCTGCACGGGGTATGTGATAGGCATTACTTTTGTACAGAGCGTGGGTGTTGTATGGCAGTCTTTGAGGTTCGTTTTAGCATCGGACACATGATGGGTGGCGAACAGCGGGAAATTGATGGTCTTGTCGATACGGACAGAATGTTTGCCCAAATTCCCGCTGCCCTCTTGCGCAAACTTGGCATTGATGAGGAGGATAGCGATGTCTTCGAAATGCCCTCCGGTGAATACGAACGCAGAGGAATCGGTTTCGCGCGCCTAACGTTGGACGACAATTCGGGGCCCATGCTGGTCGTTTTCAGCCCAGACGCTATTACGCCTGTGTTAGGAAAACATTCACTGATGGGCGTCGCGCTCGAGGCAGACCCTGAGAGTCAACGCCTGGTTCCGGCGCGACTTCGTATGTGTGACCACCCGCGCCTAGTGTCCGAGACGCCCATTGTTGATCACCAGCGCTAACGTAAGCTAGCGCAGGCGGGGCCCCTTACTCCTCAAGCGTGCGGATATGAGCCACCAGCATCCAGCGCTCAGCGGGTGAGAGCAGCTGCGCGAAGCGCGGCATGTTTGTCGAGCCCTCCCACGCCGAAGGGTTTTCCGCCCACGCCGGTGCCGGGAAATCGCCATTGCCACGGCTGATGATTCGATAGAGATCGCCGGCCGTCCGAGCCTGCGTATCGTCTTCCGTCAGGTTCTTCGGTACTTCCACGCCGGCGGCCTCGAACGCGATGGTGACCTGCAACAGGCCCTCGCCGTCCCCTGCCGCCCCGTGGCACATGGAGCAGTTCCGCTGGAAGAGGAAACTGCCATATTCAAGAACATCGGGCGTAACAACGATCGGGTTGCCTTCGACGCCATTTAGCTCATCATCCGGCATCAGGTCGAAGTGCTCAAGGCGCAGGTCCGCGTTCAACTGCTCCTCCGGCGCGCCGCCGCTGTTGAACGCTACAGTGCCGGGCCTCACGGACATCGAGGGCCCTTCCTGCTTGCGTACGGCAGGCGAGTAGTGCATCTCCTGGAAGAAGTCCACCGGATAGGCGCCCGTCGAGCAGCCGGTGAGCGCGATAACGGCGACCGCGACAAGCGCGAGCACCATTACGGCCGGTCGTCGCCCAGGCAAACCCAATTTCTTGTGCGCTCTCTGCATCACTGCGTCTATCCGCCGTCTCTACTCTCTTGTGTTTCTTTCCTGCATCTATGCAGGCTCGTTGATGACTGCTTCTGCGCCGCCGCTCTGTAGGGCCTGCTGCGCGTTTCCAATTCTCTCCTGGTCTACCGTGACCAGCAGGCCGATGTAGCCGAGCGTGATTCGCGCGTCGTATAGAGGACCCGCGCCGCCGGGGCGGGGCAGGCGGCTCTCGAAAATCACGCCGATGACCGTGAAGATCATCGCAACCAACAGCGTGAACTCGTACATGATGATCATGCTTGCCGGAATCGCGAGGATGGGCTTGCCTCCCGTCACGAGCGGGAATGCCGTCTGCGTCGCAAACACGAAGAGGAAAGCGGTGATGAAGCCGATAAACCCACCGAACAGGGAGAATCGAAAGAGCTTGTTCTTCTTCACATGCTCTCCGAACGCGCCCTCCGGATACGGATTGCCGGTCATCACCTCGTAATCGTCACTGGTGAATCCGGCCGCACGCAGGTTGCGTGCTCCTTCCGCGGCGGTGTCCGCGTTTTCGTACAAGCCGAGAACACTCTGGTTTGCCATTGCTTCCGCTCCCAATGCACGGGCTACCAGGCCCGCGGCTCCTCTGATTCCCGTACGATCGCGGGCACCGTCACCTCACCGATTTGAACCTCGGATCGGAAGACTTGCCCCTCCTTTTGCTCCCACGCCGGCACTAACGGCACCAGCTTGGCGAATATGATGAGCAGCATTGCCACCATTCCGAACGACGCAAGAACAATAACGCTCTCCGTCAGGCTCGGGACATAGTTCGCCCATAAGAATGTGAGCTCCTGTTTCCGTTCAATGGCCGGGATAATGAGGAAGAACCTCTCCAGCCACATACCAATGTTGACCAGGATCGACGTCCAGAACATCAAGGCGATGTTCCGGCGGACCTTCCGGTTCAACCATAACGGTATCGGTATCACGTATGAGGTCATCACCATGATGATTGTGATGGCGTTGAACGGCCACTCAAGCAGCCGACGCTCCATCACCGCGATCTCCTGTTCCTCCCGTGTGTAGAACGAGAAGGCGAAGTCCAGGAAGAAGAAGAACAGCCAGGCGGTCGCGATGAAGATCAGCAGCCGGCCGACAGCGTCAAAGTGGTCTTCCCAGATGAAGTTTTCAAGTTTAAAGATCCAGCGCATGAAGGCCATGAGCGTCAGCACCATGGACACGCCGGAGTGGACGGCGCCGATGACGAAGTACGGCGCGTAGACCGTCACGTGCCACGCCGGCACCACGGACGCTGCGAAGTCCCACGACACGATGCTGTGGACGGACACGAATACCGGCAGGATCAGGGCGGACATCAGGATTCCGAAGATTCCCTGCAGCTGCCACTGCCTCGGCGTACCGCGCCAGCCCATCGCCAGCGCTCCGTAAATCGTTCGGCGCATACCCGTGCTCTGGTCGCGGATGATCGCGAAATCGGGGATCAACGCCGTGAACACGAACAGGATGCTGCCAGTCAAATACGTCGTAATCGCCACCGGATCCCACACCAGCGGGGAGCGCACGTCCGGCCATATGCCGCGTGTGAAGTCGTACGGCAGAAGCCAGTAGATGATGCGCCACGGCCGTCCCGCATGAATCACGGGGTGGATAAGGGAAGTGACGAGGGCAAAGACCGTCATCACCTCCGCAGCGCGTGTGATGGGACGTTTCCATTCAGCCTGTGTCAGCCGCAGGATGGACGAGATCATTGTTCCGGCGTGGCTGACACCAATCCAGAACACGAAGTTGACGATGAAGAATCCCCAGAATGCCGGACGCTGTAGGCCCGTGATCCACAGGCCCTGCCAGATCAGAATGGTGACGGCGACCGCGCCCGCCATGACGAGGATGAACGGCGGAAGGAAGGCGAGCACATGCCGCCTCCGCAGTTCAAAGACCGGCCAGAGCAACTCGTCGTTGATCTGGCTAGCCGTCAGGACCGGTCGATCTTGCATTACTCCGTCTCTCCGCTAGTCCGGCTTCGCCACAATGTGCGCGTGTCCAACTCCGAATGGCCTCACCACGCGTAGCAGTAGCGCCTCTCTCGTCTCCCATAGGGACACGAACGGCACCACTCGCGAGGCCAACAGGATCATCAGGGCAACCGCAGACAACATTCCGACAAACACCAGGATTTCAAGGATGCCCGGGTATCCGATGTTCGTCGGTATCTCGTGCAGCTCATGGCCACCGACTTGTTCGATGGACCACGTATTCACGTAGATGCGCAGTCTGTCAAAGAAATTCCCGACGATGATAACGACGCCGACCACGGCCGGCCCAAGAATGCTCCGTCTCACCGGGTTCCACATGATCAGCAGGAACGCTGTGATGAACGAAAGACCGATGGCGCCCACAAACATCCAGAGCTGTGGTCGCGCCAATAGGTTGTCAATCGCAGGGTCGCCAAAGGCCAGGAGCGCGATAATCTGCTGCTCATGCGGCAGGCGCCCGTACCAGAACAGGATGAATCCGCTCCAGAAGAAATAGAACCAGAACAAGGTCAGCGCGAGTAACAGCCGCCCATACGCCCAGAATTGCTCAAGCTCGAAATAACGCGCCAGTCCGCCCCATTTTCGCAGAGCAAACTGCACCACGATGAACAGACCCAAGCCCATCTGCAGGCCCGTCACGGCGTGGAACGCGGGGAAGATTGGGTCCTTCCAGCCCGGCGTCAGGACCATTGCGAAATCCGTCGCGAACACCGTATGCGTCATCGCGTAGGCGGAGATATACATCGCGCCCAGAATTCCGAGCGCCGACTTGTGCATCGCCCATTGCCGCGCAGTGCCGATCCAGCCGTAGGCAAGCGACGCGGCAATGTTGCGTGAGCGTCCGTTGCCATGGTCGCGAACCGCCGCGAGGTCAGGCAGAACGGAGACATAGATGAATGCCAGCCCAATGCACACGAATGCCGTCAGCATGATCAGGTCCGGGAACCACGGGCCTAGCCGCCAGTCCATCCACAGGCTGTTGCGTCCTTCGAGGCCCGGATGCGCCGCCATGATCGGCAGGAAGAACACCAGCATGACGGGCCCGGCCAGTGCGAACAGCTCCGCCGCCCGGCTCGTGGGACGCCGCCATTGTGCCCGGGCGAACCGCAGGCCGATACCGGCCATCGGGATGCCCATCACCAGGGAGAAAACATAGAAATACGCGACGGCGTAGTACTTCCACCGCGTGTGGTCGTCCAGGCCGCCCAGCATCATGAGGATCGCCGCCGTGGCGCCAAGCGCCGTCAGCAGGGCGAGAATCCACAGCGCACGGCGCATCCGCGGGCCGGTCTGCCGCGCATCATGGATGAGCTCTTGTGTTAGCTCCTCCTGTGTCGCGGGGGCCCCTGGCGCCTCATGACCGTTGTGGGTGGTGGTCATCCTCTCCTCATTGCTCAATTCGTGTCGATTCTGTCGGTTTCAACGTCTACTTTGTGAATTCTCTCACTAAACACGCGTCTATGGGTTAGTGTGCCGCCGCTGCCATCTCGTCAGAACCCGCCTTGGCCGTGGCGACGCCCTTCAGGTACCTGACGTTCGGCTCCGTCCCGATCGCCTCTTGCAGCGTGTACGCCCGGGACTCATCCGCAAACAACTGCGAAACGCGGCTATTCGGATCGTTCAAATTCCCAAAAGTCAGCGCATCCGTAGGACAAGCCTGCTCACACGCCGTCATGAAATGGTCGGGCGCGTCCGTACCAGTTCGCTTCGCGATGCGCACGGCCGCATTAATGCGCTGAATGCAGAAGGTGCACTTCTCCATGATTCCGCGCTCTCGCACCGTCACGTCCGGATTCAGATAGTTGTGGAACGTCTCCGGCCATGTTGGGCGGCGGTAGTTGAAAAAGCGGGCATGGTACGGGCAGTTATTGGCGCAGTAGCGGGTGCCAACGCAGCGGTTGTACACCTGCACGTTCAAGCCGGCGGGGTTGTGATATGTGGCGTAGACCGGGCACACAGGCTCACACGGCGCATTGCCGCAGTGCTGACAGAGGACAGGAAGGAAGTGAGCCTTGATGTTCGGGTACTCGCCTTCCCAATATCGCTCGATGCGGATCCAGGCGATTGCGCGCCGCTCGGTGAAATCACGCTCTAAGTTAATGGGCAGGTTGTTCTCCGCGGCGCAAGCAATCACGCACGCCTGGCAACCTGAGCAGGCGTCGATATCAACCGCCATACCCCACTTGTAGTCCGACATTGTCATCGCGCTAGTCTCCGTGCCCTTCCCAGCCTATGTGTACTCCAACTGAATGATGTGCGTTCCTTCAAGCTGTTGTCCTGTGAAGCCACCCTCCATGCGCGCCATGCGCATCCGCCGACCGAGGGGGCGTATTGTTACCGCTGTTGCGCCCCACGCTTGCGATCCGGTGCCTTCGACTTCGATGTCTGCCAGAACGGTGTTGACGTTACCGTCTGGATTGTCGCCATACCGCCCGGAAAATGCTCGCCCTCGTCCAAACGGAACGGCGACGACATTCGGCGGAATGCCAGGATGGAGATACACCGGAACCTCGACAGAGCCACTGTCAGACTCCAGTGCGACCAGATCGCCATCGCGCAGGCCCAGGCGGGCAGCCTCGCGGCTGTTCACCTCAACCCAACTGTGCCACACCATGGAGGTGACAGGGTCGGGTGCGGATTGAGTCCACGGCAAGTGTCCGGCGCTGCCATCACCCACAGTAGAGCTTGCGAACGGAATCAGGTGGTATCGATCCGTGTGCTCAGCGATTCTTTCAGGCATATCGGCGAGCGCCGGGGCGAAATCAAATGCGGGACGCTCCCATATGGTCACACCGCGTCCAGCGATATTCCACCAACCGCCGCGCTGCAGAACGCCTGTTGTGAAAGCTGCCAATGTTGAACCCTGAACTGAGCCGCGGCCGGGATTTGCCGCGTGCAGGTCCGCGAGAGCATTCAGCACCACCCGTTCCATGCTGTCGCCACGCGTCTTTCTGCTCGTTCCTCGTGGTTGCATCAGTGAAATCAGCACGTCCCCCATTGCTCGAGAGTCGTGCACGGCACGCCGTGAGCCATCGAGCAGGGGCGCTGCAACCGGCTGCTGCACCGTGAGAGCTTCGTAGCCGGGGCCGGGGTCAGGCACGTCCGTTCCCCAGGATTCCAGATAATGCTGATCAGGAAGGATAAGATTGGCCATTGCCGTTGTCTCGTTCGGTTCCGACGAGAAACTGACGATGTTTCTGGCACGGCTGAGCGCCTGCCCAAACTTAAGGCTAGCCAGCGCATGAACTGGATTGGCGCCATCAACGAGCACTAGATCGATGTCTCCGCGATCAAGTCGATCTCGAACACCGCGCCATTCCGAGTACGTCGTCGGGGCTGGCAATTCTTGAAGCTCCGGGAGCGAGGTTTCGTTGTTGAACTGCACTCCGCCTCGCCTGCCAACACTGCCAAGTACGCCATTGAGAATCATTCCTGCCTTGGCGTTGAATAGACCGTTCGGTTGAGCAGCGGCAGAGCTGCCGACTAGAACCACCGTTGGGCCGTGAGAAGCGAGGTTGTGCGCGACATCCGTGATCATCTGCCCTGTCAACACGCCCGGCGTTGCGCCGAGTTGATCCGCGATCGCATCCGGGCGGTAGGGCGCAAGCGCGGCTTCACCAAGGCCTCCCGTCATGGCATTCACGGTTGCCTCATCAGCGAGCCCTTCATGGGCGAGAACGTAGGCAATGCTGAGAGCTAGAATGCCCTCGCGCCCCGGAGCGATAGGCAGCCACGTATCCGCATTCGCGGCGGTCATAGAAAATCGGGGGCTGGCATGGACGTGCGTTCCCCTGCTCCTGCCTTCTCCGCGACGGAATTGGCCATAGGCCTTGCTGTAGTGGATTGGCGCGAGCCAGGACTCGAGGAAATCGGCTCCAATCGAAATCACAGAGCCCGCATTTGCAATGTCAAAGAAGGGGAGCCTGTCATGGCCGAAAACGTTTTTGGCTGCCTGCCTGATGGCAGCGTTCTCAAGCGGCTCCAACTGCAAGTGGCGAATGCCGAATCCCTGGGCGAACTCGTGGGTCACTGCACCAAGATGGCCCCGATTCGGACGGGTAATGAGCAGCGTACGTGACGCGTCTGCTCCACTGAGCAAAGCGTTCAGGCGCGCTAGGCCATTGGCCCATGTGATGCTCTGACCATTCTCCATCGGTCCGCTGAACCTGTCCGGATGGTAAAGAGATTGCACACCGGCCAGGCAGCCGGGTAGCAGTCCTCCCCGATTCAGTGGGTGATCAGGGTTGCCTTCAATCTTCTTGGCACGACCCTCTGCGACGCGTACGAGGATGCCATGGCCCTCCCCGCAAGACACACAGGATGTGGCGTACATGTCCTCAAGGCCCTGAGCGAGGTCCTCGGGCAAATCGCGCGGACTCTGCTTGATGAGCTCCCGTTCGGGAATGGCGCAACCCGCAAAAAGGACGCCGGCCACGGATGTGGCTCCGGCTACCCTCAGAAAGTCCCGCCTAGTCAGATCCATCTCGCGTAATCCGTTCGTTTCTCTCTCGTCAGTCCCTTATGAGTGACACGTGGAGCACGTGGTTGGCGCGCTGTTTTCCTTGTGGCAGCCAACGCAGTCCCCCATCTTGAGAATCCGTACCTGTTCAACTTGTCTCATGCTTCCCACGTCGCCGTGGCATTCAGTGCACTCAAAACCGGCAGTGATGTGAGGCTCGTGTCTGAATTGGGTGTGGTCGGGAAGTCGATGCTGTCGTATCCAATTGAGAGGCTCCCCGGATTCCCACGCGGCACGCAGCGGCTCAAGGTTGGGATTTGCAGTGGCTACAGTCTTATGGCAGAACATGCACTGTTCCACGGATGGCACAGTGGCCGTTCGTGACGTGTCCGCAGCACGGTGACAGAACTCGCACTCAATAGCGAGTGAGTTTACGTGCTGGTCGTGCGGGAACTCCATTTCGTTCTCCGGCACTGAATAGACAGCGCCGAGGGCGGCGCTTCCTCCGGAAAACGCGATGATGCCAATAACAATCAAGGCAAGGGGAATTGCGATGAGCACGCCGACGACACGGAGTGGCAAGGCTCCCATTCGTTGTCGCATCTGAACGAACGCCCCGTCCCTAGATCCAGACCTTCGTGTAGATGGTCCGGACAACGTCGGATTCGGTCACGAATCCGACGAAAGCGAATATGGAAATCGCCGCTGCTATGGCGGCAGCGACATAGAAAATTGGTCGAACGCGCTCAACGCCGGACCCGATGTGGCCGGTGGTGGCGAGTGATGGGATGACGGCGTGGGCGACGAGGAGAGAAAGTGCCATCGCTATTACGGACAGCCACAGAACCCACAGATAGACCAGCGTGGTCTGAATCTGATCCCAATCTGCGGACGTCAATGACTGCGGGTCGATTTCAGTCACGAATCAAGCGCTCCCTGAGAGCAAATTACGAGTCATTTCAGTAGGAAACGTTACACGCCGCCGAGATAGAATGTCAATCCCCTTTTGACGCGCGGCGAAGAGCTTTAGCAACGTGCCCTCCACGTGGAGGGCAAATGCGGAGGCTTGTGCCAAAAATCACACAGTAGGCTCGATTTACGATGTCTTAGCGGCAAAGTGGGCCATTTAAGCGGTCCGCGCTCATTTAGACCCAAAATGGTGAACGTCGAGCTGACTCCACGTACATGCCGAGCGGCCGGCCTCCCAGCAAGTGCAGGTGACCGTGGGGCTGAGACTGCATGCCGTCCTCGCCGAAATTCGACAGGACCCGGAAACCGCCGGGGGCGTGCTGTTTTCCGAGTTGCACGGCGAGCGCGGATGCGCTCTCCATGTCGTCTCTCCAGAACTCTTCCTGAGTCTTGTGCTCTTTCGGGACAATCAGCAGTTGGATAGGCAGCCAGCGCAGGTGGTTGCGAAAGACGATCAGGCTCTCGTCCTCGTGCCAGACCTCTGCCGGCTCGCGGCCTGCGATGATTTCACAGAAGACGCAGTACGGATGGACAGGACTCGTCATGCGACAAGTCTAACCACGACCGCGACGCGTCCGCGACTCCGACAGCGGCTCGGTCAGGTTTCGGCGAAGCATGTAGTTCGGGACATCGATGTTGAATGGAATGCTGAAGGGCGTACCGGCGAGACGCGAGGCGACGCGAGGCTCGTCCTGCGCCAACTCATCCAGTGAGATGTTCATCGTCACGATGGTTGGTAGGCGGGCGTTGTAGCGGAAGTTGATGATCTGAAAGAGCTTTTCGCGGGCCCACGCCGTGGTGGCATGAGCGCCAAGGTCGTCCATGACCAGAAGCGGGACGGTCCGCACGCCCTCAAAGAGTTCGTCATATGAGACATCGCTCTGCGGGCCAAATGTATAGCGCAGGTGATCCAGCAGGTCTGCCACGACCACGAAGAGGGTTTCGATTCCGTTGGCGCGGCAGTGGTTTGCGATGGCGGCGGCGAGATGGGTCTTGCCGACACCGTTTTCGCCGGTAAAGACCAGCCAGCCATCGGGCTGCTCTGCATAGCTTCGTGACATCTTGAGCGCGCCCTCGAGGCTCTGGCGCTGGCGACGTTCCAAAGTGTCATTGTTGCGGCCATCGAAGTTCGCGAACGTCATGTCTTTGAATCGAGGGAGCTCCAGCGCGTCGGTCACGGGGAGGCGAGCGCCGGCCGCGCCCGTGGCAAGCACCGTTGCCAGGCCGGGAGCAGTGAGGCGGCTTAGAAGTTGCGGTTCCATTTCCATGAGGGGCTTGCTGAGGGTTACGACGGTCGGGCGGCGCTCAATGAATCGCTGATTGAATACCTGGAAGAGTTTTTCCTGCGCCCACGGCGTTGCCGAATGAACACCGAGGTCGTCAAGGATGAGCAGCGGCGCTTCCTTGACCTGCTCAAAGAGGGAATCAAACGGCGTCTCTGCGTTTGGGGCGTATGCAGCCCTGAGGTAATCGAGGAAATCGGGCACTGATATGAGGAGCGCCGGAATACCGCGGCCGATGACATCGTTGGCGACGGCGGCAGCGAGATGGGTTTTGCCACTGCCGGAGGGGCCGTGAAGAACAAGCCAGCCATCCGGGTCAGCAGCGTACTCTCGCGCTTGTGAGAGAGCGTCGACATAGGTTTCGCTCCTATCGTTCGTCGACCGCTCAAGCTCGGACTCGAGAGTTTCAAAGGTGACGTTGGCGAAAGGCTCAAGCTGTCCGTAGCGTTGCAGCCGACGGAGACGCTCGCGCTTGAGTTCCTCTGCACGGCAGGCGCAGGGAATCACCTTCCCGAATTCGGGATCATCGAGCGGCAGGTCGCGGCTGACCCACCCCATGCCGTCACAGACGGGGCAGCGGTCAGTGTCCGGAGCCTCTTCGCGTTCGGGGGCGTCAGCGCCAGCGGACGACCTGGCCGTATTCCCCTCCGCGATAGCGGTCCTTCGCAGGACGTCGCTGAGTCGTTCCATCTCCCCTACCCCTATCTCTCCAGTTGCGAAGAATCGAGCGCACGTACGCCCAGCGCCGCGCATTCTGTGCTGCCGCCTCCTGAAAGGCTTCTCGTATCCATATGGCGGGATACTCTTGTTCCGCCTCAGAAAGTTCCTGTGCGATGCCTGCCCCAGGAATCGGTCCGATGGTGTCTTCGTACAGACGGAATATCTCGCCGGGCTGCGACGGAGGCTCCTCCGGTTGGGCTCTCGCCGGTTGCGGTGATAGTGCCGCATCACCGGCCTTGACCCGCTCGGCTCCCCGCCTGCCCTCCGAGTCGTTCACAAAATATGCCACGTCGTCGTCACCCAGTGGAACCCCAAGAAACACGCCGGCACGCACAAAACCGGCCATGACACTTTGGACAGCTTCCTGAGGGACGTCGTCCTCTTTCACCAGTTCCGGAGCACCACTGTCTGACAACTCACCAAGCTCCGGGGCGCTCGTCAATTCGCTGCCGGTAACGAACCTGATCGCCCCTTTGCGGCTTCGGATGCGGCGTAGGGCAACCAGAAAGGTCTTGATCTCAGCAACGCTGCTGAGCTGTGGGAGGATCTCGCTGAAGAATGCCTCCGGCACCGGTGTTGCCTGTGTCGGCGTGGGGAAGCCCTGAAACTCCTCGATATCACGCATGGCGTTCTGTCCGGCGCTTCATGACTAGTAGTATCCGTCCGGGCCGCCGCCGGCGCGGGCGGCGTTGCGGAACGTTGTGGTCTGTTCTTCAAACACGACTTGCATCCGGCCTGTTGGTCCGTTGCGATGTTTGGCAATGATGACGTCAGCAACGCCGCGGGGATATTCCTGGTCCGGGTGCTGCCGCTCCCATTCTTCGCCCGTGAAAACCATGTCCGGGCGGTAGAGAAACAGGACTACATCGGCGTCCTGCTCGATCGCGCCGCTCTCACGTAGATCAGACAGAAGGGGTTCATGGCGAGGGCGGTTCTCCACGGCCCGGGAGAGTTGGGACAGGGCCAGAACGGGCACACTCAGATCGCGGGCAAGCGCCTTCAGCGAGCGGGAAATTTCACTGATTTCCTGCACCCTGTTGCCAAACGTATTTGTGCCAGACATAAGTTGCATGTAGTCAACGACGATGAGATCAAGCCCCTGTTCGAGGGAGAGCCGCCGGGCCTTGGAGCGGAGCGCGACGACGCTGAGGTTGACCGAATCATCAATAAAGAGAGGTAGCTCGGCGAGCCGCCCGACGGCGTTCATGATTGCGCCCTCTTCGTAGTCGGTCCACATATGGCCGCGGATGCGTGTTGAATTGATACCGGATTCACCCGCCAGCAGGCGCTCAACGACCTGTTCCGCCGCCATTTCAAGGCTGAAGAATGCCACTATTCGGGGGCGACTGTCCGCTCGTCGGGTCTGCGCGGCGGCCTTGGCGACGTTGAGCGCGAATGCGCTTTTTCCGACGCCGGGCCGAGCTGCGAGGATGAGCAGGTCTGAGGCCTGGAATCCGCCGCCTAACTGTCGGTCAAGATCCACAAAGCCGCTTTCGACGCCCCCAGCGCGCCCGCCGGCACTCTGCTCAGTTTCTTCTACGTAGCGATCAAGGACGTCCCGCAACGCCTCAAGATCTCGGGCGTTCTGGCCGAGGCGCATCGTATAAAGCAGTTCCTCTGCCTTACGGAGGGATTCCTCTTCATCCTCCTCTGCGCGGGTTCCGATGCCGGCAATCTGTCCACCGGCATCAATGAGACGGCGATGGATGGAGAGCCGCCGGACGACACGGGCATAGTTGTCCGCATAAACCGAAGTGGGAACGACAGCGATGAGGTGGCTTAGGAAGGGGAGTCCGCCAACCTCTTCGAGTCGTTGATGGCGCGCGAGTTCATCCGCGACGCTTATCTGGCTTATGGGGTCATTGCGAGCGAAAAGGGTTACGCAGGCGTCAAATATCCAGGAGTGCCGCTGCCGGTAGAAGTCGTTGGCTTCGAGAATGATCTGGATGCCGGGGACGGTCTCGCCGTCAATGAGCATCGAGCCGAGGACGGCTTCCTCAGCTTCGTCGTCGTGTGGGGGGAGTTGCTCGGTGTACACAAAACACCTCGGTTCCGCCCACTGCGCCTGTAAGTAACAGGCCGGGACGGGTTTCCGAGCCAGTTACTCCTTATCGTCATCCTCGTCAGTGGCCTCGGACTCACCCTCTTCAGGGGCAGTTGTCTCTGCCTCCTCGTCTTCGGACTCAGCGGCCTCTGAACTTTCCTCGGTCGCTTCCGGCTCCTCAGTCGCCGCTTCGGCAGTCACTTCGTCTCCGGAGGCCTCGGCAGTTTCTACGCCTTCCTGGTCCTCTTCGGGAGTCTCTTCCACGAGAGGCGGGGGCTCGGTTCCCTCCTGATAGACAGTGATGGTCACGTTTGGGATGACATCCGGCGCGAGACGAACGGGGGTCTGGTGGTGGCCAAGCTCCCGGATCGGCTGTGCAAGCTGTACGGCACGTCGGTCAATCTCGACACCCATCGTTTCGTTTACGGCCTCGGCGATCTCCGTAGTAGTCACGCTGCCGTAGAGGCGGCCACCGGGGCCGACGCGAACAGCGATCAACAAGCGCTCCTCTGTGAGCTTCTCGCCGACGCTTTCCATCTCAAGATTGAGCTTGGTACGCCGCTCGATTTCGACCTTCTTTCGTGCATCGGCACGGGCGAGTTCCTGTGGGGTGGCCAGGACAGCCAAGCCCTTGGGGATGAGGAAATTGCGGGCATAGCCATCTTTGACATCACGGACATCACCGGCGATGCCCAGCCCGGGCGCCTCATCAATCAATACGACTTTCATTGGGATTCCTTTCGCAAGCAATATTAGAACGTATGTATTAGCATGTCAAACCCGCCATGGTGGTCGAACAGCATTTTGGGGGCGACACACAAGAAACAAGAGTAGGGAACGCAGGGGTGACTCCGCAAGGCTTTCAGCACGAGTTATCCACTAATTTAGGAGGTTTCCAGCGCCCCTTCCCAACTACCTGATACGTCCTCAAGCGGCACATTGATCAAGTCACCAATACGCAACGAATCGCCACCAACAGCGCCGATCTCACACATGGCGACTCCGTTTTGCTCGCACAATTCACGGAGCGCATTCAAGTCATCTGAGGCGGCGGACACAACGATACGCGCGGGCGCTTCGCCAAACAGGGTCGCGTCGATGCGGTCGTTCCCGGCCAGGCCAAGTTCAAGGGATGCACCAATGTTGCCGATGGCGCAGGATTCTGCCACAGCGACGGCAAGGCCGCCCTCTGAGACGTCGTGGGCGGAGGTGATGAGTCCTCGGGCTATGGCTTCGCGGAGGAGGGTCTGCACGCCGGCCTCGGCGTCGAGATCGATAGCGGGGCGTCCGGCCACGGTGTTGTGGATGCGTGAAAGGTATTCGCTTGCGCCGAGCGTTTCAATGGAGAGCTCGGCGGAAGATGCGCCCAGGAGGATGATGCGGTCGCCCTCGTTGCGGAAGCCAGCACCGGCACGGCGGGAGAGGTCATCCAGCAGGCCGACCATCCCCACCGTTGGCGTGGGGTCGATGGGGCCGTCGGCGGACTCGTTGTAGAGGCTGACGTTGCCGCTGATGACGGGGATGTTGAGGGCGCGGCAGGCGTCGGCCATGCCGCGGATGGCCTGCTCAAATTGGTAAGCGATGGGCTCGCGCTCCGGGTTGCCGAAATTGAGGCAGTCCGTGATGGCGAGCGGACGTGCGCCGACGCATGAGAGGTTTCGGGCAGCCTCGATGACGGTGAGAGCGCCGCCGGCGTAGGGGTCGAGATAGCAGGCCCGGGAGTTAACGTCGATGGTGAGGGCGATGCCCTTGTTGGTTCCCTTGATACGAAGAACGGCGGCATCGGCATCGCCCGGTGGCAGGACGGTGTTGTTGCCGACCTGGTGGTCATATTGCCGGTAGACGGGGCGTTTGCTGGCCAGGGAGGGGGTGGCGAGCATTTGGAGGAGGGTGTCGTTCCAATCTGAGGGCTGGGAGAGGTTGGAGAGATCACGGTCGCGGAGTGCGGCGATCGCGGGGTCTTCAATGCCGGAGAGTTCGTAGGCGGGGGGCTCGGTGAGGGCGGCGATGGGCATGTCACCGACAATCTCGCCGTTATCGCGGATGATTGCGCGGTCGCCGTCGGTCACAACGCCGATCTCATCGCAGGCGAGTTCCCACCTTTCGCAGATGGCGCGGGTCTTGGAGACGTTTTCCGGGGGGACGACGAGGAGCATTCGCTCCTGGGATTCGGAGAGCATGATTTCGTAGGCGGACATGCCGTCCTCACGGCGCGGGACGCGGGCGACATCTATGTCAACCCCGTTGTTGGCGCGGGCGGCGCACTCGATGACGGAGCTGGTGAGGCCGCCTGCGCCAAGGTCCTGCATGCCGACAAGGAGGCCGGCCTGGGCGATCTCAAGGCAACCTTCAAGCACGAGTTTTTCGAGGAAGGGATTGCCGACCTGTACGGCGGGGCGGCGTTCTGCGGATTCTTCGGAGAGATCGACAGAGGCGAAGGTTGCGCCATGGATACCGTCGCGGCCGGTGTCCGCACCGACGAGGAGCAGGATGTTGCCTGCACCGCCGGTGCTTGCGCGGATGATCTCATTCTCCTTGGCGATGCCGACGCACATGGCGTTGACAAGCGGGTTGCCGGAGTAGGCGGGGGCGAAGGTGACCTGACCGGCGACGTCCGGGATGCCGATGCAGTTGCCGTAGCCGCCGATGCCGGCGACGACGCCCTCAAAGAGGTAGCGGTTGCGGGGTCGCTCATCCAAAGGGCCGAAGAAGAGGGCGTTGAGAAGGGCGATGGGGCGAGCGTTCATGCTGAAGATGTCACGGATGATGCCGCCGACGCCTGTCGCCGCGCCCTGATAAGGCTCAATAGCGGAGGGGTGGTTGTGTGATTCCACCTTCATCACAACAGCGAGGCCGTCTCCAATGGAGACTGCGCCGGCATTCTCCTCGCCGGGTCCTATCAATACCCACGGGGCTTCATTGGGGAACAGGTGGAGGAGTAGGCGGGAGTGCTTGTAGCCGCAGTGCTCGCTCCAGAGGATGCCGAACATGCCGAGCTCGACCTCATTCGGCTCGCGGCCCATGCGGGTGACGATCTCGTCGTACTCTTGCCGCGAGAGGGAGAGTTCAGCGAGGGTGGCATCGGAGGCGGTCATGGTTTGAGTCTAGCAGTGTGACGGGTAATGATGAGGGTGTTCTGACTGCTCGATCCCACTCGGGAAGGTTCGCCATGAATCCTGCTGTTTCCCCAAGCCGACGCAGATATGCGATTCGGAGAGCGCTGGCCACGACGCTGGCGGCCGTTGTTGCGCTGACGATTATCGTGACGGCGGGGGCGGGGTGCGATGTCTTTTCGGGTGAGGATGAGACCCCACTCAAGGTTGGCTTGCTGCTGAATTTCACGGGTTCGCCGGAGGCATCGGCGGACAGACAGCGGGCGTTTGAGTTGGCTATCCAACATGTGAATGAGGCGGGCGGCGTGTTGGGGATGCCGGTGAGCGGGGTGGTGGCGGACGCGACGGGGGGCCCCGAGACTGCGGTCGCAGAGGCGACGCGGCTGGTTGACGAGGAGGGGGTTCACGCGATTGTGGGGCCGAATGCGAGTTCCGCGTCTCTGCCAGTTGCCGAGAAAGTGTCAGCTTCGCACAGCATTCCGACGATCAGTCCGTCCGCAACGTCGCCCGCACTGACGGGTGTTCACGATGAGGGGTATTTCTTCAGGACGGCGCTTTCGGATGTGGCGCAGGGGCCCATCCTCGCGGACGTTGCTCAACGGCAAGGGTTCGATAGCGTCGGACTGATTTATCAGGATGATGCCTACGGGGCGGGGCTGGCGGAGTCGTTCGCCGCAGCGTGGACGGGCCGGCTCGTTTCCGTCGGGGTCGATCCGACCGTGACCGATCTCGCGGGGCCGCTGGAGGAGTCGGCGCAGGGCGGCGGGCAAGCGTTGGTCGTGATCGGGTTCGAGGGTCTGGCAATCGAGATGGTCAGGCAAGCCATCGATGGCGGCGTCTATAGCGATTTCGTCTTTTCCGACGCGGCCAAGCGGCTGAGTCTCGTTGAGGAAATCGGTGTTGAGCGCCTGGGCGGGATGTACGGGACGGGGAGCGCGCACCCGCCGCACAGCGACGCCCTGGAGAGCTGGGATGACGCTTTCATTGCCGCCTATGGAGAACTACCCGTTCTCGCCTATGTGAAGGAGACGTATGACGCGACGGTGGCGATTGCGCTGGCGTCGGAGGCGGCGGGGAGCGTCGACGGGGAGGCGATCCGCAATCAGCTACGTGGAATAGCGGAGCCGCCGGGTGATCCCATTTCGGGCACTGCTGCCGGCGTCGCCGATGCGCTTGCGCTGCTCGGTGAGGGCAAGGACATCAACTACGAGGGGACGTCGGGTGTTCTGGAGTGGGATGAGCATGGGGATCTGCGTCGGGGGTTCGTGGGCGTGTGGCGCTTCGCCGCCGACGGGCGCATTGAGGATGTTGAGAGTATCACCTTTGAGCCTCTATAGCTACCTCAGCTTGACCTCAGACAATCTCACTCGCGGCTTGCGCCAAATCCTTGGAACGCACCTGTATGAATGTTGCATAATCGTCGTCCAAGGCTGCAACAACTGCCTCCTCAGAAATAAGATTGCTTCTGAGGCGCCGATGAAACTCCTCATCACCAACTTCGTCGCGAATACTCGCCAAGTAGACTGATGGTTTCTGACTACCCAGCGCCTTGTTCTCGGACGCAGCCAACATGCAAATGTTCGAAAGAGAATTAATCAACCCCTCTTCCGTATTTGCGTCTTTCAATACCTTCTTTGGGAATATGTGGTGAAACTCTCTACTATTGAAAGTTGAAAGCGCAGTGCCTACATCTATGGCCGCACCGTTCGTCAGATTTACTGGGCCCCGACACGCTAATTGGGCAGCGTATGCCTTTGCTGCGGCGCTGGCCTTTCTGAATTCTGTGTTGATAAAGAAATCCGGCCTGGGGGGACCTCCGAAGCGCTCCAATCGACTAGGGTCTTCTGGTGCCTGGCCAAGATAAACCATATCTTCATCGAATTGGGCCTCGCCACCCCTCCTGTAGCGTTCTGAGAATGAACTACGCCAAAACCATCGCCTTAGAGCGTCGTGGTGTGCTGCCGCAAGGCGTCGGTTCTTTGCCATAAAGTGCGTAATGGCGACAAACTGCCGTTCATACGGAAGCATGGCCGCTGAATGTACTTGGATAGACGTGCCAAGAAAATCAACGGCACGCTTCATCGCATCTCTGGTTCGCTGAATCAGAAGACGTAGGTCCGCTTTGCTCTCGTTACGCAGCGCTTCAATACTAACTCTGCGCGCGCTCGCATTCTTTATAGCAGACATTGAACGCAACACCGTGGTCTTATCAAGTTCATCGAATTGGTTATCCGCAAGGTCTTCCAGAATCGATTCTGTCTCTTGGCGCAAGTTAAATTCTCCCTGATCTTGCCCCCATGTGGCAGCGACCATGAGATCAAATAATGTGAGGTGGGTCCCGCTCCTATTAATCCGCTCAAAGATGATGGCGACGTCCTCAAGCGCAGGTGCATCTGTGACCACGACAGCAAGCTCATAGTTGCGGAACGTTTCATATAGAGTATTGAGTTCGTCAGTAAGACGTTCTGAATCACGGTCCTTCTGGAACTGTGCCATCAATCTGCCATAGGAGCTTGGCTCAAATAGAACGGACATCGGGATGACCGATTCTGGCTGCTCGGGACTGTATGGAATGAACTCTTTGTCCAAGAGGTCGTATTGGAGTTGATATCGCTCCGGTAGTCCTTGCGGAAGGCGGGAAAGAGTGGCATAGAGAGTCGTTATTCTCTGCTGACCATCAAGAACATATTGTCGAGGCAAGCCATCGGGCGTTTCTGGAAGATGAAAACCGCCGATCTCTCGTTCGCTAGTTAGCTGCTCATCCGTTTGCCACAGCAGAAAGCTTCCAATCGGAAATCCCCGACGGATACTATCGAGAAGCTCCACAACCTGCTCGTTCGTCCAGATTTCATGGCGCTGAAATGTAGGGACCTTGATGTGACCCCGTTCGATGTCCGCTAACAGCACACTAATTCGAACTGGGCTGGGCTGAGCTTTTCTTGCGGACGACTGTTTCCTCAAATTCACGTTATTGTCCTTGCTGTCTATCTGTACCCGTTGGGATTGTCTAGAGCCACGGCAGTTCAAGTCAAGGCGCGGGAATGACGGTGGTAGTACGGCGCTGTCAGTCCAGAAAATCAGGATGCGTTGACGCCCTGCCTATAGCAGGTGTCGCAGAGGGGCTTTCTCATGGACGCCGGCCAGTCCTTGCCACATGAGTGGCAATAGGCATCTTCATAGTCGTCATCCTTGAAGCGATTCCACGAGCGGTAGTGGACCGCGCAATATGGCTGCTCTACATTGAGCGGCAATTGTGTCTTGCAACGGATGCAGAAACCGGTGGCCGGAACTGCTGGGGGGATCGGCTTCTTACGGGTTTTAGGGGCAGCTGAATTTACTCTGCTGTCTCTGGCAGCTTCACTATCTCGCCAAGCAACGGCCTGCCGATAGATATCCTCGTACAGCTTGCCGTCCTGCTTCTTGGATACGAGAATGCCCATCTCGTCATTGTTTTCCTGCGAGTATTGGTAGAGGTTCATCGACGTGAGAAGGGCCTCTTTCTCGTTGACATAGCACTTGGCGTGGAGGTTCTTCCTAAAGATGGTCTCGACTCTTCCATCTAGGAATTCCTCCATATCTGGCTTTAGATTCCTTTTCTTGCCATAGATGATGTGGATTGTCGTTGCCCTTGTCTTCTGCTCAAGGTTTTTCCTGATTGCGCCACTCACGTCTAGGTAAGGGCTGATGAGAATCAGTTCTTTCTTTGCCTCTTCGACGATCTTGTCGATGTGGCGGTTAATCCCGTCCGTGGTCAGGAACGTGGCCATAGCAGAACTCATGCCTCCGATGGATGTCGTTAAAGCCCGGCGCACATGTCGCCTCAGGAGGGCGTTCGACAGTGCCACATCAATCCTACTATGTGCATACGGCAGGTGTTTCCACATTGAGATTTTAGATTCCTCGGCTGCGCTCGGAATGACGGGGAGGCGCCTACGGCGCACTGGATTCCCGCTTTCGCGGGAATGACGGGGGGCGGCCCTTCGACGGGCTCAGGGTGTGCGGAGGTGGTTTCACCCCCACCCTAGCCCTCCCCCATCAAGGGGGAGGGGATTCTCTGGGTTCCCGTGTCAGGCACGGGAATGACGGGGGGTGGGGCTTAGGGGAGTTCTGCGTAGTCTTCGTCCCATTCGTCTGCGAGGCGGATCAGGTCTTTGAGGGGGGTGCCGCCCTGTTCGCTGTCGAGGCTTGGAGGGGCGAGTCGAGTGGGGAGGATCGCGCCGTCGCCGTCGGCGAGCATGAGGATGGAATCGACGAGGTTTTCGCGCGCGTCCCACTTGGCGCCGGGGCGTCGGATTGTGACGGCGGGGTTGAGGGCGGCGATGACGGCGGCTCGCAGGATGTCTTCCTGCATCCACATGGGCTGTTCCCGGATGTCCGCCTCCTGCGTGTGGCCGCACGCCCCGCAGTTGAATTGGGCGCGGTCCCAATCGGGATCGTAGTCGGTTGTGCCGCTTATGGACCCACATTCGCGGCAGGCGGCTCCGGCGAAGGTCAACGGTTCGTCATCGACCTCATCAGTCACGCCTGTCTCGCGTATGGCGTCCGCTATTTGGGCGGGGGATTTTAGGGCGAGACGGAGGACCGAGAGAAAGCCTGAGTTATCGGCAAGTTCGGACGTTCGGACAATCTCGATTTCTGAGGCGCGGGCGGCGTCTTTCAGTTCCTGCGTGTGGGCATCAAAGAGCGCCTCCCAGTGCTGGGCACGGGACTCGTCGCACGCCTCCGGGTCCGACTGTCGGCCATATGTCTTGCCGGACGGGGTGAGGTTGAATGGGCGGCCGGGGGCATGGGTGGCCTCATCGGTTGCCAAGTCCGGCACGACATAGATGACGCGGAGCGTCGCCGATTGACTGCCCTTGCGGATTCGGCGGGCGAGGGAGCCGGGATAGGCGAGGAGGCGGAGGCGGTCGGCCTCGGTCAGCGCGGCCATGGGGATTTCCCCGGCCAGCGCGGCGTCGCCGGATTGCAGCAACTCGCCGACCTCCGAGAGGCCGGCGGCGTTGCGGTAGAGGCGTTCAGCGGTGGTCACGAAAGGGGAGTCGGCAAGGGGATTAGCGTTCGATGGGGAGGCCGACGCCGCTGCCCCACTCGGTCCAGGAGCCGTCGTAGTTGCGAATGTTCTGGTATCCGAGCAGCTCCTTGAGGACGAACCATGTGTGGGAGGAGCGCTCGCCGATGCGGCAGTAGGCGATGACATCCTTGTCCGCAGTGACGCCGCGCCCGCCATAGATCTCATTGAGCTCGTCGGCAGACTTGAACGTGGCGTCCTCGCTGACAGCTTGCGCCCAGCCGATGTTCACCGCGCCGGGGATGTGGCCGCCGCGCTGCGAGCCCTCTTGCGGGAGGTTCTCCGGCGCGAGCAGTTCACCACTGAACTCCGCGGGGGAGCGTACGTCAACGAGGACGGAGGAGCCTAGGGTGGCTTGCACCTCGTTCCGCATCGCGCGGATGGATGTGTCCGGGTCCTGCGCCGTGTAGGACTGAGCGGCGTGCGAGGGAACGTCCGTTGTCGTCGGGCGGTTCTCCGCGAGCCACTTGGCCCGGCCGCCGTTCATGAGCTGGACGTTGTCGTGCCCGTAGTACTTCAACTGCCAGTAGGCCCATGCGGCGAACCAGTTGTTGTTGTCGCCGTAGAGGATGACGCGCGTGTCATTGCCGATGCCGGACTCGCCCAAGAGTTTTTCAAATTCGCTCTTCTCGACGACGTCTCGTGTCACGGATTCCTGTAGTTGTAATCGCCAATTCCAGCCGACAGCGCCGGGCGCGTGGCCCTGGTCATATGCCGCCGTATCGACGTCGACCTCAACGAGGCGGACGCCTGCAGCGTCAAGGTTTTGCGCGACCCATTCCGTGTCTACCAATGCGTTTGGATTTGCGTAATCAGCCATTGTGTTGCCCCCACTCTTTCGCTTCTCACATGAGAAACCGTACCTGCGCTAGGTTCGCAGTATGGCTAAGCATCGTCAAGTGGGCGTCCCCGCTCGCCCTTCGACAAGCTGAGGGTGAGCGGGATGCGCGGCATCGGTATCATGGCTGTAGTGGGGTAGAAGTCAGGAGCAATTGAGACGATGCGCGTCATGGTTCTGATCAAGGCGACGGCCGAGAGCGAGGCGGGGGTCATGCCCTCCCCGGAGTTGCTTGAGGCCATGGGCAGGTACAACGAGGAGCTTGTGGAGGCGGGGGTGATGCTGGGTGGCGAGGGAATCAAGCCCTCTGAATACGGCAAGCGCGTTGTGCTTGACGGCGATACGAACGACGTCAGTGACGGTCCTTTCGCTGAGACTGATCAGCTCATTGCCGGTTTCTGGATCTGGCAGGTTGCGGATATGGATGAGGCTGTAGCGTGGGTAAAGCGGTGTCCTCAGCCGATGCCAGGAATGGCGGAGATCGAGATTCGACCGCTCTATGAGACGGAGGATTTCACACCGGAGATGACGGAGGAGCAGGCGGCGCGTGAGAACGAGCTACGGGAGCGGGTAGCTGCGACGGAGTCCGGAACCTGATGACTCTCCTAAGAACACCTCTATTTGAATCTCACGTCGCGCTCGGGGCGCGGATTGTTGAGTTTGGCGGGTGGGACATGCCCGTGCAGTATTCGAATGGAGTGCTGGCGGAACATGCGGCAGTTCGACAGGGTGTAGGTATGTTCGACGTCTCGCACATGGGGCGCATCAGGCTGACGGGTGAGAATGCGGGCGGTGCGCTCGACCGCGTGGTGACAAGCAATGTGGGGACGCTGCGAGTAGGCCGCGCACGCTATGGGCTTATCTGCAACGAATCCGGAGGGATCCTGGACGACGTTGTCGTTATGCGGCTTGCCAACGATGAATTCCTGATGGTGTGCAACGCGGCGAGCTGGGACCGGATCACGGACTGGCTTGGTCGGCATTGCGAGGGCGTGTCTATCAATCACGAGCGTGACGAGACGTCGATGATGGCCGTGCAGGGGCCGGGGGCGGTCGATGCGCTGCAGGCGCTCGTCGACATTGAGCTTGGCGACGTGGGGCGCTTTGCGTGCCGCGCCGTGACGGTGGCCGGAACTTCGGGGCTCGTCTCCCGGACCGGGTATACGGGTGAAGACGGGTTTGAGGTGATCCTTCCGGCGGGTGAGGCTGCGCGCGTGTGGCAGACGCTTGTTGAGGAACGAGGGGTTGCGCCGTGCGGCCTTGCGGCGCGCGACGTGCTGCGGCTGGAGGCGGGTCTGATGCTCTACGGACAGGACATGGACGATACGGTGACGCCATTGGAGGCGGGGCTAGATCGCTTCGTGAACCTGGATAAGGATTTCTTGGGTGTCGAGGAGCTGAGAGAGCAGGCAGAGAGCGGGGTTGAGCGGCGCATCACGGGGCTCACCGTGGAGGGTCGGTCTGCGCCACGCCATGGCTATACGGTGCGCACGGGGGACGGGCGAGAGTCCCTCATTACGAGCGGGGCGTATTCGCCTGTGCTTGGGTATGGGGTGGCTCTGGCGTATCTGCCGATCGACGTGACTGAACCGGGGAACGTTGTGGATGTTGATATTCGTGGTCGGACGGTTCAAGCGACGACGGTGCCGCTGCCGTTCTTGCAGGCAAATCGCGGTTAGCAACGTGGCGACAACTTCGGCAAATCCCGCCGTTCAGCGGCTAGAATACATGGGCACTTTGCCGCTCCGAGCGGCGTTGAGACGCACTAATTGGGGGTCGTGAAATGCCATTTGATCCGGCAGGTTTGTTATTCAGCCGAGAGCACGAGTGGGTGGCGCGTGATGAATCCGATCAGAGCGCGGTAACCGTCGGGATTACGGACTACGCGCAGGGCGAACTGGGCGACGTTGTATACGTTGACCTGCCTGCCGACGGGGCGACGGTCAAGCAGTTTGAGACGTTCGGCGAAGTGGAATCGGTCAAGTCGGTGTCGGATCTGTTCTCGCCGATAAGCGGGACGGTTGCCGAGGTCAATTCCACGCTGGAGGACAAGCCCGAGCTGGTGAACGAGGACCCGTACGGCGAGGGATGGATGCTTCGCGTGACGATTGAGGACGAGCGAGAGCTGCAGAGCCTGCTTTCGCATGATGAATACCAGGAGTTTCTTACGGAGTTGAGCGGCGGTGACTGAAAAGCGTAATCCTGCACCCTTTGTTCCCATGACGGCTGCCGACAGGCAGCACATGCTCGATGTAGTCGGCGTCAACGCCGTTGATGACCTGTTCGCGGACATTCCCGCCGAGTTCCGGGACCCGGATCTGGGCCTGCCCCCGGCGTTGTCCGAGCATGATGTCGTTACACACATGGGCCATCTGTCGGCCATGAACGTGTCCGCAGACGCTGCGCCTTCGTTTCTGGGTGGCGGGTTGCGCGTCACTATGTCCCGAACGCCGTGGGAGCAATCATCTCTCGCGGGGAGTTTCTGACGCCGTATACGCCCTACCAGCCGGAAGCGAGCCAGGGCATTCTGCAAGCGCTCTTTGAGTTCCAGACTATCGTTTGTGAACTTACCGGTATGGATGCCGCTAACACGGGGATGTATGACGGGGCGAGCGGGCTGGCGGAGGCGGCGCTGATGGCGTGCAGGCTCACGCGCAGGCGCACAGTTGCCGTACACGAGAGCGTATCGCCGCTGTACAAGGCGGCGCTTGCGACGTATGCGGGGGCGCAGGAAATCACGGTGGTCGACGGCATCGACGACGCGCCTGAGGGCGAGCTCGCGTGCCTGATCGTTCAGCAACCGACATATGACGGCCTCATAGATGACGACCCAAATGCGCTTGCCGACGCGATTCATGAGCGTGGTGGGCTGCTGGTGGTGGCCGTGGAACCGGTGTCGCTCGCGTTGATACGGCCGCCGGGAGAGTATGGGGCAGACATTGTGGTCGCGGAAGGTCAGCCGCTTGGAATCGCGTTGGGATTCGGCGGGCCGGGCGTTGGGTTCTTCGCATGCAAGAACGAATATCTGCGGCAGATGCCGGGGCGGATTGTTGGGCGCAGCGTGGACGCGGACGGGCGCGATGCGTTTGTGCTGACGCTGCAGACGCGTGAGCAACACATCCGCCGCGAGAAGGCGACATCCAATATCTGTACGGCTGAGACGCTGGCGGCCATCGCGGTTGCGGTTCATACGGCGGCTCTCGGCCCCCATGGGCTGCGTGAAGTCGCTTTCAGCTGTTACCAGGCCACACACAACGCGGCGCGGCGCATTGCTCGCCTGCCCGGGTTCTCGATTCAGGGCGGCGAGGACGCTCTGTTTATCAAGGAGTTCGTTGTTGTGTGTCCTATCCCTCCTGCGGACGTGAATCTGCGGTTGTGGGAGCAGCACGGGATCATTGGCGGGATCGACGTATCGGATCGTGTACCCAACGGTCTCTTGCTGTGCATCACGGAGACATCAACGACTACTGACATCGATCGGCTCGTTAGCGCTCTTGCCGGCATCGCGGGCGTTGCCGTCGAGGCGGACGGCGAGCGAGAGGCGACAAGTATTTCGGATTGGCCGGCGGTCGAAACGCCGGCGGCTGGCGACGGGCTCATCCTCGCGATCGGCGATACGAATGAGAAGCGCGTCCCACTACTGCTGGATGTTTCACGACCGGCGCGGCGCGGTGTGACGACACCCGTTCCGGCGGTCGCTCCAATCGCGCCGCCGCTTCCTGCGTCGACGCTTCGCAAGCAACTGATTCTGCCTGAGATCAGCGAGCTGGATGTTGTGCGCTACTTCACGCGCATCAGCCAGTCGAATTACGCAGTCGATACAACCTTTTATCCGCTCGGGTCCTGCACGATGAAGTACAACCCGCGAGTCAATGAGACGGTGGCGGGCATGCCGGGGTTCGCGAACGCGCATCCCTATCTGCCGCCTGAGGTCAGCGCGGGGACGCTCGGGGCGCTGTTCAGCCTCCAGGAGATGCTGGCGAGCGTTGTGGGGATGGACGCGACTAGCCTCGCGCCTTCCGCCGGGGCGCACGGCGAGTTGACAGGGATGCTCCTTTTCCGCGCCTATCATCGAAGCCGCAGCGACAGTGGGCGCACCGTGGTTCTTTCACCGGACTCCTCGCATGGGACAAACCCGGCGTCGGCGGCGATGGCTGGGTTCAATCTCGTGACCGTGCCAACGGATGCCTTCGGAAACATTGATATGGAGGCGCTGCAGCCACTGCTCGGGCCGGAGGTTGCAGGCATCATGCTGACGATGCCGACCACTTTGGGCCTGTTCGATCCGAACACCGCCGAGATCTGCCGCCTGATCCATGAGGCGGGGGGGCTGGTGTACGGCGACGGCGCGAATCTGAATGCGCTGCTTGGCCGCGCGCGGTTGGGTGACATGGGCTTCGACATCGTGCATATCAATGTTCACAAGACGTTTTCGACTCCGCATGGTGGCGGCGGGCCGGGCGCGGGCCCTGTCTGCGTCAAGGAACACCTGGCAGAGTTCCTGCCAACGCCGCACATCGAGCGTCGTGATGACGGGATGCTGCACCTGGCCGCGCCCGCGCAGTCTGTCGGGCGCATCGGGTCGGCGGCGGGGAACGTCGGGGTACTGCTGCGGGCGTACACGTATTTCCGGATGCACGGTGAGGACGGGCTGAGAGAGGTGAGCGGGGCGGCGGTGCTGAATGCCAACTACATCCGCGCCCGGCTGAAGGATCACTACCACCTGCAATACGACCGCATCTGCATGCACGAGGCCGTTTTCTCGGCCACGCGGCAGCGGCGACAACACGACGTGCGAGCCGGGGATATCTGCAAGCGGCTGCTGGACCACGGATTCTACGCGCCGACGGTGTATTTCCCGCTGATCGTTGAAGAGGCGCTGATGATCGAGCCGACGGAGACGGAGAGCCGGGAGACGCTGGACGCGTTCATCGACGCGATGGTGTCCATCGCGCAGGAGGCGTCCGAGGACCCTGAGTTGGTGCGCAGCGCTCCGCACAACACGCCGGTGCGTCGGATCGATGAGGCGCTGGCGGCACGCCGGCCGGTACTGCGGTGGATGGAGCGGGACTGAGAGGGAGACATGGCATCTAGGCGAGAAAATCCAGTCCGCGTAGGTCCCGTAAACCAAACCGTGACTGCCACTGGCCGAGTATCTGGATTCGAAATTGAAGTCTGGCATGACGGCCTGGGTGAACATCAAGTATTGCGCGATCGAAACTTTGGGGTCTTGCAGAACAAAGTCCAAGCCCTTCAAGTTCGCTGGGCCGAAAAGTATAAGAAACATATTGAGGGGGAGGCGCGTGAACAGAGACATCAGGCTCATCTGAAAGAAGCAGCTGACAGAACGGTGAAAGCCCAAGAGGAGCTCGAAGCTTGTAGGAACATATTGGCTGCCGGCTTAGGCGCCAAACATCGCCCCATCTGGGAGTCACTCAAGAAACCGTTGAAGAATGAGCCAATGACGAGCAAAGCCAAAGGAACTAGTGGAATCAAGTATGACGACAAGACCGGCAGACCTCTCAGTTACGTCAGAGCCGTCCCCCAAGGCGACGGGCCGCCGAAGTATACGCCTCCAAAGTTCACTTTCTTAGATCACCTTTCTTCAGATAGAAAGACCCGCAAGGAATTGTCGGCACGACTTGAATTTGAGAAGGCTACCGAGTGGTGGCAACAGGAGTCCAATCGAGTTCAGTATCGCAATGCTGAACTAGTCAAAGTTCTGGATGCTGAGAAAAAAGACTGGGCAGAGAGAGAAGCCGCGTTCAAAGAACGACAGAATGCACCTCTTGTTGCTGCGAATGCCAAGGTTGATGCCCTGCGGAACAAGTACGAACACTGGGATCGCGAGGACGCGGGGCCCATCGAGTATCAAGCTCGGCTCGTGCTGGATACTCCTCGCTATCTCGATTGGATAAAGATTGATTATCAACTTGGCTATCTCCCTGAGGCCAAGACAGTAGTCGTCAACTACCGGCTCCCGGGGGAGTCATTGATGCCGACTATCCAGAGTGTGACTTATGTGAAATCTCGGGACGAATTGCAACAGAAGTTCATTTCTAAGCGGGAGCTGGAACAACTCTATGACAGTGTGCTCCATCAGATCGCTCTCCGGACGATTCATGAATTGTTTAGTGCTGACGCTGTCAAGGCGTTTGATGCCGTCGTTTTCAATGGCTGGGTTGACGGCGTAAACCCGGCAACAGGCCGTTCGAGCAATAGCTGCATTTTGTCGGTGCAGGCTCAGCGAGAGGAGTTCCTCGCAATTGATTTGAAAGCGGTTGAACCGCGGGCGTGCTTCCGGGCACTTAAGGGGGTCTCAGCAGCGAAGTTGGCGACACTCACGCCTGTCCGACCAGTCCTGCAGCTAGACACCAATGATCGTCGATTTGTGCAATCGCGAGACGTTACACAAGACCTGTCCGACGAATCGAATCTCGCCACAATGGATTGGGAGGACTTTGAGCATCTAGTGCGCGAGATATTTGAGAAGGAATTTGTCTCGGAGGGTGGTGAAGTCAAGGTCACTCAAGCCAGCAGGGATGGTGGTGTAGACGCAATCGCCTTTGACCCTGACCCTATTCGTGGCGGGAAGTACGTGATTCAGGCGAAACGTTATACCCGCACAGTGTCGGTGAGCGCTGTGAGGGAGTTACATGGCACCGTTATCAATGAAGGCGCTAACCGTGGAATCCTTGTGACGACATCAGACTACGGGGCCGATTCGGTCGGTTACGCCAAGGACAAGCCACTTACATTAATAAATGGATCCCAACTCTTGTCATTGCTAGAAAAGCATGGTCATCAAGCGCGGATTGACATAGGCGAGGCCAGAGCAATGCAGGTCGACCTGAATAGTTAGTTCATCGCTGGATATTGGCCATTAGGCTTGTTCGCTAAATGACTGAGACGCGGTCGTTTGGCCCGGCGGAGTTGGGGATTTCTATTGCACCTTTGGGCGTCGGCGCTTGGCCGTGGGGGTCTACATGGTATTGGGGGTATGGGAAGTCTTACGGCGAGGATGATGTTCGGGGGGCTTTTCGGGCGTCGTTGGATGCGGGGGTGACGCTTTTCGATACGGCTGAGGTTTACGGTCGGGGGAAGTCTGAGCGGATTCTCGGCAAGATGGCGGGGGAGCTGAAGGAGCCCCCTCACCCTGGCCCTCCCTCACAAGGTGGGAGTGGATTTGGGCGGCCGTTCGTGGCGACGAAATATATGCCCTATCCGTGGCGGTGGCGGGCGGGCGATGTGCCGCGTGCGTTGCGGGCAAGCCTGAGACGGCTTGGGCTGGAGCGCGTCGATCTCTATCAGATTCATTGGCCGGTCGTGCCGGCGCGCCCGCGGCTTGGGCAGTGGATGGAGGGTCTCGTCCGGGCGCACGGCGAGGGGTTGGTTGGGTCGGTCGGGGTGTCGAACTTCGATGCCGAGCTGACCAAGCGGGCGCACGAGATGCTGTCTCGGGCGGGCATCCCGCTGGCGTCCAATCAACTGCCCTACAGCCTGCTGGATCGGCACATTGAGCACGAGGGTCTGCTTGATGCGTGCAAGGAGTTGGGCGTGACGGTTATCGCGTACAGTCCCATCGCAGAAGGGCTGTTGACGGGCAAGTACACGCCGGACGACCGCCCCGCCGGGTACCGAGGATGGCGGCTGCGCAAGAAAGTGGTGCAGGTCCAGCCGATTGTCACGGCGCTGCGGGAGATCGGCGAGCGGCACGAGGGTAAGACGCCGTCGCAGGTGGCGCTACGGTGGCTGATACAAAAGGGGTCGCTGCCGATTCCAGGAGCGAAGACGGCGCAGCAGGCATCGGACAACGCCGGAGCGCTGGGGTGGAGTCTGTCGGACGAGGAAATGGCGGCGCTGGATGGGGTTTCGGCGAGACACTGATTGTATTCCCAAAGTCCACCTGCTTTTCAGCCTTGATAATTGTCTTTGCCTAGCTCACAGTTGCCTGATGAACAAGCGCCGTCTTGTCATCGTTCCCTTTGTCATCTTTCTCGTGGTTGCGTTCGTTGGCTGTGAGAGCGCTGAGCCAACGGTGGTTCCTTCTCCGACCGTTGCTCCGTCCGTCAATCCCACCAACACTCCGGCAGCCGCTTCCACTAACGTACCTTCTCCCACGGCCACGGCAACCACTACAGCCCCTGAAACCTCGAGATCTGTGACTGTTTCCGATTACGAGGCTTTCTGCACCGAACTGCCACTACAGGGCAATTTGGACCAGTTCCGCCTTCCTCTCAGCGATATCATCACTTATGGGGAGGCAGCGGCATACTTATCGGAAATGACAGAGGCTTGGGAAGCAGTCGATCCACCCGACGAGGCTGCGGCCTGGCACAACGATGCACTGACGGCTTGGCACTCCCTCAGAGCCGCGTTCGATGCACATCCCGGGGACAGCGCAGTAGATAGCGAAGCCGAGGCTTTGGTACTGGTGTCAATAAGCTTCTGGGTGGACGCCTTTCAGGCTGAAGGCCTGTTGCCTAGGGACACGCGCAATACAATGGTGTCAGCTGGGTGCCTGGGGGATGACGCGACGCCGGATTATCATGGGGACGAGCAATCCTCAGCTACGACGCTCACACTGAGCGATGGAATCGAGGGATCGCTCAACTACCTGGGTGATACCGACTATTTTGTGTTCACGGCAGAAGCCGGGACAAGCTACCGAATCGATCTGCCAGGGGGTTTCGTATGGGCACGTCTCCTTTCCTATTTGCTATCAGACCAAGAGGGCGACTCTTCGATTGAAGAGCGCGGCCTTCACAGGCCCTCGCGATTGGTGCTGCACGATTCCGCCGGGACGGAGTTGCAGAGCGCCGATCTTTCACTCCTTGCCGAACTTTCACGCTATGACTTCGGCCCGATCATCATATGGGATGCGACAGTCGCCGGGGACTACTACATCTCTCTGGGTGATTGGGAGATTGGCGACTACACGCTAATCGTTAGCGCGTGGGGCAATTCGAACAAAGCGGTTGATTCCACTTCCGCTCCCCCAGCTGGCCCTGACGATCACGGAAACGACATCGACTCCGCCACTATCGTTTCGGTGGGGGCGGCAACAGCGGGCACCATCAATTATACGAATGATGAGGATTATTTCCGCTTTGCTGCGGAGGCAGGCAAGACATATCTATTTGACGTGGCGCTCGGAACACTAGAGGACTCCGCGTTAAGGTTAAGTCTGTGGGATTCGGACGGCGCCTTTCTGGTGAGAACATTTGCTTCCGAGAGTACTCTGGCACCTTCTGCCTCCGGTGACTACTACATTGAAATTTCGGGCTGGGGGGGTCAGGGCACGTACACACTAACCGTTACGGAACTGTCCCTTTAGGAAGTCTCCTCCGGGCCCGCGCCCATAAAAGGGCGTAGTTTTAACGGAACCACCACAGGAGCCTGGCTCCGGCCTTTACTACCCCTGTGCCGTCCGCCTACGATTTGCCTAGAGTTCTTTAGGCTTGGGAGGATGACTCATGACGATGCAGTTGGATGACGTTAAGCGCGAGGTGGCTGTCGCGAACCGGGTGCTGCCGGATATCGGGCTTGCATCCGGGGTGCTTGGGTCGCTCGGGCACGTAAGTATGCGAGTGCCGGATGATCCGGAAAAGTTCGTGGTCAAGGGACGCGGCTACCCTATCGATGCGCTTGCTCGCGCGGAGCCGGAGGGGATGGTCGTTTGCGACCTGGACGGGTTCAAGGTCGGCGGGCCGCCCGGCATCACACAGTGCTTTGAGGTCAAGATCCATTCCTGCATCTATCGCGCAAGGCCGGACGTGCAGTCCATCGTGCATGTTCATCCCCGGTACGCCATCGTCATGGGCATCCTCGGCGTGAACCTTGTGCCGATGTGCCGCGAGGGCATGGAGCTGGTCACGGGACCCGTTCCCGTGTATCCACACAGCAAGCTAATCCTGACCGAGGAAGACGGCGTCGGCGTGGCGGAGGCGCTCGGAGATGCGACGGTGCTCACGCTGCAGGGGCATGGCGCGGTGACCGTCGGGACATCCACCGGCGATGCAGTGATGAACATGGCGCATTTTGAGGAACAGGCTCGAATGAACTGGTACGCCTATGCCGCGGCGGGGCCGGATCATGCGCGGATCACGGAAGAGCAGATCGCTGAAAGCAATTCGCAGCCTCCGACATCCGAGCTGCCGCACTTCAAGGAGTTGGTGAGCGGGACGCGGGCGCAGGCAGCGGTGGGCGGCGTGTGGCGTCATTTGGTGGCAAACGCATCTGAGGGACTGTAAACAGCAGCGGGGAGGCGGAACGGCATGGATCTTGGAATCGCGGGAAAGGTTGCGCTTGTCACGGGCGGGAGCAGGGGGCTTGGACGGCAGGCCGCGCTGAGTTTGGCCGCAGAGGGGGCCAAGGTCGCCATCTGCGCGCGGACGCAGGAGAATCTCGATGGCGTGTTACCGGAGTTGACGGAGGCGGGTGCGCCCGCGGCGGCGGCCATCGCGGCGGACATCACCGATGCCGCTTCGCTGGAGCAGCTGCATGAGGCCATTGTCGAACAGCTTGGGCCGATAGACATTCTTGTTAACAACGCGGGGGCAAGCCGTCGAGGCGACGTGTTGGCCATCGGCGAGGAGGAGTGGTCGGACCTCTGGTCGCTGAACGTGCTGGGGCCGATCCGGCTGAGTCGTCTCGTGCTGCCGGGGATGCAGGAACGGCAATGGGGACGCATCGTGAACGTGTCGTCAATCTGGGGGCGCGAGCATGGCGGCGGTGTGGCGTATATGACGACGAAGGCCGCTTTGATCGCCTTTACCAAGAGCACGGCGCTGAGCTATGGGAAGGACGGCATCCTGATCAATTCCGTCGCGCCAGGGTCGGTTGTGTTTCCGACGGGGAGTTGGGACCGGTTCCAGACGCAGAATGAGCCGGATGTTGTGCGGGACTTTATCGCCAACAACTTGCCGATGGGACGGTTTGGGTGGCCGGAGCCCGTGGGGGACTTGATTGCTTTTCTGTGTTCGGAGAGGGCCGGCTTCCTGACGGGGACGACGATCAACATTGACGGCGGGCAGTCAAAGAGTTTGATTTAAACGGGTTGGGGTATACTTACGTCAAGCAAAGTTTTGGAAATGGTTCAAATGAACTCTTTCACACACTAGGAGGTGCCTTACGACCCCTGAAAATACACAACCACAAGCGTCTACTGACGAACTCCGCCCGTGGCGCGAGGGCAGCGAACGCATCGCTATCTTTATTGACGGCAGCAACTTATATCACGCGTTAGAAGAATCTTGCAGCCGGACCGATCTCGATTTCGCAGCATTCATCCAATGGATCGCAGGAGAGCGTCCGCTCTTTCGCACGTATTACTACAACATCATCCAGGATGAGAAGCGCCGCCCCACAGAATTCGCGCAACAGCAGCGGTTCTTGCAGGCTCTACACCTGATTCCCTACGTGGAGACCCGATTCGGGCAGACGCGTATCCGCGACGGGCAGGTTGTGGAGAAGGGCGTGGACATCATGCTCGCCACGGACCTGTTGTACTACGCGTGGCAGGACTATTACGATATGGCTGTGCTGGTGTCCGGCGACGGTGATTTCGCCTACGCCATCCAGACGCTCAAGAATCTCGGCAAGTACGTGCAAGTCGTGACATTCGAATCGAATCAGTCGCCTGATCTGTGGGAAAAGGCTGATCTGCGCACACTCCTCACTCCGGACCTGCTAGCGCAGGAGAACCTGTGGGTGAACAAGGAGCCGGCGAGGAAGAGGCGGCGTCGGACGACAAACGGAACGACGCGCCGCACGCCCAGGAAGACCGCGACGACAGCCACTGCATCCTCAAACGGTCGAGCCGCCGAGGCTGTGGGGGCGCAGTAAGCGCGCCTCAGAGTTAGCCCAGGTCGCCCTCATCGCGGCCACTCGCGTCCTTCCAGGCAGATTCCTGCCACGGGAAGACGTTCGACGCGGTGTCCAGCAACGGGAAGTCCTCCCCGGGATGGAAGACGGCAACACCGTTGGCGGTGCCAACCCAGAGGTTGCCGTTTCGATCAAGCAGTAACTCGTTGACGCGGTTGTGCGGCAGGGGCGTTGATTCCGCTGTGTAGACCATCCAGAGCTCATCGTTCACCAGCCCGATGACGCCGCCGTCCGTGCCGACCCATGTGCGGCCTGTCGCCGTATCTTCAGCGAAGGATCGGACGTTGTCGTTGGGGAGGCGTCCATTGGCCCGATTCAGCTTGGTCCACTGTCGGCCATCATAGATAGCAACTCCGTCACCGATTGTGCCGAACCACATGCGGCCTTGACTGTCCTCACGGGAGGCAAGCACGAGGTCAGTGCGGATATCGGCGTTCTCTGTCTTAAGGCTGTTCCAGAAGCCATTGTCGAAGATGTTGATGCCCTGCCAGTGGGTGAGCCAGACGCGGCCCATGGAATCTTCCGTGACGACGCTGATGATGTTTGTGTTGAGGCCATCGCCGCGGTTGTAGAGGGTCCACTCGCCGTCTTCAAGGACGGCGGCGCCGAGGCCAGTGGCGAACCACACGCGATCCTGGCTGTCGTAATAGACGTTGAACAGCGAATTACTTGGGAGTTGCTGCTCTCCTTCGGCATCACCGAACCTGTCGTATTCGATCCATTCACCGTGGTTATAGACCGAGCCGCCGCTTAGGGTAGACATCCAGATGCGGCCATGTTTGTCCTCGGCCAAGCCGTTGACGTATCGATATGCGAGTCCGCTGTTTTGCGGGATAAAGGTCTCCCATGTTCGCCCATCAAACTTGGCGACGCCCTCGGACGTGCCGACCCAGATGTTGCCCTGGCTGTCTTCAAGGAGGCCGTAGACATCATTGGCGGGGAGGCCGGTCTCAGTCGGGAATAGCCATTCATAGGCATCTTCTGCGGGGTCATAGATATTGACTCCACCACCATAGGTCACAATCCACAGCGTGCCGTCTTCATCAGCGTGGAGGTCTTCAATGAAGTGATGCGAGAGTTCGAGATACCGTGTGCTAAGGGGATCAGAGAACGACGTTCCATCAAAGCTCACAAGACCGACTTCCGTTCCGATCCACAGGACTTCGGCATCGCTGACCGCGTCCTCGCCTGGCGCCAGCACGGCCAAAGCCGTCACGAAGTTGGACGGCAAACCCTGCTGAACGGTATACGGATCCTCTCTCCATTCGCCGTCGGCATGCAGCACGTTCATGCCGCCGCCGTATGCGCCGATGTAGAGATCGCCCTCGGAATTCTCCATGAAAACGCGGACCTCGTTTGAGGCCAGCGGACTATTGTCCATTGTGTAGACGGTGCGCCCCCCATCCGCCTCGAATACCGTGATGCCGCCCTTGGATCCCACCCAGATGTCGCCTCCGGCATCCTCATAGAACGTCCAGATACGATCGTCTGGAAGGCCGTCATCTGCGCGGAAGGACCTCCACTCACCATCTTCAAAGAGTCGGATACCTTCTCCCCACGTGCCGACCCATATCCGATCCTGACTGTCTAGCAGGAGCGCGGAGACGAACACGTCATCCAGGCCGAGGCTGCCATCCTTATCGAGGCGGGACCACTGGCCCTCTTCAAGAACAACAATGCCCTCCTCCGTGCCGACCCAAACAGCGCCATGCGGGTGATAGATAAACGATGTGGTGCGCGCGTTGATGGCACTGTTGCCCGCGTTGTACGTGATCAGCGCTCCATCGTCATACAGGGACGCGCCATTGTCGAAGCCGGCGAACCACTTGCGTCCATGGACGTCCTCATAGACTTCCGTCAGAAACCAACTGGCGATGCTGGTGTTCTCGACGTTGTAAACGGTCCATAGGCCACGGCCTGAATTGGTCTGCTCACCGCCGCCGGCGGTACCAATGAGGACAAGCATCGTCAGGCACGCCAACGAGAAACCGCGTAATGCGTTCACAGCCTTTCCCCTCTATTACAGACGCGGACGTGTTCTTCCATTAAATTCATTAATGACACGCGCAACCACCCACTCTGAGCACACAGTGTAGCGCGGAATGAAGCGAGTGGCGCGGCGAGCGCTAAAAATGACGGGCGCGGGAGTCGCGTGGTACGATACGGCGTGTCTGACACTGCCTAGGGCGGCGTGAATCAGTGATGGGATCGACTGAGCTGCCTTGCGCAAAGGGGGGGTACCAATTGGCGGATGAGGTTCTGGGCGTTTCCGTTGGAACTGTCGTGTCGTTCACGAAGGATATTTCGGCACAAGACGTAGAGAAGTTCGCGGAGGCGACAGGCGACGTTCAACCCATCCACCTGGATGACACTTATGCCACGCGCACCCGCTTTGGGAATCGAATAGCGCACGGCATGCTCACAGCGGGCGTTATCTCCGCAGCAATCGGCACGCAGTTAGTGCCGAACGCACTCGCCATTTATATGGGGCAAACACTACAGTTCCGAGCTCCTGTGTGGCTTGGCGATTCAATCACCGCAACCCTTGAGGTCACAGAGCTTGATGTTGAGCGGCGTCGCGCCACCATTTCGACCACGTGCACAAATCAGAAGGATGAAGTGGTCCTCACCGGCGAGGCGCTGGTAATGCTGGACACCGTGCGCGACGAATAGCGTGACACGCAGTCAGCAGTATCGACGCGACCCGGTCGTTCTATTGATATCTGTTTAGGAGGCCAATCCAGATGTTCGTTCTTGACCAGGGAAACCGCATCGTCGTGCCGCGGACGGAGATGACGTACCCCGGCCACAACATGCGGATGCATGAGAATGCGTCGACCGCGCCTGTGGACCATGTCATGGCGGACTTGGAAGACGCGTGTCCCTACGAGTTCAAAGGGGAGGCCTCCCGAAGCACAATCATGGAGGCGTTCAATACGCTGGATTACGGCACTAAGGTCGTCACATTCCGCCCGAACAACATCCACTCCCGATTCTTCCTGGGAGACGTGGAGACGATCATGCGTGGGGCGGTCGACAAGTTCCACGGGATTATTCTGCCCAAGATCACCGGGCCCGAGGACGTGATTTACGTGTCGCGTCTGCTCGATGCTCTTGAACTTGAGGCGGGGTGGACGACGAAGGTTGCCATCGAGACGCTGATCGAAACGCCGGAGGCGATGGTCAACGTCAGCAAGATTGCAACGGCTTCGCCGCGAATGGCCGGCCTGATATTTGGCATCGCCGACTTCGCAGCCGTGATGGGCGTCGTGGACGTGGTCGAAGACCAGAACAAGAACTTCCACTACGCCAAGCAACACATGGCAGTGGCGGCAAAGGCGGCCGAGCTGCACGCCATCGACAATGTATTCTTCACCCTCGTCCGGCGTGACACGTCGGAAGAGGATGCGGCCACGATCAATGAAGCGCTACTCCAGAAGAACGTCGAAGCCGCGAACCTGGGAATGGACGGCACGTGGATCATCCATCCGCAGCAGGCGCCCATGGCCAATATGGCCTTCACGCCGAGCGATTCTCTTACGGAGTACGCCTCTCGCCTGATCGACAACTACCATGAGCGCGGGGGCGGAGCATTTGTCTTCGAGGAGACAGGCGAATTTGTGGACGAGGCGACGGCCAAAGGCTACCTCGTCTTGCTGGCAAAGGCTGCGCAGGCAGGTAAGGTGGACGCGACCTGGCTGTCTGACCACGCAGCGCGACATGCTGAAATTACGGGCTACGACGTGCTGCGGCAGGCAGGCCGACACGTCGCCTAGAGGAATCGCCGTCCGAGAGCGTCATGCCTGACCCAATCATCGAACCGCAGGACGCAATCGCTGCGGAGGTGCGCCGATGGGTCGACCGGGAGGTTATTCCCGTCGTCGATGAACTTGAGCACAACAACACGTTCCCGGATCAGCTCGTGCAGGGGATGCGGGAGTTGGGCCTGTTCGAGTTGATGATCCCCCAAGAATACGGGGGCATTGGCGCGACATATGTGAGTTATTCCGGCGTGGTCGAGGAACTGGCGCGCGGGTGGATGAGCCTCGGTGGGATTCTGAATACGCACGTCATCATCACGCATCTAGTCTCAACATTCGGGACTGAAGACCAGAAGCAGCGTTACCTGCCACAGCTGTCGACGGCGGAACGGCGGGGGGCGCTGACAATTACAGAGCCGAACGCGGGCTCCGACGTGCAGGCGATTCAGACCGTGGCAGTGAGGGACGGCGACGATTACGTCGTGAACGGTTCCAAGCTGTTCGTGAGCAATGGGCGGCGCGGCGGGCTGTTCGCCATGGCGGTCAAGACTGACCCGCAAGTTGATCCACGTTATCGCGGTATCTCGTGCTTGCTTGTGCAGCCTGATTATCCCGGTTTCGTTGTGACGCGGGACATCGAGAAGCTGGGGTACAAGGGCATCGAGGCGTCGGAGCTTTCGATGGACAATCTCCGAGTGCCGGCTGGCAACCTGCTTGGCGGCGAGGAAGGACAGGGGTTCTTCCAGATTCTGAGCGGTGTTGAGGTTGGTCGTGTGAACACGGCGGCGCGGGCGGTGGGCGTGGCGCGGGCGGCATTTGAGGCTGCAGCGACGTATGCACAGCAACGGCAGGCGTTCGGCAAGCCCATCGGGGAACACCAGGCCATCCAGTTGAAGCTCGCAGATATGTATACAAATATCACTGCGGCTCGACTGTTGGCTCGTTGGGCGGCCGGGGTCAAGGACCAGGGCGGCCGGGCTGACACAGAAGTTGGTATGGCCAAGCTGTTCGCGACTGAGGTTGCGACGGAGACTACTTTGGAATCCATGCGGATTCACGGCGGGATAGGCTATACGAAGGAAATGCCGGTGGAGCGTTTCTTCCGGGACGCGCCAGGCATGATGATCTATGAAGGCACGAACGAGATTCAGCGGACAATTATCGCGCGGAGCGTACTACAGCGGTACGCAGTGAACTAAACGGGGGAACGGGGATGCAATTCGGACGATATCTGGAGGAATTTGAAGAGGGCGCTCTGTACAAGCACTGGCCCGGCAGGACGATCACACAGGCGGACGATATCGCGTTCTGCATGTTGACGATGAACCACCATCCTCTTCACATCGACGAGGAGTTCGGCAGGAACAGCCAATTCGGCCAGAACGTCGTTGTCGGCAACCTTGTTGTCGATATCGCGTTTGGGTTGAGCGTGTCTGACGTATCGGGACGCGCAATTGCGAATCTTGGTCTGGATGAGATCCGGTTCCACAAGCCGACGTTCCATGGGGATACCATTTATGCGGAGACCGAGGTGCTCTCAGTACGACCAAGCGACACGCGGCCGGACCGCGGCGTGGTGACGGTCGAGACCCGGGCGACGAATCAACGCGAAGAGACGGTGATGACGTTCAAGCGGAGCGTACTCATTCCGCGAAAGCCGGAGGACAGTGAGGGTTAAACATTATGGCAACCCGCTCTGAAGAAGACATCCGCGCGGCACAGGCAGCGTGGGAGGAGAAGACGGCCGGCGCGCGCGAGCGCAAGGAGTCGTTTGGCACGGACTCAATCGAGGGCATCGGCAGGGCGTATTCGCCCGAGAGCGTCCCTGACATGGACTTTCTCAGTGACGTCGGATTCCCCGGCGAGTACCCATTCACTCGGGGCGTGCAGCCGACCATGTACCGGGGACGGCTGTGGTCCATGCGGCAATACGCGGGATTCGGGACGCCGGCAGAGTCCAACGAGCGGTTCCGCTACCTGCTGGAGCAGGGCCAGACGGGGTTGTCCGTCGCATTCGATCTGCCAACGCAGTTGGGCTACGACTCCGATGATTCGCACTCGCTTGGCGAGGTGGGCAAGGTGGGCGTGGCCATCGACTCGCTTCGTGATATGGAGTTGATGTTCCAGGACATTCCACTGGACAAGGTCAGCACGTCGATGACCATCAACGCGCCGGCTGCGTTGTTGGTGGCCATGTACGTTGCGGTGGGCGAGAAGCAGGGGCATGAGCCGGCCGCACTCACTGGCACGGCGCAGAACGACGTGCTGAAGGAGTACATTGCACGCGGCACATATATCTATCCGCCGGGGCCCTCGCTGCGGCTTGCAGCGGACCTGGTGGGCTACTGCGCCCGCGAGATGCCGCGATTCAACAGCATCTCCATCAGCGGCTACCACATGCGTGACGCGGGCAGCACGGCGGCGCAGGAGATCGCGTTCACGTTTGCCAACGCCATCGCGTATGGCGAGGCGTTTGTTGAGCGTGGCGTGGATGCGGACTCATGGGGTCCGCGCGTTTCATGGATTTTCAACACGCACAACAACTTCCTTGAGGAGGTTGCCAAGTATCGGGCGCTTCGCCGCATGTGGGCGAAGATTATGAAGGAGCGGTTCGGGGCTCAGGACCCCCGCTCGTGGATGCTCCGGACTCATACTCAGACCGGTGGCTCAACGTTGACGGCGCAGCAGCCGCAGAACAACATCGTTCGCGCGGCGTATCAGGCCATGGCGGCGGTGCTGGGCGGGGTGCAGAGCCTTGCGCTTTCCTGCTACGACGAGGCCCTGGGCATCCCGACGGATGAGGCGCAACGCGTCGCGCTGCGAACACAGCAGATTCTCGCGCATGAGACAGGCATCGCTGACACGGTTGATCCGTTGGCAGGGTCGTATTTCGTCGAGTGGATGACGAACAACCTTGAAGAGAAGGCGTGGCAGTATATGCGGCAGATCGAGGACCTGGGCGGGGCGGTGACGGCTATTGAGAACGGCGTCATCCAGAAGGAGATCGCGCAGGCGTCGTATGACATGGCCCAGTCCATCGAGAACGGCGATCAGCTTGTGGTCGGCGTCAACTCGTTCACGGACGGCAATGAGGATACATCTCTGCAGGTGTTCCGCGTGGACAACCGAGTCGTCGCGGAACAGCACCAATCGCTGGAGCGCGCGAAGGCAGAACGGAGCGCGGAGGACGTAACGAATACCCTTGAGGCGCTGCGAGCCGCCGCGCGTGGAGACGGCGACCTCATGGGGCCCATCCTGGGCGCGGTGCGCGCCTATGCGACGACGGGCGAGATCTGCAGCGCGCTGAGGGATGTGTTTGGGGAATACACGCCGCCGGTCGAGGTGTAGCGGCCAAATAAGAATCTGAAAGTACCGCCCTACGAATGGGCATGAATAGAAAAGGCAAGGAAGGAAGAGGGGGTAAGGACCATGGCAGGACTGTTGGACGGTAAGGTGGCGCTCGTGACGGGTGGCTCTCGCGGCATCGGCCGCGCGACGGCAATCGAGCTGGCGTCGAGCGGCGCATCGGTGGCCGTGAACTACAACGCGAACCAAGAGGCCGCGAATGAGGTCGTCAACGCGATCACATCCGCCGGCGGCAAGGCAGGCGCGTACCAATTCAATATCGCCGACCGCGCTGCGGTTGATTCCCAGATCGATCAGATCGTGTCCGACCTCGGACCGGTCACCGTCCTGGTGAACAACGCGGGCGCGACAGCGGATCGCACGCTCAGGAACATGTCAGACGAGCAGTGGGACAGCGTCATCGAGGTCAATCTAACCGGAACGTTTAACGTGACCAAGAAGATCTGGAACATCATGGGCGAGGCCGGCGGCGGCCATATCGTCAACATCAGTTCGATCGTTGGCGAGGCCGGACGGCTTGGCCTGATCAACTACTCGACGGCCAAGGCGGGGCTTTTGGGCTTCACCAAGACGGCTGCGAAAGAAGGCGCGCGCACAAACATCCAGGTGAATGCCATCGCGCCCGGATTCATTGACACGGACATGATCTCCGGCCTGACGCCGGAAATGAAGGAAAACCTCAAGAAGGAAGCCACGCTTGGCCGACTCGGAGAGGTTGAAGAGATCGCCAAGGTCGTTCGTTTCATTGTCAGTGAGGCGACATACATGACCGGCGCGACAATCGACGTGAACGGCGGGATGTACTACCGCTAGAACACGATCGGCGACCAGGGAAAACCCAGGGGGATTGGAATCATGAGCGATGCAGTAATCGTGAGTGCCGTGCGAACGGCGGTAGGGACGATGGGCGGCGGACTTTCAGGCGTTGCAGCGCCAAGGCTTGGCGCCATCACCATCCAGGAGGCCATTGGGCGTTCCGGGATTCCGGATGACATCCAGCCGGATGAGGTGCTGATGGGGAACGTAATCCAGGCGGGGCTGGGCCAGAATCCGGCACGCCAGTCCGCCATCCAGGGCGGGCTGCCGGTGAGCGTGCCCTCCACCACCATCAACAAGGTGTGCGGCTCCGGCCTCAAGACCGTGATCCTGGCCTCACAGGCCATTCGCGCCGGCGACTCGCAATACATCGTGGCGGGCGGCATGGAAAACATGAGCGCCGGACCGTACCTGGTACAGAACGGCCGCTACGGCTATCGACTTGGCCACGCTGAGTTGATTGACTCAACGGTTCACGATGGCCTGTGGTGCGCGATGGAAGACTGCCACATGGGCATCACGGCGGAGAACGTGGCGGCTGAGTATGGCGTCACGCGCGACGATCAGGATGCCTTTTCCGCGGAATCGCAGCGGCGCGCCGGTGAGGCGATGAGCAGCGGCCGTTTCGCGGATGAGATTGTCAACGTTGAGATTCCACAGCGGCGCGGCGACCCCGTCGTCGTGAATACGGACGAACACCCACGACCGGACTCCACGGCAGAGGGGCTAGCCCGACTGCGCCCCGCGTTCACCCAGGACAACGGCACAGTGACGGCAGGCAACGCTTCCGGCATCAATGACGGTGCGGCGACGACTATCGTCGTTTCCGAGGAGTTCGCCAACGAGCATGGCCTGAAGCCACTGGCGCGCGTGCGCGGCTATGCCGCTGCGGGCGTGGATCCCCGCATCATGGGCATCGGCCCCATCACCGCGATGCAGAAGGCTGTGCGGCACGCGGGACTGTCGATCTCGGACATCGACCTGATCGAGCTTAACGAGGCGTTCGCCGCGCAGTCCGTTGCGGTCACTCGCGAGCTAGAGCTCGACCCGGAGATTGTGAACGTCAATGGCGGCGCAATTGCGATTGGCCATCCCATTGGGGCATCCGGGACGCGCATTCTCGTCACGCTACTCCATGAGATGCAGAAGCGAGAGACGCAGTTCGGGATGGCGTCGCTGTGCATCGGCGGCGGACAGGGCATCGCGCTTGTGGTCGAGGCTGCGTAAGTACAACACCAATTAGCAGTCCGTATATTCGAGTGCGAATCAAACGGGGGGCGGAGGGCTGCATCCCACCGCCTTCGGGACTTGCGCGAGGGTTGAAGACATGCGTATACTGCGCGTGTTAGCACTCTCGGCGCGAGAGTGCTAATTCTGCGAAAAAGACGGTTACAGGAGGGATAGAGAGAGGTATGGCGCGCACATTTCAGCCGCTAGGGGATCGGATTGTGATCAAGCCGGTTGAGCAGGAAGAGGTCTCCAAGGGAGGCCTGGTTCTGCCGGATACGGCACGGGAGCGCCCTCAGGAGGGCGAGGTCATCGCCGCAGGCCCGGGACGTCTCACGGACGAGGGCAACCGGATACCGATGGAGCTTGTCGTCGGCGACAAGGTTCTCTACGCGAAGTACGCGGGAACCGAGTTGAAGGAAGATGACGAGGACTACCTGGTGCTCCGGGAGACCGACATCCTGGCAAAGATCGGCTAGTCACAACAGGGATAGACACAGGAGGCACACTCAATGGCAAAGCAGCTCATATTTGGCGAGGATGCGCGGCGTTCGCTGCGCAGCGGCGTTGACGCCGTCGCCGATGCGGTCAAGATTACGCTCGGCCCACGCGGCCGCAACGTGGTTCTTGATAAGCGTTTCGGCCCTCCCACGGTCAGTTCCGACGGCGTGTCCATCGCCAAGGAAATCGACCTTAAGGATCCATTCGAGAACATGGGCGCGCAGCTCGTGAAAGAAGCAGCGTCCAAGACCAACGACATCGCCGGTGACGGTACAACGACGGCGACGGTTCTGGCCCAGTCCATCATCCACGAGGGCATGAAGAACGTAGCGGCCGGCGCGAACCCGATGGTGCTGCAGCGCGGCATCACGGCAGCGACACAGGCATCCGTTTCTGCGCTCAAGGATATGGCGATTCCGGTTACCGGACGGGAGCAGATCGCGCAGGTCGCGTCCATCTCCGCGTCCGACTCCGAGATCGGCAACCTGATTGCCGAAGTCATGGAGAAGGTGGGCAAGGACGGCGTCATCACCGTCGAGGAGTCCCGCGGCATCCAGTACGAGACGGAGTACGTCGAGGGGATGCAGTTCGATCGCGGCTACGTTTCACCCTACTTCGTGACGAACTCCGAGCGCATGGAATCCGCCATCGACGACGCGATTCTGATCATCACAGACAAGAAGGTGTCCGCGGTCAGCGAGATCGTGCCGGCGCTTGAGAAGGCAATCGCCATCTCCAAGAACGTCATCGTCATCGCTGAGGACATCGAGGGCGAGGCGCTCGCAACGCTGGTGGTCAACAAGCTGCGTGGCGCAGTGAACTGCCTGGCCGTGAAGGCTCCGGGCTTCGGCGACCGCCGCAAGGCGATGCTTGAAGACATGGCCATCCTGACCGGCGGCGCAGTCATCAGCGAAGAGGTTGGCAAGAGGCTGGACAGCGTTGAGCCTGAGGATTTCGGGCGCGCCCGCCGCGTGGTTGCCGATAAGGACAACACCACAATCATCGAGGGCTCAGGCAGCGACGAGGACATCCAGACGCGCATTGCCCAGTTGAAGGCGCAGATGGACGAGTCCGGCTCTGATTACGACCGCGAGAAGCTCCAGGAGCGCATCGGCAAGCTGGCCGGCGGCGTGGCCGTGGTCCGCGTCGGCGCGGCGACGGAAGTTGAGCTCAAGAACAAGAAGATGCGTGTTGAGGACGCCCTGTCCGCCACGCGTGCCGCGGTTGAAGAGGGCATCGTCCCCGGTGGCGGCGTTTCGCTGCTGCACGCGGCCAGCGCGCTCGATGAGATGGTCCTTGAGGGTGATGAGTCCACCGGCGCACGAATCGTCCGCCGTGCGCTCGAAGAGCCGATGCGGATGATCGCGGAGAACGCCGGTAAGGAAGGCTCCGTCATCGTTGACGCAGTCCGCCGCCTTGAGAAGGGCGAGGGCTACGATGGCGGCCGCGACGAGTACGGCAACATGGTGGAGCGCGGGATCATCGACCCCGTCAAGGTGACACGTACGGCGCTTGAGAACGCCGCGTCCATCGCCGCCATGGTGCTGACCACGGAGTCGCTCGTGACGGACATCCCGGAGGAGAACCCGGCGATGCCTGCACAGCCTCCGATGGACTACTAGGCCTAATCACTCGATTCGAGACTGCAAAGTACCCCGCTCACCGGCTGGTGAGCGGGGTACTTCTTTTTGGTGGCGATTGGTTGTTTGGCTGAACCGCTTGTACCATCACTCAGGGGGGTGAAACTCATGGGACAGCTTGATGGGAAGGTCTGCATCATAACGGGAGGCGGCAGGGGCATCGGAAAAGGGATTGCGCGCGCATTCGCCAAGGAGGGGGCGACCCTTGTTTTGGCTTCGCGACAACTTGAGCATCTCAATGAGACCGCCGAAGAGATGCGCGGATACGGGGCGCCTACCCTCGTGGTCCAGACGGATGTGACCAGCGAGGAGCAGATCGTGAGCCTCTTTGCGACAACAATGGCGGAACACGGGCGAGTCGACATCCTCGTGAATAACTCCGGGGTGTTCGACGGCGGGCCCGTCGATGAGCTCTCACTGGAAACGTGGAACAAGGTGGTCAGCGTCAACCTGACTTCGGTCTTTCTCTGCACGCGGGAGGCCATGAAGATCATGAAGCCGCAGGGAGGCGGGCGGATCATCAATATCGGCAGCATCTCGTCAAATACGCCCAGGTGGAATTCGGTCGCCTATACGTCCACCAAGCACGCAATCATTGGGCTCACTAAGTCAACGGCGCTTGAAGGCAGGGCGCACGGGATCTCAGCGGGCGCGCTCCACCCCGGAAGCGTCACCCTGGAGTGGCGAGGGCCCGAGGACCCTGATGCAACGATGTCGGTGGACGACATAGGCGGCGTGGCATTGGCGATGGCCGTGCTGCCGCCCTACGCAAATATGCTCGAAGCATCCGTGCTGCCCATCAGACAGCCCTTCCTGGGGCGCGGCTAACCTGAGGTCACGTAGTAACTCTGAGGCTGGGCACGGCGTCCAGGCTGCCATCATCGGGCTGGGCGCCGTTTTCGATGACGAATGCGGCGCGGGCGGCGATCATGACTCCGTTGTCCGTGCAGAGTCCGGGGCGCGGCCGCCAGACCGGCATGTCCGCTTTGCTCAAGACCTCCTCGCCGAGAGCGCTGTTAGCCGCGACGCCGCCGGAGAGCATGACTGACTTCGCCTTTGTGGCCCGAGCGACCTCCAGCAGGCGGTCCGCCAGGCCAGTGACGGCGGTCTTCTGAAAGCCCGCGGCGATGTTGGCGACGTCTTCCTGAGTCAGCGCGTCCGTCCCTCCCCGTTCGTTCACCACGCGGAGCACCGCCGTCTTGAGGCCGCTGAAGCTGAAGTCCCACGAGTCCCTGATTAGCGGACTGGGAAAGCGGACAGGATCGGTCGCCTCACGGGCGACGCGTTCAATGATTGGACCGCCCGGGTAGCCGAGGCCAAGCAGCCGCGCTACCTTGTCGAAGGCCTCGCCTGCGGCATCGTCTCTTGTCTCGCTCAGCAGCCTGTAGTTTCCGTGCTCCTCGACCAGCACGATGTCCGTATGGCCGCCGGAGACGATGAGCGCTACAGATGGCAACAGCGGGTCGCCTCGCCCCTCACTGTCCCACTGCCCGTCTGCGATCCAATTTGCATAGACGTGTCCCTCAAGATGGTGGACACCGTACAGCGGCAGATCCCACGCCATCGCGAGCGCCTTGGCGAAATTGACGCCCACCAACAAGGAGCCCGCCAGTCCCGGGCCGTACGTGACGGCGATGGCATCCAGATTGAGGTCGCCGTCATGTCGTTGCATGACGTCACGCAGGAGGGTGGGGAATGTCAGCAGGTGTTGGCGTGACGCGATCTCCGGAACCACGCCGCCAAATCGCGCATGGATATCCGCCTGCGATGACAGGGCATGGACGATGACGCGCCGACCGTCCTCAACGATGGCGATGCCCGTTTCATCGCAAGACGATTCAATACCAAGGATTCTCATGGTGGCCGACGTGAGGGTTCGGAGTGAGCCTGTGCGGCTCAGGCCGCAGCGAGTTGCAGCATCAACATGGCGAATTCACTTTCCTGCGCCGCCATGCGGTAGAGCGATCGCATTGCAGGATCAATGCCGGACTTGATAATCGTCGATACGTGCTCTTCTTCAATGACTTCCGGCATCTGCGACCAGCCGATCACGATGGTATCGCCATCATCAATCTGCTCGTTCGCCACATAGATGGGCACTTCACCCTCTTCTCCGAGCGCGCCGCCCGGGTTACCCGGCGTCACATAGCCCGGATAATAGACCTGTTTACTGGTAACAACCCAGGAGACGGCCGGCCCGGCCCAGGCGAGGTAGACCTCATTCCCGGTAAGCGCGGCCAATACCGCGCTTGCGCGCCAGCCGCGCACGGAGTACTCGCTCAGAGTTGACTGGGCAGACTCAATCGCGCTCTGCAGGTAGCGTGTCGTCGTAAGTCTTCGCTGCGCATTGAGCCCTTCGTCAAGCGCCTCCCAGACAATGTCCGAGACTGTTGTCGCAGGACCTGAGACGACCTCCACCAAGCCGTAAACGGCATCAATGCCGTCTCGTAGCCTGTCTTCCCACAGGCGGATATAGGGCGCCATCGGCTGCGCCTCGCCGCCCGTAATGCTGAAACTAGCCATAGTGTATGTTGCCATTCGAAAAATCCCCGCGCGTTCAGAATAGCGTTCCCATTAATGATACCAGTGGGCGCTACTCCCCCGGCCTGGCGCGAACGATTGCTGCGCGAGATGTAGAATAGTCACCTATAACGACGGCAATCTCCCATCAGGGAGGAGGGACGCGCTCACATGCAGGAGGTCGAGACCATTAGCCTTGCGCTATTGGGGCTCTCCTTTCTCTTTTCGGCAATCTTCTCAGGCACCGAGGCGGCTTTTCTTGCGTCTCAACCACATCGCCTGAGGCACCGCGCCGAGAACGGTTCGCGAGGGGCGCGCATCGCGGAAGGGATGAAGGAAAGGCCGGAGCGATTCCTTTCCACGCTGCTGGTCGGCAACAACCTCACCAACACGGCCGCCGCGGCCATCGCAACCAGCATCGCCCTGACACTGCTTGAGAACTCGGAGCAGGGCCTCGTTGCGGCCACGGTTATCACCACCATTGCCCTGCTCATCTTCGCGGAAATCACGCCTAAGACGGTCGGCGCGCATCATGCAGAGCGCGTGATGGTAATTGTGGCGCCGCCTTTCCGTGTCTTTTCATTCATCTCCGCGCCGGTGACGATTGTCTTCACGACGTTCGCGGGCTTCGTGGCATGGCTGACGGGCGGGACAGGCCGCGCCGTGGTTGACGCGCAGGAGTTCCGCGCAATGATCAGGACAGGCGTGGAGCAGGGAACCGTGGAGGAGCGAGAGGCTGAGCTTGTCCACAAGGTGTTCCAGTTTGGCGACCGCATGGTCCGGGAGATCATGACGCCGCGGACGGAGATTATCTGGGTCCGCAATGGAATGACACTCTCCGAGTTTCTTGAGGTGTACGCGCAGCACACCCACTCACACTTCCCCGTTCTGGGAGATGAGCCGGACACCGTGGCGGGCATCCTTTCCATCAAGAGCGTTCTCCACAAGCACGCCCTCGGTGAACTCACGATGAATAGCTCCATCACCACAGACCTGCGTGAGACGCACTTCGTTCCGGAGACCAAGATGATCGACGACCTTATGGACGAGATGCGGGCGCACCGGTCGCGCATGGTTATGGTTGTCGACGAGTTTGGCGATATTTCCGGCCTCGTGACGCTCAGCCGCGCCATTGAGCTCATCGTCGGGCGGGTGGATGATCCCGGCGATCCGCAGGCGTTCCAGGCAGTGGATGAACGCACAGTGCGCGTGGACGGCATCATGCATATCGATGAACTGGCGGAGCAACTGAACATTCACCTGCCGGACGGCGACGGCGAGTATGAGACCATCGCCGGATTCGTGCTCAAGCAGCTTGGGCGGATTCCCGAGGAGGGAGAGGCCCTCGTACACGGTCCTTATGAGATCACGGTGGCGCAGATCCATGGCGCCCGGATCGATGAGGTGACGGTACGGACAGAGGACGCTGGGTGATGCGGGGCGCAGCGTCCATCACCGTAAGTGAGCCTCTCCCAGGGGTTTCGTAGTGAACCTCTACCTGGTGCGGCATGGGGAGACGGAGTGGAACCGTGAGGGGCGGGCGCAGGGACGCGCCGACGTTCCACTCAACGAGGCCGGCATCGCGCAGTCGCAGGCGTTGGCGGGGGCATTCGGTTCCATGAATGTGACGGCAGTGATGTCCAGCACATTGAGCCGCGCGGTTCGCACGGCGGAGGCTATCGCCTCCCCGCACGGCCTGGAGGTCTCGACGGAGAGTGACCTATTGGAGCTTAATTTCGGCGGGTTGGACGGCGCGCCGTTGCGGGACATGCGCGAGATGTTCCCGGATTTCTTTGAGCACTGGACACGCGATCCCGCCACCGCACAGTTTCCGGACGGCGGCGAGACGCTGCAGCAGCTGCAGGACAGGACGTGGGGCGTGGTGGACGCGGTGGCGCGGGCGCATGACGCGCAAGATAACGTGATCATTGTCTCCCATGCCTTCGCGCTGTATTCCATCATGTGCCGGGCGCTGGGGATGCCGCTGTCCAACTACGGGCGACTTCGAATCACCCCGGGAACCTACAGCCTGCTGGTCTCGCGCGCGCCGAACGTCATCGGGCCTGCGGATGAGTTGCAGTGGGCCTTGACGAGCCTGAACGTTTCGCCCGACCCCGCCGACTGACTCCATCATGCCTTCCATCAGCCGGCCGTCACGGTCGGACCTCGTTCGCAGCGTACGCAGTGTGTTGGAGTCCGGCGGCTATGTGGTACGCGGAGCGCGCTTGGTTGTCGGGGTGTCGGGCGGGCCAGACTCAACGGCGCTGCTGGCAAGCCTCGTCGAATTGCAGGACGACTGTCACTTGGAGTTGCACGTTATTCACATTGACCACGGTTTGCGACCGGAGTCGCGGGGTGACGCAACGTACGTGAGGCGTTTATGCGCCCGGTGGGAAGTGCCTGTGACAGTCAGGCGTGTAGGCGTTCCCGAGATGCGACGAGCGGAGGGGTTGTCCGTTGAGGAGGCGGCGCGGCGTGCGCGCCATCTTGCGCTGCTGGAGGCGGCGGACGCCTTCGGGGCGGGGGCCGTGGTTCTTGGGCACACGACTGACGATCAAATCGAGACCGTGTTGTTGAGTCTTTTGCGCGGGTCGGGGCTGCGCGGCCTGGCGGGGATGGCAGAGGAGACAGAGTCGGCATTTGCACTGGCTAACGGAAAGCGCGTGCCGATCCTCCGCCCCCTGCTTGGCGTGACGCGGGCAGACGTCATGGGCTATCTGAAAGTGCGACGGTTGCGGCCACGGGAGGACGCCTCCAATGCGGACCCGGCGCATCTCCGCAACCGTGTGCGGCATGAGCTTCTCCCGCTGATGGAACGCATCCGCGAGGGTGCAGCGGGCGCTGTTGGGCGGGCATCTGAGGATGCGCGAGTAGCGTTGGAGTATATCGAGACTGAGGCAGAGGGACTGTGGGGCGCGGCGTGTGAAGTGGCGGCGGATAGGGAGACGGTTCGCATCGACCGCGGCGCGATGCGTGGGGCGCACGCCGCGTTGAGGCATGTCGTCTTTGAGCGGGCAATTGGCGCGCTGCTTGGCTCGGCGGAGGGGTTCAGCAGGCGGAACTATCTGGCGATGGAGTCGCTCGTCATTGAGGGACGGACGGGCTCGGAGATCAGCCTGCCAAGCGGACTGTTTCTTTCTTGTACGAACGCGGAGCACGCCGTTCTGTCTTTCGGCGTGCCGTCAGTCCCGCTTCCTGAGCTTGTTCCCGCTGAGATCCTGCTGGATGAGTCTACGATGGCCGGTGGATGGACATTTACATCGCGCCTTGTAGCGGGCGGGACAGAGCTGTGCGCATCCGGCGAGGGAGCGAATCTGCTGCCGGAGGCGCTTGGGGTCGTCATCGGACACACGGACGGGCAGAGACGACTTTGTGTTCGGGCACGCAGGTCGGGAGATCGAATTCGGTTGCCGGGCGGCACGCGCAAGGTGCAGGACGTGTTTGTCGACAAGAAGATCCCGCGCGCGTGGCGGGACAGGGTTCCCATCGTTGTCGATGGTGACACGGGCGAACTTTTGTGGATTGTTGGGGTCGCCCGGGCGGCTATCGTTACTGTTGTTGGAGATAACTCGACGGTAAAGGGTACTATTGAGGCATGAGCAGGAGACGAAATCAGACACCGAGGCCGGGACGTGGCGGCGGACGAGATGGCGGGGGCGGGCAGCCCGGCCCCGGGGGAAATCGAGCGGATCGCCGCTCATTCCTGGAACGGATACGAGTGCGGGAGGACGCTACGCCGGACGCGCCGGCGGGAATGCGGCGTGGTCAACAACGCGGCAATAACAGGTCGCGCCGCCGAGGCGAAGGCTGGACGTTCGGCCGCATCTTCGTGCTTTCCGTGATGGCGTTCCTCGCGTTGGCGCTCGCGCTCAGCGGACTGATCGCGTTCCTGCCGCCACCGGGAACGGCCAGCTAACGCCGGGAATTACCCAACCGGTGCCGGCATAGCGCCTGTTTAGCGTACTCTCGGCCTACCTTTGAACCTTAGGCGGGCGAGGCCTTTTATGTCTTCCCAGGCGGTGGAGATTATTTTGACTCGCGTGTCCGGGTCTTCTTCCCAGGCGACGGGGAAATCGGCGATGGGGTAGCGGTTCTTCTCCGCCAAGAGCAGCAGTTCTGTGTCGAAGAACCACGCGTTGTCCTTGATGAGCGGCAGGAGGTTGTCCGCAGCTCGGCGACTGATGGCCTTGAAACCGCATTGCGCATCCGAGAACCCGCTCAAGAACACAGACTTGATCATCAGGTTGTAGGAGCGGGAGACGAACTCGCGCTTGAATGAGCGCGTCGTCCGCGCGCCGCGCTTGAGACGGGATCCGGTCGCCACGTCGTGGCCGTCCTTAACCGCGCCGAGCAGGTCCGGGATGCGGTTGATGTCCGTAGAGAGATCCACGTCCATGTAGGCGCGGATATCGGCGTTGCTCTCGCTCCATGCCCTTTTGAGCGCCCTGCCTCGCCCCTTCTGCTCAAGGTGGACGACTCCGACCTCACCTTCGTACTGCCCTGCCAGCTGATTGGCCACATCAAGGGTGCCGTCGATGGAGCCGTTGTCGGCGATGACGACGCGCCACCCGTAGTCGGCAAGGTTCTCGCGGCAGAACGGCAGGAGGCGCTCAAGGCAGACGGGCAGCGAGTGCTCTTCGTTGTAGACGGGAATGACGATATCAGCGGAGGGGAGAGAGGCGGCCTTATCCGCAGCGGGAGAGTCCGTCATGGCACTGTTCTAGTGTCGGAAGTGGCGGATGCCGGTGAAGATCATGGCCGCGCCGGCGCTGTTGGCTGCGGCAATGACGTCATCGTCGCGGACGGAGCCGCCGGGCTCCACTGCCGCCGTCACACCGCCTTGCAGAGCCATCTCCAGCCCGTCGGCGAAGGGGAAAAAGGCGTCTGATGCCACAACTGCTCCCTGAGCCTCGTCGCCGGCCAGTTTCAGGGCGAGTTCCACGCTGATGAGGCGATTCGGCTGACCGGCGCCCATGCCGAGCAGCGCACCGTCTTTCACGATAACGATGGCGTTGGATTTCACGTGGCGGGCGGCTTTCCATGCGAACCGGAGATCGGCGAGCTCGGCATCCGTGGGGGTCCGCTCCGTCACCGTCTGCCAATCGCCCATCTCCCCCATGTCCGCGGTCTGCACGAGGAACCCGCCTCGCACCGTGCGGATGTCCAGCGAGGGGGTTGCGGCGGATGAGTCTGCCATTTCCAGCAGACGCAGATTGCGCTTCTGGGTGAGGACGGAGAGTGCGTCGTCGTCATATGACGGGGCGATGACGATCTCATAGAACGCCTCGTTGATAGCCTCCGCCGTCGCCTTGTCCATGGGGCGGTTGGCGGCGATGATGCCGCCGAACGCGGAGACAGGGTCGCCTGCAAGGGCGCGACTGAACGCGGTGGCGAGATCCGACGCGGTGGCGAGGCCGCACGGGTTGCCGTGCTTGATGATGGCCACTGTAGGCGCGTCCTGGAAGTCCGAGACGACGTTCCACGCGGCGTCCGCGTCGAGGATGTTGTTGAAAGACATCTCACGGCCATGAACCTGACGGGCGGAGGGGATGCCCTGCGCGGGGCGGCCGGGGTTGTTCACCGTGTAGAGCGCGCCCGCCTGGTGGGGGTTCTCGCCGTAGCGGAGCGACTGAATGGATTGGAGGGGCAGCACGCGCTCAGCGGGGAGGGTGGCTGCCTCATCGTCCATGCCCGCGGCGCCCATGTCTCTCGAAAGGTAGTTGGCGATGATGGTGTCGTAGGCAGAGACGTGCTCAAACGCTTTGCGGGCCAGCCGTCGACGCTCGGCGACCGGGACGACACCTGCACGCAGCATTTCAAGGACGGGTGCGTAATCAGCGGGGTCAATCAGGACGATGACGGCGGGGAAATTCTTGGCGGCGGCGCGGACCATCGTCGGGCCGCCGATATCAATTTGCTCAAGAGCGTCCATCAGCGTCACGTCCGGCTTGGAGACAGTCTCCGCGAAGGGGTAGAGGTTCACGGCGATGAGGTCTATAGTGCCGATGCCGTGCTCCTCCATCTGCGCCACATGCTCCGGTTCCTCACGCTTGGCGAGGATGCCGCCGTGGACGCGGGGGTGGAGCGTCTTGACGCGGCCCCCGAGTATCTCAGGGAAGCCCGTCAAGTCTTCGATGTGCCGGGCGTCGATCCCTGCGCCGGTTAGAAAGCGGTGTGTGCCGCCCGTTGCGTAGACCTCCCAGTCGAGGTCGGTGAGGCTGCGGGCGAGTACGTCCGCGCCGTCCTTGTTGGACGGGGCGATGATTGCTCGAAACGTCATTCGCGCTCCAATTCGAGGATGATGCGGTCGCCGTCCGGCGGCCGTTCTTCAATCGTGCCGACCTGAGCACTACCCTCCATGACGGACATCACCATCGACGCGTCCTGAGGGCGTACAACGGCGATCATTCCCATGCCCATGTTGAACACGTCGTACATCTCCGCCCGTGGGATTTCGCCCCGACTGCTGATGAGCCGAAAGATGGGCGGCACATCCCATGTGCCACAGTCGACAACGGCCCGCAGGTTATCCGGCAGGACGCGCGGCACATTTTCCGCATAGCCGCCGCCGGTGATATGCGCGAGCCCACGGACACGTCGCCGCATCGGCTTCAGTTCCCGGTAATAGGGTCGGTGAACTGCCAACAACGCCTCGGCAAGCGTCTCACCGCCAAGTTCAGGAGGTTTCTCGTCAAGATTCTCAGGGTGATTGTCAAGGTCAAAGACACGGCGGGCCAGCGAGTAGCCGTTGGTGTGGAGTCCTGTGGAGGGCAGGCCGACCAGGACATCGCCCGCACGGATGCCGGTCCCGTCGATGAGGTCCCATCGCTCCACCGCGCCGACGATGAATCCGGCGACGTCATAGTGGCCTTCACGGTACGTTCCGGGCATCTCAGCAGTTTCGCCGCCGATGAGGGCAATGCCGGCAGCACTGCATGCCTCCGCCATTCCGCGCACGATGTCGGCCGCGTCCTGCGGGTTGAGGCTGTCAGTTGCGATGTAGTCCAGGAAGAAGAGCGGATCGGCGCCCTGCACCCAGATATCGTTGATGCAGTGATTCACGAGGTCTGCGCCGATGCTTGCGAACGACCCGGCCTGCTTGGCGATGTTGATCTTGGTTCCAACACCGTCCGTGCTGGCAACGAGTATCGGCTCACGGTAGGAATCAAGTCTGAAGAGGCCGCCAAAGCCGCCGATGTCACCCAAAACACGGCTGTTGTACGTGGACTGCGCGAACGGGCGCATCAGGCGCACCGCTTCCTGCCCTGCGCCGATGTTCACACCGGCTGCCGCGTAGCTTGACTCTGAATCAGGCACGCAGGGGGATCCGCTCCAGAGCGAATTTATCAAGCTCAACCTGGACGGGCACAGTGTATTCGCCCGTGAAACAGGCTGTGCAGAATCCCGGGCCCTCCTGGGCGACGGAACGGTACAGGCTCGGAACATCAAGGAATCCGAGGCTGTCGACACCAAGCTCGTCTCGTATTTCTTCAACGCTGCGGTCCGACGCGAGTAATTCTGCGCGATTCGGCATATCGATGCCGTAGTGGCAGGGGTAGCGGATGGGGGGCGCGCAGACGCGGAGATGGATTTCCTTCGCCCCGGAGCTGCGGAGCAAATCGATCAGGTGGCGCGTGGTCGTGCCGCGCACAATGCTGTCGTCCACAATGATGAGGCGCTTACCTTCAATGACCTCACGCAAGGGGGTCAGCTTGAGGCGGACACCTTCGTCGCGGAGGCGTTGATCGGGCTGAATGAAAGTACGGCCAACATAGCGGTTCTTGACCAGGGTCTCGTAGAAGGGGATGCCGGAGCCGTGCGCGTAGCCAATCCCGGCGGCGTTGGCGGAGTCAGGTACGGCGCTGACGATGTCCGCCTCAACGGGGTGCATCCGCGCCAACTCTTTGCCCATCGCCTCACGACTCAGGTAGACTCGCCGACCTTCCAGAACGGAGTCGGGGCGGGAGAAATAGATGTGCTCAAATATGCAGAGGGAACGCTTCTCCCGGCGTCCAAACGTGGAATGGACTCCGGTTGAATCGATGCGCACAATCTCGCCCGGCTCCACATCCCGAACGAATTCCGCCGCGACATTTTCAAGGGCACACGTCTCGGATGCAGCCATCCAGCCGGACTCGCCGACTCGCCCGAGGCTCAATGGGCGGAATCCGTGCGGGTCCCGAACGGCATAGACGGCGTCCTTGGTGAGGATGGTGAGGCTGTAGGCACCCTCGAGGCGCAGCATAGCCGCCGTGATCTTCTCCTCCCACGTTTCACCCGGGAGAACGGCGATGAGCTGGGCGATGACTTCGGAATCGGTCGACGTGACGAACTGCGCGCCGAGTTCAAGCGCCTCCTGACGCAGCAGTTCCGCATTGACGACGTTGCCGTTGTGCGCGATGAGAACTTCCCCAAGTGGGCCGTTAGCCGGGATTGGCTGCGCGTTTGCAAGGGTGGAACTGCCAGTAGTGGAGTACCGGGTGTGGCCGATGGCCAGGCTGCCGGGGATGACGTTCAGGGTGTGCTCATCAAAGACGCGATTGACGAGGCCAAGCCCGCGATAGAGGTGGAGTTCCTGGTTGTCGTCAGACGCGGCGATGCCAGCGCTTTCCTGGCCGCGGTGCTGGAGGGAGAAGATACCGAAAAAGGCTGCCCGCGCGGCGTCTCCGCCCGGTAGGTAGATGCCAACGACGCCGCAAGCGTCGTGCAACTTGTCGTCGTCCACTCTCACCTACCGGTGAACATCAGGTCCGGCTCCCCGGGCGCTGCCTTAGTAAACAAGATCAAGGATACCAAATCTCAGGACGGGGCGCACCTTGAAAACTGCTGATTTGACGGTGTTTCAGGCTGGCGTGGTGGCGTATGCAGAGGGCCTCTGCTCTAGCCCGAAACGCTGGCGATGGCATCCTCCAGGATGGCAACGCCCTTGTCCATGTCCTCGTCCGTCAGCGTGAGAGGCGGCATGAGGCGGAGGGCATTGGGCCGCACGCGATTGACCAACATGCCGCGCTCAAGGCAGGCAGTGAGGAGATCACCTGCGATCTCCTCTGTGAATTGCACGGCAGCCAGCAGGCCCATGCCCCGCACCTCGGCAATCGACGAATGGCGGTCTGCAAGGCCCTTGAGGGCACTGAGCAGTCTCTCGCCGGAGGCCTGTACACGTCCGGGGATATCCTCTGCCAATACAGTGCGAATGACGGCCAGCGCGGCGGCGGTTGTCAGGACGTTTCCGCCGTAGGTGGAGCCGTGGTCGCCGTAGGTGAGGGCGTCTGCGTGAGTCTTCGTCAGGAACGCGCCGATGGGCACACCACCGCCGAGTCCTTTGGCGAGAGACATTACGTCCGGCTCTACTCCGAATGCCTGGTAGCCAAAGAGGTGGCCGAGTCTTCCCACTCCCGTCTGCACTTCATCCAGGATCATCAACAGGTTGTTCTCATCGCACCATGCGCGAACGGCGCGCAAATAGTCGGGATCGGGAACGTTGACGCCGCCCTCTCCCTGCACCGGTTCCAACATCACGGCGACGGTGCGCTCCGATGTGGCCTCGCGAATGGCAGCCATGTCGTTGAACGGGACGTGAACAAAGCCGGGGGACAGCGGCTTGAAGCCTTCCTGGTAGTGGGGCTGTCCGGTGGCTGCGACTGTGGTCATCGTGCGGCCGTGGAATGACTCAAGGGCGGTGATGATCTCATACGCGCCGTCCTTGTGGAGCACGCCGTAGCGGCGGGCAACCTTGATCGCACCCTCCACGGCCTCCGCGCCGCTGTTGCAGAAGAAGACGCGGTCCATGCAGGAGTTCTCAATTAGCAGCTGCGCGAGTTCGATCTGAGGGACGGTGTAGAAGGCATTAGATGTTTGAATCAGCGTGGCGGCCTGTTCAGCGATTGCCTCCACCATTGCGGGATGCGAGTGACCAAGCGTGGCCGTGGCCCAGCCGCCAACGAAGTCCAGATATTCTCGCCCCTGATCGTCCCAGACGGTGCTGTCCTTGCCGCGCACGAGCGTAACGGGAACGCGGCGAACCGTCTGCATGTAATAGTCGGACTCTACCTGCTGCCAGTCTTTCGCCGTTGTCATGTGGTTCTCTCCGTCGCGTTGTTTGGATGATGGATGGGGCCGAGAGTCAGCCTGTCACTTAGCCCTACGCCGCTCTGTCTTCCTCTTCTTCCAGGGCTTCGTCTATCGTTCGAGAGATGTCCTCGATCTGCCGTGTTAGTTCGACAGCGGAATCCCGAATATCCTCCAACTCCTCGCGCAGTCGCTCAATCACAGTCAGCGGTGTAATGCCGTCATCAGCGGTTTGCGGTCGTGTTTCGCGGATGGCCGTCGTGCCGCCCTCTCTCGCGAGCAGGTTATTCAGCGACTGACTCAGGGACGGGAGCATGACGGGTTCTTCGCCCTGTTGGACAAGAACGACGCGCGTCAGCTGCGGGTATTCAATGTCCTCTGCCTTGAGGTAGATCGGCTCTGCGTAGATGATGTTGTCGCCAACCGGAATGACGAGCAGGTTCCCTCGCAAGACGTTCGACCCGGCCTGGTCCCATAACGTGAATTGTTGCGAGATATCCGGGTTCGTCGTGATACGGGCCTCAACCTGTTGTGGGCCGTCGATCTGTCGTTCCTTCGGGAAGGTGTAGGCGATAAGCGAACCGTAGCTTTCACCGTCGTTGCGGGCAGCGAGCCATCCTACGAGGTTCGGTTTGCCGTCCGGCGTGAACGGCATGATCAGCACGAATTCCTCCTGGTCCTCACCAGGAAGACCCATGATGAGGTAGTAGGGCTCCATGACCTGTGCCTGGTCGCTGAAGAACAGCTCGAGCGGGAAGTTCCAGAGGTCCTCCTGGTTGTAGAAGACTTGCGGATCCGTCATGTGGAACTTGAGGTACTTGTCCGCCTGAATTGTGAAGAAGTCCTCCGGGTAGCGCAGGTGGGAGCGCAGTGATTCCGGCATTTCGCTCATCGGCTTGAACAGGTCCGGGAAAACGCTCTCATAAGTCCTGATGATGCCGTCCGAATCGTCTGCGATATAGAGGTCAACGGACCCGTCATAGGCGTTGATAACGGCCTTAACGCTGTTCCGGATGTAGTTGAAGCCGTTCGGCGACGGTTCCGAATACGGGAACCGGTCACTGATGGTGTACGCATCCTGGACCCAGTACAGCTTGCCATCAGCCACGACGATGTAGGGATCGGAATCAAGCGCGAGGAACGGCGCGAGGTGGCCGACGCGTTCCTGGATATCCCGGAAATACAGGATCTGGCTTTCGTCTGTGATTGCGCCGGTAATCAGGATGTTGAGGTCAGTGAAGCGCCACGCAAAGAGGATGCGGGACAGCAGGCCGCTGATCGAGACGCCTTCGCCTTCGTAGGAAAGGTAGACAGGCCCGGCATCCGTCGGATGGTCGAATTCAGGAGTCGTGCTGCGCACAATAACCCAGTCGTCCGTCGCCTCGCCAAAGTAGACTTGCGGCACATCGACGTGAGGCGCGCCGGTGACAGGCTCCGGCGGAATGTCCTGCAGGAAGAACTCGGGAAGTCCGTCCTGGGTGAACTCCGTCACGGGGCTCATTGCTGCGCCATAGCCGTGTGTGTATTGCAGCCGCTCGTTGACCCACGTCTGCGCCTGCGGGTCCAGCTGCGACTGCACCAGTTCCCTGGTGCCGACCATCACTTGCCGATAGTCGCCATCAATAGTGTAGCGATCGATATCGATATCGAGGAACGAGTATTGGAGTCGGAAGAATTGGATCTGATTGTAGACATCACGGAGCGGCCTGTGATCCCAGAGGCGGATGTTTTCGAAGGTGCCCGGGTTGTCATCAACAATTTCATGGGTGATGCTCTCCGGGCTTGAATCGTATGGCTGTTCCTCAATGCGATTGAGAGCAAACCCCTCCCTCGTCATCTCGATGCTGCGTTCAATATAGGTTTGCTCCCGCTCAAACTCATTCGGCTGGACCTGGAAACGCTGCACGGCTGCGGGAAGGAGTCCGGTACCGATGGTCAGTGCAAGGAACCAGATGCCAATTGCGCCCAGCGGAAGGGCCTGCCAGCGCAGGAATACGTTGGCGGCGAGAGCGATGGAGACGAGGATGCTGATGAAAATGAGAATGCGCAAGGCCGGCTGTCTGATGACGACATCTGTGTAGGCCGCGCCGTACGCCGCGCCGCGCGCCGAATACAGCAGTTCTTGCAAGCTGAGCCAGTACCCGATGGCTAGCAGCAGGAAGAAAATAATGCCGAGACCGGAGAGGTGGGCGCGCAGGGTTGGCGTCAGCGAGAACTGGAAGCCGCCAAGCGCGAAATTGATAGCGTAGATGCCCACGGCGAAGAGGGCGTTAACGATGACGACGCCGATTGCCCAGCCCTGCAGGAATCGATAGAAGGGCAGGTCAAACAGGTACGCGGAGACATCCCGGTTATAGAGCGGGTCTGTCAGGTTGAACATCTCCGCATTTGTAAACCTCAGCGCCGTTTCCCAGTACCCGGACGCCGCCGCGCCAAAGACGATCGACAACAGGACACCGGCGACAATGAGGCCAATGATGACTAGCCGTCGTGCCCACGTGAGGGCCTCGAGCGGGATATTGAGCGCCGCCTCCGGCGAGATGCCCTTCGGCGAGAATCTCTGTGCCAGGTAAACGTTCGTGGCAAAAACCCCGGCGAAGACCAGCGCCCCCAGCACGAACAGGGCGACACGTGTTGTCAGGATGGTCGTGAAGACGGATAGGTAGCCCAGATTATCGAACCAGAGCCAGTCGACATAGATGTTGGCCGCAATGGTGCCACCGATCCAGAGGAGCAGCAGCGCACCGAGTGGAATAGCCCAGTTGAGGATTGATGAGAGGCGGGGGGGTTCCCGTCGTTCGAATTCGTCCAGAAAGCTCACGCCATTGCTCCCGCCGTTTCGGCCGGTTCAGTTTCTCGCACGATGCGTGTTCCAATGTTGTGTTCAAGCGCGTCACGCAGCGCGTTTGGAACACGGCCGTCAATGATCTGCGCAGACTGCGCATGGGCAAGGGCGTTAAGGCAGGCCGTCACCTTGGGGATCATGCCGCCGGTGATGACGCCGGCGTCTATTAGCTCCCGCACACGCGATTCTGTCAGGGTGGTGAGGAGTTCTCCGTCCGCGCCCAACACGCCGGGCACGTCCGTCATGAAGATGACACGATCCGCCTCAAGCGCGCCGGCGAGCGCCCCGGCCACGGAGTCCGCATTTACGTTCAGCAGCCTGCCTTTGTCATTCGCGTCTACGGAGACGGGTGAGAAGACGGGGATGAAATCATGGTGGAGCAGGCCAACGATAAGATCAGTCTGGATGGATGCCACCTCGCCCACTCGGCCAAGCTCAGGGTCTTTGACTTCGGCTGCGATGACCGCTCCGTCCGCGCCCGTCAGGCCGACGCCGCGTCCGCCCGCGTCTCCTATGGCCGCCACGATGCGTGTGTTGACCAGGCCGCAGAGGACCGCCGTGACGACGTCCAATGCTTCATCGCTCGTGACGCGGAGGCCACGCACGAAGGTGGACTCTACGCCCGCCTGGTCAAGCCACTGGGAGATCAAAGGGCCGCCACCGTGAACAACGACAGGCCAGACGCCCTGCCGCTGCACGGCCACAAGATCCCGAAACGTGGTGTCTTCGGGTCCAAGGGCGTTGCCGCCGATCTTGACGACGATGCGCGCGTTCTCTTCCATCACTCCCCAGACGCAACTTGATACGGAAACAGCATTCAGACTACCAGAGTATCGAATACGGCGTGGGTATCAGGACGATGCCCGGGGCGTCAGGTGGTGTATTCGCCGTTGATGCGGACGTATTCGTAGGAAAAGTCGCACGTCCACGCGGTCGCGGAGCCGCTGCCGATTCCCATCTCAACATCAAACCGCACCTCTGACTGCTTCATGCGCTCGACGGCTTCGTCCCTGTCAAAGGGCACGGCCTGTCCGTTCTCCAGCACACAGATGTCATTGAAGTGCAGGGTGACGCTCGATTCCTGCATCTCGACGCCGCTGCGCCCGAGCGCCATCATGACGCGTCCCCAGTTGGGATCATTGCCGAACACGGCGGTCTTGACGAGCGGCGACGTGGAGATGACACGGGCGGCTTGCCGGGCGTCATCATCGCTGAGGGCGCCGGTCACACTGATCTCGATCAACTTGGTTGCGCCCTCGCCGTCACGCACAATGGCTTTCGCGAGTTCCATGGAGACTTGAGTGATTGCCTCTTCTATGAGCGCCTCATCTTCTCCATCGGTGATGGTCGCGTTGCCGGCCGCGCCGTTGGCGATAACGATGAACGTGTCATTTGTCGACGTATCGCCGTCCACACTGATCACGTTGAATGAGCGATTGGCAGCGCGTTGAACGATGCCGTTCAGGCAGTCCTGATCAATAGCGGCGTCCGTCGTGACGAATGCGAGCATCGTGGCCATATCGGGGTGGATCATGCCGGAACCCTTTGTTGCGCCGGCAACAGTGATTGTTTGCCCGCCAATCTCCACCTGGACGGCGCTTTCCTTCGAGACGAGGTCCGTCGTCATGATTGCGAGTGCAAAGTCGTGGCCTGCATCATCAGTGAGTTCAACGGCCTCTATTCCACGGCGCATCACATCCATCGGCATGGGCACGCCAATGACGCCGGTACTGCAGACCAGGACTTCCTCAGGGCGCAGGCCCAGTTTTTTGGCGACCATTTCAGCCGAGGCGCGGGCGTCCGTCATTCCCTGCTCTCCGACAGCCGCATTTGCGTTCCCGCTGTTGACGACAACCGCACGTGGGGCCGCCCGGCTTATATGCTCGCGGCTCAGGACGACGGGCGCCGCCGTGACTTTATTCTTTGTGAACACTGCCGCGCCCGTCGTCTCGCCGTCGGCGGCGAGAATAGTTACGTCGAGCACATCTTCCGGAGTGTCGGAGCGGATACCGGCATGCACCGCGCCAGTGCGAAAGCCGCGCGGCGAGGTGACGGAGCCGTTCTCAATAGTCGTCAGGTTCATGCTTCTATGCTATACCGCTTTGACGACTGCGTTTCTTAAACAAGCAGGTAGAATGCTCAGGACGGGAGGGACCAACAATGACAGACGCACAGACACAGGTCCCCATTGAGATCATCTTCATAGTGCGTGAGGACGAGGTGGATGGTGGCTACAATGCGTCGTCGATAGGTTTAGGTTATGGCATCCACACCCAGGGCGACGATTGGGATGACCTGCGGGCCAACGTTCGGGAGGCAGTTGACGTGTCTTTTGATGACGCAGGGCCCAAGATCATACTGCTCCACTTCGTGAGAGATGAGATTCTCGTACGGTATGCAGAATGACAGACGCTAAAGAAGGTACCCGCATTGTTGGGCGGGGCATTCAGCGCGTCGATAGCGCTGAACGCCTGACCGGCGAAGCAGTCTTTGGCGCGGACCACACCACAGCAGGCACGCTGTACGCCAAGCTTGTGCGCAGTCCTCATGCCAATGCGCGCGTCCTCAGCATCGATGTCTCCAAGGCCGCAGCCATGCCCGGCGTCCGGGCTATCGTCACGTCCGCCGATTTTCCGTACATCGCCATGAGCAACCAGGCGGTCGGTGGAGAGATCACGATGACGCCGCGCGATCAGCGTCGGATGCAGATGGCGGAGGATCGCATCTTCTACCACTGGCAGGCCGTCGCGGCTATCGCTGCAGACGACGTGACGGCGGCGGAGGAGGCCGCAGCACTCGTTGAGGTTGAGTACGAGCCGATTGAGCCTGTTGTCGACGTTGAACGTGCCGTGCGGCCGGAGTCGTCGCTGGTTCACGATGATCTGTATACGTGGGAGTTCGCGGGCGGGCCGTCCGATAAACCGAGCAACATCGCACGCCGGGTTGAGTTCGAACGCGGCGACGTTGAGCAGGGTTTCGCCGAATCGGACATCATCATTGAGCGGACGTTTCGCGGCGGCACCGTTCACCAGGGGTACCTGGAGCCACAGGCCTGCACGGTGGACGTGGCCGACGACGGCCACCTGACTGTCTATTCATCCAGCCAGATCAGCTTCAATCTGCGGGATACACTATCAACCATTCTCGGCCTGCCGCAGGACAAGATCACCGTCGTGCCGTTGGAGATAGGCGGTGGGTTTGGCGGCAAGGCGGGGCTCGGCATCGAGTTCGTGACGGCGCTGCTTGCGATGAAGGCACGCCAACCCGTCAAGCTGGTGCTTGCCCGTGAAGAGGTATTCCGCGCGTCCGGGCCGACGTGCGCCCACGTCATCAACCTGAGGATCGGCGCGATGCGTGACGGCACGGTCACGGCGTTCGACGGCCGCTATCTGTTGGACACGGGTGCGATGACAGGTTTCACGCACTCCGCCACAGCCGCGTTGACGGGCGCATCGCACTATCGCTTCAAGCACTTGCACATTGACGCCTATGACGTGGTGACGAACAAACCCGTCGCGATGGCCTACCGCGCCCCAAGCGGCCCCATCGGCAACTACCCCACCGAGGTCGTGATGGACGAGCTTGCGGAGGAGCTGGGGATGGACCCCATCGATCTGCGGCTTGCGAACGTCACCGAGGAGGGCGACCCACTCCCCAACGGCCTGAATATGCCGGTGTGGGGCCTCAAGAAGATCCTGCTCGCGGCCAAGGAGCATCCGGCATGGACCAACCCGCTTCCTGAAGGGCATGGGCGCGGCTTTGCTGCGGCGTACTGGGGCGGGGCGACACTAACATCCAGCGCGGAAATCGTCATCAACCCGGACGCGACGTTTGAGGTCACGACGGGCTCCGTCGATCTGACCGGCACGCGCACGACGATGGCGCAGTTCGCGGCGGAAGAACTCGGGATTGAGATGGAGCAGGTCAGCGTCCGCAGCGGGGATACGGACTCGGTCGGCCATACGGACGGCTCATTCGGCAGTCGCACGACACTCACTACGGGGACGGCTGTCATACTTGCGTCCCGCGACGCGTTGGAAAAGCTGCGCGCGGTTGCTGCGGACATGCTGCGAGTGGGCCCGGACTACGTCGATTACGAGAACCAGGCGTTTACGGCGCGGGATTCAGACCGATCATTCAGTCTCGCCGATGTGTGCAAGGTCGCCGTCGAGGCCAGCGAGGATGAGGAACTCAAGGGCATCGGCATGGCGACCGGCCTGCCGGCTGCGCCAACATCCGCTGCGTCCATTGCGGAGGTGGCAGTCGACAAGGACACGGGTCGCACGGAGATCAAGCGGTTCACGATTTTCCAGGATCCCGGCAACGCGATCAATCCGCTGGCAGTGGAAGGCCAGATGCAGGGCGGCGCAGCGCAGGGCATCGGCTGGGCACTGTGGGAGGTGTATGACGTCGACGTGGCGACGGGCATGATCCACAACCCAAACTTTTTGGACTACCGGATGCCAACGACGCTCGACGTGCCGATGATCGAGCCGGTGATCGTGTCCACGCCAAACCCGAGCGGGCCGCACGGGGCGCGAGGCGTGGGCGAGATACCACTGGTGACTCCAGTGGGCGCAATCGGCAACGCCATCTACCACGCGACGGGCGTCCGTCTGCACCAATCCCCGTTCACGCCGGAGCGGGTATTCTTCGGGATGCAGGAGTTGGAGGGGAATTAGGGCAGAATTGCCTGCCTACTCTTCGTCACCGTCCTCATCATCCTCTTCGGGGAGTTCGGCGTCTGAGTCTTCGTCGTCTTCTAGGAGGGCGTCATCTTCCGCAGTTAGTTCCACGATGTCTTCAGTCGGTTCGTCATCGTCGAGTTCGGCGGTTGAATCCTCGGCGGGCTCCGCCTCTGCGGCCTTTGTATTGCCGTTTCGACGGCTCTTGGAGGATGACTTTGCCTTGGCCGACGGCTTCGCGCCATTCTTCTTCGCGGAGCCATTCTTGCTCTCAGCTTGAGGCAGCTCCTCTTCCGCCTCAGGGAATTGGGCGATGGCGACGACCTCATCATCCTTCTCAAGGCGCATGACGTGGACGCCGCTGGTGTCGCGTCCACTGGGACGGACATCACGCAGCGTGGTGCGAATGACGATGCCCTTCCTGGAGATGAGCATGATCTCTTCGTCGCGCGTCGCGGCGGCAATGCCAATGATCAGGCCGGTGTTCTTATGCCGGTCATGCCGGACCTTGAATGCCGCCACACCCATGCCGCCCCTGTTGCGGACTGCATAGCCATCGGTCTTTGAGCGTCCCTCTTCGACCGCGATGACCTCTCCGGTCCCCATTCGGGTGCTCTTGCCGTAGCCATGGGCAGAGATGACGAATAGGTATTTCTCCGGATCGGCAACGAGGGCGCCAACGACGTTGTCGACGGTTCCCCGCTTGCCAAATCTGATGCCGCGCACGCCTCCGGACGTTGCTGAAGCGACCCTGAGTACATTTATCGGGAAACGAATAGCCAGTCCCTGCTCCGTCACAAGAATGACCTGGTCCTCTTCCTTGGCGAGGATGACGCTGACAAGGTCATCCCCATCCTCAAGATCCATCGCCTTCTTGCCGGTGCTGCGGATGCGCACAAAGCGCTCTAACGGTGTGCGTTTCACCTCACCGTTGCGCGTGGCGAAAACAAGGTAATCGTGTTCAGAGAGGTCTGAGGCGGCCATGACTGTGGTAACGCGCTCATTCGGCGCGAGCGCGCTGCCCTGGAACAGGTTGGCGACGGGGATGCCGCGCGCAGTCCGGGACGCCTCCGCGGGAAGGTCAAAGCATCTGAGCGTGGTCACGCGGCCGCGGTTGGTGAAGAACAGCAGCGTGTCGTGAGTGTCACAGACGAGGAGATGTTGGACAATGTCCTCTTCACGCGTGGTAATACCTGTAACACCTCGTCCACCGCGGTGTTGTCGGCGATACGCGGAAGCCAGCACGCGCTTGATGTATCCGCGCTGGCTGATGGTGACGACCACTTCGTTGTGCGGGATTAGATCCTCGCGGCGAACCGCGCCGAGTTCGTTCTCGTCGATTTCGGTGCGGCGCTCATCGCCGTGTTTCTCCTTGAGTTCTTCAATCTCTTCACGGACGACGGACGTTATCCGGGTTGGGTCGGCCAGGACAGATTCCAGTTCAGCGATGCGCTCACGCAGTTGCTCCAATTCGTCGATGATGGCCTGGCGCTCCAGGGCGGCGAGACGGCGCAGCTGCATATCGAGAATCGCCTGCGCCTGCCGCTGCGAGAGTGTGTAGCGCTCAATGAGCGTGATTCGGGCGGCGTCCGCAGACTCGGCCCGGCGAATGACCTCAATCACCTCATCAAGGTTGTCGAGGGCAATCCGTAGTCCTTCGAGCACGTGGGCGCGGTCCTGCGCACGACGCAACTCATAGCGCGTGCGGTTGATGACGACATCACGCCGGAAGCGGATGAAGTGGTGGATGATCTGCCTGAGCGGCAGCACCTGCGGCTCTCCGTCCACCAGCGCGAGCGCGTTGATGGAGAACGACGTGCGCATGGCCGTGTGTTCATAGAGGTTGTTTAGAACGATGTGGGCGGCGGCGTCACGCCGCAATTCGATGACGACGCGGAGGCCATCGCGATCAGATTCGTCTCGAATCTCACTGATGCCGTCCAGTCGCTTGCTGCGGACAAGGTCGGCCATCTTCTCAACAAGCGCCGCCTTGTTGACCTGGTACGGCAGTTCCGTGACGACGATCTGCGCCCTCTGGTTGCGCCCCTCGCCGTCCTGGATTTCGGCACGGGCCTCGATAATCACCCTGCCGCGTCCGGTGGCGTAGGCGCTGCGAACGCCCTCCGTGCCGCGGATGATGCCCTGAGTGGGGAAATCCGGGCCCTTGATGTACTGATGCAGCTCATCGAGCGTGGCATCGAACTCGCCGCCTTCCGGCGTTTCACGCCAGCGGTTGATTGCGAACAGGATGGCGTCACAGACTTCGGTCAGATTGTGGGGCGGCATGTTTGTCGCCATGCCGACGGCGATGCCGGCGGTGCCGTTGACAAGGAGATTGGGTATGCGCGCCGGGAGGACAACCGGCTCTCGCTCTGAGTCGTCAAAGTTCTCTGCGAACGCGACGGTCTGCCTGTCGATGTCAGCAAGCATCTCCTCCGCGATGGAGGACAGACGCGCTTCCGTGTAACGCATGGCGGCAGGGGGATCGTTATCCACCGAGCCGAAATTGCCCTGCCCATCCACCAGCGGATAGCGCAGCGAGAACGGCTGAGCGAGGCGAACGAGGGCGTCATAGACGGGGGAGTCACCGTGCGGGTGGTACTTGGCGATGACGTCACCCACCACGCGGGCGCTCTTGCGGTAGGCAGTGTTGCTACGCATGCCCTGCTCATACATGGCGTAGAGGACACGGCGCTGGACTGGCTTGAGTCCGTCTCTCACATCCGGCAGGGCGCGCGAGACGATGACGCTCATCGCGTAGTCCAGATACGCATCGCGCATCTGCCGTTCAAGGGCTACGGAACGTTCAACCATGGAGCATCGCCTCCATCCCGGGCCGACGGGCAGTCAGGCGCTAAGAAACGTCGGGAATCCTATTTGATTCGTACATCCAGTCTAGCATTTTTTGACCCAAAACACTAACTGCCGTAGGAACGGGAGAGGGGGTTGAGCGGCTATCTCTCCGCGTAGATTTCAGTCGTTGGGTTGAAGGCGGCCCACATGAACCAGAGGGCGTTGTCCGCCTTGACTGGCGTGAGGCGCTGCCCGCCGAGTTCGCCCTGGTCACCGGCTCCAAGCAGTGTCCACAGCGTTCCGGTTTCCGTGTCCCGGAAGAAATCGCCTGCCGCTTCGAATTCCAGGACGCGATCGCCAAATCGACGGCTGAACGCAGCGGCAGAGCCGGCGTCGTGAGATTCCCCGATGCTCTCTTCATCCAGTGCCGAACGGGTACCGGTCTTCCAGAAAATGACCACCGGCTCGCCGCCGATCTCTGTATTGACTACCTGGACCTGCCTGAGCCGTGCAAACGGGAAAGCAATGACCTCATCGTCGATCTCTACGCCCAGAACGCGCTCTTTCGGACTCAGGCGCTCGTCCAACTCGCCGACAAAAAGGTGAGGGGGGTTGTTGGGTGAATCGTAGCCGGCGTACTGGGAGCCGCCATAAATCGGCCAGAACTCCGAGTCGCCGCTCGCCGGTGACAAAATCCTGCCATCGGGATATGTGCGGACAAACTCCTGGAAAGAGGTGATGTAGGCGGGGACGTACTCCAGCCGCTGCCCGGCCGCATCGCCCACGATGCCCCGCCCGTCTGCCTGCTGCCACCATGATTCCGTGTAGTCGTCCCACATCACCATGTTGGAAAGCCGCGCGTTGCCCGTGGTGCCAAAGTTCAGTTCCACGTCGTCCACAACCCGGTTAAAGGCCTTTACCGTGTAGCACAGCGGGCAGTACGTGACGAGCACGGGTTGACCGCCGATGTTGTCATTCACGACTTCATGGAACGTCAGTATGCCCAGCGGGTAAGCGCGGGCATCACCGTTGACTTCCACCACGGCCACGGGGTGATCAAGGGTCAGCCAACTCCGCATGGCCTCGTCCGAGACCGAGTCAATGACCGAGCGGTGGTGGGGTTGATAGATGGGGGGAATCCCGTTTCGTCCCGGTCCGCCGGAGATGATCTCGTCCGGATCCACCGTCCAGCGGCGGAAATCTGTTTCCCGCCATTGGCCGATGTTCACGCTGAGCGGCGGAATCTCTCTGTAGACGCTGACACCATCGATGACATCAAAGTGGCCCGGGGCTGGTGTATTTGTTGCCACGGCGGGCGGTATCGTCGGCCGCGGCGTCGGGCTGGCGCCGGGAATCAAGCCGCGGTCACCGGCTGCCGAGCTCTCATCACACCCGGCAGCCATTGTGGCAACGACTACGACCGTAATCAGTGGCACAATAGCAAGGACGGGCCGCAGACGGCTCATTACCCGAAGCCTGAAGGTACTAGCGAGTCGGTTCGTCATGTCTTGTCACTTGTGGCATCACGCCCGGAGACGTGCTTATGCGCTTTCCAGTATGTCACGGAGGGCAGAAAAGCGAGAGGATATGAGGGTCGCGTTGTGACATCCAGTTCCCAGGGGTCTGTTCTCATCAGCGGCGGGCGGGTCATAGACCCGTGGCAGAATCTTGACGCCATAGGTGACGTTCTGCTCCGGGATGGACGCGTTGTTTGGACACGCACCGGAACGAATGGCATTCCTGACCTCCCTGCGGATACGCAGAGAATTGACGCCGCCGGCATGGTTGTCACTCCCGGTTTCATTGACCTTCACTGCCACCTTCGTGAACCGGGGCAAGAGCACAAGGAGACCATTGAGAGCGGCACGCGCGCGGCGGCGAGAGGCGGATTCACCACCGTTTGCGCCATGCCTAATACTGAGCCGCCCATCGATACGCCTGGGTTAGTCGAATCTGTGGTGCGTGGCGCGGCGGCCTCCGCGAGTGTCCGCGTCCTGCCCATCGGAACAATCACCGTTGGGAGAGCAGGCCGGGAGCTTGCGGACCTTGGCGGGCTCGCAGCGGCGGGGGCGGCGCTGTTCAGCGACGACGGCTCAGCCGTTGCGGACGACGATCTCATGCGTTCGGCTTTGGTTGAATCCGCGCGGCTCGGTCTGTCACTTAGCCAGCATTCCGAGGACCCGGACGTGATCGGCAACGCGGTTGCGCATGAAGGTGAGGCGGCAAAGAAACTGGGACTACCCTTCGCGTCAGCAGACGCGGAGACGAATATCATTGAACGTGATTTGAGGCTATTGGCGGAGGCAGGAGGGCGCCTGCACGTGGCACATGCCTCCACGACGGGGGCGGTCGACCTGCTCCGTGGTGCTCGCGGGCGCGGCCTGCCGGTGACGGCGGAAGTCACGCCACACCATCTCACGCTGACGGATCGCGCCCTGCTGGGCGAACGGGGGCCAGAGCATGGGTGGCCGAATAGCGCGGTGGCGGACACGTCGCTACGGGTCAATCCACCGCTGCGTTCAGAAGAGCACGTCAACGCGCTAGTAGACGCGCTGCGTGAGGGAGTGATTGATGCCATCGCGACGGATCACGCTCCCCATTCGGCGCAAGACAAGGCCGGCGGCTTTGCCGACGCCGCGCCGGGCATTTCCGGCATCGAGACGGCGTTCGGGCTGCTGATGACGGCGCTAGTCCACACAGGGCGGCTTGACTTAGCCACCCTTATAGCGCGACTAACATTCGGCCCCGCCAAGGTAATCGGCGCGACGGCTGACACATTGGGCTTGCGCGGTCTAACGCCTGGCGCGGCAGCTGACGTTGTCATACTCGATCCCGACCAATCGTGGGCGGTGCGCTCGGAGAAATTTGCTTCTCTAGGCAGGAATACGCCGCTGGAGGGATGCGAACTGCGGGGGATGGTAACCCACACCTTTGTCGGCGGTGTTCAGGTCTATGCGGCGGAGAAACAGTCTGTGGCGCACGGGGCGGCGCGGTCATGACGCTTATTGGGAGAACCGAGGAGAGGGAGGCCTTTCTCGTCCTGGAGGACGGGAGCATCCACCGCGGCTATGCGTTTGGCGCCGTCGGCGCGGAAGCCACCGGCGAGGTTGTCTTCAATACGTCGATGGTCGGCTACCAGGAGATGCTGACCGATCCGTCCTATGGCGGACAGATCCTTGTGCCCACGTACCCATTGCAAGGCAATTACGGCATCAATGACCGTGACGTCGAGTCGTCACGGATACAGGTTCGCGGGTTCGTTGTCCGTGAGGTGTGTGATTTGCCCAGCAACCGGCTCTCAACGCGCACCCTGGACGATTACCTGCGAGATGAGGGGGTACCCGGCATCTATGGCGTGGACACGCGCGCGCTCACGCGTCGAATCCGCATGGCCGGCGTCATGATGGGAATCATCACTACTGAAGGATCACCTGAGCAGGCGCTCACCCGATTACGCGAGGCCCCCGACTACGGCAGCCTCGATCTTGTGAGCGAAGTGGTTGCGCAATCCCCTTATGAATGGACGGAAGGGCCGGGCGAGCTGCCGCCGGATGCGCCTCGCGTCGTGGTAATGGATGAGGGGCTGAAATTCAATATCCTGCGTCTGTTGCGGCAGCGAGGATGCGCGGTGACCGTGGTTCCGAGTTCTACCTCGTTCGATGACGTTATGGCTCTACGGCCTTCCGGCGTGCTCTTATCGCCCGGGCCGGGCGACCCGGCGCTGCTGGAAGGGGTCGTGCAGACCGCAGGGGGCTTGCTGGGTCGGCTGCCGGTGATGGGTATCTGCCTTGGGCACCAGGTTGTCGCACGGGCGCTGGGCGGGGAAACGTACAAGCTGAAGTTTGGGCATCGGGGTGGGAATCATCCCGTCAAGGATCTGGCCACGGACCTCGTGACAATCACGGCGCAGAATCACGGGTATGCGGTGGACTCAGATGGGCTGCCGGCGGGACTGGATGTAAGCCACCTAAACCTGAACGACAATACGGTTGAGGGGCTGACTCACCGTGAGATGCCACTGCTGACCATCCAGTATCACTCGGAGGCGTCGCCGGGCCCCCTGGACAATGAATATCTTTTTGACCGGTTCTTAGACTTGATTCGAGAATACAGGTAGGTTATAGTGTCGCGAAGCGCGGGTAAAGCGGAATTGGTTGTTGTGCCGACGTCGTGTTTCATGGCGGACGGCCAAGAAGGAGGTTTCGATGGTGCTGGAAATGGAAGCGCCACTGGAGCGGGGCTATACACCTACCCAACAGACAGAGCCCCAACGCCGACAGTCTCAATTGGTCGAGTACGAGATTCTCGACTCATTTTGGGTACACCAGCATCAATGGATCTGGTTGTCGGGCCTGGTGCTAATTACACTCTCGATGTTCGGAATGACCGTGTTGCCCATGGGGCTGGCAGGTCACGAGCTTCGAACGGAGATTATAAGTTTCGTCTCGGTCATCGCAGTTGCGCTCACATTCATCTGGTGGGGAATGCTACGCCACATGTTGAACGCACTAGTAGTGGTGAAGCATCGCAAGCGCGAGATAGAGCGAAGTCTTGGAATGCGGATGGAGTTCTACCTCGCGGCATCACGCACGCGCAACAAGCGCGATCGCATTCGCGAGTTCGCTCAGCAGGAAGCGGGCGACGATCCGGAGCTTCGTGCAGACATCGCCGATTTCCTTCGGTCCATCACCGTTCGCCAGAGTTTCGTCCCCGGCGAAGAGACCGCATGGGCCATCATCCCGTTCCTGTTCATGGGCGCGTGGATAGCCTTCTGGGGCATCACTGCCGGTCCTTCGATCTTCGGCTAGACCCCAACATCGCTCACATGTCACGCGTCCCGGCGCTATTTGCCGGGGCGCGTGAAGTTGTGTCTCCAACGCTCCTGGCGGCTCTGTGCGGGAGGGCGGCATGACGACGACGCCTGAACGGCCATCCCGTGTGCTTGTGCTTGGCAGCGGACCGATTGTCATCGGCCAGGCCGCCGAGTTTGATTACGCAGGCACGCAGGCGTGCCGCGCCCTACGCGAGGAGGGCGTTACGTCCATCCTCGTCAACTCCAACCCCGCTACGATCATGACCGACCACGAAATCGCGGACGTGGTCTACATTGAACCGCTGACGGTCGAGGCAGTGACACGTGTCATCGAACGGGAGCGGCCTGACGGTCTCCTGCCGACACTTGGGGGGCAGACCGGCCTCAATCTCGCCGTCGATCTTGCGGAGGCGGGCGTGCTGGAGCAATACAACGTCCGTTTGCTCGGCACGCCGCTACAAGCTATCCGCACGGCGGAGGACCGCAATCTCTTCCGGCAGATGCTGGATGAAATTGGTGAGCCCGTACCGGAGAACGAAGTCGTCACCACAGTTGAGGACGCCCGCAACGTGGCGGAACGTCTTGGCTTGCCCGTGGTGATTCGCCCCGCCTACACGCTTGGCGGCTCGGGCGGTGGAATCGCTTACACACCGGAACAGTTAGATGAGCAGGTTCGCACCGGTCTCTCCTACAGCCCCATCGGACAGGTGCTTGTTGAGCGCAGCCTGATCGGCTGGAAAGAGATCGAATATGAGGTCATGCGTGACGGGGCGGATACGACTATCACCGTCTGCAACATGGAAAACCTTGATGCCATGGGCGTCCACACCGGCGACAGCATCGTTGTCGCTCCCAGCCAAACGTTGACGGACAAGGAGTACCAGATGCTCCGCACCGCCAGCCTGAAGATCATCTCCGCCCTGGGCATAGAGGGCGGCTGCAACGTGCAGCTCGCGTTGGAACCTCATCCGACGGTGGCCGGCAAGGGGCAGAATGCGGGCTATTCGGAATCGCCCTATTACGTCATTGAGGTCAATCCCCGGGTCAGCCGCTCCTCAGCGCTGGCGTCCAAGGCAACCGGGTACCCAATTGCCCGCGTCGCCGCCAAGATCGCCGTCGGCAAGCGGCTGGACGAGATCCCTAACGCGGTAACGCAGGTCACCACGGCCGCATTTGAGCCGGCGCTCGACTATTGCGTGGCCAAGATTCCGCGCTGGCCGTTCGACAAGTTCCCGTCCGGAGACCGCTCGCTGGGAACGCAGATGAAGGCCACGGGCGAAGTGATGGCCATCGATCGATCGTTTGAGGCTGCCTTACAAAAGGCCGTGCGGTCGCTGGAGGTGACGGGCGACAGCCTGTTATGGGAGCACAGTTCATGGAGCACTGTCTCCGATCCACTTGAAGAGCTGCCACTTCTACCAAATGACCAGCGGTTATGGGCGCTTATGGCGGCCCTGCGACGGGGAGTCTCTCTTGACGATCTCTCGGTCAAGACCGGCGTAGATCCATGGTTCCTCTACAAGCTGAACGCCATTGTCGGCATGGAGAACAAGTTGCTGGCGGAGCCTCTAACACCGCGCCTGCTGCGTGACGCAAAGCGCATCGGATTCTCAGACACCCAGATCAGCACACTGGCGGACCGGCTTCCGGAGCAGGTACATGAGCTGCGACAGGAATGGGACATCCGGCCCGTGTACAAGATGGTGGACACCTGCGCAGCGGAGTTTGAGGCGGCCACACCCTATTTTTATTCCACGTACGAGGAGGAGAACGAGGCGCTGCCCCTGGAGGGACGGTCTGCCGTCGTCATCGGCAGCGGGCCGATCCGCATTGGGCAGGGCATCGAGTTCGACTATTGCTCCGTCCACGCTGCCTGGGCATTGCAGGATGAGGGCGCGGCGAGCATCATCATCAATTCCAACCCGGAAACAGTCTCAACAGACTTCGATACGTCAAATCGCCTCTATTTTGAACCACTTGACGAGGAGGGAGTCGCCTGCGTTCTTGAGAATGAGCAGGTAACCCGCGGCGAACAGGTGGTATACCCCGGCACGGCAGCGCAATTTGGCGGACAGACGGCCATCAATTTAATCAGCCCCCTAAACAGGCGCGCATTCACCATTTTGGGCACACCACCGGCGACTGTGGATCAGGCGGAGGACCGCCAGCGGTTCGACGAATTTGTCACCACGCTCGGCATCCCGCGCCCACCCGGCGCAGGTGTGACATCCATCGAAGAGGGGCTGGCCGTCGCGAACTCTATCGGCTATCCCATTCTTGTGCGCCCGAGCTACGTTCTCGGCGGGCGGGCGATGGAGATCGTTCATACGCCGGCGGAGTTCACGCGCTATGTCATGACAGCGATGGAGGAGGTCGGTGACAAGCGCCCCATTCAGGTGGACAAGTTCCTTGAGGGGATGGAGGTGGAGGTGGACGCCGTCAGCGACGGCGAGGACGTGCTTATTCCCGGCATCATGGAACACATCGAGCGGGCAGGCGTTCACAGCGGAGACTCCATGGGCGTCTATCCTGCGCCTTCGTTGTCCGAAGACGATGAGCGGCAGGTCGTCGACTACACGATCCAGCTTGGCCGCGCGTTCGGCATCATCGGTCTCATGAATATCCAGTTTGTTGTTGCCCAAAATGAGAACCAGGACGGGACGCCTGCGCCATCCACTGTTTACGTTCTTGAGGTCAACGTCCGCTCCAGCCGAACGGTGCCGTTCATCTCCAAGGTGACCGAGGTGCCGTTGGTGAATCTCGCCACGCGCGTCATCATGGGACGCACGCTGAAGGAGATGGGCTATGAGAGTGGCCTGTGGCCGAAGAAGCCTCTGGTGGCCGTCAAGGCGCCCGTCTCGTCCATGGCCAAGCTGATGGGTGTGGACACTTATCTGGGGCCGGAGATGAAATCCACGGGCGAGGTAATGGGCATCGACACCTCCCTCGCTCCCGCTCTGACAAAAGCACTGCAGGCGGCGCGGCTCATGTTGCCGCAATCCGGCGGCATCCTGATCAGTGTTTCCGACCGCGACAAGACAGAGATGATGCCGATTGCGCGCAAACTTGCCGCGCACGGCTACGAAGTCTACGCGACGGAGGGCACCGCGACGATCCTGCGGGCGGTTGGCATTGAGGTAGCAGGCGTTCCCGCCAAAGTCAGCGAGGGTGAGGAGGGTGAAGGCACGACGACGGACCTGATCCGGGACGGTCGCGTGCATGCCGTCGTCAACACCATGTCCGGCAACCGTGTGCCGTTGAGAGACGGCTTTGAGATTCGCAGGGCCGCCACCGAGCAGGGCATCCCCTGCTACACCAGCCTCGATACATTCCGTGTTGCCGTTGATTCCGTAACGGGCGGCGCGGAGGCGGGCGAGTACAGCATTATGCGCCTCGATGAATATGTGAACGGCCGACCGGCGGACGAGTTTCTCGCGCGGTGAGGGGTTCGCCCCCAACATCCCGGGGTGCACAGCATGGCCGAATTTGAAACGATCGCACAGGGAATGATCCTTGTGCGCACCGGAGCATCAAAGGTGGCCCGCTCCGCGCAACCGGGCCAATACGTGCAGCGTCGCGGAATTGTCACGCAAGGGCTTGTGAGCGATGACGCCCGCGCGCAGACGACGCCATTTGACCCGCAGCCCTATCCGATCATCTCGGTGGACGCAACAAGCGGTGAGATCACCGTCCTGGCAACAACGTTCGATGGCGACGATTCCGCGATCACGTCAACGCCAACGGGTCTCGAATGGGCGGTGAGAGGGCCCCTGGGCCAGCCCGTTTCAGTCGACGCCGCGGCAAGGCACGTCGCGTTCATTGCACAAGGGGACGGCATTGGAGCGATCATTGCCGTGATGCGTGAGGCTGCTGAACACGGCGTGCGCGTCACTCTAATGGCGGGGGGCGCCAATGCGTGGCAGCTCTATCCGTCACACCTTCTGCCTGAGGGTGTTCGGGAGATGACGGCGACGGACGACGGCTCGGCGGGCATCCGCGCGCCAGTAACGCATCTCTTGCCACAGGTTCAGGACGACGCGGACTTGCTCATCGCATCCGGTCCGGCCCGGCTTTATGAGGATCTGGCGCGAATGCGCGCCGACGGACTGCTGACTATTCCGACTACGGTCATGAAGCTGCCTCGCCTTGAGTGCCGAGACGTCGAATGCGGCAAGTGTGCCGTCCAAACGACTCATGGCACACGACTGGCCTGCGTGGAGGGGCCGGCGTTTGATCTTGATGAGGTGGAATGGGGCTAACGGCCACGGGCGAACGCGACGAAGTCCATGTCGCCGGGTGATAGGCCCAGCTGACTGAGTCGGACAGATGCCTCGGACCGATATTGCGTCCCGTGATTGACGACGTGAGCGATGAGTTCTCTCAGAGGTTGGTTGGACTCGTTGCCTGAAAGGTCGCTATAGGCAAGCGGGGTGGCGACGGCCTCGTCCGTCAATTCCCGGGCGAAGCTCCGGAAGCGGTCACTATTCTCCCGCCACAGTTCCGAAAGCGCGGCGAGCGAGGGGATTTCATTCCTGGCGATTTCCCCGGACTGCCTGACCTTGGCGACCCATTCCGGCGGTGTCCCTCCTGTCCAGCGCGCCAACCAGATGATCTCGCTGGTCATGATGTGGATGAGCGTGGCATGCAGGCTGCCAAAACTAAGGCCATCAGCGTCCGCCATATAGTCGGACTCGCTAGCCTCACGAGCGCGATCCATTATCAAGTCGTTGGCCCATTGGCTGTAGTCCAGGAGAAGCCGGAAAAAGTCTGCGTTGGCGGCAGCCATAGTCATTCTCTCCAAGTACCAGTCAGATAGCTGATTAAGTATCTCACGGGGTAGCGCGGCTAGCGGGTTGGTAGTTGGACGATTGCGCTGCCGCGCACGCACGGCCTTCCGCCGCTGCCCTCACTCCAGAGTTCAAGCTCCACAAGCGATGAACCGTCATCGTCTCGCCATTTCCGTGAGACGCGGCCGTAGTGCATGATCGTCTCGCCAATGAAGGCCGGGGCGCGAACTTCTCCGCGAAAGTTGCGCAGAATGCCGCGCCGCCCCATCCACCGCGTTGCCGTTTGACACAGCATGTCACCTGAAAGGTCGCCCTGTGCGATCCTCTCCGGCAGCCCTTCCACTTGCGCATAAGCGCGGTCGTAGTGGACGAGGTGGCTGTTGGTCTTCACGAGGCCGTAGAAGAAGACTTGCACTGTCGAGATGAATCGAGGCAATGGTTCGAGTTCCATCCCCTCATGTACGTCCTCCCATACGGGTTCATCCGACCATTGTGGCGGCTCTGCAGGACGCGCCTGCGCGCCGTTTCCAAGTTCAAGCTCTCCCCATGCCCTGCCCGCGCCGTCCGGTGACGACGGCTGTGGCACTGTCGCAGTTGTCGTACGGTCAATCATCACGGTGCGCCCATGCTGGTTGGTGATGGTCATCTCCTTGGTCGTGAAGATCATCGCGCCGGAACGGCCCTGCTTCTCCTCGACTTCCACGACCTTCGATTGGCGCGTCAGCACATCGCCGGGCCTAATCGGTTCGACGAACGTCACATCCGTGCCGGTGTAGCGGGATTGAGCGCCCGGGATACGGAGCTGGAGAGGATCATCTCGTGTCTGTGGCAGGCCGTCAGGCCTCAAGTCCGCTATGGCGGTCGGCGGAAAACTGGTAAATCCCGTGAAGAGGGGCGGGGCGACGATGCCGTTATAGGGACCCTCTTTCGCGCGCTCCTCGTCTACATAGGACGGGCGGGCATCATCGACGGCGTAGGCGTAGCGGGCAATCTCATCGAACGTGATGGGGGGACGCGATTCCGGCTCTGTCATCCGCCCAATCAACTCCCGCGCGGCCTGCGCGGCTTCATTGGCCACCTTCTCATCGCCCTCTGCTGATTTGCACGACACTCGCGGGGATACGGTCACGCTGGTGCGGGAGTTGGAGAGTCAGGCAGTTTGGAATTGGAGTTGAGAGAGGTCTATGGTTGATGACCGCTTTGATAGATAGAGCAACTCTACGCCAACAACGTCGTGGGTTTGGTTGTAGTCCAGAATTATGCCCGGCGCGACTTGCTCCGTCATGACGATCTCCGAATCGTCAAGGTAGAGGTAGAGGGCGTCGGCGTCTCTATCAACTTCGAGCTTCATACCTGGCCTCTCATTCTATGGTCAAAGAATACTGTTACCACCCGCCATGGTACAAGACGCGTGTTAACTGCCACCAAGAGAACCCGATTATCAAACTCCGGGATGGGACTGAAGAAGAGTTCCACTACGAGGTCTTCGGGATCCTGGATCCTTGAAACGGGCTGTTCGACTACTCTCTCTACCCATTCTCTGGGGATCTTCCGCAGGTTCATCCTGGTAACTGCGTGTTGGGAGAACTCCAAGGGGGGTTGTTGCATAACTCCAGTATTGTACGGGCGGGGCAGCCTTGGGCCGCGCCTTCTCCGTCCTCACGCGGCTCAAGCGTTGCGTGAATTGCGGAAACAATGGCACAGTGAGCGCCATGACTACCACGAATACAGAACAGACGGCGCTCGGGCACCTGAAGGTTGTTGAGCTTGGAGGCGGGACGGGGGCGGCGGCGATGGCCGGCCGTCTCTTGGGCGACATGGGCGCGGATGTGGTGCTCGTTGAGCCGCCCGAGGGAGTTGGAGCGCGGCGTATTGGCCCGTTTGTCAACAACATTGAAGACCCTGACCGCAGCCTTACGTTCCTCGACCACAACATCAACAAGCGCTCCGTGGTTCTGGATCTCGACACGCCGGAGGGGAAGGAATCGGTTCGCCGCCTCGCGGGGTGGGCGGACGTGCTAATAGAATCGTATCAGCCCGGATATCTGCCGGAACGCAGTCTCGGTTACGACGATCTGGCCGAGATCAACCCCGAACTTGTTTACGGCTCGCTGACGCCGTTCGGCCAGACAGGACCGTACAGCCTTTATGGGTCGACAGAGCTAATCATCCAGTCGCTGGCCGGTGATCCGTGGGTCTACGGCGACGACGAGCGAGAACCGGCGATGGTTCCGGGGAACGCCACTGCCCGCATCGGCTCCATGCACCTAGTCTACGGCATCCTGCTGGCGCTGCGAGAGCGGCGGTGGTCGACGCGAGGCCAGCACGTGGATGTCTCCCGACAGGACATCGGCGTGTGGCAGCTGGTGAGCGGCAGCATCTCCCGTGTCGGGCTGCGCAACGAGGTGTTTCGCCGTCCGGGCAAGGCATCCACCGGCATCGGCAGCATCTATCCGTGCAAGGACGGCGTGATCCAGTTCTTCCCATCTACCAACGCACAATTCCGCGGCCTGGTGACCGGCTGGATGCAGGATTCCACCTTCGATGATGAGGCGTGGGATGACGCCAATTTCCGACGCGACAACTACGACCTCATTGATGTTCGCATGAGAGAGTTCATGAGCAACCTGACCGCTGCGGAGATCGAGGAGAGTGCGGCCACCCACGACGTGCCCATGGCCCGCATGTCCACGATGGCGGAGTTTGTGGAGCATCCGCACACGGTCGCCCGCAAGTTCGTGCTGGATACCAGCCACCCCGTTGTCGGAGACTACCGCGCGCCCGGCCCGCCGTACAGGTTCAGCGGCACGCCGTGGGCCCTCACGCGTCACGCGCCCCGCATTGATGAACACGGCAAAGAACTTCGCACAATGATTGAGAGGCTCTCTTCCGCGCCGCCTGACCCCGGGAAGTTTGTGGCGCGCCGAAACGACCGGCGCAAGCAGCCGCTTGAGGGTGTACGCATTGCCGATCTGAGCCGCGTCTTTGCGGGGCCGTACGGCACGATGCTCTTGGGATTCCACGGCGCGGAGGTCATCCGAATCGAGTCGGAAGATCTGCCCGCGTTCCGGATGCCGATGCAGCCGAACTACCCGGAACTGAACCGCAACAAGCAGTGCGTGACCATCGATATGCGCTCAAAGAAGGGGCAGGAGCTCATCAAACAGATTGTCGCGCAGTCGGACGTCATCATTGAGAATTTCCGCCCCACCGTGATGGAGCGCATGGGGCTTTCCTATGAGGAGCTGCGCAAGATCAGGCCGAATGTGATCATGGCATCTATGTCAGGGTACGGCATGAACGGCCCGATGCGAGACCGCCCGGCATTCGGGCAGCTGCTGATGGCGTTCGGCGGCCTGTCGTATATGTGGGGACATCCTGAGAGCGACATCGATACGCGCCCGAAGAATGCGTATTCGGACTTCGTGCTCGGCGCACAGGCTGCGATGGCCGTGATGCTGGCGCTGGAGCATCGCGATCAGACCGGCGAGGGCCAGCACATCGAGAGCTCTCACGTGGAGGGCCTCGTTGGACTGTTGGGGCCGGAGATGCTTAGCTATCTGATCAACGGAGTGAGCCCGCAGCCTCGTGGCAACGCAAGCGACGATTATGCGCCACACGGCGTCTACCCGTGTCAGGGCTTCGACGCCTGGGTCTCGATAGCAGTGGAGAATGATGAGCAGTGGCGCAAGCTGGTTACGGTGATGGACGATCCGACATGGGCGAATGACGGGAAATTCGCCACTCAGGAGGGGCGGCTCTCCAACCGGACAGAGTTGGACGAACGGCTCAGCGAGTGGACATCGTCCCGATGGGCAGGGCAGATTCAGGTTGCGCTGCAAGCCGTTGGCGTGCCGTGCGGCGCGGTTCAGAACCCGCTCGATCTGCTCAAGGATCCGCAGCTTGAGCATCGCGGGACCATCGTGACGGCGCATCACGACCCGGACTGGTGGGGAACGATGCAGCACCCCGGCGTCTCCCTCCACCTGAGCGCCACACCCGGCTGGGCGACGGACTCAACCCCCGGCCTCGGCCAGGACAATGACCGCGTCTTCAAGCAGCTACTCGGCCTGACAACCGCGGAGCTTGAGGCTCTGGCGGCGGAGGGGGTTTTGAGGTAGGTAAGGCGCTTCACATTGCCACTTGTCCCAATCGTAAGAGGAACATCCAAGGACGATGCGTGAGCTCCAGCTCTATATTGCTGCCAGCATTGATGGCTACATTGCCGGGCCGAATGGCGAGATTGACTGGTTGGAGGCGGGCGGCGATCTGGATTATGGGTACGCGGAGTTCTATGACTCCATCGACACAACGTTGATGGGGCGCGCCACGTACGAGATTACCCAGACCGTCGATGAGTTTCCGTATTCCGGCAAGGTGAACTACGTCTTTACCCGGAACCGCGAACTCCAAGACACTGACTATGTTCGCTTTATCTCGGATGACGTCTCGGCCTTTGTTCGAACTCTTAAGGAACAAGATGGCGACAACATTTGGCTCGTGGGCGGTGGCCAGGTCAACACCATCATGCTCAACGCGGGCCTCATTGATGACATCATCCTGACCACATTTCCCATCTTGCTTGGAGAGGGAATCCCGTTATTCGCTCCGGGCGCCCGCCGAGCAGAGTTCAAGACAGTCGACTGCACGGCGTTCGAGACCGGCCTGATACAGTGGCGCCTGAGCAGGTTGTGAAAGACTATCGGACTAGGAGGTTCTCACACCATGCCAACCATCGAGTTCTATCACTGGTCGACTTGAGGGACGTGCAAAACGGCGAAGGCGGCGCTTTCGCAGGCGGGGCATGAGTTTGCCGAGCGGGATTTCTTCAAGGACCGATTCACCAAGGATGAGATTGTCGAGCTTCTGAACGGGGAGCCGCCAAGCGCACTGTTCAATCCGCGTTCGGCTTCAGTACGCAAGAATGGAATCGACGTTGGTTCGTTGTCTGAGGAGCAGATGCTGGATCTACTCGTTGAGGAGCCGCGCTACTGGCGGCGCCCGGTGGCCGTTATCGACGGCAAGCTCATCGCGGGGGCGAACGCCAAGACGCTGGCGACCGTGTTGGACTCCTAGACAGCCTCAGCTCTTGCGCGGCAGTTCAACCGTGGCGGCGCCTGGTGTGACGCGTTCGCCCTTCTGATTCGTCATCAGCATTTCAAGGTCAACGACGTGGCGGCCTTCATCGTCAACACGCTTGCCTGTCACGCGGCCGGTGCAGGTCAGGACATCGTTCTTGAAGTTGATGCCGCGCAGTTGGGCGCCCAGCGTCAGGATTACGCCCTCCTCGCCGATCCACTTGCGAACGAGCGTATGCAGATAGGAAACACGGATGCGTCCCTGCCCAATGACCGCCGGTTGGCCATTCTCTTTCGCTCCCTCATCGTCCATGTGGTACGGCACGAATTCATCGTAGGTGGCTGCCCAGCGATTCCAGTTCATCAGGTCCGTCACACGTTCGAACGACGGCAACTCCTGGCCAACCTCAACATCGTCCCAATACGGCGTCGCCTCTTGCGTTGTCATTGTCGTCTCCCGTTACCGATTACCACGCGATGTTCGTCGTGCGCGAGGTCTTGACCACCTCGCCGGTCTGCTTGGTCCAGACCTCCTCGGTGATGTAGAAGAGCATGGGTCCGAGTCGCCCGGAGCGTTCGTAGATGTCCGTGGCCTCGATGACGCTGGTAACCACATCACCCGGCCGCATCCGTTCATAGTAGGTGGTATCGACTCCCCCAAACAGGAAGTTTGGCGGCGCGCCGGGCGGACGCAAGTTGCGCGCCTCCTCCAGATTGGACTGCGCGTCATCCAGCCGATCAGGCTGTGGACCGACGTGTGCGCGGCCGATCATCCACGCGAACGGGTTGAACTCCTCCGGCGCGATGATGCCGCCCCATCGGGTCTGCCCGGCGTGGTCCGCATCCCAATACACACGGGGCGGGACCTCCGGCCAATAGATTGAGATGGCTGCACGGCGGATATCACTCTCGGAAATGGGCGGAGACGTGAGCGGTGGAGCTGCGGACCCCACCCACGCGCGCATCTCATCGGTGATCAGGGACTGTCCATCGTTGTTTGCAGTCATAACCGCCTCCGGCTATAGCTTACACGAGGCGGGGAGTCACAAATGAAGAGCCCGCACTCACTGGTGCGAGCACGGGCATCCTTACTGTTCGTCAGCCGCAAAGCGGCAGTATGACGTTGGTAACTACTTCTTGAGTTCCTTTTCCAGGTTCTTGATGAAATCCTTCATCTGGGAGTTGGCCTTGGAGCGGATGAAGGGCTGCCCCATCGTGCCCAACTTGCCCATGAACTGGATATCGGTCGCCACCGTCAGAGTGGAACTGTCCGTGCCCGCCTCTGCGATTGCCGCATCGACAATGACACGCAGCCCACCGCCGGCCATGGCCTTCGCGTTTCCCTCGATGCGCCACGTGAAATCTTCGGCGTTCTGCGTCGAAGTCAGCTCTCCATCGAGGCTGATCTTCATCGGGCCAACACGTGTCGTCATCTTGCCGGCAAACTTGTTGGGACCGGTTTCGACAACATCACTGACGCCAGGAATCAGTCCCGCGGCACGCGGCACGTCCTGGAGGAGTCCCCACACGTCCGCGCGGGACGCGCCGACCTGTGATTCCTGTTCGATCTTCATTCCGTGTAATTGTCCTTTCGTCGGTGGCGGCCTGCCGCTACTCGAGTCCGAGGACGCGCGTGAGCGCACGGCGCGTGAACACTACCGCCATATCCGTCTTGTACTCTGCGGAGCCGCGGAAGTCCGGCGTCGGCGCGCAGAGATCGCGAACCGTCTCGGCCGCTTCACGCACCAGGTCCGCCGTGGGCTCCTTGCCTACCAACACGCCTGCCACGCTCTCCGCGAGCACTGCCGTGGAGTTGACCGCGCCGAGACCGACGCGCACGTCCGTCACAACGCCACCGTCAACGACGCCAAGCGCTGAGACTGCAACCGTCGGATAGTCATCCGCCGTTCGAGGCAGGAACTTGATGTACGTGGTCTTGGCATTAGCCGGCGCAGCCGGGACGGTGATGCCCGTGACGATTTCGCCTTCTTCAACGCCCGTGGTGTAGTAGTCGACGAACCAGCCGTCGCGTACCTTGACGGTCCGCTCGCCGTCCTTGGAGGCGGCGTGAACGCTCGCGTCGAGGACGAGAAGGGTGGGTGGCGGATCCTGCGCCGGGTCGCCGTGGGCGACGCCGCCGCCAACGGTGGCCGCGTTTCGCACGCGAACCGTCGCGACCTCGCCGTAGGTCTCTGTCAGAAGCGGATTATTCTCATGAACGACGCCGGCGGTCGCCACCTCCTGCTGCGTCGTGCGGCCGCCAATCTGCAGGCCCTCGCCCGTCGAGCGGATGTAATTGAGGCCATCAATGTTCTGCAGGCTGACGAGGTGGTCAACGTAGATAAGGTCCTGCTTCATCATGTTGATGAGGCCGGTGCCTCCTGAGATGACACGCGCCTCTTCGCCGTAGTCGCTGAGCAGGCTGTGCGCCTCCGCGAGAGTGGAGGGCGTGTGGAACTGAAAATCTCTCATTTCGCCCTCCCCTAGTTGCCGAGCCGGATGACTTCGCCGGCCTTCTGAATCGACTCAATAATCTTGTAGTAGCCCGTGCAGCGGCACAGATTGCCCATCATCCAGTCTTTAATCTCGTCCTCGGTGGGGTCGGGATTCTGCTCAAGCAGGGCGCGGGAGGCCATGATCTGGCCCGGCGTGCAGATGCCGCACTGGAATCCGCCGTAGTTCATGAAGGCCTCTTGCAGCGGATGCAGCTTCTCGCCGTCCGCCACGCCCTCGATGGTCGTGATCTGGGAGCCGCTGGCCTGGACGGCAAGGAGGATGCAGGACGAGACGATAACGCCGTCCATCTCGACGGTGCAGATGCCGCACACGCCGACGCTGCATGCTTCCTTGGTGCCAGTGAGGCCGAGGTCGTATCGGATGAAATCGACGAGGGTTCGTCGAGGCGGGACCTCCGCCGTATACTCGGTGCCGTTGACGGTGACCGTCACAGGCACGCGCACTGTCGTGTCTTGTGTCATCTACTCCTACCCCTCTACGTAAATGTGCCTATGGGCGCAACAAACGCAGCGTCGTTTTCGCCCTTCGCCTCGTTCGGCCAATCCTAAAGCGCCCAATCGGGACGCGCGTGGTAGGCGTGAAAGAAACGGCGTGCGAATCAACGCTGCAAATCGATTATAGCAGGACGAGAGGCGAGCCCGCCCCCGTTCCACAGTGAACCTCTGTCGCGAAGCTTACCCTGATGGTAGATTGTGTCAACGGTTGATTAGGCTGTCTGATACGGAAAGGGAAGTGCCATATGAAAGCGCTCAGATGGATAATCGGCGTGTTTCTCATATCTGTGGCCGCAGTCATCCTGGCCCAGGTGATAATCCCCGGAGGCAGGCACGAGCTTTGGACGTATCTCAACCCGCTTATGGCCATCAGCATCGTCCTCGTGATCGCGTTCTGCATTTGGAACAAGGTCCGGTCGGCAGATGACGCGGCGGCCTCGCGGTTAAGCCAGGGATTCCCTGAGTACGAGATTGTGCTCTTCGGCAGCCTTTTCATTGCCTACCTGTTCTTCTTCAACTGGGTCACCGAGCTGAACGAGGGCGAGGGATATGGGTGGGTATGGATTATCCTTAACGGGATGATTCCCGTTCTGAATATATGGGCAGGGTCGCGCCTCTTGACACGTGAATGACGCCAAGCGATGGTGCCGCGACGACGAATAACAGCCGGGCCAAGGAGGGAGAATAAACCATGTCTGCTTACTTGATAGCCGATGTAGAGGTTACGGATGAGGATGTCTACGCGCAGTTTCGTGAACGGATGACGCCTACACTCGAAGCCTATAGCGGCAAGTTCATCGCTCGTGGCGGCGAGATTGGGGTCATCGAAGGCTCCTGGAATCCGAATCGTCTAGCCATCGTGGCATTCGACAGCATAGAGCAGGCACGCGCATGGCTGGCCTCGCCTGAGTTCAAAGAGCTCAATGACATTCGTACCAGCTCTTCCAACATCAACCTGGTGCTTGTCGAGGGCGTCTAGCGGTGAGTACATTTGCCTTCCGCAATGTGTTACAACTCAGGGCAGCGTTTTCGCGCAACGCTGGTGCTTGCCTGCGGCTCGTAAGGCCACGCGGGCGACACTCCGACGAACGACGCCCTGACGAGGAGGGAGCAGACCATGTCCGCCTATTTGATAACCGATGTTGAGGTTACGGATGAAAGTCTCTACGCGCAGTTTCGTGAACAGATGACGCCTGCTATCGAATCCTACGGCGGCAGGTTTGTGGCCCGTGGCGGCGCGATCGAGGTTATCGACGGCTCTTGGGCGCCCACGCGTCTCGCCATCGTGGCATTCGACAGCATGGAGCAGGCACGTTCATGGCTGGCCTCGGCTGAGAACAAAGCGTTCGACGATATTCGCACCAAGTCTTCCAACATCAACATGGTGCTTGTCGAAGGCGTGTAGCCTATCTAACTGGGTAACTGACAGCCTGCGTTAGAGGACTTCGTAGGCCCAGATCTCGTGCCAGGCGTCCGGCTCGCCGTTGGGCATCGCCAAGAAGGGTTCGCTCCTTTCGAGCAGGCGCCATTTGCCCGCCTCTTCGAGCGTGGTCTGCTTCACATCAAAGCCGCCATCCGCATAATAGTCCGTGCGTATCGAGAACACGACCGCTCCGCCCGTCTTCGTAACGCGGATCAACTCGTCCATCGCCTCCGGTGTCGCATGGCCGTAAGTGAACACCCCGACGCATGTCGTGCCGGCGAAGCTCCCGGTCTCGAAGGGTAGGTCTTTGCCCAGTTCTCCGATCACGAAGTCCTCGTAGACACCCTTCTCCTTCGCCGTCTCCAGCATCCCCGGGGACATGTCCAATGCCGTAATCCGGGTGAACCCACGACGGGCCAGCTCCACGCCGACCATGCCCGTGCCGGCCCCCGCATCAAGTACGACAGCTCCCTTGTCGGACACGAATTTCCCCAGGAATTCGGCCGCAGCCATCGGCGACTTGAATCCCAGCGCCTCCAGATCGGCGTCGTAGTCCGACGCCCAGCCTTCGTACTTGGTCCTGAGTTCATCGAGGTCCTTCGCGCCATAGACCTGCTGGATGCGTTCGGTGCGTGCCTTCTCGGTCATTATTCATTTCCTCCTGGCGGCGATGCGCTCAGATTCCGGCGGCGATGTCGAAGCGGTCCAGGTTCATGACCTTGTCCCACGCGGCAACGAAATCACTCACCAGCTTCTCCCGGCCATCGTCGCTGCCGTAGACCTCGCAGATGGTGCGAAGTTCGGAACTAGAGCCAAAGGCAAGATCCACTCTCGTTGCCGTCCACTTTATGTCGCCGGTCTGACGGTTCCGCCCCTCGTAGACGCCATCACTCGCAGCGGATGCCTGCCATTCGGTGTCCATATCAAGCAGGTTGACGAAGAAGTCGTTGCTCAATGTCCCCGCCCTGTCCGTGAACACGCCGTGCTGCGATTGTCCGGTATTCGCGTTGAGAACACGGAGGCCGCCCACAAGCGCTGTCATCTCGGGTGGGGTCAGCGTCAGCAGGTATGCCCGCTCCACCAGCAGCTCCTCCGCCGTTTCGCTTCGGCTGGACTGCAGGTAGTTGCGGAAGCCGTCGAACGTGGGCTCGATCACGGCGAACGAATCGACGTCCGTCCACTCCTGCGTTGCGTCCGTGCGTCCCGGGGTGAACGGCACGGTGACATCATGCCCGGCGTTCCGAGCCGCCTGCTCCACACCGGCGCATCCCGCGAGAACAATCAGGTCCGCCAGCGAGACGCTCTTGCCGTCGCTCTGCGCGCCGTTGAACGCCGCCCGAATGCCCTCAAGGGTTTCAAGCACACCGGCCAGCTCTGCGGGGTTGTTAACCTCCCAGTCCTTCTGCGGCGCGAGGCGGATGCGAGCGCCGTTTGCTCCGCCTCGCTTGTCCGTGCCTCGGAACGTCGCTGCGGACGCCCACGCCGTTGAGACCAGCTGTGAAGCGCTCAGTCCCGATGCGAGCACGCGTGCCTTAAGGTCCGCTATCTCCTGATCGCCGATCAACTGATGGTCGACCGCAGGCACCGGGTCCTGCCACAGCAGCTGCTCCGTGGGCGCGAGTGGCCCGAGGTAGCGGGTACTCGGCCCCATGTCACGATGGATCAGCTTGAACCATGCTTTGGCAAAGGCGTCCTCAAGCTCCGACGGGTTCTCAAGGAATCGCTTTGAGATACGCGCGTAGTCCGCGTCCGCGGTGAGAGCGAGGTCCGTTGCCAGCATCATCGGGGCGTGCGTCCTGGACGGATCATGCGCGTCCGGCACGGTGGCGACGGCGGCGGCGTTGCTGGGCGTGAACTGAGATTTGCCCGCCGGGCTTGTCGTCAGTTCCCACTCAAGGTTGTGCAGGTTTTCAAGGAAATTGTTGTCCCACGCGACCGGGTTGGTGGTCCATGCGCCCTCCAACCCGCTGGTGAAGGAGTCGACGCCCTTGCCGCTGCCGTACTTGTTCTTCCAGCCGAAGCCCTGCTCCTCGATGGAGGAGGCCTCCGGATCGGGGCCAACGTGCTCCTCAGCTACGGCGCCATGTGCCTTGCCGAATGTGTGTCCACCGGCGATGAGGGCGACCGTCTCCTCGTCATTCATGGCCATGCGAGCGAATGTCTGGCGGATGAATTTGGCGGCGTTGAGAGGGTCAGGGTTGCCGCCCGGCCCCTCGGGGTTCACGTAGATCAGGCCCATGTGGTCTGCGCCAAGCGGCTCCTGCAGTGTGCCGTCGTTGCCGTGGCGCTCATCACCGAGCCACGTTCCCTCCGGCCCCCAGTACGTCTCGTCGGCTTCCCACGCATCCGTCCGCCCGAACGCGAACCCTATGGTCTTGAAGCCCATTGATTCGAGAGCGCAGTTGCCGGCGAAGATTATCAGGTCGGCCCACGAGACCTTGCGCCCATACTTCTGCTTGATTGGCCAGAGAAGGCGGCGCGCCTTGTCCAGGCTCGCGTTGTCCGGCCAGCTGTTGAGGGGGGCGAGGCGCTGATATCCCGCGCCTCCGCCTCCGCGTCCGTCACTGATGCGATACGTGCCGGCGGCGTGCCAGCTCATTCGGATGAAGAGAGGGCCATAGTGGCCATAATCGGCAGGCCACCAGTCCTGCGATGTCGTCATCACTTGCTCGATGTCGCGTTTCAGCGCTTCGACATCCAGCGACTTCACTTCCTCGGCGTAGTCGAAATCCTCGCCCATCGGGTCTGATACAGGCGACTCTTGTCGAAGCGGCTTGAGGCTCAGCTGATCCGGCCACCAATACTGATTGGTACTCACTATGGTTCTCTCCTTTATCACGCGTCTCCAAAAAGTAGCAGTTTCCGCTTAAGGGGGACAATGTCATCACGCCAAGCCACACAAAATGAGACGCCGCGCCTAACACGAGGGGACCACAACGAGGATTGGGCGTCTGTAGGCGCCTACTCAGGGAGTTGGCGAGCCGTGTAAGACCAAATTGCGAACCTTTCCATGGATCTCCTACTGGGACTAGGAAGAGCAGCCGGCCTTGTTGCACGCGCGAACCTGGTAGTAGGTGCTGTATGAGAGTTCAAATGAGCGACCGAGGTCCGTGTGTGAGCTGGTGGTCAGAGGCGCGCTTACCGAAGTCAGCTTATCTCCGGCTCTGTACACCTCGTAGTAAGTGGCGCCCTCCACCGCGATCCAGGTCACCACGTCGCGGTCTGGAAGGACATCAACCCGCTTCTTGACAATTTCAACTCCCGTGGGCGGTGCCGGGACATCGACATCGGCATCAGACTCGGTGACGCCGGCCACCGGGTCGTCGTCGAACTCGCTGCAACCTAGGTGGTTGCACGCTCGCACCACGTAGTAGTAGACGCTGTCCGGCTGGAGACCCTCGTCCACAAGGCCGAGGGTGGTCACCTCCGTCGCCACGATGGCGTACTCCCCATCTTGGGAGTGGCTGCGTTGCACGTCGTAGTGCGTCGCGCGGCCGACGCCGTTCCACACGACCGCCAGCGAGGACTCGGTCCTGTCCACCACGTACAGATTGCGAGGAGGAAATGCTGGAGGCCACTCCGGAGTGGCCTCCAGGGTGGGCATGGGGTCAATCGACGTTTCCAGCTCGGGAGCCGGGACGGTGCAGGCCCACACCGCCGCCACCAGAACAACTGCAACGCCAAGCCAGGCCATCCGCACACCGTTGCCTGGGACGGCACTCCGTCTTCCAACTCGCCTGATGAAACTGCCAACTGGGTTGGGGTGTTCGACCAACCTCATCTTATCCCCAAGAGGGAGCATATCCCTCTATCACTCCCTTGCATGAGGTGGATTCTCAGATGAAGTGCCTCCTAGCGGTTTGCCTGAGTTATTCACGGACCCATTCTCCGCAGTCAGAGGTCTCAAAACCAATATCTGAAGTCTCTATCTCAATCACCTGGCGGCCGGACCCAAAGTAGTTGGATTTGTAGCTGTCAAGCTCTTGACGGAAGTCTGAGAGTCGTGCCCAGTAACATGTTTCCCCGCCAGGAGCCACATAGCGCCCGGGCGTGACCTCTTCTCCAACGAGCCACATTCCATCAGGTATCGAGCTAATCGGAGAAATAGCGTCGGCCAGCGGAACCCAGTCAGTACAACCTTCAGAATTGAAGGCGGCATCTGAGGCGGGTATCTCAACAATGCTGCGATGGTACGTGAAAACGACGGCAATAGTGTCCTCAGATGTCCCGCCAAGCCCGCTCAGCCTCTGCCAGAAGCATCCAAATGAGTCAGCAGCGGGCGTAGCAGAAACATAGATGCCGGAGTCTATATCCGTTCCTACTTGCCATGTGCCGTTGCCGAACCCCCCGGCCGGCGCGTACGTGGGCGTCGGGGTTGATGTAGGTGCGGGTGTGGGGGCGGGGGTGAGGGTTGGCGACGAAGCCTGGGTGATGGGAAGGGCCGCAGGATTGCCCCAGCAGACCACGGAGGCGTCGGCCCGGATTCCGCAGCTGTGGTACGCTCCGGCGTCCACGGCGATGAACTCGCCCTCTGGCGGCGTCGCCTGTCCCACACCATTATCTCCCCAGCACGCGATCGTTCCGTCGGTTCTAAGGCCGCACGTGTGGTGTTGGAAGCCGACGCTAACGGAGACGAACTCGCCACCGGGAGGTGAAGACTCGCCTAGCAGGTCCTGGCCCCAGCAGAGCACGGAGCCGTCGGCCTTGATCCCGCAGTTGTGAGCGAATCCGGCGCTGATGGAGATGAACTCACCGTCTGGCGGGATGGACTTATCGAAGAAGTCGTCGCCCCAGCAGGCGAGTGTGCCATCGGTCCCAACTGCGCAAGTATGGTCGTCGCCGGCACTGACCGAGGAAAATGTACCGCTGGGGGGCGTCGCCTTTCCGTCATCGTCGCTCCCCCAGCAGACGACGGCCCCGTCGGTCCTCACGCCGCAGGTGTGCTCCGGTCCGGCACTGACCGAGGCGAATTCGCCCTCAGGGGCCGTGGCCTCACCGTCACCGTCGCTCCCCCAGCATGCGACTGTGCCATCCGCCCTCACGCCGCAGGTGTGATACTCTCCGGCGCTGACCGACAAGAATTCGCCGTCGGGCGGTTGGGCGCTGCCATTCCAGTCATCGCCCCAGCAGCCCACGTAGCCATCGGTTCCCACGCCGCACGTATGATTTCCGCCGGCGCTAATCGATGCAAACTCGGTCACGACCCTTCCTCCCGTGGTTGTGTCGCCGTCGATGCAGCCTGCCTCAGCCATGCGGATCCGGACGTCCGGATTCATGGTGGCGATGGCCTGTTCAACGGGTTCAAATTGTGACGCCAACCTGAAGGCTGTCGAGAGCAGAAATTGGTCCTCCGTACGGTCACCCGGGTCGTCCAGGTATTCGTCAATTGCCTCCTTGAAAACTCCCGCAAACGCAATCTGGGCGCCATGCCATTCGGCGACTTCCGCAGGAGGCTCCAGTGCACCCATCCCCTCGATTACGAACCCCAGACCGTCGGAGAGTTCCCTGAGAGAGTCGCCCTCTTCCCAAGACCCTACCTGTGACTGACCCCCACAAACTGTTCCGATGTACTCGTCAAGGGACATTTGGGAAGTGCTTGGCGGCTCGGAAACCGGCGTCCCTGTGGGAGGGGCCGACGAGGAAGCACCACCGGCGGCAGTTGCCGTGGGCACATCCTCCCGCGTCTCTTCGCTGTCCCCGCAGGCGGCAAAGGTGAGGAGAATGAAAGTTAGAGCCAATACAGAAGTGGTCAAGTGTCTAGCGATGCTGGTCACAGAAAGTCCCCCTTCATGTTCATCCGACAGCTTATCAGTACCTTTACATCGGGACTGAGCCGTGTGCTCGCACTTGATGAATGACTGGCTTTGGCTCACACCCACGCACTGCGTCCCGACTTTTTTCCCTGCCCATGAACCAGCATCAGATCGGCACAGAGCGTAGCTTCAGTCTCATCAAGCTGGAAAATGGTGGGCGATCATTGAAGGCAAGGCGAATCTTCCGGTGGGACATACCAGTACGGACTTAGCCTGCTACGCAGGCGAGAAGCTGCTGATCGCGAACGATTCCTCTTCGTCGGCCATGCGGTCGTCATAGTCTATGAACAGCCTTGAAGGGTAGCCATACGTTTCGTCGTAAGAGACTTCGATTTCGGCAGCGTCTTGCGCAATCGCGTTCTGGATGAGCGCAAACAATCCTTCAATGGGAACGAAACGCTCAGGCGCGGGAACCGTTCCACTGTTCTGAGCGGCCGAACGTACTTCAGTTACCTCGCCGCCACTCACGCTTACCCGGGTTTCCGCCAAGTATTCCTCGGGGCAGAAGCACGTCCATGCGCCGGAATAGACGTAGTCAGTGATGCCGGACTGTTCCCACCTTTCCTGACTCTGCAGAAGGGCCGCCTGGGCCGGGTCGGGGACGTTCGTCGCTGTTGGCACGGTCGTTGGTATGGGGGTTGGATCACCGTTCCCGCACGCTGCCATGAACATAAGCACGGCCAGGCCCGTCAACGCTATCGACATTCGCTTAATCATCTGTGTCTCCTCGGTAGCCGACTTCCCTTGTGCCCACTCGCGTCTATCCCGTCATCAGCTTGTTCTGCGCCCTACAGAGGAACGCTCGCTACTAGCTGTAGCGGACCCGGGCGTGACGCCGACGGTGAGGGAAATCATGTAGCCTTCGGCGCTCTCGGTCACGTGCCCTATCAGTAAGCTATCCACCGTATCGCCGGGAAAGATGCCGTTGTCGTCATTCGTTACAGGATGGGCGCCGCGGGCTGCGTAGGGCTCTGTCTGGTAGACGGCTTCGGAAACGGCGTCAGGAAAGTAGAGCTGAGAGGTCACCAGATGCCCTTCGTCTGTTTGGGCCATGAAGTGAATGTGCACTGCCCGAGTGGGGTACCAGCCGGGGTAGATTGTCTCGAACTCGGCGATGCCATTGGAGTCGGTGACCTGCTTTCCGCGGAGGAAGGTTTCACCGGTGGTGTCGTCGCCCTGATCAGGATAGCCGGAGTACACGCCGGCGATGTCCGTATGCCAGATGTCGACGATTGCACCGGCAACCGGCTCACACGATCCCGCCTCGACTATACGCAAGGAGACCAGGACGGGCGTGCCGGGCAGGCCTTCAGTGATGTCTCGGCGGAACTCACCGGTATCGAAATAGTAGGGGCCCTCGGTCTGCGCTGGGGTGATGTCGCAGGAGGGCGGGGCGGCAGTTGGGGAGGCTTCCGAAGCGGGTGGTTCGTCGATCGGAGACACGGAGTCTCCGGGAGGATCCGCTTCAGGGGTGGCACCATCCGAAGACACCGGTGATTCATTGGCGGCGGGAGAATCTACAGGAGCGGGTTCGGAGTCGGCACATGCGGCGGCGGCAACTGTCAGCACAACCAGGAACAGCGGAAGTACAAGGACGCTCGGAACGCGCATCGTCTTCTCCTCGAATTGGCACAAGGCATCGTGCCGGGCGTTACCACCAGTCGCAATCAACTAACTGACTAATAGGAATAACGTACGGACTCAGCTGCAGGTTTGCTATGGGAGCTTGGACGACACGAGAAACGTTGCTCGCGAGAACTACATCATTGGCCTATTGCAGGCAATAGCCGTTGCCAGCAGGTCGCAGAGAGCCGCCTCGCAGCGGGTTGTCCTAGCGGGTATCAGGGCGCCGTGGCAGGGCGTAGAGATGATCGTTGGGTCAATGAGTTGAAAGTCGTCACAGCTCCGGGAAAGTGACGTCGTTTGGTGGGCGAACGTTGACAGCAATACGAACTTCTCGATGGGATTTCTTGTTCCAGTGACTGGGCTGCGGCAATCGAATCCGCAGTGGTTATCCTTGTCCTGTCACTGCCAGTCGACCTTGTGGTTGGGGTCATGGTCCAGCCCATCGTGCGCCATGTCCACGTCAGCCCCGGTCTCCGACGATCGGATTGCGCCGCCGTTGAGCTCAAGGGTGTTGGCCAGCAGGGCGATGCCCTGGGTCGACTGGTTCGGCTGCACCACCTCGTAGGCGAAAACCAGGCTATTCGTACCGCTTCCACTCTCGTACACCGCCCACTTCTGGCCCCAGTACGCCGGGTCCATGTCGATCCTTAGCCGCGGCGCGCCATCGACCTCGACCGCCTCGTTGAACGATAGCCGGACGCGGATCGTTTCGCCGAGGCGGTAGGTGGCGTCGTCGCCCGCGTCCGAAATCACTTCAACCCCGGTCACCCCCAGCGTTTTCGGGACCGGAACGCCGGAGAAATCGGCAATCTGCTTCCCCTCGGAGCCCCACAGGCCGGATTCGTTCACCGGGCGTGAGTAGCCCACCATGACTTCCTCGCCGGCGGCCAGTGCGCGCCCGAGGGTGAGAGTCACTCCGGTGCCGTCATCGGTGTACGCCGCGCTCTCTACTGCCGGGGCCCCTGCGCCGGACGCCCCCTCCAGGCTGAACGCCTCCGCACTCAGTGCCCGGCCAGTGTCCAGCAACCGATCGAACTTCATCGTCACGCTCTTGGCACGCGCCGACGACCGGGTGAATCCCTGCGGATTGCCATTGGCCGGAACCTCCACGCTCCCCTCCACGCACCAGGACGCGCGCGCGTTGGTCGCGGTCTCGTTCGAGTATCCGATCGCTTCCGAACCGTCGAAGCTCTGCAGGTGGGGTGAAGTGCTCGCGGTGGTCTTCTTGTAGGTCACCGTGAATGCGATGGCCCGGGCGCACGGATACACCGGGTGCTCCAGTTGCAACACGGCACTCTTACCCTCCATCGAGACGGCTACGACGCTTACGTATTCCACCGCGTCGTCGTTACTCTCGTCGTCGGCCAGCGGATAGTTGAGGGTGAACCTGTCCGGAGCCGGCACTTTGCCCGGATCGAGAGGCTTGTCGTAGGTCAGCGATAGACGAGCGCCGGCCACGGACACCGTTTGCAGCTCCGGCTTGCCGGTGCCGGTGGCGGTCAGCACCTTCGCCGCAGGGAACGTCGGCACGGCGTTGTCCGCCAGGTCCAAGATCGGTTTAGTCCCGCGCGTGTACGACACTTTGACCGTTGTCCCGGAAGCAATCGCCGAGTTCAGGGTCAGGACGACAGCGTTGTCCACGATGGCGACGGAGTTGGGGTTTACCGCACTATTCGTGCCTACGGTCACGAGGAAATTGCCGGTTACCGGTACCGAGAATTCGTCTAGTGTCTCGTCGAAATACAGCGCCACCTTGGACGTCTCGGAGCCGGAAGTTGCCACCGTCTGCACGGCCGCCCCGGCGCGGTAAGTCGGGGATTTGGCGTCGTACACCCTCTCGATCCTGAAGCTATCGAACGACAGCACGTCATTCCCGTCGGCGTCCTCGAGCGGGTTGGAGGCCGGCTTTGTGTAGTACACCCTGGCCGTCTCGTTGGTACGAACCGCCTTTTCCAGCGTAACCGTGACTTTTGCCCCTGAGACTGTCACCGTGCCAGTGCCTGAGATTGTGCGCTTGTCGTCATCGAGGTCGTCGGTCCAGACTTCGAATGCGCTCCCAGCCGGCGCGGAGTCCCCGTCCAGCGCCTCGGCGAAGACCAGCGTCAGTTCCGTGCCCTTCACCGTCGCGTGCCACGGCTCGGGCCCCGCCGTGCCCGGGGTGTTGTTTGTCACCGCCAAGTCCACAAACGCAGGCGCCATCTTCCCAGTGGCGCCCGCGCCTTTCAGAAGCCCGGCGTGTGATTCCAACTTGTAGGTCAGCCAGACCGTGTCGCCTGCCTGGGCGGGGTCGCCCAGCGTCATCTGCAGCTTGTCATTGCTGTCGCCGGTCACCGAATTCACGGTCGGGTGCTGGTAGCCGTTGCGGTTCCCGGCGCCGACGCTTCCGGCGCCCCGTACGGAGAAGTATGGGGCCAGCTTGGCCGTGTCCACTGACGTATTCAGCGACCTGTCGTAAGTCACCGTCAGGGCGGCGCCATTTACGGTCACGCCCGTGGGGACCGGCCCCCTGTCGGTCGACGTCTTGCTGCCATCGGCCTTGGTAAACGGATCTCCCGTGCCGGGAAGGCCAGTCTTGTACCGGTTCACGCTGCCGCCAGTCTCCACGCTCTTGACGGCGGTCGCGCCGCCCGGCCCGAAGAACAGCTGGCCCGACCCCAGTGTCTCCACGAACAGGCCGTCCGTATCCGAGTCGCTGGTAGTTACCGTGTAGGAAAAGCGCACCGTTCTGCCGCCGTGGTGCACGCTTTCCATGTCCATGGTCTTGCCCGTGCCGCTGCCGTCCGTCCCCAGGTTCAGCCGCAGCTGAGGCCCGCTTCCGGGAACGACGACCGGCTCGCTGAACTCCACGTCTACCAGCACTTTGTCGCCCAGGACGTAGGTGTCATTGACGCCATCGGCGTCCGAGTCGTACGTCGGCGCCGAGACGAACCGCACAAACTCGATTGCAACCTTGGGCTTGGCATAGCCATGAAGGTCCATACGGACAGAGCCAATGGTGTCCTTCCACTCCGTGTCATCTTTCAATCTACTCACGCGCCCGGCTGCCCCGGCTTTGATGCTCCATCCCTCCAGGCTTCCCGTGTCATGAAAACTGCTGGATGTGGCATGGACGAGTGATTTGTCTGTCCCGGTGCTGACGTCGATAATCACCCAGTACTTGGTGTCGGCTCGGAGGTCGATGCCCTCGCCGGGCACGGTGAACGAATACAGGCCCTCCGCGCCTAACGCCCCGGCGGGTTTCTCCAGCAATGTCAGCCTGCTGCCCGGCCTGCTCGACGTGTCGCTCCCCGAGTCTTCGTGGAGGGAGACCGTATAGACGGGCGCACTGGGAGCGGTAGACGACATGCGTATGGCCACACTGGTCAGCTTGTACCCGTCATCGCCGGTGGTGAATTGTTGTCCATAGTCACCGAGGAAGCTACCTGTGAAAACCCCAAATGTCTGGCTGCTCTTACCCACGAGTACTTGGCTCGTCAGGCCCACCTTGTGGCCGGCGTCGCCGGTGGTTGACAGGCCGGGCATTGTGCGGACGGCGGTGTTGCTGGCAGGATTGCCGCCTGTGATGGTGGCCCCGTTCTGCAGGAACACCACCGTGTCATCAGTGGGCGAGGCCGGCTGCAGCCACACCCCGTCGACGTCCGCGTCATGCCGATTCACCGTGTACTCGAAGGTGAGGGTGTCGGTTCCCGAGCCCTCCCCCGTCCAGACCATCTTCCGGCGGCTATTGGAGAGGTTGGAGTCTTCGGTCCCCAGGTCCAGCCTCAGCGACACGTTGGCGTCGGCGCCGCCATTGCTAACCGTGACATTTTGGCTCCAGGTGACCTGCGACTGGATGGTCTCGCCGCTCAGGTAGGTGTCCCCCCTGCCGTCGCGGTCCGCGTCGTAGTTTGGCGACGATGTAAACCGCGCCCCGCGAATCGACGCCCCGCCCTTGGTGATCGCTTCAACCCAGTCGGACCATTGATTCGACGTGCCGGTCCACCACTTCACGAGGACCCAGTAGCGGGTGCCCGAATCCAGCCCGCTTTCGGTATGCACGTGGTGGTGGTTCACGTTTTCGGCCTTCTTATGGGACGTGCCGTCCGGCTGGCAGAACCACAAGTCGTTATGGCCGCCGACTCCGGCGCCGCTGGACCGGAACTTAATGGTGGAGTTGGTGGTTAGAATACCTGTGACTGTCTTGTTATTCGCTGTGTAAGTGCCCCCCGAGGGATGGGGGCAGGGAGCGCTGGTGGGATTGAACGGCGGACGCACCGCCACCGTCACCGTGTCCCCGCCGCTGGGATTGGTCCCGTCATTCACCACCAGCGCAAACACCAGGTCCGCCGGCAACGAGGGCGCTGTGAAGCTGGGCGTCTGCGCTGTCGAGTCGTCCAACGTCACGTTCGCCCCGCTCGTCTGCGTCCAGGCGTAGGTGAATGTTGGATTCTTCAGGGTGGACGTCCCCCTGCCGTCCAGGGTGACCGTGGCCCCGGTCACCACCTCCTGGTCAGGGCCCGCGTCCGCCGTGGCCGTGGACGTGTCGTCCACCTGGCGGCTGGTGTCGCCGGTGGTTGACAGGCCGGGCATTGTGCGGACGGCGGTGTTGCTGGCAGGATTGCCGCCTGTGATGGTGGCCCCGTTCTGCAGGAACACCACCGTGTCGTCAGTGGGCGAGGCCGGCTGCAGCCACACCCCGTCGTCGTCCGTGTCCATCCCACCGAACCCGACCGTGTACTCGAAGGTGAGGGTGTCGGTGCCCGAGCCATCGCCGGTCCAGGTCATCTTCCGGCGGCTGTCAGCGAGGTTGGAGTCGTCGGCGCCCAGGTCCAGCCGCATCGACACGTTGCGGTTGGCCCCGCCGTTTGCGACCGTCACCGGCTGGCTCCAGGTCACCTGGGCCTGGATGGTCTCGCCAATCCCGAAGGTGTTCCCCGAAGCCGGCGACGAGGTGAACCGCGCCTCAAGGATCCGCGCCCCACCCGTGGTCGTGACCTCAATCCAGTCGGTCCACTGGGTCCCTACGTCGCTACGCACCGCCTTCGCAGCCAGCCAGTAGCGGGTGGCGCTGGCCAGCCCGGAAATGGTGACCCAGGCGTCTTCGGCCACCCCGGTGTGCTTCGTCTCCGAATTGCCGTCCGGCCAGCAGAGATGGAAATCGTAGGTGAATTGAGAGGTGCGTCCCGAGAGCTCAAAGCTGCCGTTGTTGATGTTTCGGGTGACTACCCAGGTCCGATGGTGCTTGAACTCGGTTCCCCCCGAGGGATGAACGCAGGGAGCGCTGGAGGGATTGAGTGGAGGGCGCACTGCCACCGAAACCGTGTCCGCGGCGCTGTCGTTGGTGCCGTCGTTCACCACCAGGGAGAACTCCAGGTTCGTGCGCACCGAGGGGGCGGTGAAGCTGGGCATCTGGGCCGTGGTGTCGTCCAGGGTCACGGTCACCCCGCTCGTCTGGGTCCATGCGTAGGTGAATGTTGGATTCGTCAGGGTGGACGACCCGCTGCCGTCCAGGGTGACCGTTGTCCCGGTCAGCACCTCCTGGTCAGAACCCGCGTCCGCCGTCGCCGTGGACGTGTCGTCCACCTTGCGGCCGGCGTCGCCGGTGGTGGGCATATCCGCCCTGGTGCGGACGGCGGTGTTGGTGGCCGGGTTGCCGCCGGTGATGGTCGCCCCGCTCTCCAGGAACACCACCGTGTTGTCGGTGGCCGAGGCCGTCTGCAGCCACACCCCGTCGGAATCCATGTCCGTTCCACCGGTCCCGACCGTGTACTCGAAGGTGAGCGTGTCTGTGCCCGACCCATCGCCTGTCCAGGCCATCTTCCTCCGGCTGTTCGCGAGGTTGGCGTCGTCGGCCCCAAGGTCCAGCCGCACCGACACGTTGCGGTTGTCGCCGCCGTTGGCGACCGTCACCGTCTGGCTCCAGGTCACCTGCGCCTGGATGGTCTCGCCGATCCCGAATGTGTCCCCCGAAGCCGGCGACGAGGTGAACCGCGCCCCGCTAATCGATGCCCCGCCAGTGGTGATGACCTCAACCCAGTCGGACCAGGCGTCGATGACGCCAGTACGCGCCGCCTTCGCAGCCCACCAGTAGCGGGTGCCGCTGTTCAGTCCGCTCTTGGTGGTAGTGTCAGTCGACCTTTGCCCCGTGGCCAGAGTCTCCCGGGTGCCGTCAGGCCGGCAGAAATGGAAATCATGCTCCGCGGTCGTGTGTGCTCCCCGGATCGAGAAAGCGCTATTGGTGATGTTCGTGATTTTTATCCAAACGATATTAAGGGCGTTGTCAATCATCTCCACGGGATGTTCACAGGGCGCCTCGGTGGGATTGAGCGACGAGCGCACCGCCACCGAAACCCTGTCCGCGCGGCTGGGATTGGTCCCGTCGTTGACCACCAGCGCAAACTCCAGGGCCGCCGGCACCGAGGGAGCGGTGAAGCTGGGCATCTGGGTCGTGGTGTTGTCCAGGGTCACCGTCGCTCCGCTCGTCTGTGTCCAGGCGTAGGTCAGGGTCGCGCCGCTGATCGTCGACGACGACCCGCTGGCGTCCAGGGTGACTGTGGCCCCTGTTTGCACCTCCTGGTCAGAGCCCGCGTCCGCCGTCGCCGTAGTCGTGTCGTCCACCTTGCGGCCGGTGTCGCCTTTGGTGGGCATATTCGCCCTGGTGCGGAAGGCGGTGTTGGAGGCCGGGTTGCCGCCCGTGATGGTCGCCCCGCTCGCCAGGAACACCACCGTGTGGTCGAAGTCCGAGGCTGGCTGCAGCCACACTCCGTCGGAATCCATGTCTATCCCACCGAACCCGACCGTGTACTCGAAGGTGAGGGTGTCGGTGCCCGAGCCCTCCCCGGTCCAGGCCATCTTCCTCCGGCTGTTCGCGAGGAAGATGTCGTCGGCGCCCAGGTCCAGCCACAGCCACACGTTGCGGTTGTCCCCGCCGTTGGCGACGGTGACCGGCTGGCTCCAGGTGACCTGCGCCTGGATGGTCTCGCCAATCCCGAAGGTGTCCCCCGAAGCCGGTGACGAAGTGAACCGCGCCGCAAGGACCGACGCCCCACCTGTTGTGATGACCTCTTCCCACTCGGACCAGGCGTCGGGGTTGCCACTGAGTACCGCCTTCGCAGCCCACCAGTAGCGGGTGGCGCTGGCCAGCCTGGTCTTGGTGGTAGTGGCAGTCGACCTTTGCCCCGTGGCCAGAGTCTCCCGGGTGCCGTCAGGCCAGCAGAAGTAGAAATCATGCTCCGCGGTCGTGTCTGTTCCCCGGATCGAGAAAGCGCTACCGGTAATGTTCGAGATTTCTATAGAATCGATGTCAAGGGCGTTGTCAATCATGCCCACGGGATGTGCACAGGGAGCGCTGGTGGGATTGAGTGGAGGACGCACTGCCACTGAAACCCTGTCCGCGCGGCTGGGATTGGTCCCGTCGTTCACCACCAGCGCAAACTCCAGGTCCCTCCGCACCGACGGCGCCGTGAAGCTGGGCATCTGCGCTGTCGTGTCGTCCAACGTCACGTCCACTCCGCTCGTCTGGGTCCAGGCGTAGGTGAATGTTGGATTCTCCAGGGTGGATGAGCCACTGCCGTCCAAGGTCACCGTTGCTCCTGTCAGCACCACCTGGTCAGAGCCCGCGTCCGCCGTCGCCGTGGACGTGTCGTCCACCTTGCGGCCGGCGTCGCCGGTGGTGGGCATATTCACCCTGGTGCGGACGGCGGTGTTTGAGGCCGGGTTGCCGCCGGTGATGGTCGCCCCGCTCTCCAGGAACACCACCGTGTTGTCGGTGGCCGAGGCCGTCTGCAGCCACACCCCGTCGGAGTCCATGTCCGTCCCACCGAACCCGACCGTGTACTCGAAAGTGAGGGTGTCGGTGCCCGACCCATCGCCTGTCCAGGCCATCTTCCTCCGGCTGTCGGCGAGGTTGGAGTCGTCGGTGCCCACGTCCAGCCGCATCGACACGTTGCGGTCGTCGCCGCCATTGGCGACCGTGACTGGTTGGCTCCAGGTGACCTGTGCCTGGATGGTCTCGCCGATCCCGAATGTGTCCCCCGAAGCCGGCGACGAGGTGAACCGCGCCCCGCGAATCGATGCCCCGCCAGTGGTGATGACCTCAACCCACTCGGACCAGGCGTCGATGACGCCACTACGCGCCGCCTTCGCAGCCCACCAGTAGCGGGTGCCGCTGGCCAGTCCGGTCTTGGTGGTAGTGTCAGTCGACCTTTGCCCCGTGGCCAGAGTCTCCCGGGTGCCGTCAGGCCGGCAGAAATGGAAATCATGCTCCGCGGTTGTGTCTGTTCCCCGGATCGAGAAAGCGCTACTGGTGATGTTCGTGATTTCTACAGAAGCGAGGTTAAGGGCGTTGTCGATCGCCTCGACGGGATGTTCACAGGGCGCCACGGTAGGGTTGAGTGGAGGGCGCACCGCCACCGAAACCCTGTCCGCGCGGCTGGGATTGGTCCCGTCGTTCACCACCAGCGCAAACTCCAGGTCCCTCCGCACCGAGGGAGCGGTGAAGCTGGGCATCTGTGCTGTCGTGTCGTCCAACGTCACGGTTACCCCGCTCGACTGTGTCCAGGCGTATGTCAGAGTTGCGCCGCTTGTCGTCGACGACGACCCGCTGCCGTCAAGGGTGACCGTGGCCCCGGTCAGCACCTGCTGATCAGGACCCGCATTCGCCGTTGCCGTGGATTGCTGTCTGCCGACCACGCGCTCCAGAGTCCGCGCCTTTGGCAGCTCCACCCAGGTAACCGTCAGTGGATCCGACGTGGCCGAAGCCCCCGTGACGTAGGTCACCGTGACCCGGAAGGTCTGAGACTCGGCGACGCTGGTGAGATAAGACAAGGTCGGGGCGGTGCCGGCCGGGTACCAGTCGCCCAGATCCACTTCCCATTGATACGAGGGCTCAGCGTCCGGAGGTGGGCCCGTGATGATCGGTGTCAAGATTACCGATTCTTCCACCGGCACTACGGTGGCGCTGGCTGAAATGGAGACCTGCAGCGATTTCGTGGCCGCCTCGGCTGTCGGTTCCGGTGTGGGCTCGGGCATTGCCGTAGGCTCCGGAGTTTGCTTAGGAGTTGATTCGGGGAGGGATTCCACCCCGAACCTCTGGGCCAGAGGCTTCCCGCAGCCAGCGTCGTTGCAGGCCTGCACCCGCACCACGTACTCCCCGTAGTCGCCCACGGTGATGGCGGCGCTGGCCGACTCAACCCTCACCCCCTCGTTCAGACTGTGGTCCGGGTGGACCAGCCGCCAGCGGACCCAGTATTCATCAGCCCCGTCTACCTCGTCCCATGCCACGGACACGTCCAATGAACCCGGCTCCGTTGAGACACTCAACCCGGTGGGCTTGGCCGGAATGCCTCCACTGTCGTCAGCTGCCGCCGGAGCAGCCGCGGTAGAGCTCGCCACCAAAGTGGCGAAGAGGACAAGGAAAAGCACCCAACGATGCTTCGACGGGAGAGGTGGGTGAGGCTGTGAGCGAACCATGCCCTCAGCCCCCAAATAGGACTGAGAGAGTTACATGTTCAGGAAGATCGGGGCAGGGGGGATCGCACAGATAGGAAATCATGGCGGGTAGAGATCGGCGATGCGGACGTTGACCATTGGAACTGCGGGGTAAGGAGGCCAACACGGTAGAGCTCCTCGCTTGAGAGTTCGGAATGTAACCAATCGAATAAGCAGATACCCAGCGTCCCTATCTAGCGATGCGTAGCCAAAGCAGGGGCAAAAGAATAGGCGGCAATGCCACTAACTTGCTTGGCTCCTGGCGAAGGGGGTGTTTTCGGCTCTGCCCAGGCCTCGGGTGCCGATCCGACTATCAGCGATGGGCGGAAATTGAAGGAGCCGTACGCCGAAAGCGGGACCGGCTGATCATCTAGTTGGTTGACCGGGTAAGAGTTACTCCGCATTCGCCTTTCCTCTCGTGAACTTGGTGTCCCCGGCCGGAATTGGCCCGGCTGGCCACTTTGGCAATCACGCGCGCGCAAGGCATGAGATGAAACCATCGAGTTACATTGTACCACAGTACTTATAACGGAGATGTAACTAATAGCTGGAATCGCGTGATGTATTGTAACGTATGCGACCTGATTGCTTCGCGCGTTCCACACTTACCTCAGACGGATTCGCAGTCAGATCGGCGAACACACGAGCAACCCCACCTATTTCCTTGCCGAGCCGCGTGTTGGTTACCGGATGCTGAATGGGTGAGGGCACGGGGAATGATGTAGCTCATCACGATCGACATATCCGCATGGATTATGGTGCTAGGGGGTCTGTGATTCCCTAGCACCATCTCAAAGACGGTTCTGTCTACCGTACACGTTGGTGGGCTGGACTTGACGAAATCAAGAACCGACGCCGATTCCGACATCGCCCCGTCGCTCGGCATGGGGACCGTGTACGTCAGCGTCGCCTCGTCTCCCATGATCTCGATGCCCTCAACGAAGTTGCGGATGAGCGCCTTGCGCTCCGGGATCGTCCCGTCCTTCAGGAAGTTCCGGAAGTCCGCAGCGTACTGGGCTATCTCCTCGGTGTTGGGCAGCTCCACTCTCCGTTGCTCAAGCTGGGTCTCGGCGTCGTCCCTCGCAGCCTCCAACTGCTCCTCACGGTGCCTCAGAGACATGATGCGTGGCGATAGAACCTCCAGGGTCAGCTCGCTCGTCTCAATGGCCTCGTAGAGCTTCTCTAGCCGCTTCCTCACGTCACCTAGCTCCGCCTCGACGACCTCCAGCCTGCCGGACAGCTCCCCGGCCATCGCGTCGATCTCCTCGGCCACCAGCTGCACCAGCGCCACGATGGTCTCCTCGTTCAGAATCCTCTCCCTGATCTTCTCCACCACGAACGTCTCCAGCCTGGGGGCGTTCAGGTAGCGGGCGGTGCACGTTCCCGCTCCCTCCCGGAACAGGGTGCCGCAGATGTAGTAGGCGAACTGGCCGCTCTTGGCTCCCTGGGCCGAGTAGGGCCTGCCGCACACCCCGCACCTGAGCAGCCCGCTCAGCAGGAACTTGCTCCCCACTCTACCGGGCCTCTGCACCTTCGGGGCGCGTTCGCTCATCGCCCGCTGCACATCCTCGAACAGCTCCCTCGACACCAGCGCGGGCCACGCTCCCTCGACCCTTACAGGGTCGGCGGCTTCCTGTCCCTTGCTGGCCTTACCCCAGACGGCGGTTCCAGTGTACGCCTCGTTTCTCAGCAGGTAGTGGAGCGTTCCCTTGTACCAGCGCTTGCCCCTGTTGGTGATGCCCCGGTCGTTCAGCTCCTTGCATATCTCCTTGAGGCCGCTGCCCCGCAGGGACTTCTCGAATATCTCCTTCACTACAGGAGCCGTGGCCGGGTCAACCTCCAGGGTGGGGCGTTCCTTCGCCCCGTCGCTGACCTTCACCTTCCTGTAGCCGAAGGGGGCGTTGGAGCCGAGGAAGAAGCCCCTCGAAGCGGCCTCCCTCATTCCCCGGACGACCTCCTGGGCAAGATTTTCGCTGTAATATTCGTCCACGCTCTCGATGATGCCCTCAAGGAGCCTGCCGGTGGCGTTGTCCTCGGCCTGCTCGGTGATGGACACCACGCGGATGCCCTTGCGCCGCAGCTGGGATTTGAAGGCTACGGCGTGCTCGCGCTTGCGGGTGAAGCGACTGAATTTCCATACGAGAATCACGTCGAAGGGGGCCTTGGGCTTGCCGCCCTCCTCGATCATCTCCCTGAACTGGGGCCGGTCTGCTACGCGGCCGCTCTCTGCCTCGTCCACGTACTCGCGGGCCACGGAGTAGCCGTTGGCCTTGGCGTACTCCTTGAGCGCGCGTAGCTGGGCGGACACGGACAGGTCCACGTCCTGCCGGTCGCTGGATACCCTGGCGTAGAGCGCCGCCGGCGTGAGCGGCTGTGGGTGTATCTGCTTCTTCATGCTGCCCTCCTCTGTCTCTTGGGGTCTATCGCGGTCAATTCGGGTCGCCGGACTCTCCGCCGACGGCGACCGCTGAATCGGCCGTAGTTGCGGCGGTCACGTGCAACCGCCGTCCGATGGCGCCGAGGGCGGCGTCCATCATATCCATCCCCGACCGGTGCTGAACGTCCAGCACCCGGTCCACCTGCGGCAAGAACCACCCAAGACGGCGCGCCAACTCCGCCTTGCCGATGCCCTGGTCTCTCATCCCCTGGTACAGCATCACCTTCACCGAAATCAGGGTCGGCAGCACCGCGTAGGTCTCGCCATGCGACGGCGCGGGAATGTCCTTGCGGTCGTGGATGCGGGCCGCTATCGCCTCTTCCAGAGCGTGGACCGCACGGGCGACTGCCTCCTCACGGTCGTCCCCGAAGGTGGTCAACTCCGGGAAGTCGGGGGACGTTACCAGCATGGTTCCGTCGTCATCTTCCAGCGTTATCGGATAAGCAAGCATCAGTCCAACCTCAGGTCTTTCTTGATCTTCGCTACGAATCCTCGGCCCAACTCCTTGCCGCCTCCGTGCATCGGAAGCTGGCTGGTGAGGTCTCCGAGCCGGACTGTGAGATGTCCGCTTCCGCCCTTGTGGGTGTGGAAGGTGCATCCCTGATTCCGCAGCCAGCGTCGGAGCTCCCGTGCGTTCATCCTGTCATATTATGCACAACATCGGCGTTGCTGTCAACGCCAGTGTTGTCCTTGCGGGCACACCCACAGGTCTCCCCGCGGGGAATGGCCCTCATAACACCCTGCACACGTGCGCGCCCCTATGAGGTCCGCCAAAACGGGGAGCGTCCTCGCAGTAGTGGGGGTGTAAAGGAGTTTGAGTTCCGTGACGGAGCGGCCGGAGTCGTGATTTCGTAGCTGAAACAGGGGTAAATCGCCCCCCTACAGGACGTAAGCAGTGAACACTTTTAGAAAGGGTGCGTTCCGGACGGCAATGACATCGCCAAACGTGGGAATGACATCAGCCGTCCGGTTGGAGCGGGGTCCCAATGACATTTGGCCCCCGAAAAAGGCGATTGAAGTGGGGGTGCGTTACGTCTCCCGAAGATGTGGCTGGAGACCGGGGTGACGGGCCGACAGCGCTTCCTCTACCTCAGCACAAACCACCACAGGAGCACGCTGCCGATCAACAGCACGAGCAGCACGAAAGCGATCACGCGGGTCGCGAGGAGCACGCTGTTCGTCATCTCGTGATCGGAGACCTCCTGGCGGTGCTCCAACTCAAGCTTCACATACGGCCCTCTGGCCGTGGCTGCGGCCTCCCTGGCCTCGTCCCGCTCCCGCTCCAACTCGGATGCCCGAATGTTCAACTCGGATACGCTCTGCTCCAACTCCCGCACGGTCCCCTCAAGCTCATGCTCCCTGGCGACGGCCCGGCGCAGCAGCTCCTCGTCGGTGATGTACTCCCCCGCCATCCGCACGAACACCCGGCGGCCCTCCCTGCGGACCTCGACCTCCCCATGCCTGATCTTCCGGTCCAGGGTCGAGAGGGAAACCTCCATCTCCTCCGCAGCCTCCGCCTTCGTCACCCAGCGGACCTGCTCATCCATCGCTCTTTTCCTCGCCCTGCGACTGACGCCTCCGCCTCCAGTTGAACAGATGCAGACCCCGCCCCTCAGCGTCGGGCGCATCCGCCGACTCCTGGCTGATAGCGTCGTCTTCGGGCTTCTGTGCCGCCTCCAGGGCCGCCACGCGCTGCGTCAGACTCTCCACCAGCGCCGCCAGTTCGTGCGCCGCTTCGAGCGCCACCTGTATCCTCGCCTCCAACCTGTCCAGCGGCGGCGTCCTCTCCCACTCCGGGTCGTCCAGGTTGGCCATGAGCCGCTGGACGGCAAGGGCCATCTTGCCCGTCAACCGCTCCCGGCGCAGGGCCAGCGCCACCGTCTTTCGGTTCACACCCAGGAGGGCCGCCGTCTTGCGCTGTCCTTCCCGCTCGACCAGCCACTCCACGACCCACTTGAGGTCGGGCCTATCGTCGTCGGCCCTCGATGCCAGTCTGTCACTCATTTCCATCCTCTACAGGGGTGGCCCGCTTTTGCAATTTCATCCACTTTTCGCCGGAACCAGCCCTTTACTCAAAGTGTTCACTCGTTCCCGTCAATTTCCTCCAAATGTGGCGCAAATTCCTAGCTGGCTGGCCCAGGATGTCCGTTCCTGCCCGCCCACCAAAATCGCGTCGCCCTCCCCCACATCGTTTCGCACCAAAAGTGATGGGCCAAATTGGGCCGCGGATGCCGCCGACACGCCAAGTCCTGCCCCGATCAGCTCTGCGGACACGCCGGACAGGTTCAGCCATAGCTAGTTCCCTCACCTTCGGCTGACACGTCAGAGTTCCCAAAGTGCAATCAAGTTGTCATCAGACTCGCCAGCTATTTTAGCATGGTATCCCATTTTGTACCCTGACCGGTCAGACGACACGTCACCCCCGTTTCGTAGCTAAAACAGGGGTGATTTGGGGGTCGGTGGACCCCGGGAATCGGGCCGATTGTGCCATTTTGTACCCCCCAGCCAGCATGGAGGGGAGATGGGGACGTATCGTCGCTATCTATCCCCCCCTACAGGACTCTGACGCATCCGGTGGTAGAGTGAGTCCCATTGGTAGGCTCTCAGTGCGGACAGGGGCAGTCGGGAAGACTCCGGTTCCCACAGTGGACGCCATGACTTTCCGAGTATTCCTGCGGTGGACAGAGCGGGTATGCACGACACGAAGATGGGCAGGGACATCCGGCTCAAGTGGACGGCGGTGCGCACGTAGGTGGCCTCGACCTCCTCGGTGTCCACGACGAACAGGGTGACGGGGTACGGCGGCTGGTCGTCCTTGTGCTCGGGTGACCAGTAGTAGTCCTCGTATGGACTCAGGCGGGCGATGACTCCCCTGGGGTGACGGGCGCGAAGCTCGTACTCGAAGTAGAACGGTATCCGAAGGCCCTGGGCGGTCATCTGCCCCACGGCGTCGGGTGCGATGGCGGAATCCCCACAGTTGTAGGTTCGGTCGGACCGGGCGGTGGGGACGGACCACGCCAGCTCGCTGCCGGGGTCTGCCCTGGCCTCGGCCTGAAGCTTCGACAGGAACCAGGTGATGCCGTCGGCGTGCTTCGTCTGCCTCGCCCACGTCTCGATGCGGTGTCCCACGTGACGCCTGCGGCCCTGGTTGTCGGTGGTTAGGGCGGTGCTCCATATGCCCTGTGTGGTGGGGAGCTCGGCACGGTCCCGGTGGGTGACGTAGCGTATGCCCTCGGCGGACAGGGTGTAGCGAACGTCTCCGCGCTTTCCCCTCTGTTCGACCAGGCCCCAGGTATCGACGAGGCTGCGCATCATCTGGCTGACCCGGCCCTCGGAGACTCCCAACCAGCAGGCAAGATGCTCACGGGGGATCATCGGGTGGTCGGTGATGAGGTCCAGGGCCCGCTTCTCCGACGGGCTGACGCCGAAGGCCGGCGCAGCCCCCACCATCCGCTCGGGGTCGGGAATGGATGCTCGTTTCCGCTCCGGCGACTGGGCTCCAGCCCCTCCGCCTGGCTTGCCGTAGGCGCTCACCGTCTCCAGCGTGTAGTCCGTGAGTCCGAACAGCCCCGTGGGTTCGCACCAGAGGCGAAGGTCCCGTCTTTCGAGGGCGTCCCTGGACTCCACGGCAACGTAGCAGTCACGGAGGTCGTTGTTGATGCAGAACCTCGCCGTCCGCCGAAGCTCCCATGCGCTCGGCACAAGGATCAGGACGGTGCCGGGACGCCGCCCGTGGCTGTACTGCGCTATGGCCCTCAGCCGGTCGTAGAGCGACCGGCGACGCAGGGCGAGGCCCTGGCGCACCACGCCGAAGCTGCGCCCGTCGTGGAGCGTGATGGTGGCGTCGAAGCGCCCCCTGCGGTGGAATTCCACGTGCGACCGGAGCCCGTCGATGCCGGGGGAGAGTGACGCGGCGAGACGGTAGACGCTGGCCACCGCGTCCATCCGGCGGATGAGCAGCGTCAGCCACTCCCTGGACACCGGGTAGGCCCGCACGAAGTCCGAGGGGGTCTCGAAGCCGAGGACCCGGGCCGTCTCGCCGATTCCGTTGACCGTCAGGTGGTATCTCTGGCTCGACGGCAGGTGGGCGGTGCCGTGGCTGGCGCGTCCAACTATGCCGTCGGCCAGCAGGCCGGCCAGGGTGCGGTGGACCGTCGTGTGAGGCTCGCCCAGGATGCGTGCCAACTCCGCCGAATCGACGAAGGGCGTCCGGCTGAGGGAGTCGAGCATCTGTCGGTCAGAGAGGGGCATGTGTTGAGCGTAGCAAAAGCGAGGCGTTGTGGGCAGCCGTCACTCGGCAGGGTCGGTGTGTGGGAAGGCAGCGGACGCAGTTCTCTTGGGCCGAGTTCATGGCCGAGGAACTGGTGAAGCCGAAGGATCGCAGGCGCAAGCCCCAACTCGCCACCGCGTCCCTATTCTCGCTCATACATACGGACCTGCTTTGTGGCCCGGAACGAGCAGCAGCGGACAGGCATGATATCCCCGCAGGGTTGCTGGCTAAAGCAGGGCAGATTCCATTCTACAGTATCCGCGATCGAGAACGAATGACAAGTCGGTCGATGCGTGCTAATATTTACACGCGATGGAGACAAGCAGAGAGCGAGTGAAGCGGAGACTGGAGCGCGAAGGTTGGTACTTGGACCGGCCCGGTTCAAGCCACGACATCTACAGACATCCGCGCATCAAAGGCATCATAACCTTGCCCCGCCACCGGGTACTCTCAATAGGAATGGCCCGCACCATCGCAAAGAAGGCGGGCTGGAAAGAATAGGAGGATACCGTGATTCGATATCCGGCTCTGATTGACGGTGACGAGGGTGCCTACGGTGTAGTCTTTCCCGACATCCCTGGCGTTGGTGCGATGGGTAACACTGTAGACGAAGCCCTTCTTAACGCCGAGGCCGTGCTTCGGGACTATGTGGCCGAGACTGAAAGGGACGGCGAAGAACTGGCCTACCCTAGTCCGTTCCAGTCCATCGAAACACCAGATGGGAATCAGTTGGTTTCCATACCGCTGATCCGGCCTTCTGGCAAAAGTGTCCGTGCTGGCTTGACCTTGGAAGAGGATGTTGCAGAGTTCATCAATAGCGAAGCCCGCAGGCGAGGCATGACACGCAAAGCGTACATCACATGGGTGGTGCGGCGCATTGCGGCGATGGGGGGATAAGCCCCGGACCGCGCAGTTCTTCACACTGACACATCACCAAGAGCAGCGCAGCAACATAGAGAGCTACATAAAGATGAATCTTGTCAAGAAAACAGTTACAAGAAGGCCGTTTCCACAACTTCCATTCATGTCAGAGCATGGGTTCGCTTCGTTCCTACGAGACCGTGGTTTCAGAGTGGGGACTACCGGGATTCGTTCAATCGTAGCCTCCGGGTTGATTGAAAAACTCGATGCTGAGACTGGAGACTTTCATCCATTCCAGATTTGGCCTATTAACCGTCTATTCCGGGGATTGGACGGTCAACTAGACGCAGGAATCAGCCATCATGGTTTGGACCCGGATAGTTTGAAAAAGTATGTGGACTTAAATTGGCCTCATCGTGCGCAGACCTTGATCGACTTTCCGAAGAGCGACGCTTGCCTTGAGTTCAATCGTCAACTCTTCCCTCTACTGTTATGGCTCGAATCACATTTCTTACCGTTGGTCCGCGGGCCGAGACCAGGTGTAGTTACCCTTGCAGACTCTGACCTCTACACATGGCACAAATGGACAAAGCATTCTCAACTCAGAGATTTGCTTGATGAACATTCGATTTCTATTGAGCATCTATCTGATTGGAGAGATAAGACACTATTCGACGCATTTGTTAGCGATCCATCTCCAGACTTGTATCTCCTTCTGCGATCGATGCCCTTTGACCAGCGAGATCGATTGAAGGGCCATCTCCGACTGGCCTACGATCTATACGAAATAGCTGAAATCACTCGATTATTGTTAGAGCAGCTCCTTGGGCAATCGGTGAGGAAGGAATGGGACCCTACCGGACACCCGGATACTCCTTGGGTAGAAAGAGTCTATGAAAGCCAACCCAAGTTTGGTACCCCTGGGTTTTTGAGGTCTGTGGTTCGGCACTATGGTCTGGACCCAGCCTATCGGGTGAGGTGGCTGGTCGAAGGAGAAACTGAAGAAGGATTTGTTCTCCGATACGCGGAGAGATTGGGATCGAATATCAAAGAGTTTGTCACAATCCGCAATTTTCATGGGGACGGAGCCTTCAAAAGACAAATAAAGGCAATAGATGCAGACCTAGAAGCTGCCAGGGAGGAGCAGTGTTTTGTGACCTTGACGTTTGATGATTCAGACACAGCACGCAAACGTCTGAACGGGCTGATAGAGAGTCGACTTGTCAATTTTAGGTTCGTCTTGAACATGCCGGATTTCGAGCTTGAGAATTTCACTGTGGACCAGTTGGTGGAAGTTGCGGTTACTTGGGCGTCGGACTTGCAACGTCCTATTGGAGAGTGTCGGGAAACATTGATCGGAGAAGTGACGAGTCGCATTAGCGAGAAAGCGGAAGGTTTTGAAAAGGCGCTCAATTCTGTTCTCCGCTCACACGGCGAGGTATTCAAACTGAGCAAAGGGGCCGAATGGGGAAAGAGATTAGGCGACCACTTAAGTGATAAGAGGGAATCTGAGGCCGAGGTAGGCGTGCATCCAGAACCGACCTTATCAAAGATAGAACGGCAGACACTCTTTGTTCTCAGAAACAGCGAGCCGTTTATCAACTATCCTTTATCTATCAAGAATCTGGACCCGACCACGCTAGAAATTCAATGATACGAGTTCATGAGTAAGGGATTCAGTGTCCAATAAAGATACTGGCGATGCGGGCAGTGGAGCTAGCAACGGAAGAGGCGGATGACTGCCTAGTCTTGGCGCAGTCTCGGGTATTCGCTGGATATCCCGAAGTCCCAGATGTGGTCGGGGTCGCCGTCGCCATCCACATCTATGTCCCAGGAAGTGTATATGCCAGTGTAGTCAGTGGGTGTCTGCAACTCGGCGGTGGTCTTTCCTTCAGCGCCGGGCACGCTCCCTGAGCCGACGCCCACCGTTATTCCGGAGGTGTCGGTATCCCAGTAGCTGGCACTGATGCTGACATTACCTGCCGATCCGACTAGGCCACCAACGCTGTAATTGATGGGGAGGTGATCCGGCGGTGTGCCATCATAGAGTCGTTGAACCCCGTGGATCGGGTCATCACCTTTAGTGCTGTGTGGCATAACTATGATTGCCTGCCCTCGCTCAATGTAATAGTACAGATTGACTCCTACTCCTGACCCCCTAATCACGAATCTCCCCCCGCTAGCAACTACTGCTGGCTCCGATATAAGGCTAGTTGCATAGCTGGCTCTGATACTGCCGGCGCTCATCTGCCCAACCAGACCGCCAGCCCTGACAAAATATCCTGAAACACGGCCGTTGGCGTAGCTGGCAGCGATGACACCCTCGTTGATCCCGACCAGGCCACCAATAGCGGTGCGTGCCGACACATCGGCTCGGGAATAGCTGGTAAGAATACTACCCTCGTTACGTCCTACCAGTCCGCCAACGGCGTCGTAGTCCCCCCTAACCACACCAACGACAAAGCTGGATCTGATGGTGCCGGTATTCCGCCCAACCAGTGCGCCCACAGCAGACCATCCCGACACGTCAGCAGAAACCAGACCAACTCCCCGGATGACACTGCTAGTCTCGGTATACCCAAACAAACCTATGTTGTAGGCACCACTACTCGGGTTCACTGCACCACCTCCAAGTGCGGCTTCACTTCTGTCAATATACAAATTGAAGATGGTGTGATCGTTACCGTCAAAGGTCGCGGCAAATCTATCGTATTCAGCACCGATGGGTTCCCAACCTGTGCCTGAACGCCAAGCTGGGTTAACTACACCTGAGGCATAGCTCCCATCACTTGCAAAGTCAAGGTCTCGGGCCAACTCGTAGCCCGTGCATCCAAAGGCGCACCCCATGCCAGGGACCGGGTTAGGAAACGCGACGGCGTAGTAGAGGGCGACACTGCTGTTCGCCGTCCCATCTCCGTTTGCGTCATAGCTGATGGCGTCTAGCTGCTCCAGATTGGAAATCTCGATCAGTCCGTCGTCGTCAGCGTCGTAGTCAATAAGCGGCATGGCTACTGTGATGGTGAACAAGATATTGTCAGAATCGAAGTTGGCAGTGTTGGCGTCGGCGTCGGTGACGCGGTAGATCATGTTGTATGTGCCGGCAGCTGTTGGGGTTCCCGTAAGTTGCCGGGTGGCTTGGGCGAAAGTCAACCCTGGGACCGCCGGGGTGAGAAAATAGGTGAGCGCCCCGTTGCCACCCGTTGCGGCAGGCAGTATGAGCCGGGAGACCGCCGTTCCGACCGTATAGTCCAAGTTTGAGACGCTATCCGAGAAGCTGGGGGCAGTGTCTGGAACTATCACCGTGATCGTGAACGAAATGGTGTCGGCATCGATGTCCGCGGTGTTGTCGTCGGTGTCCGTGACGCCGTAGGTCATGCTGTATGTACCGGGAGACGTTGGGGTTCCCGTCAGGTGACGGGTCTGTGGGGAGAACCTCAGACCCGGTACAGTTGGGGTGAGGGAGTAGATGAGCGGATCGTTGCCGCCCGTCGCGGCGGGAAGCGTAAGACCGGAGACCGCCGTCCCAGCCGTGTAGTCCAAGTCTGACACCCTACCCGTGAAGCTGGGTGCGGTGTCCGGCGCGACCGTGATCGTGAACGAAATAGTGTCGGCATCGACGTCCGCGGTGTTGTCGTCGGCGTCCGTGACGCCGTAGGTCATGCTGTATGTACCGGGAGACGTTGGGGTTCCCGTCAGTTGGCGGGTTTGCGTGTCGAAGCTCAGACCCGGGACCGCTGGAGTGAGCGAGTAGATGAGTGTGCCGTTGCCGCCTGCTGCTGCGGGAAGAGCGGGTGTGGAGACTGCTGTCCCAGCCGCATAGTCCACGTCTGCCACGCTGCTGGTGAAGCTGGGGGCTATGTCGACGGGCTGGGTTGTGGGGGTCGGCGAGAGTGATGCCGTTGGCGTGGGCGTTGTTGTGACGGGGTTGCTGACTCGGCGTGCGTTCAGCGTAGGCAGCCTGCGTTCAAGCTCAATAACGGAAACGGCAAAGCCGATGCTGTTCACAGGTCTGCCGCTGTCAGTCTCCTCTATTCTGGATGTGTTGGCGCCAATCACCGCGCCTTCGATGTCGACAAGCGGACCGCCGCTGTTGCCCGGATTTATCGCCGCATCCGTCTGCAACAGATCAACGCCATCCGCAATTCTGGTGGAGGAGATAATACCTCGGGTTACGGTCAGGCTATTGCCAATTCTGTCTGCAAGCGGAAAGCCGAGCGCAAGCACCTCATCGCCCACGCGTACGCCATCCGGATTTCCAACCGCGATCGCATGGAAACGATCATTGCTGTCTATCTGCACCAGCGCGAGGTCGGCAGTTGCGTCTCGCTCCAGCACATCAGCCTCGTAGAAGCGTCCGTTGGTCAGCCGGACACCCACGCTGCGCGCTCCACCTACAACATGCTCATTGGTTATGACCAGCCCGTCCGCATCGATAATGAAGCCCGATCCACTGCTGCTGTCTGCCGTAATCTGTACTACACCCGCCTGAATGCGTTCGATGAGCTCCGCGAGCGACGTTTTGCTCTCGTCGGACAGGTCGGCAGCCCCAATGAAGTGGATATTGGGCTCTGGTGTGTCCGGGGACGCCGGTGAAATAGCGGCAGGTGGTGATCCGTCGTCACATGCCGACAGCATTGCAACGGCTAGCAAACTTACCAACCCGGTACATACTATCCGCCGAACGGACTTCCCCAATACATTCCCCAAACATAATGTGAATGCCAACGGTTGCCTTCTTCCTTGATCGGTCTGCTGCTGTCGAGTTCAACCCTAGACGGGTAGGGTTCATATTTTAGGTTTGACCAACCTACACGTCTAGCCTGAACCTCAGCGTGAAAGTTCTTGATTTTGTCAAGTCTGGTGGGGCATCCTGGACTCGAACCAGGGACCTCAGTCTTATCAGGACTGCGCTCTAACCACCTGAGCTAATGCCCCATGACCCATAACGGCGAACGAAGCCCCGCGAACATACCGTTCGGCAGGGCACGAACCCCATTGTAGCCCGCGAATGACCCGCCGTCATGCAATGTGCTTGATCTCAATCGAGGTGGATAATCTCGATGTCGCCCCATTTCCCCTGTAAGTACTCGGCGACGAGGCGGCGGTGGCACTGATCCGGCGTTTCTTCGCTACAAAGTAGGCAGGCGTTGTCCATCAAGGCCTGTATTGGTAGGTCTTCGATGCGCCGCTCGGCCATCAGGCCCAGGAATCGGGCTTCATAGTCGTCCCACGAAATCCTCCCGTCCCGGTAAGCCTTCAACAACTCCGGCGTCGGCGCCAGGTCCGGCTTGTGTTCGTAGTCCATGCCGCAGACCTCTCGCAGGAAATAAGCCAGATCATCCCGTTTGGTGAACCCGGCGAGTTGCGACACGTTATTGAGCCGCACATCAATGACTCGCGCCGCGCCGGAACCGCGCAGCAGCTCAAAGAATGATTCCGCAGATTTCCTCGTGAAACCGAGCGTGTAGAGGCGCACGAATCGTCTCAGTGGGCCTGCGCGTAGTCGGCGTGGCCCTCGGCAACGTAGGCGACGCGACCGGCCTGTTGCCGAACAGCGTCAGCGATGACATCTTCACGGGTGCGGAGTAAATCAGGCTGGGGCGGCAAGCCGAGCGATTCCAGCAACCGGTCCATCAGCGTGTCGTGGTTCTCCACACTCCCGTCCAGCAAGATGTGCCGCATATCTACGCCCTGCTCAGCAAGCGCCCGGGCCACAAGCAGGGCGCGGTGGCATTCAAGCGGGTCTCTCTCCATGCAGAGCAGCGCGATGATTCGCTCATCCGCCTGTCGGACAAGGACGGCGACTCCGTCCGTGAAATCATCGGCCAAGGCGGCCCGTTCATAGGAGACGCGGCCATCCTCTCCGTATGCGGATCGGTCATTCGGTCGCCCGCCGAGTTCCTGACCCATGAAGGCGTAGTCGATTCCCACGCGTTCCAGGGCTGGTTCCAGGTTGTCAGGGTTGAAGTGGGGCACCCAGCGGCTGCGGGGAGCGGAGCGAACGTCGACGACCATGTTGACATCGTTGTCCTTAAGCAGGGCGACGAAATTCTCGATGGAATGATCCGAGTGCCCAATCGTGAAGATCGGATGCTCCGTTACCGTCATGTCACGCCCCTCTTCCCTACGCCTCAATTATCGCCGCAATGAGCTTGTAATTGAAGGCTGGTTCGTCCGCCTTTGCCTGGAACGGCTCGCCGACAGTGACGGTGAGATGGCACTTGGCATGCCAGTATTTGCCAACAGCTCTTTCGGAATACTGTTCCTCAAAATCCATATCGGTGATGCGGAGGTCATAGATGTCACCTGCGTAAACGAATGACCCTCGCAATTGCCTGCTGATTTGCCCCACATCATTCTTGTGTTTGGTGACGGAGATTTCCAGCGCCGGGACGCTAATGAATCGGGCCGAACAGGCCAACGTCTGTTTGGGGTCATACGGGAACCGATCGTTCGTCCCCCGCAAAGATTGATGGCCGTTCTCCCAGAGTGGGGCCTGGGCGTCGAGCCATCCCGCGATGTTTGCCTTGTCCGCTACACGCAGCCGTTTCCACGGCTCCGGGGCCATGAGCCAATTCTCCGGTTGGTAGGGCCGTGACAGCGGTTCAAGCAGTGGTACTTCGATCACGTCCAACAGTTGCGGCAATGACTCATCCTCAAAGCACATCTCATCGGGCATCACCTCGCCCGTGGCGGAACTGCCCACCGGCCTTATCCATGCGAGCGTGCCATCCGGCAGAATCTCTTTGCCGACGACGCATCTGCCTCCATACTTCCGTGAGTTTGCTAGACAAAGAATCTGCTTGGTTATGCTGGTGCTCACTCGTCCTCCCGGATCGATTTAGCACAAGTGTACCACACAGATTACTCACCCCGCTTGGCCTCCTCCCAGAGGGCGTCCATCTGCACCAGGGTCAGCGACGGGAAATTGTCGCCGCGTTCGCGGGCCGTGTCCTCCATCGTGCGGAATCGCGTTACGAAGCGCCTGTTGGCCTGCCGGAGCGCGGTCTCCACGTCGATGTCCATCCTCCGACCAAGGTTCACAAGACTGAACAGCAGATCACCGAATTCCCATTCAATAGCGGCGCGTGATTTATCCGTTTCCTCAACTCCGGCCGACTCATTTGCCTCCGCGAGCTCCTGGGCTTCCTCCACCACCTTCTCCAGAACGCCGTCGACGCTCGGCCAGTCGAATCCGACGTTTGCCGCCCGTCCCTGGGCTCGCTGGGCGTACGTCAACGCCGGCAGGTTGGCGGGCACGCCCTGCATTAGAGATGCGCCCTGCCGCTCCTCGCTCTTGAGAACCTCCCATCGCGCGGCGACTTCCTCCGCCGTGCGCGCCTCGGCATCGCCGAATACGTGTGGATGGCGTCGGATGAGCTTGTTGACGAGGCCCTCGATGACGTCGGCAACGGTAAACGCCTCCTCTTCCGTGGCGATCTCGCTGTGGAGCATGACCTGCAGGAGGATATCGCCGAGCTCCTCTCGCAGCCCGGGCAGGGAGTTGGCGTCGATCTGCTCGACGGCCTCATACGTCTCTTCAATCAGGAACGGCGTCAATGACTGGTGCGTCTGCTCGCGATCCCAGGGGCAGCCGTCCGGGGCGCGGAGGCGGGCGACGATGTCAACCAGCGTTTGGAACTCGCGGTTGTCCTGCCCGGCCGCGTCGTTTGCCTTGACCACGTGTCACCCCCATCGCCCATTCGACGGCATATTCGTTTCAGCATAGGCGCGCGGCATGATTGCCGCCACGCGTGGGCGTTCTTGCCCGCCCTACAGGCCGTTGCTAGACTGGATAGTCGGCAATGGCGCTACGGCGCACAGTCGTGTGGTGGGTGTGGCCTAGTAGGTTTAAGGCACCAGGTTGTGGCCCTGGAGATCGTGGGTTCGAATCCCATCACCCACCCTTCTTTTTGATTTTCGCAATCATCGTTGATCGCTCTTTGAATTGGCGTCCGCGTTCCGGCATCGGCGCCAATTCAGTTCTCGTATTCGACTAAGGGGTAGCGGCGTGGGGACTTGCCTACACCTCCGGTCGGGACTGCAGTGGTTCAGGGCCTCCCCCTGTCCTGATTTGCTCCGCGTCCACGTAGCGCGGCGGCTGCGGAGGGCGCAGGAACAGGATGAGGACGGCGGACACCACGAAGAACACCAGGAAGATCAGGAACGCGGGGCGATACGAACCCAACTCGTCGCGGATGAGGTTCATGACAATTGGTCCCGTCGCGCCGAACCCGAACGTGACCACAAAGCCCATCGACCGTATCGAGCCGAGGCTCAACCGTCCGAATGAGTTAGCCCACAGCACCTCTTGCGTTACACCCAGGCTCGTGATGCCCATGCCGTAGACGATGAGCGCCGGAAACAGGAAATACACCTCGTCCGCGAAGAGAAACAGCACGCAGCCCACGCTCTGCAGGACGAACGGCAGCGCGCGGACGGGGCCGATGCTGGCCCGTTCCGCCACCAGGCCGACTGCGGGAAGCGTCACGGCCATCACGACGGCGCGCGTCGTCAGAGCCGCCGCAACCAGCGCCTCCTCGTATCCCAGGTCCTGAACGTATGGCGCGAGTGAGATGTTGATTCCCTGGAACGCGAGGCTGGAAATGGCAAAACACCCCGCAATCAGCCAGAAGGCCGGCGCCCGAAGGGCCTCCTTGCGTGTCCAGAGCGGCTCCGGCGTGGCCTGCCGAGGTGCACCCTGATGAGCTGTCGGCTGTTGCCCGGGTAGAAGCGCAGTCGGTGGCGGGTCTTGCGGCGCGTCCGGCTGTTCACCGTCGGGACGCAGCCCCATATCTTCCGGTCTGCGGCGAATGAGTATGGTCGACGGCGCAAGAACGACGATCCACGTGAGAATCGCGAAGATCCAGAACATCTCGCGCCAGCCATGCTCCGCGATGACGTAGACGGCGACGGGAATCATAACGACATTGCTGATGCTTGAGCCGGTGTTGGAGATTGCCAGCGCCCGGCCCCGCATTCGGATGAACCAGTTGTTGATGGCAACGCTCGTAACGAGGTTACCCATGAGCGTAAAGCCGATGGCGGCCACAAGGCCTCGCACAACGTAGAACTGCCATAACGATTCGACGAAGGTCACTCCGACCAGGGCGGTTCCGGCAATAAGCGCGCCGATCGGCAGCAGTGTTCGCGCCCCAAAGCGGTCGACAAGTGGCCCGATGAGCGGGGCCGTCCCGGCCTCAACAACACGGGAGATGGTCTGGACGATTGCTATCTGTGTGTTGGTCCAGCCAAATTCGGCTTTGAAGGGTTTAAAGAACAGACCGAGCGTGGATGAGAATTGCTCCGCATAGGCGAGATGCGCCATGAATGACGCGCCGACGATGTTCCAGCCATAGAAATAGCGGCCCCGCCCCTGCCGAGGAGGCCGTTCGCCACTATCGCCCTCTCCGTCCGCTCTCTCCAACTCGCCCGCCGCGCCTCCCTCAATCGCAATGATTGATTATGCGGCGAAAGCAGCAGGGGCGTCATGCGACGCGGTTGCTACGTAGATGATAGGTAACGGATTCAGTCCTGCCGTCCGGTGCGGCCTCTACCGCCACGCCGGTGACGCCTTCTGCGGCGAGGGCGGCGATCCGCCGGCGGTGAATCATCCGTCTCAGTGGTGTCCGTAGGTTCCGGCTCGTCAGCCGATTCGAGGTCGTCGGTTGATTCGGATGCGGGGGGTGGGAAGAGGGAGGCCGTGCGACCGTATTCGTCCTCATCCTCCTCGTCGGTCAAGTGTGTGGGCGGCATTTGCTCGGAGAGGAAACCGCTACCCGAGATGAATCGACGTGCGCCGCCGATGGCGAACGAGATCAGCAGAATAAGCAGGGCTATGCGGAACGGCCCCTGGGCCGCGCCGAAGAACGTAGAAAGGTCTTCCGGCACGTCGTCACGCGAGCCGGGCACCAAGACACCCGCAGCGATACCGGAGACAAGCACAACTGCTCCCAACGCCAGAACCGCTTGCGGGACTTGCCCACGATTCCATAAGAGGATCGCGGCACCGGTCAGGCCCGCTTGTCCCAAAGTTACCAGCGCCCGCGACGTTTCGATATCCGTCCGCGCGCCGCTCTCAGGCGGCAACAGGATAATCGGCAGTGCCAGGTACGCCCCCGCGAGGTACAGTCCGGCAAAGAACGCACTGTCTCCCCAACTGCGTGTCGCAATTGCCCCGCCGATAACTGCCGCGAGGATCGGCGCGCCAAAGGATGCAATCCCCACGGCGAGCGTCAACTCCCCGCCTTCTTCCGGCGTAAGCAGCGCCCACAACAAGGCCTGCGTACCCACGATCCCCATCGCCATCCACGGGTAGCCCCACCGCGGCGCGCCGCGTGTTGCAAGCAGCAGGGCGACTGCCATGGCGATCCCTGTGGTGAACAGATAGGGCGGAGACGCGTTCAGTCTGCCGCCCGCTGACAACGTCCACGCGATACCGGTCAGAGCCCCGATTGAAATCAGGATCACGGGCGCAGTCTCCCGCAGCATGGACTGCAGCGGGGTGCGCGTCGGCGGGGGTACAAAGGGCCTACTCATCGTCAGTTACAATAGCAGGCGCGGCATAAAGCGCATCGGCAGGAGTTTCCCCCTAAGTGCAGTCTTCGCGTCTAATCGCGCTCTTGAATCAACAGCGAGCCGTCGTTTACGTCGGCCTGGCGACGTTTTTGTTCACGCTCGCCCAGGGCGTTTCTATCTTTACGTACCCACTCTACGGCCGTGAACTTGGTTTGACCCTGGCGCAGGTCGGCTTCACCGTGTCCGCGTTCGCGGTCGCTCGTGTTTTCACCAATGTCCCCTCCGCGATTATTTCAAACCGGGTTGGGCGGCGGTGGGTTCTGATCGCCGGAGGGCTTTTTGCCGCTGCAGGCTATGTTCTCTCCGCAAACGCCGACTCGTTGCTGCCGCTGATGGCCTTTCGCTTTATCGCCGGCATCGGCTCCGCCGCGTTCATCACCGTGGGAATCGCCACGACTGCGGATCTAAGCACCCCGGCCAATAGAGCTCGCCTCATGAGTGTTTTCCAATGGAGTTTCATCTTCGGGATCACACTCGGGCCGTTTCTTGGAGGCCTCATTGCACAGTTCTGGGGACTCCGCATCCCGTTCTACGTCATAGGCGTCGTCTCTGTAACAAGCGCGCTGTGGACGTTGCTCATGGTGCCGGAGACGCGAGGGCTTCAGTCGCAGGCCCAGCCGGTGCCGGATGCAGAGGCCGGACAAGATCGTGAGTCTGGCGCGAGTTCGACGCCGCTGACCGGTTTCCGGCAGTTCAGTTTCATGCTCAGTCGCGGCTACGTGCTTGTCATGCTGATCTTCATCGGCGCGTTCTTTATCAGGGGCGGCGGGCTCTTCAGCCTCTTCCCCGTCGTCGCAAAGGAGGATCTTGGCCTGACTGAGGCTTTCGTCGGCGTCATGCAGACGCTCCCGGCCATTGCATCGCTGCTTGTCCTGCCATTCGTCGGCGCGATATCCGATCGATTCGGCCGCAAGAGCATCATCGTGCCCGGCATGATGCTTTATGTCGTGTGTCTGCTTATTCTTGGCTACAGCACGCCCGTGTGGATTCTCTCAGCCGCCGTCGTCTTTGCCATCGGCATCTTCATCTTCGGAATGGCGCAGGGCGCATCGGGCCCGGTGCCAATCGCATATATCGCAGACGTGAGCCCAATAGAACGTCAGGCTACGGCGCAGGGTATGGCGAGAACGGTCGGCGATGTCGCCCTGATGAGCGGCGGGCCGGTTCTCGGACTGATCAGCGACAACTTCGGCACCTCGGAGGCCCTCTACGGAACGGCAGTGGTGATGGCGATCTTCATGTTAATCTTCTGGTTCTTCGCCCGCGAAACAGCGGGGCGGCAGGCGCAACTAGCCAATCAACAAGCCTCCTAAACTCTCTTGGCTCGATCGCGGAATACCAACCCACGGGCCATCAATATTGATCGCGAACTCTGAAAGTTACCCGAACCCCCATATCCCGAACGCGGAATTCCAATCTATGGGCCGTCGATATTGGTTGCGAAGTCCAAAAAATCTTGTCCACTTAAGCGCGCGTTTGCTATCATCGATTTCGGCTATAGCGACTTGCTGCGCTCGGGTGGGGGGCGGGCGGTGGCCGGACACACATCCCCCGCGGTCGGTTCTCCGGCCGCTATTCATCTTCTTGCTTGGAGGAAAACCCGCAGATGCACCTTGTCATGGATGGGTACGGGGCTGACGCCCACAGGCTGCAGGACGAGTCGCTCGTCCGCGAGCTGCTGGACATATACCCCGATGCCATCGGGATGACCAAGATCTCAGAGCCGTTGGTGCATCGCTACACGGACGGCAAGGTTCCTGTGGATTGGGGCGTGTCCGGCTTCGTGCTGATCGCAGAGAGCCATATCAGCGTGCACACGTTTCCGGATCGCGGCTATCTGAATGTGGACATCTTCTCTTGCAAGCCGTTTGATGCTGAGTTGGCCGTCAACGAACTGCGTGGGCGTTTCGGCATCACGGACGTCAGGATGCAGGTGCTTGATCGGGGCCTTGAGGAGTTCCCGGATAAGCATGCGGAGCCTGAGCTGACCGGCGCGGGCGCGACACCCACGAGCGTCTGAACACGATTCTTTCGTCGCGGGGCCTAAAACCGCGCGTCGACTCACGCCAATGACTTCTCCAACCGACGGCGGCCGGTTTCCCTGGAGCTTTGCGTCTCTCGACGGCGATGATGCCGATTTCGAAACAGCCGCAGCAGCCATCCTTCCCGTTCCCTATGACGGAACGGTGTCCTATCGCGGCGGGGCACGCGACGGCCCACAAGCCATCATTGAGGCGTCGCGCTACCTGGAACTCTATGAGCCTGACCTTGAGCTGGAACCGTCGCAGTGGGGCATTGCGACGCTCCCGGCGCTGGAACCGGACGTTTCAGGTCCGGAGGCCAACATCTCGCTGGTTGAGCAAGCCGTCGGAGCATTGGCGGACGCCGGCAAGCTGCCGGTAATGTTGGGTGGTGAGCACTCACTCACACTTGGAGCGGTTCGTGCCCTTGCTCAGCGGCATTCCGGTCTTTCCGTTCTGCAACTGGACGCGCATGCGGACATGCGAGACAGCTACCAGGGCAGTCCCTACAGCCATGCCTGCGTGATGCGGCGGGTGCGGGAAATCGTTGGGGACGCCAACGTTGTTCAAGCCGGCATCCGCAGCATCAGCAGCGAGGAGATTGAGCACATCCGGGACGCTGACATCGAGGGTGTGAATCTCTACACGCCCGGCCAGTACAACGATCTCCCCGCCATTGACGAACTTCTTGCGGGATTGGGTGAGACCGTCTATGTGACAGTGGATCTGGACGCCCTGGATCCGTCGATCATGCCTGCCGTCGGCACGCCGGAACCGGGCGGGCTCTCGTGGCAGGAAGCACTCGGTATCCTCCGAGCTGTCGCCCAACGCTCACGCATCATCGGCTTTGACGTTATGGAACTCGCCCCGAATGAAGGTCCGACGCACGCCGCGTTCACTGCCGCGCGGCTCACCTACAAGCTGATAGGGTACGCGCTCGCAGCACGCTGACTGCCGGCCTTCTTTGGCTCAGCAAAAATGAGGCATCGGCCGAAGGGCGGCGCCATTCGGCGCGGCCCTCCGGGCCAAACTGCTCTCGTTCTAGGACGATTGCGAAAGTACGTGTTGGCAGGGATTAGTTGCTGGCCAGCGTGACGAGTTCGTCCTCGTTCAAGGACTGTTCTGCGTCCGCGCCGTTACCATTGCCGTTCCCGTTACCATTCGCGTGGCCATTCGTCGCGCCATTCTTTTCGGCGCGGCGCTTCTTGGAGCCGTTACCGTTGGACGTCGCGCTGCGCGCGCCCAGGTAGCGAAGGCCGTTCTCAATCGCTCCACGCAACTCCATCGCCTCTTTGTGAAGGTCCTGGATATTCTGTGTCACCTGATCCAGGTGGTTGGACAGGCGCTCAAGTGACTGCGCGGCATACACGTCAGAGTCCTTGATGAGCCGCGCGGAATCACTCTCCGTGCGTTGCTTCATCCGCTCGATCTCACGCTCCGCGTCCTTGACGATCTGTTGCGCCTTCTCTTCAGCCTCTTCAACGATGGCGCTATCTAGGATCGCCTGGCGATGATCCTCTTCCGTCTTGGCCTTCATCTTCTTTGCGAAGACATAGGCTTCGTTGACGATCGACTCGCCTCGCTCACGGATCTCTTCAGCTTCACGCAGCTCGGCCGGAGCCGTCGCGCGCATCCGATCGATGATTCGCGCTAGCTCCTCACGATCCAACATGACCCGTCCGGTGCCTGGAACACGGCGCGCGTCTTCTGCCATGTCCTCCAGGGCTTCAATCATCTCAAGGAACTGCATCAGGTCACCTCCTGCTTTCGGCGTTCCGTTGCCTCTTTCTCCCGCGCTTTCCCGATCCGTCTGTTGCCCGATCCTAAGAACGAGCGGTCTTTACTGGCACTATGTGTGATATTTCTGCCGCAGAGCCTCCGCGACAGCCGGTGAAACGAGGCCGCTAATGTCACCGCCGAGTGAGGCGGCCTCCTTCAACAGGCTTGAACTGACAAATTGATGCTCCGCAGCCGTCATGATGAATACGCTTTCGATCTCGGGATCGAGCTGCCGATTCATCATGGCGAGTTCCATCTCCGAGACCAGGTCAGCCCCGTTCCGCAGTCCGCGAATCATTGCCGTAGCGCCGAGTTGCCGGGCCAGATTCACGGTCAAGTCTCTCGCGTACGTGGTGACGCGGACGTTTGGAAGGTGCTCAGTGGACGCTTCCGCAAGCGCCACCCTGTCCCCAGTGCTGAAAAGCAAGCTCTTGGACAGCGGGCTGTCATAGACGCAGATGATTAACTCTTCGAAGAGGCGCGCGGCGCGTTCCGCGATACCGGCATGTCCCATCGTCATCGGATCGAAGCTTCCGGGGTAGATCGCTTTCGTCATGCGGTCTCCTCTCGGGCGGATTCAGGAGTCCTTGTCTGGGGCGACAGCAGTGATACAAGTGTGTCGCCGTATCGACGCGATGTAAGCTCTTCTATCAACAGGCCACCCAGGTCGGCGGGGTTCCGGCTGGGCTGCTCCACGACGATCACCGCATCATCGCTCAATAGCTCTTCTCGGGCTAGCAGCGCATCCACGGTCACCGAAATGGCGCTCGGGTCATCGTACGGCGGGTCCATCAAGACGAGGTCGAACGGCCCGTCGAGCGATGAAAGTGACTGGGCCACGGGCATGGCTAGCACAGTAAGGTTTTTGGACACACCGGCCCGTTCCGCGTTCTCACGGATAACTGTACATTCCCGCGCGCCGCGTTCCACGCAAACGGCGGACGCCGCTCCGCGGCTCAATGCCTCTATACCCAGGGCGCCTGTCCCTGCGAACAGATCTAACACTCGCCGATCCTTCACCGTTTCCCGCGCTTCCAGCATGGAGAATATCGCTCCACGCACCCTGTCCGTAGTCGGACGACCATGCCAGCCCCGCGACGCCCGCAATTCAATTCCTCTTGCGGATCCTGCAGTGACTCGCATAGCTTCACTTGACCCCAAATTTTAGTCCTGGTCTAAAACCAGGTCAATGGAATGTATGGTCTATTCCGGATTGCGGCATTGTCCGTTTGTCAGAAATCGTCCACGCTACACGGACCGTGCGCCCCGAATCGACGCGCTCGTTCATGCTCTTCAGCGTGATTGTTTATCATAAGACCAGCGCCCACATTCATGGAGAGTAATCCACGTGTCCCAACGTCGTAGAAACGCAGTAGCGGCAGGCGGTGGCAATCGCAGCGGCATGATTATCTTTGCGGCCACGGTTGTCGTCATCCTGCTCATTGGCGGCCTGCTTGTCTTACAGGAAGTGCTGCATGAGGAACCCGGCTTCGCCCTGGATAACCAGGGCAACTACCATCTGGCTGACGTACAGGAGCCGCACCTGCCGTACAACTCGTCCCCCCCGACGTCCGGCCCACATATGGCCAGTCTCGCGCCCGGGCAGATTTACGACGTCCAGGTGCCGGATGAGATCCAGATCCACAATCTTGAGGACGGACACGTCAACGTCCAATATGACTGCCCGGACGGCTGCGCTGAGCTCGTTGCCCAATTAACCGCGGTGGTAAGTGAGTACATCGCCGAACCGGAGGGACGGGTTCTCATGGGGCCCTATAACGGAATCATCGATCCCGTTACCGGCCAAAACCGCCGCATCGCCCTTACGGCGTGGACGCGGCTGGACACCTTTGATGAGTTTGACGAGGAACGCATCCGTACATTCATTGACGCGTACATGGGTCTCGATCACCACGTGAACTAACGTTGGGGGTCAACTCCGTTCCGGCCCGCGTCTTTCTAGCTGCGCTACCTGCGGGCATTCACCTCTCTCAACGCCCCCCCAAGCTCCGCAACCACCAGGATCACCAGTCCTGTCACGTAGATCCACGAGAGCAGCACAACCACTGAGGCCAGTGAGCCGTATACGGCGTTGAAGCTGCCAAAGTTCGTCAGGTAGAACAGGAACAGGTTCTTAATGATTTCAAACGAGAGGCCGGCGATGACCGCGGCAGGAATGCAGTACCTCCACGGCGTTCGGGTGCTCGGCAGCCACCTGTAGATCATCAGCGCCGCCAACACCGCGCCCAGAAGTGAGACGACACCCAGCACCGTCCGCCCACCAAAGTCGACCACTCCTGCCGCAACACCCATCCAGCCGTCCGCAACCACTTCCCCGGCTAAGTGGACGAGGGCTGATGCGGCGAGAGACATAAGCAGCAGTCCGCTGACGCTTGCAACGGTGATGAGAGATTTGATCCGCACAAGATGAAATCCATAAGAATCCTCGACGCCCCATGCCCTGTCCATGAAGCGCGTCATCGCGCCGAAGAAGTTGCTGCCGGACCACGCGAGCGCCAGCAGCGCAATAATGCCGATTGCTCCGCGGGACTGCACGATGGCATCAACGTTGTCGTTGATCAGTTGCATCTCCACCGGCAGGTAATGCGAGACGATGATATGAACTTCAGTGACCACCGTTTCAGTGTCCAGCACCAAGCTCAGGATAATGACGGTGAAGATTAGCATCGGCAGGATTGCGAGCACGCCGTAGTACCCCACGGCCGCGGCCATATCGCCCACTCCGTGCGCAGCAGCATTGCGAATCATGACGACCACAACGGCCGTCGGCTTGAAACTTTCGAGGATTGAGAGGAGGACGTTTACAAGCCGTCGTCCTTGATCAATGAAAGCGGTTAACACCTCTCCAGCTTAATGGAATCTCCAACCGCAAGCCCTGTGTGGGCATGTATCATTGAGTACACTGTAGAACCCGAAAGCGGTGAGTACGCGGACTGAAGAACCCGAAAGAGGTGTGCGGTCATGTTTGCGACTATCGGCAGAAGTTGGCAACTCTTCAAGCTCTGCCTCCATGTTCTCAGCGTCGACAAGGAACTGATCTTCTTCCCAATCTTCTCCACCATTGGCGTGGTTATAGTGACCCTGACGTTCTTCGGCGTTACCTTTGGCATCGGATCCTTTGACAGGTTGGAAACCGGGGCGTTCACGGCCATTGACCTAGTTGCCGTCTTCGCTTTCTACGTCGTCTCCTACTTCATCGTTATCTTCTTCAACTCGGCGCTCGTCTTCGCCGCGCATGAGCGGTTGGAAGGGGGCGATCCCAACATCAGATCCGGGTTGGCGGGCGCATCAAGCCGAATTGTGACCATCTTCTTCTGGGCCGTGATTGCCGCGACCGTCGGGCTTATCCTGCAAATCCTTTCAAGCCAGGCCCGGGAGCGCGGCGGCATCATCGGAATCATCGGGCAGATTGTTGTAGCCATCATTGGAGCGGCCTGGTCCCTGATTACGTTCTTCGTCGTGCCGCTCATCGTCATCGAGCATCGTGGGCTGTTTGACTCCTTCAAGACATCCCTCAGCATGCTCAGGAGAACGTGGGGTGAGCAGGTTGTCGGCAACTTTGGCCTCGGCCTCATACAGCTGGGCGCGACGCTCGTGGCAGTCCTGATTGCCGTGGTTCTCGGCCTTGTCCTGTCCTTGCTCGGAACCGCCGGCATCGTACTGGCAGTCGTGATAGGCATTGTTCTCGTCGCAGGTGTTTCACTGGTATTTGCCACGCTCAGTGGCATCTACAAGGCTGCTCTTTACAACTACGCCGCAGACGGCCAGGTGCCGGCGCTCTTCACGGAGGACACCATTCGCGGCGCGTTCCGCCCGCGCTAGGACTCGCATCGAAGGGGAGTGGGGACATGGACTTTCGATTCAGCGCCGAGGAAGAAGCACTCCGGGCCGAAGCGACGGAGTTCGTTCGGCAAAACTGGGAACACAACGACAAGGACGCCTATAGCATGATTGTCGCCTCGTACGACGTTGATGATGTCGACGAGGAAGAGCGCATGCACGCGTACGCCAGGAAGCTGGCCGAAAAGGGCTGGTTCACCATGCACTGGCCCAAGGAGTTCGGCGGGTGGGGCGCGCCGCTCAGCACGCAGATGGCGTATCGCGAGGCGATGGCCTATGCGGGCTCGCCGGAGATTCTTGGCGGCGGCATGTTCGCCCCCATGCTGATGATGCACGGCGCAGACTGGCAGCGAGAATTCTTCCTGCCGCGCATCGCAAGCGGCGAAATCCATCACCTGTCTCAGGGATTCTCGGAGCCCAATGCCGGCTCCGATCTCGCCAACGTTCAGACCCGCGCTGTGGAGGATGGCGACGACTACGTCCTCAGCGGCCAGAAGATCTGGAACTCAGAGGGCCGCTGGGCCGATTGGGGCCACTACCTTGTGCGGACCGATCCAACCGCCCCAAAGCATCGCGGCATCTCCTACTTCATCGTTGATATGAACGACCCCGGCGTCACACTGCGCCCGTTGTATGACGGTCTCGGCCGATGGCGCTGGAGCGAGGTGTTTCTCGAGGAAGTGCGCGTTCCCAAGCGCAACCTGATCGGCGAACTCAACCGCGGCTTCTACACGGCCATGACGACGCTCAGCTTTGAGCGGTCGCAAGTGGAGATTCCGGCCCGCTTGCAACGCTACATGGAACAGTTCATCGACGCGTACCGAAACCGCCCGTCGGCTGACGGCACGTCGCTGTTGGATGACCCGGTCGCGCGCCACAAGCTGGCCGATCTTCGGGTGCAAGTGGAGACGACGCGGATGCTCTGCTATCGCGTCGCGTGGCTCCAGACACAGGGCCAGGTGCCGGACAGGGAAGCCTCCATGGTCAAGGTGACCGGCGATGAGGTCGGCTGGAACGTCTACAACGTGCTGGCACAGCTCGCCACCGATGACGCGGTTATCGCGCCGCGGGGCAGCCGTTTCGCGCCGATGCACGGCTTCCTGGGAGCGAACGCGTGGCTGACCAAGGGCCTCGCCATTGGCGGCGGCACCGATGAGGTTCAGCGCAACATCATCGCCCAACGGGGGCTGGGCCTACCGCGCTAAGTTCGTTTCGCCTCAGCTCATGCGCGGCATTAGAGGAGAGTCAGTCCACTTTGTGATGGCGCAGGTTTAACATTGCCGCCTGAAAGGATTTTCTCCAGCTCATCTGGACGGGTCCAGCGAGCAACGGTTGACTGTTCCTCGACCAAGCCAAAATCTTCGTCGGTCCAGACATCGGCCCGATCATCGAAGAGCGATATGCGGCCAAGTCCTTCATCATCGCTGCGGAGGTGCCTCAAGTCATACCATCCTGTCACAACGTGTTCAAGGATTCTCCTCGTTGCGCCACGAGTCCCAGTGCTCAGCACAAAAACCCAAGACTCTCTCGTCACTGTCTTTGTTCGAAAGTCAATATCCCAATTCCTATTTGAACGCCCGGCGATTCTATAGCCACGCTCTACGTCAAAGCTCCGGCTCTTTAGCCAAACCTCAACATCATCGACCGTCGATTCCCATGGGCTCTGCCGGGTTGTGAACCAGACATCAGCAACCCTTGCTTCTGCCTGTGCCATTCGCAAAACTGCGTCTGCAAGATTGGGCGATAAAACGCGCTTTAGTGTCAACTGTGATCCTTCTACCTCAATGCCCAGCGTGTGGCAAGTATCCTCGATTAGGGCTCGCTGCTTTACTGTTCGCTGTCTGCTATAAGACTGCAACTCGAGCCAACCGACAGCGTCCCCAAAATCAGTGATCGTAAATGCGCCGTCGCGTTCCAGAACGAAGACATCGATGACACCTCCATCAGGAAACAATAGCGGCGTTCGCACACGCACGCCTTCACGCGGAGCTGGGGCGCACTCAAAGAGCGGCGGGAGCGACTGCGAAAGTCGCTCACACATCACATCCACATTCATAGCGCCATGTCTCCTTGAATTACTGGCATCGACATTGTACCGCCGTGCTGCAATCGTGCTTCTCGACAAAACTGTTGCCAAGCTTCCACCGGGTCTGACCAATTTGCGGTGATGTCGTTTGGGGCGTAAGCATGTTTGTCTCGCATGCCGTCCCTCCAGCGGTGCTTATGGGTTTCTCCAACGAATTCGCCTTGGGGATTCCGGTGTTGCGCCCCAATATCAAGCCCGTAAACCCTTCCTATCCCTTGGACAATAAGAGAGAACGATAGCTTGCCTGTGGCGGAATTGTACCAACCGGCCAGACTAAGTGGATACTCGCTATCTGAGACAACTTCGACCCGAAATTCAGCAGCAGGGGTCAACGTCGGATGTGAATTCCAAGAAATGTTCCCCTGAACTGTCTTCCCCGGATCCGCAATGATGGCGTCCACATCGGCCTCAGTAAGGATTGTCATTGCTCCAAGTTGTCTTGTCTAGGAATGTGGGGATCGATTAGTTCTGCAGCCTAGGGGCCATTGATTTGCCGGTCACTGAGTCTCCTTCAGAATAGCACACATGTGCATTGCGCATCATCTGTGGCGATAAAGAAATTCTCTCCTCTGCAGATAGATTCCTGTTTCACAGCCAATCGCGGCGAAATGGAACTGCCCACATCTCCCACAGCTGCCTCAACCCCGTCGCGCCGGGGATGCGCCCCTACTCAGCGTGGCGGCGCCCAGTAGCCGCTGCCCCGCAGTTGACGCACTCCCGCTATGGCGAGCGTGATGGGCAGGAGCGTATCAATGACCGCCCAGAGGGTCCAATACGTCGCATCGCCGGAAAGGGCGTCCGCGCCATTGGCGAGCAGGTTGAACCAGTTATGCAGGAACAGGATTGCGACGACGACAATCCCGTAGAACGTCCCGTTGACCGCGATGTACTTCCTGGGATCGCTGAGGCCCATGGCGTGCTGCCGCCGCTCTTCCGACTTGTCCATAAAGCTCAGTGTCAGGCCGATGGGCAGCGCGATGACCATCAAGACGTCCAGGACGTTCCAGACTGCCTGGACGTCAAACGTGTCATTCGCGACAAAGAATGAACTGATGATGAAGTACACAACGACGACAAGGCTCACTGCGATCAGGTAGATGCCGCCTATCTGTCTCACTCCCATAACAGCCTCCCTTCCCGGGTTGGGGTTTCACTCGTGGGTCGGTGTTGCCCTGAGTGTATACCTGCTCAGCAGGGTCGGTTGACCCGCGGAGCCGACCGGAACGCTATGAGGTGGGCACGTCTATGGCGCGACCCGTCGCGTGCGACTCCTGGATCGCGTCCAGCACGCGCTGGCACTGCAGGCCGTCATGGAAATTAGGCGCGGGTGATTCTCCTGATTCAATTCCACGGATGAAATCCTGAACCTCCAGCCGGAATGGAAGGAGCCGATGGTCGCGGTCATCATCGAATGGGTGCAATTCCTCCGGTATTGGAATGGTGCGTAGCTCACGTGAATCATCATCAAGCCGCCCGACACGAACCGTTCCCTCCGGCGCGGGGTTGGGCCCCGACTGGCTCAGGTGAATCGACCCCTCTGTCCCGTAGATCTGAATCGACCCCCCCTGCCCGAGCGGGGAGTTGAGGTTGCACGTTAGCGTTCCCCACGCACCGTTGGCGAAGTCCATATGGACACTGAACGCGTTGTTTGTGTCGGCAAGGCTGAAGCCCTCCGGCACGCTGCCGTGGAGTGTGCCGCTAACACGGGACACATCGCCGAACCAATGGCGTATGCCGTCGATGAAATGGGAGCCGAGCGCCCCAAGCATCCCGCCGCTGCCGACAGACGGGGCAGGAGGGACAGCGCCGGGACGTCGCGCAAATCTCAAGTGCAGGGTGGCGGTGATATGGCGCGGCTCGCCAATCTGGCCTTCATCGATGAGTTGACGCGCAAAAGCGCGCTCCGGCGCGAAACGGAACTCATGGGCAATCATATGCGTCAGGCCCCGCTCATTGGCGAGCGCAAGCAATTCTTCTGCTTCTGCGGCGTTGGTGGTAAACGGCTTCTCGCACATGACGTGCTTGCCGGCCTCAAGGGCGGCTTTGGTCATCTCATAGTGCAGGTTGGGGGCGGTGACGACGCTGACAGCATCAACGTCCGGATGCGCGACCAACTCGCGGTAATCCGTGAACACATTTGGGATGCCGAACCGTTCAGCCGCAGCCTGCGCCCGCTCCTCCCGGCTCGCACTGACAGCAACAACTTCCACACCCTCGGACTGAAACCCGGGAATATGGACCGTCGCCCCAAACCCAACACCAATAACCCCAACCCGAACAGGTGGCATAGCTACTCCCCCTAGCTCCCCTTCTCCCGCAACCCCGCCAGCAGCTTCTCTGGGTGGATCGGGATCTCAAACGGGCGGACGCCGACGGCGTCGTAGACCGCGTTGGCGATGGCTGCTGCCGTCGTGATGTTCGAATGCTCGCCGACGGCCTTGATGTTGTAGTTGCCCCAACCGCTCGGCGCCTCCACCAGGATCGTCTCCAGCTCAGGGATGTCCGGCTCCGTCGGCGCCTTGTAGTCGGCCAGCGAGGGGTTCGACACGCGTCCCGACTCATCCACCGTCAGGTCTTCCATCATCGCGTGGCCGATGGCCTGCACAACACCGCCCTCAACCTGCCCGTGGAAGCCGATGGGGTTCAAAACGCGGCCCACGTCATGCACCGCTGTCATCTTCTCAATTTTCACGCGACCCGTGTCCGTGTCCACGCTGACCTCGGCCACCTGCGCGACGAATGATGTCATTGGCGACATCATCAGCGGCCCGCCCTCAGGCGCCTTGTTGCGGCCGGAAACCGGCTCCCCGCTGCGGCGCACGATGTCCTCCATCGGGATGCTCTCATTCGTGCGGGAGTTGGTGAGCGCGCCGTTTCCGTACTCGACAATTGACTCATCCCAGCCGTTGAACTCGGCAGCAAGGCGCTTGAGTGTCGTCTTGACCTCCTCAGACGCCTCGGTTGCCGCCATCGGGCCGACCATGGATGCACGGGAGCCGCCGTACCCCAGGTCAAACACGGCTGCATCCATCTCGTCCGTGCTGAACGGCACAACGTTGACGCGATCCATCTCGACCTGCATTTCCTCAGCCACTGTCTGCCGGATGAGCGTGTTCACGCCAGTGCCCGGGTCGAAGAATGAAGTGCGAGCTGTCAGGCTGCCGTCCTCATTCACGGCAACCGCCGCCTGGGTCATGCCGCCGTACTGCGGGCGGTGTCCGTAGGCGATACCGCGGCCAACGTTGACGGGGCGTGGCTCCGCCATCTTGCCGGCGCGCGCAGCCTCTTCAATGATCTTGTCCGCGATGATGCCGCTGAACTGGTGGCCGGTAGGCGTATCGTCGCCCTCATGAACGACGTTCTTCAGGCGGAACTCAACGGGATCCATACCGAGCTCCTCCGCGACGATGTCCATGATGGACTCGCCCGCAAAGATGCCCTGAACCTCGCCGGGGCCGCGTTGGAAGCCGCCCGGCACCGTGTTCGTCGCCATCTGCCACGTATCGATGCGCGTGTTGGGGATGCGGTACGGCCCCGCCACTTCGTTCGCCCCGGGCAAGCTGCCGCTCGGCGAATAGGCGCGGTACGCCCCCGCGTTGAAATAGATGTCGGACTCCCACGCCGTGATCGTGCCGTCGCGCTTGACGCCCACCTTCACATGCGCCTCGGAGCGGTGGCGAGGATTCATCGCCATCAACTCCTCGGAGTAGTCCATCGCGAACTTGACCGGGCGACCCGTCCGCTCTGCCAGCGCGTAGCAGATCGGCACGCCGACGATGTCTCCCTTACCGCCGAAATCGCCGCCGACGTATGCGAAATTAATCACAACCTGCGAGGCGTCGCGGCCCGTTAGCGCGGCAATCGCCATGCGGTTCGACATGGGCGACTTTGTGCCTATCCATGTCTGCACCGTGCCGTCGTCCTCGATGGCAACGACGCAGTTGTGCGGCTCCAGGTAGAGCTGGTGGGTGCGGGACGTCTCGAAATCACGCTCGACAATGAGGTCGGCTTCCGCCATACCCGCTTCAACGTCGCCCTTGGTCCAGTTGTTGTGGACGACGGCGTTTGAGGGGCCTGTGAGCGGGTCGGTCACACCGCCATAGCTATTGAAATCAGGATGCAGAATCGGCGCATCGGGGGCACGGGACTCCGCAATGGTGACGACGGCGGGCAGCTCCTCATACTCCACGTCGATGAGGTTGAGCGCCGTTTCGGCAGTCTCCTCATCGTCCGCGGCAACGGCGGCCACCTTGTCGCCGATGTACAGCGCGCGATCCCACGCGATGACCGGCTCATCCTGGATCGTCTTCCCCCACCGCTGGCCTTCAACGTCCTTGCCGGTTATGACGGCGTGGACGCCGGGGAGCGCAAGGGCCGCCGAGGCATCGATGGAGACGATGCGGGCATGGGCATACGGCGAGCGCAGCACCTTGCACCACAGTGTGCCGGGAGGCACGACATCTATCGAGTACTTGCCTTGGCCGGTCACCTTCTCCGGGCCGTCTGCGCGGCCAACGGGCTGTCCGATAACGCGATGCTCTGCGGTTGCCATGAATAGTTTTCCTTCCCCGAAATTGCCCGGCTGCAGCCGGTTCCCCCTCGCCGAATCTTTGGGAATTATACGAGACTGCAGCGTTGACGTACCGCGAACATCACGATAGTAGGTGCCGCGCCCCTAAGCCTTAGCTCCCGCGTCTATCAGCAGTTGGACGATGGCTGGAGAATCCGCCTGTTCCGCCAGGTTCAGCATTGTCTGTCCGCTTCTATCGAGGGCTTTCACGTTATTCATTCAGCTGCGCTGGATTGTTATTGCCCGCGAATAACTGCCAACTTACAAGACACAAGCAGCCATAGAGAATTCCTTCTGCCAGACGCTGCAGTAATCCTCGCCATTCAGCGAGCTCAGGCGTCAGCGCGAATGCGTAGAACGTGACAAAGGTAACCGCCAAGACTACCCAGCCCGCCCTCCTTGCTGGCGCAAGTCTGTCGTTAAACGACAGGAGCACTAACCCTAATGTGGTCATGGGAAGCGTGATCAAGGCCAAGAGGTTATGGACATTCTGGGAAAAGCTGCCGGTGCTCGGACAACCCGGGTCGCACGGTGCAAAGGCCGAGCTGGCATACACTATGGGTTCAGCAATTAGCAGCCAGCAGCCGACTTTATTGATCCCGTTCAGGTTTGCACGTGGGGCAACCGCCACCAGTAACAGCAGGCCCAGCAAACCGAGAGGGAGAAACCCTAAGTAGCCTATCTGCCAATCCCAAGCTGAACCCACAGCATTGAGCTCGCTTATGTACTGGCTGACATGGCTGTATTCATCCTTTAGGGAAGCGCCCCCGAAGACTACTAAAAGATAGAAGAATACAAGAACGACAATGAGCCAGCGCCCATGTGGATGGCCATTCCTGACAAACTCCATACCAAAACTCCTTAACGTCGGCATACTCAACCAAATGCTGGCAACGGCTGGAATAAGATCGGGAGGTGCTTCCCTGAAGCTGACTTCCTCCCTAAGGCTGTAACTGCTCGGTGAAACGTGACCACGCTTCTGAGGGCTTAAGTCTTGTAGGGACGTGTGGAACTACCGCTTCACCGCTGAGATGGACGCGCTGTACCAGAACTGCCCCTCGGCTGTCTCCTCATCCTGCGGCGCAGTCTCCACTGTCACATCGGCGAAGCCCGCTCGGCGAACCGTGTCGGCGTATTCCGTATCAGGCAGCGAGCCGGCGACGCAACCGGTCAGCAGCGCCATGTCCTGCATCTCCTCATCCGTCGCGGGCCGAGTCAGTACGATATCTGACACCATGACCCGACCGCCGGGCCGCAGCACGCGAAACGCCTCCCGGAACACTGCGTCCTTGTCCGGCGCGAGGTTGATGACGCAGTTGGAGATCACCACATCCACCGTCGAATCCTCCAGTGGCAACGCCTCGATATCGCCATGCTTGAACGAAACGTTGTCGAGGCCCAGCTTGGCGGCGTTCTCATTTGCCTTGTTAATCATGTCCTGCGTGAAGTCCACGCCGATGACCGCGCCCTGCTCGCCGACCTGCTCGGCGGCGAGGAAGCAGTCGAGGCCAGCGCCGCTGCCCAGGTCCAGAACCGTCTCGCCGGGCTGCATGCTCGCCAGCGCGACGGGATTGCCGCATCCAAACGTCACAACGCTGCCGGGCAACTTCTCTAACACCTCGACGGGATACGCCGCCAGCGATTCAGAGTCTCCACAGCAGGCGTCGGCACCGAGCTCAATCGCGTCACGCAGCTTATCCGCATACGACTCGGATACAACAACCTTGAGTTCAATCGGTGAGTTCATTTCGCCGCTCCAACCCTTACTGTCCTTCTGGGGACTCACAGGATAGATGAGTGGGGCTTGGAAAGGAATCCCCGGAAGTCACAGGAGCTGAGGCTTTCACACTGCTTCCATCCTTTCTGTATTCTTGCAGCAATGAGAACGCTCCGTCAGTTGGACGAATCAGACGGAGCCGCCTCACGAGAGATTCTGTAACGGGATAGGTGGCCGATGCTTAGACAATTGATTGCACCGCGAGACCTGGGGCCGATTCCTGCACTGGCAGTCACGGCCATTGTTGCCCTAGCCATCTTCGCCTGGACCGAAAGAACTGAAATCGCCGACCCGGATGGGCTGTCCGTTCCCTATTGGCCCTGGAAGCTCTGGCAGATACCTCCGCTGGTGGTCGGCTTTGGCGGCGTCTGGTGGATCTGGTTGAGCACCCGCCGCGTCGCCTGGGTACGCAGTCTGGCGCTCGCCTTACTGGCCGCAGCCGTCTTGGTGAACTCCTATAGCCAGGTGTCAGGCGACTATTGGGGTGACGTGTGGCGAACCGTCAATCCACTTTTCATTGCCTCTGCGAGCGTCGCGGGAGTGGTTCTGTGGCGCAACGGATCCACCGAAGCGCGCGTGGGCGCAGTGCTTTCAGTGGCCATGGGCATCCTGATCTTCGGCAACGGGTACTTCGTCAATAACGGAGACTTGTGGCCGATACTCAACCCGGCGCGAATGCTTACGGCGTTGGCATGGGCCGCCGTAGCCGGCGAGGGAAACAGAGAACTTTGAGCTGCTAGCCCGACTTCTGGAACTTGGCGTCCACCGCCCGGCGCTCGTCCTGATCCATGCCCCACCACGTCGGCCAGTCCAGGTCATCACCCTCGGCGGGGAGGGCGGCCAAGAGTGCGGATGCGCGCCTCACGATTGCGATGACGAGACCCGAGTCGTAGGCCGAGCCGAGGTAGCCTTCATCGAGCCGATCCTGCCGTATGAGCACGGTTATCACGCGGCTCAGATCCAGGGGGCTGGCCTCCCCGATTGCTGACGTGTCACTCATCAGGCGCTGTCCTTCTGGGGTTGCCTTCCAATCAACCCACTCGAACCCCTGCACCCAGCCGTTGTCATTGCAGTATTCAAAGAAGTCCCTGCCGACGCGGGATAGGCGGTACCACTTGCCGCGCCCCGGCTGATCCACCCACTCGCCGAACTCAAAGCCGGGCTGTCCAAAAGGTCGCTCGTACACCGCCAGCGCGTTCAGGCGCCTCGCGAGGGGCCCCGCGTCGGAAGCCAGCATCGCGATGTCTTTCCGCATCCGGTCCTGTTCAGTTGCCACACTTCCCCCCGTCACCCTCTCATTGGAACACTGTCACCACCACGATACCCCTTGTTTTCCATGAGCGCAGTGGTCGAGGACCTGTACGAGGACTCTTGTGGACTCAGGGCGCACAGAGGCGGTCCAATAGAGCAGTACCCTCAAACGCCTCCACATTCCGGGCAGTTCGGCATGCGAGCGGCTCGGTAGGGTCCGCGCCATATTCCAGCAGCAACTCCACAACCGCCGGGTTGGGTTCCTGTGGCCCGGCTCCACTGGCGTACCGCAGGGGCGTTATGCCGGACCAGCGGTCCTCGACTCCCCCCTGTACGTCCGCGCCCCTATCCAGGTACAACCTGATTAATTCCAGGTTTCCGCTCTCGATGGCCGCATACAACGGCGTATAGCCATTCCGTGAGACCGCATTGACGTCCGCGCCATGATCCAGAAGCACGCGGGCAATAGCCGGTGAGGGTCCCCCATAAGCCGGTTCCGTTCCACCCGAATACGATGACAGTTCCACAAACAGGATATGTATGCCGGTGTCCGGGTCCGTCCAATTTGCGTCAGCCCCAAACTCCAGAAGCAGTGTCGTCAGATCCAGATCGAAGTCTTCTTTTGCCGCCCACGGCAGGTGAATCCCGGTGTGCGGGTCCGCCCCGTGCTCGAGCAGCGTGCGTGCCATTCCAAGGCGGTCCTCGGGATTTCCAGCGAATGTTATCTGCATTCCGGAGTCCGGATCGAAATGCCTTCCCAATGCCAGATCAAGCGGTGTGCGGCCCGAATCGTCCACAGCATTGGCCTCCGCGCCGGCCCGAAGCAAGGCCGCGGCGTTTTCAAGAGTGCCGTCACGGGCGATATGGTGAATGGGCAGTTCGCCACTCGCGTTTCGGGCATTGACGTCCGCGCCCGCCTCCACCAGCAATTCAATGATCGCCGGGTCGCTATCGGTCGCCGTATGAAGCGGGGTTACCCCTTCAATAGTGGGGAGGTTGACGTCCGCCCCGGCATCGATCAAGACCCTCACAATTTCTATGTCCTGATTCTCGTTTATCGCTATGGCAAGCGGTGTGAAACCGTACTCGTCCTGCTCATTAGGGTCTGCTCCGTCCTCCAACGCCTGTTGAACCCTATCCGGTGAAACATCCTGACGTGAGACAACGTTGGTCATATCCGTGGAGCAGCCGCCTGTGAGCACGATTGCCGCCAAAAGCAACGTCAGCGAGATCAGCCCAACACGTACGATAAACATCACCTAAACCCTCAACGCCGATACCATACACCCATTGCCCCTCCCTGCTACCGTTATCTCGTGAGTACCACCGCACACACAGATAGCAACGACTCTGTCACTGACCTTCGGCTGCTGCGAGAGTGGCGGACAAGCTTGGAGCGCCCCTCGCGGAACACCAGCTTGACGCCTTTCGTATCTATCGCGAGGAACTACTCGGCTGGACCGCCAAGCGCACCAACCTGACGGCCATCACGGAGCCGGATGAGGTGGAGTCACGCCTGTTCCTTGAAAGCCTGTGGTGCGCCGGGGCATTACCAACGACTGAAGGACTGCGACTCATTGACGTCGGAACAGGCGGAGGCTTTCCCGGTCTGCCTCTCGCCATTGCGTTCCCGCGTCTGCATATCACGCTCGTCGAGGCCACCGGCAAGAAGATCAAGTTCCTCGAACACGTTGTCGGTGTGCTGGGGCTGAGAAACTGCCAGGTGATTCAGGGCCGCGCCGAGGACCTGGGTCATGACCCCGATTATCGGGAGGTCTACGACGTTGCAACGGCCCGAGCTGTTGCCCCATTGCCTACGTTGGTGGAGCTGTGCCTGCCGTTTGTGCGAATGAACGGAGTGCTCATCGCCCCTAAAGGCGCTGACGCCGAGCAGGAAATCAATGATGCATCAGATGCACTTTCTGCGCTTGGTGGAGCGCCGGAGGGAATCTTAATTCCTGACCCCAATACTCCGATCCCAGCCGATCACCGACTTGTCGTCATCAGCAAGACCACCCCGTCGCCATACAGATACCCCCGACGGAACGGCGTGCCGGCACAACGCCCGCTATAGCCATCCATGTCTCCCTCAACCGTCTCGCAGGCCGGCGCGATTCGTCGCCGCATCCTCCATCCGGCCACGCTCATTTCGCTTGGCATCGCAGTTCTCCTGTTAGTCGTGTTGGCGCGGGGCGTGGATGTTAGCTTCACCGACATGGCCCGCGCGATTGGCGATGCAAACCCACTCCTCATCGCCGCCGCATTCCTTGCGTATTATGTCAATTTTCCCATGAGGGGCATCCGTTGGCGCCTGCTGATTGAGAATGCGCAGGCGATGGCCGATGACCCGGTCCCGCTCCCGTCCAGACGCGCATTCTCGGAGATTATCCTCCTCGGCTGGTTTGTGAATGCCGTCGCATGGTTGCGCATGGGTGATCCGTACCGCGCCTACCTCGTCTCCCGACAGCACGAGAATCAGTCTTATCCCAGGATCCTCGGCACGGTCCTTGCAGAACGGGTTCTGGACGTGGTGACGTTCGCCGCCATCCTTCTTCCCATAGGCGCTCTCCTCTGGGTGGATGCAAGTGGTGTGACCACTACCGTCATTGGCCTCACTGTCGTCATTGGCGGAGGAGGCATTTTTCTGGTGGTGGGAATGGCGCTATTTGGGCAACGTGCCACAGCGCGACTGCCCGGATCGATTCGGGACTGGTTGGAACGGCTTCGTGTTGGCGCGCTGCTCAGCCTCAGCGGAAGACTCTGGCCCATCACAATCCTCAGCGTCAGCGGATGGGTCGCGGAGGGCATGCGGCTTGCTCTTGTCACCTGGGCGCTTGGTCTTGACGTCCCTCTGCCCGTGATTGCATTCGTCGCGCTGGCCCACAACCTTATTACTGCAATTCCGACCACACCGGGCGGCCTCGGAGTCGCGGAGGCGGGCATGGTGGGGCTATTGCTGCCGTGGGTAGCGCTGGAGGACGCCGCCGTCTTGACGGCGCTCGACCGCTCCATAACGTGGTTCACCGTCGTCCTGATCGGCGGAGTAGCCCTCGGATGGCGAGAAGGAGTGAGGAGAGGGCGCTTCTAATACTCCGTCAAAAAGCTGTCTTCGCACTACACTTCATCGGGAGGCACTGGGATATAGACGCGCTTTAGCGGCACCTTGGCTTTGTATTCGGATGACATGCTTTCGTAGTGCTCGATGAAATAGTCGACCACTTTATCGCCATCCAGAAGGGTCATATTTTGGTCTGCCATCCTCTTGGCGCTGGGGTGGAATCCGCCCGTGGAAACAAAGAGTCCCTTCTCTCCCGGCTGAAGCGCCTCCGCGAGCCGTTGTACGTCACCCTCCCCAACCCTGCCTTCCCGGTGTTTGACCTGAACGATAATCCGCGGCTGCTCAAATCCAAATACATCTGGCGCAGCGATAATGTCGACACCACCATCCGCTCCGCCCTGTGGCTCGCGAACAATCTTGAAACCCATTGCCTCAAGCAGGGCCGCTACAAGTCGCTCGAATTCGTGTCCATCAAACCGCCGGAGATCCAGTATCAGGTCGGTAATACGCTCATGCGCCTTGGCCTCAGTGTCCTCAGCGTACGCAATCTCGGTAAATTCTTCCGGATCCTCGAATCCGACGCTTTCTACCGCCTGGTTGGTCGGCAGTTTCTCACCAAGCAGGCTTGAAATCTCGCTTGCATGCTTCGTTATGTTGAACAACGTCGCTTGACCACCGAGACTGTTTTTTAGATAGGGAGTCATGTCATCCCTGTTCAGTCGGCGCGGGTGCCAGTCCACCGAACGTCGGTAAGGCTGACCTGGACTGGACTCATCGAATCTGTAGTCACTTGTTATCTTGCCGATAAGGTATTGCCGATCTCTCACACCTGTGAGAACCCAGTCACCAACTCTGATCTCCCGCGCGAATCGAAACAGCTGGCTTGTGTCTGACCTAATCTGCCCCGGTCTAGCGTCGGGCCTACGTTTTACAACCTGCTCACGAATTGCATCGCGGGAGGAGAGACCGCTGATGTCACCTATTACATTTCCCCCAAACCCAATGGCGACGAATCCGCCATCTTCGACTAAATCACGAATGGTCTCGTCTGACCGCACCATCCAATAGTTGGCCATCGGACATTCCTCCGTTCAGTGGGCCGGCGGATTCTTGGAATTGCAGTGTATCAGTGACAGTTTCCAGCCAAGTATGCCGAACGCGCTCCTACGCCGTTGTGCGGCGGTACAGGATGGTGGTGGCCGTCAGGGCCACAATCGTCATGACGATGAGTATCGAAACGCCGGGCAGGATATGTTCCCACTCCCAGCCTGTAACCACGACCCCGCGTATCGCCTCCAGTACATAGTTCACGGGGTTAAGCGAGACGGCAATCTGGAACCAGTCCGCCATGAGTTCCTTTGGCATGAATGCCGTGGTGACGAAGACCGCGGGAATGAAGAAGATGAACATGGACTGCGTCACCTGAACGCTGCGCGTCTTGATGGCGATAATCAGACCCAGACATGACCAGGCAACCCCGAACATCGTGCCGAGCACCAGTATGGCAAAGAAACCGAGCCATCCCGATTCCGAAGACGCGCCCATGATGACGCCCACAATGACAATCGTTACGCCCTGGATGAAGCCCCGCGTCGCAGACACGAGAAGAACGCCGAGCAGGATAGATATTCGGTAGATGGGCGCGAGCAGGAGCTTGTTCAGATAGCCGGACAGATCGTCCGTCAGCAAGTTGAAGCCGGCATCGATCCCGCTGAAGATCATCGCCTGAACGATGATCATGGGCATCAAATATGTGACATAACTATCGGTAGGGAATCCCGGCAGCATCGAGACATTGTCGAATGCCGCTACGAAGACGACCATGAAGAGGATATTGATGGAGACGGCCGGCACTATCTGGCCTGGCTGCGTGACCCAGGCGCGGAAATTGCGCAGGTAGATATACCAGGTCTGGAGAACGAGACTGACCATTGTTTCTACCGGCCGTCGCTCAGGCCGAGCAAGGGCCTGAAGGTGTTGTTCATCTCGTCGCCACCTGCTTCTTCGTCGCGAATGGTGCGGCCCGTGTGCTGGAGGAACACATCGTCGAGCGTCGGGCTGGCGACGGACAGGTTGGACACCGGAACATCGTTATCTGCAAGCAGCCGCATCAGTCCCGGTACCGCCGCGCCTCCATTCTGAACCGTGACCGCGATGCCCTCCTGCACGCGTGCAGTGGACGACACGTACGACTCGCCGTCAGCGAGTTCCTGTGCCTTTGTGTTCAACTTCTCCCATTCCTCCGCCGTTTCCGGGCCGGAAATCGTAATCGTGACAACGTCGCCGCCTATCTGTTCCTTCGCCTATCTGTTCCTTAAGGAGACGTGGCGAGCCTTCCGCAACGATCTTCCCGCGGTCGATGATTGCAAGCCGCTCGCACAGCCGATCCGCCTCATCCATCATCTGCGTCGTCAAGATGATGGTGACGCCGTCCTCCTCATTGAGACGGCGAAGGTGATCCCAAAGCGTGTTACGGCTTTGTGGGTCGAGTCCCGTCGTGGGCTCATCGAGGAACAGCACTTTTGGTTCGTGGACAAGGGTCGCGACAAGGTCGAGCCGCCGCCGCATGCCGCCGGAAAACGTACCGATCTTCTTCTTGGCGACGTTCGCCAACCCGATGAACTCCAGTAGTTCCGCGGAACGCGCCCTCGCCTCTGAGCTGCGCAGGCCATAGAGACGGCCCTGCAGGGTCAGAAAATCGTGCGCCTTCGCCAGGTCATCCAGGCCGGCTGTCTGCATCGCGACTCCGACGCTGCGGCGGATCTGCTCTGCCTGACGGTCAATGTCATAGCCCGCGACGCTGACGGTTCCTGAGGTCTTCTTGAGCAGAGTCGAAAGGACTTTTAGCGCAGTGCTCTTGCCCGCGCCGTTCGGGCCGAGAAACCCGAAGAACTCCCCCTCTTGCACAGTGAAATCAATGCCGTCGACGGCGCGTGTCCCACCCGGATAGACCTTTACGAGACTACGAACATCAATGACGGCCTTCCGGCTCTCCGACACCCCACCTCCAAACGACCCGGGACAGAACAAAGGACAGGTCAGTACCTCCATCCATACTACGAAAGCAAGCCCTGGGCGGCAAAGGATGGGGTCGGTTGTATTGCAATTGGGACACACGTTCGATATTCTTATTCGACAGCGCATCGTGGCAAAGGGGAGGACCTTGACGACTCGCCAGCGGCACGACGGTGAGATCAGAGACGCCGTCCACGGGTTTATTCGGGTTGAGCACGACGAGTGGCGACTACTCAATTCACCTTATTTGCAGCGCCTGCGGAAAATCCACCAACTTGCTATGACCTATCTCGTGTATCCGGGAGCCTCCCATAAGAGGCTAGAACACAGCTTGGGCGTTATGGAGTTAGCCGGAAGGGTATACGACACAATCACGGACAAACGTCGAGCGAGAACTGAGATCCTTGACCGCTATGTCTTGGCCAAGCCAAAGGATTGGGGTTATTGGCGCAAGGTCTTACGCATGGCTGCGCTATGTCACGACCTTGGTCACCTTCCTTTCTCTCATGCGGCCGAAGGCACACTTCTGCCTGACGGCGTGAGCCACGAGAGCATTTCCGCTGAACTAATTCTGAGCGAGGAAATGGCTCCTACATGGGAAAGCATGGGTGATGAAGGCCTTGATCCATTAGACATCGCGAAGATAGCCGTCGGTGCTAGCCGCTTACCCGAGACAGCAGGGGTCAAGAATCTGATTGATTGGGAAATCCTGCTACACGATGTCATTGCCCACGATGCTTTGGGGGTTGATCGAATCGATTATCTCTTACGGGACTCATTGCATACCGGAGTAGCCTATGGGCGGTTCGACCATTTACGACTCCTAGACACTATCCGAATTCTCCCAAGAAGCTCAAGGTCCGATTCAGCCGCGCTCGGACTAGAAGAGGGTGGAGTCCATACAGCTGAGTCCCTGCTCTTGGCTCGTTACTTCATGTTCATGCAGGTTTACAATCACCGTGTCCGCGCTGCCTACGATGTCCATTTGCGGGACTTCCTCAGTGAAAGGGAGGTTCTTCCCCTGACTGATATCTCTTGGGGGAAGCTAAGGACATTCACCGATATAGAAGTGCTCGTCGACATCCAGAAGGTGTCAGCTAGTCAATCTCATTCAGCACATATTGTGGCCAAGAGGATCGAAGAGCGTGACCATTTTCGTACCGTCTACAGCATCACCCCCCAAGAGAAAAAGCGGGCCTCAAACGCCTTGGAGCAGTATCGCTCCCATCTCGAACAGGAAATAGGAGCTGCGAATGTTCGAGCTTGGTCACAGCCACGGCGCGACTCTGTGGATACAGCTTTTCCCGTCCGTTCCTCTCAAAACAGGATCCAATCTTTTGGGGAAGCATCTGTCGTTTTGGAGAATCTCCCGACACCAGAGGCCTCCCTACTGCTTGTGCCTTCAGAGTCTTTGGCCGAAGCGACTGAACTGGTAGAGAGCTATGAGCTTGAAGTGAGCTAATAAGGAGAGCCAATCATGACCGAGCAACTGGAAGGCCGAGAACTGAACGCAGTATTGTGCCACCTAGTTGACCAAATGGGTGAGCAAGAAAGCTGGACTGGCCACACCCAGGTTCAGAAATCGTGCCTCTTCCTCCAGAAAATGCTCAATGTCCCGCTGGGATATGACTTTGAGTTGTATCTCCATGGTCCTTACTCATTCGATCTTAAGGACGATCTTGAAGACTTGCTCTCCGTAGAGGAGCTTGGACTAAAGCCTCGGCTTGGATATGGCTCATCATTCTTCGTTACTGACAGTGGCAAGAGCAGAATGGAAAAGGGTCCTGATTTCTCGAGCGAAATCGAGTTTGTGGCTAGAGAGGTCGCCAGAAAGGACGTTCGCCAGCTAGAGCAACTGTCGACTGCATTCTTCTTGATGATTCAGGACAACGGCCTGTCCGAAGACGACATACCCGATGAGGTCAACCGTCTAAAGCCTCACATTGATGTGGATGTCGCCAGAAGTGCCCTCACCGAGGTAAAGGAGTTGGAGAAGCGGGCAAAGGAACTGTATAACGCGTAACTGAACGGACTGCGGGTTGATCGCCACTAAGTCCGTCCCCATCCTTGCCCCTCTATTGCTGCCGCCTCTATACTGTCAGACACTATGCCCAAGCGAACCTACCAACCTAAAGTGCGCCGCCGCAAGCGCGTCCACGGCTTTCGTCATCGCATGAGAGAGCCCGGCGGCAGAAACGTTGTCGCGCGTCGACGCGCCAAGGGGCGTCACCGTCTCAGCGTCTAACTTCTCTGCCATGCCCCGGACGACGGATCACCGGCTGCGTCGGAGTTCCGATTTCGACCGCGTTTCCAGCATCGGCAAAGGCCGCGCCAATGAGCTTGTCGTCCTGCGATACGCGCCGAACGACGTGAATACCATGCGCGCCGGCTATGCCGTCAGCAAGCGTGTGGGTGGCGCAGTAACGCGCAACGCCGTCAAGCGCCGACTGCGCGTTGCGGTCAGCAAGCTGGGGCCACGCGAATCAGGAGTCGACCTCGTGTTCATTGCCAGACCACACATCGCGCAAGCGGACTACCACGGCATCGAAGATGCGGTCACTGATGTCCTTAAGCGCGCCGGGCTTCGTGATGGGGAAGTGGCGCCTGGCTCTGCCGACTCTTCCGAATCTCACCAGGGTTGAGCACAGCACATGAAGTACATTGCGCTCGGCCTCCTGCGGCTATACAAGTTCGTCCTCTCGCCACTTCTCCCTGCCGCTTGCCGCTATCAGCCCACGTGCTCCGAATACGCGCGTGAGGCTGTCGAACGGCATGGTGCGCTGCATGGCACAATCCTGGCTGCGCGGCGGCTGGGTCGGTGCCATCCGTTCCGGGAAGGGGGATACGACCCTGTTCCGTAAGCTCTCGCACTCCAACGAAACCGAACCACGTCAGCGTGATTCGGCACGACGCATGTCGGGGCCATTGCTTCTGCTGGTCGCCGTGTTCGCGTTGCTCATTGTCGGCGGCTGCACGGCTGGCAGCCTGTACGATCCGAAGCCATGGGCGGCGCCGGTTCTTCTTGGCGAAGAGACCGTCGTGATTGGGACGGATACAGGACACATCGTCGTAGGCAACATCATCACAGGACTCGAATTGGGCCGGTGCGAGACGGGGGAGGGCCGCAATAGCGTCCGCGCAATCTTTGGCGCGCCGCTGCTGCATGACGGGCGCATCTATGCGGGGGGCTTTAACGGGGTTTTGTACGCCGTAGACCCCAATTCGCTGTTGCCTGAATCCGAGGCTGAGTGCGCCCCGTTCTTCGAGGCCGACTCTCCGATCGTCGGCGGGCCAGCATTGACGCCGGACGGCGTCATGCTTGTTGGCACGGAGGGCACGGCTGACACAGAGCGCGGCACACTATACGCAATCGACATTGCGGACGCATCCACTCTATGGACATTTGAGGCCGACTCCGAGATATGGGGCACGCCCATCATCGGCGACGGACTGGTATACATTGCCACGCTTGGCGGCACGCTTCACGCTGTGCGCATGGATGAGAGCCCCGGCACCGAAGCGTGGCGGCATCAGGCCGAGGCCGGCATCGGCGGCATGACTCTGCACGATGGCGTCCTCTACGCCGGCGCGTTCGACAATAACCTCTATGCACTGGACGCCACCACGGGTGCGCCCCATTGGCCAACGCCCTTCACCGCAGATAATTGGTTCTGGGCCGCTCCGCTCGTCATCGGCGATCGGCTATTCGCGCCATCTCTTGATCACTCTCTGTACATCCTCGATAAGGACTCGGGCGCACAGGTATTGAATCCCGTGAGGACGGGCGGCGCAATACAGAGCAATCCGATCCTGACAGGAAGCCATATCAGTATCGCCAACGAAGAGAAAGAAACGTGGTGGATCGATCCTGTGACCGGCCAGGGCATCGTTGGCGGCAAACTGCCTGATCCTGTCTACGCTCCAATCGTGTCGTTTGGGGAAAGTGATGCGCTGTTCTTTGCCCAGGACGGCGCAGTCTACCGCGCGTCTCCATCACTCAGGCAACCCGTACGGGTATTCCCCGTGGACAACTAGGCAGCAGCTATGGAAGTCATTGGCGATATCTTCATCTTCCTGCTTCTGCAGCCGATGCTGAATGGACTGCTGCTGCTTTACAGCGTGCTCTTTGACAGCATGGCGCTTGCCATTATCGCCCTCACTGTCATTGTCCGCGTGGCCTTCTACCCTCTCACCCTCAAGCAGCTGAAGTCCTCCGCCAAGATGCAGGCCCTACAGCCGCAGATGCAGGAGATCCGCAACCGCTTCAAGAACAATCCTCAACTCCAGCAGCGCGAGACGATGAAGATGTACCGGGAGGCCGGTGTCAGTCCACTCGGCTGCCTGGGGCCGATGGTTGTGCAGTTCCCAATCTGGATTGGGTTGTACTGGGCAATCATCAAGGGCTTGGGAAATCTGCCGGGCAGCTTCGTCTATATTTCGCAGCGGCTCTACTCATGGCTGCCCGTCGGCGGGGAAGTTCTGCCCCTGAACACAGAGATGCCATGGATCATCGGCACGCTGGATCTTTCCGCTCCTGACCCAACGCCACTTTTGCCACTTCTTGTCGCGGCGTCCACCTGGGCTCAGCAGCGCATCATGCAGCCGCCCGCCATGTCTGACCAGCAGAGACAGCAACAGCAGATCATGTTGTTCCTGTTCCCCATCATGCTGGGATTCCTTGCCTTTACTTTCCCATCGGGCTTAGCCCTATACTGGTTCGTCTCAAACTTCATAACGATTGGTATGCAAGGATTCATGTCCGGGTGGGGGAATCTGATTCCCGGACGGACACGGGTCGCTGCCAATACCACTACCCCTCCAGCCCCTCAGGTGGAGACGAGGTCAAATGATGAATCAGAGTCTGGAATGGACGGGGAGGACCGTCGAGGAAGCAATTCAGCGAGGACTAGACGAACTCGGTCTGGATCGCGAAGACGTCGACGTCGACGTAATTAGCGAGGGACGTTCCGGCTTGCTGGGACTCCGATCGGAAGATGCGCGGGTTCGCCTGCGGGTGCGGCAAGATGATGATGAGGACCAGTACGTATCCTTCGCGTCCCTGTCATCGGATGCAGAGAGCGCAAGGGAAATTCTCGCCGAACTACTCCGACTCATGGACGTCGATTCTGATATATCCGTATATGTTCCCGGAAGCGACCCCACCCGTCCCTTCGAGTCCGGAGACCCCATTGTCCTGGACATCGAGAGGGAAGACGCCGGTCTGCTGATTGGGCGACGGGGCCAAACACTCCGTCACGTTCAGATGCTCCTCAACACCATCGTCTCGCGGTCTGTTGGACACTACGTTCCTCTCCGCATTGACGTAGAGGGCTATCAGCAACGCCACATCTACCGCCTCCAGCAGATCGCCCTTCGCGCCGCGGATCACGTGCGCAGGCGCAGGCGTCCCATCACCCTCGACCCCATGTCGCCCGCCGACCGTCGCATCATCCACATGACTCTTGCAGACAATGCGGCCGTCGTCACTGGCAGCACGGGACACGGAGAGAATCGACGCGTCACCATCCAACAGGCCCCACGCGGCGGCGGTGACCAGCGCGGCGGTCGTCCTGCCAACGATGAAGCTCCCTCGTCTCAACTGTCCGTCGCTGAGGATGAGTACGACGACGATGATGACTATATCGAGGACGACGAGGAAGACCTCGATGAGTATGACGACGATGACTATGAAGATGATGACGACTACGACGATGAGGATTATGACGACGATGACGACTACGACGATGAGGACGACGAGGAAGAAGACGAACCTCCCCCTCGGTAGTCGTGGTTTTCAGTCATCCTGATTTCGTCGCGGTGGGCGGGGCAGGCTCGCCTGCCGTCTATGCAGCTTTAGCCGCCGCAAAGCTCGGTCGCTCAACCGGACTGCTGGCGGACAACGCCCATCCGGTGCATGTGGCCGGCGTTCAGGTTGTCACCGCGGACACGGCCCGCCTCAGCTCGGAACACGTCCCCTACACCTGGCTGGACACCGAAGTCCTTATCGTCGCCCCAGAAGGGGACGAGGTAGATTCCGCCACATTGGGGCGCTTCAGCAGGTCGCTCATAGGCCTCGTAGCCCACGCATTCCTGCAGAACGGCTCGCTGTCCCTTGTTGGAGGTGTCGCCCCGCCCGGGGTTGGCGCGCTGTTTCTCGATGAGGACGACTTGCCCTCACCATCAACGAACGTCCCAGCGCCCATCGCGCTTTCGGTTGGCCCGGAGGCAGGCGTCCGCCTCTGGTGGCAGGGGAATTGGCAGAGTATCGGCTCTGCGCGCCATGTCGATTCGCGCATCCTCTCCGCACTAGCGGCAATCTTCCTGGTTCGCCTGACGGAAACGCGGGACGCCTTTTCAGCCGCCAAGTTCGGGGCAGCAGCAGCCACGCTGCTGCCGCCGCCCTCAGAGTTCTCAGGAGAGAGCCTACCCAATCGCGATGCTATCGCTGCCGTAGAAACGAATCCCTGATCCAAGTACGCGCGCCGCGTATGATATGTCGTAGTCGGAAGAGACAGGTCCGCAAGGAGATACTGCTATGAGATTGGGCCTGACGTTGCTCCTGGTGGGCATCGTGATGGTCGGTGGGTATGCGGCGTACGCGTTGGTGCGTTTCATCGTCCTTGTTGACGAGGTTCCCATCATTATGAGAATCGGCCTGCCGACAATGGTTATCGGCGCGCTTGTCCTTTTGGTCAAGGCCATATGGGATCGGCTGCGAGAAAGGAAGAACGCCGACGTTCGGCGTTATGAAGAGGCGCAACCATGATTTCTGTCACGTCAAACGACATCCCCGGCATGACCATCACGGAGTCGAAGGGCATCGTCTACGGCAACTCCGTGCGCGCCCGACACGTCGGGCGTGACATCACAGCCGCCTTCCGCAACCTTGTTGGCGGCGAAGTGCCGGAATACGCCAAGCTGATGGCGGAATCTCGCGCAGAGGCCTTGGGCCGGATGGAACAACGAGCAGAAGAGATGGGCGCGAACGCCGTCATCGCGCTGCGATTCTCCACTTCGATGGTCATGTCCGGCGCTGCTGAGCTGCTCGCCTATGGCACCGCTGTCGTTGCTGAGTAGGATTCACCAGCATGTCTGAGGCTGTCCTCGTATTGGTGGGCTTGCTGGTATATGTTGCCGTTCAAATCGCCGTTCAGATTGCCGCAGGACGTGATCTCGGCAAGCGCAAGCGGGTGCGTGGCGGCAGCCGTTGGTTGTGGGTGATTGTCATCCTGCTCCTGCTCCCCGGCGCGCTGACCTATTTCGCATTTGGACGCCTACCTGATGAGGAACCGTCAACACTGCCGCCGCAGAGCCCGCCAACGTGGTAACAGAACTTCATACGCCGCCGAAGCCGGAACGCGGCATGCCATTCCAATTGAAACAGCACCCCCAATCGCGAACCGAGAAAAAACCTTGACGTTGCCGATTGCCGTTTTCCACAATGGAATGTCAATTCGGGCCTTTCCCGAGACTAAACGACTCAAGAAATAGCAGGCAGGTAGACGACTGATGCCCTTTTCGCCGGTATCCAGCAAGGTCTCGTTTCCGGACATGGAACGGGACGTTCTGCAATTCTGGAAGGACAAGGATATCTTTCGCCGCTCCATGAAGGAGCGCGAGAACGGGCCAATCTTTACGTTCTTCGAGGGCCCGCCGACGGCCAACGGCGCGCCCGGCGTCCATCACGTCCTCGCTCGCGTCTTCAAAGACGTCATTCCGCGCTTCAAGACCATGCAGGGCTACCAGGTGCCCCGCAAGGGCGGTTGGGACACCCACGGACTGCCGGTTGAACTCGCCGTCGAGGCGGAACTGAATCTGACATCCAAGCGCGACATCGAAGCCTACGGCATCGCGAAATTCAACGAGAAGTGCAAGGAAAGCGTCTTCCGGTACGTGCAGGACTGGGAATCCCTGTCCGAGCGCATCGCCTTCTGGGTCGACATGGATGACCCGTACGTCACGTACTCGAATGAGTACATCGAGTCCGGCTGGTGGATATTCAACCAGCTTTGGGACAAGGACCTCATCTACCAGGGTTACCGTGTCACGCCGCACTGCCCGCGCTGCGTCACATCACTCAGCTCCCATGAGGTTGCGCTGGGCTACAAGGACGACGCAGAGGACCCCTCCGTCCACATCAAGTTCCGCATCCAGGACAGTGACACGGCACAAAAGATTCTTGGTGATGACGGCTCACCCGCCTACCTGCTCGCCTGGACGACGACCCCTTGGACGCTGCCCGGCAATACCGGCCTGGCGGTCGCTGTTGGCGCGCGCTATGTGATCGCTGAGGGGCCGTGGGGCAAGGACGGCGGCACGGAACGCCTGATTCTGGCCGACGCGCTCACAGATCAAGCCCTTGAGGGCGACTACAAAATCGTCGGTGAGATCTCGGGAAGAGAACTGGTCGGCCTCACATATGAGCCACTCTTCAACTACGCCGTGCCCGACGGCTACGCGGGCAAGGTGGTCGCAGCCGATTTCGTCCTGCTCACCGAGGGCACTGGCATCGTCCACATCGCGCCCGCATACGGCGCGGAGGACTTGAGCGTCGGCAACGCCGAAGGCCTGCCCGTCGTCCATACCGTCAACATCGACGGGGCAGTGACCGACTACGGCGGCGTCCCCTGGGCCGGAAAATTCTTCAAGGACGCCGACCCTGACATTACCGCTGATCTGGATGAACGCGGCCTGCTGCTCAAGGGAGGCACGATTACCCACACGTATCCCTTCTGCTGGCGGTGTGACGCCCCGCTGCTCTACTACGCCAAGGAATCCTGGTACATCCGCACAACAGCGTTCAAGGACAGGCTCATCTCGGCAAATCGTGAGATCGGCTGGGTGCCGGAGCACATCGGCGAGGGCCGGTTCGGCGAGTGGCTGCAGAACAACGTTGATTGGGCGCTTTCGCGTGAGCGCTATTGGGGAACACCTATCCCGCTGTGGCTTTGCGATGGGTGCGGCGACCCGACGCCCATCGGCAGTATCGAGCAACTGGCCGGGCAAGCGGGACTTGCGGGCTACACCTCCGGCATGGATCTCCACCGGCCATTTATCGACGAAGTGACCTTCAGCTGCGCGGCGTGCGGCGGCACAAAGCGGCGCATCCCCGAAGTGATGGATGCGTGGTACGACTCCGGCGCGATGCCCGTCGCCCAATGGCACTACCCGTTTGAGAACACCGATGTCTTTGAGCAGCAGCAGATGGCGGACTATATCTGCGAGGGCGTCGATCAGACGCGCGGCTGGTTCTATACACTGCACGCGCTCGCCGTCCTGCTCTTTGACCGCCCGGCCTACAAGAACGTTCTCTCGCTCGGCCATATCCTGGATGAGGCCGGCGAGAAGATGTCCAAGTCGCGCGGCAACGTAGTTGAACCGTGGGACATCCTTGAGGCCCGCGGCGCGGACGCCCTGCGCTGGTACATGTACACAGCCTCCACGCCGGGCAACGCGCGCCGTTTTTCTGCCAACCTCGTCGGCGACACCGTCCGCCGATTCTTGTTGCCGTTGTGGAACACCTACAGCTTCTTTGTGACCTACGCGAACGTAGACGGCTTCGATCCTGCTTCCACGCCCGCTCCGTCTTTGGCAGACCGTCCCCTGCTTGACCGTTGGCTCGTCTCTCGCCTTCAGGGCCTCATCGGCTCAGTGACGGACGCCATGGAGCGCTACGAGGTCATGGAAGCCACGCACGCCATCGAGTCGTTCGTGGATGAACTTTCCACGTGGTACGTGCGGCGCAATCGCCGCCGCTTCTGGAAGTCCGACAACGACACCGACAAGGCCGCTGCCTATCACACGCTCTACGAGGCGTTGACGACGATTTCGCGGCTGCTCGCGCCGTTCACACCCTTCGTTGCCGAGCACATGCACCGCAACCTGGTCTCCACGCTCGCTGATGATGAGCCGGAGAGTGTCCATCTTGCCGAATGGCCCACGGTGGACGAAGCCCTGCGCGACGAGACGATCGAGGCGGACGTGCGGCTGGCCATGCGCCTCTCCAGCCTCGGCAGGGCCGTGCGTGGCCGCGCCCAGATCAAGGTTCGGCAGCCGCTGCAAGAGATGCTGGTCATGCTGCCCGGGCGAGCCGACCGCGAATCATTGGCACGCATCGAGGACCAACTGCTGGAAGAGTTAAACGTCAAGGCCGTGCGTGCCGTCGATGATGAGTCTGCATTCCTCTCCGTCCGCGTCCGACCGAATCTGCAGAATCTCGGACGCCGCCTTGGTGGAGATTTGCCGAAGCTGATCACCCACATCGAAGGGCTGTCCGACACTGAACTCAACACCGTCGCCGCGCGGGTCCGTGATGAACAGTCGCAGGAACTTGCCGGTTTCGATCTGTCGCATGAAGACCTGCTTGTCGATACATCCGACCGCGAAGGGTTCATCTCCGGCGCGGAGGGCATCCACACCGTCGCGCTGAACACAGAAATCACCACTCAGTTGGAACGCGAAGGGTTGGCACGCGAGCTGGTACGCCACTTGCAGGAACTTCGCCGCTCAGCCGGCCTGGATGTCTCAGACCGAATCACGGCATATGTGTCAGGCGACGGGGACAGCGTTGCAGGAGCGCTATCCGACTTTGGCGACTACGTCCGGCAGGAGACCCTGTCTGTGGACATCCTGCAGACCGCCCCGGGCGACGGCGCAACCACCAACACCGTCAAGCTGGACGAAGCGACCGTCACCATCGGCGTGGAGCGGGTTTAGTTCCCTAGCTCGGCAGTGTTGCGCCGATAAAGTCCGCGCTACCACGTGCAAAATCCCGGGCCGGCATCGTCCGCCGACCCTCGGCCTGCACCTCAAGCAGCTCAAGCATCCCTTCACCGGTGCCGATGGCGACTCCCATGCCGCCGCCATCCTCCGCGCGCCTGAGACGCACCACCTGCCCTGGGGCCGCGCCTCTCGGGTCGTATTCCGGCGGCAGGGCGATGGCGCGCCGAATGTTCAGCCGCTTGCCGGAGAGCGTCGTGTGCGCGCCCGGCCACGGCGTCATGGCCAGAACGCGCCGTTCAAGCTCCTGCGCAGGGCTGTCCCAGTTGAGTACACCGTCACCCTTCGCCAGCATCCGCGACTGCGTGGCCATGTCGTGATCCTGGGCTTCAGGCGTTATGGATCCGTCGAGCCAGCCTGTAAGCGTCTCCACCAACAGTGACGCGCCCATCTGAGAAAGCCGTTCAGTCAACTCTCCGGCAGTCTCACCGGAGCGAATCGGCACCACGCGCTGGCTCAACATCGGACCTGTATCAACACCCTCCTCCAGAAGGAATATGCTGATGCCGGCGTTCTCGTCGCCCTCAAGCAGCGTCCAGACCACCGGCGCGGGGCCTCGGTGACGCGGCAGGAGCGACGGATGGATGTTAAGCGCACCGCGCGGAGGGATTTCCAACACGCTACGGGGGAAGATCAACCCATAAGCGGCCGTTACGATAACCGTCGGCTCCAACGCGCGGATGCGCCCGGCCTCCTCCTCAGATCGCAACGTTCGCGGCTCCAGGACATCGAGTCCGTACTGCACGGCTCGTTCCTTGACGGGCGATTGCCGCGGCCGGCGGCCACGGCCTGCCGGCTGATCGGGGCGCGTCAGCACGGCGACGGGCCGATTTTCCGACCTCATCAGCGCGTCGAGCGTCGGCACGGCGAACTCAGCGGTGCCGCAAAAGATGATTCGCGAATTTTGCTCCATGACTTTCCGCCGAAAACTAAGCTCCTCAGTACGGGCACCCTCGAATTATTGAGGTATTGGGAGCCTGCCGCAATGGCGCGGACACCAGCCTCATTGCCTCACTCGTGGGCACCATGACCATTTGCCTTTCTACTGTCTCGACGCCCTCCGCAAAGCGGGTGCTAACGTAGGTTCTTGCGGCTCGACGCGCCCGGGACACTACCCGTCTACGGCGTGCCCTCCACGCTCACGGAGGGTTGTCACCCGGGCAGTCACAGCCGCGGTCGTTGGGGGAGGACAGCATTTCAATGCCCGATCAGCCCGTGCGCGACATATGGGAGGAAGCCCTCGGCCGCCTTCGCAAGCAGATGAGCGCAGCCGCGTATAACACGTGGCTGGCTGGCACTACCGGCATGTATCTTACGCAAGATGAGCTTACCGTCTCCGTGCCCAGCGAGTATGCGCAGCATTGGATCCAAGGCTCCCTGCTCCCCATCATGGAGCGAATTGTCTCTGACGTCCTCAAGCGCCCCGTCGCAGTCGTTCTCGAGGTGGGATCCGACGCGCCGGTGCGCAGTTCCGTGACCGAGGCCGAGCCGCCTGCCGCGCTGGAACCAGCAGCGGAGAAACCTTCTCGCGGCATTTCCTCCTTCGTCCTCGGCGCGAGACCGGACCCACAGCTCACCTTCGACCGCTTCGTCGTTGGCGACAACTCCAAACTCGCCTATGCCGCCGCGACGAAGGTCGCCAACGATTATGGCGGCGACTATAACCCACTCGTCCTGTACGGCGCCCCCGGCCTCGGCAAGACGCATCTGCTTCATGCGATAGCCAACGAGGCCCAGGGACAGGGGCGCACTACGCTTCTCGCAACATCCGAGCAATTTGTCCACGATTACGTCACGTCCGTCCAAGGAAAGACAACGGCAGGGTTCAGGGAGAGATACCGTTCTCCCGACATCCTGATGATTGACGATGTCCAGTTCATCTGCGGCAAGGTTAAGAGCGAAGAGGCGTTGCTGCACACGTGCGGTGCGCTCCTGCGAGCGGGTCAACAGATCGTCGTCTCCGCGGACAGGGCGCCGGATGCCTTGAACTTCAGGAGCCCTCGCCTTGCCGCCCGTTTACGCGCGGGCCTGCCTGTTGACGTCAGGCCGCCAAACAGGCGCACCCGTCTCAATATCCTGGCCTTCAAAGCGGCACGCTATGACCTCGAGACACCGGATGATGTCCTCTCCTACCTCGCGACGCGTCAGTTCTCCAGCATCAACCAGTTGGAGGGCGAGCTAACCCGCGTCATCGCCCACGCCACTCTGCTGGATGAGCCTCTCACACTGGATCTTGCTCGCCAGGCTCTCTCGGTTGCGTCGGCGAACCCGGACCCTGTTCCTCTGACGATCGAGGCCATCATCCGCACGACCGCAGCCTATCGACAGTTGACTCCGGCGGACATCACCGGTCGCAGCCGCGCCCGCCCTGCTGCCGAAACACGGCACCTCGCCGTCTTCCTGGCCAGCCGCCACACGGACTACTCTCTGGCACACATCGGCAGATCATTTGGCAACCGCGATCACACAACCGTCATGCACAGCATTCGCCGCATGGAGCGCGCTCTATCCACAGATGCAAAGCTCCGGGCTGACGCTGAAGCTATCATCCAGATCGCTTCTTCCACATTCGCCGGGCAATAGCCCCGATCTTTCCACCAACCCGTCATTCGCCACAACGGCTTTCCACTGCTTTTCCACATGGATTCCACGTAGAATCCACCACTCTTCCCCCGCTAGGCTCAATTGCCTTTCCACCGTGCCCACAGCATTAACTCGGCTATAACGATTCACATACATATATCCTGAGAGAATGATTGACCAAGTACGAATCCACGTTAGCGGTGGAAACGGTGGCCGCGGCGCAGTGTCCTTCCGACGCGAGAAATACGTCCCGTTCGGTGGGCCTGACGGTGGCGATGGTGGCGATGGCGGCAGCGTCGTGTTTCAGGCGGACGAGAATCTGATGACGCTGCAGGACTACGGCCGCAGCCTTCGCTATGTTGCAAAGAATGGGGAGTCGGGACGCCGTAGAAAGCAGACTGGAAAGAATGGGAGCGATCTCGTCCTGCTTGTCCCTGCCGGAACGATTGTGACGTGGACTGGTGAGAAGGGCGCCGGCACAGTGGACCTTGAGTCAGATGGGGCGACTGTTGTTGTTGCAAAGGGTGGCGACGGCGGCCGCGGCAATTCGCGGTTCACGAGTTCGACGAATCGTGCGCCGAGACTGGCGGAAGGCGGCGAGGCCGGCGAAGAGGTAGACGTCCAGCTGGATCTCAAGCTTCTCGCTGACGTCGGGCTTGTCGGGCTCCCCAACGCAGGGAAGTCCAGTCTCCTGGCAAGCGGCTCGGGAGCGAATCCCCGCGTTGCCTCCTATGCGTTTACGACGACGGAGCCGAACCTCGGCGTTGTCGACATCGGCTGGAGCAGCTTCGTCCTGGCGGATATACCGGGGCTCATCGAGGGCGCGCATGAGGGCAAAGGCCTTGGTGATCAGTTCTTGCGCCATGTGGAGCGCACCGCAGTGCTCATTCACATCATCGACGGGAGCCTGCCGGACGTGCTCGACGCATGGCGCAGCATCAACAACGAACTGGCTCTCCACGAGGCTCGGCTTGAGGAGAAGCCGCAGATCGTCGCAATCAACAAGATCGACATGCCCGAGGTCCAGGAGCAGCTGCCGGAACTCCGGGAGTCATTCGCCGCGGAAGGAGTCGAAGAGGTGTTCGCGGTGTCTGCCGTTACAGGCGAGGGCGTGACGGAGCTCATGCGGACCGCGTACACGCGTGCTGAAGCCGAACGGGAGGCGCGCAAGCACGCCCCAACACCCGAAGTCGTCGAGCCGGAAGTAATTCTTCGGCCTGAGCCGGATCGCATCATGCCGGTCGTGGAAGTCGAAGAGGAGGGCGTATGGCGGCTCAAGCACCCGCGGATTGAACGGCTCGCGGACGGCATCAACCTCACGGACATGGCCGTCGCTGCCCAATTCTGGCGAGAGCTTGGCCACATCGGCGCAATCGATGCCCTGGAGCGAGCGGGCGCAGAGCCGGGCGACTGGATCCTGGTTGGCAATACCGAGGTGATCTGGCGGTGACGCGCGTCGGCATCTTGGGCGGCAGTTTTGATCCTCCACACGCCGGCCACCTGATGATTGCGCGTGAGGCAAAGGAGCGCGCCGACCTGGATACCGTGCTATTCATTCCGGCCAGTGAGCAGTGGCTCAAGGAGGGGCAAGATGTAGCCCCCGCAACCCATCGCCTCGCGATGACTCACCTGCTTGTAGGCTCGACTCCCTCGTTCGCCGTGTCGGACATGGAAGTCACCCGCCTTGGCCCCACCTACACAGTGGATACACTTCGGGAACTTCGCGAGGATTCCCTGCCGGACATGGAGTACCTCTTCATCCTGGGCGAAGACTCAGTTGCGGATCTCCCGCGCTGGCACAATTCACAGGAGCTTGTGACCCTGTGCCGATTTATCGCCATGCCCCGTGTGGACGGGGTAGGACGCCCCGACCTCTCAGCGGCCTACGCCGCCATCCCCGGCCTGCGTGAGAAGGTCACAATTCTGGAAGACGCTCCTCGCATGGACGTCAGCTCATCATCCGTCCGCAAAATGCTGGAGACCGGCGAAGACCTGAGCGGCATAGTGCCGGACAACATCGTGAAATACATCACCGCGCACCGCCTGTACGGGGTGGGCGGGGCAGGCTAGTCCTCAAGCGACCTGAGAAAGCGGTCGTCACGCCGCCACCGCGGCCTCGTGCGCGCCCAAAGCGTCAACATCACAGGCCGACCCAACAACTCCTCGATAAGAGGCCGTACGCGCACCCCCACGTCCTTCAGGGCCTGCCCCCCTTTGCCAACGACGATCCCCCGCTGTGAGACACGTTCCACATAAACGCTCGCCTCGATGAAGTCCTTGTCGCCGTGCTCCGGGTCCAGCGGCACATGCCTCTCCACCTCCACGGCGGTCGCATAGGGCACCTCGTCGCCATACACCGCGAACACGCCCTCCCGTATCAACTCGGAGATCAGGAACGCCTCCGAACGGTCGGTCAGGGTTGACGGGTCAAACAGCGGCTCCTGCTCAGGCAGGTTGGCGATGATGCGCTCCAGCAAGCTGTCCAGCCCGTTGCCGGTGCGCGCGCTGACGGGCACAATGTCCCGAAATTCTGAATACAGCTCGTTGTAGTCCTCGATGACGGGCAGCAGGTTCCCCTTGCGCACGGTATCCAGCTTGTTGATGGCGACGATAGCCGGGAGGTTCTGCGCCTTGATCTCGCCGAGCAGCGTCTCTTCAACGTCTCCCGCCGTGCGCGGGGCGGACACCAACACCACCAGGTCCGCAATATCCAGCGCCTGCCGTGTCTCGCGCAGCATCCGGCGACTCAGCGCGTCCACGCGCGGCTCAGCGGGCCGCCCCGGAGTGTCCAACAGCCCAACCTGGAAATCGTCTCCGTGCAGGACGGCAAGGATGCGATAACGCGATGTCTGCGGCTTCGGACTAACCGCCGCCAGCTGCGTCCCTACCAACGTGTTGACCAGCGTGGACTTCCCCACGTTTGGCCGCCCAACGATAGCCACATACCCGGCGCGAAACATAGGGGAAATGCCCTTCTAGCCTTGCAGCGCCGCTCGAACCGCCGCCATAAGCTCGTCATCCTCTTCCGGCAGCACAGTCCGGGGGTCAAGCAACAGGCGATCATCCTCGATGCGCCCAACGATGGCCAGATGTGAGTCTGACACACGCAGCCGTGCCGCAAGCGCATCCGCGTTGGCGCGGGATTGCTCAATGGTCAGCGCCCGCGTCGGCAGCGTCCCGCCGGGAAGGCTACCGCCGCCCACCGCCGTCTCCGCCTCAACCACCCGCAGCCCGTCTCCGCCGATGCCCTCTTGCCAACGCAGGGCCCGTTCGTCGAGTGTTGCCACGTCCGCGGAGATCATGCGCCACACCGGCACTTCCGCAAGCGCCGCGCCCCGGGCGTACGCCTGCAACGTCGCCGTCAAAGCTGCAAGATCCAGTTTATCGATCCGAACGGCGCGGGCCAGCGGGTGGGCCTTCATCTTGTCGATCAGATCCTTGCGCCCCAACGCGATGCCGGCTTGCGGCCCTCCCAGAAGCTTGTCGCCTGAGAACAGGGCAATGTCCGAACCCTCGCGCTCCAGGGTGTCTCGCACGGTCGGCTCCGGCGCAAGGCCGAATTGCGCGGTGTCCAGCATGCAGCCCGAGCCAAGGTCGTTGAGGAGGGGAACGCCCCGACTGTGCGCAATTTCCGCAATCTCCGCCGCGTCGGGCGTGTTCGTGAACCCGACAACAAGGAAATTGCTGCGATGCACCCGCAAAAGCGCCCCTGTGTTGTCCGTGATGGCTTCAGCGTAGTCAGTGGCGTACGTACGATTCGTCGTCCCGACCTCAACAAGTGTCGCCCCGCTCTGCCGCAGGACGTCCGGTATCCTGAAGCGCCCGCCGATCTCCACCGCCTCGCCGCGTGAAACAATCACTTCGCGCCCACCTGCAACGGCTGCCAGGGCAAGCAAGACTGCGGAGGCGTTGTTGTTCACGACGATCGCCGCCTCCGCGCCCGTCAGGAATTGCAGCAACCTCTCCGGGTGCGCGTGGCGGGAGCCGCGTTCTCCGGCAACAAGGTCGTATTCAAGATCGGAGTAGCCCCGGGCCACGTTGCTCATCGCCTCGAGAGCAGCGCGGCTAAGCGGCGCGCGGCCCAGGTTCGTATGGATAATGACGCCCGCGGCATTGATGACCCGCCGAGGCCGCGGACCCAGAAGATCCTCAATGGATTCCGCAACCTGCTCCGCGAGCGATTCCAGGCTTGGCGCCGCATCCGCCGTTCCTGCGAGGATTTCCGAGCGAGCGGCGTCGATAGCTTGCCTTGCCGCATGAGTCACCGCATCGGCGCCGACGCTATCGGCAAGCGCCCCCAGCGGTTCGCTGCCAACCAGCCGATCCACGCTCGGCAGCGCCCGCAGAGCATCGGACGTATCCTCTCGTCGTGACTGTGCCATGCCTAATTATCCCTCAAAAGCGCGCGGGTCAGTGGAAATGCCCCTATGCGTGGGGCATCAGTCGTGCCGTATACTACTAATTCGGGCGCGGACGCGTCCCGCGCCACTGTGCGCACAGGGAGCCCCGGCATGACCGGGTCGACGAGGGGGGATGTGCAATGCAGGTCATTGGCCTGACGGGGGGAATAGCGAGCGGCAAGAGCCTCGTGAGCGAGGTTCTCCGTGATGAGTACGAAGCCACCGTCATTAGCGGCGACGAGTTGGGACACCAGGCCTATCTGCCGGACACGGACGCGTGGAAGGATATCCTGGCCCGGTGGGGGGACGACCTGATGAACCCGGACACGCGTGAGATTGATCGCCGCAAGCTCGGCGCAATCGTTTTCGCTGATCCGGAGGAGCTGAAGGCCCTCAACGAGATCACGTGGCCGAGAATCCGCGCGTTAGCTGAGAAGACAATCACGGACTTGCGTGAGAGCGGCGTGAAGATCGCTGTCCTCGAGGCCGCCATCATGATCGAGGCCGGCTGGACGGATCTTTGCGATGAGTTGTGGGTTGCCCAGTCGTCCGAGGAAGATGCCATCGCTCGACTCCAGGCCCGTAACAACCTCACGGAAGAGCAAGCCCGCCAGCGAATCAACGCGCAGCTTTCCAATGAGGAACGCGCTGACGAAGCGGATGTCCTCCTGCAGAACACCGGCACAATCGAGGAACTGCGCATCCGCGTCGGCGAGCTCTGGCACGCCCGCATCCGCCCGTTCCTGTAGACTGCCCACTGATACGGATCGAAACCACTCAAAGGGATTGGAATGACCGAACAGACAGCACTCAAAGACGCCACGGTGATGTCGTACTCCGAGTACGAGATCGAGGAATACACGATTGACAGTGAACCCTACTACCTGCCCATCAGGGATGAGGTCGAGGTGTTCACCGCCGCCTACGAGGAAAAGATTCCCGTCATTCTCAAAGGCCCAACCGGCTGCGGCAAGACACGGTTCGTTGAATATATGGCGTGGCGTCTTGGACGCCCCATCACAACCGTCAGATCGGACGGCAAAGAGAACTCCCACGGCAAGGCGCTCGTGACAATCGCCGCCCATGAGGACCTGACCGCCAGCGATCTCGTTGGCCGGTTCCTGCTCGAGGGTGACGAGACCAAGTGGGTGGACGGCCCGCTGACCCGCGCCGTCAAGACCGGTGCAATCTGCTACCTCGATGAGGTCGTAGAAGCTCGCAAGGACACCACGGTTCTCATCCACCCGCTGACGGACCATCGCCGCCTCCTCCCCGTTGAGAAGCGCGGGCAGATCCTGGAGGCCGCGGACGGTTTCCTCTTGGTCATCTCCTACAACCCCGGCTACCAGAGCGCCCTCAAGGACATAAAGCAGTCCACCCGCCAGCGTTTCGTCGCGATGGAGTTCGACTATCCGCCGCGCGAGGCCGAGGCGAAGATTGTGCAGGAGGAGAGCGGTGTCGATGAAGACTCCGCCGACCTGCTGGCTCGCCTTGGGGAGAAGGTGCGCAACCTCAAGGAGCATGGCCTGCAGGAGGGTGTGTCAACGCGCCTACTCATTTATGCCGGCAAGCTGATCAGTCGAGGCGTAGCGCCGCGCCGCGCATGCGATGTGGCAATCTCGGACGCACTCACTGATGACGCCTCCGTCCAACGCAGCATTCGAGAGATTACGACAAGCATCTTTGAATAGCACGATGGGCGTGCCGCGGACGCGGCTGCCCGTCGGGATAAGCCCAAGAGCGAATGACATCGGAACAAGGCGGAACAGACAGCCCATCACTAACGCGTGATGAGTTGATTGCCCAGGTTCTCGCGCTGCCCGCTGCGGTTGGGCAGGCCTATAACGGTGCGACTGCCCACGTGGAGCATCGCCTCGGCAACGACGACCTGTACCACCAGTGGCTGTTGGCGGCGCTTGGCATCGCCGGATCCTCATTCCGCGCATGGGAGGCCGCCGCAGAATACGTCCGCTCCTCTCCGGCGGTTCTGGACGCTCTTGAGAGGCCGCAGGACGCAAGCGCGTGGTACGAAAGCGGTCGATCCTTGTCCGCCCACTCCGCTTCTCTCGCCTCATCCTACTTCCGCGCCAGCGCCGGCTTCCTTGACCGCCGCGACGTTGGACGCCTGCCCGCCTGGATTTCAGCCGCTGAAACGCTCTTCCACGGTACATGGAAATCCGGCGCGTTGGCTGCCCGGTTCTTTGAAGTCAGCCCCGCCCTTTTGGATCATGTCAGGCTGAGCGATCTCGCTGCCTTTGCAAACTTCCTTGACCGCGTGGCGCAGCACTCCAGCGAACTCGCCGAAGAGTGCCTGACGATGGCGCCGGACTCCCTCCCATATGTGGACGACGAGACCATTGATACCTATCTGGAACTGCTTGACGCAACCGCCAATCGCAATTGGAAGTACGCCAAGGAAACGCAGCGTGCCGCCGCAGTCGCCCTCCCGCGCATCGCCCGGCCCGAGCGACAGCGATTCCTGACCTTTGCCATCAACCTCGCCGCTGATGGCGGCAAGCGCTACCTCGCCTTCCTTGCCGAGGGCTCCCGCGCCATCAGCGATCTCCCTATCTTCATGCACAGGCAGGTCCTGGACGACTTTGAGGTGCTGTGCGGGCTATCCGAGGAGGCCGGTGTCGAGTTTCTTCGCGCCGCCCCGCAGGTCCTTGGCCGCATCGATGACGAGAACCTCAACCGCTGGTTTTCAGAGGGTGTCACGATGCTGGAGCGCAACGAGGCTGCCGGCATCGCCTTCTTCAAGCTGGAATCCGCGCGTGGCGAGGCCCTCCTCCAGGAGCTTTCGGCGACTGTCAGCCTTGATGATGTCGCGCCCATCCTGCAGATGTATGCGCGCGGCCTCACCGGCGGCGACATGCAGTTGCGCCCCACACCGGAACTCGCCAATCGCAGCATCGGCTGGGCAACGGAAGATCGCGCATCCACGGATGGCACCAACGTCTTCCTCCCGCCTGAGATTGCGCTCTTTGAGACCAAAGATGACAACTTCGGCTGGTTCAAGGTCCTGTGCACCCACCAAACCGGCCATCTTGAGTTTGATAGCTTCATTTTCAGTTTCAACCGCGCGGGTAACATCTTCCCCCTCACCCGTCCCGCCATCGCGGAGCAGGTCGCCGCGCAAAGCGAGAACGAAACGCCTCGCGACCGCGTCACCGTGGCAGCCAACCCTGAAATGACCGGCGTCGTCACCGCCGTCCTCTCGGACTTTGAGCGATTCTTTGATCTGTTCCCGGAGCGCCACCTCGCGTCCGATTTGTTCGGTGCGCTTGAGGACGCACGAGTCGATCACCTCGTCAGACAGCATTACCGTGGACTGCGCCGCGCATACAGCATGGTGCAGGCCGCCGCCGTGATTGGTCGCCCCGCCCCCCAGCAGCTCCCACTCCGCATGGCTCTCATTGAGTTGTTCATCCGCATGACCCTGCTGGAGGGCGACAAGAAGATCCCCGTCCCGCAGAGCCTGCGTGACGTCGTCGAGCGCATGGCCGTCATCCTGGCTCGCCTGCGCCATGACGAGGCAACCGTGGAGGACTCGGCAGAAGCGACCGTCATTCTCTATCGCCTCCTCATCAACGTTCCGAATACCATGCCGCAGCCCGATCTCGACTGGGACGAGATGGAGCTCGATGAGCTCGGCGGGGAAGCCGCGCAGGGCCTGCAGGAGGCGGACAGCGCCCAGATGGGCGGCGAAGACTTTGTGCCCGGCTCTGGCACGGAACAGGATGTGCCGTACCAATCGCCGGAGGACGTTGACTACCGCGGCGACTTCAAGCCGGAGCTTGTGCAGACGATCGCCAACCTCCGCAAGGGACAGCAGCGTGCTGAGGACAGCGTGCAAGCCCCGCCCCTCACCGAAGAGATGGTGCGCCAACTCCTTGAGAAGAGTGCCGAGATCGATCTCTCCAGCGTCGTTGAGGGCGATATCGACGATCCCAGCGGCCTGTTTATCTCAAGCCTTATGAGTGAGGCCATCGAGGGCCCGGACGCCGAGTTCAATGACGAGATGGGTGAAGTCGGAAGCGGCGGCGGAGACGGCGAGGATAGCCAAGAATCTCTCCCCGAAGAGGAACGTACCGCCCTCTACGACGAATGGGACTTCGTCGCACTCGACTACAAGCCGGCATGGTGCCGTGTTCGCGAGTCCACCATGGCCGAAGGCTCCGCCGAATTCTATGAACAGACCATCGAGCGCCATGCCGGCCTCATCAACGAGGTGCGGCGGCAATTCGAAATGATGGTGCCGGAGACCTACCGTAAGGAGAAGCGCCTGACCGACGGCGAGGAGTTCGACCTCGACGCCGTCATCGAAGCAGTCGTGCAGCGAAAGGCCGGCGCAACGCCGGATGACAAGGTCTACTGGCGCCGCAACAAGACCGAACGTGACGTCGCCGTCATCTTCCTGCTGGATATGAGCGCCTCCACCGCCGAGGCCATCGAGGAACGCTCTGATTTCGATGACGATGATGAGGACATTCCGGACGATCCTCGCCAATACCTGTTCTGGCTGCGGTCCCGCCGCGAGCAGCAGAAGCGTTCGTATCTGCGAATCATCGACCTCGAAAAGGAATCGACGGTCCTCTTGATCCGCGCGCTTGAGACTATCGGCGATCAGTACGGCATCTACGGCTTCTCCGGCTATGGCCGAGAAAACGTCGAGTTCTACAGCGTCAAGGGCCTGAAAGAGCAGTTCTCAGACCGCGTCGCCAAGCGCATCGATGGCATTACGCCACTGCACGCAACACGCATGGGCCCGGCCATCCGCCACGCGACCGCCAAGCTGGACGACGTCAGCGCCAAAACCAAGGTGCTGTTCCTGATCTCGGATGGCCGACCACAGGATCGTGGGTACAGCCGCGAGGGCGCCGAAAAGGAATACGCCGTCCACGATACGCACGATGCGCTTGTACAGGCCAAGGCCAAGGGCATCATCCCGTTCCTACTCACCGTTGACCGTGCCGGCCACGATTACATGAAAGAGATGTGCGGCGACCTGCCGTATGAAGTCCTCGCGGACATCGAACTCCTCCCCAAGCGCCTACCCCAGCTGTATTCCCGCTTGACGCTCTAGGAGCGCGATTCAACCCCAAACCGCGCGTATACTAACCGCATGGATTCAGATTCTTGGCGCTACGCAAACGTGACCTTCGTTCCGCGCCCGATTGCCGTTGCACCTCGAGAGGGATTTCGCATCTGGCTGAGCTATGACGACGGCTCAGAGGGCGAGGTTGACCTGTCCGATCTCTGCGGCAAGGGCGTGTTCAACGCGTGGGAAGACCGATCGTTCTTTGAGAGCGTCTGCATTGATGAATATCACGGCATCTCGTGGGGCGAAGAGATTGACCTCTGTCCAGACGCGCTCTACATGCAGTTGACGGGCAAGACCTTGAGGGAGGTTCTGCCGAAGGCGGCAACGCTCGCAAAAGATGCCTGAATTAAGTCGGTTCTACGGAATCGTCATATTGATGCGGTACGGGGATCACGCGCCACCACACTTCCATGCCCGATACGGTGGCTCGGAGATTTCCGTTGCCATTGACCCCTTTGAAGTCTTGGCAGGACGTCTTCCCCCTAGAGCCCGGGGCTTGGTCTTCCAGTGGGTGCAGATGTACAAGACCGAACTGTTGCAAGCCTGGAGCAGAATTGAGGCAGCACAGCCGCCCGGCACGATTCCGCCGCTGGAGTAGCCGCCCTCACCCCTCCGGCGTTTCCAACATTCGCCACCATCCGGCCAGGTCCGCCGCGGCTTGAAGGAGTTGACCTGGGCGTCGGATTCCGTCCTCCGTAATCACGTGGTCGACGTACTCGGGCGGGATGATGTCCAGCTCGAGAGGGGCCTGGCCATTGCTGCTCGTAGGTAACCACGGCGCCAACTTGAGCGTGTCTGCGAAGAAATGGACGGGCACAACAGGATCGCGGTTCGCCGCAGCCTCCACCAGCGTCCGCGTCCCCGGGTCCGCCGCCATCGAGCCGTCCGCCAGGAACGCGGAGCAGCCCAATAGCACAATGTCTGCGCCATCAAGAACCGTCTGGCTGTCCGCCGAAGCTGACGTGGAATCCCGCGTCTCAACGATGCGGGTGCCGGCCAGCGCAATGGTGGCGCGGACACTTTCTGAACGGCCCATCGTCACAACAGTTGCGTTCTCCGGCAGTAGTGGCTGCCCACGCTTCGCGAGCGACGCAGGCGTGTCTCCCAGTAGCCGCGCCAGCCGTGCCACGCTCCGCGCCGCCGCCGCCATGCGGTCACCGGAGCGCGCCTCCCGTGCCGTGCGATAGGCTGACACCCCCACGTTGCGTATCGCCACCACTTCCGGCCGCGCCTCGGCAATAGTGAACGCAATCTCACGCAGCGGCTCCGGCTCCCCGATGTACATCTCTGAGAGCGCGCGGTGCAACAGTTGCGCGCCGCTCGTCGCCAGGCCGGATGCCGTCCCCGATCGTTCGTCTCGAAGCGCCTCCGCCTCACGTTGGAGGTCATCCCAGTCCATTGGCGCCCTCATGTGTCGCTGCCTGCGGATCGTGTGAGGATTACGTTGTCCAGCAATCGAGTCTTGCCGATGTGGACGGCGGTGGAAGCCATCGCGCCCTCAACCACGTCGCCCTCGGCCTCTGCCAGCGTCAGGGGATCCGCGACGGACACGTAGTCAATGGACGCGACGAGCGGCTCTGATTCCAGTGTTGCGCGTATCACGTCCCGTAGGGCGTCTGCGCTCGCTTCGCCGGAGCGGTACAGGTCTCTCGCCGCGCACAGCGCCCGGTACACCACCACGGCGGCCGTTCGTTCCTCCGCGGTCAGGTACGTGTTGCGGCTGGACATGGCGAGGCCGTCCGGCTCCCGCACCGTCGGCCCCACAACCAGTTCTCCGGGCACGTTGAGATCACGCATCATGCGGCGTACGACGGCGACCTGCTGGCCGTCTTTCTGCCCGAGGTACGAGCGATCCGGCTGCACGATGTTGAACAGCTTGGTCACGACTGTCGCGACGCCTTTGAAATGAACAGGCCGTGCGGCCCCCTCAAGGCGGGAGGCAATCTCGCCCGGAACAACATAGACATCCTGCTCCGGCGGCGGGTACATCTCCTCCGGCGAGGGGTGGAAGAGCAGATCACAACCTGCCGCCTCAAGCATCGCCATGTCTCGATCAAGATCTCTGGGGTAGGCGGCCAGATCCTCATTGGGTCCGAATTGAGCAGGATTCACGAAGATGGACGCCGCAACGACAGCATTCTCGGCGCGAGCCATCCTCACAAGCGAGATATGGCCCTCGTGCAGAAAACCCATCGTCGGCACAAACCCAAGCGACCCCGCCGAGCGCGCCTCTTCACGCGCACGCCGAAACTCCTCAATCGTTCGAATCAACTCCAAGGCCATCGTGTCCCATCACCCCCTGCGCTATAGATTGTAGAGGGTGACAGTACTAAGGCGAGAGCGTCGGGCCTGCCTTAGCTACCTACCACGCCGCAACGAAGTCCAGCTCCAGGCGGATGTTGTCCTCCAGGCTGACGATGAAGAAGAGGTCTGGAACCTCCATCTCGAACTCCCCAAAGGTGAAATTCGTCTTCGCCGTTCCCGTCACGCTATTGCCGTCTAATGAGACAACGGTTTCCCATGCGACGGGCCGGGTGACATCACGCACAGTCAGATCACCATAGATGGTGAACTCAGCATCGCCGGACGAAGGCAGCGGCCATTCAAGCCCGTCAACACTCGTCGCCACGAAGACGATCTCGGGATAGGTTGCCGTCTGGATGCCGTTCTGTCTCAGGTAACGGTCGCGATTCTCCTCGTCACTGCGCAGGCTCGCCGCATTCAGCACGATGCGGGAACTCTCCGCCACAATCTCCCCATCCGCCGAGAACGTGAATGCGCCGGACACCTCAGATGTCTCGCCTATGGCGTCAAACGGCAGTTCAACACTCGCGAGTTCCTCCCGAATCAGATAGCGGGCCATGGATCCCTCTTGCAGTGTTGCCGAAAGCCCTCCCGACGGCGTCTCGACATCCACCGAACCCCCACCCGCCGGGGTAGAAGCATCATCGTCAGTCACTGGCGCCGAGGCGGTTGGGACGGCAGTCGCTGTGGCTGTTTCCGTCGGACTATCGACTGCCTCGCCGTCATCTGATTCACTGCCAGTGCCACACGCCGCGACCAGCAGAGTCAGCATCAGTGCGGCGAGCGCAATCAACAACAGAATTCGAGCGGAAAGAAGGCCTTGCTTGTGCATAGAATCACCTGATCCCCGTGTACTTGTGCAGCGTCCCGGATTCCAGCATACGAACACTGAACGCCCCATGCACGCGCCGCGTTAGGTGACGCACATAGCCCTATGGTAGTTGAGGGTAGAATTAACAAACGATGACAACAACCGAGGCAACGACAACCTGCCGCCATTTCCTCTCCATAGCCGACCTCACTTCCGAGGAGGTTCACGCCGTTTTGGATGCCGCCAGCGCCATCCGGTCGGGAGAACTACGACCGGACGTGGTGGGCCGTAGCCTCGTGCTGCTGCTCGAAAAGCCGTCCCTGCGCACACGTGTCAGCTTTGAGCTCGGGATGAGGAAGATGGGCGGCAACAGCCTCAGCATGCTGCCGCAGGAGGTTGGCCTCGGCGGGCGTGAGTCGCCGGAAGATGTCGCGCGGGTACTCAGCCGTTACGCGGACGTGATCGCAGCCCGTGTGAACTCACACGACACGCTGGTTGAACTTACCAACGCCGCCGATGTGCCTGTCATCAACGCCCTCTCGGACATAGAGCATCCATGCCAGATACTCGCCGACCTGCAGGCAATCCGGGAGCACTTCGGAACGCTGAAGGGCCTGACGATTGCGTTTATCGGCGATGGCAACAACGTCGCCGCCAGCCTCGCCCTCGGCTGTGCCCTTGTCGGCGCGAAGTTCCGCATCGCGTCGCCCGCCGGCTATGAGTTGCCGGGCGAGATCGTGGCGCAAGCGACCAGGCTCGCCGGACAAGCAGGGCACGCCCCGCAACTGCTGCTGAAACCGGAAGACGCTGTTGACGGCGCGGATGTTGTCTACACGGACGTGTGGGCGAGCATGGGTCAGGAGGAAGAACGCGAACAGCGCACGCGGGATTTCCGGGACTACCAGGTATCGCCGAACCTCATGGAACTTGCCGACCCCAAAGCGGTCTTCATGCATGATTTGCCCGCGCATGAGGGCGAGGAGATTTCCGAAGGCATGCTCACGCACCCGCAGTCGATAGTCTTCAACCAGGCCGAGAACCGCATGCACGCGCAAGCTGCGCTCATCGCCATGCTGCTCGGCGCAATCCCTTCTGCCTCATAGGAACTGCCATGACCGCCCTCGTTGAAACACGCACCGGAGTACCGCGCGGCCTGCCGACGGTCGCCATCGTTGGTCGCCCCAACGTCGGCAAGTCGTCACTCTTCAACCGGATGGTCGCCGAGCGTATCGCCATCGTTGCCGATGAACCGGGCACCACGCGGGACCGCGTCACCGCCTACGTCACGCGTGACGACCGTACCCTTGCCCTCATCGATACCGGAGGACTCATCCTTGGTGAAGAGCAGGGTATGACCGGGGCCATCCGGGACCAGGTCGCCGTGGCGCTCAGCGAGGCGGACGTGTTGCTTTTCGTCGTTGATGTAGACGCGGGCCTACTGCCCGCCGATGAGGAAGTCGCCGACCTCCTCCGCCGCGTCTCCAAGCCCGTGGTGCTCATAGCGAACAAGGCGGACAACCTTCAGCGGGAGCGGCTCGCGGCAGAGTTCTACGAACTCGGCATTGGCGAACCAATCATCGTTAGCGCCCACCACGGGCGCGGCCTGAACGAGATGTGGGATGGCATCATGGCCGCCCTGCCAGACGTGGAGGCGCCGCCCCCCGCGCCGCAGGGCTCGATTCCAGTCGCCATTGTTGGCCGCCCCAACGTTGGCAAATCCTCGCTTGTGAATGCCATCCTTGGCCAGGAGCGGGCAATGGTGCAGGACGAGCCAGGCACCACGAGAGATGCCCTCGATACCCTATTCAAGTACGAGAACCGCGAGTATCTGTTGATTGACACGGCCGGTATCCGCCGACGCGGCCATATCGAGCGCGGCGTCGAGAAATTCAGCGTCGCCCGCGCCATGCAGGCTATTGAGCGCGCCGATGTCGCCGTCCTCGTCGTCGACGCCACGGAATACCTGACCGCGCAGGACCTCCACGTCGCCGGCTACGTCCAGCAGGCGTACAAGGGCCTTGCGCTGGTCATAAACAAGTGGGATCTCGCGCAGGAGGATGAAATTGATCGGGCAGAGGTAGAGCAATTGGTGCGCGCGCGCCTAAGATTCTTCCCCTCCATGCCGATTATTTTCACATCTGCCCTGCGTGGCCGCGGCGTGCGTGCCGTCCTTGACGCCGTCGCCCGTATCCAGATGGAGCGAATGACGCGTGTCACCACGGGCCAACTGAACCGCGTGCTTATTGATGCGCTCGCCGCCCACCCGCCCCCTTCCTCCGGGCGCAGACGGCTGCAGATCTATTACGCAACTCAGGCGGAGGTGAATCCGCCCACATTCGTCTTTTTCTGCAATGACCCGACCCTGATCCATTTCTCCTACCGCCGCTATCTTGAGAATGCGCTGCGGAAACGGTTCGGCTATGAGGGCACCTCGATCCGCCTGGTCTTCCGCGGACGCAGCCGCGATGAGGGGGAGCCGGACTAATGGATTTTCTTGACGAAATCACCCTCGCCGGCATCGCTCTCATGCTCGCCGCCGCCCTTGGCAGCTACCTGCTCGGCGCAGTGCCCATTGGTCTGCTCGTGGGCAAAGCCTTTGGAAGCGTTGACGTGCGAGAGTCCGGCAGCGGCCGTACAGGCGCAACCAACGTCCTTCGGACGCTCGGGTGGAAAGCCGCCGTCCCCGTCGTCCTGCTCGACCTTTTCAAAGGGTCTGTAGCAGTGATTGCCAGCGGATTCATTGCGGACACGCCCGGCGAGGTTGCCGGTGCCGTGGCCGTTGTTGTGGGTCACAGCCGATCGGTCTTCATTGGGTTCGGCGGCGGCAGAGGCGTAATACCGGCGGGCGGTGCGGCGCTTGCCCTCGTCTGGCCCGCCGCAATTATCGGCACGATCGTCGGCATCCTGATCATCGCCCTCACACGATACGTCTCGCTCGGCTCCCTGCTCGGCACCGCAACCTGCGTGGGCATCATGGTGGCGTTCGCCGTGATGGGCTTGGCGCCACCGTTATTGGACGCCGTCCCCTTTATCGTCGGACCGTTGGCCGTCGTGGGCGGCGCGATCATCATCTACGCGCACCGAGACAACATCCAGCGCCTGATCCGTGGCACTGAACGCCGATTCGGTCGACCGGCTGAGCCGACTGCCTAGCCAATAAAGCCCTCGCCTGCTCCCCCTAGCTCCATATGGGACAATAAAGCGAATGCTTCCGGCAGGAGGTCTCGTGTGAACGGGCAGACACGCAAGGCGGCGGTCATTGGCACCACCAGTTGGGGCACGACCCTTGCACTCCTGCTTGCGCGTGAGGGCGCAGATACACTCCTGTGGTCCCGTACTGAAGAAACCGCCCGCCGTATGAATGATGCCGGCGAGAACGTCGAGCGCCTCCCCGGCTTCCCCTTTCCCGATAACCTGCACGTCACTCCGTACATGTCTCAGGCCGTTTCAGATGCAGACCTGATCATCGTCTGCGTGCCGTCCCCCACATTCCACCAGAACCTGCAACGCCTTAGGGAAGGCAACCCCTCACCCGATGTTCCCATCGTCAGCGCCACCAAAGGTCTCGACCGCAGTGATGGCTCACGCATGAGTGAAGTCTTTGCCCAGGAGATGGGGCAGGACGCCCTGCGCCAATACTGTGTCATCTCCGGACCCAACCTCTCCCATGAAGTCGCCGACGGGCGCCCGTCCTCTGCGGTTGTCGCGTCTGCAACAGAGGAGATGGCGGAACGAGCACAGGCGGCGCTGACGTCAAAGGTTTTCCGCGTCTACGCAAGCACAGACGTTGCCGGAGTCGAACTAGGCGGGTCATTGAAGAACATCGTCGCCATCGGGGCCGGAATGATTGACGGCATGGGATTTGGGGACAACGCCAAAGCCGCCTTTATCGCCCGCGCCATCGCGGAGATTACACGGCTTGGCATTGCAGCGGGCGCTCACCCCCTGACGTTCAGTGGACTTGCCGGTGTAGGCGACCTCGTGGCTACGTGTTACAGCCGCCTGTCGCGTAATCGGTATGTGGGTGAGGAGTTGGGGCGAGGACGAAACATCGCGCAAATCATTGAAGACCTTAACGAGGTCTGTGAAGGCTACAACACCACCCCTGCCGCGATCCGCCTTGCCGAACGCCTCAACGTAGAGACGCCCATCACGTTGGAGACTCACCGCGTCCTCCATGAGGGGCTGAATCCGCGCGAGGCGATAGAGTCCCTGATGGGACGTCCTGCCACCACCGAATTCCCTGGTGAATCGCTGTAGCGAGCAGATAGACGCGCCGCCCGACGGCATCCTGTACTATTAGAGGCAGTCACACATTGCCGCGGCTTCTCACGCAGTCCCACCCCGGCATACAAACATGAATCGCGAAAAGAACCAACTTTGATACAGGTAGCCTCAATCGACCTGGACGACTTATCTGCTGAGAGCAGAGGCGATCCCTCCGGGATGGGCGGACACATAGCGGCATTCCCGTTGCGTGTCTTGCAGGGTTGGAACGGCGTTGCGGCTCTCGCGCTGCCAGATGAATACCGTGCCGTTCGCCACGTCGTCGTTCAGGGTATGGGCGGCTCCGCCATCGCGGGAGACATTGCCGCCGAGGCTGTGGACTCCCTTCGCGAGCCGGGGACGGCTGGGCCGCAGATCAGCGTCTTTAGGGACTACGGCGCCCATCCATCCGTCGGCCCTGACAGCCTCGTGGTCGTCATGAGTCACTCCGGTCGTACCGAAGAGGCGCTTTCCGGAGTGGAGGCCTCGCGTCTGCGTGGGGCAAAGCTCATCGCGATGACCGGCGGCGGACAGCTTGGAGAGACCGCCCGGGACATGGGCATCCCGATCGCCATGTTGCCGGAGAATGGCGGCCCCCCACGCACCTATCTCCCGTATGCGCTCGGCGCAATGCTGAGGATCTTCGTCGACCTTGGCATCGCTCCACCTAACACGGAGCGCGCCTTGATCGATGCCGTCACCGAACTCGAATCGCGGCAGCCGGACTTTGACGCCAGTTGCAACCGAACCGAGAACGGCCGGGTCAATCCCGCCAAAGACTTGGCGCGCGCGCTTTCTGGCCGGATTCCCGTCATCGTCAGCGCACGCGGCCTTGCTTCCGCCGCGCGCCGTTGGAAGACGCAAGTGAATGAGAACGCCAAGACACCGGCATGGACTGAAGAGTTGCCGGAGATGCATCACAATGCCATCGTCGGCTTTGAACAGACTAATCTCAGTGACAACCTCGCCATCGTCCTGCTTGGACCGCCGTCAACTGCGCCGAACGGCCTCCATGACCGCTATGCGATTTCCAGGCGAATCCTCGGAGACCTCGGTGTGCCCGTCCACTGGCCTGCCCTGAACGGCGAGACTCCACTCGCGCGTCTCCTGGAGGCGGTATTGCTGGGCGACTACGTTAGCTACTACATGGCGCTGATGAATGGAATCGACCCTACACCCACAATGGCATTGGACAGCATCAAGGCGCAGATTCGCCGCTCGACCCAAAACGAAAACCTTGGAGAATAATCCTTCACTCTTATGGCTACACGCATAGGCATCATCTCAGACACCCACATTCCAAGTTCAATTCCGGAGCTCTGGCCGGAGGTTGAGATTGTCTTCAAGGATGTCGATCTTATCCTCCATGCCGGAGACCTCATTACGACCGGCGTCGTGGATTGGCTGGAGCGCATCGCCCCGACGTACGCTGCCGAGGGCAACCATGATTACGGCCTAAGCGACGTCGATGAGCGCATCCGCCCCAAGTGGTTCATGGAAATCGAAGGCTATCGGTTGGGCCTCGTTCACATCATTGATGGCTGGGGCTCGCGCACCGCGACTGATCTGGTCAAAACCTATCTGGGGGTGTTGCCGGACATCGTCGTCTGTGGCGACAGCCATTTCGAGTTCATCCGCAAAGAAGACGGAATGCTTATCATCAACGGCGGCAGTGCCACCTACCCACACAACCGCGAGGCTCGCCTCGGCCATGTGGTACTGCTGGACGTCGAACGGGGCAAGGAACCCGAAGCCCGCATCATTGACCTGACCGAATACTCGATCGACGGCACGGACGGCCGAAACCGCTACTCCCGCGGAAGAACCCGGTAACGACGACGCGCGCCTACGCGCGCAGTCATCATTGCTGCGGGCAAGAAAGTCGGAGCAAGAAGCTCTAAGGAGTACCCTCTCCCCCAAGGAGAGAGTTAGGGTGATGGGCGGAAAAAACTAGTAGCGCGGGCGACCGCCGCCGCCTCCACCGCCACCACCGCCACCTTCGCGGCGATCGCGCGCCTCGTTCACCGTCAACTGACGGCCCTGGTGTTCCTGGCCGTTCAGCGCGCCAATGGCGGCTTCTGCTTCTGAACCGTTCGGCATTTCCACGAATCCGAAACCACGTGAGCGCATAGAGTATCGGTCAATGATTACCTGGGCTGAAGAGACCTCTCCGTGCTGCTGAAAAAGTTCCTGCAAATCCGAATCTGTCGCCTGAAAACTCAGGTTTCCGACATATATCCTCATTCGTACCGTCTCCCCGTCTCTAGCTACTGCTATCCCAGACTCCAGCAAAGCCATTCCGTGAGGGGGCGGCCGGCAATCTGTTGTCGGAACTCGCTAAGTATACCGTGTACGAACCCATATAGCTCTCATTTTGACTGCCGGGTTACTCAATTGACAGTGAGTATCAAGAACTAACTTCGGGAAAAGCCACGATTGTATTGAAAGCGAGTATCACTAAAGCAATAAGCCAATTCCATTGTCTGGGTGCGGCCAAGGCCATGTCTTCGCAGACAGAGCAAGGACTTACACATGAGACCGACACAAACTATTGAAAGTATGTATCAACACGTGGAATTGGTCTGAAGTGAGGGCTGCGCGTCGGCTAACCTGCCGTCACCTCTCGCAAAAATTCCAGCAACGCGTCGTTGAACGCATCGGCGGTCTCCACGTTGGGAAAGTGACCTGCCCCGGGGAGAATAACGAGCTTCGACTGCGGTATGGCCCGATGAATACGGACCGAGCCGCCCGGCGGCGTCAGTCGATCCTGGTCACCGCAGATGACAAGCACGGGACACGTGAGTCCCGGGAGATCCGGCGCGACCGGGTGCGCACCGAGTTCAGGCCCTGAAATACGCACGCCCTCTGCGTACACCTCGGGAGCGTTGCGCTCCGCCGTCGCGGTGGTGAATGCCCTGATGTCTTCCAGGTTGGACTCGATGAAGGGATCCCCCCAACTGCGCTGCGGATCAAACGGAAGTGCGCCGATGCCCTGTTCCCGAACCGTCTTGAGCATCCCGTCCCATCCTGAGAGGTATTCCTGCTTGATCTCTGCGGACGTGTCCTGGATGACCAGCGACAGCGTCTGCTCCGGGTAATCGATCGCGAACTGCTGTGAAACAAGCCCGCCAAGAGAATGCCCATGGATATGCGCTGCGCCGATGCCGATCGCCTTGAGCAACTCCGAAAGATCCTTGGCGAGCGTCCATCGGGAATATGCGCCGTCTGTAACCGGCACGCGCTCCGACTGACCAAATCCTCGCATGTCCCACAGCAGCAGGTGGAACTCTGCGGAAAGCGCCTCAATCTGATTCTCGTACCCGCGCCCGTGACCGCCAAGCCCGTGCGTCATCACAAACGTCGGCTTTGACGAGTCCCCGAACAACTCATAGAACAACTCCACCCCATTGGCCTTGATGTGCGGCATGTTTCAATCCTCCCTTTGCGCCGTGTCCCTGTTCGGAGCCCGGCGTTCTATCCCAAGTCCAGACGCAGATTCAGTCGCTGCGCCACATTCCTCAGATTCTCAACAGAGTCCATGTATAACGGTATGCCATTCCGCTTGCGATCCTCAATCGTCTCGGCCTCGATATCCCCCGGAACAAGCACACTCTCAACGTCCGGCATTGGCGGCGTCTCTCGCAGGGCAGTCATGTAGTCCGACATCGACTGCTTGAACCCGTCGGCGTCGGTAAACGCGTCAATCCGCATCGCGCCAAAGAAATGGGCGGACTGATAGCCACCCGCGACGCCGGATCCCGCAATCGCCAGCCCCGGCCCCATACCGGACAGCACACCGCAGAGGATGTCCACGATCATCGCGAGGCCGTAGCCCTTGTATGACGAATGCTCCAGGTCGCTGCCCAGCGGCAGGATACGCCGCCCGCCCGGACCGCGTGCCGGATTCCGCACAGGCTGCAGGTCATCCGTCAGGCCCCATCCCTCGGGAGCGAGCTTGCCCTGCCGATGGTATGTGTCAAACTTGCCTGCCGAAACGACCGAAGTTGCGGCATCAAAGATGAACGGGGTACCGTCCGCGGTTGGCGCGGCCATAGCGATTGGATTTGATCCAAGCCGCGGCTCTGCCCCGCCCGCAGGCAGCACGATTGGCCCGGTGTTCGTCATGCTGATGCCGATCATGTCGTGCTCGAGTGCCTGCGTCGCGTAAACGCCCGCCGCCCCAAAGTGGCGGCTGTTCGCCACCGTCACCCATCCGGAGCCGACCGCCCGCGCCTTCTCGATGGCAAGGTTCATGGCGCGGACACCCACGCTCAGCCCCAGCCCTCCATCGGCGTCTATGGTGGCCGTTGACGGTGATTCCGCGCGCGCGATCCACTCGGGACGCGCATTCACCAACTCGTTCTCAAGTGGAGTCAGATAGAATCGGTCGAGCCGCGCCATGCCGTGCGAGCCGATGCCTCGCAGGTCCGCCTCGATGAGCGTGTTGGCTGCATTGGCGGCGTCGTCATCTGAAACGCCAAGAGCAATGAATGCCGCTACGGCAAACTCCCGCAGCGTCATTTCCGGGACGCGGATTGTTTGAGCTAGGGCCTCAGTCGAATTCATGGCGGCAGGCCGTCATCAGTGACGGGGCGCTCTCATTGAGAACGCCCCGCGCCTGTCTGTTTCCTTAACCGGGGCGCGCCTCGCGGACGCGGCCCGCCATCTCCTGGTCAACTTCCTTTGGCCACGAGCGCTTGTTGGGATCCATGACCTTGATGCTGTAGGACCCGATGCCCTGGATCTCAATGGTGCCCGTCTCGCCGTCCTGCAGCGGGCCGATTCCCTGGTGGTTGGTGCCGAGCGCAATAACGTCGCCGGGCAGCAGCGTCATTACCTTCGTCGCCCACTCGATCAACTCAGGGATCGTGTGCTCCAGGTCGCTCGTGTTGTAGTCGTGGCGTGGCTGATCGTCCACCCAGTACTTGATATCAAGCTCATGTGGATTCTCGATCTCGTCAGCCGTGACGATGCACGGACCCATCGGAGCGCACGTGTCATAGGACTTCTGGATCATCGTTGGCCCACGGCCGATGCCGGCACGGGGTGAGACGTCCATGAACGCCGTGTAGCCGAAGATGGAGTCCATCGCCTCCTCTTGCGACACATGCTTGCTACGCTTGCCGATGACGAGCGCCAACTCCGCCTCGTGGTGGCATATGGTGAAGGGCGTGTTTGGCAGTACGACGGTGTCGCCCGGGCCGATGATTGCCTCTGGCGACTTGAGGAACATGTCGATGGGGAAGGCGTCCCGATCCTGCCCTTCCTTATAGTTGCCGAAGCAGCAGATGAGCTTGCGCGGTCGCGGCAGCGGCGCGCGCAGCTGCACCGTCGATATCGGCACCCCTCCACCTGAATCCGCGATGTCCTCTAGGTCATCGCGCACAGATGCAAAATCCTCAATGAGGTTGATCATCACGTCCTCGACGTGAGGCCCCATGTAATCATCCGCCAGCCCACCCAGCCCGATGACGTTGCCATCGACAAGCAGGCCGGGTCGGAAATCGTTGTACATCACCAGTTTCATTCCCATCCCCCTGTATGCGGTCATTCCGCTGTTAGTTCCGTTGCATCATACCGTGTCCGCGTCCCGCACGCGCCATCACGCCCTGCCCACGCTGCGTGTGTTGTGGAGCACCCGCACGAGCCCCACAACATACGAGGATTCCACGCGGTTATGCACTAGATAGACTGTTGTGGACTTGACCCAAGTCCGCTCAACGCGGGATACTCGCACCATATATGGGGGAAGGCGGCCCGATGGCCGTATTTGGGAGAGACAGTTCAATGAAATTCTCGGTTCTCCAGGAGAATCTGCAGCGCGGACTCACGACGGTCATGCCGGCGGTGGCAACACGGACAACGATGCCCATCACCACGCACGTCATGCTCCAGGCAGATGAATCGCGTCTGCGGCTTACGGCGACCAACCTTGAGCTCTCCATTTCCTGTTGGATCAGCGCCAGCGTGGAGACGCAGGGCTCAGTGGCAATCCCCGCCCGCCTCTTCTCTGACTACGTCTCCTCGCTTCAGCGTGATCGTGTTGACCTTGATCTTGATGCGGGCACACGCCAGTTGAACATCATCTCCGGTCGATTCAACACGCATATGAGTGGGCTGGATGCTGACGATTTTCCGCCCACGCCCGTAGTCGATGATGGTATCAGCGCGGAAGTTCCGCCGGATGTCCTGCGCGCGGGCATTGACCGCGTTATCATCGCCGCCGCCACGGAAGATTCCCGCCCCGTGCTGACCGGCGTCCACACGTCCATCGAGGGCGACAGCATCACGATGGCCGCGGCGGACGGCTTCCGTCTCGCGGTGCAGACGACCAAGCTACCGCAAGAGGTCGGCGAAAGCGTCGATCTCATCATCCCTGCCAAATCCCTACGAGAGCTCAACCGAATGCTGACCGAGCAGGAAATGCCTGTCCGCGTCACCGTGAATCAGGCCAAGACGCAGGTCCAGTTCCACCTGAACAACATCGTCCTGGGCTCGCAGCTCATCCAGGGCAACTTCCCCAACTATCGGCAGCTCATTCCGGAGTCGTCCAACACGAAAACATCGGTGGAAGTTGCGGACTTTCTCCGCGCCACGAAGACCGCCTCCGTCTTTGCCAAGGAGGGCAACGGCATCGTGCGCTTGTATATGACTCCCGGTGAAAACGAGATGGCAGGCACAATGCGGCTTGAGGCGCGCTCAGACCAGATCGGCGATCACGAGGGCGTGATTGATGCCAACATCGGTGGGGAGGAGGCGCACATCGCCTTCAACCACCGTTATCTGGAAGACGTGCTCGGTGTGCTGAACTCCACGGCAACCCTTGAGGTCTCAGGCCCCTCCAGCCCGGGCACCATCCGCCCCGCGTCCACGGACGACGGCACAGAATACATCCATGTCGTCATGCCCATGTTCGTCCAGTGGTAGAGCGCGGTAGAACGGGGTTCTTTCCTCTTACGACAGCCCCCCGGCCGCCGCTGCCCCGGGGTCTAAAGCGCGAACGGCATCCCCTGTAGGCCTTTGAGGTACCGGATCTCGCCCAGGTGGTAGAACGTGTGCCCGATGATGAACGTCTGAAGCAGGCGTGCCAGCGTCCGGTCCGGCCGCTCCTCGTCCATCACGCGATCCAGATCGTCGTCTGTCATACCCTCGAACGCCGCGGGGATTGTCGGCCCAACGTCCGTTCCATAGGCGCGCAAGAGATCAAGGCCGGGGCGAAAGTCGCCAACCTGGTCCGCCGTGAATCCGGTGCCCGTTCCCTCCCCGGCCGGCATGACAAACTTCTCGTGGTAGCCCTGCGCCGTCCAGATCGTCGGCTTTGGCTCCACGGGGATCGACTCATGGACTGCGTCATCCAGCGTGCGGGTGATGTGCCAGGCGATGAAGGCGATGGTCGTCGCGCCGGGAATCGGAGCGTAGTAGATATGCCCCTCCGTTAGCGGTTCCAGTTCCCGCAGGAGGCTCGTCTGGATCTCGCGCATCTCCCGGGTCAACACCTGTACGCCGTTCATTTCCTCACCCCCCGACTGACTAGCGGAACGTGTTCTTGATCCAGTCCATGAGACCGCTGCCCTCGCGCTCGCCGCCGTTCCCGTCCGCAGGCGCGGCCGGCAGAGTCGAGGCTAGCTGCTCCAGCAGTTGTCGCTGTTCATCGGTAAGTTGATCGGGCACGTGGACGGATGCAACCACAAACAGGTCGCCGCGTGCGCGCTGATTCTTCGGATCGACAACGCCGCGGCCCTTAATCCTGAATGACTGCCCGGACTGCACCCCGGCCGGGACATGGAAAGGCTCGTCACCCTCCAGCGTCGGGATCGTGATCTCCGCCCCGAGCGCGGCCTGCGCGATGTTGACGGGCACGCGGTGGAACAAGTGCCGTCCCTCCCGCTCAAACAGGGTGCTTGGCTTCACGTCCAACTCGATATACAAATCCCCGGGCGGCCCGCCGTTCGCCCCGGCCTCGCCCTCGCCGCCGAGACGAATCCGGTTGCCGGTGTCCACCCCCGGCGGCACGGTGACGCGTACAGAGAGTTCCCGCTTGATCCGCCCGGCGCCATGGCACTCAGAGCATGGGTTCGTGATGACCTTGCCCTCGCCGTGGCACCGTCCGCAGGCGCTGATGTTCACGTACTGGCCAAAGATGCTCTGTTGGCTGCGACGAATCTCTCCGGACCCGTTGCAAGCGGAACACGCCTCAGGCTGTGTGCCGGGTTCTGCCCCCGCGCCATTGCACGTCTGGCACAGCTCATTGCGAGAAACCTTGATGTCCTTCTCAACGCCACGGACCGCGTCCTCAAACGGCAGCTGCATACGCATGGCGAGGTCATCACCCCGCTGCGGTCCGCCGCGCCGCCCCTGACGCCCGCGCGCCCCGCCGAAGAACGCGTCAAAAATGTCGCCGAAGCCGCCGAATCCGGAGAATGCGTCTCCGTTGGCAAACCCGTCCGCGCCGTTCAGACCCGCGTGGCCGAAACGGTCATACGCGGCTCGTTTGCGTTCATCGCGCAGGACCTCGTACGCCTCATTGATTTCCTTGAACTTCTGCTCTGCGTCCGCGGAGCGATTGCGGTCCGGGTGGTGCTCAAAGGCGAGCCGCCGGAACGCCCGCTTCACATCCTCCGGGGATGCGTCACGAGACAATCCAAGAACGTCGTAATAGTCTTTCTTGTTCGTTGTCATGGCAGTAGAGCAGGAATTGATCCGTGACGCCGCAGCACCCTCACCACATACGCTGCAACGCCCGCTGGGTCAGTTCCTCCAGTGTATACCACGCACGAATCTGTGGATTGGTCTGGCAGGTGGGCGCCTAGTCCCCGCCCTCCGGCACCAACTCGCGCTTCCCGTGAAAGATGCCGTACCCGATGATGATCAGCCACACGCCGCCCAGGGAGAGCAGTATGTTGCTGATGGAGAGCAGCACCCCAAAATCAACGTCGTGCAGGTGCTGGATCAGCACAAGGTTAATGACTTCCGCCACGCCCTTGAGTGCCAGCCCATACCCCGCAAGGACGAACAGATTGAATTCCTGGAATCTCACTGCCACCCCGAGCCCGACGAGAATGCTGGCCACTGAGCCCAGCGCAAGGAATCCGAAGTGGACGCCAACCGTTGCCGCAAGAAGAGTCAAGCCCACGTCATCGCGCGTCGCCTGATCCATCCCCGGATACACGCCGTGCGTGATGACGTGTATTGCCATGTGCCGCATTCCCATCTCAATGATGTAGATGCCCCAGGCAAAGATGGTTATGCCAACCCCAACCCGCAGCGCCATATCGGCAAGACCGGGCTTGCGCGGTAGACGCAGCAACGACCCCAATCCGAACGCCATCAGGATGATCCCAACCATGGTGATGATGCCGGTCACATGTGTCAGGCTGTCGCTTTCCTTCCACACGTTCAGCAGGGCAAGGAAATCCGATTGCTGGACGCTGTCGATCAAGACTCCGCCGGGAGAAAACAACGTAGCTATAAACACCAGGATCATGCCGACCATAAGTGCCAGGCCCGCAAATTGACTCGTTGACAGGGAATTCATATCTGGCCTCCTAACAACGTTGCTGCACGGATCGGCTTACAGAGACAACAGTATCATCTGGGCTAAAGGAGTAAGAAGGTAATTGACAGAAGATGTGGCTGATAGTGATACCGCCCTCGCGAAGAGGGCTTAGATGCTGAAAAAGATCAGCCGCCCCGGAGTGCCTAGAGGCTATTTCGCCACTCGTCGAACGCCGTCACATCCTCCGGCGACGCGTGCCGGATCAATGACATCAGCCGATTCATCGCGGTAACAAGTTCCTGCGCGTACGTGTCGCCGGAATCCCCGTTCTTCAGCGGCGGCCTTTCGAGCCCTGAGCGCAGCGCGTTCACCCGCTCCTGCGCCGCCTTTAGCGCCCGCAGCTGCGGCGAGTCTCCGCCACCGGCCTCATCTTCCGGCGTGCTCATGGCCCTGTAGGTACCTGCCAGTCCTGCCGCGCCTATGACAGATTGATCCGCGCCCCATCGCCGACGAACGGATTATGCCGCTTCTCGTCGTTGATCGTGGACACCTCCATGTGACCGGGTAGTACCCGCGTCTCCGGCGCCAGCGTATACAGGTGTGTCTCGATCGACTTGACGATCTCCGGCATCGATCCGCCGGGGAAATCCGTCCGACCGATGGAACCCTGGAAGAGCGTATCGCCCGTCAGCACCGCGTCCTCGTACACGAAGCAGCTGCTCCCGGGCGTATGACCCGGCGTGTGCAGCACACGGATCGCCGTCGTGCCCAACACCAATTCCTGCTCGTGCTCAAGGTACGCATCCGCCATCGGAGATGGCATGTCCGACTTGCCCAGCCACCCGTCTCCCTCTGCCAGCGCCTCCAGCATGGCCTCATCCGGCTCGCCGATCATCAACGACGCGTCGGCCCCGTCCATCGCCAGCCCGTTATCGAAGGTGTGATCGGAGTGCCCGTGCGTATTCAGCACATACTTGGGCAGCAAGCCATGCGACTTCATCCACACCAGCACTGGCCCCGTCCCCTTGGCCGGATCGACGATGGCCGCCTCTTTCGACGCCTCATCAAACACGATGTACGTGTTATTCCCCATCGGCCCAACAACGAATCTCTGTATCGGCATACCCACACCCCACTAATTGCTTAGTGAGATTGTATCGCGCCCGGCCAGCTATTTACCCGCTTACCCGCGCGCCGGTGCAGATAAGTCGTCATTCTGGTGAAGGCCAGAATCCACCGCGTGGCCCGCAGGCCACAAACCCCCTCCCCCATCATGGGGGAGGGCCAGGGTTGGGGGTGTCATTCTGGGCGCAGCGAAGAACCTAAAGACTCAGGTGGGCGAAATCCTGGACGTCAGCTTGCCGTGCCGAAAGACGCAATTCCGACCGCTGCCGATCGCTGCATCAGACGCAACTCATCGTCGTTCAAGCAGTGCAACACCTGCTGCCCATCATTGACGATCTCGATAAACTCCTCCTGGCTCATTACCGATGAATCGAAGGCGCCGACCCTGAGCAACTCGAAGAAGTGCGGGTGATCTAAAGAGAAGGCCAGGATGCAGCTGTTTGTCTCGTCAGTGAGTCCTCCGAGTTGAATCGAGAGCATGTGAGTGCTCAGGCGTCCAAGCGTCTCATCGGTGAAGCATGGTACTGCCTCGGAACTGGTCTGCCCCGGCAGGCGTGAGCCCATCAGGGCCACCAACTGCTCCCTGGTTATGCCAAAGGAATCCATGAAACACGTGATTTCTTGCTCGTTAAAGCCTGCGACCAACTGTTCCCCCGTGAACTGATATGCACCCACCTCCGCCCACAGGTGAACTGTCAGACCCACCTTCTCTTCGGCGTTCAGGCAGTCGAAGAGTTCCAGCGTGTATGCGTGCTCCATAGACGTCAGCTCGGTTACGGCCGCCGGCGGTGTCTCGATTCCCAGGATTGTCACAACGGCGTCAGGGTGATCCCGGCCCAGACCAATGAGGCAGTCGCGGCTTGTCTCGGCGAGGCCTCCTCGTGCGGCGGCAAAGTCGATGCCGAACAGCACAAAGTTATCGCCAGTGAGGCAAGCGTAGAGCGGATCCAGGTCACCGACCTGGCCGTACATCGTTAGCAGCTCCGCCTCTAGAAAGGCATTGTAATCATCGTCGCCGAGTGCCGAATTGAGGCAGTCGGCCTCCGCCTCGGAAACGTGATTCAGCACATCCTGGCCCGTTGTTGACGTAGACATGGCCAGGCTCTCCAGGTTGACCGCCGGCTGCTCAGTAGAGGGCGCTCCACCGATGAGGTCACACGCCGCCAACGCGCCCACAACCGCGACGGCAATGGCAAAAACAAAGAGGATTCGGAACATCGAACGTGACGCGACCATCGGTTCACCTCCAGGTATAGGCGCGATTTGATACGACAGTCTCAGAAACCAGAGAGACGCCCAAACTCTACCCCGAATTACCCCCTCCCGCAACAGCAACCGGCCGCCTCTCCCGGAACGACGGCCCCCTTCGCCAAGAAAGAAACGTAGCAAACCGGGTGCGCTACAATACCTCGACTATGGCCATCTCCGTAGCCCGATCATCCAGACTGCGACTCCGCCGCCCCAGCGCCGAGGCCGTGGTCTGGATCTTGACCGCAGCCCTCCTTCTTACCGGCTCCCTCACGCCGGAACCCAACGCCGACATGCTGAGAGACGTCGGCTGGGGCATCCTGAGAATCTTGCCCGTCCTCGCCATAGCCTCCCTGCTCGCCGGCGCCTTGACCCTCGGCAACTGGTCGGATCGAGCCCTCACGTGGGTGAACGGCGGCACCGCCCGTTCCGTACTGGTAGCCAGCCTCATCGGGGCAGTTACCCCGGTATGCGGCCTCGGTGTCCTTCCGCTCATCGCCTCTCTGCTACGTCGTGGAGTCCCACTCGCCCCCATCATGGCCTTCTGGGTGGCCTCACCCGTCACCGATCCCAGCATGATGATCGTCACGGGCGGCATCATCGGCGTCGACTTCGCCATAGCGAAGACCATCGCCGCATTGTGCATCGGCCTGTTTGCGGGCATCGTCACGGCCGCCCTCCCCGGCTTCCGGGGCTCGGCCCACGACCTTATGCGCGCCGATGCGCTTGAACAATGTGACACGAGCGAAGTCGGCCGCTCTCAATTCTGGCCGGAGGTCGTCAGCAACTCGCGCCTCGTCCTCCGCTGGCTTGCCTTGGCCCTCGTCCTGGAGGTCTTTCTTCAGAGGCTGGTTCCCGGCGAGTGGATCATGTCCCTCTTCGGCTCAGATACCGGCGCATCCGTACCCCTTGCAGTCATCGTCGGAGCGCCCATGTACCTGGACGGCTACGCCGCGCTCCCCCTCGTACGCGGTCTCCTGGAAATGGGAATGAGCTTCGGCGCAGCCCTGGCCCTCATGGTCTCCGGCGCAGCCATCAGCCTCTACGCCGCTGTCGCCGTCATCTCCGTAGTCCGCGCCCGAGTCTTTGCTCTTTACGTCATCCTCGCCCTTATCGGCGCAACCATGGTCGGCTACACCGCCAACCTGGTCGTCTAACCGTCAATCCTCAGCCCCACTATCGCTATCTCCACGACAGGGCCAAATTTCCCTTCCCCCTCGATGCGGGAGGGCCTCTGAGCGCAGCGAAGAATCTAATGCCTCGATTTGCCGTCCGATGCCGGAACGAGGAGAGCCGATTCAACTGACTGGCTATGCGGATCGCGAATCTAAGCCGTAACGCAGTTACCCTACGCCCGATACCTCCACCACGTGCGGCATGACCTCCGCGTCTGGCCGTGAGGTGTAGACATACTCAGCCACGTTGTCCAGCGTCCGGCGGCACCCTGCCTCCGACTGCCCCACGCATGACACGCCCAACAGCGCCATGCGCGGCGAATCGTGCTCGCCCACCTCTGTGATTGAAACGTTGTAGCGGCGCTTGACGCGTTCGACGACGCTCTTGACCACCTGCCGCTTGTCCTTCAACGAACTCGCCTCAGGAAGGCGCAGCTCAAGAACGGTGTATCCGACAACGATGGCCATGGGCCAAATGCTAAAGACGCGAGGCTCTTAAGTTAAGCCGCGCTAGACGTCCAGGTTCTGGACCTCCTGCGCGTGCGTCCGGATGAAGTTCGCCCGAGGTCGGACCTCTTCGCCCATCAGCATCTCGAACAACTCCGCCGCCTGCTGCGCGTCCTCAATCTCAACCTTGAACAGTGTCCGGGACTCCGGATCCAGCGTCGTCTCCCACAACTGCGTGGGATTCATCTCGCCCAGACCCTTGTACCGCTGGATGCCCACGCCCCGCGTCGACACGTCCTCAACGATCTCCGTGAGGTCGATCATGGAGTTCAGCCGCCCCACGGCCCGCTCCCGCTTGTACACTGTCCCAACCTTGGGCAGGTGATCGCTCAGCGCCGTGGCCAGCTCCGTCATTCGTTGCGCCGCGTCCTCGTTGAAGAAATCGTGATCAAGCCGCAGTGTGCGGCCGCTCTCCGTGTCCTGGATCAGGAGGTACGTCTCGTTCTTTGCAGGGAATGTGGTATTCGCGTCAACATCGTCCGTCGATGCCTCGTCCTGCGCCTCGGTGGGCTCACCGCCGAAATCGAGCAGCGACGGTTGCTGCGCGTCCGGCATCCCGGTGGGCGTCGTTGGCGTGGGTGGCGGAGCGATGGGCGTATCGTCGTACTGGAACTCCAGGATGCGCACGTTGCCCAAGTCCTGCAGCGCCCGCATCAACTCCTGCAGTGTCTCTTCGGTGGAGAGATCACGCTCGCCCGTGCGCACGGTCAGCGCCGTCGCTGTCAGCAGCGGCCACGGATAGCCATTCGACTGCAGGTCGGTCATTGCCCGCCCCAGCCGCTGCACGGATGGCAGCACGTCTCGCACCTGCGCCTCCGTGTAGAGGATCTCCGTGTCCTGTTCGGAACTCTCGCGGATCGTCAGGTCCTTGAGCGCCTGGTTGGTCAGAGTGTCGTTCTTCTCCTGGTCTGAATACAGCCAGTGAATGTCGTTGCGGCCGATCTGCACACGGTACAGCGGCGGCTGCGCGATGTAGATATTGCCCGCGCGGAGCAGTGGCTGGAAATGCCGATAGAACAGCGTCAGCAGCAGGGTGCGGATATGTGCCCCGTCCACGTCCGCGTCCGTCATGATGATGACCTTCTTGTAGCGCAGCTTGGAGAGGTCCAGACCGTCGTTCTCGTCGATCTCTGCCTCTTCCGCGCCGTTGCCGTTCCCATTCGCGTGGCCGTTGATGCCGCCGAAACCGACGCCCAACGCCGACGCGATGGCCTTGATCTCTTCGTGGCCATACACCTTGTCGAGCCGCGCCTTCTGAACGTTCAGGATCTTGCCACGCAGGGGCAGGATGGCCTGGAAGCGCCGATCACGCCCGCCCTTGGCGGAACCGCCGGCGGAATCACCCTCAACGAGGAAGATCTCGCAGTTGTCAGGATTCTTGTCAGAGCAGTCGGCCAGCTTGCCGGGCAGGGTGGTGGACTCAAGCAGGCCCTTGCGCTGCACGCTCTCCTTGGCCTTGCGCGCGGCCTCCCGCGCGACGGCGGTATTCCTGCACTTCTCCAGGATGCGGCGCGCGTCCTGCGGGTGCTCCTCCAGGTACGTGGACAGACCCTCGGCCAGCGTGCTCTCAACCTGGTTCTTGACCTCGGCGTTGCCCAGCTTGCCCTTCGTCTGCCCCTCGAACTGCGGCTCAGCAAGCTTGACGCTGATAACTGCCGCGATGCCCTCGCGCACGTCCTCGCCCTGCAGGTTGCTGTCGCCGTCCTTGATGAGCTTGAACTTGCGGCCATAGTCATTCATCGCGCGGGTCAACGCCGCGCGGAAACCGGTCAGGTGCGTCCCGCCGTCCACCGTGTGGATGCAGTTTGCAAATCCGAAAACGTTCTCCTGGAAACCGTCGTTGTACTGGAGAGCAACCTCGACGTGTGTGCCGTCGATGTCCCTCTCCACGTAGATGGGCGTTTGGTGCATTGCCGTCCGCGCCGCGTTCATATGCCGCACCAGTGAGCGGATGCCGCCCTCGAAATAGAATGTCGTCTCGTTCTCCGTCCGCTCATCGACGAAACGAATCTCCAGCCCCGGGTTCAGGTACGCCATCTCCCGGAAACGCGCCGCCAGCGTGGGGAACTCAAACGATGTGTCCTGCATGAAAATCTGTGGGTCCGGCTTGAACCAGACCGTGGTGCCCGTATCGTCCGCAGGGCCGATGGGCTCAACCGGCGCCACCGCGTTGCCCCGCGAGTATTCCTGCATGTATGTCTTCCCGTCTCGCCGCACCTCCGCCCGCAGGTTTTCCGCGAGCGCATTCACGACCGACGCGCCGACGCCGTGCAGTCCGCCGGACACCTTGTACCCGCCGCCGCCGAACTTGCCGCCCGCGTGCAGCGTGGTCATAACGGTCTCGAGGCCGGTCAGGCCCGTCTGCGGATGCTTGTCAATCGGCACGCCGCGACCGTTGTCGTCGATACGCGCCGAGCCATCGGCAAGAATTGTCACGATAATACGATCGCAATAGCCCGCCATCGCCTCGTCGACGGCGTTGTCGACGATCTCATAGATCAGGTGGTGCAGGCCCCGCTCATCTGTGGAGCCGATGTACATGCCGGGGCGGCGGCGCACCGCCTCAAGCCCCTCGAGGACCTCGATATTGCGTGACGTGTACTCGGACGTGTCAGTCGCGGCTGCTTCGCGCCGTTCCGACCGTTCTACCATCTAGTTCACCCCTTTAGTGAGCGGCAATAATGCGAATCCAGGGTGGTCGCAGGTTCACTATATGTACGTTGCCTATATGCGTACCGCGAACCGCCGCGTCTGTCGCCTGCCTCTTCCCGCGCCTTTGCGTCCGATCCACACCCTTCCGCAGAGCCGATTCAGATACGAGTCCACGCCTGTCGCAGATACGGCCGCTACCTGCATCTATTCTACCAGAAATTGAGATTCCGTTCACCCTGAGCGTAGTTGGAGCGTAACCCGCGTCTTTCCCGTCCCCACGCCGTCCACGGGCATCCTCTTAACGCTTCGCCTGACATCCCGGCGACCGCCGCCGCTCACAGTCCCCCTGAGTGCGGCCGAAGGGCGAGCCCCTCGTCATTCCCGTGCTTGACACGGGAATCCAGAACAGCGGCGCATAGCGCCGCCCCCCACCGCTGTCATTCCGAGCGCAGCCAAGGAATCTAAAGCCACAATTGTGCCAACCAAATCGTCCATAACACCCGCCATCATTCCCGCGAAAGTGGGAATCTTGAACACGGGGGTGCAACCGGCGCCGGAATCGCCAACCGTAGGCTGCCCTCTCTTGTCGAGAGAGGGCGAAGGGGTAAAGTCCGCGGAGCAGCCTACTCGTCGCCCGAGGAATCCTCTGCGGGTGCAGCGGCCTCTGCTGCGCCTTCCTCCAGCTCGGCCTCTGCCTCGGCGTCCTCAGCCGCCATGGCCGCCGTGACGCGTGAGTGGGTCGCCCGAACGATGATCGTCTCGCCGTCAGTCAGGACCTCAACGCCCTCCGGCGCTGCGATGTCCGAGACGTACAAAGCCGTCTCCAGCTCCTCCAGCTCGGACACATCCAGCTCCACCGCCGACGGGATGTTGGCGGGCAGGCACTCGATGGTCACCTCGTGTGTCAGGTGCGTGATAACCGCCCCCGGCAGCCGCGCAGCCGGAGCGTCGCCAACCAGGTGCACAGGAACCGTCGTCTGCACGGCCCGGTTCATTTCCACGATATAAAAGTCAGCGTGCATGATCGCACGTGTCACCGGATGGCGCTGAAGGGTGCGCAGCAGGGTCTGGTGCTTCTCCCCATCGATGGTCAGCTCAACAAGTGAGCCGCGCCCGCCGTCCGTGACCAGCCTGTCCAGCGCCCGGCTCTCGGCTTGGAAGCTGACGGACTCTGCGCCGCGGCCATAGAGATTGGCCGGTGTGATGCCCTCACGCCGAAGGGCTTTCACATGGCGGCCCAGCGCCTCTCGTCGCTCGCCCTCAAGGGTCAGTGTCGTTCCGTTTGTGCTTGTCATGGTTGTTCAGCCTTGTCTGTGCCTGCTGCGCCGCCGACAATGTTCAGCGGCGTCAAAATGAACTCTACTTTGTGACTTTTGACACAATATCGTAGCTACAAGCCCCTATTGCGGTCAAGCTCGCCCAACTGAACATATACGGCACAATATGGGAGTCAGGCAAACACGCTGCCCAATAACCCAATGACATATAACAGCACGGAACACGCCGGAACAGAACCGGACGACGAGTCGCTATGGAAATATGCCAGAGCGACCGGAATGGATCGGCGAGAATTCCTGCGCCTGCTGATTGTTGGCGGCAGTGCGCTTGTCATCGCTGCATGCTCCGGCAACCTCTTCAACGGGCAAACGGCTGATCCGACGGCGACTGCCCTCCGGCAGCGGCTGCTTTTCAAGGATCCTGCGCCGTTTATCCGACGCGACGACATAGGCCTGGAGGCTCGGCTGGAGAACATACAGGGCCTGATTACGCCCAACGAGTACTTCTTCGTCCGAAACAACGGACCAACACCCATAGTCGATGTTTCCAACTGGCAACTGTCTGTAGAAGGCGATGCCATAGCAGAGCCGATACAACTCTCATTCGAGGAATTGCAGAGGTTGCCCAGCCAAACGTACATCTCCTACCTGGAATGCGCCGGAAATCACCGTGCCATGTTCGGCCTACTGCAGGGCCGACAGCCCACGGGCACACAGTGGATGACGGGCGCGATTGGGAACGGAGAGTGGACCGGAGTGTCGCTGCGAGACGTGTTGACGCTCGCCGGTATCAATGATGCTGCGGTGAGTGTGCTGCTGGTTGGTCTGGATACCGAAGCACCTGAGAACGGCTTTCGCTATGTCTTGCCCGTCGACAAGGCGATGAATGCTGACACAGTATTGGCTTACTCGCTGAACGGCGAGCCTCTGCCGAAGGATCATGGCTTTCCCCTGCGCGCCGTCGTGCCGGGCTGGGTGGGGAGTTCCCACATCAAGTGGCTTGGCAGGATCGTTGTGTCCTCAGAGAAACTATGGACGCGCAACAACACAACTTCGTACGTGCTCATCGGAGACGACTACCCGCCGGAAGGCGAAGCTCGCGGCAAACCCGTGACGATGCAGGTCATCAAGAGTGCGCTCGCCTTGCCGTGGCCGGCGCAACTTGAACAAGGCCAACATCGCATCCACGGCTACGCGCATTCACCCGCCGGCCCTATCTCTCGGGTTGAGTGGAGCACGGACGGCGGGCGGACGTGGCATGATGCCGTGCTGGCCACCCCGCAACCCGATTACTCCTGGGTCAAGTTTGAGTTCACTTGGGATGCCGAGGCAGGCGAGCACACAATCATGACGCGCGCCACCGACTCCGCTGGTAACACCCAGCCCAATCACGTGCCCTTCAACGAGAAGGGCTATCTCTTCAACCAGCCCGTCCCGCACCCCATCCGCGTGACGTAACGCCTCTACGCTGCCGCGCCCAGCTCTCGCGGCCGATATTGAAGCGCCTCGCTCAAATGGCGAGATGTGATGGTTGGCTCTTCAGCCAGGTCCGCAATCGTCCGCGCCAGCTTGAGAATGCGGTGAAAGCCTCGAGCGCTCAAGTGCAGTTGCTGCATCGCCGCTCGCAGAAGCCCATGCGACGCATCATCCAGCCCGCAGTACTCCCGCACCTCCACCGGCCCCATGTCCGCGTTGGTCAACACGCCGGGCGAACTGCCGAAGCGTGCCCGTTGTCGCGTCCGCGCTTCCTCCACGCGGCTCCGCACGACCGCTGACGTCTCACCTATCCGGTCATCTGTCAGCTTCTCGTACTCCACGCGCGGCACGTCCACAAAGATGTCGATGCGGTCCAGCAGCGGCCCGCTGATGCGGCGCTGGTAGCGGTCAATGGTCGATGGGCTGCAAGAACACGCCTTCACAACGTCACCGTAGAATCCGCATGGGCAGGGGTTCATCGCGCCGACAAGCATGAAATTCGCCGGGAAGGTGATCGACCCCTGAGCGCGACTGATCGTGACCGCCTTGTCCTCCAGCGGCTGCCGGAGAACCTCCAGGATGTGATGTCCGAACTCAGGCATCTCATCGAGGAACAGGACACCGCGATGGGAAAGCGTGATCTCGCCTGGCCGCGGCCAATGTCCACCGCCCACCAGCCCCGCGTTGGAAACTGTGTAGTGCGGGGACCGGAACGGACGGGCAGAGATGAGTGGTCGCTCCGGCGGCAGCAGGCCTGCCACGCTGTAGATCTTCGTCACGTCCAAGGATTCATCCCGCGTCATCGTAGGAAGAACGGACGGCAGGCAGCGCGCGAGCAGCGTCTTTCCGCTCCCCGGCGGCCCCATCATCACCAGGTTGTGGCCGCCAGCCGCCGCAACCTCTAATGCCCGCTTCACGTTCTCCTGCCCGCGGACGAGCGACATATCAAATCCGTCGATGGCTGCCGTCCCGCCCGGGTCTGCCGGCGGCTCCGTCTGGTAGAACGGGCGGAATGTCTGTTCACCGCTGATGTGCTCCACAAGTTCTCGCAGGTTGCCCGCGGGCAGCACCTCAATGCCGTCGACGAGCGCAGCTTCCGGCGTGTCGACAGCCGGTACAACAATCTGCGTTAGTCCGCCCTCTCTCGCCAGCGCCGTCATCGGCAACACACCCTGCGTGTGGCGCACCTGCCCCTCAAGCGAAAGCTCGCCAAGGAAACCGACCTCATCCAGCGAGAATTGCGCCCCCGCCTGCCCGGAGCCGATCAGGATACCGGCCGCTATGGGCAGATCATAAGACGTCCCATTCTTCTTGAGGTCTGCGGGAGCGAGGGAGACCGTGATCCGACGCTGAGGAAACTCAAACCCGGAATTCCTGATAGCCGCGCGTACTCGCTCCCGGGCCTCCTGGACGGCCGTGTCCGGCAGCCCCACGATCGTGAAAGCGGGCAGCCCGGGCGCGATGTCCACCTCCACCTCAACAATAGAACCCTCAAGACCAACAACCGCGCAGCTGCGCACCTGTGCCAACGTCATACCAACACCTCCACCCGGCGCGTCACACTCACCGACAACGAACGCGCGTTCTGACGACGGTACCATGCCTTGTGCGGCATTGCAACATGCGTTCGGAAGAATGCTCCTCGACGGGCTCAGGGCGAGCAGGAGGATGGGGTGTTAGGCGTAGGCGGCTTGGAGTTCTCTAAAGGCCGTCTCGGCGTCGGGGAATCCTTCCCTGAAGAAGACTAGCCGGAAGATGCCCTTCGCTGGGCCATTATGCACGGTCATGGTGCCGGCGTTATAGGAGTCCTGCAAGGCCTTGAGGACGCGCTTCTTGTAGTCGGTATCCTCGTGGCCCTCGAGATGTGTGCCCTTGGTTTCAAAGATAAGCAGCCCGGGTTTGTCGCTCTTCGCATTCATCACGGCGACGAAGTCCGGCCAGATCCGATCCTGGCGCCAGCCCCGGAGAAAATATTCACCGTCCTGACGAACGGCTACACGATGCCACCACTGCAACGCTTTGGCCTGGTCAAGATAGAGGGCAAAACTGCGCTCGTCATTGTTGTATTGGTGGGCGTAGGTCTTTTCAAAGAGTGGCAATTGGACTGGCTCCCCATGATGCTGTAGCTGAGTTGCATCCTCGGGGACGGGCACTTTGAGGGACGGACGCATACGGTAGTTGTGGTCGGTCGTTTCCAGATTGCACTGGATGTCACCGCTCTCGATCTTCTTCAGAAAAATTTGTTCGGCTTGCTTGTCCAACTCGGCCTTAACGTGGCTGCGGAGTTGCACCACGAGCGGATTCCGCTGGGCGTAGATCTCGCTGTCGTTTTGCTTCGCGTTGCGCATGCGTTTAATCGTGTCCTGAACGATACGTGCCGCCTGAAATGGATTGGGTAGCACATCAGAGATGTGCCGAGCGTACCAGGCAATGTTTACGCTTTCGTCCACGTCCAGGGGTTGATTGCCGTAACTCTTTTCGGTTATGCCAGTTGCATCCAGATCGACAATACTGGTCTCCTCTCGCGGTTGGTTCGCATGGGCGCTTTGCGGCTCTGGCGCCCCGATGATGCCCAAGTCAATTTCAGGCAAAATATGTCGCCGATAGTCCAACTCCTCCCAGCCACCGTCGAATGAGCGATGACGGACTTTGGGCAGGAATATCTCTACGTGACGGAACTGTTGACGACGCTGCACGGTGAGGGTTTTCACGGGCGAACTGAGGGACGAGCCAAGCACGACGCTACCGTTTTGATGGAGGTCCCCCATCCCTTCCAGTTCGAGACCGGTCTTGACACGTTTCACCGCGAGATCGACATCAGTGTATCCGCAATAGACATAGGACCTGTCCAGACTTTCTTGGCCAGTCAGGCGCGCATCCGGCTGGCGCATGACCCGCCCCACCATTTGTGTGATGGCCGTTGGCGCCGTCGTCCGGTCAAGGAGAACCAGGACGTACGCAAAGGGGCAATCCCAGCCTTCTTTCAGGGCATCCTTTGTGATAATCCAGGTTATCTCGGAGTTGCGGGACAACAGGTCTTCTTGTCCGAGGTTATCCTCCTGTGCCGATTTGATTGCGATGCCACATTCCGGAACGCCACTTTTTATGAGGTGGTCGCGTACGTCATAGGCATGAACGTGTTCGCCGTCCTGCTGATCCTTGCCGGTGCGCTCCACCCGCACGACGGCGATCGGACGGATGTACCGGCGTTCATTATGGTCCAGTGGTTTAGCCGCCCCGTGGAGCTCATCCAGTTTGGCACGTGCTTTGTCCAAAGTGTTGCGCCAATCAACGTTCTCCTCCGAGCGTACCTCTATTGGCAGCTTGATCATCTCTTCCGTCTTGAGGTCCGACCCGGGTACGTCGACAAGGATGTTGCTCCTTGTCATTTTGGGCGTGGCTGATAGTTCAATGATCATACGGGGATTCATGTTGCTGATGGTATCCCTGTACTCATCGCTGTCGTTGCCCTGCTGCCCATACGCCTTATGCGCCTCGTCCAGAATAATCAGAGGCCGCTTGAGCTTAATGACATTGTGGAGGCTGTGTGTGATGCGCTCATCTGCGCCGTGTGGTTCAAGGTCGGGGTTCTCCCCCCGCAGTTTCGTGTGGCCGTCCTTGTCGTCAATGTCCGGGAAGAAAGACATATAGGCGCCAGAACTCTGATGTATCTTGAGGAACTCTTTATTGTTCTTGCGATTGGCTGACTGTAAGGATATGAGCATCACACACAGAGAGTCTGCGAGCATGGGCTCATCAAAGGGAGTATTCTTCTCAAGAAATCTGAAATTCCCCCCACTGGCACGCTCAAGCGCCTGCCGATACGGGTGCTCAAGGTTCTTCAGCGCGGCCTTCGTTTGCGCAAAGATTGCGTTGGACGGCACCATCCACAGAACCAGTCCACGGGAAATATTCAGCCGTTCGATGGCGACCGTGGCGAGCAGCGTTTTGCCGCCGCCCGTCGGCACCCTGAAGCAGATGTGTGGAATTGGACGCTTCATCGCGTCGGTGCGTTCAACATAGGGCCTATTGGGAAACGGGACGTCGCCATTATCAGCCAGCTTTTGCCATGCGCGCAGTGGATGATTGTAATCTCCCGGTTCAACGAGTTCAGGACTGCGCGTGATTAGCTGAGACAATCTCTTCTCGGAGGCCGCCAATTGTTCACGCCACCGCGTGAGGGCATCCAGGGCGCGGGTCTGATACTCCTTAAGTTCCATGGCTGCCTCACGCCTTGATGAAGAGTTCGTACGGAAGCTGGCAGAAAGAAATGTCCAAGTCAGTGAGAAAGCGTTGGCTCATATACTTGTCCGCAGCGAAAACGACCGCCTTTTTCCCCGTGTCATGGATACGCTTGGCGCGCTCTTCATGGAGGTTGGCCTTCTTGCTCTGAAGCCACTCGATGTCCGGCTTATAGAGCATGTAGTAATCCGCGTCTTCTGTCTGGTAGAACAGGCCGTCGTCGTTTTGTGGTGCGAGTTCGCGGTGCTCGTCCCTGACGACAGCGGCCGTCCAGAGCAAAGCGGCTGCCAGATCATTGAAGGTGGGGAGACTCTCGCCTGTAAGAACCTTGTCCAACTCGATTGCCTCGCCCAGCGTGCAGTACGTGAATGAGCCGCCGGACGCGCTCCGCTGTGATGGTGTCCGAATACTCCATACATTCGACTAGGATGAACTTACGGTTGCCACCGTCCTCTTTATTTAGTGCGAGGACTGCATGCGCAGTGGTTCCGCTTCCAGCGAATGAATCTAGGACGATAGAGTCATTGTTCGTGGCAGATTGGACAATTTTCTTTAGGAGCGCTGAAGGCTTGGGGGTAGAGAAAACCTGCCGCTGTTCGAATATCCGCTGTAGTTCCTGCGTTGCCTCTGTTGCAGTTCCTACATCATCCCATATCGTGGAGATGCTAGTTCCTCTTGCTTGAGCTTCAGATAGAAACCGCTTGTGCTGCGGACCTGCCCGGCCAGTCTTGCCAAATACAATACGGCCGTCATTAAATGCCGCTACATACTTTTCTTGAGTGAAACGCCAACATCTTCCTAGCGGTGGCAAATAAACCTTGCCCGTATTTGGGTTCGTAATTTCGTATGTCAGATTTGGGCGAACGTTAGGCGCGTCCATCGGATCCGCTACCCATGGGCCCCGAAGGTCATTATCAGGGTTGCTGAACTTACTTTCATCTATGCCGCCGGCGTTGAAGGAGAACGATGGTCTTGATAGCGCATAGCAAACCACATGATTGTGTGATAGCGAAACATCAATGTCGTTCTGGCTTGACTTTCTGTGGTTCCACACTATGTTGGCAACGAAGTTTTCCTCGCCAAAAACCTCATCTAGCATCATCCGCAAGTGGTGCTGCTCGTTATCGTCTATTGAGACGAAGATGACACCGTTGTCTGCGAGTAGTTCACGCAACAGGGTAAGGCGTGGCCACATCATGGCGAGCCATTTGTCGTGTCGTTCCAAGTCGTCAGTACCGACGTTTTTGCCGAGCCATTCCTTTATCTGCGGGTTGTTGACGTTGTCGTTGTAGGCCCAGTTCTCGTTGCCCGTGTTGTACGGCGGATCGATATAGATGCAATTGACACGGCCGGCATAGCGTGGGAGGAGGGCTTTGAGGGCGTGGAGGTTGTCGCCGTGGATAATCAGGTTGTCGTCTAGCGACGAATCAGTACCGGTGTTCTTGGAGGGCACGGATTTTGAGGGATCAGGCACCAGATTACGAATGGGCACCATGCGATGATGCTGCGTGATGAGGTGCTTTCCTGCGAACTCCAGCGTCGGCACGCCGCCCTCTCCCCATTGCTCCATCCCGATGCGGAATGATAGCACGCTCCACCACCCCCCTCAAACGTGCCGCCATCACGAACTGGAGTACCATGGAATCGGCAAAGCCCCAGGCGTAAAGGCAAGCATTATGATCTTTGGATATGACTACACCCACTGGCTCGTCATCGGTTCCCTGGCTCTGCTGACGGCCGCTCCTGTCATCGGTATCGCCGCCGGCTTCATCATGAGCAGGCTCAGGCGCCGCCGCGCCGCACAGTAGGGATTCGTCTCGGCTGGTAGAGCGGCGGCCCCCGATAAGGCATGGACGGAAGCGGAAGGAATAATCCGTGACGAACATACTGCTGGCGGTAGACGGATCCGGCCAGGATGTGTCGTCCGTTGAGTGGCTGGGCAAGCTGTTCAGCGGCATAGCGGCCACCGTCCAAATCACCGTGCTTCATGTGGCTCACCTCAGGATGCCCGGACCATCCTCCATCCGGCTCGGGTTCGTCCCGCGCCTTCCGTCCCGTGAAGACCTCGAAGGCATTGAACAGCAGGCTCGTACAGAGGCGGACGAGATTGTCAGCTCAGTCAAGGAAGATCTTGAGAACTACGGCTTCACGGTGACCACCATGGTGGAATGGGGCCCGACGCCGGATGTGATTCTCGAGGTGGCCGAGGCCAACGGCTGTGACATCATTGCGATAGGTCGCCACGGCGCAGGCAAGGTGAGCGATCTCATCGCGGGCAGTGTCTCGGGCCGCGTCATACGCCGTGCCAGCGTCCCTGTCCTAATCTTGCGAGCTGATTCGCCGGAGTAGCTTTCGCGCGTCTAGGTAGAGGCCGGTTCCTCGAACCGTTCGATAACCTCGAACTCCAGCGCGTAGACCTCCACTTCGTCCACGGGGCTGTTGAACTTCTTCCCCTCGCTGAACTGCTCGATCCACGCCGCCTTGTCCGGCCAGCCCTCGGCCAGCGCCTCCGCAAGCGCCATATCGCCGATGCGCTGCTTCCACACTCGCGTCACGAGAATCTTGGCAAACGGCTTCTCGCCGGTCATCGGCGGGCGGCGATAGAGCAGGTGCTCTGCGCCCTCCTTCGCCCGCGCCTTTGCCCACAGCTTGCGCGCCTGCGATTTCTCGCCCCGCAGAATCAGTTGAGCACTCGGCTCCTTGAACAGAATCATGCGGATACTATACAGGCGCGGCAGGCCGACCGGCCGTCGCTCCGCAATAGACGGCTTCAACGCGGATGGAGGTAGTTGTGAAGCAGTTTCTCGTGTTGACCGTGGGTCGCGCTTTGGACCCGCAGGATGGAGATGAACAAACACAGGCATATATGGGTGAGTGGCAGGCGTGGCTGGGCGGCCTGGTGGCTTCCGGCGCGCTGGCTTCCGGCAGACCATTGGAGCCCGGCGGCAAGGTGGTCGATAAAGATGGCGTCAATGACTATGTGCCCGAGGAAATTGGCATTGGCGGCTATCTGATCATCAACGCGGAATCCTTGCAGGAGGCTGCGGAGATCGCGCAGAGGTCGCCGCACGTCGCCATCGGTGGAAGCGCCATCATCCGTCCCTGTCTCAGCGTCCCCCAATAGGGTCGGCGCAACCTCGCAACCGGCTATGTGTAGACCGCGATGACCACAGCCTCAGTGGGGTCGGACGGGTCTGACGCGAAGGCCACGATGCAGGATCGCTCGGCCAACATCTCCGAAGAGGGGATGGCCCGGCTGATGAGCGCTCCCGTCAGCCACGTCGGCACGCTCCCGTCCAACTGAACGTCCGCCGTGAATGACGACGAATAGAAGCCCCTGAGTGTGCCACGCCTCAGTTCCATGCCTACACTCCGCCCAGCTCAATGTCCTGCTGATACACCGGCTGAGATCTGCCGATGTCGTAACGCGTCCTCAGACCTGCAACACGTAGCCGCTCCGATGCCCACCCCACTGACGGCGCGGTGATGGACACGACGTCATGCAGTTGCTGCCCGGCGTTCACGGGAACCGTGATGCGTGCAAAGGGCTGCAGGATGCCACGAGAACGCAGTTCGGCGTCTGCTCTGGTGGCCGCCACCTCCGGCGTAGTCAGAGAGCGATCGACGACCTGCACCAGGAGACTACCCACAGATTCCATCTCCCGCTGATTGACCGATTGGGCGATTGTTCCGCGCCCGTAGACTTGCACGTGGTTAACGGGGAAAAGGGCGGATGAACGCGCGACGTCCAGCAGCGCATGGTCGCCTGGCTCCCCATAGAAATAGACGGCAGGGTCAGTCTCACGCGTACGGATTGCCTCGAGCACGCCATCCGAAAAACGCAGTACATCCGGCACGCGCGACATCAGGCGGTTGATGGCAACCGCAAGGCTCTCGTTCGGAGAGATTGTGATGGCGGGATAGGTGGCCACGATGGCGGGGCTTGAGCGTGCTAGCGTCGTGGACATACCGGCCATCGTGAGTAGTTGGCTCAGGATGTTCCACACAGATGCCGAGTGCGCGGGCCACGTGAGTTGACGCCGCGCCCGCATCTTGGCCATAAACCACCACGGATCCTCCGCCTCCAACACCGATATAAGGCTGCCCCGCCGCGTCTCGCGCCTTACCTCCCGCACCCAGTAGCGTTGCGCCTGGCCCGTCTCACGCCCCGCTCCCGTTTCATATCCCCACGCAATGCTGAGTTCATGACCCAATGGGCCGGAGCCCACGGTAACTGACGAATCAAGCTGTGGCCCCTCTGCCAATACGACTGTTAAAGAAGCTCCGCGAGGGGTCTCTTTCATGTCCGCAGCTATGACAGACCCGGAAATATCGATGGACGGCGTGCCGATGTGCGCTCGCCACACCTCGGACGGCGTCGTCAGCCACGCAAAGGAGGCCTCAGCGGCCAAGGCAGGCCCTGTGCCTCCAATCTGGCCGAACGGCGTGGACTCGCGCCAACGATGGTCGCGAAAGCTCGTGCCCGCCGCAGCATGCGTTGTCATCGTCTGTAAGTAGCCGGCTGCTCCGCCATATGCCTCGACAAAGCTGATGCGTGGCCCGTCCGCCGCGCAGACGCCCGGATCCCGATACGTCACATCAGCACCCGGCGCCGAGGCGATCACTTCACGCAGCATCGACCATGCTCCCGCCGTCTGAGACGATCCTGCGCCAAGGGTGCACGTCCATACACCTGACGATCCGTTTGACAGTGTCCCGCACGCCACAACCGCCCAATCACCGTCGATGTCAGCGCAGGCGATGCCGTCCACTGTCCTCAACGAGTTGGTCCAAGCGGAGGGCGACGACCATGTTCCTGCCGTTCTTGCAATCGAACGAACGATGCCTGTTGACTCCGCGTAGAGCAGCAGCGCCCCGCCGCCCGCGCCGGACGCCGCCGCAAGGGAGGCGACATTCGCCGCCGCCGTTGCGACCGTGCGCGGCGAGCCAAAGGTCAAACCGTCGTCTCGGCTCGTTCGCTCGCGAATTGTCCGCTGATTGACTGCAACGTCAAAGACATGAATCTGTCCGTCAATCTCAGTGACTGCCACGCCTCCGGCGGCGGCGGGCTCTCCGAGGTTCTGCCACATTCCGAACGGCGTATCCGGTCCCGGTGAAGCGGTTCGCTGGACAAAGAGGCCGTTCGGGTTGACCTGAGCACGGATGCGAATCAGTGAGCCGCCGGACGTTATGACGGCGGCATGTGGTCCGTCCGACTCCCGCCCGGAGGTAAGCCGTTCCCACCGGAGCTGCGTTACGCCGCCCCACCGCTCTGCGAGCGTGGCATGTACGTATGGAACCGCCGCGCGGTCGCGTTGCGCCGCCAACAGTGTTTCAGATAGCGAATGCATATATGGTCACCAGGGAGTCGATAGTACTGCTGAGTCCGGATGGCCTAGAGTTCGCCGTCGTCTTCCGGGTGGAAGAGCTTTCGCGGGCGAAAGCCGGAACGCCGGCCGATTCGCGCCAGTTGCAGCTCAAAATCGGCCATCCGCTCCTCCGCCCAAGTCAGGTACTGCCGCCACACGTCCTGTCCGCCGACGTTGAGGCGATTGACCGCATACGCTGCCCATTCCAGCGCTGCGTACGCCGCCGCGCCGGTGATCACCAGCTCCTCCAGCGCCTCGGGCAGGGTGGACGCGGAGTCTGTCAGCCGATGAAGCGCCCCGTAGTACACAGTGACGCTCTCACCGGCCTTCGGCTCGCCGGGCAGGTTCAACAAGAGCGTGTCGCCCCATTGATTGAAGCGCACGCGTGACGGCGGTTGCTTGCCCACGGGATATTCGACGGCCTCAACGACAACGCGATCACTCAGGTCCGCAACCGAAACCTCCCGGCTTCCGCTTGTCAGTCCCCTTGAGACCGTCTTCTCATGCGGCGCGACCTTGGAGACTTTGGCCAGCGCTCGCTCGATGTGGCGATTTAACGCATCGTCTGTCCAGCGATAGCTGTTGGCGTCCTCGTCGTGCAGATCGCGCCGAACGCGCTCCCGCACCTGTCCCAGCGTGCTCATTTTCTGTCCTTCTATCCCGGGCCGAGTCCTACAAGATTCCTGGTTGGTCGCCCACACCGGAACGCGGAAACCGACTGTGGGCGTATTTCTGAGATGATCGCGAACCGGGAATTCAGTTGCGAACCCCGGTAAGCTTGGCGAGCTTCGCCGTGTTGAACAGGGCAAGGCTCACGTACCACTTCACCCGCGTCCGCCGCATCCTTTGTCTCCAGGTTGCCGACGCGTTCCACCTGCAATCCCCCGGGGGATGTAAGCCCGACGAGACTGCCCTCACCGGCTTGAAAGGCGAAAACAGTGGAGCAGTCCGAGCTGGTCCCCACAGTCTGCGCATCGGAGATCCAATCATTCACGCCCACCGGGATGCCGTCGTAGTACTGCACCATCTGGCCGAGCTCATCGCGGTCTGACACCACGATTCCGGAACCGGACGCGCGGCCGAGCGAGTTGAGCTTGCGACGCGAACGGCGGCTCATCAGGATCATGTCCGGCTTCCCGCCCTTGACCGTGTCGATGAGTTCATCGAGCTTGTCCAGGGTCAATGTGCCGCCGTTCTGACCCATCGTGAGGGCCTGAGCGCCCGTTGCCAGGACATCAACGCCATCGAACGAGTCTTCGTCCGTATCCGTGTTTCCGTTGATGAATGTGTCCTCGAACGTGTGCTGGATAGCCCGAGCCTTCAGCTGCACAACAGCCGCCTCAAGGTCCTGGATGTTGGAACGCGTCGTCGCAAGGTAGTTGTCCACGTCCGCATCGCCGCCCAGGATGGAGAGCGTCGCCGTCAACTGGGTGAACGTCGGCGTACTTTCCGCCCACGAATCGCCAACGCTGTAGAAACTGACCGTCGGCGCGGCCTTTTCCCTGTTGTAGGTGAGACCGTTCCCGACAATCTCGATGAAAGGCAGCGATTGGAGAACAGGGCTGTCCTTGATCACGGTTTCTATCACGCCCTGCAACAGGACGTCGCTGGAGAGCTTGGCTGCTTCCGTCAATGTGAGCGCCATTCGATTCACCTCCCTGGGTGTGCTGTCAGAGCCGCATTCAATGGACGAAAGATAAGAACACACGTACTTATCCCGCAACTCTATGTGGCACATTCATATGTCCTCGCCCGCACTCTGTTATGTCCTGTCGTGTTGCCGTCATCACATATGGGGAGTACCCTTTTTCCTATATGCAGGACTTAATGCCGGTTATGGGTGTGCTTGCCGGGGCGTTACTTATCGCCATAGCAGTGCTGGAATGGCGCAGGAAATTCTTTAGCAACCTCTTTCGCGGAATGTCTGAGCCCGGCAGGAACGAATCGCCGCCGGACTCGGCTGTTGCTGACGTTGCTGATTCCGAGGAAGTTCATGCGGAGGTGGAGCAGGACTTCTGGCGTAGCTTTGAGCGGCAGATTGCCTCTGCGGAACGGCGCGGGGACAACGAGGAAGCTGAGCGCCTCCGCCGGATGTATGAATCGCATGAAGAGGCATGGCGGGCCCAGCGAGCGCTGAGGAGCCGGGCCCCTTCTTCGCGGGATGCCGCCTCGCCAAATGCGTTGCAGGCGCACCTGCGACCGGAAGTGCGTCTCTTGCTAGAGCGTTCTGAAGTTCTCGAAACTTTCTCGGCGCAGGACTGGGTGTTCCGTGGCAACGCCTACCTCGCAATTGGAGAGGATGACCGAGCGGCGGCCGCATACAGGCAGGCGCTGCGGGAACTGCCGGAAGATCCCCAGATTCGCTTGCTATATGCCGTCTCGTTGCAGCGGGACGGTGAATTACGCGAATCCCTTCAGATCTATGACGCGTTGGCGTCCGCGAGCGGGGAAAGCGAACCGGCGATTTTGGCCGGCCGTGGCAATGTCCTTGCTGAGATGGACAGATTTGAGGATGCCATTCGGGACTTCGATTCCGTGTTGCGCATCAACGGACAGGATGGCGACACAATCTATGACCGCGCACGAGCCCTATCTGATTCCGGCCGGCTTGATGATGCCATCGTCGGCTTTGAGAACGCCCGAACATACCTGTCCGACAACCCCGATCTGCACAACGATCTCGGCAACGCGCTTGCCCTCGTGGGCCGCAATGACGAGGCCCTGCAATCCTATGATCGGGCCATCAACCTTCGTCCTGCCTTTGCCCGCGCGCACTACAACCGTGGCGTTACCTACTCCCGCATGGGGCAGTTTGAAGATGCGGCAGACGCCTTTGAGCGTTGCCTGCGCCTTCGGTTAGACATCCCGGAAGCGCACTACGGTCGGGGTGTCGCACTTGCACGACTGGAGCAGTTTCGTGATGCTGTTGCCGCATTTGACCGCGCCGTCGTCCTGCGACCCGGCTTCGCGGACGCGCTCTTCCACAAGGCCAGGGCACAAAGCCGACTCGGCCAGACGACAGAGGCATTTGAAGCTCTGCGGCAGGCGGTGACTGTCTCTCCCCCTTTGCGTGTACAGGCCAGGACGGAAACGGACTTTGGCGCGTTGTACTCGGACCCGGACATCGCGTCACGGTTTGAACAACTGATTGCATCGTGAAGACGCTTGCCGTCAGCATCGTCGTGGTGCTCATCTCGACGGTTCTTGGCATCCTGCACCTGGTCGGCCTGATCACAATCCCCTTTTCCGACATCGGCAGCGGCATCGTGACGGGCTTTATCCCGGTAGCCATCACACTCGTCGCGTTCACAGCACTGGTCATACTGGTGCTCACCCTCCGCAACCAGGCGGAACTGCGAAACAGGGAGCTTGAATACGAAGAGGCTGCAGCCGAGGTTGACGCCGTGCGCCGGCAAGGGGAGTTGGTCAACGCCATCCGCCTGCGTCTTTCTGCGGACACGGAGGATAGTGAAGAGGAGCGACAGGAACTGGCCGCAGAGTTGGTGACCGCCGCAGAGCGCTACCACACGGTCCTTCGCGGATTTATTCGCGCCCGTCCGGAGATTGCGCGCATTGAACGGGACGCCATTGCGTCCTATCTGGCCGAGGCGGAAGCCGAGCTGCGACGCCTCCGCGCGGATAGCTCCGCGGCATTCGAGGACATCCCGGTTGTCTCTCCGTTCACCGTTCCGGACTCTCCAACCCAAGGGGCTGGACCAATTGATGGTGATGCCTCGCCCCCCGGCAACTCCATCGGCGATGTCCTATCGGAAGGCGCAGACAACGGGAGACGGCGCGCGTGAGCCTGCCGCCCCTCCTCGATCTTCGGGGCACCGCCATTGAACTCCTTGACATGCCCCCGGACTGGCCACGCGGCGATGACTGGATCGATGCCGACATCCTCGCCTCCCGCCTACCTGACGCCGCCGAGCAGATCGGCATCCTTCTGTACCATCTCCTCGAACAGGCTTCTGATGAAAAGAACACCTCGGACTGGCTCCTTGAGGGACGCGCGTGGGCAAGCACCGGCGATTGGCTTCGTGCCCTCGTCGCCTATGAATACGCGCTTGATGGAGCAACCGACAAGCAGGCCCCGGATATCTGGTATCTGCGCGGACTGGCGCTCATGCGACAGTGGCAGTTCGATGCTGCCGTTGAATCGTTCGATTTTGCGCGCCAGAATCGCAAGATCATCGGCAAAGTGTTTTATGCAAGCGGCGTGTCCCTCTTGGCGCTGGCCAGACCGCAGGACGCCCTACGCGCATTCGATAGGGTCATCGCCGTAGACGCAGACAACGTGGCCGCCATCACAGGACGCGCGGCGGCGCTGGCGGAACTGAGTCGATTTGACGATGCTCTACTGGCCATGGAGAGTATTCTGCGGCTTGGCTCTGACCATCCCGCTCGCGTCCTCAACAACCGCGGCAACGCCCTCGTCCGGCTGCGGCGCATTGAGCCTGCCTTCGCCAGCTATCGACGTGCGATAGAAATCGATCCGAACCTGATCGAGCCGAAGGTCAACTCCGGCAACGTCTTCATGCTCGCCGGCCAGCCTCAGCAAGCGCTGACATCGTTCCAGGAGGCGCTGCACGATCATGAACCCCTGCCGGGGTTGCACGCGAACGTTGCCGCCGCCCTGACGGAGCTGGAACGGTACGATGAGGCGATTGCGGCATGTGACCGCGCCATCGCTCTTGAGCCCGGCCACGCTCGCTCCCTGTCTACCAAGGGTCGAGCTCTGCTGGCCGTCGGCAGGGCTGAGGACGCTCTCGTCGCCCTGCAGGACGCCCTTCTCAGACGACCTGATTACATCGAAGCGCTCGTCTACCGCGGCCTCGTCCTCAATCAGCTCGATCGGCTCGATGACGCGCTCGGCACGTTCAACCTCGCCCTCCAATTGGCGGAGCGACACCCGGACGCCCACCACGGGCGCGGCATCGTCCTCTACCGCAAGGACCTGCTGGGTGACGCGCTGAGCGAGTTTGAGCGCGCCGTGGCCATTGAGCCTCGCCACGCAGACGCGGAGAACAGCCGCGGCAACGCCTACATGGAGTTGCAGGACTATGCCGCGGCGCTGGAGTCATACAACCGCGTCCTCACGTTGCGTCCCGATGACCCGGACGCGCTGAACAACCGCGGCAACGCGCTCGCACAGATGCGTCGCACCATGGAGGCCATTGATTCATTTGATACCGCGCTCCGCGTTGCCCCGGATCACGCTGATGCCCTCTACAACAGGGGCGTTGCCTTCGCCGATGTGGGGATGCTCACGCAGGCGCTCGACTCACTTAACGCATCCGTGCAGGCGCGCCCCGACGATTCTGCGGAGGCCCTGTTCTGGTATGCGCGTGTGCTGGGGCGGCAGGGACGAGCGGAACTGGCAATGAACGCGCTGCGCGCTGCCGTCGCATCCAACGAGGAGGTCAGGAGCTGGATCTGGGGCCAGGGCGATTTCAACTCACTTGAAAACGATGCCCTCTGGGGCCGCCAATACCAAGCCCTGTTAAGAGGCCGCGAAACCAGGAGCACTACAGGCAACGGTCAACAGCCTCAGCCTAATGGGGGGTAAGGGCGACTATTGCTTGACCATAGTCTCCAGAAATGCGCCACCTTGGGTAGTAAGGTAATACGTGTCCGACTTATTGTTCTCTATTAAGCCTTCATCGAAGAGTGCCTCAATCGCCTTGTCCCATCGCTTTGCTTCAGGATCAGACACGTGAGCTTCAACATAGGTTCTCCCTGCGGTCTCAATCCGCAATCGCCCTCCCATGCGAACTCGAGTAATGTACGCTCCGGGCTTTCCGGCATAGGCTTCCGTCAGGAGTTCCAGCGAATCCTGAGATAAGGAAACTCCTAGAGTTTCTTTATCAGGTTGGCCACCTGTTTGGTCCTCCACCAAAGCTGGTGCGGAATTTGGCACTTTTTTTCCTATCACTATTCCCTGTTGCGAATCACGAGCCGGCGAAGACGTCCCAGATAATGCGGACGCAAAATCTCCCGCGCTAAGCCAATGGTTGCCCGCAGTGTTTACGGCGCATCTGGCAGTCTTGAGACGATTTGCCAGTTCGTGCCTGAACTCCGAGGAGTCGCTGGCACGCAAAACATGCATGCCGGCCAGATCACTGATAGGGCGAATCTCGCCAAACTGAACAATAATCGTGCGTTCCCGGTAAAGTGCCAGTGCTCTGCCAGTTTCTAGTAGTACATTCGGCCTGGGTTGCCCCGTCAGTGTGGTCTCATAATCAGGGTCGTGCGATTGCCGATATGGTTCCCGAAGCCTCACTTCGTCATCGGGCGTAAAGACCGCAACAACTGCCTGCCGATCCTCTAAGCCTGTGTCTACTACTTGGTCAACTACTGGCGCGCCACTGCCCGTTCCAGCAACGAGTTCGGGCCATTCAAGAGGGTGTAAGTCAATGGCTCGCAAGAAATCAGAAATGCCCCTGTTAGCTATCAGATTGCGCCCTTCGACGACAAAGACATTCCTAGGATCGATTGAGTGTTCCGCTGCTTCCAAGTGTCCCTCTCCAGTGGCCATACAGCACCCGCAGTTTCTCTAATCTGCAATCATCTAGAACATGCAGGCTACCATCTACTCACTGCCGGTACAACCAGCATATCGGCGAGATATACTCCTCACCCCTCGCCCCGCCCGCGTTGTAGCGCCACAGTCAGGGCGATACCGATGGCTGTACCAAGGACAACTCCCACCCACAGCGGCCCCACCGTCAAGCCGATGAATAACCCGACGCCAATCCCAATGACGATGCCGACAACGGTCAGTGTCACGCCGCCGACCTCAGGAGACTCTGCCGCAGTGCAGGGCGATGCGAGGAGAGAAGAACCCTATCCCCCGCTCTCCCGCGCCGCCGCCTCTTCCTCGGCTGTCCGGCCGTGGTAGCGAGCGTCGCGCTCGTTGCGGAACGCCTCCCAGCCGCGGTCCTGCAGCACCTGCAGTCGCTCCCGCGTCTCGTCGTCCTGCTGCGATGACGCCCACAGATCAGCAAAGGCCTCGTCGTCGCGGTAGTTCAACGCCGTGCGGAACCCCCCAACCTCATACGAGCGGTTGATCAGCATCTTGTTCATACGCACCGTCGCCGCGGGCAGTGCCGCAAGCCGTCGCGCGATGTCCATTGCCGTGTCCATCACCTTGTCCGCCGGGGCGACGCGATTCACCAGCCCCATGGCTAGGGCCTCCTGCGCGTCCACCATATCGCCAAGCAGCAGGATCTCCTTCGCGCGCTTGAGCGTCACCACGTACGGCGTCATCAACACCGGAGGGCCGTAGCCATGCCGAATCTGGATCTCGCCCACCTTCGCGTCGTCCGCCAGCACCGTGAAATCGCACACGCCGGCCAACTCGAATGCCAGCCCGATGGCGTAACCATGCACCGCGGCGATGACCGGCTTGCCCAGCTCCCACACGGTGATGTGTGCTGCCCCCGGCGTCGCTCGCTCCATCGATTCATCGTTGGCCAGGATGCGACGGGACGACTCCGTGATGTCGCCGCCGGCGGAGAATGCGCGACCCGCGCCGCGAATGATCACCGCACGGACGGCTTCGTCCGCGTCCGCCGTCGCGAGCGCCTCTTTCAGCGCCTCCGTCAACGCGCCGTTGATGGCATTGAGCACGCCGGGACGGTGCAGCGTCACGATGGCGATGCTGCCATCCTCCGCCGTCTCATACAGGACGGGCTGACCGCCGCTCTCATCATCAACGGGCTCCGGCGGGCCGCTAGGCCGATTCTCTTGTGTCATTATTTCCCCCGTCATTCCCGCGTAAGCGGGAATCCAGATATGTTTGCGTGTCGCGATTGTAGCAGGGACACGCCTAATCCACGTCCCCGTACGGCACCCCACCAATCCCCTTCACATCCACCGCCATACCCGCCACCAGCAAATACACCTTGTCCGCCCTCGCCGCGAAGAGTTGGTTGACTCGCCCGAGCGCGTCCTGAAAGGTACGGCCCAACACCGTCGGAGGCACGACGCCTTGCCCCACCTCGTTCGTCACGACGATCCATTCCGCATCAGAAGCCTCATAGGCCGCAAGCAGCCGCTCCGCCTCAGCAACTATGCGCTTCTCCTCGTCCGCTTGCCCCTCCAGATCGAGGAGCAGGTTGCTGACCCAAAGCGTCAGGCAATCGAGCAGCAGAACATCGTGAGCCACCTCGACGCCCGCAATGGCCTCAGCGACAGCGCGCGGCTCCTCCAGTGTGTGCCAGGTAGTAGGCCGATTCCGCTTGTGGTTCTCTATGCGCTGCTGCATCTCCTCATCCAGCGCCTCCGCTGTCGCCACGAAGAGCACCCGCTCATGCGGGGCGGCCAGTTTCTCCGCGAACGAGCTTTTTCCGGAGCGCGCACCGCCGATGATGAGTGTCAGTCCCGCGCCCATCACGTCCCCCTACGGCGCATAAGAATTATCCCCGAAGCCAAGGTCGATGCCCTGTGCGAGCCATAGAGGCTCAAGCGGCAGAATATCCCCCAACACAATCAGCGAAGCCGCCACGAGCATCGCCATCGTTGCCAGCTCATTCACCGCGCCGTACACATCGCCCGTCACGCCACCGAGCCGACTTGTTGCGAATTGACCCACGACCAGTGCCACTGCGCCCGCCACAATGAGCAGGACGACGCCCGTCGGCCCCGCAAAAACGACGGCCGCAACCGCCGCGATCAGAGTCGCAATGAGCGTCTGCACTCGCGTCGTGCCCTGCAAGAGCGCCGAACCAAGCCCGCCCTCGCCCCGCGCATACGGAAACGCCGACATCGTTACCACCATCGCACACCGAGAGAGGCACGGAATGATTAGCAGCGCCCAGAAACGCCCCGGCGGCCAGAGAGAGACGATGGCAGCAAAGCTGATCAGATAGAGGCACAGTATACCCGCCACGGCGAACGACCCGACCCGCGAATCTCGCATGATCTCCAGCCGGCGCTCGGCGGTAGCCCCCCCAAATAGCCCGTCACATGTGTCCATTAATCCGTCCAGGTGAAGCCCCCGCGTGATGATTACGAGAAAGGCAATCAGCAGCGCCGCGAGTAACAGGGAGGGGAATCCGGTATCCGTTAGAGTCCAAAAGCCCTCGCGCAGGACGTAATCAAAGCCAGTCAACAGCGCGCCAATACCAAGCCCGACGACTGGAAACCACATGCGCGACCACCCAAGCGCCACCCCGCTTGACCGCGGCATCGGGACGATCGTGAGAAAACCGATGGCGGCGATCAGGCCCTTCATCGCTCGCCCTCTCTCACGCCCGGCTCATCCGCCGGCCCGGACACGCCAGCCTCATTGAACGTCGCCATTTCTGACAAGGTTCTCGCAGCCGCTTCGATGATCGGCATCGCAAGCGCCGCCCCTGTCCCTTCTCCCAGCCGCATACCCAGATCAAGCAGCGGCGTCAGCCCAAGATGTTCAAGCGCAGCACGGTGTCCACGCTCGGCGGACAGGTGAGCAGCAATCATATAGTCCCGCGCCGACGGAGCGATGGCATTGGCAACAAGCGCCGCCGCTCCTGAAATAAACCCGTCCAGCACAACCGGCCTGCCGTGCGCTGCCGCGCCGATAATCACCCCCGCCAACACGCCGATCTCAAACCCGCCGACGGCCGAGAGCACGGCGAGGCCGTCAGTCGGGTTCGGCGCATTCACCTCAAGCGCCCTCTGAATGACCGCTACCTTATGCTCAAGTCCCGCCGCGGGACGCCCTGCTCCGTCGCCCGTAACATCCTCCGGCGGCAGTCCCGTGACCACAGACGTGATTGCCGCAGACGCCGTCGTGTTGCCGATGCCCATGTCGCCCGTGCCAATGAGATCGATGCCGGACTCCACGCACTCCTGCGCAAGGCCAATCCCCGCCTCAACACATCCCATTGCCTGTTCCCGAGTCATAGCAGGACCCTGAGACATATCCGCCGTGCCGCGCCCGATGCCAAGCGTCCTCAGGTCAGGGTGGGGCGGCAACTCCGTCGCGACACCTGCATCGACGATTACTTGCCGGATTCCCAGCTGTTTACACATCACATTGATAGCGGCGCCGCCGGATAGAAAATTGAGAACCATTTGCGCCGTCACATCCTGCGGATATGCAGTCACCCCCTGCGCAACAACGCCATGATCCGCCGCAGCGATGATGATTGCCTTCTCACGAATCCGCGGCTGCTCTGTCCGAAGCATCCCCGCAAGCCGTATGGACAACTCTTCTAACTGCCCCAGACTCCCCGGCGGCTTGGTTAAGGTGGCCTGCCGTGCCGCCGCCCGGCTCATCGTCTCTGCGTCCGGCGGACGAATCGCGGCGATGGCTTGCTCAAGGGAGAGGGCAGGGGGCGTCATATCGCTCAGAACTCGATGCCGGGCTGCGCGCGGATGCCCTGCTCATTGAACGGATGCTTGATCTCACGCATCTCCGTCACAAGGTCAGCGTACTCAACAAGTTCGTCCGGCGCATTGCGGCCAGTGATGATCACGTGCATCATCTCCGGCCTCTGTTTCAGCACGTTAATCACGCCGTTGACGTCTATCCACCCATACACAAGCGGGTACGTGAACTCATCGAGAATGATCAACTCCCGTTCGCCGGCGACAATCGCCTTGCTTGCTTCGTCCCATTGCGCCCTCGCCATGTCTGCGGACGCGTCGATGTCCTTGCTCAACCACGTGAAGCCGTCACCCATCGCGCTCCACGGGATGTCCAGCTTGTCCGCCGCGCGACTTTCGCCGAAACGCGAGCCGGTGTGCTTGATGAACTGAAACACCTGGACATTCATGCCGCGCCCCCAGGCGCGAAACAGCACGCCAAGCGCGGCCGTCGTCTTACCCTTGCCATCGCCCGTATTGACGATGACTAGGCCCTTGCGGTTAGCAGAGCTCCCCCGCCGCGCCCCTCGCTCGGGACGGCGAGCCGGATCCGCATCCTGTTCCGTCATTCCCCTCCCCCGTGTTTCGAGTCGCGTCCGTCATTCCGGCGAAGGCCGGAAACCATCGCGTGGCCAGCAAAGACCACCACAAAGTACGACAACACGTAAGAATACCCCGCACCGCGCCATGGCACGCATAGCCGGAACGCGGAAACCAACCGCAGAGACGAAACAAACCAGATCGCGAACGCTCAAGAAACCTTGCGCCCCTGCCGTCAATGCGCCACTATTTCCCTGTCTGGCGTGATTTACATCACGTCGTCGGAAAAAAGGGGTAAGGAGAAGACGATGACATCAAACAACGACTCAGAATTTGAATGGGGTCCAACAAGGGAACTCCTCGGCAAGGACATCATGATCGAGCCGAAGACGGGCATCGATGCCGTTGAGCAGAGCGGTATCCGTCGCCAGATGGAAGTGCTCGAGTTCGACTGTCCGCTGCACTTCGATGAGGCCGTCGCCCGTAAGTACGGCTACGATGGCATCTTCGCCCCCGCGCACATGATCCAGGTCTTCCAGCAGGGATCCATGTGGGAGCCGGGGATGGGGTCGATCTGGCCGACCGATGACCCTCATTACTCCAACTCCGGCACCGGACGAGCCGGCAAGACCCTGGAAGTTCCCTCGCCCGGAACTGCGGGCTTCGTCACGGATCTTGAGGTGGAGACCCTTAAGCCGCTGTACATCGGCGATCGTGTCTCGCAGGTCTCGCAGGTACTTCTCGACGTCAACCCGCGCAAGACACGAGTCGGCGACGGCGCGTTTCTCCGATACGAGTACAAGTGGGAGAACCAGGACGGCGATTCCGTTGGCCGCCAGATAATGGTGAGCTACACCTATGTCCCCAACCCACAGGCCGGCGCTGCCGCCGCCGCAGGAGGCGACGGCGAGAAGCCCGCTCGTGTCATCGAACCCCGAGCGAATCCGACCATCGACTGGGACTTTCAGCGCTACTGGGAGGACGTGAACGAGGGCGATGAGGTCCCTGCCGTCCACTATCCGCTGACAGTGCAGCGCATGGTCATGGCCGCAGGCGCGAATCGCGACTTCAACGCCATCCACCACAACACGCATGTTGCCCAGGAGGGCGGCGCGGCGGACATGTACGCCATGAACTACTTCCACAACGGCATGTGGGAGCGAGTCGCCCGAGAGTTCATCGGGCTTGGCGGCAAGATCAAGCAGATCGGCTCATTCCGCATGCGTGTGTTCAGCACCGTCGGTGATACCGTCGTCACGGGCGGCACCGTCAAGCGCAAGTGGCAGGAGAACGGCGAGAACCTCGTCGAGTTGGAGTTGACCTCGGTGTTGTCCACCAACGGCAACACCTCCGTCGGCCCCGGCCCCGTCATCGCCACAATGCCAAGCAAGGGCTAATCGACGACCAACCACATAGTCCCGACAAAGCAGCAGGAAAGTAGCCCCTGCCCTCCATAGAGAGGGCGGGGGCTTTACCTTAGTCCAGTCGCCACTCAGACTGCAGCCTGCCCATCAACGTATGTTGACGGCCCTCAAGCATGTCTGGCGTCCATTCAGTCTCGCTGAGCACTTGGACAGTAAGTGGGTAAGAAGCCACTTTGCCGCGCCTGAAATACTCGTCTTTCTTGCGTCCAAATTCATAGTTGGATGCCGCTGAGTTCTTGCGACTGGACAGAAGAACTAGGTTTGCTAACCTATGCGTCCATGAGGCGCGTACCCCCTCGTCCGGGAACCACTCCATCCATTCAGACTTGGTCTCGGGCTTCTGTGGGAGAACGTGTTCGACGGTTACCGACATACGGCTATAGATAGGATCAGAATCAAAGAGCAGCCAATTCAGGCGCTCCAACAACGTTCGTACGACGCGAGCAGTCTGCAAGTATATCGGCCCGTCCAAGGCCTTGATGATTCCCTGCTTTTCGTCGGGGCGCAATTGGAGCGGCGAATCGTCGTCAGCCAAGTCAACGTCCCGCTCAATACCGCGCAATACATCCGCATAACGATTTATGCGCTCGGTGACGTTGGCACGGCGTATGAAAAGGCCATAAGCCAGCCGCTCCAAATCCTTGGTAATGTAATGATAGCCTTGGTGTCGTGGTGGTGTTTGCGGAAAAAAGCCATGGCCGGAGGTATCCAGTCGAAATTATCAAGTCGTCCCAGATGGCCAAGATATTCGTTTATCAATTCAGCACCCTGAGTGCTTTCGAAAGATGCGCCGTTCACCATTTCGTAAATGTCGGCGTACGGTTCAAGGGTGCCGTCAATAAAATCGATTCCCTCGATTCCCTTAAGGATGCGATCCTGAAAGTCTGCCTGTAGAGTCTGGCGCAACTTGTCCTTGACGGTAAGCATTCTTATATGGGCGAACAAATCGCGGAAGTCATCCCGTCCGATTTTTTCTTCGATGTCTTCCCATTTCTGCCCGTAAGCTTCTTGCTGAGTTCTAGAAATCTTACCAATCGTTTCCGCCTTCAGGATGTCTGTCGGGGACAGCTGGAGACCTCGATCATTCATGACCGAGAATATTCGGTAGGCAGAATCCCTATTTGTTGCAGTGACAACTACCAGATAGCAATTATTTGTTACGAAGTCAGTAAGGGATTCTCGGCGACTGGTGCTGAGTTTAGAGAGCTCGTCATTCAACCGCCGAACGTTCTTGAAAATCAGCTCTTGGCTGTCCGAAAAACGGACCGGATCGTCATTCAAGAACCGAGAAAGGCCACCCTCAGTCTGGACATTATCTTGAAAGAAATCCTTGTCGCGCTCACGCAAAACCAAACGGAATCTGTCCTGAGTGCCTCTACGTCTGTTACCCTTTTCCCTCACGAAATCGTGGAGGTCGGCCTTGTCTTCGTCATCCGTGAGCTCTCGCAGAACACAGAGAAGCATCGTGAGAGTCGTGATTCGCTGTTGTCCATCAACAACCGTGCTCGTGGAATCACCCTCACCCTTAATCAGTACTATGCTGCCCAGAAAGTAAGGGGATTGTGCGTCACGATCCATTGAGGTCAACAGGTCGTCCAGAAGCTCGTCCACCTGATCAGTCGTCCACGCATAAGGACGTTGGTACAGCGGTATCTCAAAGAAGTATTGATCACTGAAGATGTCCTTCAGATTCTGCTCGCTCGCCTTAATTGTCTCGGGCATCAGTTCATCCTTAGCTCACTTGCTCTCCGGGAACCATAGCACCACGCATGTGCGAATCACCATGTGTCAGTCGGCGCTATGCCCTCATTGAGGAGCGGGAGCCTGACTGTCCCTCACCACCCCACCGCAGACGCCATAAACTCCCCCACACGCCGACTCATGTTCATCTCCTCGCCCCACCAGAAGTGGTCCGTCTGCGGCGCGATGTAGATCTCCGTCGCGCCCGGCAGCATCCCCGCCAGCCCCCGCACGCGTTCCACTGTCGCAAAGTTGTCCGCCTCACCCGTCGCGATGAGCTTCGGCATTGTGAGAGCCGAGAGAGCTTCCTGCGATGCGTCATCACCGATTGCCGGTGAGATCAGCGCCAACGCCGCCAGCCCCACTGCTCCACGCGCCGCGCCGAGCGCCACGCCGCCGCCGAACGAATACCCTGCCAATCCGACGCGCATCTCATCGGGCAACTCATCCGCGACCGTCCCTGTCGCCAGCGCCTGCAGCGCGGCCAGAGCGTCATCCTGCTCGCCGATGCCGTTGTCGTACGCGCCTCCGCTGCGCCCCGCGCCACGGAAATTGAACCGCAGTGCAGCCATTCCGTACGCAACGATGCTCGAAGAAACGGCCATCACCACGTTGTTCGTCATCTCGCCGCCATACTGCGGGTGCGGATGACAGATCACGACGCCTGCCGTCGGCCTTGCCGCTCCCTCATCGGGCAGGTCAAGCTGCCCTTCGAGCACAATCCCGCCGCTTGAATCGATGCGAACACTCCGTGTGCGAATGACCCTACCCCCAATTCACTCGAATCCCCCGCGAAGGCAGGGGCTGAAGTCACCCATACGGGTGGCCTTATCAATCCCATCCTTAGCACAAACTTAGCACTACGAACCCGTTACGCGCCCATTTCCTCCGCCCCCCAATAGCCATCTTCCGTATAATTGTGATGGACTTCACGAACACCACAACCAAGCGTTGGAGAGGAATGAATGGTCAGCACACAAGAAAGCTCTCGCCCGGTACGCCGACTACAGCCGCAGATGGCAACGGCCCGCATCGTCGAACGACAGAACCTCACGGAGGATCTCTGGCTAATCAAGCTGGAGCCGTCGATCCCGTTCCCGTTCAAGCCCGGGCAGTACTGCACCATCGGCGCAGAGGACATTGAGCGGCCATACTCCATAGTGTCGGCGCCGGAAGAGCCGCTGATCGAGTTGTTCGTCGAGCTCGTGCCGCCTCCGGACGGCCAACTCACGCCGGTCCTCTATAATCTGGATGTCGGCGCGGAACTGACCCTGCGCCCCAAACCCAAGGGCATCTTCACGCTTGATCGCACCGCCAAGACGCACGTGTTCGTCTCGACGGTCACCGGAGTCGCGCCCACCGTCAGCATCCTTCGCCACGCCCTGATGACAGGTGAACACGGCGAAAGGGAGTTTCACGTCCTCGACGGCGGGAGCTACATCGATGAACTCGCCTACCGTGACGAACTGCAGGAACTTGCGGATATGTACGACTTCATCCACTTCACACCCACCGTTAGCCGTCCGAACGATGAGCGCAACGCGGGCTGGACGGGTTCCACGGGCCGGGTCAACACCCTCGTCGAGGACTACCTGCAGGACAACAACATCGACCCGGAGACATCCATCGTCTACGCCTGCGGCCACCCCGGCATGATCGAAGACGTCAAGGAGCGCATGGAACGTGTCGGCTACCGGTTCAAAGAAGAGCGCTTCTGGAAGGACTAATTTAGACAGCGGCGTCTTGCCGAACCAAATCCCAGTAGTCCGGCCGCACTTTCGCCCCGTCATTCCCGCGAAAGCGGGAATCCAGTGACTTAAGCCCGGTCGAATTCCTCTCTGCTGAGGCCGAGATCCCTGCGAATGGCGTGAAGCGTTCCCGTGGCCAAGTCCCGATTGCCGTGTCGTGGAACAGTGGTCTCTTGATTGTTCGCCGGGTTTATCCAGATTTCGTGCGAACCGCCCGCCTGTCGATCAAATTCGCATCCTAGCCGTCGGAGTTTTCGAATAAGTTCCCGATAGGTCATACCGCTACTGATATCCTGCCCTGCCCGGTCTCCAACCGGGCTATCGAAGCTGGCAGGGGTTTGCCGCGATCCTTGTACGAGAGGATGAACTGTTCGGCGACTGCGCTCAGTTCGGCGAGAGTCTCTTTGGCAGTCTCCGCCCACGCGCGACAGCCGGGGAGTTCCGGGATCTCGGCCATGTAGAGGCCACCCTGTTCTTCAGAGGGCTCATGTAGGATATAGTCCAATTGATACAGTTCCACGCGTTCACCTCGCACGGACACCATTCTACCCTTCGTTGGCGGATTCCTCCCCCAGCAGCATCTCCAGCAACAGACGCGCCCCCCGTTTGTCCAGCATCTCGTTGTTGTTGCCACACTTGGGCGACTGTACGCAGGAGGGGCAGCCGTTCTCGCACGGGCACTCCTTCAACATCATGAGCGTCTCCCGCCACAGGTCCCTCAGCACGTCGTAGCCCCGCTCCGCAATGCCCACGCCTCCCGGGATGCCGTCGTAGATGAAGATTGTCGCCTCTTTCGTGTCCGGATGATGCGGCGTCGATAGCCCGCCGATGTCGTTTCGGTCACACAACGCGAACAACGGCAGCAGGCTGATGCAGGCATGTTCACAAGCGTGCAGCGCGCTTGCGACGAATGCGTCGGCAAGAGCGGAGGCTTCCTTTTCGTTCATAGACGTGGGCGCGTGCTCTCTGAGCACGTCAGTCAGTTTCTCAGGCACCGTCCACCACAGCCCCACCGTCTCAAAGCTGCGCGGCGGAAGATCCAGGTAGCCGCGAGACAGCACGTCATTGCGATCATGTCGGCGGCGATTGAACCCGTAGACTGTCCGCGTCACGTCCACGTGCCCGACGGATGCCTTCACTGGCCCCGCTTGCCTCTCCCGATCCGTCTTGAGCACGGTCATGTCCGTGTCTGCCATTGACGTCGTGTAGTACTCCACGTTCGTGCGTTGCAGCATGGCGTTCCTGGACGTCAGGTTCAGCTCACTTATAAGGAATTGCTCGCCGCGGTGCAGGTACACCGCGCCCTCATGCGCGTAGGCAAACGCGTGCTCCTCCGCAATGGTCTCCAGCACCGCGCCCGTCCTCTCCTCAACGAGCACATAGTTGTCCCCGGATGTCGAACGCAGAGAGACATCGCTAGCGGGATGGGCGCCCGCCTTGGGATGTGCGTGCCACAACGCCGCGCCGCGCCGCTCTCGTCCGATCAGGTAGCTGTCCTGCGTGAGCCGCTCAAGCGCCGCCGAAACAACCTTGTCGCCGCCGAACAACTCAGCGTCGCCCGGAATCTCACCGATGGGCGCCTCAACCGCCGCGCACACCAGGTGCGGGTCGAGAATACGGGGATTCGTTGTGGAGATGCGCGCGTGCTCCATGCCGCGCCGAAACAGAATATCCGGGTGCCGCGCCAGGTACTGCTCCAGCGGGTTGTCATACACCACCATGATGGAGAGTCCGCGCTCACCCCGCCGCCCGGAGCGCCCCGACTGCTGGAACGTGGACGCAAGTGAACCCGGGTAGCCGTTCAATACCGTCGCGTCCAGGTGGCCGATGTCGATGCCCAGCTCCAACGCGTTTGTCGTCACGACGCCTGTCAGCTCGCCACTGGATAGCTTGGCCTCGATCTCGCGCCGCTCCTCCGGCACATAGCCGGCCCGATAGGAACTCACTTGCGTATTGCCCGCTCCGTAGCGCTGCAGGTTCTCCTCCGATATGCGATACATCAACTCCGCCGCCTGCCGCGTTCGCACGAAGGACAGCGTCCTTGTACCGGTCGAGACGAGCCACGAAAAAAGCTCTGCCCCCTCGACAAGCACGCTGCGGCGTATCGAGTTCGCATCGTCGATGATCGGCGGATTCCACAGCGCGAACTCCCTGCCGGCGGTCGGCGCGCCGTCGTCCGTGATGGCGGTCATCGGCAGGCCGGTCAGCGCCTCCGCGTGCTCTTTCGGGTTACCCAGCGTGGCCGACGTGACGATGAATTGCGGGTTCGCCCCGTAGCGTCGGCAGATGCGCCGCAGCCGCCGGATCAGCATCGCGATGTGCGAGCCGAACACGCCGCGGTACATGTGCCCCTCATCGATGACGACGAATCGCAGCCGTCGCAGGAATCGCGACCACAGCCTGTGATTGGGCAGGATGCCGACGTGCAGCATCTCCGGGTTGGTGAGCAGTAGGCGCGCATTCTTGCGGACGGCTGCGCGCTCATGCTGAGGAGTGTCGCCGTCGTAGGTGGCGGCGGGAGGCCGCGTGGGCAGTGGCGCGGTCAGTTCATTCAGGGCCCGGAGCTGGTCTTGGGCGAGCGCCTTGGCGGGGAAGAGATACAAAGCCGTCGCGCCAGTACGGGAAGAATCGGCGCACGCGTTTAGGACAGGGACGTTATAGCAAAGGCTCTTGCCGGACGCCGTGCCGGTCGCAACAACAACGTTCTTGCCCTCAAGTAACGCGTCGATGGCCTCCGCCTGGTGCGTGTAGAAACGGTCGATTTCCCGTATCTGCAGGGCGTGTTGCAACAGCGGATTCAGAGACGCGCTAAGCCGGCCATACGCCGCCGAACTGTGCGGCATCGACTCCACGTGGACGATCTGCCCCGCGTACCCAACGCGCGAGCGCATATCATTAAGGAAAGCCTGCGTATCCAGCGTCACTCCCCCCCGCGCTTACCGCACCCTTCCCACTGCTGTCATTCCTGCACCCATCCCCTCCGTTCACCCTGAGCCTGTCGAAGGGACCCTGAACGGGGTGCCATCTCCGCCAATCTGCACCCCTCACCTCTCATTCCCGCGCCTCTCCCCTGTCATTCCGAGCGCTGCCGAGGAATCCAAAGCCTCCGTAGTGCATCCCCATTCTGACACACCCGTTCGATGTAGCGAGGAGAGGTGCTTTGACATCCGCCCTCACCTCCCGAAGAATGTGCGTGCCACTAAAGCAGCGGTTCCGAATACCGTGAGCGCAAGTCGATTTTTGCGTGAAATTCGCGTGGAGACGTGGCTTTCCATGTCTCCTCGCGGACTTGCGCAGCCCCGCTGGCTTTGGTGGCAAACAGGGTCAACGTCTGCACACCGCGAGGGGGCACTTGATGAGGAAAGCACTTCTAATTGGTCTGGTCGGTTTCTTTGCGTTTATCGGGATTTGCACAGTACTACTAGTTGTGTCGAGTACCGACACCGAATCCAACACCGTGCCTACTACCGAGGATTCTGCTTCGCAGCCTGCAGATACCAGTGCGCCAACGGTCTTAGCAGAACCGACGTTTACGCCTCAACCCACGTCGACTTCGACGCCGCTACCAACTCCAATACCAGAACCGACCCCAATTGTCATTTCTGCTGCCACACTGCTCGCCGAGTACGATGCAAATGAAATTGCTGCGAAAGCCAAGTACGAGGATCGCCTTCTTGAAATCACAGGCGTAGTGGACAGTATTTCGGAGTCTTTGGGAACACACACCATGACACTGAATGATGGCTCTGAATTCAGCTTCGTGTCCGTCCGCTGCACCTTCGCAGAAGAAAACGTCTCGGATCTGCTTGTCCTCTCCAAAGGTCAGACTGTGACTGTCCGTGGCTATGGCGACGGCTTGGGTTTCATCGATGTCGATGTGCGCGACTGCCAAGTGTTAGCAGCGGGGGGATAAACCACGAATTCACCTACTGCCGGAACCACCCGACGGATTCTTGAGGGAGCGTGTTTGGTTCGCGTTGAGGCCTGAGTAAGAAATTCGCATGCGAATCGCCGCAATCATTATCGGGGTTATTGGGTCATTTACTGGCTTAGTTGTTGGAATCATAGCCTTGACTGTTGGTGGAATTGCGAGTGCCTTTGGAGCGGAGGATAGTGACTTGGTCGTCAACCTCAGCTTTGGTGCAATCGCAGCGTCCGTTGTAGGACTGACGGGCGCCGCTCTGGCGGTTGCCAAGCCTGGTCTCTCGTCAGCGTTGATGATTATCGCCGCTATTGCGGGTGTAATCGCGATTTCTGCGTTCTATGTGCTGGCAGCTGTGCTTCTCCTCATCGCTGCCTTGTTGGCTTTCTTAGGCCGTGGTGAGCGCAGGGCTACATAGCTACTCTCCTACTCCCCCTCCAGCGGCTTCACCGCGTCCACTTTGCTGCTCAAGCGGTTCGCCGTGTGATTGCCTTAGTGGCCTGTTGCGGCAGAGGCCGAGCTGCGCGTGGGTGGCGGCGAAACGGCGTCGATGTCCAATTCATCGTCAACGGGGATGTCCTCGTATTCGGGGAGTGTCACACCCATTTTGTCCATCGCCACATTCAAATCGTAGTCGGTCTGTATGCCCATCCAGAGGTTCGCAGAAGTTCCGAAGAACTGCGACAGCTTGATGGCTGTTTCCGCCGTGATGGCGCGCTTACCTTGGACGATGGCGTTGATACGCCGCGGGTCAACGCCAATCGACTTTGCGAGGCGATACTTGGTCATACCCAGCGGCTTTAGGAACTCTTCGTCTAGGATTTCGCCGGGGTGGACCGGGGGCATCTTTTCTGCGTCTTCGTCTATCTCCCACATGAATCCAGTCCTCCTGCTCTTATTCTAGTGACCCGGGGACGCCTTGGATTCCTCTGCCGCACTCGCAATAGCACCCCACTCCCGTCCGCTATCATCTTGAGAGACATCTATCGACTCTATCTACCGGAGGTCGCTCAACAATTCTTGATAGACGGCGGATACGGGAGGCGCACGATGAGACCCGCGCCGCACTCGCGCGGCGTGGCGATGCGGAGGCGCTTGCCCTCATCGATGAGGTTGCCTCGCTAGATGGGGAGTGGCGCGCGTCGCAGGTTCGGGCCGATGACCTCCGCGCCCAACTCAACACCCACTCAAAGACATTCGGAATGCTGCGCGGGCGCGCCGGCCGCGGCGACCTGACCGCCGATGACATCCTGTCCACCGCCGGTGTCGCGGAATTGCTCGGCGACCGAACGAGTGGTACCGCCGATGAGCTTATCGACTCACTCCAGGCCGAGTTAAGAAAATTCTCTGAAGAGGTCGATGAGGCCGCCAAGCACACATCGGACCTCGATGACCAAATAACCCAGCGCCTGAGCTATCTGCCAAACCTGCCCGACCCCTCTGTGCCCGATGGCGCGTCAGAGGAGGACAACGTCGTATCCCGGCAATGGGGCGAGATTCCCGAGTATGACTTCGAGCCCCAACCGCATTGGGACCTCGGTCCTGCATTGGGCATCATCGACTTTGAACGCGGCGCGCGCATCGCGGGCTCCCGCTTCTACGTTCTGACCGGCGCCGCATCCAAACTGCAGCGATCATTGATCCAGTGGATGCTGGACGTGCATACGCGAGAGCACGACTATCGAGAAGTCTACCCGCCGTTCGTTTCGACCCAGGAGACGTTGTTCGCCAGCGGGCAACTGCCCAAGTTCAAAGACAATGTGTACCGCGATGAGGATGATGATGTCTGGCTTGTTCCGACGGCGGAGGTGCCGCTGACGTCCATGCATCGCGGCGAGATCCTTGAGCCGGGCATGCTGCCCATCAACTACGTTGCATACACGCCGTCGTTCCGTCGTGAGCAGATGTCCGCAGGGCGGGATATCCGCGGCATCAAGCGCGGCCACCAATTCGACAAGGTGGAAATCTACAAGTTCACGGAGCCCGAGAACTCCCTTGAGGAACTCGAAGTCCTGCTCGGCCATGCGGAGTCCATCCTGCAGCGCCTTGAGTTGCCTTACCGCATCGTTGAGTTGTGCGCCGGGGACCTGGGCCAGGCGTCGGCGAAGACCTATGACATCGAGGTGTGGGCGCCGGGCTGTGGGGAATGGCTGGAGGTATCAAGCTGCTCCACAACGACCGACTACCAGGCGCGGCGGGCCAATATACGGTATCGGCGGGAGGCGGGAGCGCGTCCGCAGTTCGTTCATACACTCAACGGCTCAGGCCTCGCGTTGCCCCGCGTCATGATTGCCATCATGGAAACCTATCAACGCGCGGACGGCACAATCGAAATACCGGAAGCCCTGCGCCCCTACACAGGATTCGCTGAGATAACGCGGGAGTAGGGACTAGCGCCGGCGCCTAAATGCGCGCTCTGGTAACGGGGACAAGCTCTTCGTTAGGAGAGTCGACCATCAGCATAAGTGTTTGGAGGCTCTGTGCCCCCAAGAGTGGTTCTGCGCCATCAGGGCCAAATATGACAAGAACCTCTGCTGCGCTACCGTTTACCGCGGCCTCTGCCCGGCCAATCGGACGCTCATCCTCGCGCCCGTCTGCATAGATGATAGGCAGCGTGCCGAAGGGCTCAATCCCAATCTCGTGCAGGGCAGACTCGGGTATTTGCGTGTAGGCCGCGCCAGTGTCCACCCACGCGTCAAACGCAAGGCTGTTACCGCCCTCTCGCTTGGTGATGGTGACCTGTGTCTTGAAAGCTCCCATGCCGCCATTGTACATGCGGCTGAAGTGGCCGCCATCATCTCCCCACCCCCGCTGGTAGTACCATGAATGGACGGAAAGGGGTGGGGATTGATGCGAATCGGCGTACTGACTGAAACTGCGCTGCGCGAGGCTCGTGTTGCGCTTGCGCCGCCGTCCGTCGCCCGATTCACCCGCGCCGGAATTGATGTCCTTATTGAGCCCGCAGCAGGCGAGCGGGCTTTCTTCACCAATGATGCATACAGCGAGGCCGGCGCGGGGATCGCTTCGGACGCCGCAGCTGTCTATGCCAATGCAGATGTCATAGTCAAGGTCGCCGCGCCGTCCGTTGAGGAAACGGCGTCGCTGCGTGACGGCCAGATCCTAATTGCTGTGTTACAGCCATTGACAAGCCATGAACTCGTTCACGCGCTCGCGTCGAGCGGCGTCACGTCATTCAGCCTCGATGCCGTTCCTCGCATCGCCCGGGCTCAGCCGATGGACGTTCTCTCGTCGCAGGCGTCCGTCGCCGGATACAAGGCAGCGGTCATGGCCGCCGATACCCTCGGCAAGCACCTGCCCATGATGACGACAGCGGCAGGAACCATGCCACCTGCGCGGGGGCTGGTGCTAGGCGCGGGTGTGGCGGGGTTGCAGGCCATCGCGACGGGACGGCGGCTCGGAGCAATCATGTCCGCTTTTGACGTGCGTCCTGCGGTTAAGGAGCAAGTGCAAAGCCTCGGCGCGACGTTCATCGAGGACGAGGAGCTGCAGCGAGCGCAGGCCGAGACGGCGGGCGGCTACGCGAGAGAACAGACGCAAGAGGAGCGGGACCGCTCGCAGGCGCTCGTGCAGCGACACGTCGGCGCGTCCGACTTTGTCATTACCACGGCCCTGGTGCCCGGACGGCCGGCGCCGAAGCTCATCACGCGGGAGATGGTAGAGGACATGCAGCCGGGCTCCGTCATCGTGGATCTTGCGGCGGAGACGGGCGGCAACTGTGAGCTGACGATGCCCGGCGAGGTGATCAACTATAAGGGCGTCATCATCAACGGACCCGTCAACGTGCCGTCATCCATGCCCGTCCATGCCAGCCTCATGTACTCCCGCAACGTCCAGAGCTTCCTGGATCTCCTCATCAAGGACGGCGAAATCGTGATTGATATGGATGACGTGATCCTGCGAGATTCGCTCATCACGCAGGGCGGCGAGATCGTCCATGAAGCCACCCGAGACGCGATACAAGCGTCACAGCCATAGGCAAGGCGAAAGGAACTGACCCGTGCTTGAGGGCGGACTACTAATCGCGATCTACGTCTTTGTGCTGGCCGGATTCATCGGCTTTGAGGTCATCACGAAGGTGCCGCCGACGCTCCACACGCCTCTCATGTCCGGCGCGAATGCAATCTCAGGCATCACAATCATCGGCGCACTGCTTATCGTCGGGTCTAGCGACGGCCTGCTAACGCAGATACTGGGCGTCGCGGCCCTCATCCTCGCCACCATCAACGTCGTGGGCGGTTTCATGGTCACTGACCGGATGCTTCGCATGTTCCGGCGCGATCGCGGGCGGGGGCAGTCGTCATGACGCTCGACCTCGACATCTTCATCCTGTCCGCCTACTTGGTGTCGGCGGCGCTCTTCATCCTCGGCCTGCGCTACATGGGCTCGCCCGCGACCGCCCGGTTCGGCAACACGCTTGGCGCGTCAGGAATGTTGCTGGCAATCATCGTGACTCTCATCAACGAGGAGATTCTCAGGTACGAGCTCATCATTGCCGGCGTGTTGGTCGGCGGCGTCATCGGCGTGTTTTTTGCCCGGCAGGTCAAGATGACGGCGATGCCGCAGATGGTCGCCGTCTTCAATGGCTTCGGCGGCGGGGCATCCGCCCTCATCGCCGTGTCCGAGTATTTCCGACTCTATGACGCGGGCACGGAAATGTCGCTGGATACGTCCGTGACCATCATGCTTGGCGTTCTCATCGGCACCATAACGCTTTCGGGCAGCGCCATTGCGACGGGCAAACTGCAGGAGGTCATCACGGGGCGCGCCATTCGCCTGCCCTTGCAAAATATTTTGAGCGCTATCCTGTTCGCGGTCATCATCGGCCTCGCGGCCAGCCAGATTGCCTTTGAAGCCAACCCGATCCCGTTCGTGGCGCTGATTGCCCTGTGTCTCGTGTTGGGAGTCCTGCTTGTGATGCCCATCGGCGGGGCGGATATGCCCGTCGTCATTTCCCTGCTCAACTCCTACTCAGGGCTTGCCGCCGCCGCCGCGGGGTTCGTCATTGGCAACCCAATCCTTATCATCGCCGGCGCGCTTGTCGGCGCGGCGGGATTCATCCTGACGCAGATTATGACGCGCGCCATGCACCGCTCACTCGCCAACGTCATGTTCGGCGCTTTCGGCGCGGGCGGCGGAGGAACGGCCGCGAGCGGCGTTGCGGAAGGCGCGACGGTACGAACTGGCTCTCCCGAGGACCTGGGAGTCCTGCTTGCGTATGCGGATTCCGTCATTGTCGTGCCCGGCTACGGTCTGGCCGTTGCGCAGGCGCAGCGGCAGGTGCGTGATCTTGCCGACCTGCTTGAAGATCGCGGCGTGGACGTGCGCTATGCCATCCACCCCGTCGCAGGCCGCATGCCGGGGCACATGAACGTGCTGCTGGCCGAAGTGGACGTCCCCTATGACCGCCTTTATGACCTTGACCAGATCAATGACGAGTTTGAGCGCACGGACGTGGCAATTGTGGTGGGCGCGAACGACGTGACGAACCCGTCCGCCAGAGAGGTCACGGACAGCCCGATCTATGGAATGCCCATCCTGAACGTCGACCACGCCCGCAACATCATCGTGCTAAAGCGCTCTATGAGTCCGGGTTTCGCGGGCATCGACAACCCACTGTTCTACAACGAGAAAACGTCTATGCTGTTTGCCGACGCCAAGGACGGTCTCAACCGCCTAATAGAAGCCGTGCAGGAGAACTGACGCGCGGCGGTCAGGCTTGACCATGACAGCAACAGTGACGCCGCCCTCCCGGGAACAGAGGCCCAAGACGCCGTTCCTTGTTCGGCGGTCGCCGATTTTCTATGGCTGGGTCATCGTTGGCCTCACGTTCTCGACGAGCATGGTCACGGCGGGCATCAGCGGGTACGGACTCTCATTCTTCGTTGTGCCGATGAGCGAGGCTTTGGGCGTCACGCGAGCAGAGTTCTCCTCCATCACTCTGTTCCGTCTCGCGGCCATTCCCCTCTTGCCCCTGCTTGGGCTGCTCGTGGACAAACGTGAGGGCCCTCGTCTTGTGATCGTGTTCGGCAGCGCGGCAGCCGGCCTTTCCCTCATCGCGTCCTCATTCGTCCAGAACATGCTCCAGTTCTACCTGACCTTCGGAATCTTCTTTGGCATCGCGATGATGGCGATGGGAGGGCAGCTTGTCGGCCCCGCCGTCCTTGCAAAGTGGTTCGTCAAGCGGCGTGCCCGTGTCATGGCCATAAGCGCGATTGGCATCTCCGGCGGCGGCTTTGTCATCGCCCCCATCGCCGGTCAACTCGTCGAGCAGTTTGGTTGGCGAGACGCGTGGGTGATTCTCGGCATCGGCATGATCCTCATCATCACGCCCGCCGCCGCCCTGTTTATGCGCAGGCAGCCGAGCGACGTCGGCCTTGTGCCGGACGGCATTCCACAAGTGAACCCGGCGCGTGAGGGAATGACGGCTGAAGAGGCCGCCGCCCTGTCGTCCAATGAACCCTACGAGTACCCATGGACCGTTCGAGAGGCGGCGCGCACCGGCGCTTTCTGGGCGCTGCTGGCCGCGCAGGTTTTGTCCCTCGCCTCGCTGATGCCGATTCTCTTCCACCAGGTGGCGTATATGCAGGACAAGGGTTTCGACCTTGGAGATGCGACCCTCACGGCGACGATACTGGCCGGGTTCGCCATCCTGGGCAAGATTGTGTACGGCGCAATCGTGGAGCGAGTCCATGTGCGATGGGTCTTGGCGATGTCGATGATTCCCGCCGGGCTTTCAGTTCTTTTCCTCGTTGGTAGCGCAAGCCTGGAGATGCTGCTGGTCTATGCTGTCGTGCACGGTCTGACGATGGGTGGATTCATGCCTTTGATGAACGTGGCGCTCGCCCAGTACTTCGGACGGCAGCACATGGGGGCGATACGGGGCGCATTTACGCCCCTTGCAAACATCGTGGGCGCGGTCAGCCCGTTCGGCGCCGGCCTGATGTTTGAGTGGTTCGGGAACTATGACATTTCCTTTGTTATCGCCGGCGCGGGCTGGTTCTTCGGCGGCGTCATCGTCTTGTTGGCACGGCAGCCGAAGGAACCGACACTTGTTGCGAAGACGCTATAATCGCTAGCGGCGGTGCTACGACAAGTGAATACATTGTGACCGCAGAAAATCCCCCCCGGGCTCGCAGGACACCCTTCCCCGTTCGCAACATCCCGTTCTTCTACGGGTGGGTGATTCTCGGCATCACGTTCTCCAGCAACATGATCACAGCCGGTATCAACGGCTATGGAATCTCGTTCTTCGTTGTGCCGATGAGCGAGGCTCTCGGTGTAACCCGTGCCGAGTTTTCGGCGATCTCCCTTTTCCGCCTCGCCGCCATCCCTGTCATTCCAATAGTCGGTATGATGCTGGACAAGCGCGAGGGCCCGCGTTTTGTCGTGATATTTGCCAGTATCGCCGCCGGCCTTGCCCTGATTGCCGCCGCATATGTGCAGGCAATATGGCAGTTTTACATCGTCTTTGGCATCGTGTTTGGCATCGTTGCGACCACCATGAACTGGCAGCTTCTGGGCGCGGCAATCCTGGCCAAGTGGTTCGTCAGGATGCGTGGCCGCGTCATGGCCATCAGCACGGTCGGGATATCGACGGGCGGATTCGTCATCGCCCCAATCGCCGGCCTGCTCATTGACACCATCGGATGGCGCGGGGCTTGGGCAATTCTTGGCATAGGTATTCTGGTCGTTCTTACACCCATAGCCATCGTCTTTATGCGGCGGCAGCCGAGTGACGTGGGGCTGGTTCCGGACGGGATCCCGCAAGAAGCCACACGTGGTGAAACACCGACTGGCGCCGGAGGCGTCACGGTTGCCGGCGGCGAACCGTATGAGTATCCGTGGACGGTTCGTGAGGCCCTGGGAACAGCGGCCTTTTGGGCGATGCTTGTTGCGCAGGCGCTCGGTCAAGCCGCGCTTTTCGGAGTCCTCTTCCACCAGGTTGCGTATATGCAAGACAAGGGCCTCAGCGTTGCCGATGCGACACTCATCGCTACCGTGCTTGCAGGCGTCGCGATTCCCAGCAAGATGATCTACGGCTTCCTGGCCGAGCGATTCCCGCCTCGGATGATGCTGGCGGCAGCGATGATCCCTGCAGGCTTCTTCCTGCTGGTGTTGGTGGTAGGCGCGAATCGTGAGGTGCTGCTTGTTTATGCCGTTCTCTATGGCCTCACGATGGGCGGGTTCATTCCTATGGTCAACGTTGCTCTCGCGCAGTACTTTGGCCGCGAGCACATGGGCGCGATCCGGGGAATCGCGACACCTATAGCCAACATTGCCGGTTCTTCAGGCCCGTTTGCCGTTGGACTCATGTGGCAATGGCTTGGAGATTACGATGTCTCGTTCGTGCTGCTCGGTGTCTTCTGGGCCATCGGCGGCCTATTCGTGCTAACGGCAAGACAACCAAGAGCGCCGGCAGAGTTGCCCACCCGCCCCTCCGCTTGACCCCAAATCCCGTCGTTCCAATACTGTTATGGCGCTCTGCGCTAAACGCGGAGGGGTGGCCGAGAGGACGAAGGCGGCTGTCTTGAAAACAGCTTTGCGGTAACCCTGCAACGCGGGTTCGAATCCCGCCCCCTCCGCTTGTTTTAAGCTTCGCGATTCAACTCGCACGGCTGAGGCAGTTGGCACTTCGCGTTCCGGCCTTGGCGTCCCCTCCGCTTTTTGAAGTTCGCGATTCCCACTTGCTTGGCAAGTAAGTTCTTCTGCCGCGTTCCGGCTTTGGCGGCGCATCAGGCTTTCAGGTAATCCCTATTCCGTAGCAACGTCTCCGCTTGCGCGGTTTCCGTGTCCTGTATGACACTACTCGTGAAAGAACTCACAGGGTGGGGGGCCTATATATATGAAGATTCACGAATACCAGGCGAAAGAGGTACTCAAGTCGTTCGGTGTCGCCGTGCCAAACGGGCGCGTCGCGAGCAGCGCCGATGAGGCGCGCGCCATCGCGGAAGAGCTCGGCGGCAGAGCAGTCGTCAAGGCGCAGGTTCACGCCGGCGGACGCGGCAAGGCAGGCGGCGTAAAGGTTGTTGGCAGCCCGGATGAGGCGGCAGAGTTCGCCGCCGGTCTGCTCGGCTCCAACCTCGTTACTGCGCAGACCGGCCCGCAGGGCGTGCCCGTCAACACGGTTCTCGTTGAGGAGCCCGTCGACATCGCGCAGGAGCTCTACCTGAGCGTGACGGTGGACGGTGCGGCAAAGTCCCCCGTCATCATCGCTTCCGCTGCGGGCGGCATGGAGATCGAGGAGATCGCCGAGGAGTCGCCTGAGAAGATCACGCAGGTCCATATCGACCCACTCATTGGCTATCAGCCGTTCGTTGGTCGCCGCGTCGCGACGGCACTCGGCCTGGATGCGGCGCTTGCGCGTCCATTCGGCGCGCTGCTCGGCGGCATCGTAAACGCCTTCCAAAATAAGGACCTCAACCTGGTTGAGATCAACCCGCTCGTCGTCACCGGCGAAGGAACTCTGCTCGCGGCTGATGGAAAGATCGATACCGACGAGAACAGCCACTTCCGCCACCGCGACCTTGCTGAGCTGCGCGACGCCGACCAGGAAGACCCGCTTGAGCGGAACGCCAATGACAAGGGCGTGCAGTACGTCAAGCTGGACGGCGACGTTGGCTGCATGGTGAACGGTGCGGGTCTTGCGATGGCAACGATGGATGTTATCGCGCAGGTCGGACACGCGCCTGCCAACTTCCTGGACGTTGGCGGCGGCGGCACCGAGGAGCAGGTAGCTGAGGCGTTCAAGATTATCGTCTCGGACCCTGACGTGAAGAAAGTCTTGATCAACGTCTTCGGTGGCATCCTGCGTTGCGACGTTCTGGCGAACGGCATCGTCGCCGCCTATAAGGAAGTCGACGTGAACGTGCCCATCATCGTGCGCATGACCGGCACGAACTCTGAGGAAGGCGCGGAGATCCTGCGCAACTCTGACATCACCGTCGCCGTGGCCGCCGACCTCAACGACGCAGCCACCAAGGTCGCAGAAATCAACTAGGGTTTTCTGCGAACGTAATTCAAACTGGCAATTCCATAACAATATTTGGGAGAACTGAATAAATGAGCATTCTTGTTGGCGAAGAGACCCGCGTGCTGGTTCAAGGGATGAGCGGCCGTGAGGGTACGTTCCAGACCGAGCGGTGCATCGCCTTTGGCACCAACGTCGTGGCGGGCGTGACACCCGGGCGCGGCGGTACTACGCACATTGAGCGACCCATGTACGACTCCGTGCGAGATGCGGTTGAGCAGGAGGGCGCAAACGTGTCCCTCATCTTCGTCCCCGCCGCGTTCGCAACGGACGCGCTGCTTGAGGCGGCTGACGGCGGTGTCGATCTGATCGTGTGCATCACGGACGGCCTGCCGACCCTGGATATGGCGCAAGTCGCGCAGTACCTGACCAAAAAGGGTGTACGCCTTATCGGCCCCAACTGCCCCGGACTAACGAGTGTGGCGGAGAAGCAGAAGGTCGGCATCATTCCTGGCAACATCCACGCCGAGGGTCGCATCGGCGTCGTCTCCCGCTCCGGCACGTTGACCTACGAGGCCGTTTCGCAGCTGACCGCGCTTGGCATCGGCCAGTCCACGTGCGTGGGCGTCGGCGGCGACCCCATCATCGGCATGAGGCACCGGGACATCCTTGAGCTATTCGAGAACGATCCGGACACGGACGCGGTCGTGCTCATTGGTGAGATTGGTGGCACGGCGGAGCAGGAAGCAGCCGACTATATCAAGAACCACATGAGCAAGCCGGTGACGGGGTTCATTGCGGGCGCGACTGCGCCTCCCGGGCGGCGGATGGGGCACGCGGGGGCGATCATCACGGGAACGGCGGCGACGGCGGAGGCCAAGAAGCAGGCCCTGCGTGACGCCGGCTGCTACGTGTCAGACAGCCCGGGACAGATCGGCATCACCGTTCAGCGCATGTTGACGGAGCGGAGGATTTCTGCCTGACAGGCCGAAACAGCTAACTTGTGCATAGTGGTATTCGTTACTTAATTCACAATCCGGCCTGCTGTTCACAGGGAAACCTTACAATATGCTGCTGACCCGTCTCGCGCTGTTTCTACGGCTTCTCCTCACTCCCGTCAGAGTCGTGGTTGCATTCGTCGAGTCGCTCTTTGAGCGCTACGGCATGATTCCCACGCGTCTTGCGCTGCGCGCGCGGATCATTACGCTCATCCTCCTTGCGGTCCTCATCGTGGGTGGCATCTGGTCGTACACGCGGCTGCAGGTCGAGTTTCTGCCGTCGGTGGATTTTCCCCTGGTAACAGTTGTCACCTTTTACCCCGGCGCGAGCCCGGACACAGTCCTTGAGGATGTCACGATTCCTGTGGAGGAAATTGTGCAAAGGCAGGAGGACGTGAACTTTGTACAGTCAATCTCCTCGGTCAATTTGTCGATCGTTGCCGCCGAGTTCGCGTTCGGAACAAACACACAGGCAATTCAAGAGGCGGTGCAAGAGGAAATCGATCGGCTCCAATTGCCTCCGGGCGCCGCAGTGCCAAACGTCGGCCGCCTGAGTTTCGAGCAATTTCCGGTCCTGCAAGTATCGGTGCGGAGCGGTCTGCCGCCGGATGAGCTCAAGGCGATGGTGGAGGGCGACATTTTGCCGCGCCTGCGGGAGGTTCCCGGTGTCAACAGTGCGGACATTCCGGCCAACGCGGGCGGGCAAGGCGTCATCAGCCGAACGAACGGGCAGCCTAGCCTGACCATCGATGTCGTCAAAGGGGCCGATGACAACACTGTGGAGGTCGTAGACGCCGTTCTGGCGGAGTTGGATGACATCAAGGCGGGGCTTCCGGCGGACGTGCAGTTCACGGAGATCTCCAACCAGGGCCCCGAAATCCAGGATTCTATCGATACACTGGGCAGAGAGGTGGCCCTCGGCGCCGTGCTTGCCATCCTTGTCATCCTGGGGTTCCTGCTGAGCGTTCGCCCGACGTTTGTCACAGGTATCTCTATTCCCGCAAGCCTTCTTATCGGCGTCATTGTCATGAACCTGCAAGGAATGAGCCTGAACCTTGTCACACTTGGAGGCCTTGCCATCGCGGCCGGGCGCGTCGTGGACGACTCCATCGTCGTGATGGAGAACATCTATCGACACATCCAGGACGGTGAAGACCGGCTGCGCGCCGCATTTGAGGGCACGAAAGAGGTCGCCCTGCCCATCACCATCGCGACCTTGACGACGATCGCCGTGTTCGCTCCACTCGGTTTCATCGGGGGCATCGTCAGCGAATTCTTCCTGCCGTTCGCGCTGGTCATCACCTACGCGCTGCTGGCCTCACTGCTTGTGGCGTTGACGGCAGTGCCCGTGCTGGCAAGCCTCCTCATCAAGCGACATTCGTCGGACACTGCGGAAGAGGCTCTGTCGCGGCGTATCATCAGCTTCTACACACCGTTAATCACGTGGGCGCTGGGGCATCGGCTTTACACGATCCTCGGCGCCATCCTCCTGTTCGTGGGCAGCATGTCGCTGCTCGCCAACATTCCCATCGGCTTCCTGCCGGGGAGCGTGCAGAACGTCCTGAGCATTGAGATAGATACCCCGCGCACCACGAGCTCGGATGTTGTTGTCGGCTACCTGGATGAGGCGGAGGCACAGCTCGAGGAGCTGCGGCTCGCAGGGGACGTGGAGGCGTATACGTCCCAAGTTGGGAGCGGCTTCGGATTTGGCGGAGCGGGCGGAGGGTTGACGACGATTATCATGACGGCCCGGCTGACGGAAGACGTAGACGCGCTGGCGATGTCAGACCGCCTGGAAGAGGCGTTTTCCGGCCCGGGTCGCACGGTCTTTATCGAACAGGCGCAAGGCGGCGGACCGCCCGGAGGAGACCTGGAAGTTCGGCTCATCGCCGAGGACTATGCGCTGCTCACGGAGGCCTCAGACAGACTGATTGGCCCCATCAGTGGGATTGAGGGCGTGATTAACGTCCGCTCTGACGCCGTCGATGTAACGGATGCGGGGCCATTGGGCGACGCGTCTATCCCCATCAACCGTGTCGATGGACGCCGCACAGTGACAATCTCCGGGGTCATCACGGCGCAGGACACACGGGCAGTGAGCACGGAGATCGACCGCATCGTTAACGAGGTTGGCCTACCCCCGGGGGTGGAGCGCGAGACGGGCGGCGTGTTCAGCGACATTCAAGAGGTCTTTACGCAGATGATCATCGCCATGGGAATCGGGGCGATCCTGGTCTATGCGGTGATGTTCGTTGCGCAGCGGTCATTCATCACACCGCTGATTATCCTGATAGCCGTGCCGCTGGCGTTTACGGGTGCGGTGACCGCGCTCTTCCTCACGGGACGGGCGCTAAGCCTGCCCGGGCTGATGGGGTTGCTGATGCTGATTGGCCTTGTGGTCACGAACGCCGTCGTGCTGATTGCGTTCGTGGACCAACTGCGTGGGCGAGGCGAACGCATTCGAGAAGCGCTTATCCACGGCGGGCAGGCACGCATCCGCCCGATCCTGATGACGGCACTAACGACGAGCTTCGTGCTGCTGCCCCTCTCACTGGAAGAAGGCGGCTCCGGCGGTATCATCGGCGCGGAACTGGCCACGGTGATCATCGGCGGCCTAATGACGTCCACGGTGCTCACGCTTGTCGTGATTCCCGTCGTCTACCGCCTGCTGCGGCGTGAAGGGCGTGATCTGCCTGACCCACCGGTCAGCCCGACGCCGAGCGTGGCACCGGCCGGCGGCACAGAGTAAAAGCGCTCACCCCTCGCCGAACAGCCCATTCTCCATGCCTTCGGAGTCGGAAACCGGCGGTATCAGCCGGGCGTAGACCTCACGAGGCGCGATGCGGCGGCGGAGTCTCGGCGATAGCAACTCCCATCGTCGCATCCACCACGCCCCCTCTTTGAGTGCCGTCGTGTAGCACCGTGCGGCTTCCAGCCGTGGTGCAAGGATGCCGCGCACATCAACCGTTGTTGTCGGTCGCTGCGATTCCTGCGCGATCCGCAAGGCGTCACGCACGTCGTCCAGGTTCTTGCGCCGCGTCAACCGCCCTACACGCAGTCCCGCCGCGAGTTGGCGTCGACCAAAAACGGCGGCGTAGAGGCGTGGCGCGGCGACGCCCGTCATCGATCCAACGGCCTGGAGGGTAGCTGCTCCGGTGAGGATGTGGTCGAGGTTACCGGTTGCGCCGGTCGCGTCGAAGGTTATGACGACGTCGGGGCGGAGCCCACGGAGTTCGGCGCGAATCGCGTTGGTGAGATGGGGAAGGGTTCCCTCGCCCAGTGCCCCCGCCTGCGCCGGGGATTCGGAGCGGTCAGGGGCGGAGAGGAACGTGTTGGCGGTGATGCCGAGCGTGTTGGCTGCAGCTTCGAGTTCAGAGAGGCGTTGCGGCGTTGGCCTGCCGTCCGTCTCCGGGCCAAAAGGGCCGTATATGACATGAACATGGTGCCCGCGTGATGCGTAGAGGGCCAGCGTGCCGCCGATGATGAACGTCTCATCGTCCGGGTGGGCAAGGACGGCGACGATGGTGCGCGGCGTCGTCTCAACCTGCTCAGAGCGGCCGTTTGAGCCTGTCTGCGTCATGCCGTGAGGCCGTTCATCGTGCCCCGCGCATTCGGTGTGCGGGACGCCTATAATGGACGGAACCCCAACCGGGTTCCGAAGCTGGGATCGGACGGAAGGGGCTACCGAGGGGAGGCAAAATGCGGATCGGCGGATTTGAAGTACAGGAACCACTGCCGGAATTACGTGATCCGCACATATTCGCCATCCTCCAGCCGTGGATCGATGTCGGCTCGGTGGGCACGCTCACTCTCGGCACGCTTGAGTCACAGTTTAACGCCACGGAGTTGGGTCGGCTCGCCCGCCCCAGCCAGTTCTATGACCTGACGCGCTACCGCCCTATGCTCTATCGCCGTGGTGGAGAGCGGGTCGTGGAGATTCCGAATACCATCGTGCGATATGCGCAGGGGGACGGCGGCAACGATTTCGTCTTCCTGCATATCCTGGAGCCGCATTCCAACGGTGAGGATTTTGTAGAGTCCCTGTTGGAGTTGGCGGATCGGTTGAACGTGCAGCGTTACTGCCAGGTGGGAGCGATGTACGGTTCCACCCCGCACACGCGACCGCTCCTTGCAAGCGGGCAGGCGTCCGATCCCAACGTGCAGACCATTCTTGAGCGCGCAGGCGTGCGCTCATCCAACTATGAAGGCCCGACCAGCATGATGGCCATTGCCACGCAAGAGTTGGTCAAGCGCGGTGTCGAAACACTCTCGGCTTTGATCCAGCTGCCTCCATACGCGCGGCTGGAAGAGGATCATCGCGGGCAGGAAAAGCTGCTGAAGTTGCTGTCGCCCATCTATAGCTTTCAGATACCCGACCTCACCAAGATCGAGCAGGACGGCGACCGTCAGTACGCGGAGATTGACCGGATGGCGCAGCGGGAGCCGCGCGTCCGCTCCCTCGTCAAACAGCTTGAAGAGGCCTACGACAGCGAGGTGGGGGCGAACCAGGGCGAGATCGGCGAGATGGAGGAGCAGCAGGAACCTCCACGCCTCGCGCCGGACGTTGAGGACTTCCTGCGGGAACTGGAGCGGCGCGACGAGTAGCGTTTAAGCGCGCCGTCAGGGTGGGAGGGTTGGCATGAGAGGTTACCAGATACGGCGTTCCGGGCGTATTGTCCCGGGCGCTATTCTCATAGCTCTGGGGTTGGTCTTCCTTGCGGGCAACCTGTGGTCGTTCGACCTTTGGGAAATCCTCGGGCCGGTGGTGCTGATTGCACTGGGGCTCGTGTGGATCGTACGCGGGCCGTTGTGGCTGGGTATGGTGAGCCTCGCCGCAGGCGGAATCTTCCTGGCGGACACTCTGGGTGCGCGTGTCGACATGGGGACGTATTGGCCGGTGCTGATCGTCGCGCTGGGAGTCGGCATCCTTCTGGAGCGGAATAACGTGGGCAGAAGACGGGCAGTCCCTATCCCCGACGCCCCGGAGATTCTCACGAACGACGAGAGCACAATCGACGTGTCCGCGACGTTTTCGGGCGCGACCAGGACGGTCACGTCGCAGTCGTTTGCAGGCGGTTCTGTAGCGGCAACGTTTGGGAGCGTTGAGATCGACTTGCGACAAGCGAAGCTGCATGAGAACGGGGCGGACCTCCAGGTATCCGCGACGTTTGGCGGCGTCACGCTCCATGTGCCGCGTGATTGGGTCATCCACCAGAACGGCTCCTCGGTCCTGTCCGGCGTTGACGATGTGCGGAGCAGTCACCCGACAGAGGGGCCTGTGCTTCGTCTACGAACGTCATCGACACTTGGCAGCGTAACCATCGAGGACTAGTTTTTCCCGGTTCGCAATCAGTCGTGAGTGACCAATTGGTTTGGTTCGCCGCGTTCCGGCTATGGCGGCACTTCACGACTCCGGATACCATTTTCATACCAACCCTCAGGCATGCTTCGACGAGAATGACGTGGAAGAGAGTAGGAGGGGTCATGGATCCGAATAGAGTGGGGACACCGGCTTTCGCTCTATGGGCGCAGATTATTGTGATGATGGTCCTGGGAATGGTGTTTGCGCTGGCCCTCGGCTATTTCTTCTCCGATGAACCGCTGTCCAGGTTTGTGAGCATCGGCCTGGTATTCGGACTGTCAAGCATCGCCTCCGTGCGAAAACGACACCTCGCGAGCCTGATGGTCTTCGTCGGCGGGCTGATTTGGTTTCTCCAAATGGTCGTCTGGGACGACATGACCTGGTTGTCGTTGGTGGGTTGGGCGCTCGTCGTCGCGGGCCTCATCGTTTGGGCTTTGTTTAGCCACCGTGGCGGAGACGACGCCGTGCCCGATGCAGATGATGGAGAACGGGTTACCGGAACCAGCGTGGAAGAGACCGCCGAGGACGAGATTCGCTTCAATGGGACCGCCGCCAGCGCCAGGCGTATCGTAACGTCACAGGCATTCCGGGGCGGCGAGGTGTCCGTGTCTCTCGGCGCGCTTGAAATCGACTTGACGCCTGCCCGGTTGGTGGAGGGAGGCGCAACCCTCGCCCTGTCATCGCAGATGGGTAATGTCATCCTGCGCGTCCCCGGTGATTGGGTGGTTCAGATCAACGGCGACTTCAAGCTGGGCGCCGTCAACGACGAACGATCAAGCCAGCCAACTGAGGGGCCGCAGTTGAGGCTCAACGTCAACACGACGATGGGCGCTGTCCACATCACCGACTAGGGAGAGAGGTCGTGGCCGCCTTCCTTGAGACGAGCTAGCCCAGATCAGGCGCGCGCGTGTGCCAGTCTGTAGTTTGTTGGTAGGCGTGGCCTACGTTGAAGGCTGTTTGCTCGTCCCAGGCCTTTGTGACGATCTGCATTCCGGCGGGCAGGCCGGATGAGTCGAATCCGATGGGGACGCTGAGGGCGGGCATTCCTGTGAGGTTGAACGGGAAGAGATTGCGCGTCCGCAGGAATGAGGCCTCCTCCTCGCCGTCGCCCACCTGCACCATGATCTGGCCAAGCTTGGCGGCGGTGTACGGGACAGTTGGCATCACAAGAACGTCGTAGCGTTGCAGGGCGCTCCGGACGGATTCTTCCCACACGGCGCGGGCGCGCTGGGCGTTCACATAGTCCATGGCGGGGATGGCATAGCCGGGGATGAGCCGATCAAGAATGGCGTATCCGTACTCGCCGCCCCTGCCCTCTTGAATCCATTTGTGATGATAGGCGGCGGCCTCTGCGGGGAGGATGGTGGCAAACAGGGCAGGCAGGACGTCCGTGTGATCCAGAACCACGTCCTCGAGCTGAATCCCCAGACCGCGCAGGACATCATATGCCTGCTCATTGAGCTGGGCGACCTCCGGAACGATGGGCTCCCAGAAGTAGCCGCGAACAATGCCGGCTCGGATGCGGCTCACGTCCGCGTCAAGATTGGCGGCGTAGTCCGGAACGGGCAGGCGGGACGTGGTTTCGTCCTTGATATCGTGGCCGGAGATGGCGCTCAACACGAGCGCGGCATCCTCGACGCTGCGGGCGAGTGGGCCTGCATGGTCGAGCGTCCATGCCAGCGGGACGACGCCGAAGCGGCTGACGCGGCCAAAGGACGGCTTGATGCCGGTGACGCCGTTGAAGTGGGAGGGGTTGCGTATGGAGGCGGCGGTGTCGGTGCCAAGGGCCGCGTACGCGAGTCGCGCCGCGACAACTGCGCCGGATCCGCCGCTGGAGCCGCCGGAGCTGCGCTCCTGGTCCCACGGGTTGTGCGTGACGCCGTAGTGCGTGTTCTCCGTAGTGCCGCCAAAGGCGAACTCGTCCATGTTGGCGCGCCCGATAATGATTGCGCCCGCCCGCCGCAGATTGTGGACGGCGGTTGAGTCGTCTTCCGGTACCCAGTCGGAAAGGATGCTGGAACCGGCGGACGACGGCGTGCCGCGCTCGGCAAAGAGGTCCTTGACGGCGATGGGCACGCCGTGGAGAGGGCCGTGGTCGACACCGGCACCTAACAGGGCGTCTGCCGCTCGCGCCTGCGCCATAGCGTGTTGATGGTGTACCAGGACATAGCCGTTGATAGTCGGCTGAAGCCGGTCGATTCGTTCAAGCAGGGCGCTCGTGACCTCTTCGCTCGAGACCTCACGCGCGTGGATACGTGCGGAGATCTCTGCAAGGGTCAGGGCGGTAATGTCCGTGTTGGATGTCATTTTGTATACACGTTCCGTTGGGTTGGCGGCTACGGAGTGGTGTCCGCCGGGGGACGCCATGTGTGCCAATCGGTCTGTTGTTGGTAGGCGTGGCCCGCCCGGAGGACGGTGGCCTCGTCAAATGCCGGCCCGGCGATCTGCAGGCCGATGGGCAGCACGTCGCTGCTGAAGCCGCAGGGGACACTCATGGCGGGTGTGCCAAGCAGATTGAACGGCCCCATGTTGCGTGTCAGGGCGCGAGTGAGTTGCAGTTCCCCGTTGCCGACCGCGACGGTCTCATACGCATGGCCAATCCTGGGGGCGGTGACGGGCGAGGTGGGGAGTGCGAGTAGATCAACCCTGCGCCAAACATCGTTCATCTTCTCGCGAAGGACGGAGCGGAGGCGCATGGCGTTCACATAGTCGACGGCCGGAACCGTTGCGCCCTGCTGGAGTCCGGCAAGGACGCGGGAATCGTAGTCATGCGGCCGCTCGCGCATCCACCGGTGGTGGTAGGCGGCGGCGTCCGCGAAGAGGATTGAGGTCTGCATGGCGACGATCTCGTCGGCCAGTGGGAACTCGATGTCGATGACGCGCGCGCCCTGGCTCTTGAGGACTTCGATGCCTGCGCGGACGGCTGCATCGACCTCGGGGTCGATGGGGTCCCAGAAGGGTTCGCCGGGGATGCCGATCGTCAGGCCCTCGATCGGGTCATTAAGGGTCGCGAGATAGTCTGGGACAGGGCGATTGGAGGACGTCGGGTCGAGGGGGTCATGTCCCGCGAGCACCTGCAGTGCGCGGGCGCAGTCCTCTGCCGTGCGGGCGAGAGGCCCGACGTGATCCAATGACCAAGAGAGCGGCAGGCATCCGTAGCGACTGACCCGCCCGTAGGTGGGCTTGATTCCAGTGACGCCACAGAGAGTGGCGGGAATACGGATGGAGCCGCCGGTGTCCGACCCGATGGCCATGTAGCCCATGCCCATGGCGGCCGCCGCGCCGGAACCGCCGCTTGATCCGCCCGGCACATGGTCAGGATTCCAGGGATTGCGCGTATTTCCGTGATGCGGATTCTCCGTTGTCACGCCAAAAGCGAACTCATGGAGGTTGGTCTTGCCAATGATGACGGCACCCGCCTGCCGCAGCTTGCGGACGACGGTGGCGTCAAAGTCCGGCTTCCAGTCGGCCAGGATCTTTGAACCGGCGGTAGTCGTGATGCCGTCCGTGGTCAGGATGTCCTTGATGGCAACGGGGACGCCGTGGAGCGGGCCGAGTAGATGACCCGCCCGCAGCATATGGTCCGCGGCCGTCGCCTCCTGCAGGGCCTGATCCCGCAAGACGGTGACAAATGCGTTGATGGTGTCGTCCGCGTGGGCGACGTGCTCAAGCACGTCTTCCAACGCATGAGTAGCGGACACCTCTTGTGATTGGATGCGTCGCGCAATCTGGGTGAGGGAAAGGCCGACGCGCTCTTCATTCATGCTTAGGCTCCGCCGGACGCGGCATCAGGGTCGTAGACGACGGCAGGCTCGATGAGGCCAAAGTCCATATCGTCGAGGCGGTTCATGGCCTCTTGGTAGAAGGCGACGCGGCGCTGCAGGCCGGGAAGGGCATCGTCATCAATGTTGACGCCAAGCATGGCCAACTGCGCCTTGAGTTCCTCGTGACTTGGTACCGGTCGCTCCATGCGCCCACCCCCAAAAAACCTGTCGGACAATCTGCCCGTCCCACACCTCAATACGTATCGTCATGATACGGCATCGGCGGGTTTAGCTGCCGTCAGGCAGACGTTATTCGTTGCCGTTGCAGGGTATCAGGCGGGAGCCGTCGGCGTTGGTGTGCACCGCGTAGGTGGTGTCTCCGAGCATGAAGATGAGTTTGTGGCCCGAGGTGATGACCTGTGCATAGGCCATGCCCTCTTGCGGGCACCCGAGGCTGGCGTCCGACCACGAAACGCTTTCAGAACTGACCAGGGTGAAATCGTCCTCATCCACGCTTGCCAGGTCCCCCAACAGCTTGCGCGCAGCGCTTTCGATGTCCGCGGCGACGGGCTCGTGCTCTGCCCCGCCACCGACTTCCGGATGCGCGCTCCAGGTCTCGAACAGCTGCTTCGATGCGGGCAGGGTAATCTCGGCCATCTCTCCCGGAGCGAGGTCCAGCATGGGCGTCGGGCCGAGTTCAATGCCGTTGGAGAGGTGTATTTCCACCCGCACGTTCATGAGGGTTTCGGTTGTCGTGTTCTCCACCGTGCCCCTAAAGGTATTCCACGAATCGTCGTACGACACGATAAGGCGCGCGCCGGCGCGAACCACGTCATAGGTGTCCGTCAGGCCGTATTGTGTGGCGGACTCTTCGCCACTGCCATCACCCTCACCCGACTCTGAATCCCCGTCATGCTCGCCGCCCTCAATAGAGTCAGACTCTTCTCCGCCAGAATGTTCTCCGGATCCCGATTGGCCGCCATTTTCTCCTGGCTCTTCGCTCGTGGAGGAACATGCAGCCGCCAACACTGCAAACGTCATTGCAAGCGCCAGCAGGAAAGTGATCGTTAAGGTTCTCATGGAATACCCGCGCCTCTCGTCCATTCAGTTAATCCCTAGAACGTTGCGAGGATGCGCAAGGATAGGGAACACGCAGTGGGAGCGCGAAAGAGTTGCCCCCCGATGTGCATTGGCATCGGGGGGCAACGGATTCTCGTCTGTGCGGGCTGGCAGTCTTAGCCGCCGACCCACTGAGGCTTGCGCTTCTCGACGAAGGCGCGTGGGCCCTCTGCCGTGTCCTTCGGGGACAGCATGCGCAGCCGGTTGCTGTTCAGGGACTGGATCTGCAGCGCCTCACGCGTTGGCAGATGCAGCGTGCGGGTGATGTGCTCCTTGGCGACGCGCGTCGCGATGGGTGAGCACTCGGTCACGATCTCCGTCGCCATCGCGACGGCCGTGTCCATCAACTCCGCCTGCGGGACGACCTGGCTGACGAGGCCCATGCGGTAGCAGTCCGGGGCCTTGTAGCGGCGGCCTGTGATGATGAGCTCCATGGCGAGGCCGATGGGGATGGCTCGGGACATGCGCGTGGTTCCGCTGATGGAGAGCAGGCCGCGGCGGGGCTCAAGCAGTCCCATCTCGGCGTTCTCAGACATGATGCGGATATCCGCCCAGAGCGCCATCTCGGATCCGCCGCCGAACGCGTAGCCGTTGATGGCCGCGATGACAGGCTTGAAGACCTCAATGCTGGGATAGGAGTGCAGGCCCTCGTTCGGCACCTGCGGCGGGGGCGGCGGCTCCTCATTGGAGGCGTCCTGCTGCGACTGCCTGCGAAGGTCGAGTCCCGTTGAGAAGGACCTCTCGCCGGCGCCTGTCAGGATGAGCACCCACGCGTCGTCGTCATCGCGAAATTCGCGAACATAGTTCAGCAAGGCAGCGTTGCCGTCCATGGTCAGAGAGTTCAACGTCTCCGGCCGGTTCATCGTAATCAGCCGGACGTGATCCGCCGGCGTTGAATACATAATCTCAGGCTGCGTGTTCTCCTGGGTCATCTCCTACCTCCCGGTGTGTCTTGTAACCCACTTCCTCCACATTGTCGCTTGCTGCCACATTCCATACCAAGCCGGAACGCGGCGAGCAGCCATTCCCATAGACCAAGCCGGAATGTGAAGTCTGAAAACCCACCTAACATGCTTGGCGGAATGCGGCAAATAGCCTTTTTCCAGATCCCAAGCCGGAACGCGAAGTTCAAAACCCCCACCACGGCGGCCGTTTGGAAACGGCGCTGAAACTATAGCACGGGGAGGGGTGCGGCGTCAGTCTTGGGGGTGGAGCTGACGTGGGATCCAATTCCAGACCCAATTGCCAGGCAAACTACCAGTGAAACCCAAACTAAGGTTTGGAACAAAAGAAAAACACCTTAGCAGCTGGATAGTGAGAGAAAGATTCTGGTCTTCGGTTCAAGTTTTGTTGTTTCAAATGAACAACGATGGTGTGCGCCGAAGCGCGCAGCGATCTATGGTGCCCTGCCCGTGATCCGATCGGGGTTCCACCATCCTCGAAAGGACAGTTCATGCCACTCAGACACCGGACTTCAAGGCAGGAGAATCGCTGACCGACCTGGGTGCATTCGCGACGCGAGAAGCGTCGCGAAGAACTCCCTAGAAAGGAGGTGATCCAGCCGCACCTTCCGGTACAGCTACCTTGTTACGACTTCGTCCCAATCACTAGTCCCACCCTCGGCACCTACCTCCCCGAAGGGTTGGCGAAGCGACTTCAGGTGTTACCAGCTTTCATGACGTGACGGGCGGTGTGTACAAGGCCCGGGAACGTATTCACCGCGCCATGCTGATACGCGGTTACTAGCAGCTCCTACTTCATGCAGGCGAGTTTCAGCCTGCAATCTGAACTGGGGCCGGTTTTGATGGGATTCGCTCCGGCTCGCGCCTTCGCAGCCCGTTGTACCGGCCATTGTAGCGTGTGTGTAGCCCTGGGCGTAAGCGCCATGATGACTTGACGTCATCCCCACCTTCCTCTCCGTTTTGCGGAGCAGTCTCGCCAGACACATGTAACTGGCAACAAGGGTTGCGCTCGTTGCGGGACTTAACCCAACACCTCACGGCACGAGCTGACGACAGCCATGCAACAGCTGTGTAACTTCTCGACTTGACGAGTCGTCCCCTTTTCAGGTTCCTACTTGCTACATGTCAAGCCCAGGTAAGGTTCTTCGCTTTGCATCGAATTGAACCACACGCTCCGCTGCTTGTGCGGGCCCCCGTCAATTCCTTTGAGTTTTAGCCTTGCGGCCGTACTCCCCAGGCGGAGTGCTTAATGCGTTAGCTACGACACGGAGGGGGTCGATACCCCCCATATCTAGCACTCATCGTTTAGGGCGTGGACTACCCGGGTATCTAATCCGGTTCGCTCCCCACGCTCTCGTGCCTCAGCGTCAGAAATAGCCCAGAAGGTCGCTTTCGCCACAGGTGTTCCTCCCGATATCTACGCATATCACCGCTACACCGGGAATTCCACCTTCCTCTGCTATCCTCAAGCCTGGCAGTTTCCCCTGACCTCTCCCGGTTGGGCCGGGAGCTTTCACAAGAGACTTACCGGGCCGCCTACGCACCCTTTACGCCCAATAATTCCGGACAACGCTTGGCCCCTACGTTTTACCGCGGCTGCTGGCACGTAGTTGGCCGGGCCTTATTCGCTGGGTACCGTCAGATCTTCTTCCCCAGCAAAAGGGGTTTACAACCCTAGAGCCTTCATCCCCCACGCGGCGTCGCTGCGTCAGGCTTTCGCCCATTGCGCAAGATTCCCTGCTGCTGCCTCCCGTAGGAGTGGGGGCCGTGTCTCAGTCCCCCTCTGGCCGATCATCCTCTCAGACCGGCTACCCGTCATCGCCTTGGTGGGCCGTTACCTCACCAACTAGCTGATAGGCCGCGAGACTCTCCTCCGGCAACCGAAATCTTTGGTCACATCCCTTATGAAACGTGACATCATGCGGTATTAGCCACGGTTTCCCGTGGTTGTCCCCCACCGGAGGGCAAGTTCCTCACGTGTTACTCAGCCGTCCGCCACTAGATCACGGGCCGAAGCCCGATCTCTCGTTCGACTTGCATGCATGAAGCGCGCCGCCAGCGTTCATCCTGAGCCAGGATCAAACTCTTCGTACGAATTGAACGGAAGACCTCGTCTTCCTTTTATCTCACTATCCAGCTGTTAAGGCGCTTACACCCTTCCCGAGGGAAGGGCGCAACATTCAGACTATGCCCCGCGCTCACCCTTGTCAAGCCTTTAAACCCGCTCCCCACGCGGTAAACGGGGTGTTTGGGCATCGCTGAAACACTGGGCAGGACGCCGTGTTGCCGTCAGTATCATGGGAGGGCGCGTGGATGCCGCGAGGGTGCGTATGAGAGTCAGCCGTTCTGTGGTTGTTGGGGCGGCGATAGTCGCTGCGGGAATACCGGCGTCATTCCTTGCCACGATGATACTCCTGGACCTTGCTCCGGAGGCGGTCGTGTGGTCGGCCATCAACCACCCCGCCTCATTCCTGCGCATGCCCCTGACACTGTTTATGCTGGCCGCCGCCGTCTTTGCAGCCCTGACGATTCTTCGAGTCAGGGCAGGCGACCGCAACGCCATCCGAACCGCTCCCGACGCCGCGATGTATTTCCATGCAGTCACCATTGTCTACGTCACCATCGCGCTGGCCACGCCGTATTTCGACGCACTGTCGTATGAGCCGGTTCTTTACGCACCGTTCGCGATAGCTCTCTTGTGGGCGGCACATCCTGCCCGTTCTACAGGTCGGAGTGATAACGGCAGTGCACGCGACGACACAAGTTCTCAGCGGGGCCGCGCCGTCGCACTCGCGTCTCTGGCCGCCGCCACGGCCATCGGCACAAGCGCCGCATATGGGCTGCAGTTGTTAGGTGAGGACACGGCGGGCTGCACGCGATCCTATTGTTCAACGGAGGCGACAATCGGCTTTGTTGCGGTGATGGGCGCGGGGGCGATTGCGGCGGCCGGCGTGACGCTGCGGGGCGTTTTCGGCGACGATTCCGCCACGAGGCAAGGCCATCTCGTCGTGACGATTTTCGCGATCCTCACGCTGCTCATCGCCCCGCTGGTGGTGTTTCGGGCTGTGCCGTACTACGTCTTCGTGCCCGGGCTCTTCTACGGACTGTCCGCGACGGCGCTGCTGATTAGCATTTCGCCTAAGGCGGAGCCGACCGAAGCGCGGGAGCTGGTAGGAGAACTATCCCCACCGCCGGACGTGCCGATCTAGGGAGATGAGAAGCGGTATGTCGAGCAGCTGGACACGGAGTCGGAAGCGTGTACTCTTGGCGGCGAGAACGGGGGCTTGCCCTCCGGGGCGCGCCCCTCAGGCGAGGCGGGAGGAGGCGCGTCAATGCTGAGTCGGGTGCGAGTCAACACTCTGCCGGCGTGGGCAGCTCATCTGTGGGCGTGGGGCATCGGGCTGTTTCTGGCTCTGGGTCCTGTCTATCAGGGTGTGAGCATGTCCTCCACTGCGCCCGGCGAGCGCATAGAAACCAGTTCGACGTTGATTGAGCAGAACGGTCTCTGGGTTCTCTGGATATTGCTCGTTCCTGTCCTGGTCTCAGGTGTCGCGCTGGTGGTTATTTACTTTGTGGACGCAGGTCATATGAGGCGCAGAGCGCTCCTATGGACGCTGGCATTGGGTTTTCTAAGGTTGTGCGTCATAACCATCATCTCAATCGGTTTGCTCTACCTGCCGATGGCGCTTGCGCTGCTGCTTGTGGCGATACTCAACCCTCGGCGGAGATTCTCCACTGGATGATCTGGGCCGGGCCTACGCTGGAAGGGAAGCCTTAGGAGCGTTTCCAGAGTGAGCCTAGAAGTGTATGGGATACAAGAGGGACTACAATGCCTAGAGAAAGACTCAGTTCAATAAGCCCAGTCGGTTGCTCCGCACTCAATGAAGAATCTTGCCTACTGGATTGCCGTCGTACTTGTGGCAACCGCAGCCATGACATCTATGGCGTCGTGCGGGAGCCCCCAAGCAACTCCTGATCCTTACAGCAACCCTGCAGAATGTCTACGGGACGAAGAATGCGTGAAAACGAGAACCGATTGGTCTCAGGCGGCTGAGCTTCCGTGTAGTCTGGCAATCGAGGATTATGTTACCGTTTGGGGCGATTTCACCCCGATCTGGATTGCTGATGCGGGGAAGAGATTCAACTTGGTACTTTTCACCCCCGGAAGGGACTACGACTCTGTACATTACTTAGGATCCGAGATGGTTGTCTTAAATCCCTTCGGTGAGCTCTTGTATCAGAGCTACGACTGCTATTACGACCCAGTCAGTCGGAATGTGCTGGAAGCCAAATCGGTATTCGTTGGGATGGCAAGACTGGAAGAAACGGACGAACTATTGGCGAGATACGCACCTCACCTACGTTAGCTCATCTCCCCGTTCTGCTCGCCCGCTATCATCGCCAGCTCCGCCTCCGGGTCTGACACGCCGAAGCGGGCCATGGCGGTGCGCTTGGAACGTAGACCGCTCCTGACAAGTTCGATCTCCTGCCGCGCAATCTGCGCCTGGTCTTGCGGCAGCACTGCGCCCCATTCGATGGACGTGCGGTATGGAGCGAGTTGCTCGCCTGTCATCTGCTCGTGGATTCGCAGGGCAATCTCATTCCGCTTGCGATACGCCGCCGCGCGGATGAGCCTCTTGCGTCGCAGCTTGTGGAGGAGCGGATGCAGCTCCATCTCCAACGCGACGCCGGACAGCCCCTGCCGGTTGTCGCCAAAGGCGATGCGCGGCGTCTCCGAGAGGTCGTGTAGGGCGCGATAGATTGCATTTACATAGTCGATGTGGAGTTGGACGCCGCCGCCCTGCAGCAGGTTCAGCAGATAGGCGCGCGCCCGATCCGGCAGCTCCCACACTGCGCCGGGCTGGATGGCGATGTCCTGCGACTGATCGACGTTCTCCAGCACGGCAATGGGATTGCCGGAGAGTTCCAGGATCATGGAAAGCTGCGATAGGGCACGGTTGAGTTCACGGATCGGCTCCACCATCGCCGGAATATCTGACACGCCCCAGAATTGCTTGGGGGCGCGGATGTTTGGATAGACGACAAACGGGATGAGGCCGTAGGGGTTGGCCTCGTCCCGCACGAGCGCGTCACCGGCCCAGAGCTGGAATCTCTTGTTGTCCCACACCTCCGTGATTGTGACGTGGGACTGATTTGCTCCCCGCGCCGCCGGACGGACGCCGTGCAACTCACGCGCCTCCTCGGGATCCAGCGTGTAGCGGGAGGCGACGCGGCGGATGCGATTCACGTCATCCCCTACCCACCAGCAGTGCAGCCCCTGCACGTCCGGCGCGGTGATGCGGACGCTGTTGCGATCCTCATCCCAAGTAATCTTGTACGCCCCGTCGCCGAGCACCGCCGTGTCGATCTCCGAATCAAAGTCCAGTTGATCGAGTGAGTTTGCCTCGGCGATGTCCCCAAGCAGACGCTCTGCCCGCCGTGCTCGCTCCTGCTCGTCCGCCGACGAGTCGACCGGCGGCACGGTGGAGCGGATATCGGCCATCAGGTAGGACGTGACCTTTTCCACGGCGGCCTTGGCGTAGTTGAAGGTGAGGCGGCGCTCCCGACCGCGCGTCCGTCCCGGCCAGTGTTCGCCGTTGTAGAAGGCAAGGTTGCGGCGGTAGTGTTCGCGTCGTTCCGAATCGCGTTTGTCCAGCGATGACGGCAGGAACGCTGTGCCGCTCAGTGTCCGTCCGTTCTGTGATGTGGTCATGATGTGGCCTTTCTCTTCTCGGTGGCTGCAGGCTCGGCCACATTCCGTGCGGATCGCAGGACGCGAAAGACGGTACGCGTGCCGACCTCGAATCTTTCGGCGATAACGGCGATGGGCAGCCCCTCTTTGACTCGCGCTTCAACGATGGCCTTGTCTCGCGGCATCAGCCTTTCGCGGCGAGTGACGAGCGGCTCATCGTAGCGGCAGCGGGGATAGGGGCAATCAAGGGAACGTGTGCAGTCATCGCCGCAGCCGCGGTCGATGTAGAGTGTGTCCTCCGGCAGCCCGTCTCCCCGGTCCCCGCTGCGCCGCCGCCGTGCAAGTGGAATCTCCAGTTGGTCGACGTTGTTTGGCTTGCGCGGGAGAGGTGGCAGATCAGCAAGCCTGGGGGGTTCAACTGTCATGTGATGGCCTCCTCCGGATCGAATTTGGCGAAAATTCGTGGGCCGGAACGTTCTAGTTGGAGGAATGGCTGCGTCCGACGGCCTTGCGTACACCTCCTTCCTGCGTGCTCGCGTGTGCCAGGAGAGCGAGTGAGACCAGGTAATCGTCATGGCCCTCACGCTCCGGCACATAGAAGTTCATGGTGCGGTTCGCGTTGTGCTCCGCCTGCGCGTGACGCAACTGATGCCGAACGGCGGTGGATTCCGTCGACTGGTCATCCGCGTAGAGGCGCAGGCGGCCGGCGTTGATGAGAGCAAGCAGCCCAAAGCCGAGTCGTGACTTCGACTGCTGTGTGAACACGATGGGTTGCACCGTCTGCCCCATACGGCGATGGAGCGCGGCGGCCGTCGGCTCGCCGATGCCGGTGGCGTCGACGGCTACGCGCCGCACCCGCCACACATTCTTCAAGAGATCCGTCAGTTGCTCCGTGAGCGCCCCGTGCGGCGTTCCGCGCCACTGATAGTGCTGTACGACGCGGATCTGCGGCTCACCGCCATCGTCGGAGACAACCACTTCGCCAATGGTCAGCACGGTTTCGTCGCGCGCGACGGTGCCGGACGCGCCCCATTCCGGCTCGGAGATGACCACGGGCGCGCCGGCGAGATCAAGACCTGCGACGTAGACTGCCCCGGGGCGAGGAATCTCCTGACGGGGATGATCGCCGTGCAGCTGAACGATCTGCCCGCGGTTGAAGAGGCGCGTGTTCTCATCGATCGGGAGGAGGGCGTATTGCGTGCGGAAGAGCGGATGCTGTTCGCCGAGGCGCTGCCGCTCCCCCTCCACAAACGAGCCGTAGGGCGGGTTATACCGGGCAACATCCTGCCAGTCGTAGCGAAAGTGGCGAATGGGAACCGCAGAGTCATAGGGGCGCTGAGTCGAGGTCAGGCGCTCAGTGGCCTTAACCTGTTCGAGCAGGGAATCGCTGCGCCACGCGGTGCCATAGAGAACGGTCGTCGCGTTCTGTGCGGCGGCCATCGGGCGGAAATCACGGTTGAACTTGTCCGCAGAGACGTCCTGCGCCTCGTCGATCTCCAACAGGAGATCCGCGGTCTGCCCGACAACATTCGACGTTGGATGCGCGCTGAGATAGGTGGCGCGGCAGCGTCCGACATGCAGGATGTGCCCCTTGTCGAGACGGGATATGGAATTAAGGCCGTTCTCACCGAGACGCTGCAAGATGCGCTGGATCGAGATCAGCGCCTGCGGCTGAAAGGTGGGAGCAGCCTTCACGATTGCGCCGCCACGCGCGGCATTGCGGAGCAGCAACACCATCTGTAAGTAGGCGGACAACTCATTCTTCCCGGCCTGCCGCGCCATCTCCACCGTGAACGTCAGCCCGCGCCGGTTCAGCACGGAGTCCAACACGGCGCGCGCCACCTCCGCCTGGTAGGGACGCAGACGTATGACGGGCGGCGGAGCGCCCCGCCTGGCCGGTATCGTCCGCGGCTCCATGATCGTCACGGCTACAGCCCTGCCACGCGCAGGATGGCCTGCAGTGCCACCGTGCCGACAATCAGCAGGAACAGGTCATTGATGCGGCCTCGCAGGTCCTGTAACTGCTGTTCGAGCGCCTGCATCTGCTGTTGGAGCAACGCCTCGAATGCCGTGCTTGGCTCCATGTCGAGCGTGGGCCTGGTATCAGGCGCGGGTACAGAGGCGATGGGAGCGCGTCCGTGATTCCTGATGGCGCGACCCAGCAGGCCACGCAGGGCGTCACGCAATTCCTCGGTTCGACGATGCGCCATAGCTCGCAGTCTCCTTAGTGTCGGCTCCAAAGTGTTCTTTGCGGTCATGGTTCAAAACCTTCATCCGGTCCGGGGAAGAGTTGCTCTCCAAGCCCGCGCAGTGTGCCGACAAGGTTGTCGAACAGATCGCTCTCCGCCTTGTCGGCGAGGCGATGCCGGGCCGCGAGAGTGCGTGACAGCGTGCCGATGCCCTTCATCAGCAGCGGCAGATCGTCCGGCCTGTCTTCCAGCGCGGTGAGGATCTTGGCGCGGAGAACGGCGATCTCATCGTCGAGGCCGTCCATATTGGCGGCGCGCTTCAGGTATTCCGACTCCGCCTCTGACAGGGCGCGCTCGTAGAAGTTGGCCTTTGCCCTGCGGCGTGGCGATACTGCCCGCGCTGGCGACTTGGCCGCCTTATCGATCTTTCTGACCATCGGGCTCGTCCTACGCTCGTCGGTCAGGCTGCATATCGCCCGGAAGCTCGTCGAGAAAAAGGTCAAGCGCGTCCGGAGGCGTTTCGGTTATCGCCTTTGCGAGGCCCCAGATGAGGGCAAGGGCGGAGAGTTCACTCAGTTCGGCTGCGTCCGCATCCCGAATCACCGTGAGAGTGACCGGCTGTCCTGTCATCGTGTTGCCCTCCCGTTTCTGTGCTCGCCTGCTGCCGCCACGCTCAACGCGGCCTGCGACGGAGGCGTGAGAGGATGAGCGCCGCGAAGAACAGCGTGCCCGCCAGGGCGATGATGCCCGCCAGCAGCCAGCCTCGCGCCTCCTGCCAATTCATGGGGTGGCTGCGCGGCAACAGGACCAAACCAATGAATATGCTCTGCATCGCCATGCCGATTGAGATGAGGGCAACTGCTCGTGCCACAACGGTCGCCCGGCGGCTGTTCCATCGGCGCGTGAGCAGGTAACCTGCGTTCACGAGTGAGATGATTGCCGTGAGGGAGTGCTCGACGGCGATGAGAATGAACCACGGCAGCGCTGTACCTCCTCTAGGTTTCCCGCGTGGGCTGGTGCGTCGTCAGAACGGAAGAATAGAATAAATGTTCTTTTTCGTCAATACGCCATGACACACCGGCATGGCGCGGACGCCGTCGGGTCCCCATGACTCGGATACACTGGTAGAAGGCGCGCATGGCGCGTCTATTCACTTTCAGGTGGAAGCGAGACTTGATCGACCGGTGAGAAACGCATGAAAGCCGTCAGAGCGGCCCTTGTGAGCATTGCCCTGGTCGCGTTGGCGTTGTCAGGTGCCTGCGCGGCGGTTGACGGCGTGTTCCGGCAGCCGCTGCCGCCGTCTGAGACCCTGAAACTGCAGGCGCTCTTGCTGGAGGGCGGCGGTGTTATGCCCGGCACTCAGGTCGTTCGCCTCAGCTGGAGTCCTCCGGATGAGGACCTGGATATCGACTTTGTCGTCTTTGAGTATTCGCAGAATGAAGACGGACCATGGGAAGAAGTTGCGGCGAAGAACCCCGATGCGGGCCACCACGAGCACGGCTCTATCTTCCGCAGCGGCCACTTTTACTATTACCGCGTGTTCATGATTCGTGGGCAGGAAGAGACGCCGCGGACTGCCCCAACCTTGGTATGGATACCGGGCCAGGGCGCGCTTGAACGATCCGGCCCGGGACAGATCCTCCCGCCCAATCAGACACCTACGCCCGTTCCGGGATCGGACGCGCCGGCCACGCCTCTGCCGGCACTCCCCGGGGATAACACATCGCCGTTCATAGTTGTCCCCCCGACGCCGACGCCAAGCGTAACGGTCACGCCGACCGCAACTCCCACGCGCACTCCAACGCCGATACCCACCGGCTAACGGAGAGCGTTGGAGCGTCTGCCACTTGACGGTGAACGTGGCCAATTCCTAGAATCTGAGAATCTTTCGGGTTCCGTCTACGGCGTATCTGTGTGTCCGGCAGACGGGGCAGGCGTATAGATGGGGAGTGTATGCCAACGGATATCCCGGCCGTTGTGGTGGACAGGCTGCCGCATTATTTGCGGACGCTGCGTCTCATGCTCGACGACGGGATTGAAGTCGTCAGCTCACGTGAACTCGGTGAGGCGCTCGGTACGACGCCGGCGCAGATTCGCAAGGACCTCAGCTACTTCGGCCGATTCGGCAAGCAGGGGCGCGGTTACGATGTCTCAGCCCTGCTTGGCGATCTGACACGCATCCTGGGCCTGGAACGCTCATGGCCGGTCGTGCTGGTCGGCGTCGGGCGTTTGGGGCGCGCAATCATCACGTATCCCGGGCTGACCCCGGAGGGATTCCACGTGCGTGCGGCCTTTGATGCCGACCCGAGCATCGTGGGCAGCAACGTCGACAGCGTTCCCGTACGCCCCGCAAGCGAGATGGAGAGTTTCATACGCAGCGAGGGCATCGATATCGCGATACTCGCGACACCGGGCGACGTGGCGCAGGACGTGATCGACAGGCTCGTCGCGTGCGGAATCCGCGGCATCCTGAACTACGCCCCCATGACGCCGCACGTGCCAAATGGCATCACCGTGCGGACGATCGACCCCGTGCAGGCCCTCCAAACAATGACGTTCTATCTACGCGACTCCGAAGAAGAGGAAGACCTCCTCCCCAAGCGCAACCGAGGCCGCCGCGGAAATGGGCGGCGCTAGCCTGTTACTCTGGCGCCTGTCGGCAACCCTCTCGCCTCCGCGCCACATGTCATTCCGAGCGTAGCGAGGAATCTAAAGAAACGCTCGATAGCCGGCCGTGACTTTCCAGTGCTGTCAGTCAGTCAGGGAATCGGCCAGTCTTCCGGTGTGATTTTGTAGCCTGTGAATCGTTCGGCAACCATCGCGGCGATACCGCGCCCGCGCTGTCTATACCCTTCATCCGATTCTTCCCAGTTGAGCGGGCTACTGAGCCGGTCTCCGGCCGTCATTCTGCGAAAGAGGTACTTCACTTCAGGTTCCGCGGTGTCCAGGTCAAGACGGAATCTCTCATGGAAGCTCTCACCGTCTGATTGCGTCACTAGGCGAAAGAACAGATGAATCGCCTTGCGTGCAACTTCATGTAGTTCGGGTTCGGACATTCGAGAGACGGATTCACCGTGTTCAAACCATTGGGAGGGGATCTCCTCTCGGGAGAAAATGGGCTGTCGCTCATCGTCCATACGCCTACCCCCAAAAGCATTGTAGGGGCGCCTTACGAGGCGCCCCTACAGCTGTGATCAATTGTGGCGAGTGTCGGCTAATTCTCCTGCCGTGGTGGCTGCCCACCGGGCGCTTGCCTGGTGCGGCGGCGGGCGGCGACGCGTTCAGCGACCCTGATGCGTGTGAGTGAGCGCAGCAAGGCGGACTCCACACGCGCCATATCAAGGTCGGGCGTGGCCTGGCGATTCGTGAGCCGCTCCTGCGCCCGGCGTCTCGCCACCTCGGCGCGATCCATGTCAATGTCTTCCGCGTATTCCGCCGCATCGGACAGTATTGTCACGCTATCCGGGCCAATCTGGGCAAAGCCGCCGCTAATAACCAGTGATGTCTCTTCACCTGACTTGCGTGTCAGCACTTCGCCCGGCTCCAGCAGGGTCACGATGCGGGCGTGGCGCGGCAGAACGCCAAGCTGCCCCTCCTCGCCGGGGAGGACGACGATATCGACATCGTCCTCGTAGGCGATTCTGTCCAGTGCGATGATTTGCAGGTGGGTCGGCATTCTTAGCCCTCCGCTGCCATCTCCCGGGCCTTCTCCGCCGCTTCCTCGATGCCGCCGACCATGTAGAAGGCCTGCTCCGGCAGCTCGTCGTGCATACCGTCTAGGATCTCCTTGAAGCCACGAACAGTCTCTCGGATGGGCACGTACTTGCCGGCCTGCCCCGTGAACGCCTCAGCGACGAACATGGGCTGCGAGAGGAACCGCTGGATCTTGCGTGCGCGTGACACCGTCAGCTTGTCGTCATCGGACAGCTCCTCGAAGCCGAGAATGGCGATGATGTCCTGCAGGTCCTTGTAGCGCTGCAGCACCTGCTGCACGCCGCGGGCCACGTCGTAGTGCTCTTGGCCCACGACCTGCGGGTCAAGGATGCGGCTGTTGGACGTGAGCGGGTCGACCGCCGGATACAGGCCCTGCTCCGCGATGGCGCGCTCAAGCGCGATAACGGCGTCCAGGTGCCCGAACGTGGTTGCTACACCGGGGTCGGTGTAGTCGTCGGCGGGCACGTAGATGGCCTGGAAGGATGTGATGGAGCCCTTCTTGGTGGACGTGATCCGCTCTTCCAGCGCGCCCATCTCCGTTGCGAGTGTGGGCTGGTATCCCACCGCGGACGGCATGCGTCCCAACAGTGCGGATACTTCCATGCCGGCGAGGATGTAGCGATAGATGTTGTCGATGAAGATCAGGACGTCCTGCCCCTCAACATCGCGGAAGTACTCGGCCATCGTCAGGCCGGTAAGGGCGATGCGGGCGCGCACGCCGGGCGGCTCGTTCATCTGCCCGAATACGAGGGCGATCTTGTCGATAACGCCGGAGTCGCGCATCTCGTGCCAGAGGTCGTTACCCTCACGGGAACGCTCTCCCACGCCCGCGAACACGGAGAATCCGCCGTGCTCGGTGGCGATATTTCGGATGAGCTCAAGGATGACGACGGTCTTGCCGACGCCCGCGCCGCCATACGCGCCGATCTTTCCACCACGCGTGAACGGCGTGATGAGGTCGATGACCTTCAGGCCGGTTTCCAGCATCTGCGTGCTGGTTTCCTGCTCATCAAATGGTGGCGGCTCACGGTGGATGGGCCACGTCTGCTCAGCGGATACGTCTCCGAGACCGTCAAGCGGCTCGCCCAGCACGTTGAAGAGGCGGCCCAGCGAGCCGCGCCCAACGGGGACGGCGATTGGGCGGCCGGTATCAACGACCTCAACGCCGCGCTGCAAGCCCTCCGTCGCGCCCATCGCGAGGCAGCGCACCCAGTTGTTGCCAATGTGCTGCTCCGCCTCAAGGACGATCTGCTCGCCCTGCATGTCAACCGTCAGACCGTTGTAGATATCCGGGAGCTGCTGTGCAGGAAACTCCACGTCCACGACGGTTCCGATGACTTGCACTACCTGTCCGTTGGCCATTTTTTCACCTCACCTACCGTGTCGGGGCCAACTCGGCCCCCTGCCCAAAGTAGCGATCCACGTCAAACTCGCGAAGGCTGTCGATGATCTCATCCGCCTTCGAAATATCAAGGTTTTCTGTCATACCCGTACGAAGTGCAATTGTCCGTATGCCGGCGCCCTTTGCCGACTTGATTCCAGCCGGAGAGTCCTCGATGGCGATGGCATCCTCCGGATCCAGCCCCATCAGGTCTGCCGCCTTGAGATAGATATCGGGCGCGGGCTTTGTCCGCCTCACGTCCGTGGAGCAAACGGCAACGTCAAAGAATTCCGTCAGCCCCAGCTTCTCCAGCTTGATTGTGAGCCACTTGCGGCGTGACGCCGTCGCAACGCCGCGCGGGATGCTTCGACGCTCAACGATGCCAAGCAACTCCTCCGCCTCCGGCGTGAGAGTCAGTTCACTCTTGAGCACACCCTCAATCACAGCCTCATAGCGATCCTGGTAGTGCTGCGCGGGCTCAGGCAGGTTGTTGTCACGCGTCAACGCTTGCCACGTCAGCGTGGCAGTTGAACCGATCCACCTCTGGTATTCCTCAGCCGACAACTGTGGCACGCCGCACTCTTCGAGGATGACGTTCACTGACTTCAAGTACAGCGGCTCACTGTCGATGAGCACGCCGTCAAAGTCAAAGATGATGCCGCGGGCTTGCTGGGCGCTCATGATGCCGAGCCTCCCGCCAACAGCGCCCGCACGTCAATCTCGCGCAGCGAATCAACGATGGCGTGCGCGTACGTCTGGTCGACGTCCTGCATCCAGTGAGTGCGGATGGCAATCGTGTACAGCCCCGCATCACGCGCCGCCCTGATCCCGCTCAGCGAGTCTTCGATCGCAAGCGTTTCTGCCGGATCGACTCCCAGCGCCTGCGTCGCTTTCAGATAAATCTCAGGGTCTGGCTTATGCGCCGAGACATTATCGCCCGTAAGAATCTCATCAAAGGCGTCGGAGATGCCCATGATCTCAAGCCGCTGTGCGGCCCACGCTGCCCTTGCCGAAGTCGCCAAGGCAAAAGGGACGCCGGTCTGACGAATGCTCGCAATCAATTCGATCGCGCCATCCGCCACTACCAACTCGGTGGGGAACAGGCCGTGCGCGATCACGTCGACGCGGTGAGTGTATTCATCCAAAGGTGTTGTGAATGTGGGGCGCAATTGGCTGATGCGCCGCCACCATGAATCGTTATCGAAGCCGGTCATCGAACGTGCTTCGTCGTGCGTGAGAGCGTCCTGCCCCTCTTCCGCGAGGAAGCGATTGATTGCGGAGACGAGCACCGTCTCCGTGTCGCACAGCACACCGTCAAGGTCCGTAACGACGGCGCTGAGGCGCGGCGGCGCGTCCGGAGATCGATCCATTGTTGTCACGGCGAGAGCCTGCATGGGCTACGCCTTCTCCAGCGCGGCGACGCCGCCGATGAGATCCAGAAGCTCCGTGGTAATCGTCTCCTGCCGCGCCTTGTTGTATTCAAGGGTCAGGGCGTCGATCATTTCACCTGCCGCGTCCGTCGCGGCGCGCATGGCCACCATCCGCGCGGACTGCTCCGAGGCGGAGTTCTCCAATGCGGCCTGGTAGATCTGCATTTCCACATAGCGCGGCAGCAGGCCGCCAAGCACCGTTGCCGCGTCCGGCTCATATTCATAGTCCCCGAGTGACGCGCTCGCGCCGTTCTCTGACACCGCAGGAGGCTCAACCGGAAGTAGTTGCCGAATAGTCGGCTCCTGCACGGCGGTGTTCACGAAATTGGCGTAGGCGAGATAGACACGGTCAAGCCGTCCGGCCTCGTAGTCCTCCAACACGATGCGCGCGATAGGGGACGTATCAATGGGGTCCGGGAAGTCGCCGAGATTCAGGAACTCAGCGCGGATGTCGCGGCCCCGCCGCGAGAAGAAGTCGTTGCCCTTCTTGCCGACGGAGATCTGGGATACCGGGTGCTGCTGTTCCAGGCCGAAATTGTAGGCAGCGCGGTTGAGGTTGGCGTTGAGGCCGCCGCACAGGCCGCGATCCGGCGTGAACAGGATAAGGCCAATGTTGCTCGGCTCACGTACCTGCATGAGCGGGTGAACATCATCCCCGCTGCCGCTCTGCCGCGCGACGATGTCCGCGATGAGGTCTAGCAGGCGCGTGGAATACGGGCGCGACGCCATGACGCGCTGCTGGGCGCGGCGCATCTTTGCCGCCGCGATGAGCTCCATCGCGTTCGTGATGCGCTGCGTGCTGGTGACGCTGCGAATCCGTTGTCGAATCTGCCGTGTATTTGGCACGACGCCCTATCCTCTCGGTACTGACCGTTGTCGCCTAGTAGGTTCCGGTGTCCTTGAATTCCTGCACCGCGCCGCGCAACGCGGCCTCCGTCTCCTCTCCGAGGTCGCCGGACTCGCGGATTGCCGTCAGGATGCCCTCATGCGACGCGTCCAGGAATGCGAGGAGGGCACTCTCAAACGCGCCCACACGCTCGACGGGCACATCGTCCATCAAGCCCTGTGTTGCGGCAAAGAGGACTGCAACCTCCTTCTCCACCGGTAGAGGCTGGTACTGACCCTGCTTGAGAAGTTCAGTGAGAATCTGGCCACGCTCAAGCTGCCGACGTGTGGCGGGGTCGAGATCGCCGCTGCCGAACTGAGCGAAAGCCTGCAGGTTGCGGAACTGCGCCAGATCGAGGCGCATACGTCCGGCAACCCGGCGAATTGCACGGGTCTGCGCTGCGCCGCCCACGCGGGAGACTGAGAGGCCCGCGTTCACCGCCGGGCGGATGCCGGAGTTGAACAGGTCCGTCTCAAGGTAGATCTGGCCGTCTGTGATGGAGATGACGTTTGTGGGGATGTATGCGGACACGTCGCCGGCCTGCGTTTCAATGATCGGCAGAGCCGTCAGGGAGCCGCCACCGTTCTCGTCGTTCAGGCGCGCGGCGCGCTCAAGCAGGCGGCTGTGAAGGTAGAAGACGTCGCCGGGGTAGGCTTCGCGCCCGGGCGGGCGGCGGAGCAACAGCGAAACCTCGCGATACGCCCACGCGTGCTTGGAGAGGTCATCGTAGACGATAAGGGCGTCCTTGCCCTCCTCCATGAACTGCTCGCCGATGGCGCAGCCTGCGTAGGGCGCCAAATACTGCATGGCGGCGGAGTCCGATGCGTTGGCCGTGACGATGACGGTGTGTTCCATCGCGCCGTTCTGCTCAAGCGTGGCCACCAACTGCGCCACCTTGGACGCCTTCTGACCGATGGCAACGTAGATGCAGATAAGGTCGCCGCCGCGCTGGTTGATGATCGTGTCGATGGCGATGGCCGTCTTGCCCGTTGAGCGGTCGCCGATGATCAGCTCACGCTGACCACGACCGACGGGAATCATCGCGTCGACGGCCTTGATGCCGGTCTGCACCGGCTTGTCGACGGACTGGCGGGTCACGACGTTGGGCGCGACCCTCTCCAGTGGCCTGGATTGCGTTGTCTGGATGGGGCCCTTGCCGTCCACCGCAACGCCGAGCGCGTCAACGACGCGTCCCAACATGCCGTCACCCACGGGCACCTCTGCGATGCGCCCCGTCGTGCGGACCTCCGAGCCCTCCTGGATGCCGGCGTCCGAACCAAGGATGACCGTACCGACGGTCTCCTCCTCGAGGTTCAGCGCGATTCCGATAGCGCCGGTGGCAAACTCAATAAGCTCGCCGTATCGCACTCCCGTAAGGCCGTGAACCGTCGCGATCCCGTCACCTATCTGGATGACCGAACCGACGTCGACGGTTTCAATCGAGACCCCGAAGTCCTCAATCTGACGCCGAATAATTGACGCAATGTCCTGGCCGCGAACAGCCATCTTTCAGTCCCCTTTGTCTCTACTTCTTTGTCGTTCTGCGAATCAGTTTGCCCCGTCGGGCGCGTTTATGACGATGCAGCGCTCTCCCGCAGCCAATCGCGGAGATTGCGAAGGCGGGAACGCGTGCTGCCATCCAGAACGCGGTCGCCAACGCGCGCGACAAACCCGCCAATGATCTCAGGATCCACTTCCACGGAGATCCGGAGATCGCGCCCGACCTGTTGATTCAGCATCTGGCGCACCTGCTCCTGCAGGTCATCGTCCATCGGCTCTGCCGATGTCACGCTTGCCGCGACGATACCGCGTTCCTCATCCAGCATCTCCAGGTAACCGTCCAGGATTCCCTGGGCGAGGTGAGAGCGGTTGCGCCGGATCAGGATCATAGCGAGGTTGCGCGCGAACGGCGCAACGCTGCCAAGGTGCTGATCAAGCAACTGCTGCTTGTTTTCCTCCGAGACGCGCGGTGATTCCATGAACGTCTGCACGTCCGGCAGCCCCAGAACGTCTGCTATCGTCTGCAGGTCGTCCCGCCACTGATCGAGCGTGTCCTGTTCTCGGGCGATGTCGAACACCGCCTGCGCATATCGCCGGGCTGATCCGCCGGAGGGCATCGGCTAGGAGCCTCCGCCGTTTGTGATCTCTTCCGCCTCGCGCAGCACCTCTTCAACGAGGCCGCGATGCGTGTCATGGTCAAGCGACTGGTTGATGATGCGCTCGGCGGCCATGATCGAGAGATTGATGATCTCCTGCCTGCCTTGTTCGATAATCTCCGCGGCCTCGCGCCGGAGCTCTTCCCGTGACCGTTCGGCAACGGCTTCCGCGTCCGCGCGAGCTTGTGCCAACAACTCCTCCGTCTGGCGTCGGCTTGTTTCCGTCGCCTGCTGGATGATCTGCTGGGCGCGATCCCTGGCCTCTGCGAGCGCCTGCTGAACCTCCTCGCCGCTGCGGGCGGATTCCTCACGAGCGCGCTCCGCTTCCGAGAGTGCCTCCCGAATGCGTTCCGCGCGCTGGTCAAGCATCCGCGTCACTGGCTTGTAAAGGATCAGCGACATCAGAACCAGGAATATCCCGAAGTTAATGAACTGGCTGATCAGCCCGGGGATGTTGAATCCGATGGCTTCCATCGACTCAGTCCCCCTTCCGATCGGCTGCAAAAGTCTGCGCCGACATCACAATGTCCTGTCTTGCTCGCAACGTTCTAGACGAACTTGATCAGGATTGCGACGACCAGCGCATAGATCGCGATTGCCTCAGCGAAGGCGACACCGACGATCATGTTGGTCTGCACCTGTCCGGCGGCGTCAGGATTGCGGCCAATGGCCTCCATCGCCTTGGAAACAGCGATGCCGATGCCGATGCCGGGGCCAATGGCGCCCAGGCCGATAGCCAGGCCTGCACCCAGCTGCGTCAAGCCATCTGTGGTGATAAACGGCGTGCTGTCCTGCGCGAACGCCACACCCGTCGTCAGGGCCATCAGGGACCCGACAATCATCAGAACCAGGAGAATCCTCCGGCTCCATCCGCTGTACGAACCGATCATGCTACCTCCCACTCGTCCGTTCTCTTGCCCTGTCTTGTCTCTGCGGTGGATTCACACCGGACTCCGGCTCCACCAATCGTTATTTCTCGCTTATGTGGCTCGGCGCTTAGTGCGCGGCTGCCTCTGCCTCCCCGTGTTCTCCGCCGCCGTGATCCTCTCCACCGTGGTGGCTGACGGCAAGGATGCCGAAGATCAGCGTCAGGATGGCGAAGATGAACGCTTGGATGATACCGAAGAAGACTTCCATAAAGAACACGCCGATGACAAAGGTCAACGGCACGAAGAATGACATCATCAGGATGAGAATCTCACCGGCGAAGACGTTGCCGAAGAGGCGGAAGGTAAAGCTGAGTAGCCGCACGAGCTCTGAAATGAGATCAACAATGCCGACGAAGACGTCGATCAACCCGAATGCGATGTTGCCTCTCAGAAGCCTCCCGAAGTTGAAGAACTTGCCCAGATAGGCAAACAGGCCGAGGCTGGTGATGCCCCAGAACTCGACGAAGATAAAGCTCCAGACCGCGATGGCAAATGGAGTGTTCACATCTGTGTTGGCGGGCCGCAGGAATGGGACGAGGTGCCCGGCGTTCAACTCGGGATTGTTCGCGTGGAATTCTTCCCACTGGTCGCCGTAGATCTCCCAGCCCTGAGTTGTTTCCCCGTTGGACTCGTACTCAAAGCCGCCTTCAATTAGACCGCCAAAGGGCAAGCCAAGCGGCACATTGTTGTTCTCATCCAGGACATAAAGCTTCAGATTGGCAAGCTTGGAGTCCAGTTCCGCGCCCTGGTACTTCTCCTCGTAATGGTGAATCTCCTCCTCGGCCGAGACAACCTTGAAGATTGTGCCCGTGCCCGGGATGAATCCGAGCAGGTTGGCGCCCGCGACGAAGAGGAAGATCGTGGCAACGATAGGGAAGAAGCGTCGGCCATTCACCGCGCCGGCCGCAGATTGGCAGAGATTCAACAGCCCTTCAACGACTGTCTCCCCAAGCGCCTGCATTCGGCCGGGGATGACCTCCATCTTGCGGGTCGCGAACCAGGCGACACCGAGGATGACGGCCATGGCGATCCACTGCTGAATGATGGTGGCTCGCAAAGGATACGACCAATCAAGGCCCGGTATGGGTATCTCAATTGAAGGGTCAATCTGAAGGGGTGGAATCTCAAGTGGTCCCTTCAGGAACCATATCCCCAATATGGTTAAAAGGAGCGCGGCGATGATGCTGAAAAGCACCCGAGGCCGCGCAAGCAGACTCACTCGTCGTTATCCTTTCGCGTGGGTCGTGGTGACAGCAGCGGCGCAGCCATTCTGTACGCACCCCAAGCCGCCACAATCAGGCCCAATCCTACCCCCAGTAGTGTGAACAGCGGCGTCACCCCCAGGCGAGCATCTAACCAGACCCCGCCAAGCACACCGCCAACGATGCAGACGGAAACGTACCACCCGAGGCCGAGTAGCCGCACCGCCACCTGCATAGCTCTGCTGCCGGTTAGCCGCGACATGACACCGCTTGCGAAAGTTATCACACACCCGTAGGGGCGTCAATAAATGATGGGGCAGAGGAGGTGATGCGAACGACGAGGAATTCCCAAGGCCGAGAGTCAGTCTTTCCGCTGCTCGCCCTCGAGATCCATGTTGATCTCTTCCACGGCGTCGGTGAAGGCGGACATCCTGCGGGCCTCGTCATCAGAGACACCCTTGTCGCCCTCAAGGTCCAATTCCTCGACAAACTCCCTGAACGCCGAGAGCTTGAGCAGCTCCTCTTCGGTCACTTCTCGCTGCTCTGAGCTGTCGGCATCGCGCGCAAACACGTAGTCGCCGGTGTCGGAATTGACAAGCACACCCGCCTCGTTCAGCACGTCATCGGCGGCATAGATTGGGACCTCCGCGCGCACGGCAAGAGCCACGGCATCGCTGGGCCGGCTGTCGATCTCCATGTCCTTGTCGCCATGGCGCACAACGATCTGGGCGAAAAACGTGTCGTCTTTGAGGTCTGATATGAGGATGTGGCGAATCTCTCCGCCGAGTTGAGGAATGACGGTGTTCAGCAGGTCATGCGTGAGAGGGCGCGGAACGCGAACGTTCTGCACCTTGATCGCAATGGATTCCGCTTCTGCGGGGCCGATCCAGATGATGAGACGCCGTTCGGCCTCTTTCTCCTTGAGAATGACGACGCGTTGATAGCTGTTGAGGCTCACGCCGATTCTGTCGATCGTCATCTCGATCACGCGGCCACCTCCCTCGCACCCTAGGCCATTAATTGTACGCCCCTTGGCTACGTGGGACAAACTGAAAAGAGCCTCAAATGTCATCCGGCGAGGCTGTAGCGCGAGCCGTTCTCAGTCTTGATTACATCGATGCGTGTGTCGAACTGGTTTCGTACGTCGTCGATGTGCGTAATCACGAGAATCAGGCCGTTGTGAAAGACTGGGTCGTTCCAGAGTTCTGAGATCGCCTCGATGAGCCGCTCACGCCCCTCCGCATCCTGGCTTCCGAATCCCTCATCGATGAACAGGACGGGCACTTCTGAGCCGGCCCGCCGTGCCAACAGCTTTGAGAGCGCAATACGCAGCGCGAAGTTGATGCGAAACGCCTCGCCGCCGCTGTACATCTCATAGGCGCGGGTGCCCTGGATGTCAGAGATGATGACCTCCAGCGTCTCGATGGTGTTGCCCGCCTGCGTCTGCCGTTGCGTTTCCAGCCGCAGGGTCATCGATCCGTTGGTCATGCGGCCCAGTAGATCGTTGGCGTCATCCTCCAGTTCCGGCAGTGCCGTCTCAATAAGCAGCGCCTGCACCCCACGAGGACCGAATGCGTACGCCAGATCATCATGAACAGAGGCGCGAGACGCCGCCTCTTTCTCCTCCTCATTCAGGCCCGCCTTCTCCTCCCGATGCCGTTCAAGACGCTGTAGCTCAGCGTCAATGAGAACCTGCTGCCTATCGGCGTCTCGAATCTGTCCTTCTAGGTCCTCAACAGCCTTTCCGGCCTCCGCGGCTTCCCTCACGGCGTCGTCCAGACCCTCAAGACTCTGCTCCAACTCTGCCGCGTGGGCCTGTTCAGACTCACGTGCCGTTGCCGCCCGCTGCCAACGTTCGTTCACATCCGCAAAGGCCGCCCGGTCGGCGTCCATCCGGGCGGACACGGCGTCGAGGTCACGCCGTTCGCTTTCCCAGTGGCGCAAGCTCACCTCCCGCTCCTGTGCGGTGGTGTGTGCGTCGGCGTCATAGCCGAGTTCATTGATCCTCTGCCGGACAGCCCGCAATTCATCAGACTCTTGCGGCGTGGCGGCGAGGGCGGCGCGAGCCTGTTCGAGGGCTTCGGCGGCCCGGGACAGTTCCTGCGCTGCTGACACCGCTCGTCCCAACTGCGCCCGAATGGACCCCACCTGCGTGTCTGCGCGTGACGACTCTTTCCGCAACGCCGTCTCGTCATGTTGGATAGCATCTATGAACCTGTCATATTCGGCGCGCATGGCCTTGCCCTCGGTGGTGATCTCCTCCGTCTGTGCAGCTATATCACGCTTGCGCTGCTGAAAATGCTCGCGAACACGTTCCATACCGTGCTGTCCCAACTCAGTTCCGCAGACAGGGCATTTGGCATCGGAATCTGCGGCGGCCACAGCCATTCGCGGCTCAAGCACGTCATTCTCAGCCTTGAGCGCGGCGAGCGTGGCGCGCATCTCGCCCAGCCGCCCGTTCATCTCATCGCACTCAGCGCGCCGCCCCGCCAATTCTCGCTCGCGTTCCACAAGGTCCGTGCGCTGAGCAGAGGCCATCGCGAGGTCTTGGCGCAAGGAAGCCAGCTTATCGGCCTCCGTGGCGAGGTCGGCATAGTGCCGCTCACGGAGGGCAACTTCGTTCTCAAGGCGGGAACGCAGTTCAGATGCCGCCTGTTCAAGTCGACTTCGTTCCGCAACCAACTCGCCGTGTTGGCGTGCACGTGCGCCGAGGTCGGCCAACGCCGATCGGGCCGCCTCCAAAGCGCCCCAACCCACCTCGATCTCTTCGGCACGAGCCAGCATCTTCTCCGCTCTCGCGATGGTCTCCTGCAGCTCTTGGCGGCGTTCAGCCAGTCCGGCTGCTTCATCGGACAACTCGGCGATGCGCTCACGCGTCTCCTGCAACTGCCTCTGGCGATTCTGCATGTCCGTGACGACAGCGCTGAGTTCATCCCGATGTTTAGTGGCGGATTCAAGCCGCTCTTTCAATTCAGACAGGCTCTGCGTGATTTCCTGGCCCCGATTCTTGAGTTCCTCTTCCCCCTCAAGCTCGCGCTCTATGGACTCGATGCGTCCCCGGGCAATCGCCTGCCGGTTCCGGTCGTCCCGTGCCATGTCCCGTGCCATCTGTGCGTAGCCGTCGTAGACGGACAGGTTCAGAATCTCACCGAGAATCCGCTTGCGCTCCGCCGGCCGCTGGGACACAAACAGGTCGGCCTTGCCCTGTACCAGGAAGGCGGAGTTTATAAACGTGTCATAGTCCAGTCGGATAGTCTCAACAAGCTTGCGCGTCGTGTCTCTGACCGTGCGCTCATTCAATGAACGCCAACGGGCGCCGTCTCGCATCTGGAAATCGAGGGTCGTGTTTCCGCCGCTGGCCCGCCGCCGGTGACGCCGCTCCACGCGGTAATCCACGCCGTGCGACTGAAACTCAAGCTGAACGCCCATGTCCGACATCTGCGCGGCCACGAGTTGGTCAGCTGATGCGCCCGCCCGGGAACGCCCCCACAGCGCCCAAGTGATGGCGTCCAGCAGAGAAGATTTCCCCGCGCCATTGGGGCCGGAGAGGCAGGCAATGCCAAGCCCCTCCAGGATCAGCGGCTCCTGCGCCCCCCGATAGGGCATGAAATTCTCAACAGTTAGCTTGAGCGGCAGCATGGAGGTGCCAAATCGTGCTCTACGCGATGTCGACTGAGTGGCCGCGCTCCGTCACCACGTTGATCGGTAATCTCTCCAACGCGTCCGTGAATGCCTCGAACTGCGCCGTGTGGACGGGAATGAGGTAGCGGGGGACGATGCGGCGAATCATCGCAATCGTCTCGTCGAACGTCGCATGGCCGGAAGAGTGGAAGTAGTTGGGATCCTCTGCGTCTCGCCCGGCGATGTCGAGCCCCATGTCACGGACGCGATTGAGCACCACGTCCTCGTTGCCCGTGGCCGCGCGTGAGCGAATGTAAACACCCCGTGTCGGCTCCTCCGCCTCCAGCACGCCCAACTCCGCAGGCGAACTTCGCACAATGTAGTCGCGGCCATTCTTACGCAGCTCATCCGGCGAAACAAGAATCGCCTGAAATTGGTCACGCAGATCTGCTTCCCAACCGTTGGTGGAGTCATCGAGCTGAGGCGCGTCCAGGATGCGAAACGCGTCCACCGCGTCAAAGGCGGGAAACTGCCGCCACACGATGGACATGGACAAGTACATGTGGACATCGCGCGGCGAGAGGACAAGAGAGCGACGCGTCGCTTCCGCAACGTGATTGAACGTCAGCAGTCGCTCCATGTCCATCGCGTCAAAATCCGCCACGATCAAACCGTTCTGCCCCGTGGTGACCTCCATCACACGTTCGTACACGTCATTCTCGGTTGTGGGAGAAACGCCGGGCTGTGTGTTGGACCCGTCCACGATCAGCGCCAGTGGTTTCAGGTCCATGAACCCTTGGACGAATTCCTCCATCAAGCCCGGCTGCTGGCCGTGGAACCGTATATCCCCCGTGTAGCCAATCCATCCGTCTCGTGTCTCGATGGCGGTGGCCGACGCGCCGAGGATGGAGTGATCGACCGGGTAGTGCTGCAGCGCGCGCCCGTTAACTGCATTCGGCGCAACCTGGGGCAGAACCGACGCCGGACGCGACATGATGCTGTTCACCCCCACGGAAGCCATATTCCCGAGCCACCATCGATGAACGTCGGCGAATGTATCGATCGGCTCCCCCTGCGGATTGGCGGAATCGTTCTGTGTCAGCAGGAAAGTGTAGGGGCGCTGTACCGCCTGGCGGGATGCCACCGGGCCGTCGTACCCGCCCGGGACTGCGAATACCGTTTCATTCTCCCGTGCGGGCTGAGAAATACCCTGCATAGCCTTGAGAATTGCGGAGGTCATCACGCTCGCGTAGATGGGAGTGTCCTGCGGCAGGTAGGGAATGCCCGCGGTGTGCCGGGAGTGGGCGTGGCTAATGAGCGCCCCGTCCAGCTGTGGCAGCGAATCGCTCCAGGACGGCGCGCCGCAATCAAACAGGAACGCGCCCCGCTCGTCCTCCACAAGGATCTGCGTCCTCGCAGAGTCGTTCAATCCGGATTGAACAGTTATTCGTACAGACACCCGGCTCTACTCCCTGTTGATAAGTGTGCAGATTGACAAACCGCACGGGCGGAGAACGCCCGCATTTCACCCATTGAGTCTAACGGCGAAAGGATGCGCGTGTGGAATCAGGCAAGCAGACTTCTTCAAACCCTCGCATAGCTAGGCAAAGTTGAAGTTTAGACATGCGCGGCGTATACTTTCCCACACCGCGGTCGGCCACCGATCTGCGGGGAGGAATGGACGTGGACAGTCTCTCGCGATTCTTTGCCTTTGCACTCCTGGCCCTGTTGATAGCCTTTGGCATCGCTTGCGGCGCAAGTGAAAGTGGAGAGGATTCCGAGACCTTCATGATGCTTGGCGGAAGTGAGGGCTCTTCATTCTCCCAATCCTCCACCGAGGACTTTGCGGACCCCGCCACGTCAACAGGCGTGCAGGAAGACGACATGTCTGACGACTTTGACGTCGACGAGTCGATGGAGGCCGTCGATGAGGAGTCTGGCGACGGTCTCGCCAGCGGGTACCCGCCCGTCGCCGCCCAGAACCGCCTCATTGTCCGCATTGTTGACCTGACCATTGAGGTTGATGATGTACCGCGGCGGATAAACGATGTGTCCGGCATCGCCGTGCAGCGCGGCGGATGGGTCGTCAGCGAGCAGCGCTCCAGCCAGCACGTTGGACATATCTCTATCCGTGTGCCCAGCGCGCAGTTGGATAGCGCCGTCCGTGCCATCTCCGACCTTGGCCTTGACGTGCTGTCACTCATCTCCACCAGCGATGACGTGACGGAAGAGTATTTTGACGTGCAGGCGCGCATCCAAAACCTTAATGTCACCCGCGACGCCCTCCGCGAACTCCTGAACCGTGAAGGCGATCTTGAAGACATTCTCGAAGTCCAGCGCGAGGTCACCCGCGTGAGCGGCGAGATCGAGGTTCTTGAGGGACGCAAGCGTCTGCTTGAGCAGACAACCGCCACGTCGCTGATAAACGTGACGCTCGAACTCGCTCCCGGCGAAATGTCCGCCGACGCCGGCCCGGACTTGCAGGCCGTTGAGGGGCGGTTCGTCGCCTTTCGTGCCACGTTCAAGGAGCCGCAGGGCATCGACTCGTACGAATACTGGTGGGAGTTCGGCGATGGTGCGGAGTCGGAGCGGCGCACCCGCACCGCCCTCACCGAGACTCCCGGCCAACGTGTCACGGAAATCGTCTGGTACTCGTACCACTCAAGCGAACAGTCACCGTACTTTGTGACGTTCAAGATTCGCGGCACGGGCGAAGCCGGTGTTGTGGACGGCGAGGATGCCATCAAGGTCAACGTGGAACGCGTGCCCACGATATTCGTCTCGACGGAGGAAAGCATCGTCATCCGCGCGGACGAGGAGCTCACGCTGACCGGCTCCTTCACACGCCCCGGGAATGTGATGAACCTCACTTACGAGTGGGATTTCGGTGACGGGCTGATTCCCTCCACTGGCGACATTGGTGAGGGCGTACAGGAAATCAGCGCCACCCATGAGTACACCATCGACCGCTCCGCTCCCTATGAAGCGCGTTTCACGGTCGAAGGTGAAACGGACTTCGGAGCGCCGATTGCATCGTCATCGACAGTTTTGGTCTATGTGGAGCCGAGCGCGCAGTGGGTCATCGGGTTCCTCGATATCCCTGAGACGGCCCGGACCGCCACGCAGGCCCTCAGTGTGATTGCGCAGGCTGCCGTCGTCGCCGTCATCTGGATCGTTCTGCTGAGCCCTGTCTGGGGCCTCATAGTAGCGCTGGTCTGGTTCCTGCGCCGCCGAACCTCAATCCGCCTGCCGTCCCGCCGTCGGCGCGACCGCAACCCTGAACAGGAAGCTTCCGAAAACGCGGATGATCCCGGCATGGGGGATGCGGAGCCGGAAGAAGATCGCCCCTAGCGGAACGGCGAAATCGCCAGGGTGATTGCAATCGCCACCTGGATCGCGGCAAATACCAGCCACAACAGGGTAAAGCTGACTCCGATGAATACTGCCGCCATCGCCCAGGAGAAGGCCGCGGATCCACCCGCCACGTAGCGCAGCGACCGGGCGCGGCTGCGGTTAGCTGCGATGTGAACTGCCTGCCCGATGAGGAATCCCGCCACTGCCCACAAGATCAGGGTGAAGAAGCCGCCGAAAAGTGCCGAGAGAACGGTCACCGCTACGGCGATGAGTAAGCCCGCCCCCAAACCTGCGCCAACGGCCGCAAGAAGGCGTGAACCGGCCACCTGCGCCACAGGGTTTCGCTCCCACGTCACGCATGAGGGGCAGATGTGGCCGACAGCGGCCTGCACCATGCATTCAGGGCAGATGGGATCGTTGCAGCGGGCGCAACGCAGCCCGGTCTCCGTATCACGGTGCCGCAGACAGTAAACAGGTTCAGTCGGTGTCGCCATTTGCTCCGGAAGTTGTCGTTAGCGTGTTCACAAGCCAGTTTACCCATTGGGCGCGGACGGATGCGCGAGCAATGGGTGCTGAGTGCCAGCCTCGCGGGACGATGATGAGCTCCTTTGGGCCGGTGAACTTCTGATAGAGGATCTCACTCGCCATCACCGGCACGGACTTATCCCCCTCGCAATGGAAGAAGAGTGTCGGTCGCTCTGGAACGTCGAGGATCGCCACTCCCGCCTGGGCCGTCCCCCACGTCTGCAGTGTCGGCTGCCACCTTACCCGCAAACGATAACCCTTCAAATAGCCCCACACGCGGGAAACTGCCCGCGTCGCCATTCCGTCTATCCACGGAAGCGCCCCGTCGCGTGGATAGACACGCAAATCAGGCGGCTCACCGGGACGCCCGGGATTCCTGCTGCCCAGCGTCCGCCGATAGAACCCCTCCGCCGCCCCCGGCTCCTCGCTTGAAATGATGCCGGCGGTCGATGAGCACACAAGCGCCGCATAGCCGTCCCACCTGGCGCAGGCGAGAATGGCGTCTCGCGCGCCGGAGCTATGCCCGACAATGCCGATGCGTGAGGCATCCACGTCGTCTCGTTCTGCCAAGAACCGGAGAGCCGCGCGAACGTCCGACGATGAATCGCCCGTATACGCTCCGCTGCTCTTGCCATGCCCGCGCTGGTCAAACGTGAGGGCGACAACGCCGCTTCTTGCCAGGTCCCGCGCCGCGCCTCCCATCGCCTTCTGCCCTGAACCAAGTCCATGGACGAGGACAGCCGCAGGGCGGAGACCGCCGTTCTCAGAAGTGGGCGACAGGTAAATGCGGCCGACGAGCTTTTCCGTCTCGCTCTGAAAGCTGACCTCCTCGGTTGCAATGCGCATAGAGCCATCGTACCGATACCATGCCGACCCTTTGGCGATTGGGACTAGAATAAGGGCAAGGCAGAACGGCGGTCACAAAGGGGAAATTGTATGGAACTCGGAATGATCGGCCTTGGTCGTATGGGTGGGAACATGACTGTGCGACTCCTCCAGAAGGGACACCGTGTCGTCGTCTACGACCGGAGTGAGGAATCCGTCAACGCCTGTGTTTCCGAGGGCGCGGCAGGATCCACCTCCCTTGAAGACCTTGTCTCCCAACTGTCCGCCCCCCGCGCCGTGTGGGTCATGGTGCCAGCCGGCGACCCCACGGAGCAGACGATCAACGCCGTCGCCGAGCTGCTCAGCCCCGGCGACTCCATCATCGACGGCGGCAACTCCAACTACCATGAGACCCAACGCCGCGCTGCGGACGTCGCCGAGAAGGGCATCACAATGCTCGATTGCGGCACCAGCGGAGGCATCTGGGGACTCACCGAGGGCTACAGCCTCATGGTGGGCGGCGATGCGGACGCATACGCGCGCATCGAACCGATCTTCCAGGCTCTGGCCCCGTCCGAAACACAGGGCGTCGGCCACGTTGGCCCCGCAGGCTCCGGCCACTACGTCAAGATGATCCACAACGGTATCGAGTACGCCATGATGCAGGCGTTCGCGGAGGGCTTTGAGATTCTCAAGGCCAAGGAAGAGTTTGAGCTGGACCTCCATGCCGTCGGCAGCATCTGGCAGCATGGCAGCGTCGTCCGCTCATGGCTGCTCGACCTCGCCGTCTCAGCCCTCGATAAGGACCCCGGCCTCGATGAGATCATGGGGCACGTCTCCGACTCTGGCGAGGGGCGCTGGACAATCCAGGAGGCCATCGATCTCGATGTGCCCGCCCACGTCATCACAACCTCACTCTTCACGCGCTTCCGCTCCCGAATGAGCAACACCTTTGCCGACCGCATGTTGGCCGCGCTGCGCAATGAGTTTGGCGGACACGCCGTTGTGAGGTCCGATTCCTGATGACCATATATGCGCCGGCCTCCCCGGAGCATCCTGCAAGCACGGACGATCCCATCACGACGATCGTCATCGCCGGCGCGACCGGAGATCTGGCACAGCGCAAGCTCCTTCCTGCCCTCTACCACCTGTGGATCAAGGGCAGGCTTGCTCCGAATGTCACCATCGTCGGCTTTTCCAGGGCAATGATGTCCACAGACGAGTTTCGAGAGTTCATGTGGCGGGGCATACAGGAGATTGGCGGGATCGAAGCTAATCGCGACAAATGGGACGCCTTCGCGCCTCGCCTGAGCTACTTCGGCGGTGATCTCGGCAGCGCTGATGACGTCGGTGTTCTGGGCAGGCATCTGGATGAGATCGAGGGCGGCGACCCACATGCGAACCGCCTCTTCTACCTGTCAATCACGCCCGCCATCTTCGAACCTGCCGTCACAAGCCTCAACGCCTGCGGCCTCGTGGAGGAATCTCCTGAGACCGGCTGGCGTCGAGTCGTTGTTGAGAAGCCCTTTGGACGTGATCTCGCAACCGCCAATGCGCTGAATAGAACCATCCACCGGGTGTTCCGGGAGGAGCAGGTCTACCGCATCGATCACTACCTGGGCAAGGAGACCGTTCAGAACCTGCTCGTCTTGCGCTTCGCCAACGCCATCTTTGAGCCGATCTGGAACCGCAACTACGTGGACAATGTACAGATCACCGTCGCGGAGTCGGTGGACGTCGGTGAGCGGGCAGGCTATTACGACCAGTTCGGTGTCGTGCGAGACATGATCCAGAATCACCTGCTGCAGGTGCTCGCCCTCGTGACGATGGAACCGCCCGTCACACTCGAGGCCGATTCACTTCGGGACAAGAAGGTTGAAGCGCTGCGGGCAATCCGTCCCTGGACGGCGTTGGAGGCGGCGCGCAACGCCGTCCGCGCCCAGTACATCGGATATCGTGACGCCCGCGGCGTCGATCCGCATTCAGCAACGCCCACCTACGCGGCCATGCGACTCTACCTGGACAACTGGCGATGGCAGGGCGTGCCGTTCTACTTGCGTTCCGGCAAGGCAATGGCGCGGAAGTCATCCGAGATTGCTATCGAGTTTCGCGCCCCGCCGCATCGTATCTTCCCCGCGAACCCGATGTGGGGCCCCCTGGCTAATATTCTGACGTTGCGCCTCCAGCCGGATGAGGGCGTGCACCTGCGGTTCGCCGCCAAGCTGCCTGACCAGGGCATGGCGGTGCGGCCCGTGGACATGGACTTCTTCTACGGCACGGAGTTTGGCACGGAGGACCTGCCGGAGGCCTATGAGCGGCTGTTGCGCGACGCCCTGGACGGTGATGCGTCCCTCTTCATTCGGAACGACCACATTGAAGAGGCGTGGAAGATCGTTGATCCGCTGCTGGAGGCATGGGAAGACTCCATCTCTCACCCCGTGCAATGGTATGAGCCCGGCACGTGGGGCCCGGAAACGGCCGACGCGCTCCTGTCCCAGGATGGGCGCTCTTGGGCGTCCGTCGGTGAGCGGCATGGACGCATCAGCGACTGAGATAGAAATAGCAATCCTGCCGGACGCGACGGCCGTTGCGCGCGCCGTGGCCGGCATCGTCGCGGCGTCGTCGCAGACGGCGGACGACGACTTCTCAATCGCACTTTCCGGTGGAGAAACACCGCGCCTCCTGTATGAAACACTCGCATCGGAACCGTATCTCTCCCGGCTTGACTGGGACAAGTGGAACGTGTGGTGGGGTGACGAGCGAGCAGTGCCCCCCACCGATGAGATGAGCAACTACCGCCTGGCCGCCGAGGCCATGATGGACAGGATTCCCATCCCCCCGGAGCGTGTGCACCGCATCCACGGTGAGATTGGGTCCCGGGCCGCCGCTCTCTCATATGAGACTGAGATCCGACAACACTTCGGCGAAGAGATGCCGGACTTTGATCTGATACTGCTGGGTCTGGGGGAGGACGGGCATACCGCTTCACTGTTCCCGGGAACGCAGGCCTTGCAGGAAACGCCCCTTGCGGTTGTGCCGAGCGTCGCCCCCTGGCCTCCGCGAGATCGGATAACACTGTCCCTCCCGGCCATCAACGCCGCGCATCGCGTCGTATTTGTCGTTGTCGGTCGAGAGAAGGCGCACGCCCTGCGCATGGTTATTGCCGCGGACCAGGAGGATGCCAAACAACCGCCCGCAGCATTGGTCCGTCCCGTCGGAGGAGCAGCGCAATTCGTGGTGGATGAGGCCGCGGCGCTGTTTCTTACAGGAGCTCCGGCACAATGAGAAGCCCATCTGAATCTGTACAATGCATACAGTCCTGACATGACGACTAACTCAAACGGCTATAAGAACATCGGTGATTACGGCCTCATTGGAGACCGACACTCCGCCGCTCTCGTCGGCATCGACGGCTCAATTGATTGGTGTGCCTTTCCCCGTTTCGACTCGGCAAGCGTGTTCGCCGCCATCCTCGATAGCCAAAATGGCGGGCGCTTTGCCATCACGCCGTCAGAGCTTTACACGGGAGGGCAGCACTACCTGAAAGACTCGAATGTATTGGAGACGCAGTTCGTCACACGCACGGGCTCGTCCACATTGACAGATTTCATGCCATTCTTCCGGCGGCCGGATCTTTCCTGGGTCGCGCACGGATGCATCATCCGCGTTCTGCGGTGTACCTCCGGCACCATCCCCATGCGCATCTCCTATGAACCGAGGCCTGACTACGGGCGCTCGTCAGAGACGCTGTGGGAACGCAACGGCAAGCTGGTTATCAAGGACGAGGATTATGAGTTGATCCTCGAGACCACACAGCCCCTTGAGATCAATGAATCCGGCGACGGCGCATACGCTGAGATTCTCCTGACGGAGGGGATGGAGGCCGTCTTCATCGTCCGGCACGTGCTGGAGGGCCATGAAGAGGCCATTCCGTCCGCCCTCGCATTCGTCATGTGGGATGAACTGCTGAAACTGACGGACTCCTACTGGCGCAACCTCTCGATGACCGTCAACTACACCGGCCCGTATCGTGACATCGTTGTGCGGTCGTATCTCGTCCTTCACCTGCTGGTCTATATCCCGACTGGCGCGATTGTCGCCGCCCCCACTACCTCCTTACCGGAATGGATAGGAGGGAGTCGTAACTGGGACTATCGCTTTACGTGGCTGCGGGACGCAGCCTTCACCGTGGATGCCCTGATGCACCTTGGTCACACCGAGGAGGCCGTCGAGTTCTTCGAATGGCTGGCACAGGCCTGCGGTCTCAGTGACGACTCGCTCGAATGGGACCACGAGGAGGAGGAACACCTCCACATCCTTTACCGCATCGACGGCGAGACGGATCCAACGGAGGAGGAAATCCCCAACCTCGAGGGTTACAGAGGCTCCGGCCCTGTTCGAATAGGCAACGGTGCCTACGACCAGATCCAACAGGACGTTTACGGGGAGCTCCTCGCCAGCGCACACCTGCTCGCCACGCATGGCGAGGAAGTAACCGCGGCACACTGGGACGTCGTCAAGACCCTAGCCAACCTCGCCGTCCAGGAATGGCGTGAACCGGACAGCGGCATCTGGGAGGTGCGCGGCGGTCCCTTCCATTTCGTCACGTCCAACGCCCTCTGCTGGGTTGCCCTGGATCGCGCGGTCAAGTTGGGCGAAATGTACGTGCCCGACGACCCTGACATCCCCCTCTGGCAGGCGGAAGCGGAGGCTATCAAGGCAGAAGTGCTGGACAAGGGCTGGAGCGAGGAAAAGAAGGCATTCGTCCAACACTATGAATCCGACGCCATGGACGCGGCCACTCTCCTGCTGCCGCTGCTGGGTTTCATCGAATTCAATGACCCACGGTTCATCTCCACACTCGAACGAATCGAGATGGAGTTGCGCCACGGGCCCTTCGTCAGTCGGTACCGGACGGACGAGACGGACGACGGCGTGTTCGGCCCGGAGGGCGCGTTCACCTTGTGCAGCTTCTGGCTTGTGCAGGTGCTCAGCCATGTTGGTCGTCGCGGCGAGGCGACGCGCATGTTCAATGAACTGCTCACCTATGCCAATCACCTGGGGCTGTTCGCAGAGATGATCGATCCGCGAAGCGGCCTCGCTTTGGGCAACTTCCCGCAGGCATTCACCCACATCGGCCTCATACTTGCGGCGCTGGAATGCACGTGGCACGAGGATGACCCTGAAGAGGGTGAGCACCAAGAACATCACGACCACACCACCCACGCCGACCACGATCACCACGGAGACTGAAGACCGGGCAGCCAGATTCCGTTCAGGAAACGGCCGCCGTCATTCGGCCTCGGGGTTCTCCGCAGCCGGTTCCGGCTCGTTCTCCGTGATGGGTGGGCTATCGGTGTTCCACTGTTGGCGGAAATAGACGATGATGTCCCTTCCCATCGCGACTAGTGGTGGCCCGAGGATCACTCCCCAAAGACCGAAGAAGTAGCTACCAAGAACAAACACCAGGATTACGGCTATCGGGTGCATGTTGAGCGATTTCGCCTGTATCCGGGGTGCCAAAAGGGTGTTCTCAACCAATTGAATGGCTACATAGAATAAGAGAACCCAGAGCACCTTGTCGGGTTCCGTCGCCAGAGTCACAAGGACACCGGCGGCACCGCCGATGAAAGGTCCGATAAGGGGAATGAGCTCCGTTAGTCCGGCGACGATTCCAAGGAGCAAGGCGAAGGGGATGTCCAAGAGCAGGAGCCCCACAGTCACGATGGCTCCGATCACTGCCCCGAGGGTTAGCTGACCTCGCAAATATCCACCCAAAGTGCGATCTGCTATCTCGAGCGTGCTGCGCAAATGAGGACGCAGGGCGGCGGGGAAGGGAGCGTACAGAGATTCCCGGATCGACTCGGAGTCCTTGATTAGGTAGAACACCAGGATGGGAGCCGTCGCCAGGCTCAAGATAAAGCCAAGCGAACCCGTGACGGCCCCCAGGCTCTGCTGTGCAATGTTGCCGGCGGCGCTGCCGATAATGCCTCCCGAGTCAGCCAGGAATTGCTCTATTGTGGCCCGCGTATCGTCTGAAACAGTGTCAACATACAATTCCATCCAGCCTTCCACCGTGACACGGGCTTTGCTGATCAACTCAGGGAATTCGTCGGCGAACTCCCGGCCTTGTTCGATGGTGGGTGGAATCACCAGGATTAAGCTCCCCGCAAATGCCACTACGGCCGCAAGGAAGATTACCGCAACAGCGACAGAGCGCGTCCGCTCCGGGCGGTCGTGCCACCAGGGTATTCCGCGCTCGATACGCCGGGCTGCAGGCATCAGCACGTAGGCAAGCACGGCGCTGAGGCCAAAGACGAGCAGCGCCGTATTGAGCAAAAAGAGAACTAGTAGAACGGTGATCAGTACAACGGCATACGCGACCAACCAGGGGCGATCCCCCGACAAGACTCGACGCGCGCCGGCCTCAATTGTCATGCCGCCTCACCATGTTGGTGGTGTATCGATTGTGGCCACATGGTACATCATGACGGCGACATCTCATGTAGTCGTTCAGTACTATTCCAACTTGAAGCTTGAACAAAAGTCGGATGTCGATCAGAGCCCGCCGCGCGCCAGCACAATTCCCAGGACGATAACGAATAACGCAATGAGGGCAATCCCCTCCACCCGCACTATGCGGCGATTCGTCCATGCGACAAGGAAAAGCGCCGCCGTAGCCGCCGCCAGCACGGGAACCTCAAAGCTATACAGTGCAGTGTCTATTGGCAGGGTTGAAACCGTGGCAGTCAGTCCCAGCACCCCCAACAGGTTGAAGATGTTGGATCCAACCACGTTTGCCACGGCAATCTCACGCTCGCCGTGATAAGCGGCCACCGCCGTCGTCACAATCTCCGGGAGACTTGTCCCGATCGCCACGATGCTCAGCCCGATCGCCACATCGCTCAGGCCAACACGTTCCGCAATGCCGACTGATCCCTCCACCGTCAATGCTGAGCCGAGCGCGAGCGCGCCAATCCCCACAAGCAGAAGAGTGATTTCGCGGGCGATTCCCCACCGGGATAACGGGTCACGCGCGCGGATGAAGTCCTCACCGCCGTGAGGCACCTCCTTCTCCGGGTGCCGCAGCAAGGAAAGCGCCACGAAGAGAATGAGTGCGACAAACAGGGCCGCGCCGACAACATGTCCAATCATTCCGTTCAAGCCCGCGAGGATGACCGCCGCCGTGGCGACGCCCAGCGCGGGCATCTCCCAGCGCAACAGGCTCGGATGCACGTCCATGGGGCGTATCAGCGATGCGATGCCCAACACCAGCAACACGTTTGTGATGTTGGAGCCGAACACGTTGCCCACGGCCAGCCCGCCGGATCCCTCCAGCGCGGCCGCCATGCTCACCGACAGTTCAGGAGATGAGGTGCCGAGCGCAACAACCGTTGCTCCAACGACCAGGGGAGAGATGCCGAACGCCAACGACAGCCGCGCCGCCGCCTTCACCAACAGCCACCCTCCGGCGAGAAGCACGGCAAGCCCCGCCGCCGTCAGCGCCACGTCGAAGATCAGTGACGTCATGCGGCCTAATCCAGCTCAGCTACGCGCGATTTCTGCCGTGCCTCGCTGCGGATGGCAAGATAGGCGCCCACCAACAGCAGCGCCCCGCCCGGGATCACGGTCCACGCCGGAATCTCCCCCAGCACGGGAATGGCAGCCAGCGCCGCGATGACCGGCTCCGCCCGCACTGCAAGCGTGATGTTCACGGCCGGCCAATGCCCCAACGCCCAATTGATCAGCGAATGCCCGATGACCTGCGGCACCAGCGCTGCCACCGCCATCCAGAAATACGACTCCGGCGGCAGCCCCAGCATCTGTGAACCGCTCCCGACGGCTCCAACAATCAGCACCACCGCCGCCACCGCGTAGACGACTGCGATATATGGCAGCGTCGGGATGCTGCTGCGAACCCGCCGCCCCACCAGCAGGTACCCCGCCACAGCAACCGCGCCCGCGAGGGCCAGCGCATCGCCGTAAAGGTGCCGCTCGCCCTCCGCCCAATCACCCGCCGCGATGATGACCCCGCCCGCGATGCTCACGATGACGGCGGCCGTCGTCAGCCACCCCAGCCTGTCGGACAGATAGTAATGGCCTGCCACCGCCACGAAGATCGGCGTCGTCGTGACAAACAGGACCGAGCTCGCCACGGACGTGTGAGAGAGCGAAGTTATCCAGAGAGCGAAGTGTGCCGCCAAAAACACGCCGGAGGCCACCAGCAGCAACAGGTCGGGCCGCCGTATCGTCACAAACTGGTGGCGCGCCGCGACGCCCGCCATAACCCCTACGACGATTGCCGCGATGCCCATGCGATACGCCGCCACCGTGAGCGGCGGCGCGTCCGCCAACCGGATAAAGATCGCCGCCAATGACATGCTAAGCACGCCAACGCCGACGCCAAGATAAACCCTCACAGGGATAGGGTACGCCGCCTAGATACCCAACGCGCCGCCCCTAGCCCCCCAACCCCGCCACGCGGTGGAGTCGCGAACGGCACTTCGCCTAACAGTTGATGACAGCCTATAATTCGATATCAACACCGGCCCCGTATCGTAGGGGAGCGCCTCGTGGACTTCGACCTACCAAACGACGAGCGCGTCAGAGCAGCCACATTCGAATGGCTTGCTCGGATTGTTGCGGTGCATGGCGATGTTCTACCTCGGTCGATCCTGACCGAAGGGTATGAATTGGATGGGCGTCGAGTTCACGTTATTGGCCCCCAAGGAATCTTTAAGCCCGCTGTCATGGATCTCCCACTTTCCATCACAACGTCGCCTAAGAGCCCGTACGACGACCACATCAGCCCGGATAACTTGTTGCGCTACAGCTACCGGGGCACCGACCCCGACCACCGCGACAACGACGGCCTGAGAACGGTGATGGCCAATCGCCTTCCGCTGGTCTACTTCCACGGGATTGTCCGAGGCAAATACTCGGCATTCTGGCCGGTTTTCGTTGTCGGGGACCTGCGCGATCAACTCGCATTCTCGATTTCTATAGACGATGCCGTACCCAGCGGCATCCATCCACTGGACGAGGAACCTGTTGGCCAGGTAGCCGAAGTCCGGCGAGAATACGCCGTGTATCTGACGCGCACTAGACTTCACCAAGACACGTTCCGAGAACTCGTGTTGAAAGCCTATCGAAACCAATGCGCCCTCTGCCGACTGCGACATAGCGAACTACTCGATGCGGCCCACATCATGCCTGACTCAGAGCCGGAGGGAGAGCCCACCGTCAACAACGGTATAGCGCTCTGCCGACTGCATCATGCGGCGTTCGACAAATTCTTCTTGGCAGTCCGGCCCGACCGAGTCATCGAGATCCGCCGTGATTTGCTCGAAGAAAGTGATGGCCCAACCCTGCAACACGCCATTCAGGGCTTGCACAATCAACCGATAGTTGTCCCAAAACGAATAGCGGAACAACCATCCATCGAATTCCTAACCAAACGCTACGAGCGATTCTTGGACGAAGCCAGAACTTTGTAAGACAGTTGCGAGCTACATCAATGGGTTTGGAGAGGATGTCCGCCAACCGGATGAAGATCGCCGCCAAAGACATGCTAAGCACGCCAACGCCGACGCCAAGATAAACCCTCACACCCAACAGGGTACGCCGCCTAGATACCCAACGTGGCCGCCGTTATGCGCCCAACCCCGCCATCCGGTGAATCAACTCCATATCAAGGTGTTCCCGGACGAATGCGGCCAGCTTGTCGTACTCGGCGCTCTGGTCAATCTCACTGCCGGACTCGGGCAGGGAAACGCCCTTACGGCTGGCAAGCCATGAAAGCATCGAGTGTCGAAGCTCCCTGTTGTGAAAAAGGCCGTGCAGGTAGGCGCCCATCGTGAGCCCCTCTTCATCCAGCGCCCCGTCCGGCAGGGAGACATCCTGCCCGGAGCGCGTTTCGATTATGAAAGGACTCGCCGACGCCTCTCCCCGTGTAACACCCATGTGTATCTCATAGGCGTTCACCGGTGCGCCCTCACTCCCGCCCAGGATGCCCCGCCCGTCAACCACCCGCCCAGACACCTGGTGCGTCGCCTTATCCCCAAGAAACGTCGTTGTGACAGGAAGCAGCCCGAGGCCGTTCGCCGACGGTCGAGGCGATTCCACTCCGTCCGGGTCATGCAGCTCTCTCCCCAGCATCTGGTATCCGGCGCAGATACCGATGACCGGCGTTCCCGCCTCCCTCGCCGCAACAATCCGACCGGCCAGCCCCTGCTCTCTGAGCCAATCCAGATCCGCCATCGTCGTCTTGCTGCCGGGAATGATAATCATGTCAGGCGCGCCGAATTGCTCCTCTCTTTCCACAAAGCGCAGGCGGACGCCGCCCTCCTGCCGCAGCGGGTCGAAATCGTCGAAATTGGCTAGGTGGGGCAGTCGCATGACGGCAATATCGAGAGCCTCGCCGCCGGAATCCGCCTCGCCCTCAGGCAGCCCCAGCGTGTCCTCCTCTGGAACGTGAATATCAAAGAAATGGGGCAAAACGCCGGCCACCGGAACCCCCGTCAACTCCCGCAGCTGCTCCCGCCCCGGGTCGAACAAAGACATATCCCCGCGGAACTTGTTGACGACGAGCGCCTTGACCAGCGCGCGCTCCTCCGGCTCCAGCAGCGCCATCGTGCCCACCAGCTGCGCGAACACCCCTCCCCGCTCAATGTCCGCAACCAGCAACACGGGCGAGTTCGCATAGAGAGCGATGCTCATGTTCACGATGTCGAATTGCCGAAGATTGATCTCCGCCGGGCTGCCCGCTCCCTCCATCACAACCACGTCGTATTCCCGCCGCAACGTATCCAACGACGTTGTCACGACATCCCACAGCACTGCCTTACGGTCGTAGTAAGAACGTGCGGAGAGCGTCATCTGAGGTCGGCCCAGCACCACCACCTGTGAGCGGCTGTCGGCCTCCGGCTTCAGGAGCACCGGGTTCATCTCCACACGCGGCGCAACCATCGCCGCCGCGGCCTGCACGGCCTGCGACCGCCCGATCTCCCCGCCGTCCGGCGTCGCGTACGAGTTCAGCGACATATTCTGCGCCTTGAACGGCGCGACGCTGTAGCCTTCCTGCGCGAATATCCGGCACAAAGCCGCCGTCAAAACAGACTTCCCCGCATGGGACGATGTCCCCTGCACCATGATGACCCTGGCCAACTCCCCGCTACTCACCAGGCACTACCCCCAGTTCGTCCAACAATAGCAAGAACACCACCCCGCCGCCCCCAAAATTCAGAGGTGGCGCTTCGGCGTGCGAGGGTCTACGCTCTGCGTGAGTGGAGCAACCGCCGCACGGGATTGCCTGAGTCACCCCGAGCCATTCGCAGGGCAGGGCCGAAAGAAGGTGAGTGAACCATGAAGAAGTACGCAATCAGCAAGCCGGAAGCCGTGGCGCTTATGATTGGGCCCATCCTGGCCCTTGGATTCTTCCTGCTAGAGCCGGGCGGCGTGCTCATAGACTCCAAAGAGTCGACGGATCACATGGGGAAAGTCACCGCCTTCGTGGAGAACAGCGCCCTCTCTCACGTCGTGGCGTTGGTGGTGCCATTCGCCCTGGTGCTGGCCCTCTACGGATTCGCCGGCCTCCACAGGGTGATCGATAAGAACGACCTGTTTGACGGCGTGGCGCGACTCGGCATCGTAAGCCTCGTCTTTGGCGGCGTTGGGTGGATCATGGTTCAGGGCCTCGCCCACGTCATGGCGAATACGGACCTTGGCTCGGAATCAGAGGTGAGCGCAGCCCTGTCGCTGTATTCCGTTGATGTCGGTATCACCCTCATCTCCAGTCTCGCCGTCTCACTCGGCCTGATCGCGTTCAGCCTGGGCGTGGCGATGGAAGAGGAGGCCGGGATACACAGGATTCTCGCCCTGGTGATTACCGCCGTCTCAGTCGTATCCGTCGTGGCGCTCATTATCGGCCATAGCCAGGCCAACGAGACGATGGTCGCCATCGGCCGAGCGTGCTATTTCCCGTGGGTGCTCTGGATGGTTCTCTTGGGCGCGCGACTCCTGAACCCGGATGCCGCCAACACACCAGTAATTGGAGGAGAAGACTAGAGCTATGCCTGAAATGCAAGCGCCGGAACAGATCACGCCGCAGAGCATCGACGATTACCTAGACGTCATGAGCAAGGCCGTCTTTCAGTCCGGTATCTCATGGCGTGTCGTCGAGAGCAAGTGGTCCGGCACGCGGGAGGCATTCCACAACTTCGACGTAGAGCGCGTCGCTGATTTGACCCCGGATGATGTCGACGCGCTCGCCACGGACACCCGGATCATCCGCAATCGCAGGAAAATCGAGGCCATTAAGGGCAACGCAGAGCGAATGCTCGATCTCGAGAAAGAGCATGGATCCTTCCAGGGCTATCTGCGTTCGCAGCCCAGCTACACCGACTTGGTGAAAGACCTGCGCAAGAACTTCAAGTTCCTTGGCGACACGGGCGCTTACTACTTCCTGTACGTCGTTGGAGAGGAAGTCCCCCCGCACGAAGAAGTGATGGCCAACCGCTAGTCACATTCTTTCAGTTGCGGCTCTCCCGATCCCGCCACCCATAGATAGGAAAGAATCTGCCGGGGTGACCTCAAGAACTGTCACGGAAACCAGGGCACGCTCCCTGGCAGGCACGTAATGGGATGACGGGCGAGTTAGAGGCCGTCATTTGGTTTCTACGGCTTGGTAGCGACGCACTCCCCGAAGCCAATGGCGGCAATGGCGCTCGGCTTGACCTTCCACTCGTCGAGGTCTCGCCGCCACTGCTCAAACTGTTCTCTCGTCGCAAATCCAAACATAGCGGCAGCTTCAATCACCCGCGGCGTAAAGAACCAGTCCAGGGAAAACCCGTGGAAGAATGCGATGTCATCCTCATGTGTAAAGAAATCGAAGGACGCGGAAGCAACCGGACCGACAAACCCGGCCTGGAGGAAAGCGTCTTTCAATTCGCGTCCCATGTTCGGGTGCCCCCCATTTGCCTCTAAAAGGCTCATGAAGGTCCGCCATCCCTCATCGTCCCAGTCAGGCGCCATGAAAGACGAGCCGCCGTTCATTTCCCGCGCGCCGATGAGTCCACCCGGTTTGAGCACCCGCTTCACTTCCGCAAGCGCCTTCTGCGTGTCCGGCACGTGCGTCAACAACGTATGGCAATGCGCGACGTCAAAGTAGCCATCCTCAAAGGGCAGGTCGGTGACATCGCCAACGTGAAATGTGGCATTGGCGTGGCCGCCTGCCTGCGCAGCCGCTCGCGCGATGCCGATCTGGGATTCCTCCATATCGATGCCGTGAAACTCCCCCGGCTCGATAGCGCGCGCAAGGCCGACAGAAATCGTGCCAGGCCCGCAGCCAAAATCTAGGACGCGCATGCCGGGCTCCAGTTTCGGGAGCAGGTACGCCGCGTGACTCTCTGCCTTGCGTCGATCCAGCAACTGCAAAAAGTCCTCGCCGTAGCCCATCGTGTATTCAGGCGAGTGCTGTTCAGCCATGTCGCGTACTCCTAAAGAAAGGGAACATTCTTCCGGGCGCTGGTCTCCACCGTATAACATCTCCATCCACCTCCGTCATTCCCGCTCCCCCCTCCGTCATTCCCGCGAAGGCGGGAATCTGAATCTCACTGCGCCAGCCATACACGCGCGCGAGTTCCTCCTTGACACCTGTATAAAGTGATATAAACTAGTTTGTGTTGCAAACTAAAGCAGGGAATCGACAGGTGGGACTTACCCGAACAAGGGTAGAGGAGGACGCGATGCAATCGGCAGCAGGAGACGGACGAGAGCTTTCACCTCAACAGGGATGGGAAGATATCCACGCTACGATGGACCAGCTCCGCAGCTCCATGTACGTGGCCGGGACAGCGACGATACTGCTTGTGTGGGGCGCAGTAATCTCGCTGGGCTACTTCGCGGAATATTCGTTCACGACGTTCCTTGAGGAAATGGCCGCCGACAGGCCCTGGATCAGGGCCCCGCTGTGGTTTGGGCTGGTGGCAGTGGGCATGGTCGCCAGCGCCATCATCGGCAGTCGGGCCGGGCAGAAGACCGGCGCGGGAGAGGCGGCCAGATCCGCCGGCATCCGCACCTTCCTGTTCTGGCTCACCATCGGCATCGCCGCATTCGTGATGCCCGCCGCGCTCGGCCTCTGGGTGGAAGGCAACGCCCAACAGATCGGCGGGGTGTCCATAGGCATCGCGATGCTCGGCTACATCCTCTTCGGAATCATGCACCGGCCCATCATCGCCGTCCTGGGCCTTGTATTCCTCGCGGCGTACTTCATCCCCTACGCGCTGGAGGGCGATGCCGCTCTCCTCTACTCCGCCATCCTGACCTTGGCGACGGCCGCCGCAGGCTGGGCGCTCATCCGCCGGAGCGACGTCCCGTGACGACAAACGGCGCCCCGGGCCTCGACGAGACGATCCCCCAACCAACGCGCTTGCGAATCCTGACCTTGGCGACGGCCACCGCAGCCTGGGCGCTCATCCGCCGGAGTGACGTCCCGTGACGACAAACGACACCCCGGACCTCGACGAGATGATCCACCAACCGACGCGACTCCGGATCATGACGATGCTTGCCGCGCAGGGAGCCGATGACCGAGTCGCCTACGGCTACGTCCAGAAGGAATTGGCCCTGACCGGCGGAAACCTGACAATCCACCTGCGCAAACTCGAAGACGCGAGCTACGTCGCCATCACAAAAGACTTCATCGACGCGAAGCCCCGCACCTGGATCCAAACGACAGAGACAGGCCGCAACGCCTACGCCCGCTACGTGCACAACCTCCGCCAAACCCTAAACCTACAACCCCCCCAACCCCGCCGGCAGACCTCTGGCCAAGAGACTGAGGAAAATCAGCCCAAACTCTGGTGATGTGGCGTCAAACCCACCCGCCGAACCAATCCCCCGTACCGCATCCTCGACCCACGCCAAATCCTTGCTCCTCTTCTTCCTGCTGCCTGCCTGCTGAGGAAATGGCTGCGATTGTGACAGCGTCAAATTGCAGGGGATCATTTGGTACCATGACAAAAGCCCCAACATCCCAGCGATGGACTCCTTTTAATAAAGCCCCTTAAGTGCGGGCAGAAATTCAAGGAGCCATACTTGACAGGCACTCAGTCCCGATAATAGAATCGTCAAGGCCTTCGAGAGTAAGGTGCGGGATCGCAGATTCACTTGTAAGTGAGGATATTTCATGACACAGACGATAGTGCGGCCATGGAACCCAGTGCAGGTACTGGTTCTTGTTCTCGTAGGAGCATTGATTTCAGCGCTGGTGTTAGCCTTCGCTGTTCCGGCCATTGTGCAAGCGCAATCAAACGAAGCCATCGAGTACGCCGAGAACGGCAAAGACGCGGTGGCCACCTTTACGGCCAACGACCCGGAGGGAGGCACGTCGATTACGTGGGGAATTGCGGGCGTGGCGCCGGCACCCGATCTTCTCAGCAGCATTAATGCTACTGACAATGAGGACTCCGCTATCTTCACGATCGATGGGGACGGGACGCTTGAATTCGCGAACCCGCCTGACTACGAAACGCCCGGGGACGTGGGCACCAACAACATCTACCAGGTGGTGGTGACGGCCACCGACGCTGCCACAAACGGGCTGACGGGCTTCCACGAAGTTACTGTCAAGGTCACGAACGTACCAGAGCAGGGTAAGGTGACCTGGACCGTCGCACCGGACGGCAGCACCGCCGAGTCGGTAACGCAGTTCGATGTCGGCGCACTCCTAACCGCCACCGCGACAGATGGCGACATATCAGGGGCGACTAAGACTGTAAGCAATGCCATCTGGCGGTGGTACAGGTCGGCGGACGATACCTCTACGGGGACGTTGATAGAGGGCGCAGACGCCCAAGACAATACCTACACCACCACGCTCGATGACGCGGGCATGTACCTGCGGGCCGTGGCGCACTATGTCATCTCGGGTAACGTGGACCAGGAAACCGCCTCTTTGACCTCCGACTATCCCGTGTTGGCGGAACGGGTCGGGACCAACCAACTCGAGTTCGACCCGCTCACGGAGTCCAGGGAGGTTGCCGAGGGCGACGCGGGCAGGAACGTCGGCGCCCGGGTGACGGCGGAGGGCAACCACGGCGCGGTGTACTACACGCTAGGCGGCACCGACGTGACCAAGTTTGACATCGACGAGAAGACCGGCCAGATAACGACCATGGTGGACCTGGACTTCGAAGCGGCTGCGGGGGACGGTTCTGATAACTGCTCCGCAACGAACGCCTGCCAAGTCACCGTCACGGCGAGAGACGCCTCCGGCGATGTAACCGACACGCCGGCGACCGTGAATATCAAGATAACGGACGTGGACGAGCCGCCGACATTCCCAGCAAGCGCAGTAACGGCAGTAACGGTGCCGGAGGGCCGGACAGACCTGTTCCACGCGTCGGACAGTGAGTTCAGTGAAACAGCGGAAACTAGCGTCACCTATACGGCCACGGATCCGGAGACCCGAAACATTGTCTACACGCTGATGGGACTGGATTCGGCAAGGTTCAAGCTCAGCAACGCACAGGTCCTCTCCTTCAGGGCGAATCCTGACTTCGAGACTCCTACGGACAGGGACAGGGATAACGTGTACGAGGTGACCGTGCGGGCATCGGACGGCACGATGAACACCGACCGGGCGGTCAAAGTTACCGTCATCGGCATCAACGAAGCCCCGGTTGTAACGGGCAGAGACAGCGTCAACTATACGGAGAACAGCGAGAGCGTGGTTGCCACCTTCACGGCCAACGACCCGGAGGGAGGCACGTCGATTACGTGGGGAATTGCGGGCGTGGCGCCGGCACCCGATCTTCTCAGCAGCATTAATGCTACTGACAATGAGGACTCCGCTATCTTCACGATCGATGGGGACGGGACGCTTGAATTCGCGAACCCGCCTGACTACGAAACGCCCGGGGACGTGGGCACCAACAACATCTACCAGGTGGTGGTGACGGCCACCGACGCTGCCACAAACGGGCTGACGGGCTTCCACGAAGTTACTGTCAAGGTCACGAACGTACCAGAGCAGGGTAAGGTGACCTGGACCGTCGCACCGGACGGCAGCACCGCCGAGTCGGTAACGCAGTTCGATGTCGGCGCACTCCTAACCGCCACCGCGACCGACGGCGACATAGCAGGTGGCACTAAGACCGTGGTATCACCCGGCGCCACGAACATCGTATGGCGGTGGTTCAGAGGAGGCGCTGTCATCCAGGGCGAGGCAGGACTCACATACACCGTGGCTCTCGGCGACGTGGGCCAGCGCATCCGCGCTTCGGTGACATACCAGGTTGGGACAAGCACAGTCCAGGAAACCGCCTCTTTGACCTCCGACTATCCCGTGTTGGCGGAACGGGTCGGGACCAACCAACTCGAGTTCGACCCGCTCACGGAGTCCAGGGAGGTTGCCGAGGGCGACGCGGGCAGGAACGTCGGCGCCCGGGTGACGGCGGAGGGCAACCACGGCGCGGTGTACTACACGCTAGGCGGCACCGACGTGACCAAGTTTGACATCGACGAGAAGACCGGCCAGATAACGACCATGGTGGACCTGGACTTCGAAGCGGCTGCGGGGGACGGTTCTGATAACTGCTCCGCAACGAACGCCTGCCAAGTCACCGTCACGGCGAGAGACGCCTCCGGCGATGTAACCGACACGCCGGCGACCGTGAATATCAAGATAACGGACGTGGACGAGCCGCCGACGTTCGATAGCGGGGCCGAGACGGTAACAATCGACGAAGGCGTGCAGATAGTAAGGGCCGACAGTAGCGGCGACGGTGTCTTCGACAGCAGCGACACTGCCAATCTCTACGTGGCGACGGACGAGGATGGACTCAACGTCAACCTATCCCTGTTGGGGCCGGACGCAGCCGACTTCAGCCTCAGTTCCGCTGGCGTCCTCTCCTTCGTGTCGAAGCCCGACTACGAGAATCCGGTGGACGTGAACACAGACAACCTGTACGAGGTGACCGTGCGGGCCTCAGACGGCACGAAGCACGCCGACCGGAAGGTCAGAGTTACCGTGGAAGGCATCAACGAGGCGCCGGTGATCGCCCTCGTGCCTGCAAGCGGCCTGAGGGTGTCAGGAGACGACAGAGTGTCGGTGGCCGAGGGCACAACCGCAGTGACCAGCTACACGGCCAGTGGCCCGAACCAGGCGTCGGCCAGGTGGACGCTGTCGGGCACGGACGCCGGAGACTTCAGGATCGGCAGCGGCAGCGGCGTGCTCACGTTCGCGGCCACGCCGGACTTCGAGGCGCCTGCGGACGGCAACGGTGACAACGTGTACGAGGTGACCGTGACGGCCACTGACAGCGAGGGCGCCAGCGACGACATAGACGTGACGGTGACAGTCACGGACGTGGATGAGACGACGCCAAGCGATCCGTTGCTTGCCGAGTTCGATCCGAACGGTGACGGCAGGATCGAGGTGGCCGACATGCGGCGGGCAGTAGGCGACTTCTTCGGAGCTATTCCAACATTCTCCGAGGCTGACATGCGGAGGCTGGTAGGCATCTTCTTCACCCAGTCGTAGAGAAGCGCAAGAAAAAAGCCGCGGCGGGGCTGACGACGGAATAGACGTCCGCCCCGCCGTGTTGCATGAGGCAACTTAGGAGAACGTAGGACCGCCATGAAGAGATCGCTGAAGATTGCTGTGGTGACCGCGATAGTAGCTGTCTTGGGAACGCTGGCGCTGATACAAGTGGCGGCGCAGCAACCCACAACGACGAGAGAAATCAGCCCCGCAACGCTGCCGGCGAGTGGAGGTGAGGCAACCGTGACCATCACGATCGCCGGTTCCTACGGCGGAGTTGGAGTGGTGGTGGAGACCCTGCCGGACGGATACTCCTACGTTGATGGATCGGGGAGCATAACGCCGACAGTGAGCGGGCAGGATCTCACCTTCGCCCTGGTGGCCGATACGTCGTTCTCCTACAAGGTGATGGTCGCAGCAGATGTGGAAGCATCAGACGCCCTGATGGGCGTGCTGACATACGGGCTTACTACGAAGAGCAATGTGCCCGTGACGGGTCATACAAGCGTGACGGTGGAACCGTCGCAGCAGCCGACAGGCGTCACAGTGACGAGGGGGATTACTCCCGCGGCGGTGGCGGCTGGCGAAGAGGCAACCGTGACCATCACGATCGCCGGTTCCTACGGCGGAGTTGGAGTGGTGGTGGAGACCCTGCCAACCGGGTTCTCCTATGTAGCAGGATCGGGGACCATAACGCCGACAGTGAGTGGGCAGGATCTCACCTTCGCCCTGGTGGCCGATACATCGTTCTCCTATAAGGTGACGGCGTCAGACTCGGAAGGCCAACACGCCTTGGCCGGCGTGCTGACATACGGGCTTATGACGAAGACCAATGTGCCCGTGACGGGCGATGCCAGCGTGACAGTGCAGGCGGCACAGCCGACCGGCGTCACGGCAGCGCGGGCCATCAACCCCGCCGCGCTTCCGGCAGGCGGAGAGGCAACCGTGACCGTCACGATTACAGGCGACTACGGCGGAGTTGGGGTGGTGGTGGAGACCCTGCCAACTGGGTTCTCCTATGTATCAGGATCGGGGACCATAACGCCGACAGTGAGCGGGCAGGATCTCACCTTCGCCTTGGTGGCCGATACATCGTTCTCCTATAAGGTGACGGCGCCGGCTGCGGTAAGCCAGCACGTGTTTGCCGGCGAGCTGATATACGGGCTTACTACGAAGACCAATGTGCCCGTGACAGGTGATACGGCTGTGACGGGGACGACGGCGTCCCTCACCGTATCGAGGTCCCTCAGCCCTTCTAATGTGCCGCAGAGCGGCGGCCAAGTGACGGTGAGAATCAACATCGTCGGCGATTACGGCGGAGTTGGGGTGGTGGTGGAAACCCTGCCAAATGGGTTCTCCTATGTATCCGGATCGGGGAGCATAGCGCCGGAAGTGAACGGGCAGGATCTCACCTTCGCCCTGGTGGCCGATACATCGTTCTCCTATAAGGTGGCGGCGCCGGCCTCGGTAGGCCGACACTCGTTTGCCGGCGAGCTGAGATACGGGATTCAGCAACCTAGATCCGTCCTCTCCGTTACAGGCGATAGGCGCGTGACAGTGGAGGCGCCGCGGACACCGTCTGACCCAGGTGGTCAGCCTCAGGCTAACCGTTCCCCGGTATTCGAGGAAGGTCGCAGCGCGACGCGCTCGATCGACGAGAATTCCGAGCCCGGGACGGCCGTCGGAGACCCGGTCACCGCCAGGGACCGTGACGACGACACACTGATGTACAGCCTCTCTGGGGCAGATGCGGCGCTCTTCAACATCAACGAGAGCAACGGCCAAATTACGACTGCCCAGGGTACGACCCTGGACTACGAGGCCAGGAACTCCTATGACGTCACCGTGCGGGTCACTGACCCAACCGAAAGAGAAGACGACATCGACATCGCCATCAGGGTGACCAACGTTGACGAGGCTGGCGCGGTTACACTGTCGCCACAGCAGCCGATGGTCGACACGGAACTGATGGCGACCCTGACGGACCCTGACGGGTCGTTGTCGAGTCTCAGCTGGGCGTGGGAACGCTCCGCAGACAACACGACCTGGGCCGCCATAGGGGGAGCGGGGGCGAGCGCCTACACGCCGGTGGAGGCGGACGAAGGCCACTACCTGAGGGCGACGGTGGCGTACGCCGACGGCCACGGCGGGAACAAGAGCGCGATGATGGCGTTCGCCGACCTGGTGCCGACTACAGCCACACCGGAGCCCACAGCCACACCGGAGCCCACGGCCACACCGGAGCCCACGGCCACACCGAGGCCCACGGCCACACCGAGGCCCACAGCCACACCGAGGCCCACAGCCACACCGGAGCCCACAGCCATACCGGAGCCCACAGCCATACCGGAGCCCACAGCCACACCGGAGCCCACAGCCATACCGGAGCCCACGGCTGCACCGGAGCCTACGGCCACGGTTGGTCCGCCCGTGGAGCCTGAAGATGACGGCGGGTTCCCGCTATGGGCGATTGCCCTGATCGTCATCGGAGTGTTGGTAGCGGGAGGTCTCGTCTTCTACCTGATCCGGTTGAGGTCGTGATAGTATCCAGGGCTTAGCTAAGACCAAGGGAAAAAGAGGGGGCTTCACATGAAGCCCCCTTTTCTTGTCTCTGCACGACTGGAGTACGGCCGAGACTTACAGGTGCAGAACCAATGTCAGGGTGAACGCCTGGGAAAGCTCGCCCTCGCAGGTGGTCAGCAGACCGGTTCTTTGATGCGCCGTCAGTAGTCCCCCCACTATCTGTCGCCTCTTATCCAACCCCGGCCACCCCCAATTCGACTGTTCATGAGAACAGTCTATTTTTGTGTCTAGTGGGAGACAGAAACGTCGTCCGGCACTGGGGCGGCAGATTCCCAACCTCCATCTAAACAAACTCTTCTCGCTGATGGATGCGTTGACCGTGCAGCGGGATCGAACGTTCATCGAGGAGAACTACAAGAACGAGAAGTTCAGAGACGGGACGCCATAAACGGGATGGCCAGGGCGCGATACGGTAAGTCTCTACTGGCGGTGCTCATCGGCGTGGCTGCATGGGGTGTCGGACGGCCATTCACGATGTCCTGCGGGGCAGCCTTGACTTGGGGACAGGTTCATTGTGATGGGGCTGTGAGGAGTGCTCTACTGGCTCCTCTTCAGCGTTTTTGCATGGACACTCGCCCGGCTGCTGACTGTCTACTTCGATGTCGAAGTGGAGAGCGTGACGTACCTCCAGTTCGTCCGCAGGTTCGGCTTCGTGTTTGCACCCGGCCTCCTCTTGATCGTGGCGCTCCTTGCCGCGCAGGGAGCCGATGACCGAGTCGCCTACGGCTACGTCCAGAAGGAACTGGCCCTGACCGGCGGCAACCTCACAATCCACCTGCGCAAACTCGAAGACGCGAGCTACGTCGCCATCACAAAAGACTTCATCGACGCGAAGCCCCGCACCTGGATCCAAACGACAGAGACAGGCCGCAACGCCTACGCCCGCTACGTGCACAACCTCCGCCAAACCCTAAACCTGCAACCCCCCAACCCCGCCGCACCAACCCCCAAGAAGACCCAGACCAGAACCAGCCACGCCTCAACCTGAAGCGCAAAGCGGTCCCGGCTATCCGGAGTCAGCGATGCGGGCGCCCCGTCACCCGCAGAAGGGCAAGCCGAGTTTGTCGAAGTCGTTGTTGGGCACGCCCTGCAATACACTGGGTACGCACCCGCTCAGCTGGTTGCCGGAGAGGCTCAGGACTACGAGATTGGAGAGGTTTCCCAGCTCCGGCGGTATCTCCCCGCTCAAGTCGTTGGAGCGGAGGTGCAGCCATTCAAGGTTGACGAGGTTTCCCAGCTCCGGCGGTATCTCCCCGCTCAAGTCGTTGGACCCGAGATACAGCTTTTGAAGGTTGGAAAGGCTGCCCAACTCCGGCGGTATCTCCCCGCTCAAGTCGTTGGAGGTGAGGTCCAGCTCCACAAGGTTGGCGAGGTTTCCCAGCTCCGGCGGTATCTCACCTCTCAATTCGTTGCCGCCGAGGTCCAGCTCCACAAGGTTGGCGAGGTTTCCCAGCTCCGGCGGTATCTCTCCGCTCAACTCGTTGGTGTAGAGGATCAGCCATTCAAGGTTTGCGAGACTGCCCAGCTCTGGCGGTATCTCCCCGGTCAAGTCCCTGGTGTTGAGGATCAGCGCTATGACCCGGCCGTTGGCGTCGACCCCGACGCCGTGCCAATTATCCAGCGGCGCGTCGCTCAGCCAGAACGCGTTCCAGCCATGCCAGTTGGGGCCGTCCGTGGCGTTGTATAGCGCCTCCAGCACCTCCCGGTCCTCAGACAGAGGTCCGCTGTCGGATACGGAAACAGGCGTAGATGTCTCCGTAGACGCTGGCGCCGGCGTATTGCCGGGCGTCATGCCGGGAGCTTGGGTTGACTGCGTGGCCCCTCTGTCGGCGATTCACCGCCGCAGGCCAGCAAAGCTGTGGAGAGGACCAGCGAGAGACTTATGAGAATTAGATTTCTCGTGATGTCAACCATTCATATCCCCCGTTGAGATAATGGAGAAGGCCCGCTGGATCCTGGTTCCGACGAAAGCCGGCGAGCATCAGCAGTACGGCAGGCCGCCGAGTTCGGACCGGTTCAATTGGCCTTGCAGGGAACTCGGCACACACCCGCTCAGCTGGTTAACGGAGAGCCACAGCTCCGTTAGGTTGGCGAGGTTGCCCAACTCGGGCGGTATCTCCCCGCTCAGCTGGTTACTGTAGAGCCGCAGGTCCGTCAGGTTGGCGAGGTTGCCCAGCTCCGGCGGTATCTCCCCGCTCAGCTGGTTATCGTAGAGCAGCAGGTCCGTCAGGTTGGCGAGGTTGCCCAACTCCGTCGGAATCTCCCCGCTCAGCTGGTTACTGCCGAGCCGCAGGTTCGTCAGGTTGGCGAGGCTGCCCAACTCCGGCGGAATCTCCCCGCTCAACTGGTTACTGGAGAGGATCAGGTCCGTCAGGTTGGCGAGGTTGCCCAACTCGGGCGGAATCTCCCCGCTCAACTGGTTACCGTTGAGGTCCAGGTCCCGCAGGTTGGCGAGGGCGCCCAACTCCGTCGGAATCTCCCCGCTCAACTGGTTACTGCCGAGCCACAGGTCCGTCAGGTTGGCGAGGCTGCCCAACTCGGGCGGAATCTCCCCGCTCAACTGGTTACCGTTGAGGTCCAGGTCCCGCAGGTTGGCGAGGGCGCCCAACTCCGGCGGAATCTCCCCGCTCAACTGGTTCCAGGCGATCCACAGGTTCGTCAGGTTGGCGAGGTTGCCCAACTCCGGCGGAATCTCCCCGCTCAACTGGTTACTCTGGAGGATCAGCTTTACGACACGGTCGCTGTTGTCGGTAGTAACGCCGTTCCAGCTGCCCAGCGGTTCGTCGGTCAGCCAGTTGTCACTGTACTTCCAGTTGGGTCCGCCCGTGGCGTTGTAGAGGGCGACTAGAGCGTCTCTGTCCCGGGACGGAGACCCGCTGTCAAGCGCGGGGATGAAGCTGGGCGCGTCGGCGGACGCGGGCGCCGGCGTATTGCCGGGCGTCATGCCGGGAGCTTGGGTTGACTGCGTTGGCCCCTCCGTCGGCGATTCACCGCCGCAGGCCACCAGGGACGCCGCGGCAAGCGTCGTCAGCAGGAGGGCTAGGGTCGCTTGCCGGGCTTTCCTCCGCAGGTCGCGTGGATCCACGTAGACGGACCAGCCTTTGATCATTCTATCTCTCCTTTCCCAGGCGGCTGAGGCGCTCCCATCAGCGCCTGCGAAAGGTGCCTGGGCGTAGGCCTCGTCAGCTCTGTCTTCTCCGCCAGGCGCCAAGGCCAACCTGTGCGGTGACGTGCCTCATCCCCTGCTGCGGCGCCTGTTCAGGCCGGGGATGAGCTGGAGCGCGAATATGACCGTGAAGCAGACGCTGGCCAGTAATACGCCAAGGAAGGGGAACGTCGCCGCGCCGACCCCGGGCGGGGCGAAGTCTGCAAAGAAGTGCTTCGCGAATAGCTGCTCCCCGAGGAAGTAGAGCCACGAGAAGGAAGTAACGAGGAAACCTGCAACAGCGACGATTGCCACCACAAAGCGGGGCAGCACGATTGAGGCGATGCTCAACAGAGCCAACACGAGCAGGATGCCGAAGAGCACGCGGGGTTGGGCCATCTCCAGCGTGTCGGCTGCCGCCAGGAGGGTGTAACTCATGCTCTGCCACTCCTCCTGGATGCCCCTCCACACCTCTTGATCGTAGGACACCGAGAAGATGACCCATGGCATGAAGAGGCTGAGCAGCGTGACCACGCCGAGGATCGCGCTTCCGACGCCGGCGGGGTTCATTCGCACGAATCCGGGGAGGTCGCTATCCCCTAACAGCGTCGGGGCCTGGGCGCTCTGGCCATCTCCGGCTGCGGCTACAGATTCCGCCTCTTCACCGGCGTCACCACCGCCGTTGGCTAGACCGGACCGGCGCGCCTGAGCGCTTTTGAGCACTGTACTCAGCCATGCGATGGTGGCCGGGTTCCGTTGCAACGCATGGCGATGCTGGAACTGTAAGGCGGCAATGGCCCCGAACGACAACAGAATCAGCAAGAAGGCCGTAGAACTGACGATGAGCAGGATGATCAGTCCCAGCGCGGCTATAGCTATCCTTGTCTCCACCTGCACGGCGTGGGGCACGAAATAGGTGCCTGTTGCCGCCAGTCCGAGAAGCCCCAGGAGGAGTTTGTAGACTAGCGGGACGCCAAGTATGAAGGCGGATAGTAGGATGACGACGCCAAGGCCGGGAACGATGAGCCGTTCTTGGATTTGCATTTGCTCAACTCCTAACGATGATGGGCCGCGTCGTGGTTGTTACCGCCCCAGGCGTTGACCGTTCCGTCGCATCCCAGGAGGAACCCTACGTGCGGGAGAGTTGGCGGCGCGAGTCGCCTCGAGCGCAGGCTTCACCTCGACTGCCGCCGGTGTCGATGCTGTTGCCTGTTCAGGTTTTCTCTGTCGAAAGCCAAGCGGACACACCCCTTCCGGGAAAATCCACTGAGAAGATATCATAAAATGTGTAACGAAGGTGTAACAAATGGGCGAATTACCATAACAATGTGTAATCATTCGCAGAAACTGGCACAATTGCCCCTGCTGACGCCAAATTTCTGTGTCCCGTGACGGCGGGAGCGCCCGGGGCCCCGGCGCCCATCGAGGTGACGAAATGAAGCCACCGGACGACATGATGCGAGAGAACGAGGCCCTGCGGGAGCGCCTCTCGCGCCTGAGCAGGGCCAGCCTCCGCATCAACGAGAGCCTCGACTTCGACGCGGTGCTCCAGGAGATGGTGGACGGCGCTAGGGCGCTGACGGCCTCAAGCCAGTCGTTCTCAATGATCCACCGCCGGATATTGCTTTCTCTCTGCCCGGCATCACCTGTCAAGAGCGAACTGCCGCTGTGAACCTCTGTGATTCAGCAGTAGCCGTCGGGTCGACCGGCTCGGGGGAGGAAGAACAAGCCCATGAGAAGATGGCAAGAGAAGCCATTGCCAGAATAAGTAAGCCGAGTCGGGAGGATACGGTGAATCCGGGGAGGGTGGACATCTAAGGAGATCCCTATCCCAGCCTTGACGCTGCGACCTCTAGTACGCGGTGTCCAGGTATTCGTCTATAACCGCAGAAACCACGTCGAATGCAGGTGCGCCCACGAACTTGGTCATCTGGTCACCGCTAAGGATGAAGATTGTCGGCTCGGTAGTTACGCCGTATTCTTTTGCCTGGGCCAAGTCCCCGTCGACGATGTGCCTGTAGGTCCCGTTGTCCATGCAAGCGTTAAACTGGGGCCTGTCTAGAACGAGGCTTCCGCCCCGGACTTTCACACCAGTCCTGCCTTGGACACCGGTCCGGTTCTGGAACACGCTGTCATGGTATTCCCAGAATGCACCTTGTTCTCCGGCACACTCGGCGCCTTGGGCCATGATCGGGGAATCGGCTCCGACGACGGCGTAGTGACGGTATTCCATTTTGACCCGTCCGTCGTCCAAGTAGGCGGACCTGATCTCCTGGGCCGTACCAAGGGCCCAGCGCCTACAGCTGGGGCATTGGAAGTCGTTGTACTCCAGGACGGTGACTAACGCGTCCCGTGAGCCGAGGACGTTCCAGTCTCGGGTGCTGGTAGCAGGGGGCGCGGCATCAGGCTCTTCGGTATCGGCGGGGGTTTCTGTGGGATCAGGGGCCTCAGCAGGCGCCGTGGTGGCGGTAGGGTTGGGGGTATCCGTTGACCCGCCGCAGGCCCATGCCGCGCCAATTACAAGCGAAAGTAGAAGCAGCGCCACAACCGGCGCTCTCGTGCGTCTACGGAGGAGGACAGACAAAGTCAACATGCTTGCTTGTACTGGGTCCTGAGGCAACGGGTGCAGACCTACATCCGCTGCCTTTTACCATTTATCAAAAGCCGAACGGGATGAACGTTGGGCCGATACATCCTAGGTGTGTGCCTGTTGGAGTGGGTAACGTTCCTGCCGAAGCGGGGTACCTTGTTACATATTTCGCACTCGGCCAATTTAATCGCCTTTAGTGTACAATCAGCGCCTATCACCATAGCATATGAGGCCCAGATTTAGAATCTGTAATACCTTAACGGCCTACGCGAGGAAGATGAGCTAGTTCCTTCGAACAAGCGACCTGACGGAATCTAAGGCGTTTGTTCATTCGTTCGTGAAGAACATCGCCGGCAGATGCAACGAGGCAGTGATTTCCCACATCGTCCCCATGCCGGAAGATAGCCCAATCAGAAGGTCCACGAAGCACGTCGTAGACTGGGAAAAAGCCAGTTCGTTCCACCATACCGCATGGTAGCGCGTACGGGATTCGAACCCGTGATCTCCGCCTTGAGAGGGCGGTGTCCTTGGCCACTAGACGAACGCGCCACACCGGTGAACGTTCTCCCAGTTTAACCGCCGCGCCGAGGAATCGCCAATGCCTGCTCCGACTACATTTCCGCCGCGGCCTCTCGCACCTTCTCTATCAGCGTCTCCGCCGGCGTGGACAACGCCCGCCCGCGCAGCGTGATCAACCCCGCACGATCCGTCGGCAGAATATGACCCAACGGCACGATACCCAACGTGTCCTCGTCCCCCGGCTCAGCGACCACCCGCGGGATCACCGAGACCCCGTACCCGTGCCCCACGTACCGCTTAATCAGATCCAGTGAGTCCGCCTCCATCACGACGTCGAATTCCAGGCCCTTCCGCCGAAACTCGGACTCCACCGCGGACCGCGTGTACGTGCCCGGCCCCATCATGATCAACGGGTGCTCGGCGACGGGATCCATCGACGTAAGCGGCGATTCTTCCAGCAAGGGATGGTTGAGAGGAGTGATCAGGAGCCGCTCATAGGGGAACAGGCTCTCAAACTCCAACGCCGGATCCGGATCAATACCGGGCACGATGCCGAAATCTACCTCGCCCTGCGACACCAACTCGATTACCTCGGAACGCAGACGCGACCTCAGTCGCATGTGTACCCGTGGATTCTCATCGCGAAACGCCTCCACGGCGCCAAGCAGGAAGTGCGACATCAGATTAGCGGTGGCAGCCACCGTCACCGGCCCCTCCGTCTGCGCCTGCTGAGTGTTGACGGCCAGCCCTTCGACCCCTTCAACAAGTGGGCCGGCCAGATCGAGCAGTTTTTCGCCCGCCAGGGTCAGCCGTATCGGCCGCCGGATGCGGTCGAATAACTGCGTCCCCAGCTCCTGCTCCAGCTTCTTGATGTGTGTGGACACCGTCGGCTGACCGATGTCCAACAGCTCCGCCGCCCGTGAAATGCTGCGCAGACGAGCCGCGATGGTGAAGCTGCGCAATTCCCGAATATCCATATCCAGCCTTTCATCCCCCGTAACAGCCCATATTATAGCATCGCAGAATCAAATAAGAACTATCGCAGAATATCCCTTGATGCGATTCTACAGAATTGGCACTATGGATACATGAATAAGAGAGACAAGAGAGAAAGCGCAGAAAGAGGGAGGACCCCGATGCCCCAGACCATAGAAACAATCAACCCCGAACTGAGCGGGCCCGACAGCCAGCTCGCAATCGTCCGCCCCGTCAAGACCGGCAAGGTCGCAATCGAGGCAAGGGCCAGCGTTGACAGGATCGTCGCGCTGAACGCAAACCTGCTGGCAGCCGCATAAGGGGTCTGCCCAAACAACCTCCCCCGTCAGGCCCTCAGGGGCCGGGGGAACCAAAAACGAAATACCACCACCACACACCTCCTCCCCGGGAGAAGCTCCGCACCACACCGCGGGGCTTCTTTCTTTTTGGGACTATACGGCGCCCAGGCCGTTCGGCGAAGGCGAGAAGCGTCGGCCCCGATCAGGCTGTGATTGCAGCCCCGATCGCCTCCGCATCGAGCGAAACATCACCCTGCTCGCTCGTATCCAGATCGCGTAGAGCCGCCGTGCCCTTGGCGACCTCATCGTCGCCGATGATCAGGGCGTAGCGCGCATTCGCCGCCCCCGCGGAGCGTAACTGCGCCCGCAAACTACGGCTCCCCGTCGGGAGCGAAACACTGACCCCCGCATGCCGCAACTCCGCCGCCAACCGCAGCGCGTGGCCGTGTGCCGTTTCTCCGAGATACACGATATACAGGTCCGTCCGTGGCGAGAGTGATTCCGGCGGCGTCAGCCCCGCGTCGCGCAAATTCATGATGATCCGCTCGATGCCCGACCCAAACCCGACCCCCGGAGTCGGCGACCCACCAAGCTGCTCAATGAGACCGTCGTACCGCCCGCCCGCCCCAAGCGCCGTCTGCGAGCCCTCGACAGCGGGATGCACCTCAAACACGGTCCGCGTGTAATAGTCCAGACCGCGCACGAGCCTGGGGGTGATCTCATACGGAATCCCCCACAGCTCCAACAGTGAACGAAGCCGTGTGAAGTGCTCCGCGCAATCGTCGCAGAGGCTGTCCGCCGGCGTCGGTGCGCCCGCAATCACCGTCTGGCATCGGGCCTCCTTGCAGTCCAAGAGCCGCAAGGCGTTCTTCTCATACCGCGTGTGGCAGTCCTCGCAGACGTCATCCAGTCGCGTCGAATAATAGTCTCGGAGCGACTGTAGAAACTGCGGCCGGCACTCGCCGTCACCGATGGAGTTCACGTGCAGAGTCAGGTTCGTCAGCCCCAGCTCCTGGAACAGGCTCCACAGGACGTGGATGACCTCGGTGTCGATCTCCGGATTCGGATCTCCGATGGCCTCAATGCCGAACTGGTTGTGCTGCCGCAGCCGCCCCGACTGCGGCCGCTCATACCGAAAGATGGGCGTGATATAGAAGGCGCGCACCGGCTGTGGCAGCGTGTGCATCCCGTGCTGGATGTACGCGCGGCACACGGGCGCCGTCCCCTCCGGTCGCAGTGTCAGCATGTCGTCGCCGCGGTCCGTGAACGTGTACATCTCCTTCTCGACGATGTCCGTGCCCTCGCCGACCGTGCGCACAAACAGAGCCGTCTCCTCGAACACGGGCGTGTCGATTCGTTTGAAGCCGAAACGATGCGCAACGCTCTGCGCCGCCGCCCGCACCCAATCCCAATACGGCTGATCGTCAGGCAGCGTATCGTTCGTGCCGCGAACGGTCTGGAATCGACGCCGCTCGCCGCTCTCGCCTGATGTCATCGGTAGTATGGGCGCGTTACACGCCGGCGATCTGATAGCCGCCGTCGATGGGCAAAATGTGACCGGTGATGCCGCTTGAAAGATCGCTCAGCAGGAACAACGCCGCCTTGGCGACCTCATCGTGTGTGATGTTGCGCTGTATTGGCGACCGTTCCGCCTGGATGCGCTTCATGTCCACGTAGCCGTGAATCGCGCGCGATGACAGCGTGTCCAGAGGCCCCGGCGAGAGAGCGTTCACGCGGATGCCGCGAGGCCCCAACTCATACGCCAACTGCTTGACCTCATTCTCCAGCGCAGCCTTGGCCGTGCCCATGATGTTGTAGCCGGGGAAGACGCGGTCAGACGCCTGGAACGTCAGCGTCACGATGGTCCCGCCCTCAGGCATCAGTGGCGAAGCGTACCGAGCGACGGGAATCAGAGAGTACGCGCTCACCTCCAGCGCAATGCGAAATCCGTCGCGCCCCGTCTGTGAGAAATCGCCGCCCAGGTCATCCCGATTCGCAAAGGCGATGCTGTGGATCAGGAGGTCGACGGACGCCCCGTCCGCCGCAATCTGCCCAAAGGCCGACTCAACATTCTCGTCCTCGGACACATCGCACTCGATGAGCGTGACGTTCTTCATGCCGTCCGTCAGCTTGCGGATACCGTCGCCGAGCCGCTCGTTCTGGTAGGTCAGATAGAGATTCGCGCCCGCGGAATGCAGCGCCTGCGCGATGTGCCACGCGATGCTGCGATGATTCGCCACCCCCAGCACAACCGCATTCTTCCCCGAAAGATCAATCGAATACATACCACCGCCCCGTCATTCCCGCGAAAGCAGGAATCCAGAAATCCATGTCACACAGCGATTCCTATTGTAGCGCGGAGCGGGCAGAGCCTCCGAATCCCCCGCGTAGGCGGGAGCCCACGGCGCCCGCAGGGCGCTTCCTCTCCGCCATTCCGCCGCTCATGTCATTCTGAGCGCAGCGAAGAATCCAAAGCCTCTAGGCGCTTGCAGGCTCATTCGGTGGGCCGATGAAAGTACGAAGACGGCCCATCCAACCACCTGTTCTCCAGCTGCGTCTCAACGAGATCTTCGACCCGAGCCATCTCGACACTGTCGGCCTTTACAGGAGCGCCTGGTTTGACCACCCCTCCAGCAACGTAGACGTGCCGTTTTTCGTAAAGGTAGTCGCATCCAAAAAGGCAGAGCGGCATGACGATGTAAGGATCACGACGCTCCCCTTCGTTGCAATGCTCGCGACGCTTCTTGTGAGCCGTCACTAAAGCCTCAACAGCAAACTCGCGACCACAGAGGGCGCACAGTTCCCTTTCTTTGTCCTCGAAGAGCCATTCACTCAAAATGTGTTGCTCCGTGCGTGCCGACTGTTCAGAAGTGGAGTCCGTGTCCCTGAGTTCATCCAGACGGTTCCTAAATGTCAGGTAGCGCTCCAACGCCGGTTCGTTTGGGCGCACAGAATCCTGTGTCTCAACGGTTGAATACCTGTAGTTTTGTCTGCCATAGGATTCGTCAACAAAGACTAGAGGAGAATTCGTGAGAGCCTTCTGAATAGCGGCCTCAGAATACCTCCCGATATTCTTATCTTCCAAGAAGCGCCTAATTTCTGGTAGTTGTGTTTCACCCCGTTCCTTCAAATATTGAACTGCATCATTCTCCAACGGACTTAAGGCTGGGGCTCTACCCTTAGGTCTAAAGGTCCGTGAGAGGCTGAGATTATTGCCTTGCGCAACGAAGAGCCGAGATGTGCGAAGATACTGCTCAATTGTTTCGACGGGGGGAAGCAGGTCCTCGTTTATCCGCTTTAGTGCCCTATGAATTGACGGAGCCAATTTACCCACGTCGCATACTTGGAAAGCAGTCAGGGCCTTTCTTGCGGCGTTGATTAGGGCATTCTGTTTTTCTTCGAACAAATACCAAGTGACACCTCCCGCCTCTCTAGTCCACGTGGTGGGGTTGCCGCGGATGATTTGGATTGCAAACCCCTTGTTAACGCGATAGAAATTGTCTACCATCTCCAGATCCTCGAAACGAACGATGCCCCGTAGTCCCTGAAGCTTCCTTGCTGTGGCAAGGTGCGCCTTAAGAGAGTCCAATTGGCCTTGGTCTACCAAGAAGAAGTCATTTGAATCGTATGTGCCACTGCTGGTGACTCTTTGGAGTTCGGGGGTGTAGGAATCGTGTCTGTGGGGCAGACTCATGTCGTCGGCTAGGCGCAAGAGGCCCGGTAAGCTCAAGGATCCTATGGGAAAGCCCCGACGTAGTGATTCTGCTTGAAGTTCAGAAGCAGTCCAAAACGCCCGAGACTCTACCGTATCTAGGACTTTCTGCAATGACGGCAATGTGGCGAAAGGCGATTGACTGCGGAAGTCTCTCTGCAAGATCTGTCCAACCCGCTGTTTACTCAAACCGAAGTCGTCCCCAGCTTGTTGAAGCGTTGGCAATGGTGGTTGCCCAAAGCCGTAGTAATGGCAAATGAGGTCGATGTTTCGAAGTTTTTCTCCCCGCGAATGCTCTCTAATATTCTTGTCAAGGAATGCACGTATTTCGCCAAGTATAGTCATAGATTAAAGTCACTCCTTAGGTTAGTGCCTGCGCTTGCCCTACCCCCCCGCCGTCCGCGCCGCCACCCGCACATCCCTAGCGAAGCTGGTCCGTAGTGCGAGAGCAATTGCGAACATCACCGCGATCGCCCCGCCGATGCCCACCGCCGTCGGCGCGCCGAACCACTCCGCCAGCGCCCCCACCTGCAGGCCGCCCAGCGGAATCAGGCTGTACGTCAGGCTGAACACGCCCATCACCCGGCCCCGCAGGTCCTCCGGCACCGCGCTCTGCAGCAGCGTCAGATTGGTTATTTGGGACAACGAGTTAAAGGTTCCCGATAGGAATAGCGCGCCAAGCGACAGCCACAGGACCGTGCTGAATGCGAACAGCATCACCATCGCCCCAAACAGTCCGCCGCCGCCCAGCAACAAGACGAGCGGCCAGCGACCCTTCACCCAGAACGCCGCAAGGCCCGTGCCGATGAGCCCGCCCGCCGCCGATGCCCCCAACATCATCCCCATGCCGTCCGCGCCTATGCCCAGGATGTCCCGCGCGAAGACCGGCATCAGTTGGATATACGCCACGCCAAAGAAACTGTCCACGAACGTCAGCAGGATAAGACTCGCGAAGAGGTTGCGACGTGCGATGAACGTGATCCCCTCGAACAGTTCCTTGAACACGTTGCCGCGAACCCGATCCACGCGGGGAATCCGCACGAAAAAGAGGAGCAGCGTGCCAAGTCCGTAGCCCAGGGTTACCGACCCGAACGTCGCCGCGGAACCGATGCGCTCGATCAGCACTCCGCCCAGACCCGGGCCAAACACCCGTGTCCCTTGCCACACGGACGAGCTGAGCGCCAGGGCGTTCATCAGCAGCCGTCGGTCCGGAATCAGCGCCGGGACCACCGCCGTGCGTGTCGGCTGATCGATTCCCTGGATGACTCCGATGGCTGCGGACGCCGCCAGCAGGTGCCACGGTGCGAGTACCTCCCCAAATGTCAGCATCATCAGGACCGTCACCGTGATGGTCATGCAGACCTGCGTGGCGATAAGCAGTGCCAGCCGACTGACCCGGTCTGCCGCCACCCCACCAATCAGGTTCACGCTGATCGTGCCGAACCCCATGGCGAAACCCAGGTAGCCGAGGAAGATCTCCGAATTGGTCAGCTCATACCCCTCCCACGCAATGACGATGCGCAGGATCTGCCAGCCCATCACGAACGAGACCGCGCTGAACCAGTAATTCCGGAAATTGGGGACGGCCAGAGAGCCGAGAGGAGACGTAACGGCGCGGTGCGTCTGCTCTTGCTCCTGCTGTTCAGTATCCGTTTCGCGCGGAGTGGACATTAACCTCGTTCCGCGAATCCCAGGGCAAGCCTGCCCCATACGTGATAGGGGCGGGGGCGGGGAGGAATCCGTAGGCGCATATAATACAGCGGATGCCGTTGCCCACGCCGCCGGTGTGGACTCTCACCGGGGCGCCAGTGCGAGCGGCATCTCTGGGGGATACGTGTCCGCATTCGTTGAACAGAGTGCCGGTCCGCGCGAATCGCGTCGGCAACGCCGCGCGCCCTCTGGCAAACGCAACCGCTCAAGCATCATGGGCATGGCGCTGCACCTCATCGCCGCCCTCCTGATCATCGTCGGATTCGGCGGCCTCGCCATATCCGCCGCTCCCGTCTTCCAGGAAAGTTCCGGCGGACACGCCGCCCTCGTCGAAGTCGACGGCACGATTCAACCGGTGACCGTTCGTTATGTCTCCCGCGCCCTCAGCAGGGCCGCCGACGACAATGCCGAGATCGTCATCATCCGTCTCGACACCCCCGGCGGCTTGCTGGACTCAACCCGCGACATCGTTGAGGAGATATTCGCCAGCCGTGTTCCCGTGGTTGTGTACGTCGCCCCCAGCGGCGCGCAGGCCGCCTCCGCAGGCACGTTCATCACGGCGGCAGGCCATGTTGCCGTCATGTCCTCCGCCACCAACATCGGCGCGGCGTCCCCGGTCGGCGGTGGGGGCGAAGACCTGCCTGACACGTTGGAATCCAAGGCGAGGCAGGACGCCGCCGCCTTCCTCAGGAGCATCGGAGAGCGGACGGGCCGCAACCCGCAGGCATTGGAGGCGACCGTTCTGGAAGCCCGTTCCTACACCGCTGTTGAAGCCCTCGACGAGGGCATCATCGACTTCCTCGCTGAAGACATCGACGACCTTCTCGCAAACTTGGACGGGCGCACGGTGACCATAAGCGGCAGCGAAATCATCCTTGAAACCGACGGTCTCCCCTTGCGAGACATCGAGAAGACGGCCCTGGAAGGCTTCCTGGAGATCATCTCCAACCCCAACATCGCCTTCCTGTTGCTCACTGTGGGCGGGCTCGGAATCATCATTGAGCTCATCAGCCCCGGCTTCCTTGGGCCCGGCATCGTCGGCCTTATCGCGCTCGCGCTGGCCTTCGTCGCCCTTGGCAACCTGCCGGTCAACTGGGTCGGGTTCGGCCTCATCGTGGCTGCGATGGTTTTCTTCTACATGGAGATGCAGGCCCCGGGAGTCAGCGTCTTCGGCATCGGAGGCGCTTTCAGCTTCCTTATCGGTGGCTTCCTCTTATTCGGCAGTTTCGAGGCGCCGCCCATAGATTCGCCCAGTTTCCGTGTCAGCTACTGGATGCTGGGCGCAGTCGGTATCGCCGTGTTCGCCGGCCTCGGCCTGACCTTCCGGGCGCTGGCTCAATACCGAGGGGCCGATTACACCTCGCCAACGACAATCCCTGTGGGCATGTCCGGCAGGGTTACCGATGCCATCAACCCCACCGGCTCAGTGCGTGTGCACGGCGAAATCTGGACTGCCGAGTCCGCAGACGGTGAGCCGATAGAGGAGGGAGCGGCAATCGTCGTCGTCGGGATGGACGGTTTGATCGTGACAGTTAGAAGAGAAGAGTGAGCCGTTCACACGAACGGACGAAAGGAGCAGGCAAATGATCCCGTATATCGCGGTAGTCAAGCAATACGAGCGCCTGGCGGTTTTCACGCTCGGCAAGTACTCCGGCATGAGACAGCCCGGACTCAATCTCCTTGTGTGGCCATTCCAGGCCACGCAAAAGGTCGATCTCCGCGAATTCGTTATCGATATCCCTCGCCAGACCAACATCACCCTCGACAACGCCCCCATAGACATCGACTTCCTCGTCTACATGCGGGTGCAGGAATCCGACGCCGAACGAGCCGTTCTGGAGGTCGTCGACTTCCGCTCCGCCGTCGTCGGCATTGCCACCACCAACCTGAGAGCCGTCATCGGTGAGATGAACCTTGACGATGTCCTCTCACAGCGAGAGCGCATCAACGAATCCCTGCGCACCAAGCTTGACGAGGTCACGGAACGCTGGGGCATCAAGGTCACCCAGGTTGAGATTCGCGAGGTCGAGCCCAACCGTGACATCCAGGAGGCCATGAACCGCCAGATGTCCGCGGAGAGAATCCGTCGCGCAGCCGTCACGGAGGCAGAGGGAACTCGACAGGCCGCAATCACCGTCGCCGAGGGCGAAAAGCAGTCCGCGATCCTCAGGGCCGAGGGTGAACGGCAGGCCGAGATTCTGAATGCCGAGGGCGATCAACAGGCCGCCATCCTCCGAGCTGACGGCTTCGCCACCGCCCTTGACCGCATTTCAGGCGTCGCGCGCGGCATAGACACCAACACCCTCAGCCTGCAGTACCTGGAGACTCTCAAGGACGTGGGCGCAGCGCCGTCGACCAAGTTCATCTTCCCGATGGAGTTCACCAGCCTCCTCCGCCCGTTCACAAACATGGTGTCACCCAACGACGACAACGAATAGCCTGCTAGCACCTGAGCCACCGTCATACGGGACATACAGTCGTCATTTCCGCGAAAGCATGCCCGCGTCCCCATTCACCCTGAGCCTGTCGAAGGGTGCTCCAATGGCATCCTGAGCCTTCCTATGTCATTCTGAGCGCAGCGAAGAATCACATACCAACGGGAGCAGCAAGTGCCGGCATTCGATGATTTCACAGGAACCGTGCGGGGGACGCCCGTCGTCACCCGCGTCATGGAGAGCATGATGATAGAGGCCGCGCAGGCCCTGCGAGACATCTGCCGCACCTTCCAGGCGACGGGCGAGCCGATGGGCGGTCACCACCTCCCCGCCGGCGGCTACATGGGTGAAATGATCGTCCGCGCGCTCATCGAGGCCGATCTCATCGAGGAAGTCGAGGGAGAAGAGCGCGGCTTCATGCGACGCTACAAGCCCACCAAGAACGGCGAAAAGACCTACGCCAAGCTAGACAAAGAAGACGCCTTCTCCCGCCGCGCAACCTAGACCGTCATTCCCGCGAAAGCGGGAATCCAGAGACGCCTAAGACTCCGATGCCGGAACGCGGCGAACCAACGTATTCAATAACCCAATACGAATCGCGAACCGAGAAAAAATCGGGGCGCCCGGATTTGAACCGGGGACCTCCGCGTCCCGAACGCGGCGCGCTGCCAAACTGCGCTACGCCCCGACCGACAAACAAACCGCGGGCAGCAAAACCGCCCGCTCGCTTAAGAGTATACGGGTATCCGCCCCACAAAGAATCCCCTCCCTCACAGAGGGGGGAGGGTTAGGGTGGGGGGCTAATCGGTCAAGATAGATCGGGCAATTGGTTCGAGCACGCGCTGGACTTCCTCATCAAGCTCGTCCTGCGGGTAGTGGACGGGTTGCTTGGCCGCGCCGGGCCCGCGGCCGGGCCATCGTTTGGCTAGAGCTTTTGCAAGGTGAGGGAATTCCTTAAAGTCAAGTAGCCTACACCGACTCTGGGCATCTATATTCTGAAGCCAACCTTGGAGTGAAATACGGAGCTTTAGAGATCTCAATGCAGAGCGGGTATGGATTTCACGGGCATTGGTCAGACTAGAACCAAATGTGAATTGGGCGTCTTTCAATTCCTGATCCTGTAACCAGAGGCCACGGGCGAACACATCCCGTTCAATTCGTTCGGGGTCGGATTCTCGTGCCGGAATAAGTTCTTGCCAACTGGAGTTTGTCAGGCCCGAATTCCGTATACCTAACCGACATTTGGCCCCAAGGGCTTGCCAGAGAAACTTCTGCTCGCCTGGCTCGAGATTCGTGGATTTGAGCAAGTGTGAAATCGACAGTGCCCGCCCCAATGACCACCGCCGTACGAATGCTAACTCTGCTTGAGATTCAGCCTCGACGGAGATGACGAGTTCCAGTGCATTGTCCAGCATGTCGTCGATTTCACGGTCAAGATCCTCGGCAATGGCTCGGTGCTCCTCTTCTCCGAACCGGTAACGGCGTGTTGTGCGCACGCGATCATCGTGACTACCAGAATCAGATTCTGACCAGAGCAAGACCGGCATCAGTGACTCTCCTCATACATGCGCATCATGTGCGCGGCGCAGTTCCGAAAATCCTCCACAAAGTCTATGTACGGCACCTCAGACTGGTTCCCGCCAGCCCCCTCCAGCAATTCCATCATCTCCACAAAGCGCCCCCACTTTTCGCTGTCAACCCCCGGCGGCTCACTTGTGCAGAGATCGTCCAGACGAGTTCTGTCATGGTCTTTCCAAGCTGGCTCTAGTGCCCATTGGATAAGCGCTTCGCAGGTGATTTCAAGCAAAAAAGAGTTGCGCCTTTCGGTTCCATTGGCTGCATCTGCCTCCATCAATTCCCGGTTTGTGGCATATCGCTCAGGGAACTGGAGCACTGTCTCTCCGTCGATTTCCTTGAGCTGCCAACGAGGTAGCCTCTCGTCTGGCCGTTGGTCTAGTCGGAACGGTAATCCCCCTTGATTCGGCGGATCAACTTCAATGTGGAGCATGTAAGACGCCGCAGCGGAATCAAGGCTACCATCGGTATCAAAGAGATCAGCGTTTAACTGATGTCGACCTGGCTCAACTGGGATAGCGATTGCGTTCTCGTCAGGCAAGGGTAACTTATCCGGTGCCACGAAGATAATGTCACCCATCCAGACTGCGTGCTGATCGGACGTGTCTCCTTCTGGTGTACCACGGAGAGAACGTGGCTCTCCATCGGCAAGCATTGGGGTTGCCTCCGAAAGACTGGCATTCAGAGAAACGTCTATAACTCTAGGCGTATTGTTGTGAGCGTTTATCTGCGCCGCCACCCTTTCACCATAGTTAATGCGTTCCCTGCCCGAGGCGGATCGTGTCTGGTTTTCGACTGAGATGGATAATGTGAGTGGATCACGCTCAGGGTTCTGCGGGTCTTGATGCACGTAAATGGAACGAGAAGCGCGTGCAACCTGTCGCCCATCATGCTGAACGCGCGCCGTCAGCTTCCATTTGCCCTGCAGAGCAAGCTGAAGCTGATCCGGTCTAGCGGCATTGCGGACTATCTGGAGATTACCGACCTTCAAATTCCCTTCTCTGTTATAGAAGCTAATCGCCTCATCTGTTCGTACTGAGACCCTTACCGATTCATCCACGTGCTGAGCCTCTAGAGAGACGGTCACATTTGCGGGGAAAGACGAAGAACTTGTGACAAGCACCTGAATATTCTCCAGTAGCTGTCCCCAATCGACGCGTGCTACTGTCGAATCAGGGAAAGACAAGGAGAGTGAGCAGTTCCAGGACTCCGTTGGCTGCTTCCCGCTGGTTCCGAACCATTGCAGAATTTCGCGGGCAATGTCCGTCTGTAGTGCTGGCGTAGGTGGACGCGCCGGTTCCTGCATCCACCCCAAGTCCTTCGCGAAGGCTTCGACAGCGCTCTCGACTTGTCTGTAGATTGCCTGCACAAGACCTTGTTTCCTGTCAAACTTGTGATGCTGTGGCGACTCAAGATTACGAAGTTCCTTTTCCAACGATTGATCGAATTCCACGAATCCCCGGAACCCGGACCGCCTGCCTGGGGGAATAAAGCCCGACAACTCTCTATCCCCGCTACCTATAGTTGTTATCCACTGGTGACCGCGTAGAAGCTGAACGCCTTCAAATTGCGCATCATCACTCTCCGCATCCGTGGATTGCAGCCGTTCGTCATGTATGAGGACGATTCGCTTTATCCGCAATCCGTCCCCAAGGTCTACATTCTCAGTTGATCGCACTTCGACACCTTTAGGCTGTGAGCCTATCCAGGGTTCGTCTTGCCACCATGATGGGACGGTAACTGTATCCTCGCGCCGTGTCTCCTCATCAATCACTCTAATCTCTAGCGCACCGGTCTGGACGGCGCGCCACCAGCAGCGCCGCAGCCACTGCACCAGTTCTCCATTCTTGACGGCCGTCACCGCCTCCTCAGACAGGTAAGGGACGGCAACACGGGTGCCGACTTTTTTGAGCGGCTCAAGTCCGAGGTCTATCTCTATTCCGGTTTCGTCCGTGAATTGACCACTGACCAATTCCTCTGCTTCGGAATCTTGCCAGGGGGGTGACTGAATTGTGTCTACAGGATTAGCGTTGCGAACACCCAGCCTATATAGGCCGTCGGCAAGAAGCGTGTCGTACAACATCATCATACGGCGTCGTCCGGGTGCAGAAGGTGGCGAGGAATGATACAGGAAGGCCGACTTACCCTGTCCCCTCGATCCTCGAGCTGAATCATCTGACTTCTTGGTAAAGCCCTGACCCTCGAATGCAGCCCAATTCTCATCCGTTTCCAATTCGTAACCCCGCTCACTGAGTTCAGCCTGAGAAAGGGCAGGGCCGCGTAGGCCGTAAGTGCCGGAATCCGTCACTGTCAAGAGGTGACGTGTTCCCTCGTATCGTGACTCCTGTTTTCGAAGCCGATACTCCACTCTGACTATCGGACTAGCGTGCTTGGCGTCCAAAGAGTTTTGTACCGGCTCCTGGGCAAGCGCCCGAATTGGGCCATTGTCGCCGTAACTCTGGATGATCGATTGGACTTGTTGCACCATATCGCTTGGCGCAGGTTGATAGTTTGAAGCCATGGCTCGAGCCCTCCCCTCTCTAGCCGCCCCGCGTCCGGCGCCGCGCCGGCCGTTGCCGCGCCCCCACATTTCGGGCATTTGGAAAGTCCTTACGAAGACCATAGAAGCCCTTGGACGTAGGCCGCACGAAGCGTTCATCTAGTACGAGTCGCGCCACCAGCGTGGCAGGAGGATCGTTGCCGTTGATTTGTCCACCGAGCCGCTGCACTTCCTTCGCTAGGTCCTTGTAATACATCGGCTTGTTCGGCTGCTGCAGCAACACCTTCTCCGCTAGATCGGTTATCGATTCTCCATCGGAGCGATGTTCAGCTGGACTGCTTGCTGTTGAACTGTCCGTCGACGTTTCAACATGCTCATCGGCAAGTAGACCGTCCACGTGGCGGAGCCGTTCAATGATTTTGGCCAAGCGTTGTTCTGATTCGGCAATCTTTTCTCGGACCTCTTCCAACTCCGCCCGCAGGCTTGTTCGTTCCGTCTGTAACATTCGCTCTAACACGGTCATGTTATACCCCTCCAGAATCTGTTATGCAGAAAAATAACACGCATAACAGGAACGTGTCAAGATAATAACACCATACAAGCACGGTCTATGTATTACGGTGCGACCATCAGAATCTGCGGGCGATCCGTTGAATCATGTTTGGGATACGGTGCCGAGTGGCCCGAACTAGTGGCGCATTACGCCGCCGTGCCCTGCCGTGTTGTAGATGTCGCGAACTGCGAGGCCGATATCGTCCGGTCAACCCTCAGTCGTGCGGAAGTACGAGTTGACGTCACGGGTGTCCAGGATCTGCGCCGCCTCCGCGCCGAACAGAACCGTAGAAACGAACCGGCGCGCGCGTCTCCACGTGCCGCCCATCGGCCGAGACATAGCGTCGGTCACGTCGCCCTCAGTCGACGTACCCGCGGGCGCGGAGCGCATTGTTGACGTTGACATCGCCCACCCACACCTCTGCCTTCAGCCTGCCGAGACTGTCCGATTCCGTGGCCTCATAAAACACTATTGTATCCGCCACCAGCTCGGACAGGTATGCATGCGCCTGCGCGTACCGATCAGGATTCGTCGGCAGCGTAATGCCCGCCAATACCAGCCGCTCAGCGTCCTCCATGTAAATCACGCCGCCCTCGATGACGTCCGCAACCCGACCCCACCTGCGCGGCCGCGGAGAATCGCCTGGTTCACCGGTCGAGGTCATGCCTGAAGTGACGCCGGCCTACGCCGCAGGGGCGACGACTATGACGAGGGTCAATAATGCAAGCGCCCGGCCAATGAGTGTCCCCACGATTACCGCCACCGCCGCCAGCGGCATGCTGCACGACAACGACTCCCGAGTCGCAATCATCATGGCCGTCGCGATCCAGATCGTAGTGGCGAGCGCGGCAGCCCCGCCGATAACCGGCAGAGGGACAAGAATCATGAGCAGGGCGGGCGACGCCGTGAAGCCGACGCTTCGGATGAACTGCAAAAACGTGCCGCCCAGGAAACCCGACGCGGACGTTCCTGCAATCACGGACACGATCATGTACGAGAACAGCGCCGAGAGCGTCCACCCCAGACCCGTGAAGATGAGAGAGGAGATGAACACGGTTGAGGCCGTCTGCCCCCCGTCTCCATAGAGCGTCGCAACCGACGCCACAAGGCCATGGATGACTGACACGAGGATGACCACAAAGACCGCCTGTCGGATCGCCCCCGGGTCTCGCCGCAACTCGTCGTACAGCTGCGAATCACCCAGGGCCGAGCGCATCATGCGCACGTGGAAAGCGTCAGGCGCACCTAGCATCGTTCCTCACTCCTTCCATCCCCGCTCGCCCTGAGCGTAGTCGAATGGTCTCCCTGAGCCTGTCGAAGGGCCCCACCCGCCAAAACCGATAACGTACCTTAGAGTATAGGAACGAGGCCGAACGAGTCGCAGGAGGGCATCGCGCCGATGAGCACAAATGATGTTGAAGTGCTGCGTGGAGAGATTATCTCCATCGGCACGGAGATCCTGCTTGGCGCGCTGGTAGACACCAACGCCAATTACCTCGCGTCCCAACTCCCAGGCATTGGCATCGGCAACTACCGTGTCACGACCGTCGGTGACAACAAGGACCGCCTCGCCCGTGTCTTTGAAGAAGCGTGGAGTCGCTCGGACGTCGTCGTCGCCACGGGCGGCCTCGGTCCTACGGAGGATGACGTCACGCGCGAAGCCATCGCCCAATTCCTCGGTGAAGAGTTGTATTCCGACGCCACGCTTGAGAAAGAGTTGAGAGAGTTCTTTGATCGGCGCGGCATCGCCATGGCGGAGCGCAACCTCAAGCAGACCATGCTCATCCCCTCCTCACAGCCCCTGCCAAACCCACGCGGCACCGCGCCAGGCTGGTGGGTGCAAAAGGACAAAAAAATCATCATCGTCATGCCGGGCGTCCCGCGTGAGATGTACGGCATGTGGGAGGAGCAGGCTTTGCCGCGCCTCCGCCTCCAACTCATGGGCAATGACGCCGTCATCCACTCCCGCACCATCAAGACCTTCGGTCTCAGCGAGGCGAGCGTCGATGAACGACTCGGCGAGCTGCTGCGCGGCCTCAACCCCACCATCGGTGTCTATGCGAAGTCGGACGGTATTCATATCCGCCTCTCCGCCCGCGCCTCGAGCGAACTGGATGCGACACAACTCATCACCCCGGTCGAGGACGAAGTCAAAGACCGCCTCGCGACCCACCTTTGGGGGCAGGACGACGACACCCTTGAGGGCGTTATCCAGCGCGTCTATACCGAGCGCGGCCTGTCAGTCGCCACCATGGAATCCTGCACGGGCGGCAACCTTGCCAACATCCTCACTGACGCCCCCGGCGCGTCAGCCTACTTCCGCGCCGCCTACGTCACCTACACCAATGAGATGAAAATCGCCATGGGCGTCCCTGCCGAGATCATCGAGAATCACGGCGCGGTCTCCGGAGAATGCGCCATCGCCATGGCAGACGCCGCCCGCGAGCGATCCGGGGCGTCCATCGGCGTCGGCATAACGGGCGTCGCCGGGCCCGGTGAGCTGGAGGGCAAGCCTGTCGGCCTCGCCTACATCGGCATCTCCGACGCAAACGACCACAAGATGCGAGAAGGACGCTACCCCGCCCAGCGCCTCGACTTCAAACTCCGCGTCGCCCGCACCGCCATGTTCGAACTCCGCGGCTGGGCCCTCGCCCGCGACTAATCATGCCTTCCGTCGTTCCCGTGCTTGACACGGGAACCCAGCCCCCCGTTCATCCTGAGCCTGTCGAAGGGTGACCCTCTCCCGTCACCCCCGCCCCCTCTTCGTCATTCCCGCGCAGGCGGGAATCTGAATCACGGTATGCAGCCAACCTCCGTGACGCTCCCCCCTCATTCCGGCGAATGCCGGAATCCATCGGAACTCCCCGCATGGTGGACTGGCCTAGCGGTCTGTCATTCTGAGCGCAGCGAAGAATCCAAGACCGTGTTTGACACAGCAGATGTACACATCACCATGTATGTACTACGTGAGAGGAGTAAACCGTGGACCTATTGGAGGCATGGAAGAATTGGCAACCGGGCGACAACCCGCCGTACGCATTGGAGATGGATGCCGACGAATTGAATTCACGCCGCTGGCAAAGAAAGGCCGTAACTTTCACACCGGATCAGGCCAGAGAAGATACCGCTCTGTCGCAGGCAATTAACGACCGCCGGTTGCACTTGGGCCTGTTCCCGCTTCCATTCATTGGGGATCTCAAAAACGCCTCAATCTACGTGCTGATGGCAAACCCGGGTCTCAACCATAGCGATTATGACAACGTGACGGACGGCGACGCGAATTGGTTGCGGGGCCAACTCACACAAGAATTCGGCGACTCATTGCCATTCGGAACAGCGTTTGACCCGAAAAATGTGGAAAAGGGAGGCAAGGACTATACGCGTGACAAATTGAAGCGGACGGTAGAATTCATCGCCGAGCGCAGCGCAAGGTCCTATTCCGAAACTCTCAAGGAATTCGCCTTGAAGCTCGCCGTCATCCAGCTGGTTCCTTACCACAGCAAGAAATTCGTTAGTGGGGCGAACATGCTGCCGTCCGCTGACCTCGTGGTCAAATTCGTCAAAAACACAGTCGTGCCGCGTGTCAGGAATGGAGAAGCAATCCTGATTGTCACCCGGCGCATCAAGGATTGGAACCGCAATCAGGGCCTGCCGAGAGACCTTGTCGATGCTGGGCGTATAGTGCTTTACGATAGGCCGGGCGAACCCCTTTCGGCGTCCTTGGGCCCCCGCTCTCGCGGCGGCAAGGCAATCCTCCGCCACTTTGGCATTCCCGCAGACGACTAACCCTCCACGCACCTTGACCCCCCGTCTACAATGGGACGGACAAGCGCAATGCGACAGATTGGCATTCTCACCAGCGGGGGAGACGCGTCCGGAATGAACGCGGCGATTCGTGCCGTCGTCCGTGCAGCTGCGTCCGTTGGTATCCGCAGCCTTGGAATCCGCAACGGCTTTGACGGCCTCATGCGCGGCGATTTCCAGCGACTTGGCCCTCGCTCCGTCGCCCACATCCTCCAGCGCGGCGGCACCATTCTCGGAACCGCTCGCGCCCCCGATATCGAGACCGAAGACGGACGTTCCCGCGCTGCGGAACAGATGGAAGCGTCCGGGCTCGACGGGCTCGTCCTGATCGGAGGGGAGGGGACTCTGAGGGCCGGTCTTAAACTCCACGAGGAACAGGGAAGCAAGATCGTTGCTATCCCCGCCACCATCGACAACGATATCGCCGGCGTGGACATGTGCATCGGCTTCGACACCGCCGTCAACGCCGCTGTCGAGGCGATGGATCGCATCCGCGACACCGCCGAATCCAGCGGCCGCGTCTTCTTCGTTGAGGTCATGGGTCGCACCCGCGGCCTCATAGCCCTCTATGCCGGCCTCTCCGGCGGCGCGGACGCAATCGTCATCCCCGAAGAACATGAAGATATCGATGTCCTGTGCCGCCGCCTTGTCACGGCGCACCGGGGCGGCAAACGCAGCCTGCTCGTTGTCGTGGCGGAAGGCGAAGAGGCAGGTGGCGCGTTCTCAGTTGCCGACAAAGTTCAGCAGCAACTCAACGGCAGGTTGCAAGTGGATTACCGCGTGACAGTGCTCGGACACCTCCAGCGTGGTGGCGTGCCGACGGCGGCGGACAGGATTCTCGGCACTGTGCTTGGCGCCGCCGCCGTGGAATGTCTCAATGACGGCCTCGATCACCACATGGTCAGCGAGGTGGGCAACACCCCCGTCTTCACCCCACTTGAAGACGTGCTTGCAACAACCAAGGAACTCCCGTCAGACCTGATGCACCTGCTCCACACCGTCGGCCAGTCATAGGCCTAGCCCCTTCAATTGCGCGCTGATAAACTCAGCGATCCCACGAAGCCCTTTCCTCCCTGATGTAGTCGTCAACGTCCTTGGCAGACTTGAATAGTAGGTGGCCCGGCGCCTCCGCCATGATGTCCGCAATCGAACGCTTCTTTGGCGTGGGTTCTTCTGACGCGGGTGCAATCGTCACGTCGACGTCCTCGCCCTCGGTCATCCTCCGAGGTCAATATTAACGCAATCGACCGAAAGTGGCGGCTGCTTCTTGTCCGCAAGGCGCCACGCCGCCGAAGCTCCACCCGAATAGGCGTATACTTATGTTCTCGCTACGAATCAGTAAATCGTCATATCGCTCTCGTTAATCGACAGGACACTTTCATGGCATCTCAGGCAGGGCAGAGGCCGGGCGACGGCCCGCCCGCGGCAGGCGGCCCCCCCAATGGCGGCCCTGGTGGTCCACCAGGAGGATGGGGCGGCGGAGCACCCGTCAATGAGGCAGGCGGCCCGTTCCGCGCATTCCAGTCAAGGAGCTACACGTATTACTGGGTCGGCTCCATCCTCTCAATCACCTCATTCTTCATGCTCATCATCGCCCGTGGATGGTTGACATTCGACCTCACAGACTCTGAACTGTGGGTGACGCTTATCAGTGCCGCGTCGCTCCTTCCCGCGCTTTCCCTCTCCGTATTTGGCGGCGTCATCGCTGATCGATTCAACCGCAAGCACATCCTGATCGCCAGCGATGTCTCCAACTTCCTTACCCATATCACGCTGGCCTTGCTTGTCCTGACCGGCCTCATCAACGAGTGGCATCTGCTTGCGCTCTCACTTATACATGGCACGATGTTCGCGCTCTCGTCGCCCGCGCGGTTCTCCATGGTGCCAAGCCTCGTGCCGCCACAGCACATTGCCAACGCTACGGCGCTGTCATCAATCATGTTCAGCGGAGGCGCGCTGATTGGACCGGTCACCGCTGGATTCCTGCTGGACGTTGATCCGTCGTTGGCGTTCTTTGCGGGAGCCGCGCTTGTGGGTGTGTCCGTGCCGCTTTTTATGCTGATCCGGCTTTCCGCGGCGCCGGCTTGGGGACAAGGACAGCCCAAAGGCAGCGTAATCGAGAACATCACAGAAGGGCTGCGGCATATACGACACAGCCGTATCCTGCTTGGGCTCATCCTGCTTGGCATGATTGCCACGTTCTTCGGAATGCCCTATCAGACACTGCTGCCGGTCTTTGCGGAGGAAGTGTTGGAGGCGGGGCCGGCCGGTCTTGGCTACCTGGGCATGGCAGGCGGCATCGGCGGCACAATCGGATCCCTCCTCATCGCCACATTCAGTTCCGTCAATCAACTCAAGATGTGGCTGTCCATCGGCGCCATAGGCGTTGGGCTGATGATTGCCGGATTCTCGCAGGCGACGGCCTTTGCGGAATTCCTCGGACTGGAGCTGTCAGGCCCAACATCGGGAGCGTTCATGATCGCGCTTGTCTTCGCGGCGATAGCAGGCTGGTTCTTCCAGCTTGTAATGACGGGGAATTTCTCACTGGTGCAGGTTTTGACACCTGACCACCTGCGCGGACGCGTGATGAGCGTCAGGCTCATCGTCTTCGGATTTCAGCCCCTCGCCCTGCTCATCACCGGCGTCATTGCAGAGCTGTACGGCGCCCCGCTTGCCGTCACGCTAACGGGCCTTGGCGCATTCTTCTGTTCCATCGCCCTGCTCGCATTCTTCCCGCAGCTTCGCACACGCGGGACAGAGACCGTACAGGTTCCCGGTGGGCATGGAGGCCCGCCACCTGGTCGCAGCGGCCCGCCCAACGGCGCGGTTGACGGACACGCCGGCCAGTCCACGGACGGAGAAGTTCCTGCTGGCCGACCACCCGCCGCGGTCGCCGAACGACCCGGCGGCTCCCCCTCAACCGACTAACCGATACCCGTCGGCTTCATCTCCGCGTACCGCTTGACTCCGGCTCCGGCGGGATGATGACACGCCCGCGCGGGCGGACGATTCCTGGCCTCGGCAACACGACAAATACAAGGATCATTGCGAGGAAACTGAACGTCGCGAACAACAGGAAACCGTTCTGCATCCCGCCCAGATACTCATCGGACAGCGTTGCCACATACGGCGACACAGATACTGCCATCGCCACCATCGTCCACAGAAAGCCCTGTGCCGCCCCGAACGCCCGCCGACCGAAGTACGTCGCAAGTAGCGCCGGCTGCAGCACGATGATTGCGCCGAACCCCGGAGAGAACGCGACAAAGAACAGTATCAGATACCAGTTCGCCTCCGGCCTGCTCAGGGCAAATGCCGCGATGCCGATGGCCTGCAGGAGCGTCGCAATAACCGTCCCCCGCCTCGGATCCATTTTGTCGGCCATCCAACCGCCCCCAACCCGCCCGACGATCGTTATCAGCGCCATCGCCCCCACGGCGTCAGCCGCCGCCAGCCGCGAATAACCGGCGTCCTCCATGAACGGCGCTTGGTGGATTTGCAACGCGCCGATTGGCCAGAACGAGAGGAACATCAGCAGGGACAGGAACCAAAACGTTGGCGTTCGAAGAACTTGTGTGAACGTCAGGCCGTATAGAATCGGCCCCTGCAAAGCGCCGGAGGCGTCCGCGCCCTCCGCCTCGTCTCCGTCCGGCCTCATTCCGTAATCCTCCGGTGATCGACGCAGCACGAACGCCATCGGCAAGAGGACGATTATGATGATGGCTGCCATAAGGAGGAATGAGTCCCGCCAGCCGATCGCCTCCATCACGTACAGAGACGGACGCGTGAGAATACCGCCCGCCCCGAGCCCCACAACCGTGATCCCCACCGCGCGACCCCTCATGCGGTCGAACCAATTGACGACCGCTGAGACCCCACCGGCAAAGAAGACGATTGGCCCCAAGCCCGCCAACGTCAGGCCGATGTACAGGTGCCACGGCTCCGTCATCACGCCCATGATTGCGAACCCCGCCGCCCCCAGCAGCATCCCGCCGCCGACAACCGGCTTTGGCCCGCTCTTATCAAAGAATCCGCCCAAAAGCGGCGACACCACCGCGCCTAAAACGGTAGCCACGATGAACGCCGGCTCAATGGCAGCGCCCACGTCGGGAATGTCCTCACGGATGGGTGTTACAAAGAGCGTGAAGTCATAGAAAAAGAAACCGCTATAGATGAAAGCGACCATAAACGCAGCCAGCACGATCCACCAACCGTAGAAAATCGACGTTGGCGATGGCACACGAAACCCGCTGCGTTGTTGCATTCCTGAACGTCCTGCGCGTGAGTTCGGAGAAAACCGCGTCTACCCGACAATGCGAATGAAAGCTCATATAGCCTAGCATTCGCGCCCAACACCTCGTACTTGGGGTGACATAAGGGGCGTACCATGGATGAGTGACTGTCCCCAACGGTATGCCACCGCATGGCGCCATCGTTCCTAAGAAAAAGCCGCGTATCTTCTACGGCTGGTGGATTGTCATTGCCTCGGTCTTTCTAAACATCGTCTTTGGTGGAATCCTCTTCTACGGTTTCACCCTTGTGATTGATCCAATCACCGAGGAGATGAACTGGACCAAGACGCAGATTACCGCCGCCTATCTCTTCATGGGCTTGGGTATCGGAATCCTCGCCCCGTTGCTTGGTTGGATGTTTGACAAGGTTGGCCCGAGGCCGCTCCTCGCTTTTGGCCTGACGGGACTCGGATTCAGCCTCATCATGCTCCACTCCGTGGACAGTCTTTTTTGGTTCTACCTCTGGTTCTCGCTCGCCAACGCCAGCTCCGTTGGCATGTGGATGGCTGTCGGCCCGGCCGTCGCAAACTGGTTCGTGCGAATGCGTGGCCGCGCCGTTGGCATCTACTCCCTCGGATTCGCCTTCGCCGGATTCATGGCCCCGCCCTTCCTGTGGCTCGTTGACGGCGTCGACTACGGATGGCTCGTCTTTGCCGGTGTCGGATGGCGGGATGCGTTCTTCATTGCCGGTATTGTCTTCCTCATCATGATGCCGTTCGCAGTGCTCATAATCCGGCATCGCCCCGAGGACCTCGGCCTCTACCCGGACGGCGCGGACGAGCCACCGGCAGAAGCCTCGATGTCGCCCGGCGCCCAGGTCTCCGACGATGTTGAGGTCAATTCCACCGCGTCGCAGGCGCTCAGGACATCGGCATTCTGGCTGCTCGCCGTCGCATCCGCCTTCGGGTTCCTGGCGATTGCCACCCTGCAAGTTCACTGGGTGCCGTATCTCGGCAGCACGGGATTCACACGCGAGACTGCGGCGTTTTACTTGACCCTTCTGCCTCTGAGCACCGTCATGGGCAGGCTCACTTTCGGATTCCTCGCCGATTTCATGGACAAGCGGCGTGTGACCGCTCTCGCTTTCGGTGTTCAGGCCTGTGCCGTCTTCACGCTTGCATGGGTGGATGAATCGCGCCAATGGAGCATTTTCCTCTTCCTTGGTTTCTGGGGCTTCGGCTTTGGAGGCACGGTGGTCACGCGAATGGCATTGCAGGGCTTCCTCTTTGGCCGCAACTCATTTGGCGCGCTTCAGGGCGCGCTTTCCATGACCAGCGAGGCCGGCTTTGCCCTGGCGCCCTTCATTGCCAGCATGGTCTTTGAAGGTTTGGGCACCTATCGCCCTGCCTTCCTCGCCTTCGCTTTCCTCTGCTTTATGTCCGTCCCGCTAACCCTCTTGATCCGACGCCCCGGGCTGGCCGCGAGAGGATTCGTCCCGGCCATCCGCACGGACGACGATATAGAAGAGACTGCCGACGAGGAGCCCGCCCCGGTACCGCGCGCCCCATAGTCGCCCCGTACCCACACTCCCTCCCCGCCATTCCCCAACACTCCCGACACGCCACTACGCGGAAAACCAGACATCAAGCACGGCATGTCGGGGCCACCGGTCTATGACCGTCAATGCCGGAACGCGGAGTCAAACCTCATAGGCAAATCAAAGTTGACCGCGAGCCGAGAAAACAAAGGGGCGTACCATTGATGAATGGCAAGCCCTAACGGCGTCCAGCCGCCCACCGGTTACATAACGCGCAAGAAGCCGCGCATCTTCTACGGCTGGTGGATTGTCATCGCCGCCGTCCTCCTGAACATCCTGCAGGGCGGCATCCTGTTCTACGGGTTCACCCTTGTGTTGGACCCGGTGACGGAAGAAATGGGCTGGACCAAGACCCAGTTGACCATCGCCTATCCCATCATGGGCATTGTTATTGGCATCTTCTCGCCATTCCTGGGCGGGCTGTTTGACCGGATCGGACCCCGACCATTGATCGGCGGCGGCATGGTCATCGTCGCCGTGAGCATGATAATGCTCCATTACGTTCAGAGCCTCCCCATGTTCTACCTGTGGTTCTCACTGCTGAACCTCGGCTCCATGGGAATCTGGCTTTCCGTTGGGCCCACGGTGGCCAACTGGTTCGTGCGTGCTCGCGGCCGCGCGCTCGGCACCTATTCGCTGGGATTTGCGTTGGCCGGCCTCATTGCCCCACCCCTGTTCTGGCTGATCGACGGTGGAGTGATTCTAGGATTTGAATTTGATGGCCTGGGATGGAGGGACACCTTCTTCATTCTTGGCGTGATGTTTCTGGTTCTTATGCCGGTCACCATTCTCATCTTTCGACACCGGCCCGAGAACATGGGCCTCTATCCGGATGGGGCTGACTATCCCCCGCTAGAGGTCAGCCCGGGTGCGGAGATGTCGGACGACGCCGAGATGACCACGACGGCCATGCAGGCGCTGCGTTCCCAGGCCTTCTGGTTGATGGCGATCTGTTCAGGCCTGACATTCCTCACGATTGCGACCTTAACCGTGCATTGGGTGCCCTACATGGGCAGCATCGGCATGGAGCGTGAGGCCGCGGCATTCTTCTTGCCGCTGCTGCCGCTTGGAACAGTGCTTGGGCGGATCACGTTCGGGTTCCTCGCCGATCTGTATGACAAGAAGCGCGTCACGGCGCTTGCCTTCTGTGTGCAGGCGGCGGCTGTGCTCATGCTCTCCCAGGTCGATGCCGCGCGCGAGTGGACGCTCTTCGTTTTCCTAGTCTTGTGGGGATTCGGTTTCGGAGGCACGATCGTCGCGCGAATGGCGCTGCAGGGCTATCTCTTTGGCCGCAACTCATTCGGCGCGCTGCAGGGCTTGCTGTCAATGACCACTGAGGCGGGTTTCGCGTTGTCTCCGCTCATTGCGAGCATCGTGTTTGAGGATATAGGCACCTATCGCCCGGTGTTCCTGGCATTTGCCGTGCTGGCCTTCATCGCCGCGCCATTGACAATGCTCATCCGCCGACCCACGCCGCAATTTGCCATCGGATACGCAACGGCCCAGCCTGCCGACGGCGAGCCTGAAACGCCCACTCCCGCCGCTGCCCGCGAAGACTCCTAGTAATGATCCTCGTAGTGATCGCCTGCGAGTGACCGCGTGTGGCGGCGCGTGTCGTAGACATATCGCTGCGGATCATCCGGCCCGGACGCCAGGAGCATCAGAACGACCGCCGGCATCGATGACGTCACCTCTGTCGAGTGGATGTCCATCTCCGGCGGCAGAATTGCCGTGACGTCGCCCGGCTTGAGCCGCCGTCGCGTCGTGCGTTTAATCACAGAGCCGTCGTCCACCTTCTCAAGATTCGGGACATAGGACACCTCTTGCGCCCCCCCCTGGTAGATGCCCGCCAATCCCCAGCGCGCCCCGTGGTCGTGTATGGGGGTCTTGTGCTTGGGTGGAATCACGGAAACCACCAGATTCAGGGAGCGATCCGACGAGCGAAAGAGGACCCACCGACTGACTTCATTCGGGGGAGTATCCCGGTATTCGTCCGGCAAAAAGTTCTCCATCAGCAAGTGCCGAAAGGGATCGAGCGTCCTCCGAATCAGCGACACGGGATCTGCCACGCTCACTGCAACGCCCCCCAGCTGCCCAAGGAACGTCCCGAGAGCGGGATGGTCGACACGTAGATCAGAAGTCACGGTACGAACCGGTCTCGATGCCTACACCTCGCGGAACTCGCCCTCAACCGTCTCCGAATCGTCGGCGGATGCCTCGCCGCTCGCGCCATTCGCGCCGCCTGCGTCCGCGCCCTGTTGCGCGTACATGGACTGCCCGATTTCCTGCACGAGCCTGCTCAACTCCTCTGTCAGTGTACGCAGTTGCTCCGCAGGCGCATTTTGCTCCAGTGCCTGCCGCACCTCCGTCACCTTGGCCTGCACGCGGTCCCGGACATCATCTGTAATGGCTTCCTTGTGCTCCTCAAGCAGCCGTTCTGCGGCGTAGGCTGCGGAGTCCGCCGTGTTGCGAATCTCCACCTCCTCGCGGCGTTGGGCGTCCTCTGTGGCATGCGCCTCCGCATCCTTCGTCATCTGCTCGATCTCGTCGCTGCTGAGGCCGCTGCCGGCCTGGATGACGATCTTCTGCTCGCGGTTCGTCGCCTGATCCTTCGCGTTCACGTTCAGGATGCCGTTCGCGTCGATGTCGAACGTCACCTCGATCTGCGGCATCCCCCGAGGCGAAGGCGGAATACCGTCCAGCATGAATCGACCAAGCGACTTGTCATCGCTGGCCATCGAACGCTCTCCCTGCAGCACGTGAATCTCCACGCTCGTCTGTCCGTCCGCTGCCGTCGAGAACGTCTGGCTCTTCGAAGTTGGAATCGTTGTATTGCGCGGAATGATGGGCGTCGCAACGCCGCCCAGCGTCTCGATACCGAGTGAGAGCGGTGTTACATCCAGCAGCAGCAGGTCCTGCACGTCGCCAGTCAGCACGCCGGCCTGGATTGCCGCGCCGGCGGCGACGGCCTCATCAGGGTTTACGGAGCGATTGGGCTCCTTCTGGAAGATCTGCGTAACCTTCTCCTGGATCGCAGGCATCCGTGTCTGGCCGCCGACAAGAATGACCTCATTCACTTGCCCTGCGGACAAGCCGGCGTCCTCCAGCGCCTGGCGGCACGGGCCGGCAGTCCTCTCAACCAGCGCTGCGGTCAGGGATTCCAACTGTGCCCGCGTCAAGTTCATCGCAAGGTGCTTCGGGCCGGAAGCGTCCGCCGTGATGAACGGCAGATTCAGCTCCGTCTGCGTGACGGTGGACAGCTCCAACTTGGCGCGTTCCGCCGCCTCACGGAGTCGCTGCATCGCGCTCCGATCCGACCGCAGATCGATGCCCTCTTGCTTGAGAAACTCGTCGATCATCCAATCGACGACGGCATTATCGAAGTCGTCCCCGCCCAGGTGCGTGTCGCCTGCCGTTGACCGTACGTGGAACGTCCCCTCCCCAATCTCGAGGATGGAGATGTCGAACGTCCCGCCGCCGAGGTCGAAGACGGCGATGATCTCTTCGCCCTTCTTGTCCAGCCCGTAGGCCAGCGAAGACGCTGTCGGCTCATTGATGATCCGAAGAACGTTGAGACCGGCGATTGTGCCTGCGTCCTTGGTCGCCTGCCGCTGGCTGTCGTTGAAATACGCCGGAACGGTGATTACGGCGTCCGTGACCGTCTCTCCCAGGTATGTTTCCGCGTCTGCCTTGAGCTTCTGCAGGATCATCGCGGAGATCTCCTGCGGGCTGTACTGGTTGTCGCCCATGGTGACCCGCACATCTCCGTTCGGAGCAGCCGCGACGGGGTAGGGCACCAGCTTGGTGTCCTGCTGCACGTCCGCCTCATTTTGCTTGCGGCCGATGAACCGTTTGACGCTGAATATCGTCTGATCGGGGTTCGTCACCCCCTGTCGCTTGGCGACAAGCCCAACAAGACGTTCGCCATTCTTGTTCAGAGCGACCACAGACGGCGTCAGCCGATTGCCCTCCGGCGTCGGGATGACCGTCCCCTCGCCGCCCTCCATGACCGCGACAACGCTGTTCGTCGTTCCCAGGTCGATTCCGATTGCCCTTGCCATTCTTTACGTGTCTCCTTGTGTTCCCTGTGTTGTTGTTTCTCTCTCGTCGGCGAGCTTAGTCGTCTGCCAACTCGGCTACAGACCCGTCGCTCGCCCCACCGGACGTCGAACCGTCCCCCACCTGCACAAGCGCCGGCCTCAGCACGCGGTCATGGAGCATATACCCCCTTTGGAGCACCTCCACGATGCGTCCCTCCGGCCCCGGCACCCGTGAGATCGCTTCATGCAGATTCGGATCGAACGCAGCCCCTGCCGCCTCGATTTCCGTCACGCCGCTCGATTCGAGCGTCCCTTGCAGCTTCCGGTAGATGAGCAGAATGCCCTCCACCCACGTCATACGAAGCATCGTGTCCGGGATGGACCCGAAAGCCCGCTCCAGGTCGTCCACGCTTGAAAGCAACTGTGTCAGAACTGGCGCCGTCGCGTACTGAAGTTCCGCCGAGTGCCGCTCTCCGGCGCGCCGCGAGAAATCAACCGCATCCGAGTATGCGCGGTGATACCTGTCCTTCTCTGCTATCGCCTCATCAAGCTGCGCCTGGAGCGATTCGAGTTCGGACTTCTCGCCGTCACCGTCCTTGGAGTCCGGCTCTGCGACTCCCGAAGCGTCGTCTTTCCTCTCGTCTACCATGCCCTACACGTACTCCCTGTTCTGATAAACGGCGTCGAGTGTTTCCGCCATGTTCGACAGCAGCTCTCCCAGGTAGCGAACGGCCGGAATAGCCGCCGCATAATCCATCCGTGTCGGTCCCAGGGCCACAACGGCTCCGCGTTGGTCGCTCAACTCTGTTGGGCCGTAGGTCGACATGACCGCCGCATATGGATGAAGGAACGGCTCATCGTGCTCGTTTCCAATGACGACCCGCAGCCCGGTAGCGGGCAGATCGTCCGTGTGCAGTGCGGGCGCAAGACGGCCGCTTTCCACGGCGTCCAACAGCTCCCGCACCATGTCGATGCGATCGATGAGTTCCGGCTGATTCACAACCTGGCTGATCCCGTACACCACCGGCTCGTCCATCCCGTGCTCTGTGTGGCCCGGCAGGGGCGTCACGATGGCCAGAGCCTCGGACAACCGTGCCAGCGTCGCAGCCGCCAGCCGCGCCCACAGGAAGACGTCCTCCGACTCCACCTGGTGGAACTGGTGACGAATCGTCTCCTGGCGGCTGGTCGGTACCTCGGATGACCGCAACAAAACCTCCACGTAATACCGATACGCCCGCCCCGTCGGCGTTGCCCCTGCAGACGAGTGTGTGCGTTCTACATAACCCTCAGACTCAAGCTCGGCAAAAGTGTTTCTCACAGTCGCCGAACTCACCTCGAGTTCATGCCGCTCCACCAGCCCGCCCGAACTCACGGGCGCCGCCGTCGCGATATACTGCTCCACCAACAGCCGCAGCAACTCCGATTGCCGCTCTGCCAAGTCCTGAGTCATCGTTTTCACCGTTACATTGTGAATTTTGTCACCGGCCTGCCGCCTGCTGTTTTCGTGGTCGTCAGGCTGTTGACGGGAATTAGCAGTCTCATTCATTGACTGCTAATTCCCGTTCAGACTACTCATGCACACTACCCATGTCAAGCCAATCCACCCACCATTCCCTCGTTGACCACCAATCGGCCTCATTGCTACAGTTGTCGAGGTGCTTATCGTGCCCGGTAGTTCCCACAATCATTCCAGAGGTTCTTATGGCTGCAACACATATGACAGGCGCACTTACCCTCTCTGATTACGTTTTTGGGGGTCTCGTGCCCCGATACCGCGCGGCCCTTCTTGTAGTGGCGGGCGCCCTCTTCGTCGCCGTCGCCGCGCAGGTTTCATTTACACCCCCGCAATGGTACGCAACTGTCTTTAGCTCCGTTGGCCTTCCAATTGAAGGCACCCCTGTGCCGATTACACTTCAGACCCTCGCCGTCGGCCTGACCGGTGCGGCGCTTGGCAGCCGACTCGGCAGCATGAGCCTGCTGCTCTATCTGTTTGCGGGCATCGCTGGCCTCCCGGTCTACGCTGGATCGGTCGGGGATATCCTGTCAGGAGAAGTCGCCTTTGGTGCAACTGATGGCAGTCTCTGGGGCGGTGCAACGTCCTTCTGGTCAATGCCGTCTTTCGGCTACATCATTGGATTCGTTATCGCCGCCACACTCATTGGCCGCCTGGCCGAGCGAGGATGGGACCGCAGTTTCCTTTACACAGCCCTGGCTATGCTCGCAGGAAGCGTTGTGATCTACGCCTTCGGACTCCCGTGGCTCTACATGTCTTTCGACAACATGACAATAAGCCTTACTCTGGATTGGGGACTGTGGCCGTTCGTTCCCGGCGACATCCTCAAACTCCTCGTGGCGGCCGGCGCCCTACCAGGCGCGTGGGTACTCCTCCGCCGTGAGCCGAAGTTGAAAGAATCGGAGGATCAACTCTAGACGTGGACATTACCTATCTCGGTGGATCAGGCTTTCAACTGCGAGGTAGAGACGCATCTCTTTTCGTCGACCCGTCAACCTCGCCGGATCGCCGTGCCAACGCGCGTGCCGTCCTCATGAGCGGCTACGGCACGGAGCCCGCCGTCGATGTCGGTGATGCACGAGTAATCAGTCGCCCGGGCGAATATGAAGTCTCAGGCATTCTGATTCGCGCCATCCGCACCAGCAGAGCTGCTAGCGACGATGCCTCCAATCTCGGCGGCATGGCCTACGCTGTCTCCATCGATGGTGTCGTAATCTGCCATCTCGGCCATCTGAGTCGCGTGCTCTCCACAGGAGAAGTCTCCGAACTCGGCGAGACTGACGTTGTCCTTCTCCCTGTTGGCGGCGAGGAGACCCTCGCCCCCAATCTCGCTGCACAGGTTGCTACGCAACTCGGTCCCAAGATCATCATTCCCATGCTCTGGCAGGGTGAAGTGGAGCGTTCGATTACCGAAGCCGTTACGGCTGCGCCCGCGCAGGACGAGGCCGAAGATGGGGCAGGTGACGCTGAGGAAGCCACTCCGGCCCCCGTAGAGACCGTCAACGTCCCCTCTCTTGAACCGTTCCTCCGGGAACTGGGCATCCGTTCCCTGACTCCCCATGACCGACTCTCAGTCACACCCACCAATCAGCCCGCCACCCAACAAGTCAGCCTGCTCCTGCCCCGCTCCTGATTGGTCGCCTGGGTCGGGCGCCAATAGACGGCAAAGGCCGATCTCAGTGACGATCCCGACAGCAGGACATGCGCCTTCCGCGCAGCCGGTTACCTGTGGTTAGTCAGCCCGCTCCACGTGCACCGTCACGATATCAAGCCCGTAATATTTGCTGTGTCGCACGGACGCCGCATAGTGACGCAATAGACGATAGGACAGCTCATTCTCGTCCGTAATCTCTGGTGATTCCCCAAGGAGGGCAAGTCGATCCTCCAGGTTCCCTTCCGACGGCCCGGACACGAGCTCCAGTTCGGCTGATGTGCCCACCATTCTGATGGACGCCATTGCTTTCCTGTCGTCACTGGAATCAGAGCCGTCTTCCGCGAGAAGCCCGGAAAGCGCCTCCTCACCCACCAGAGTCAGCCGGCTTGTTGCGTCCTCCGACCATTTTGATTTGCCACCAAAGTCCTGTAGGAAGTCCCGCAGCTGGGTGAATCCCGCCGTTCCACCCTCCAGGCGAAGACGCTTCCGTCGTTGGGAGGTCAACTCAAGGAACAAGACCATGATGAGCGCAACTATCGCTCCGCCCGTCATGCCGTTCTCAAGAAGGAGACTCACGAATCCGTCCCCCAATGATTCACCGAAGATCTGCGCGTTCGTAAAGCCCACGCCCGCCCAGAATGCCAGCCCGATGATGGCCGCCTTCCGGTGATCCACGCCGTCGTTGATGACAATCTTCATTCCCTGTACAAACAACAGGCCGATGAGCACGGTCATATACGCGCCGGCCACCGGTGAGGGTATCGCCACCAGGATCGCCGTTATCTTAGGGAAAAACGCAAACAGGATGAACGTCAGGCCAATCACCACTCCTACGCGCCGCGCCCCGACGCCTGTGATTTCAACCATGGAAACACTGCTGGAATATGTCGTGTTCGGCACGGTGCCGGAGAGTCCTGACAGGAGATTCCCCACCCCGTCCGCATTGATTGCCCCTTGCGCCACGCGGAAATCCGGCGCGGGCGGGTTCCTTCGCGACACTCGTTGAATCGCTACGCCGTCTCCCAACGTTTCAATTGCGCCGACAGCTGTCACCATCGCAAAGGCGGGAAGCAGCGCCCAGAAATTCGCGCCAATATCCAACGATAGACCCGGCCATTCCTCGAATGGCGCGCCGATCCAGGCAGCCTCTGTGATGACGCTGGTGTCATACAGTCCGAACACCGCTGCCGTCGCCGTTCCCGCCGCGATTCCTATGACCGGCGACCACAGGCGCAGCGAAGGCGGCGCCCGAAGAACGAGACCGACCGTTATCGCCAGTGTCACGGCAGCGGATGCCATCGCTCCCTCCACGGGTTGCCCGGGTTCCACAGCGTCAAGCAGCCCGAAAGCGATGGGCATCACTGTCGCAGCGATGAGCATAATGACCGTGCCGGTCACCACGGGGACAAATATCCGCCTGGTCAAAGACAGCTTCATGCCGATCAGGAATTGCATGAGGGACGATGCGACGATCAGCGAGGCCATCAGTGCCGGTCCGCCATTAGCAAGCGCGGCAACGCATGCGGCCAGGAACGCCCCTGATGTTCCCATGATGAGAATGTGACCGGAGCCGAAACGCCAGAACCGAACTGCCTGCAAGATCGTCGTGGATCCGCTCACCAGAAGCGCCGCGAAAACCGCCCAGGAAGTGTAGGACTGTGACTGATCACCAACGCGCATCACGATGACGACCCCCAACACAACGGCGCCAACGATAATCATTGCGCCCTGTACCCCGGCCCCCAGGGTCATGAGAAGGGGCGGGTGCTCGTCAGGTTCGAATCGTACGTGTTGGTTGACTTGGGACATTGCTGGATCCGATCCGGGATTGTGGGAAATGAGGACGGGGGTGAATCATTCACCCCCGTCCTTTAGTTTCGCCTCGTGGCAAATGCCATCAAGATTTAGGCAGGATCCGTAATCGGCTCCGTGTACATCTGCTTCAAGTCCCGCTTCAGAACCTTGCCCAGCGGGTTGCGTGGGAGAGGCTCCTCGGAAAACACCACGTGCTCCGGCCTCTTGAAACTGGCCAGCCGTTGGCGTGAGTACTCGATCAACTCATCCTGCGAAGCCGCCTGACCGGACTTGAGCACAACGACAGCGCGAACACGCTCGCCCCATTGCTCATCCGGGATGCCGATGATTGCCGCCTCGTCAACGGCGGGATGGGACATCAGTGTCTGCTCCACCTCTTCAGGAGAGATCATCTCGCCGGCGCGCTTGATGAAGTCCTTGGCCCGACCGGTGAGGAAGATGTAACCCTCATCGTCCTGGTAGCCAAGGTCGCCCGTGAACAGCCAGCCGTTCTTGATCGTCTCCGCCGTCACGTCGTCCTGCTGCCAGTAGCCCTTCATGAGCTGCGGACCGCTGGCGATGATCTCGCCTTGCTCGTTGGTGGGGACATCGGTGCCGTCCTCATCCACGATGCGGATCTCGACGCCGGGGAGCGGCTTGCCGATGGAGCTGAGTCGCTCGAACTTCTTCTCGCGTTCCTCCTCGGACAGGCCCTTCACGTTGTGATCATCCGGCATCAGCGCCGTGATCGTCGCGGAGGCCTCGGTCTGGCCGAAAGCGTTGATGAACTGGGTGTCCTCTAGCTCGATAATGGCGCGTTTGATGACCTCCTTGGGCATCGGCGCAGCGCCATAAGTAAGCACATCCAGGCTGGAGAGGTCGTAGTTCGGGCGCGCCTCGTGGTCGAGGAGCATCTTGAGCATCGTCGGCACCATCATGGCGCGCGAGACCTTCTCATCCTGCACCAGCTTCATCCAGGATTCCGCCTCAAACTGGCGCTGGATGACAAGTGTGCGCATCCCGAATATCGCGGAGATAACGGCCTGCATCCCTGCCACGTGGTACAGCGGAACGGTCAGGATGTTCTTCTCTACCTGGTCCGGCTCCACCGGCGTCACGTTGCTAAGGCTGTAGCTGCTGACGCCGCCAAAGGTCAACATCACGCCCTTGGGCAGGCCTGTCGTGCCCGCCGTGAACATAAGGATTGTCGTGTCGTCGTCGTCCACCTCGGCCGTGATGTCATCCGTCGGCTGCCCCGAAAGGACATCCTCGTACGCCTCCCAGCCGTCTGCCGTGCCCTCTAGTGAGACATAGTGCTCGACCGTGTTCAGTGATGGCCGCAGCTCATCAACCATGCCCAAGTAACGCGAGCCCGCGATAACCACCTTGGACTCCGACGCATTGACCATGTGGCGAATTTCCTCCGCCCGACCCCGGAAGCTCAGCGGCACAAAGATCGCGCCGAGCTTGGCCGCAGCGAAGTAGGTCTCGATGACCTCGTTGCAGTTCACCTGCATGATGCCGACGCGGTCTCCGCTGCCAACACCCCAGGACTGCATTTGGCTGGCCAGCTGATTTGATCGCGCGTTCAACTCCGCGTACGAAAGTCGCGTGTCTTCAAAAACAATCGCTTCCTTGTCAGGCGCAATCATGTTCGCGATTGACAAAAATTCAGCAGTGTTCATCCGTGATATCCCCTCCCGATTACCTTTTCCGGTTGGGTAACTCGCCATCGCGGCAATAGTGCCGTGATCGGCGAAACCCCCTCCCGATCTGCCCCACCACGTGGGCTACTGTAGCAAGCAGATACTAGCAGAGCGACGCCTTATTGTCACCATTCTGAGGCATGTCAGGCGGCGTAAAATGCCACCTGACATGCACATAATCGTCTGCGCCTCAGCCGGCGATCGGCGTCACCTCAGGCTGCCCTTGGCCGACCTCACATGCGAGTGCAGCCGCAAACAGGTTTTGCATAGCCATTTCGGCTTGCGCCTCATCACTCAGCATGGCCAGGAGAGCCTCCTCGCCGCCAAGCTGTTCCTCAAGGCACTGCAGTGCCGATGGCGGTGGCAATTCCATCCCCTGGCTTGCCGCCCAGGCTGCGGCCTCATCGTCACTAAGACACAGTTGGATGCGAACGGCCCCGGCGATGACCTCACCAAAACTCTCCGGCGGCGGCCCCATGCCAAGAACGCCGGGATTCTCAGTTGCAATACCTGAGATGCAGCTGCGAGTCTCGGAACTCAGCCCACCTGCCTCCGCGGAGAGGTATGCCACTGTAAATCCAATTGCGCTTTCCGTGCCCAGGCACTGGATCGGGAAGTCCGCAGTGCCTCCTTGAAGACTGGACACGGGAACATCTGCAATCAGAGTGAACGCGTCAGCCCCAATAGCCTCACGTATGCACGTTCCTTCTTCTTCAGAGAATGCTGCAACAACTTCGCGCACAGTTGTCGTTGCGGTTATATCCAGTTCATTGATGGAGACAGCGACCGGGGCGGGAGTCGGCTCCGGCGTCGCTGTAGCCGTGGGAGTGGGCGGGATAGGTGTAGCGGTTGGGATCGGTGTAGGCGTCGGTTCCGATTCGCATGCCCCTGCAAACAACAGAATGCCGGCAATCGCCGCAAGTGCCGCGCTGCTAACAACAAAAAGCCTAATACTCCGTGCCAAGACCTTGCCTTTCACTCTTCCAATGCGGATGTCACCTATCCAGTCTACGAGTCGACCAAGTTCTTGGGCAGGTAATAGCCGGTAGTCGTCGGGACTGACCCGTTACCGAGAACCGCTGGATCAAGGGCGTGAACCTAAAGAGTTGCTGCTAGCGCCGCCTCTATTCGCAAACCATCTGCCAGCGTGACGTCCGCCCCCCGCCGCAATGCAGCCTTCGTCGCCGCCCGTGCTTCACGCGGCAGCCAACGTGCCTCTGTCAGCAAGCTATCGGTCGCCTCTGCCAAGCGCTCCGCAGGCACAGCTCGGTGTATTAATCCCGACCGAAGAGCCTCCTCCGAATCAAACCAACGGCTTGTCAAGAGCAGGTCCAGTGCCCGTGCTCGCCCAATCACACGCGGCAAGGACTGACTTCCAGTCGCGAACGGAATCATTCCCAGCGCCACCTCAGGCAGTCGGAACCGCGCATCATCCGTCGCGATGCGAAAATCGCAGCACAGGGCCATCTCCAATCCTGAGCCGATGGCGAATCCGTGCATCGCCGCCACCGTCGGTACGGGCAGGGTGCGCAGCAGCGACCACACATCGCGCAGGTACCGCGCCTCACGAGCAATGACACGCGATGGTGCGGTCCCAAACTCCGTCAGGTCCGCTCCCGAGCAAAATGCCCGCTCACCTGCGCCTGTAATCAGCACGGCGTCCAGGTCAGGATTCGCGTGGAGCTCTGTCAGGATGGCGAAAAGGTCGTCCCGCATCTGAACATTGAATGCATTCAGTTGCGTAGGGCGATTGAGCGTGATGTGCGCGAGACCGGAATCATCCACCTCGCACAGAGCCGCCGGCCCGTCCTGTCCCGACTCCGTCATTAGACCGGCCCGGGTGGCCTCTCGGGCCGGGGTGATTCGTTCTCCACGGCGGCCTCCTGCCAAACCGAGTCCACTCTATTTCAGGAAACCGATGGACAGAATGTACCCGGGCGGATCCCCTCGACTTGCCCGCACTGCCGCAACAATCGTCCACACAATTGAAACGATGCTGAGCCCGATGACGAACGGGATGCCGATGAGCAAGAAAGAGAACAGGACGGCAATCACTATCCAGATGGTCAAGCTGATCTGAAAGTTGAGCGCCCGCTTTCCGTGGAAGTCGACCATGTCTGAGCGCGCTCGGAAAATGAGCCAGACAACCAGAGGAGCAATAATATTAGCGAAAGGGAAAAGCAGTCCGGCAAATGCGCTCAGATGCACCAGGAGCGACCAATTGCGCTCCTCAGGGTTGCTCACCGGGCCGTAGTATGCCTGGCTGCCCACGCCCGGAGAGGAGCTTGCCATAGCGGGATCGGCAGCTGAGCCCGGCACGTAATCCGCCTGCTGACTTTCCTCAGCCTGGGGCTGCTGATCGTTATCGTCTGATTCGTCGTCCGGCCTATCCTGCTCCGCCTGCGTCATCGCACACCTCAATCCTGCCTATAAGGCGCCACCAATTGTGAACCTGGGGCGGGAAGGCGTCAAAGAAGTCCCTACTCCCCTCTGAACTCCGGATCCCGCCGCTCAAGGAAAGACTGAATCCCCTCCTCGCGATCCTTCGTCGTTTGCAGGATCATCGTGAGGTCAGTCTCCAGCAGGATGCCCTGGTCAAGCGTCATCTCAGAGCCTGTCGAGATAACTTCTTTCGCATAACGCGCCGCAATCGGCCCGCCGGCAAGTATCTGCGCTGCTATCTCCTGAGCGGTAGTCAAAACGTCGGCGGGTGGCGCCACCCGATTGACCAACCCCATACCTAGCGCCTCTTCGGCTCCAATGGTTCTGCCGGTCAGCAAGAGATCCGTCGCATGGGCAGGCCCCACGATGCGTGGCAGGCGCTGAGTGCCACCGTCCCAGGGAATGAGTCCTTGCAGCGCCTGACCCATCCGGAACTGAGCCGTTTCCGCGACCACGCGGATATCTGCCGCCAGAGCCAACTCGAGGCCCTGATCATATGCGTCTCCATTAATGGCGGCGATAACGGGAAACGGTAGAGAGGCGACGGCGCTTGCGCATCGATAGCTGTCAAACAACGCTTGAGCCACGCTTCCTGATGTGGCTTCCGCAGATTCAGTAAGGAAAGACCGGCTTGCCCCTCGTGAGAAAGCAGCCGTATCGCCGCTGGGCCCATCCTTCGATTGATCGTCCCCGGTGACTATCAGTGCATCAAACGGGCTGTCCTCCCGTAATGACGCGCACAGATCCCTCAAGGCGAACGCCAATGCGCGGTCGATGAGATTGTCGGGAGGGCGGTTTAGGACGGCAATCAGCAGACGGCCCTCAGGCCGAAGTGTGATTGAATCGTTGGTGCTCATGTATGCTGCACGGCTGTCCTTGCCACGTAACACGATTGTAACCCTCGTGTAACTGGCACGACACAGAACCGGCACAGCATTGGTGATGTTACGCGGGCAAAGCCGCGTCGTTTGGTGTTCTGGAAGGAGGACAGGATGGGCGAGTTCAATAGCGGCGATACTGCCTGGATGTTGATGTCGACAGCACTGGTGCTGTTCATGACACCGGGCCTTGCTTTCTTCTATGGCGGACTGGTGCGTGGACGAAACGCCATCAGCACGATTTCACTCAGCTTTGTGTCGATGGCCGTGGCCAGCCTTGTCTGGGTGCTCTGGGGATACAGCCTGGCATTCGGCGACGGCGGAGACCTTAACGCATTTGTAGGCGATCTTTCCTACATAGGCCTCTCCGGCATCGGCATCAACGACGGAGGGAACATTCCTGATCTCCTCTTCGTTGCATTCCAGATGATGTTCGCCATCATCACACCCGCCCTTATCACGGGCGCAATCGTGGAGAGGTTTAAGTTCACAACGTACATCGTCTTCCTTGTCCTGTGGCTAACCCTCGTCTACGCCCCCATATGTCACTGGGTCTGGGCCGAGGGCGGCTGGCTCTTTGAAATGGGCGCGCTTGATTTCGCGGGCGGCACAGTCGTCCACATCAACGCGGGCGTCGCGGCGCTCATCGCCGCTGTCCTTGTGGGACGCAGGCGCAGGCCGGCACTTGAGCCGCACAACGTCCCGTACGTCGTACTGGGCGCGGGCATCCTCTGGTTCGGTTGGTTCGGCTTCAACGCCGGTTCTGGCCTGGCGGCCAACGGGCAGGATGCAAACGCACTGCTCGTCACCAATACGGCTGCGGCTGCAGCAGCGCTGACGTGGGGCATCCTTTCTTACATCCAGACCGGTCGAATTAGCACTGTCGGCATCGCCACCGGCGCAGTGGCCGGCCTGGTTGCCATCACACCGGCTGCGGGATTCGTCAATGTCATGGGCGCTCTTGTGCTCGGAATAGGTGCAGGCATCATCCCGTACCTCTTCGTGCTCTATAGGCCGCGAATGGGTTTCGACGATGCGCTTGACGTCTTCGGCATACACGGCGTCGCAGGAATCTGGGGCGCGCTTGGTACAGGAGTCTTCGCCATTGAGGCTATTGGCGGCACGGCGGGACTGCTTGAAGGCAACCCGGAGCAGATGGGAGTGCAGGTGGTCGGTGTTGTCGCCACCCTCGCCTACTCCGGCGTCGCCACATTCGTCATCCTCAAGGTGCTGGACTTGATCCCCGGTCTTGGACTGAGGGAGCCAGAGCCTGCCGAAGATGAGGGTCTTGACCTGGCTGCGCACGGTGAGCGCGCGTATGTCGCGGACGGCGCAGACTAGACCTGCCTAGAGGAATGACTACAATCGGGAGCAACGCGAGAGCGGGAACCGATCCCGCGGCCCGGCGGTCCAACACCGCCGGGCCGCCCAGAAGGGAATAGGAGACAACGATGCTGAGCATAGAGGCGATTATCAGGCCTGAAACAATTGAAGATGTGGTAGGAGAGTTGGAGGCCGTTGGCTGCCGCAAGTTCTACTACGCCAATGTCACCGGCACGGGCCGACAGGGCGGAGTTGAAGTGTTCGTCGGCCGCGCGGGGCAAATGACCCGCCGCCACGAACGCCCAAGGACGATTCTCCGGGCCGTCGTCGAAGACGGTATGAAAGATGACGTGATCAATGCCATCATCCGTGGCGCCCGAAGCCCGGGCGACGGTGAGGTTGGCGATGGCAAGATCTTTGTTTCTAGTGTGGAGGATGTCATCCGCGTTAGGACTGGCGAATCGGGCGAGGCAGCCATCTGACGGGGAAAGGCGTGTGGGGGGACATATCCGCGGCGGGCACTGCCTGCCGCGGATACGCTTTTTGGCGCGTCCCTCTATCACCAGGCTTCAAAATTCCCTATAGTTTGTAGGGACGGTGAATCCTTCTGGCGAATGGGAGACAGGCAACGATGACATCTGCGGCAGAACCCTTTGAGCGAGTTGACATCGATAGAGCACGAGAACTTATTGATAGCGGCAGCGTTGCGCTGATTGATGTCCGCGAACAGGAAGAATGGGACGACGGTTACATTGATGGCGCAACCCGCATTTCTGTGAACGACATAATCAGCATGAGCGCCGTTGATGATCTACCCAAGGATCAACCCATCGTCTTCTACTGCGCCGCCGGCGTCCGCTCCGCCCTGGCTTCGGAACTTGCCGCCTCTGTGGGAGTCCCCGGCCCGCTTTACAGCATGGAGGGTGGCTTTGACGCCTGGAAGAAGGCCGGCCATCCCACTGCGCAGGACTAAGCCTGCGCCATCCGTTGACTACTGACCCGTACGAAGCCCAGCGTCCCATCATTGACGCCCTTAGTTCCCCTGCAACATATCCGCCTCGAGACGGCGTAAGCACCGTCGAAGTCCGCGAAACCCACACCGCCGTCGTCTTCCTTGCCGGCAACCGCGCCTACAAGATGAAGAAGGCTGTCGACTACGGCTTCCTGGACTTCACCACCCTGCGAAAGCGCCGCCACTTCTGCTACCAGGAACTCTTTCTCAACCAACGCGCCGCCCCGGACATCTACCGTGAAGTCCGCGCCGTTATACCGAATGGGCGGGGCGGCTACCGTATCGTCGCGGAGGAAAACCCCGCAGCCGTCGAATACCTCGTCCAGATGATTCGCCTGCCGGAAGACATGATGCTGGATGCCCGGCTTGAGCGAAGCGAGGTCACACCGGAGATGATGGCTGAACTCGGGCGCATAGTCGCTAACGTGCATGATCATGCGGAGACAAGCGACAAGATAGCTGCCGCAGGCGATCTCACAGGCGTCCGCTTCAACGTCGAAGAGAACTTTGAACAGACCGAGGCCTACATCGGCCGTACCATCTCGCAAGATACATACGACACCGTCTCGCAATACGCCCGCCGGTTTATGGAGCAGCGCGAGACACTGTTCCATTCCCGTTCACAGAACAGATTTGTCCGTGACACGCACGGAGATCTCCACGCCCAACAGATCTGCATTGAGGCCAATGGCCGCATCTCCGTCCTCGACTGCATCGATTTCAATGAGCGATTCCGCTACGGGGACGTTGCCTGGGACGTGGGGTTCATGGCCATGGACCTCGAAGCCCGCGGCCACCCGGACCTTGCCCGCGCCTTTGTCGACGGCTACCTGGATCAGGCTGATGATCCCGGGATGCCGGAACTCCTGAACTTCTACCAGTGCTACCGCGCGTACGTTCGCGGCAAGGTTGAAGGCTTTCGACTGGATCAGCCCGACCTGTCCGACCAGGAAGCCGCAGAAGTCAGGGAGCGGGCCGAGGCCTATTTCCGCCTCGCTGAGCAATACGCCCGCACCATGATCGGCCCCAACATCGTCCTCATAGGCGGTCTTATGGGAAGCGGCAAGAGCACCCTGTCAGAGGGCCTCGCGCGGGAGCGCGGCCACACCTACCTTTCGAGCGACATTGTCCGCAAGAACCTTGCCGGCGTCCCTGCTGATGAACGCCACTTCGTTGGGTGGAACGCCGAAATCTACACTCCCGAGATGACCGAGCGAACCTACGATGAACTCGCTCGTCTCGCCGCCGAAGCCCTGCAGGATGGCCGATCCGTCGTCATCGACGCTGCTTTCTCCAAGGACCAACAACGCAGGCGATTCTCAGACCTCTCACGCTCCTCAGGCGTCCCCCTCCTTATGGTCATCTGCGAACTCTCTGAAGAGGAAACCCGCCAGCGCCTTGACGCCCGGGTTGAAACCGGAGGCGTCACAAGCGATGGCCGCTGGGAAATCTACGCAGCCCAACGCGACTCATTCCAACAGCCCGACGAACTTCCCGCCGATTCTGTCATCCGCCTTGACACCGCCGCCTCCCCGCAATCCATCACCGATACCCTCGTCTCGCGCCTGGACGCGGACACGATAGAATAGACACTCCCGCCGCCACCAACAATCAATAGGAGAATGTGCTACCAATGACCGTTACAGATATCGCCCATGACATAGCCAACCTGGCCCTCGCTGACGAGGGACAAAGGCGAATTGAGTGGGCCGCGCGGGAAATGCCCGTCGTCAAACTGATACAAGAGCGTTTCCGCGAGGAACGACCGTTGGAAGGGCAGCGTATCGCCGCCTGCCTGCACGTCACATCTGAAACGGCCAACCTCATGCTCGCCCTCAAAGAAGGTGGCGCGGAAGTTCGCCTGTGCGCCTCCAACCCGCTCTCGACGCAGGACGATGTTGCCGCAGCGCTCGTCACCAATCACGGCATCTCCGTCTTCGCCATCCACGGCGAGAACACGGAGACGTACTACAAGCACATCAACCAGTCCCTTGACGGCAACCCCACCATCACAATGGATGACGGCGCAGACCTCGTCGCCACCATTCACGGGGAGCGCACGGATCTGATTGAGGGCCTCCGCGGCGGCAGCGAAGAGACGACCACCGGCGTCATCCGCCTGCGCAGCCTCGCCCAGCAGGGCAAGCTCATGTACCCCGTCATCGCCGTCAACGATGCTGATACCAAACACCTCTTTGACAACCGCTACGGCACCGGCCAGTCCACGCTGGACGGCATCACGCGCGCCACCAACATCCTCTGGGCCGGCAAGACGGTCCTCGTCGCAGGCTACGGCTGGTGCGGGCGCGGCGTCGCAATGCGGGCCCGTGGAATGGGCGCGCAGGTCATCGTCAGTGAATTCGACCCCATTCGCGCCCTGGAAGCCCTGATGGACGGCAACCGTGTGATGACAACTGCGGAAGCCGTGCCGGAGGCCGATGTCATCATCACCGTTACAGGCGACATCCACGCCATCGGCCGCAACCACATCCCTCTTCTCAAGGACAACGTCGTTCTGTCCAACTCCGGCCACTTCAATGTCGAAATCGATATCCCGGCCCTGGAAGAAGCCAGCAACGGCACACGCGAGATGAGGTCGAACGTCGTCGCCTATGCAATGAAGGACGGTCGCACAGTCAATCTCCTGGCCGAAGGTCGCCTTATCAACCTCGCCGCCGCAGAGGGCCACCCGTCCGCCGTCATGGATCTCTCCTTTGCGGACCAGGCGCTCGCCGCCGAGTATCTCTCCGGTGGTGAAGGCGCAGACCTTTCCAATGATGTCCACACCCTGCCGCGTGAACTTGATTCGGAAGTCGCACGACTCAAGCTCCATTCCGTTGGCATATCGATTGACTCGCCAACTGAAGAGCAGACCAAGTACCTCGGCAGTTGGGAGATGGGCACCTGAGTCGCCCAAACGCAATACAGGCAAACGCGTCCGACAGGTCCGAAGCCGTGTCGATTCGAGCAACCGCGACCCTTGAGGAGCAGGAGCGATACGGCCATTGCTTCGCTTGCGGTGTCGCCAATGAATCCGGCCTCAACCTGGAATTTGAGGCGATTGAGGATGGCGGCGTCACCGCACTCTACGTTCCACAGGAACGGCATCAGGGTTGGCCCAGTGTCCTCCACGGAGGCATAGTAGCCACGATCCTCGATGAGGCAGCCGCCTATGTTGCATATGCGCGCGGCCAACACGCCGCCACCGCGCGGCTGAATGTACGCTACAGCCGCGCTGCGCCCCTTGACGCACCCCTGCGTGTGACCGCAACACTGGCAAAAGACACCCGGCGCATGCTTACTATAGAAGCCCGTGTAACAACCCTCGACGAAGAGAAGATCGCCAACGCGGAGGCCACACTCCTCCTCCTGACGCCCAAACAGGAGCAGGAATACGGCCTGATTCCGCCGACCACTGAGCCGAACGACGACAGGCAGGGCAACGCCCAGGGAGGAAACTGATAGATGACCACGTTCCTGCAAACGAGCGAATCAGTGACAGAAGGTCACCCGGACAAACTGTGTGACCAAATCTCCGACGCGGTTCTTGACGCAATCTTCGCAGATGATTCCACCGCCCGCGTCGCTTGTGAAACCCTCGTCACCAGGGGCTTAGTCTTCGTCACTGGCGAGATCACCACCAGCTCTTATGTCGATATCCAGGCCATCGTGCGGAATACCGTCAGGGAAGTGGGCTATACCGATTCCGACTACGGCTTTGACGCAAATACTTGTGGGGTCATCGTCTCGATTAATGAGCAGTCGCCGGACATCAAGACTGGCGTCGACGAAGCCGAAGAAATTCGTGGCGAGGGCGCTGCAGATGCCATTGCGAACCTCGGAGCGGGTGATCAGGGATCAATGGTTGGCTATGCTTGCCGCGAGACTGAAGATGCACTCGGAACCGACAACATCTTCATGCCCTTGCCCATCTATCTGTCACACCGATTGGCAGAGAAGCTGGCCGAAGTTCGCAAGAACGGTTCGCTCCCCTATCTCAGGCCCGATGGGAAATCCCAGGTCACCGTCGAATACGAGGATGGCAAGGTTCGACGAATCGACAGCATCACGCTGGCTGCCCAACATGACCCTGAAGTAAGCAATGACACGCTCCGCCGAGACCTCAATGAATTGGTCATTCGGGAAGTTGTGCCGCACAACTTGATGGACAAGGAGACGAAGTTCCATATCAACTCCTCCGGTCGTTTCGTGATTGGCGGGCCCATGGCGGACGCGGGGTTGACCGGCCGCAAGATTCTCGTTGACACCTACGGCGCCGGCTACAAGCATGGCGGCGGCGCTTTCTCCGGTAAGGATCCGACGAAGGTCGACCGCTCCGGCGCATACTACGCCCGCTACGTGGCCAAGAATGTCGTCGCAGCTGGCCTCGCCGAGCGTTGTGAGGTCCAACTCGCATACGTCATTGGGCGACGCGAACCCGCGTCCGTGTCCATTGAGACATTTGGCACCGGCACAATCCCCAATGATAGGATTGAAGAGCTGGTTCGTGAGAACTTCGATATGACTCCGGGTGCAATCATCACGCAACTGGACCTCATGAGCGCAGATGCCGGACGGCGGCCCCGATATCGTCGGGTTGCGGCGTATGGCCACTTCGGGCGGAACCATATCAATCGCACCGACGGAACTCACATTGAAGTCCCCTGGGAGCGTACGGATAAGGCTGATACTCTCCGCAAGGAAGCCGGCCTGCCCGACGAGCAAGACAGCTGACCGGCCCGGCTTGCGCGGCTCATGTTGACCGGAGGCCTAACCGCAGTTGTCCTCGCCGGTGGTCAGGGCACACGCCTCCGACCCCTCACCAATGAACTGCCCAAACCGGTCCTGCCCGTCGCAAACCGCCCCTTCTTTGAGTACATGCTGGATCACCTCAAGGAGGCCGGTGTTACGCGCGTCATCATGGCGCTCGGCTACCGTGCTGAGCCGCTAATCGAGAGTTTCGGCAATGGCAGCGCCTACGGCCTCCGTATTGACTACGAGGTCGAGGACCAACCGCTCGGCACGTCGGGAGCGGTCCGTGCCCTCCTGCCGGAACTCAAAGAGACCTTTCTTGTCCTCAACGGCGATTGCGTGACAGAGATCGACATCGCCGCCATGGTGGAACAACACGTGGAACGCCGTGAATACGCCACCCTCGCCGTCCACACCGTCGATGACCCGTCGCGCTACGGCGTCGTCGTCATCGACGGCATCGGCTACGCTAGCCGCTTCATTGAGAAGCCACCCGGCCCCCGTTTCCCCGCCTACACCGTCAATAGCGGCGTCTATGCGCTGGAACCGGAGATGTTCAACTTCATCAGCGAAGGCTTCACCATGTTTGAAAAAGACCTCTTCCCCACCGCTCTCATGGCCGGTGTTGAGATCGGCACGTTCCCGTGGGAAGGCTACTTCATGGACATGGGGACGCCGGCCAGGTTTCTGCAACTCAATCGCGATGTCCTGACAGGGACCGCCCCAACACGACGCCCCCTCTCCGAACCCGCCACCGCACCCGTCATCGACGAGTCCGCCCGGCTCGACGGCCCTGTCAACTGCGGTAACGGCGTCACTGTCGGCGCAAACGCCCGCATCATCGGCCCCGTCGTCGTCGGCGACGGCGTGACGATTGCCGACTCAACCCACATCGAGGAAAGCGTCATCCTGGCCGGAGCGCGTATCAACACAGGTGCCACCATTCGAGGCGCAATCGTTGCCCAAAACACTGTTGTGTCGGACGGAGCCACAGTCGAGCCCGGCAGCGTGTTTGACGGCGACGCAGCAGCCACTGCAGACGCTACAAGCGTCTAGCGTGCGCCATGGCAGCGCCCACTGACGGGCCCCCACAGGAATCCGTCCCCTCTTTTCTTGCGGGCCCGCTCCGGACCCTCCAATTCCGCGATTTCCGTATCCTTTGGGTCGCCACCATGGCCATGTCCATGGGCTTCTGGATGCAGCAGCTCACGTTGGGCTGGCTGGTGCTCGAGATCTCGGATTCAGCATTCTGGGTAGGCGCTGCCGAAGCTGCCCGCCTCGCCCCGTTCCTGCTCTTCGGCCTCGTCTCCGGCACCATCGCGGACCGCTTGGAACGGCGCATCCTCCTCCGGGTCATCGTCAGCTGCAACATCGTGCTAAGCGTCGCGCTCGGAATGCTGGAACTGAACGGGATGCTTAGCGTCCCAGTTGCCATAGGCGGCGCATTCCTTTACGGCACGGTCAACGCCTTTCTCATGCCCACCCTCCAGGCGTATGTCCATGACATCGTTGGCAGTCGCCACATCGTGAATGGCCTCGCCCTCAACCAGACGGCGCAGCGCCTCATGGGCGTCTTTGGCGGGCTCCTGGGCGGCACCCTGCTGTTTGTCCTGGGTATCGGCGGCACATTCCTCGTCATGGCGGTTGGCTATGCGATTGCGCTGTCCATATTGCTATTCACTCGCACGTCGTCCCGCCCCGGATTCGGCACGCCGGAACAGCCGTCAGTCCGCCAATCATTTATTGAGGCGCTCGGTCTCGTCGGGCACAACCCGTCAGTCCGCGCCCTCCTCCTCCTCTCCGTCGCGACGGAGATATTCGCCTTTTCGCACATCGTCATGATCTCAATCTTCGCCCGCGATGTGCTGGAGATCGGCCCGCAGGGATTCGGTATCATGGTCGCCGCCCGAGCCGTCGGCTCTGTCATCGGTGTCGTCGCCCTGGCTTCTATCGGCGATAGACTCCCCAAGGGCAAGACGCTGCTCGTGGCAAGCGCCCTGTTCGGCCTCAGCCTCGCCGCATTCGGCTCACAGCCGTGGATAGTTACCGCGCTGTTCTTCCTGGGCGTTGCCGGAATAATGGCGTCGATTTTCGACCTTCTCCAGCAGGCTTCCCTGCAGCTCGCCGTGGGCGAAGATCAGCGGGGCAGGGCAATGGGCATCTGGGTCATGGGTGTCGGCGCTGGCCCCGTTGGCCACCTGGAGGTCGGCCTGCTCTCCGATTTCACGAACCCGCAATTCGCAATAGTCTTCAACGGCCTAATGCTGGTTGTCCTGGTCATCCTCGTCACGATGACCACCTCGCGCCTCCGCCGCATCTGACCGCCTGTCGTTCCGCCCCCGGACAGGCGATCCTCTCTACAGCCGGTCAGGACGCAGTGGGTGTTGCCAACGCAACCCCGGAAACCGCCCGAAATCGGCGTCCGTTGAAACCATCGTGCAGCCGTGCTCAATCGCAACAGCCGCGTGCTGCGCGTCGGCGACCAACTTTCCCCTGGCCCCGGATTCACGGCAAAGCCTCTCAAAGATACCCAGGTGATCCGGGCCTGGCCCAATCACACGCGCAGTCGGGCGCTCCAGGAGCGACGTCACGAACGCAAAAGAGTAATCAAGAGTCGATGGAGGATCGAAGACGCGAGAATTCGTGACCACCCGGACGAATCCCGCCAAGACAAGCAAGGAGAGCGCGAACGGCTCCGGCCCCGTCGCGAGTCGGGTTAGCCAATTCGCATACTCTGCGTGATCCGCAGTGGAGTCCTCAACGTGGGCATAGATCAGGACATTGACATCTGGCAGCAACATCTTGGACTACCAACCCTTCTCCCTCCAACGACCCTCATCATCCTGGACGTCGAGCGCTCGTGGCTGATCCAGATCCACGCCGGGAACGGGTCGTACCCCTCCCACCGTGATCAGCCGGAACGGCGGCGAGGCCGGAGGCCCCGCGCGTTTTAGCGCATCATCCAACGTCTCGGCAATAAAGGCGCTGACGCTCACACCACGCGCTTCGGCGGCACGACGCACTTGGCGGGCAAGCTGTTCATCCAATGAAATTGTAGTTCGCATGATGCATAGCATAACGCCACTGCATCACTGCATCAACTTATGGCTAGCTACCCGCTCGCGTCCTCCAGTTGCTCCCACAACTGCCGTGTCAGCGCCACGTGCCCCAGGTGCTCACCCAGATGCCGCGCCATCAAGATAATCAGCCCTGCTCCCGTCGACTCATTCCCAACAAATTCCCGTGTGCTGGCAAGCATCTCTGCCGTCGTCGTGGAGAGCGCCTGCTCAACCTTCGCCTGCGTATCGTCGATCAGCTTGAGAAGATCCGCTGACTTCGTTCCGGCTGCGGCGAATTCAGCCGCGCGGTCACGCTGCGGCTCCTCGCCACGCGCGACGGCGCACATCCCGCCTGCCATTCCCATCATGTGGGAAACGAGCATGTAGATCGAACTGCTCTCATCGCCGACCGGACGCCAATTCAGAGCCTCGCCGTCCAGCCCGTCCACCGCCTGCCTCAGATCGTTCAGCACCGTGTTGAATTGAACCTGTACTCCGGCGATAGTCGCTTCCGTCAGTGTCATTTTCGTAGTCACTTCCTGTCTGAGGGTGTCTCTCACGCTATTACCCAGCGTGGTGGGGAAATAAGTGTAGCCTATTGGTCAATGGGGCGCATCGGGAGCGTTGCCGCCATCCTACGCCGGCAGTTGAACCCGCACCACGCGTGGTATCCCGGCTAGGTCAAGCGCCATGTCCACCACCGTCCCCTCCGGAAAGACCTCCATGGCAACATCCACCATCAATGGCGCCTGCCCGTATCCGACCTCCATCAGGAGCCGCCCCCCGGGTCTCAGGTAGTCAGGCGCCCCGCGAACCAGCCTCTCGGCGATCGTCATACCGCCCGCCCCGCCGTCCACCGCGACGCGTGGCTCGTGGTCTCGTATCTCCGCTTGCAAGCCAGGAAGATTCTCTGCCGGGATGTAGGGTGGGTTGCCGATGATGATGTCCATGGGCTCGGACAGCGGCTCTAGTAGGTCGCCTACGCTGAACGTGATCCGATCCGCCGCCCCGTGCCGCTCCGCGTTGGCGCGCGCTACCTCCACGGCTTCCGCCGAAATATCCGTGGCAATGAATCGCGCCCCCGTGAGCACCGTTGCCGTGGCCACGACGATGCAGCCGGAACCCGTGCCGATGTCGGCAATCAAGAGCCCTGCGCCGTCCGCGTGGGCATCGCCCATGTCCGATACCGCGGCGATGGCCTCTTCAACGAGAAGTTCAGTCTCTGGTCGCGGAATAAGCGCCCGAGCGTCCACGTAGAATGGCAGGCCATAGAACTCCCGCTCACCTGTGATATAGAAGAGTGGTTCGCGATTCAGCCGCCGACCAAGCGCCTCCCGAAACCGCAATTCTGCACCAGCCGACACTTCCTGATCCGGCTCTGCAAGCAGTGATTCGGGAACAACATCGATCGCGTATGCCAGCAGCAGCCGCGCCTCAAGTGCTGCGGAATCGACCCCGGCCGCCTGCAGTTGCGCGCGAGCTTCTGTGAGAAGTCCGCGGGCCGGTTTCGAGCTCAAGACACGGATTCGGCGAGCAGCCGTTCCTGCTCCGCCTCGCGCAGTGCATCAAGCAGGGGATTGAGTTCGCCGTCGGTCAACCTGTCCAGCGAATGAAGCGTCACTCCGATTCGGTGATCCGTCACGCGGTTCTGTGGAAAGTTGTAGGTGCGAATCTTCTCGGACCGATCCCCCGTCCCCACCTGGGATCGCCGTGTGCTCGCCAACTCCTGCTCTTGCCTCTGCGTCTCAATCTCCAGCAGCCGCGCCCGCAGAATCGCGATGGCCTTCGTCCGGTTCTGCAACTGCGAACGCTCATCCTGGCACGTCACGACGATACCCGTCGGCGCATGCGTCAGCCGTATTGCCGTCGCCACCTTGTTCACGTTCTGACCGCCCGCGCCGCCCGCGTGGAATACGTCCACACGCACGTCCGACATATTCAGTTCGACGTCCACCTCTTCCGCCACCGGCAGCACGGCCACCGTCGCGGTTGATGTGTGGATGCGGCCCTGAGATTCCGTTTCTGGCACCCGCTGAACACGATGCACACCGGACTCATGCTTGAGCCACGCGTACGCCGACGCGCCCTGCACGCCGAACGTGACCTCCTTGAGACCTCCACCGCCCGTCTCGTTCGTGTTCATTAAGTCCGTCGACCACCCGCGCGACTGCGCATAGCGTGTGTACATGCGGAAAAGGTCGCCTGCGAACAGAGCCGCCTCGTCTCCGCCCGCCCCGGCACGGATTTCCACGATAATGTCGCGGTCATCCAGCGGGTCGCGAGGCGTCAGCGCGAGCCGCAACTCATGCTCCAGGTCCTGCGCCGTCGCCGCCAGCTCCTCAGCCTCAGCGGTGGCAAGACCCACCATGTCCTTATCGCCGGACGCCAGCACGTCGCGTGCCTGTTGCAGATCGTCGAGGACCTTCCTGTACCGATGGAACGCCTGGACAGTGGGCTCAATCGAGGCCCGCTGACGTGACAACCCCTCCAGCCGCTTGTAATCGGCGGCCACGTCCGGCTGCGCCATCTCGGCCTCAAGCTCCTCGAACCTGTTTTCGAGGGTCTCTAGAGGACCGATGATAGCCGGATTTCCCAGCGTTGAATGCCCGTCTGATTGAGTAGTCATAGTTCTTGTCCGCGCAGCACGACTGCTTGCGCACCGCCAGAAACAGTATAGACGCGAGAATTGGCTCCGAAAGAATGGAAGAGGAGTAGGAGGCAGAGTTACTGCAGCGTACGCGCCCGCCCCACCATCTCTCGCACCCTGTCTCGGTCGACGCGCCCCTCCGTCACACCGTCCACCTTGAGCGCAGTTCCGAGAATCGCTCCGTCCGAGAGCGGCAGCAGCTCGCCCGCGTTGTCTATATCAAGCCCGCTCCCTATCAGGATTGGCCTATCTGGAACCGCCGTTCGCGCTCTCCGCAGGTCATCCGCTGACGTCGCCGCGCCCGTCTCATCTCCGGTCACGATCAAAGCGTCGGCCAGTCCCCGATACGCCGTCGACCGTGCCTCCAGTTCCATCACCACGCCTGCGCCGACAGGGTAAGCGTGCTTGCTCATCACGTCGGCAAAGATCGGAGTACCGCTGCCGAGAAGGCGTCGCTCCCGCAGCGCCTCGTGCGCCTTTCCTTCGATAATTCCCTGGTCCGTCACCAAAGCACCCGTCAGGACGTTCGTCCGCACGAAAGACGCTCCGGTCGCCGACGCGATGGAAAGCGCAGAGATTACATCCGCCCGCAGCACGTTGATGCCCACTCGGATGCGCGACTCCACGTCCACCTCCCGCACCACGCCATGCACCGCCAGCACCCCGATGGTCATCGCGGCGACCGTCGCCGGATGAGCGCTGCCCGCCGCGTAGGGCGTATCGCCAAAGTTCTCAACGATGATCCCGTCGATGCCTTCCTCCGCCAGGATCCTGGCATCGTCCATCGCCCTCTTGATCACGTCGTCGATATTGCCTCCCCACCGCGGCGTGCCGGGCAGGGGTGCAAGGTGGACCATGCCGATGAGAGGGCGGGGAACAGGAAAGAGCTCAGCGTATTGCGTCATGTCCATGTCGCTTTCAGTCTAGGGTTCGACAACACAGCCGCACAAGACAGACCGCCTCTCTCTCGTTCACCCTGAATCAATCGAAGGGCCTGAGCGGGGCCCGCCCCCACCCGTCATTCCCGCCTTCGCGGGAATCTGAATCGCACTTGCTAACTAATCACCGTAATGCAGATCCCCGCTCCCGCTACAATTGGAAGGACATGGCAAGAGCAGCCTTAATTGGAGTGGGAGTAGGACTACTGCTCCTCCTGACTCCCGGACTGCACATACTAACGGGACTATTCAGCCCTCTTGTTGCTGGAATTGTAGGTGGGATGCAGTTGAGGAGCACATGGAGGGTACCGACAAGCCAGGTAACAGGTATGGCCGCAATCATAGCCTGTGCGCTTACAATTGGCGCGATTGTGATGGTGGTCATTGTCGTGGCAATCGCCGTAGCAATTGGCGGCGAGCCGCCACAGCTTGGAGCCCGCCATCTTCCCGTGTTCGCCTTGGTTGTAGCGGTGTACTCATTCTTTTTCGCATTCCTCGGCGGCCTGATAGGTTCCTCGTTGCGAAAATGAAACCCAACCCGACTGACACCGCGCTATGACCACACTCAAACCTGCCGACGCCAGCTTTGACATCGTCATCTTCGATCTCGATGGAACACTGATTGACTCCCGCATCGGCATCCATTCCTCCGTAGTTCACACACTCAAGGAGATGGGTGTCCCGGCCGTCGATCAGGAGTTGCTCTCCCAATTCATCGGCCCGCCACTTATTGATTCATTCCAGAGCATTGCTGGTATGAGCGAACCCGACGCTGAACGAGCCGTCGCTGTCTACAAGGAACACTTCGCCGTGGAGGGCATCAAGGGCTTTGAGGTCTACGAGGGCGTGTCCGAGATGCTCTGGCTGCTGCGCGCCAGCGGCGTCCGGATGGCCATCGCCACCACAAAGGATGAGATCTTTGCCCGCGAAATCGCCCTCAACGCTGACTTCATGCCATTCCTTGAGGCCGTGATTGGCAGCGACCGTGAAGGTATGATGGTCCGCAAACCGCAACTCGTCGCCGCCGCCCTGATGGCCTTGAATCTGCCCGCCCCACTCCCACAGGACACAAAAACGCCTCGCATCGTAATGGTCGGCGACCACGCCCTCGACATCCTCGGCGCAAAGGCCAACAACATCGCCTCAATCGCCGTCACATACGGCTTCGGCAACAACGAAGAACTGCAACAGGCCCAGCCTGACCATATGGCCAATTCAATAATGGAACTGAGAAACCTCTTGCTGGGTGTGTAGGGGCACCCTCCTTCATTCCTGCGAAAGCAGGAACGCGGAATGCCAACTCCTTCAGAGAGCCGAAGCGGGACCGCGACCTGGAGCCGTAGCGCAGCTACTCACGGAATCGAAGGATCGTAGTCCATCCCGATGTGGCCCTTCTTGTCGAACTCCGCGTACTCCTCGTCTGAGTAGCCCAACACCGACTTGTAGATATACTCGTTGTCCTCGCCCAGACGCGGCGAGTGGCGACGAGGTCCAACCCCGGGATTGTTCATCGACTTAAACGGCGTCATTAATGCCTTGTGCGTCCCTGCCTCCGGGTGAGTCACCCGCGAGAAGAAGCCCCGATGCTCCAGGTGCCGATCCTCTATCGCGTCCCGTTCGTTCATCACCGCGCCGGACGGAACCCCAACAGTCTGCAGCTGATCCATGACCCATGACGCGTGCTTGTCCGCCGTCCACGCCCCGATAATGGCGTCCAAATCCGCCCGGTTCTCATAGCGCGATTCGTTGTCCTTGAAGCGCGGATCATCCACAAGCTCCGGATGACGCATCCTCTCGCACAGCGCCTGCCACTGCTCCTCATTCCGGCACGCGATCGTCACCCACTGATCCTCGCCCTGCGTCCGGTACACGTTGTGCGGCGCGAGATAGAAGTGGTTGTTGCCCATCTGCGTCCACACCCGCCCGTTCATGCTGTAATCCATCACGAAATCGCCAAGTAACGGCACAAAATTCTCCGCTGTCGGCGCCTCGATGAGCAGACCCTTGCCGGTGCGCTTGAGGTATCGCTTGCCCATCAGGAACGCAAGTGTCGCGCCGATGCCGCTCGCCGCGTCCGACGGCACGCCCGCGGGCGCATACTCCGGTGACAGGTCGGGATACGTCCGAATTAGCGGATGCCCTGAGATGGCCTCCATGTGATTGCCCCACGAACGATAGGCCTTGTAGGGCCCGTCCAGCCCGAACGCGGGCATCCGGATCATGATCAGCTTCGGGTTGATCTCAGAGAGCCGTTCCCATGTGATGCCCTGACGTTCCATGCTTTGTGGCAGATTGTTCTCAACCAGCGCGTCCGAACCGGCGACCAGCCGCTCCAGAGCCTCCTGGCCCTCTTCTGTCCGCAGATTAACGGTCATCGACAGCTTGTTGCGGCCATGCGCATTGAAAACGGCACTGCGATTCCACGGGCGCTCCCCCGGCTCGCTGTCCGGCATCCCCATGCCCATATTCGTCTGAGCCTGCACCGTCGCAAGCGCGGGACGCGCCAGCATCCCCCGCGTTGTGGACGCAAAATGGGTAGTCGACTCGACCCGTATGATCTCCGCGCCCCAGTCCGCCAACTGCATCGTCCCGTACGGGCCAGCGAATACGACCGTAAAATCGATAATCCGCATTCCGGCCAGCGGCAGGTCAGGATCGGGCTTCGTCGGGTTGCCCGGATTCGGCGTCCCGAGACGATTCACACTTGAGTTATCCGCTGTCATGGCTGTCTGCTCCGTTCCTAAACAACCCCATCCGCTCTCAGGCCGGCAATATCCCCGGCGCTCAGCCCAAGCTCCGTCAGAACCTCGTCAGTGTGCTCGCCCAGCAGTGGCGCCCGCCGCCTCTTCGGCATCTCCGCACCCTCGCGGTGCAGCTTGTGGTGATAGCCCGGGTACTTGATCGGCCCCGTTGTCGGATGGTCAATCTCCTGGAAATAGTTGCGCGCCATGAACTGCGGATTGTTAATGAGATCTTCGATCGTGTTGAGGGGTCCGCCCAGCACCGCGAATTCCTCGCATGCCGCTCGCACCTCTTCTTTCGAGTGTTCCAGCGTCCATGGCACGATGTACGCCAGAAACTCGTCGATGCGGTCCGGATTCGCGCGGCCCTCCGCCGTCCCCCACTCCGGCTGCTCCAGCAGCTCCTCCATGCCGATCATCCGAATGATGTTGGGGATGAAGCGCGGCCCGCCGGTCATAAGGAAATAGCCGTCGGAGCACGGATGCACGCCGCCGCCCACGGCCACCGCGCGCCCCGGTCGTGTGCCAAGATGCCCCGTGTACTGATAGCCCATCAAGCGACCAAGCCGCATATCGATGGAGTGCATGGCCGTCTCGAAGACGCTCACGTCCATGTAATCGCCGTCTGCGTCACGGAACTCCACCTGGAACAACCCCAGCGCGGACGCTAGTGCCGCCGCATACCCCGCGTGGTAGCTGACCATCCTGCCCGCAGTCTTGAGCGGTTCGTTATCAACATCGCCGGAACTGATCATGCTCCCGCCCATCGCGTACAGGTTCAGCTCAATGCCGATATAGTCCCGGTACGGCCCGTCCTGCCCGTAGTTTGAAACGGACGTCATCACCAGCTTGGGGTTGATCTTCTTCAGTTCCTCATACCCGAGCCCAAGCGCCTCCATCGTGCCGGGAGAAAAACTCTCCACCACGATCTGCGCGCCCTTAACAAGCTCCTTCACGATCTCACGGCCGCGTTCCGACTTCAGATCAAGCGTGACGGACCGCTTGTTGGTGTTCAGGAACATGAATAGGCCGCTGCGTTCCAGCCCCGGCTCGTCCTTGTAGAACGGTGGCATGGAGCGCGTGGGATCACCCGTCACAGGCCTCTCAATCTTGATGACATCGCCGCCGTAATCGCCAAGGATGCGCGTCCCGAATGGGCCGGCCGTCATATGCGTCAGATCGATAATGCGTACGTCATCCAGCGGCATGATCGCCGTAGCGGGTGTCGTCATCCTGCCATCTCCGTTCCCTGTGAGATAACGCCTCAGTCCCGTCGTCTAATCGTCAGGATCGAGGTCGTAATCCATACCGATATGACCGGCCGCCTCGTACTCGGCGTAATCCTTATCGGAAAAGCCCAGCAGCTCCTTGTACACGTATTCGTTGTCCTCGCCGAGGCGCGGCGGTCCCCACCGATGCCGGCGCGGCGTATTCTTCGCCGTCCAAAGCGTGCTCGTGTACAGGTGCGTTCCGACCTCCTCCGCCGTCAGTTCCTCCCAGAAGCCGATTTCCTTCATATGCGGGTCCGCATAGGCGTCCGACTCAGTCATAACTGTCCCTGCCGCGATGCCGTGCGCCTGCAGCACATTCATCGCCTCAATGGCGTCCTGCGTCACAGTCCACGTCAGCAGCTCGACATCCAGTTCGTCGTGGTGCTCCTGCCTCCCCGCGAGCGTCGCAAAGCGGCTGTCCGACGCCAAATCGGGCCGCTGCATCACGGTTCCGGCCAGCGCCCGCCACGCCTCATCCGACTGCACACTAATGGCGATCCATCGATCATCCCCCACGCACGGGTACACGCCTTGCGGCGCATAGATCGGATCTCGATTCCCTTGGTGCTCGGTACGCAGACCGTTCATGGAGTAGTCCATGAATTGATCGCCCAGGTACGTCATGAAATTCTCGGCAGTTGAAAGCTCGATGAACAGCCCCTCGCCGGTCTTCTCCCTGTAGCGGAGCCCCGCCGCAAAGGCCAGCGCGCCCGCCGCGCCACCCGCCGCGTCCGCCGTCAACGTATTCCCCGTCAAGCTTGGGTCTTCGCCCCGGTATCCCATGAACGAGTAGTGGCCGACGTTTGCCGCCATGTGGCTGCCAAATGTTCGATAGTTCTTGTACGGGCCGTCGATGCCGAATGCAGGCTGGCGAATCATGATGGCGCGAGGATTTACCTTGTGAACGCGCTCCCACGTCACGTTCACACGTTCCATGCTGATGGGCACGTTGTTTTCCATGATGCCGTCGGAAATCTGCAACAGCCGATCAAATACCTCTTGCCCCTCAGGACGTCGCAGATCGACGGTCATGCTCCGCTTGTTGCGGGCGTGGGCGTTGAATGATGCCCACCGATTCCACGGCCTTTCGCCGGGCTCATGGTCCGGGAATTGCGCCGATCCTCCTCCCAAACTCGGCATGCCCCTGTCCGGACGAGGCATCATGCCGCGCGTCGTAGGCGGAAAGTGCTTGATGGACTCGATGCGAATGATCTCCGCGCCCCAGTCCGCGAGCATCTGCGTGCCGTAGGGCCCCGCCCACACAACCGTGATATCGAGAATCCGCACACCCTCAAGGGGCAGCCGACGTGATCCGGTGCTGACCATTCCTACACCACCCCTTCCGCCCGAAGACCGGCAATCTCTGCCTCGTCGCGTCCCAACACATCGCGCAGAATCTCATCCGTGTGCTCGCCCAGAAGTGGAGCGCGTTTACGGGCGGGCAGCCCGCTGCCGTCCGCAAAATGCAGCTTCACGTGATAGCCGGGGTAGGAGATGGGCCCGGTTGTCGGATGATCGATCTCCTGGAAGAACTCCCTATGCTGGAGATGCTCATCGTTTTGCAGGTCCTCGAATGAGTTAATCGGCCCGCCCAACACTCCAAATTTCTGGCACTCGGCGCGGATCTCTTTCTTGGTGCGTTCCAGCATCCACGGCACAATCACCGCCAACGACTCATCGAGCCGCTCCGGCGCCGATCGCGCCATGGGCGTCGACCACTCCGGCGTCTGTAACAGGTCGCCCATGCCCACCATCTGCATGAAGCGAGGGAACATCGCCGGTCCCGCTGTCGTCATGAAATACCCGTCCTGGCAGATCCATGTCCCGGAACCGATGGCCCCCGCCGGCCACGGCCGTGTTGAATTGCCACCGCCGTACTGGTAGCCCATCAGATAGCTCTGGCGACGATCGATTGCACCCATCCAAACTGGAAGCGCACCGACGTCCAGGTGATCACCCTCCCCGCTCGCCTCGACGCTCAGCAAATGGATTGACGTGGCCGCCGCCGCAACCGCCCCCACCTGGAAAGCCGCTACGCGACCACCGAAGTTCAGTGGTTCCCGCTCCGGGTGGCCGGTATTGATCATCGCCCCGCCCATCGCGTAGGAGGTTATTTCCGTCGCCTCCCAGTCGCGGTACGGGCCCGTCTGACCGTAGTTGCTGATTGACGTCATGATCAGTCGTGGATTGACACCGCGCAGCGTCTCGTAGTCCAGCCCCAAAGACGGCATCACACGTGGCCTGAAACTCTCAACCAGCACGTCTGCGTCCTTCACAAGGTCGAGAACGATCTGCCGTCCGCGCTCCGACTTCAGATTCAACGTCATTGAGCGCTTGCCCAGGTTGGTATACATAAACAACCCGCTGCGCTCAAGGCCCGGCTGATCCTGGTAGAACGGAGGAATATCCCGCCCCGGATCTCCAACGTCGGGCCGCTCAATCTTGATGACGTCAGCGCCCCAATCCGCGAGACGACGCGTCCCAAACGGCCCCGCAACGTGCCACGTCAGATCGATGACCCTTAGGCCGGTCAACGGCAATACGGCGGCGTCCCGCCGCTCAGTGTCTTGTTGGCTTGTCATAGACTCGCCACGCATCCTCCCCAATGGATGCCGCATTATGGCACTTGCCGCCCCGCCGCGAAAGCCCGCGTCCCATGCCATCTTCATTCCTTGACGGAGAAGGTGAGGCGGGGCGCTACCGCCTTCCCCTCATTCCGGCGGAAGCCGGAATCCATCCGATGTATCTCTTGCATGAATGAGCACGTAGTATGGGTTGTATGGGCGCGGGAGTATGGGTAATATGGGTCTATGAAGACGACTCTCGAAATCCACGATGAACTCCTACGCCGTGCAAAGCTGCACGCGAAGAAAAAGGGACGCACACTGCGCTCAGTGGTGGAGGATGGGCTTCGTCGTGCCCTAGACGACGAGCGGCCGCCCAACCGGTACAAAATGCCGGACTTGAGGGTCGGAGATCCCAACGGGGAAAACCCGCTAGAGAAGTACACGTGGGCGGAACTCCGGGACATGATCTACGAGAGGCCCGAGTACGGAGAATCGGAGCCTGAGTGATAGCTGTCGATTCGAACCTGCTCGTCTATGCCCACCGCTGGGAAGCCACTGAAGACTATGAAGCCTTTGCGCTGATCCGGTCCCTGGTGGATGGCGACGAAGCCTGGGCCATTCCGTGGCCGTGCATCTACGAGTTCTTCGGAGTCGTAACGAACCGCCGTATCTGGCGAGACGGTGCCACCACACCGGAACAGGCATGGTTGCAGATATCCGCATGGGCCGCCTCACCATCCCTGCGCCTACTGGGCGAAACAGACGGGTTTCTGGAAATCCTGGGACAATTTGCCCAACGCCCCCGTGTAAGAGGCGGTGTCATCCACGACGCGCGAATAGCCGCAATCTGTATGGCCCATGGTGTCGATACGTTGCTCACCAGGGATCGCGACTTCGCCCTCTTCCCCGAACTACCAACTCGCGACCCATTCCTGAATTCCTAAGCCCCTATACCCCGATTACCCGCCCACCAGCTTGATCTCACGCCCGCCCAGCGGCTGTACAGGCCGGTTGTTGGCGCCCCCGCTCAATTCCATGATCCGATCCGCCTGCTCCTGCGACACGCTGAGCGGTGTTTTCAGCACATACCAGGCGACCGGCTCATCACAGGGCGGCGTCGTCTTGGAACCGGAGTAGTGGTAATAGGATTGCGATTCCGGCTCGAGACTCTCCGCGTTGAGCGTCAGCCCGTCATCGATCACACGCCCCGCCTCCGGCGCCTCGTCCAGCATCGTTTCAACCATGCCGTTCGCCGCGCCAACCCGGAACAGAATCCCCACGACCGCGAGGTTGCCATCGCTATCGTCATGAACCATGTGGAGTTCTGCCGCAAACGACTCCCCGTCAACCAGGTGCTCAGATGGCGCGTGCAGATGGGCGGACTTCAGATGATAGGATGCTTCGCCGATGTCGAGATTATCCTCCCCGCCAAACGTGAAATATGCTTGCCGGTAGGTGTTTGCTGCAGAAACTGCATCGCCCGAGTAGTCGAACTCAAGCGACGGCCCCCGTTGAGGAACATAGCCGGCAATGTCAACCGGTGACTGCTGTAGTCCTTCGCCACATACCGCGTAATCGTCCGAAAGGAAAGCCCACTCCGCAGGCCCGTGCGCGCCTGAATAGTCCCAGTCGGGTTTGGCAATCTCCCCACCGCAGCCAATCATTAGTGCGAGGGTTAGGAGGAGAAAGGCTAGGGTGAAGTAGCGCACGATCGGGTAACATCCACTCCTTTCGCCATTCCCGCGAAAGCGGGAATCCAGCCCCCAACTTACCAAACCACGTTAGATCGCGAAGTTGAGCCGTAACGCAGTTTCCTAAACCTCTAGCTGCACTGCAATTTGGAACGCGGCTCGCCACCCCAACTTACCCAACCACATCAGATCGTGAAGTTGAGCCGTAACGCAGTTACCTACCGCTCCAGGTCCCACAGAGCGCGTCCGCCTGCGTCCACGCCGCCATCCACGGAAAGTACCTGCCCCGTCACCCACGACGATTCGTCGGACGCAAAATAGAGCGCCGCGTGCGCAACGTCGGACACATGCCCCCGCCGACCTAGCGCCTGCTCCGGCACGTCGATGCCCTCCGCGTCCGCTCCCAGCCGCTGGCGAATCAACCCCGGTGCTACCACGTTCACGCGAATGTTGTCCTGCCACAGCTCCCGAGCCAGGTTTCGGGCCAACCCCATAACCCCCGCCTTGGCCGCCCCATACGCAACGTTTGATCCACGTTGAACGCTCTCGCTCGCCGTGATGAAGATGATCGACCCGCCGCCTTGCTGCTTCATTACGGGTTGTGCGGCGCGCGCTAGGTTTGACGGCCCTTCCATCGTGTTCCCGATAGCCTGACGCCAAAATTCCGGCTCCACATCGCTCAACGTCACGGATGGATCGAAGAAGCCGCCCCCGCCGCTGTAGAGGACATCCACATGTCCCCCGCCGGCGTCACGCGCCGCATAAACGATTCGCGCCGCATCCGCCGCATCCGCCACATCCCCCTGAATTGCTTGCGCTCTTTCTGAAGCCGGCGTTCCCAACCGCCGAACAACACCCAGCGTTTCCTCAAGGTGCTCCGCGCCCCGCGCAACAAGGATGACCGTCGCACCCTCCTGCGCGCACAGCAGGGCAGTGGCGCGCCCCATCCCCGGCCCCGCCCCCGATACCAGAACCGTCTTCCCCTCAAGCCTCATGTGAGCGTTCTCCTTTGGCGGCCACTACCCGGCGATGTTGACTGTGGAGTGATTGTGTCGGAGCGACGCGAATCGTGACAAGCGGCAAGCGTTCCCGATCACACCGGAATGACGTAGAAGTCCACCCGCCCGTCGCCGGGTTCGACCGTGAAGACGGTGTCGTTGATATAGATGAGCGCGCCCTCGCTGTCGTAGACGCGCGCCCCAACCGAGTAGTCATTCCTGTCGCTGAGGACCTCATCCCATTCCAGTTCGTAGTCAAGCGGAAAGCTGTCCACATCCGTGTACTCTCTGCTCGCGATCACGATTGAAGACGCATCTGCCAAAGACACATCACGCAGCTGCACGACAACCCGGGCCAGCGGCAAGTGTGACTGATTAACTTCACCCTCAACCGACATCTCACCCCGGAGCGAGGTCCCCCCACCACACCCACTGACGACCACCACCAACGCCGCCAACCCCAACAGACAGGCCGACAAAAGCGACAACCGCATCCGCCCCAAACTTTCACTCCTCATCGCCCTTCGCCCCCTTCTTGGTTCGCGACTCATTCACAAAGATAACCCGCCCCCACCCCATCCGTGCCATAGTTACGTCATGGACGAAATCCTGCTCGCCCTCATGCCGGTGCTCGGCTTTCTCGCCGGAACGATCGGCGCACTCATCGGCGCGGGCGGCGGATTTATCGCCGTCCCCATACTGCTCATCGTTCTCCCCGACGAGTCCCCCGGAATCATCACCGGCATGTCGCAATCGATGGTCCTCATGACATCCCTCTCCTCCACCGTCGCCTACGTCCGACAGAAGCGCATCGAGTACCGATGGGCCGCCGTCATGGCCGTAACAGGCCTGTTCGGTATGGCCATCGGCGCGTACATCGTCGAGCAGCTCGAGCGCGGCGCGTTCCAGACCGTATTCGGCATTGCCGCCCTCATCCTCATGTCATACCTCCTAATCAGGCCGATCCGTGGCCGCGGCGCTGCCCGCACGCTTGAAGAGGCTGAAGATGCTCGTGTCCCCCTGACCCGCCAGCGCGCCATCATGCTCGGCATCGTCGGCCTTGCGACGGGCACAATGGGAGGCCTCCTCGGCGTCGGCGGCGGTATCGCCATGGTGCCCATTATCGTGCAGGCATTCGTATTCCCGGCCCACCTGGCCACGGCAACCTCCCAACTCGTCATCCTCATCACCAGTCCCGCCGCCATCGCCGTTCACCTCGCCGAATCGCCGCTGCTCGACAAGATCCTGCCCATCGTCCTGCTTGGTATCGGCGCGATCGTTGGTGCTCAGGTCGGCGCACGCGTTTCCCGCAAGATCTCTGCGCCATGGATCGTCCGTATCCTGGCGATCGGCCTCGGCATAGTCGGCGTGCGCCTAATCCTCAGCGGCCTGGCATAGGCCTACGCGCCGATTGCGGGTACGGGCGTACAATCAATCGGATAAAGATTCGATTCTGAGGGGGGTGGGGAATGGAGCATCAATACATCACGGTCGACAGAGACGATCTCGGCGTCGTCACGATTGCGTTCAACGTGCCGGAGGCGTTGAATCCGTGGCTGATTCCTCTCATGGAGGAGATGACCGTCGAACTCGACCTCATTGCCGCCAATCCTGATGACCGGGTTGTCATCTTCACCGGCACCGGACGCTCCTTCTCCGCGGGGGGCGATGTTGGCCCGATGGCGGGCGCTGGCGGCGACCGTCCCATGCCCCACTTCATGAAAGAGAAAGAGAACCGCCAGCGCGGCGGGTGGAACATCCCCACAATGTCTGCCGAAGAGCGAATGAAGAACGAGATGCTCAACGGCCGCCGCATCCACATGCAGGTCTGGGAGCTGGACAAGCCAACCATCGCCGCCGTCAACGGCGTCGTGGCAGGTGCAGGCTGCGACCTTGCCCTCGCCTGCGATATCCGCCTCGCCAGCACCAACGCCCGCTTCATCGAGGTCTACGTGCGCCGCAGCCTGGTTCCCCTTGATGGCGGAGCGTACTGGGCCCCCTATCTGCTGCCACACGGCATCGCGATGGAGATGCTTCTCGCCGGAGAGGCGCTCAGTGCCGAGGACGCGCATCGTTTCGGCCTTGTTAACCGCATCTATGAGCCGGAAGACTTGATGCCCGCCGCGCAGGAGCTTGGCCGCAAAATGGCGCAGGGCCCCGCCGTCACCCAGCAGCTCGTCAAGCACATGGTGCGAGAGATTCACACCAAAGGCTACGAGGAGCACTGGAAGTACATAGACGCCGCGCACCAACACACCCGGGAAACCCACGACTACAACGAGGGCGTCCGCTCCTTCGTAGAAAAGCGCCCGCCCGAATTCAAAGGCTACTAGCGGCGTACAATGGACACGCTATGACTCAGAACAGTAAGTCCGATCCGCCCATCGTCGCCATTACTCTTGGCGATCCGGCGGGCATCGGCCCTGAAGTCGTCGTCAAGGCGCTTGCCGCCAACGATGACCTGCGCCTCGGCCTCTGCAGGCCCTTGATCGTCGGCAGCTACGCCGTAGCGGAGATGTCCGCCCAACGCTTTGCCGGTGGCCTCCCGCTCATGCACGTCGATTCCCGGGAACAGCTTGCAGACGTGGAATGGGATGGCGAAACTGTGCCCGTCTGGAATATCGACACACCCGGCGCAAGCGAAATCCCCTACGGAGAGCCCACCATCGCGGGCGGCGTCGTGTCCATCACCTCAATCGAACTCGCCGCCACGCTCGCCCTTGAAAACCGCATCCAGGCCATCTCAACCGCGCCCATCAACAAGGAAGCCGTGCACATGGCCGGCTACCAGGAGATCGGCCACCAGGAAGTCCTGGCGCGTATGGCGGACATCACGGAGATTGCCACCATGCTCATGGCGCATCGTCTCCGCGCCGTCCACCTCACCACCCACGTCCCGTTCCGTGACGCCTACAAATACGTGACGAAAGACCGTATCCTCGCGCGTCTCCGCCTCACGGATCGCGCATTCAGAAAGTGGGGCGTTGCTGAGCCACGCATCGCCGTCGCAGCCCTCAATCCCCACGGTGGTGACAGCGGCTTGCTTGGTCGAGAGGAGATCGAGGAGATTGCCCCCGCCGTGGAGCAGGCTGTCTCAGAGGGCATTGTGGCCGAAGGCCCGCTGCCCGCCGACTCTGTATTCCTTTCCGCCGCCGCCGGAAACTATGACGCCGTCATCGCTCTCTACCACGATCAAGGACACATCGCCGTCAAGATGCACGACTTCCATGGCAGCGTCAGCGTTAATCTGGGTCTGCCGTTCGTGCGCACGTCCGTCGATCACGGAACGGCGTACGATATTGCCGGTACGGGTGCGGCGGAGGCCGTCAGCATGAGCGCCGCCATCCGCACCGCCGCCTTGCTCGCGACTGGACGCGGTCTGGACACCGCCAACATCGAGCAGGATGCGCAGCAGGCGCCCGCTCGCGTCTAGGGATAGGGGAGGAAAACTATGTGGGCCATTCCGACGGTAGTAGCCCTGATGATTCTTGGGCCGATGGTCCTGCTGGGCTTTGTAGTGGTGCTCGTCGTTCCGACACTCTACATAGCCATGCACAGCAAGATTCGTCAGCCGGAGGGCATGCCCGGGTCCGAGTCCACCGAGGGCAGTTAGCCCCGAAGGAGAGCGGCCATGAAAGCCGTCTATATCGAGGAACGCGGCGGGCCTGAGAACCTCATCTACGGCGACATGCCGGACCCGGAGATGGCCGACGACCAGGTGCTCATCCGCGTCCGAGCCGCCTCCGTCAATCGCTTCGATCTGAACGCCCGCGCCGGCGAGAACGGCGTCATGGTCAACCTCCCGCGCATCCTCGGCCTTGACCTTGCCGGAGAGGTGGAAAACGTGGGTATGGTGGCCATTGAGGCCGGAATTGTTCCCGGAATGCGTGTCGTCGCGGACCCGCGCCTTCCATGCCAGCTGTGCCACTACTGTCGACTTGGCCGTGACGAAGACTGCATGAACCGCTACGACCTCGGCTCACGTCTCCATGGCACCTATGCCGAGAAGATTGCCGTCCCCACCCGCGCGGTTCACGTCATTCCCGACGAGTTGTCATTTGAAGAAGCCGCCGCCATGCCCATCGTCTACAAGACCGCGTGGCGCATGCTGACCGCCAAGGCGCGTGTCCAGCCCGGCGAGACGGTGCTCATCCACGCCATTGGAAGTGGTGTCGGCACGGCCGCCCTCCAGATAGCAAAACTCCTCGGCTGCCGTGTCATCGCTACTGCAGGTTCCGACTGGAAACTCGACCGCGCCCGTGAACTTGGAGCCGACGAAACCGTCAGTTACGAGGACGGCGAAACATGGCCTGAAATCGTCATGGCCCTCACTGAGAACGAGGGTGTCGACGTCGTCATCGACAACGTCGGCGCGCCGCTTTGGGACGGCAGTTTCCGCGTCATGGCGCGGCAGGGGCGATTCGTCACCTGCGGCGTCACCGCCGGCCATCGGGTCTCACTTCACCTCGGCCAGGTCTTCCTCCGAGGACTGGAGGTCATGGGCATCGGCGGATTCAGGACCTCCGACTTCGAACGAATCATGCAGCTCACACACCAGGGAAAGCTCAAGGGCACGGTCGGGCGCGTGTTCCCGTTGTCCGAGACAGCGGACGCCCACCGCCTGATGGAATCACGTGATTTCTTCGGCAAGATCATCCTGACTACCTAGGAATGAACCTGAGAGACGGCTGTGCAGATACCGGAGATCGTCAAGCTTTCACTGGCTGAGGCATTTGGAGCCTTCGTCCTGCTCCTGATAGGCGCTGGGTCGATCCTGACCGCAACAGCAACCAATCCCGGCGGCGACAACCTGATTGTCATCGCCTTCGCGCACGGCCTCGCCATCTTCATCGGCGTCTCCGCTGTCGGCCACGTCTCCGGCGGCCACTTCAACCCCGCCGTCACGTTCGGCTTCCTCATCACCGGCAAGATTCAGCCACTCACCGCCCTCGCTTATTGGGGATCCCAACTGCTCGGCGGCATCATCGGCGTGCTCATCCTCAGCGCCGTCTTCTCCGGTGCGGGCGACTTGACAGACTTGGCCAACTCTGCAGAATCGACCAACCTTGGCGCGACGGCCCTCCACGGCGATGTCTCACCGGCCGCCGGCATACTTATCGAGGCTGCCCTGACCTTCATCCTCGTATTCGTTATCTTCCAGGTCGCTGTCGACGAGAAGGGCCCCGGCATGATTGCGCCGCTCGCCATCGGCATGACCATCACCCTCACGGCGCTCATGGCTGGCCCGCTGACCGGCGCAGCGCTCAACCCCGCCCGCGCCTTCGCTCCTGCTCTCATCGCCGGCTACTGGACGAACCACTTCGTCTACTGGATTGGCCCACTGCTCGGCGGCGGCCTAGGTGCCCTCGCCGCCGCCTACCTCATGCAAGGCATGCGCGGCCTACCCAAGTGGGGCAGCAGCGAATAGCATCACCCCCCTGTCATTCCGAGCGCAGCCGAGGAATCTAAAGCGCGGCAGTAGCGGTCAAAGCCCAAACGCGGCACAACAACTTAACAGACGAAGCGAAGCTGGATCGCGAGGGTTAAGCCGTAACGCAGTTAGCCCATGAATTGGCCGTCTAAGTAGGAACGCGGCGAAACAACGTCACAGACGAACCAAGCTGAATCGCGAACCGAGAGCCGTAGCGCAGCTACCGCGAACCGAGAGCCCTAACGCAGTTAGTTACCGTTGGTTGATCGGCACATACTGCCGCTCGTCCGCGCCCACGTAGATCTGCCGCGGCCGCACAATGCGCTGTTCCCGGTCAGTCACACCTTCATTCCATTGCGCCATCCAGCCCGCCGTGCGTGGTACCGCGAACAACACGGGGAACATCTCCACCGGGAACCCCATCGCCTGGTAGATCAGGCCCGAATAGAAATCCACGTTGGGGTAGAGCTGCCGCGAGACGAAGAAATCGTCCTCGAGCGCAATCCGTTCCAGTTCCAGCGCGATCTCAAGTAGGGGATTGACGCCCGTGACCTCAAACACCTTTTCCGCCATCGTCTTGATGATGCGAGCGCGCGGGTCATAGTTCTTGTAAACGCGATGCCCAAAGCCCATCAGGCGGCCGCTCACACCGTCCTTCACATTCTTGATGAACTCCGGCACATTGTCCTTCGTGCCGATGTGCTGCAGCATCCGGATCACAGCCTCGTTCGCCCCGCCGTGCAGCGGACCGGACAACGAGCCGATAGCGCCGGCAAGGGCTGAGTACGGATCAGCCTGCGAGCTTGCAATTGCGCGCATCGCATTCGCGCTCGCGTTCTGCTCGTGGTCGGCGTGCAGGATGAACAGCACGTCGATCGCCCGCTCAATGACGGGATTCGGCACGTACTTCGATTCCACCATCCGGAACAGCATGTTGAGGAAATTACCGGTGTACGTCAGGTCGTTGTCGGGATAGATGAACGGATAGCTCAGCGTGTGGCGGTAGCACCACGCGGCCACCGTGGCGACCTTGCTGATGGCGCGTACCGTCTGAATCTTGCGCGACTCCGGATCCGTGACGTCTCTAGCCGCCGGATAGTACGTGCTCATCGTGGCGATCGACCCGATCAGCATCCCCATCGGATGGGCATCGTACCGATACGTTTCCATCTGCTCCCGCACCGTCTCGAGCACCATAGTGCGGTAGCGGACGTCTTCCTCGAAGTCGAGCAACTGATCCGCGTCGGGAAGCTCACCGTTCAGGAGCAGGTAAACGACCTCCAGGTACGTTGAATACTCCGCCAACTGCTCGATCGGATAGCCGCGGTAACGCAATATCCCGGCATCACCGTCGATGTACGTAACGGAACTGCGGACGGTGGCCGTATTCAGAAGGGAGGGGTCATAGCTCAGGAGGCCGAAATCGTCATCTGACGTCTTGATCTGCCTCAGATCGGCCGCTCGGACTGCCCCGTCAGCAATCGGCAACTCATACTGCTTGCCGGTCCTGTTATCCGTGATGTTCAAAGAATCCGGGGCCATCGCCGCCTCCACGCCAGTTTGACGCTATTGCAGTGCGTCTAAGCTCAGTGTACAACCTGTACTGCGAGAGCAGTAGGGGATTCTAACGAACCGCCAGCGGGTTCAGATTCGTCGACTCGTCGTACACGTCGATACCCTCTTGTTTCTTGAGGAAAGTTACGACGGCGTAGGTGAACGGCGTAGCGACCGTCTCATAGACCACCTTCGTGAACCACTCCACGAAGAAGATGCGCCACACGTCGCCCGTCGAAAGCACCCCAAGAAAAGCGATGAACGTGAAGAAGAAAGAGTCCAGCGCCTGCCCCACGACCGTTGAAGAGATGGTCCGCAGCCACAACATCCGCCCATTCGTCATCACCTTCAGGCGAGCCAGGATGATGGCATTCGTGAACGAGCCGATCACATAGGCAATGAAAGAGGCCACCAGCAGCCGACCCGTGAATCCCAGGATGGTGTCGTACGCCGCTTGGTCCTCCCACTCGCTCGCCGCCGGCAGTAGTCCCCCCAGGTAGATCGCGATGACCATCACGAGATTCGCGCCGAATCCGGCCCAAATGACGCGTCGAGCCACGGCATATCCGTATACCTCTGTCAGCACGTCGCCAACGATGTAACTCAGCGGAAAGACAACGATTGCCGACGTGACAAGCAGTTCCCCGAATACGGGCGCATCGCCCAAAGTCACAATCCGAACAGCAATGATGTTTGAGGTCAACAGTGCTGCGATGAACGCCGCGACCACCGCCAGGAACCACCGCGAACCGGCTCGCGCCGCCCCCGCCTCTTCGTTGTGGGCCGAAACATCGGATCCGGACAAGACGGCGCAACCCCTCCATTGCAATTTGTGAACTGAAAACTGTCGCAAGCATAGCCCACACACTGCGCGCGGCGGAATGCCCTCCGATACGGTACGATGACGGCAGACTCGAATGCTTGGAACACGCTGGACGCCCACTCAACTTATGGCCGAGACAGGAGGCAATTGCGCTATGGCACTGCTTTGTTTCGATGTTGATGGAACTCTCGACATCGGTGACGGACCTATTCCCGCATCTGTCCTCCACGATCTGGAGGGTATGGGCCACAAGGTCGTCATCGTCTCTCCGTCCCCCCTGCGGCCCAAAGACGCCGGCTTTCCTGAATTCCTGAGCGTCGACCGCAAGAAGAACCTCCTCGATGCCCTCGAAGCCCACCCCGATGATCGGCCAGTCTATATCAGCGACAACGATGGGGACGACAAGCTCTCGGAGGAGGTCAACTTCGAGTACGTCCACCCACTCTTTTGGACACCCTTCTACACGCGTCTAACCTCTGACGGCGCCAACTAGCCATCCCTTGACCCCCTTTCCCTCAGAAAGAGGGTCAAGGTAAAGGGCGCCCCTCCGTCATTCCCGCGAAAGCGGGAATCTTAAACCGGGAGCGCATACAACCTCGCCCCCTATTCACCCTGAGCTCCGGCCCATCCGCTCATCCTGAGCTCGTCGAAGGTCGCCCCGCGCCCCGATTTCTCACCCAACTTGACAAGCGTTATTCCACCAGTTAACGCCATGGACGCCAAAATGCTGCTCCCCTGTTGCATTAAAGAACCATTAATCCTGCATGTTGCGAAGCATATGCGTTCTGGCGGCTATGAAACAGACATAAAGTGCGCTTATGCCGAATACGTCAATCTCCGGTTAGTCTTAACCCCTAGCCCTCGTGATGCGCGTCCCTGTTTCCCGTGCCCACGTGCCTCGTGTCGCGCTATCGCGTAGGCGCGCCGTAGATAGGCTTGTTGAAGGGTTGACATTATGGTAGTATGGCGCTCGACACACTATAACGTGCGTGGTGGACGAGGGTAGGTCGCCGCGCAAATAGGAGGTGCATTATGACGCAGACTCTGCACAAGGGTGACTTGGCCGGAATTGTGGCGCAGCGCATAGGCGGAACCCGGTCGAATGGTGAAGCCGCACTGAATGCCGTCACTGGCGCTATTCAGGAGTCCCTGACCCGCGGTGATCGCGTGGTCATCACCGGCTTCGGCAGCTTTGAGGTTCGCCAGATCAAGGAGCGCACCGTGCGCCCCCTTCGCGGCCCCAATGCTGGCACGCCAACCAAGGTTGCGGCACACGACCGCGTTGGGTTCTCCCCGGGTACGGAACTCGCTAAGGCCGTCAAGCGAAACGGCGCCTAATCTGTAGGCGCGGCGCGCTTCGGCCGCGCGCCGCGCCTTTCCCTTCACATACTGGAAACGATTGCGCCTCTCCGTCGGGAGAGGTTTAATCTTGTCGCGTTGACTCTATTCGCGTGACGAGTCCGGCCATTTCAAGCGCGCCCGCAGCCGCGTCATAGCCCCGATTGCTTCCCGGTCCGCCTGAGCGCGCCAACGCCTGCTCCATCGTGTCCGTCGTCAGCACCCCAAACATGCAGGGCACGCCCGTATCCAGTGACACACGCGTGACTGACTGCGTCACCGCCATCGACACATAGTCGAAGTGCGCCGTCTCGCCGCGGATCACCGCGCCGATGCAGATGACCGCCGCGTAACGTCCCGTCTCTGCCATCGCCTGCGCCGCCGAGCCAATCTCAAACGACCCTGGCACGTAAGCCAGATCAATGGAATCGTCCGGCACGCCATTCTCGCTCAGAGCGGAAAGCGCGCCCTCAAGCATCCGGTTCGTAATCAGCTCGTTGAAGCGGGCGACAACGATGCCGATACGCGCGCTGTCAGGCTCCCGCCCCTCGTTCCAGGGCAGTGGCTCAATGAGGTTTGGCGACACGCTGCGTATTCTCCGCTCAGGACTGCCGCTCTGTATCGACGGCAGACTCGTCCTCGGAGGCGCCCTCCATCCCCGTAAGGATGTGCCCCATCTTGTCGCGCTTCGTCTGCAGATAGCGGCGGTTGTGATCGTTCGGCTGCACCTCGATCGGCACGCGTTCTGCGAGTTCAAGACCGAAGGCGTCAAGCCCCACAACCTTGCGGGGGTTATTCGTCATCAACTTGAGCTTCCGTACGCCCAGATCCACGAGGATCTGCGCGCCGATGCCGTATTCCCGGAGATCCGGAGGGAAGCCCATCCGCACGTTGGCCTCAACCGTATCGAGCCCCGTGTCCTGCAGGGCATACGCCCGCAGCTTGTTGTGCAGACCCACGCCGCGTCCCTCCTGCCTCATGTAGAGGAAGACGCCGGAACCCTCCGCGGCGATGTGCTGCAGTGCAAGGTCCAACTGCTCGCCGCAGTCGCACCGCATTGAGCTGAAGACGTCGCCCGTCACGCATTCGCTGTGGACGCGCGTCAAAACAGGCTCTTCGGCGTTAATGTCACCCATCACCAGCGCGACGTGTTCCTTAGCGTCGATGGAGCTCGAGTAGCCATACGCGCGGAAGACGCCGTGCCGGGTTGGCATGTCCGCCACGCCGCGCCGTTCGACCATCGTCTCTCGCTGACGGCGGTACTCGATGATATCTGCGATGGTGACGATAGGGATGTCCCACTTCGCGGATAGCTCCTCTAGTTGCGGCATCCGCGCCATGGTGCCGTCCTCGTTCATGATTTCGCAGATAACTCCGGCCGGATACAGCCCTGCCGCCCGTGCGAGGTCAATGACTGCCTCCGTGTGCCCGGCGCGAACCAGCACGCCCCCCTCGCGGTACCGCAGCGGAAACATGTGGCCCGGACGCATCAGGTCCCCTGAACGCGTTTCCGGATGCACGAGCGCGCGGATCGTTGCTGAACGGTCACCCGCCGATATACCTGTCGTTACACCCGACTTGGCGTCCACGGACTCCGTGAACGCCGTGGTTAGCGGCGACGTGTTCTTCTGCGCCATCATCGGAATATTCAACTCATCAAGCCGGTCTCCAAGAAGAGGCACGCAGACCAGGCCCCGCGCGTTCATCGCCATGAAGTTGACCTTCTCAGGCGTCACCAGGTCCGCCGCGATTGCGAGGTCCCCCTCATTCTCTCGATCGGCGTCGTCAACGATGATGACAAACTCACCCCGTCGCATCCGGCCTGCGGCGCTCTCGACGTCGATGATGCTCATTCGCTTGCCTCCACGCCCTCACTGAGGGCGCTTATCCCCTCGCGGTCCCCCTGCAGCAGCTTCTCGGCGTACTTGGCAAAGATATCCGTTTCAAGATTCACTGGCATCCCCACGTATGCCTCGCCAAGATCAGTATTCTCATACGTGTGCCGCACCAGCGACACACTAAACGATTCGTCATCCAGCCTCATGACCGTCAGGCTGATGCCATTCACCGTGATGAATGCCTTTTCGACGAGATACTTCATTACCTCCGGCGGCGCGGTGATCCGTACCAACCGCGCGTCTCCCTCAGGGGTGATCTCCGCCACCGTGCCCGTGCCGTCCACGTGCCCCTGAACCAGGTGACCGCCGAGACGACTGTTGAACGTAACGGCCCGTTCGAGGTTGATCGGGCTACCGGGCTTGAGCACGTTCATCGCCGTCCGCCTTAGCGTCTCCGGCATGACGTCAAAGCTCACGCGGCTGTCCGTCATATCCGTCACTGTCAGGCACGCGCCATTGACGGACAAACTGTCCCCGATGCGCGTTTCGCCCAGCGTCACGTCGGCCTTAACAATCAGGCCGCCCTCGCCAACGGCGACGATCCGCCCCACCTCTTCAACGATCCCCGTAAACATCTTCGTCCTGACGCCTGACCGGCCCTGGTCATTCCCGCGAAAGCGAGAAACCACCGTTTATCCCTTCTTGATGCCACTGATTATACGCCCGCGCTGATTAGTCCGCGCCGCCTTGCCAATACCGCAGGATGCCGCGCACTACGATATCCTTTCCGACGCGGTCAACATCCATCCTCACGAATCGATGTGCATCCTTCACATACTCCACGCCATCGCCGCCAACGGGCCCCGGCGCATCGCCTCCGCCGATGATTACCGGAGCGACGGAGATCTCCGCCTGATCGACGAGTCCCTCGTCAAAGAACGCTCCGAGTAGTTGCTCCCCGGCCTCTGTCATCACCTGCACCGTTCCAAGACGCCCCAAGTGTTGCAACAGTGCAGTCAGATCTACCCGCCCGCCTTCAGATGGGAAAGCCGCTGCCATCACGCTGTCACCCAGGTCTTGAAACGGCGCGCACACCGCCTCCGAAGCCGTCGCAACCAATGTCTTGCCTGGCTCGCTGAACATCCGAGCCGTCGTCGGCGTCCGACCGTTACTGTCCGCGATAACGCGCATTGGTTGGCGGGGGAGCGCATTGCCCTCGCTGTCACGCGCCGTCAGCTGTGGGTCATCGGAAATCACCGTCCCTGCCGCAGTGATGATCGCGTCAACGTGCGAGCGAAGCTCGTGGACACGGCCGCGCGCCGCCTCTCCGGTGATCCATCGCGAATCCCCTGTGTGACTCGCTATCTTGCCGTCGAGGCTCATCGCGTACTTCGCGATGACGAGCGGCATGCCCGTCTCCTCGCGCTTGAAATATCCCTGGAAGTGCAGCGTCGCTTCCTCTGCGCAATCGCCAACGCTTGTCGCAACTCCGTGCTCCTCCAGGAGACGCCGTCCCGAGCCGTTCACCGGCGGATGCGGGTCCAACACCGCGATCTCCACCGATGTCACCCCCGCGGCAATCATCGCCTCCGCGCATGGCGGCGTACGCCCATGGTGCGAACACGGCTCCAGCGTCGTGTACATCGTCGCGCCGCGTGCCTGTTCCCCGGCCTGTTCCAGCGCGACGATCTCGGCGTGCGGGCCGCCGGGCGGCTGGGTGAAGCCCTCTCCGACGATTTCCCCGTCGCGCACGATAACCGCGCCTACTGCAGGATTGGGACTTGAGAATCCGAGCGCTTGCCGTCCCATTTCCAGGGCGCGGGCCATGGGCGTGGTGGCCCCGTGCGTCACTGTCGGGCCTGGAAATCGCGGAACGCGCGGCTCGGCGTCGGCTCAGACTGACCCTGGTACTTGCTGCCGAGCCGCTCGGAGCCGTAGGGACGCTGCGCCGGCCCGGACAGCCGTGTAAAGGAGATCTGGCCGATGGGCATTCCGCTGTAAAGAGTGATGGGCAGATTGTTCACGTTGCTCAGTTCAAGGGTCAGACGTCCGCGCCATCCCGGGTCCACGTACCCCGCCGTCGAGTGAATCAGCAGCCCGATGCGCCCAAGAGAACTCTTGCCCTCCAGACGCGCAACCAGGTCGTCTGGCAGTCCGATGTCCTCAATCGTGCTGCCCAACACAAACTCGCCGGGGTGCAGGATGAATGGCGCGTCGTCGCGTATTTCCACCATCTCTGTCAGGTCGCTCACATCCTGCCGGATATCAATATATGGCCGCCGGGAGTTCCGGAAAACGAGAACCTTGTCGCTCAAATGCACGTCGACGCTTGCCGGCTGCACGTCCCCCAGATCCAGCGGGTCGATGACAATGCGGCCGTTCTCAATCTCAGCGTGGATTTCGCCGTCGTTAAGGACCATTCGATGGCCCCTCCCCCAATACAACTACAGTGCAGATACTATAGCGCAAATCCCACGCGCCCCACCCCGAACTTTAGCCGTAGCGCAGCTACACTATCGCGTACCCCACACGCACATGGATGACAACTTCATTCTCGCCTGCCAGGATCGGCGTCGACGCTGCCTCATCGGAGGCAAATGCGCCGCTGGTACGCATCATCTCCGGCGTGTCCTGTGAAAGGGGCGCCGCCCCCGACTCCGAGACATAGAACGGCTCGCCTAACTCAACTTCTGCCAACGAGGCTAGCTGCGTCGCATGGGAGAGAGCTATATGCATCGCCAACTCCCGCGCCTCTCGTTCGGCCTCTATTTTGTCATCGACGTCGAATGAAAGGCCATCCACACGAGCGTTATCGCCGCCTGCGTTTACAGCCCCATCAATCACGTCCGCAATCGTATCCAGTGCCCGAACCGTCGCGCGAACGGTGTTTGTCACCGTGAACCCCACCATCTCGCTGCGCCGTAACGTATCGTTCCACTCATACTGCGTCGAAACATTGAACGTCAGCGTCTGGATGTCGTCCTCACTGATTCCGGAGGCCGTCAGGCTGTCGACAACCGCGTGCATGGAGCTGGCGGCCTCAGACATCGCCGCGCCCACTGTCTCGCCACTCGTCTCCACGCCGATCCGCAATGTGGCAATGTCCGGCGTCACGGAAACCCGCCCCGCCCCCGTCACCCAGATTCCGTCAGCCGACCGATCCAGAATGACCGTGGTCCCATTGTCGTCATCCGATTCAGCGTCGTCCTCATTCGCCGCGCACGCCGCAGTCGCGATCACCGCCATGGCCAGCAGAACAAGCATCAGTGCCGCCTGGCCGCGGATTCCCCGGAAGATGTGATTGAAAGTCATGTGCGTCCCCCTCGGGCTGTCATTCCGCGCCCCCCTCGAGACGCTGTCTGTCCATGATGCAGGAAACGCACCGCCGGCGCAGAGGGATAGCACCCCCGATATCCCCGAAGACCCCGCATCCCCCCGCGAAGGCCCCGAAACTATAATGGACGGACACTCATGAGATACGTGCCGGTAACTCCCACCGATGACCCGCAGGATGACTACCTGCCGGAGGGAGTTCTTGCACTCCCGGATGAGCACCCCGCCCGCCGATTCGTCCTGGACATAGCAGAAACGCTTGGACTTGCAGTTCTCCTCTTCTTCGTGGTGCAGTTGCTCGTCCAGAATTACGTCGTCACCGGCGGCAGCATGGAGCCGTCCATCGACGACAATGAACTCATCATCGTCAACAAAGCCGTGTACTTCAGCCTCAACAGGGAAACGGTGGACGACCTGATTCCCTTCTTCGACCTGCCGGACGGGGATGACGTCTACCTGTTCCATGCGCCGCAGCGAGGCGAGGTGATCGTCCTAAACTCACCGGAGGGCGACAACCTAGACCTGATCAAGCGCATCATCGGACTCCCGGGGGACACCATCGTGTTTGACAGTCGCGGCGGCCCTATCAGCGTCAATGGCGTCGAGATTGAGGAAACATGGCTGCCCGATGACCAACGGACAAGAGGATGGGATGTCACGCTAGGCGAAGACGAATACTTTGTGATGGGCGACAACCGCCGTTCCAGTCAGGATTCCCGCCAGTGGGGAACGATTGGACGGGATGAGATTGTCGGCAAAGCCCTGCTGACATACTGGCCACCGGAGAAGATCGGCGCTTCCCCCCACCAAACAGAGGCCTACGCCGTCGCCTAACCTCTGCCCGTATCATGGACAAACACACGAGGGCCGTTAGCTCAATTGGCAGAGCAGGGGACTTTTAATCCCAAGGTTCCGGGTTCGATCCCCGGGCGGCCCACCACCGCGTATAGTACTGCGAACACCATCGGTCAGGACGAGTTCAGCGGTATCTGAATCACCGATAGGACTGTCATCCGGCATGGGGATGGTGTAGACAATTGTCGCCTTGCCGGGTCTGATCTGAATCTCCTTGACAAATGACCTGATGAACGATCGAGTCTCGGTCAACTCGCTGGTTCTGAGGAACTCGCTCATATCGGCGGCGAATGCCGCAATGGTCTCCGCCCGATCCAGCAGGGCGCGCCGCTCGGTCAGCACGGCCCGTGCCTCATCAGCGGCCTGCTCCAGCTTTTCCTTCCGATCTCGAAGTTCCCTAACACGCTCCGCAGCGTCGGCCATCTCCATGTCCGTCGTCTCAATGACGTGCCAGATTCGGGTCAAGCGGCGCTTCACGTCCTCAAGCTCGCCCTCGATGGACTCCAGCCGCCCTCGTTGTTCGTGTGCCAGGCCGTCCATCTCCTCGTCGAGGATAGTGACGAGGCCACGAATGTTGCCCTCGGTGAGGACGTTCTCGCGGAGGTTGTGGACGATGGTCTCCTCGAACGACTTGGCGTTCATGCGCGGCGTCGCACAGGAGCCGCTGCCCGTCTTGAGGATGGACTGGCAGACGTAGTAGGTGTACTTGCCGCTCTTGGCTTCCGCGGCCGTGAGTGCCTTACCGCAGAGGGCGCATGTGGCGAGCCCGCTGAGGAGGTAGGGGCTGGTGGCGCGCCGGGGATGGACGGTCTTGGGCGAGCGGGCCTTCAGCAGGCGGTTGACCCGCTGAAACTCTTGATGGGTGACGATGGCGGGAAAGGCGTTCTCGACGCGCACGGGCGGCATGCCGTCCTTAGCGCCTGTGCCCCAGACCAGAGTGCCCGTGTACGCCTCGTTGACGAGGATCTTGTGGATGGACGTGATGCGCCACGTGCTGCCGGTTGACGTGGCGACGCCCTCGGCGTTGAGGGTCTTGGTCACGTCCATGAGGGACCGCCCCTTGAGCACCATATCGAAGATCCGGCGGACCACGGCGTCAGCGGGCGGATCGAGTTCGAGGCAGGGGCGTTTCTTCGCCCCGTCCTGGACGTAGACGCGCCGGTATCCGAACGGAGAGCTGGACGTCACCCAGAAGCCGCGCGACGCCGCTTCGCGCATACCGCGGGTTACCTCCTGCGCGAGATTCTCGGAATAGAATTCATCGACGCTCTCAATGATGGCCTCCATGAGCTTGCCAGTGGGGGTGTCATCGGCGTGCTCGGTGATGGAGACGACGCGGACGCCCTTGCGGCGGAGCATGGACTTGAAGGCGACGGCGTGCTCGCGCTTGCGGGTGAACCGCGAGAATTTCCAGACGAGGATCTCCCTAAAGGGAGCGTCCGTTGCCGTGGCCGCATCGATCATCTTCCTAAACTCGGGCCGATCGGCGATGCGCCCGCTCTCGGCCTCGTCGATGTATTCGCGCACGACGATCTGCCCGTTCTTTGCGGCAAAGTCCCGCAGCGCCCGCAGCTGCGCCGCGACGGACAGATCGACGTCCTGTCTATCGCTGGACACCCGGGCGTAGAGCGCCACGGGCTCATATGTGTCGTCTCTCTGCGTTCTTGTTGTTTCTGCTTTCTTCACTCGAGGACTCCTTCCGGCACCTATGAGTTGGCAGGGAATCTGTGCATCCACCGATGCTTGTTATAACCATACGAGTGCAGTCAAGGGCCTACAGGACATGGCGGGAAGATTGCTTGCCGAAATTCGACGGTCATTTGCAGAGTGGCCTTAAGTAGATGGGGAGACCGCCCGTCAATGACCTCCAGACCTGATAAGATCAACAGCCTATTCGACGACCTTCACATTGGTTATATCTGGAGGGTCCTGCGGTTGCCGCCGCCCGGATGCAGGAAGGAAGCCCAATGTCGATAGGATGCTCTGAGACATTCTGCTCAAGAACGACCCTGATGAGGAGTGTAAATCCGTCCAAGAATGGCGAATTCGCAAAGACCCCGCCGGATACGACATCAGGCAGAGTTTCGCTCTTCTGCCACTTAACTCTACTAGCCCTTCATTCCCGCAAGAATCTTGCCCTTATCGAGTACGGGGCGGAAATCCAGAATCGGCTTCAGCGCCATAGACCATCGAATACGAAGTTCCTATTATCCGCTCTATTTTGACAATGATTCCGCGCCTCCTATTCGCCGCCCTTTATTGCGCTCCACAGGAATCGCACCAACAGGAACAAGGGCCTTCCACTGACTCCGCACAGGGTGCCGAGGTAATCACCACGACGCCTTCACCATGTCCTGCCTTTTCCTTTACTGCCCCCTCTGCTCACGGCTCAATTTGTAATATGAACGGGGTTTCCCGTAGCGCTCAAATGCCTCGTCCAGATCAAGTCGCTGACGACGACCAACTGTCGCATACTGCATGAACGACAGGCAGGCGGGGAATCTCATTTTAGTCTTCACCAGCTCGTCATCAAGGATTCTGAACACCGGCTTCGACAGCTACACTCCGTAGGCGATGTAACGATCCCCACCATCTTGGAATGTGACCAGCGTAACCTCTGCCATTGCTACCCTCTTTTTACTACTTATATCCTACAGGCTACTGCGGAGACGCTAGCTGCCACGATTGTCGCCGAGCGGCTTGTGAGCGTCACTCCTGCAGCTGCTCCCACAGCAGGTGGAAAGCTATACCCAGTCGCTCAGCGCCACGGACGATCCCCAAGTTTGACAGTAGAAGACTCCCGTGCATGCTCCATGCCAAACAAGTGAAGGAGAGTTGCTGAGAAGAGGTAATGATGATGCAGAACCGAACTATCGCTTTGGCGGGGATTGCCTGCCTTGTCTTCCTTGCCTCTCTTGGCAGCACCAATGAGCAGCAAGAGGATCAAACTATAATATTGCGCTATGTCAGCATGTCTGAAGGTGGAACTGCGTACGACGTGAATGATGCCACCGGCTTTGAGAGCTTGCCGCAGGCCGTTCAACAATTGTTGCTGTCCTGCAGCTATAAGACGAAAGGCGACTACCCTCATACGTCCAACTCGGACACTGAAGCTTCAGCGCATGGCTGGTGGACGGTTGATGATGACTGTCCCAGCGACTGCCCGAGTAGTTCTAATTACAGGAGATGTGAACCTGCTGAACAAGGCTGATGTAGCGCGAATCGAAACCGCCGAACTAAACTGAAGCTATAGGGTGGGTCGTAGATCTCCCTCGGTGTGCCTTCCTGCTGTGCACGGTTGATTCAGCAGACCACCTACTGCTACACGACGACCAAGATTAGTATTCTCATCCTTTAGATTGACGGTTGACACGAACATACTTAGCCTGATCGGTAGTCAGAAAAATAGTGGAGGGGGTCTGAGATGAGCAAGAAATGGAAATTATGTGCCTATTTACCCCATAGGAACCGGAGTTGTCGCCGTGAGTGACTCTTCCGAAGCACGTCACTACACTCCGCTACGTATGTCGTAAACAAATGAAGAAACCTTCACGAAAGCGTTGCGCAGTCCTCCAATCTCTACCATTGGCGCTCTATCTCCACCCAGTCCGACCTAGAGAGATAGATCTCGATTTCCTCTTGGAGGACGGGAGGAAGCTTGTGAGTATCGCCACCATTGCGATGAGTGACAGTGCGGTGTGTCTCCCTGTGCCTCCGCGCCCTCTCGATCAGTACTGACTCTTCTAATGTCGCTGGCCGGAGGACATATCCTTCTTCGGTCTCGCGGTGATTGATGGTACAGTGCGCCACTCTATGGCCGGGTGCTGCACCGTGCTTATGGACCGCAGTTGGGCAGTCTGGGGATGGGCAGATGATATAAGCCAGCTTGTGCCGACCCTTGCTCTTGACGAGATAGGGAGCTACTGGCACTTTCACTTTCAATCGAAGTTCATCCTCCCCGGCACGTGGAACCTGTACAATAGTACTCGGTTAAGGCGATTCTTTCTGGGACGCTACTCGTTGGCCACACGGTCGTATACTGCGCTCAGAGATGCCCCCCTCACATCTTTAGTGCCGAGACCACCCATGCACTTCTCTCCGTTCCCCGTACATTGATGTAGGTACATGCCGTTCTCTCGATCCCGTCGACGATCATCTCGCCCTGTAATCATAGTCTATCTGGCCGACTCGCAGGGAGGCGCAGTTGCTAGTTACCACGCTTGCTGCCAAACAAGTCATATAACGCAAACGTGAATGTCAACGCAAAAGTTCTTGATCCTATTGAGTCTGGTGGTCCAGCCGGGTCAAGACTCCTCTGGGATGACGGGCGCAGCTCATGCTCAGGGTAGAACGGTATACGAAGGTCCTTGGGCGGTCATCTGCCCCACGGCGTCGGGGTCGACAGAGGACTGCCCTCAGTTGTAGACCCGGTCGGACCTGGCGGTGGGGACGGACCACCATGGTCCACTGTTGGGGTCAGCCCTGGCCTCGGCCTGAAGCTTCGACAGGAACCAGTGATGCCTTCGGCGTGTCTCGTCTGCCGCGCCCGCGTCTCGATCCGGTGGCTCACGTGCTGTCTTCGTCCCTCTTTGTCAGTGGTGAGCTTCGTGCTCCAAATGCCTTGCGTGGTGGGCAGCTTGACCGGTCCCGGTGGGTTACGTAGCGGATGCCCTTGTCGGACGGGTGTAGCCAACCTTGCCCCGTCTGCCGTGACGCCCGACGAGATCCCAGGTCTTCACCAGGCCGTGCATCATCTGGCTGCCCCGCCCCTCAGAGACGCCGAGCCAGGCGACCAGGTGCTCACGGGGGATCATCGGGTGGTCGGTGATTAGGTCCAATGTTCGCTTGCCATAGGATGAGCGCCAACACCGTCGATTCGACGAACGGCATCCGGCTTAGGGCCTTGAGCAACTGGAGGTCGGAGAGAGACATACATTGAGAGTAACGATTGAGCGTCTTGGTAGGTAACCAACGAGTGTCAGCACCGACACAGGCCAGATTCAACGTGGCCAAGAGAGAGAAAGCTCTACAAGCGCTTGCTCTTACGGAGCAATGCCGACGAGCACGAGGGGAACAGCTGGGACACCTCGCCCTTGCCTCAGCACGTTCAAGAGGTCGCGCTCATAGTAGGGGACACCTGAGGACATCTCTCGTTCCAACTCCTTCATGGGAAGTATCTCGATTCCAACGTCGATGATGTCGGAGACATAGAAGCTGAGGTGTTTCACAAACAGGTCATGGGCCACAAATGCGTACTTGCCAAATTGGACCTCTACGGCAACCCTGTCCTTCACGAAGTCAGTTTGGTTGTAGGACATGATGGGTGTCAGACCAGCTTCTTCGATGATTCGCCTCTGCTCGCTCTCCGGCAGGGCATAGGTACCGCGAAGTATCTTCTCGTCGTCAGTTACCCAGAATGTGTTCCGTCGCTCGCTCCATCCGAGTCGACCAAGACCTTCACTGAAGGCACGGTTCATGTCGGCTGGAGAGAACAGCAACTTCCCTCGCATGGTCTTTTCCCTTGAGACCTTGGTTCGGCAGGCATACGCATCTACCTTTGATATAACGCTCTGAACCTCTTCCCACAGGTGCTTACGGTGCACGAGCAGATACTCCTCGCCGTTCAGATGCGAGTAACGAGCCTTGATCTGCATCAATGGCCCCCATTTGGCTTGGACGGGTCGTATATAGGTTTACCCATAGGACGGGTGCGGAGACTACCATCGTTGAGCTGTTGGACTCGCTGGCGGGCAATGTCCACGTACTCCGGGATGATGTCGCACCCGTAGGCAGCGCGACCATGCATGAGAGCGGCAATTATCGACGATCCGACTCCCATATAGGGGTCGAATACTGCATCTTCTGCATTGGTCATTGAAAGGACGAGCCGTTCCACGAGTTCAACCGGGAACTGGCAAGGGTGTAGCGTCTTCTCTGGGTGGTTGCTCTTGACATTCGGGAACTCCCACACGTCACTCGGGTTCTTTCCCTTGGGGTTTCCCGACAATTTGCCAATGTTCGGACCCTTGAAATGGCGCTTGCCTGGATACTTGGCCGGGACTCTGATCGGGTCGAGGTTCCAAGTGTAGTCGTCGCCTTTCGTCCACCAGTTGATGGTCTCATAGCGCCCTGACAACCGCCTCGTTGAATGTAGACCGTGTCCAAAGTGCCAGACAATCCGGTTGCGAAGCTTGAGCCCGTGATTGCGGAATATGGGAAAGAGGACAGCGTCGAGAGGGACGATCTCACCGTTGTTGACGTAGTTCCCTATCTGCCAGCAGATCGAACCCTGAGGGTGTAGGACTCGGACACACTCGCGTATTACCCGCTCCTGAGCCTCAAGGTAGTCGTCAAGGGATGTTTTGTCCTCGTAGTCTTTGCCCAGATTGTAGGGGGGTGACGTGACGACCAGCTTCATTTGGCCGTCGTGAAGCTTCTTCATGAAAGCAAGGTTGTCTTCACAAGACAGGACTATCTCGCCTCTATTGGCCGCTGGCTTATCTGGTCGTTCCAACGAAACAGACGTAGCCGCTCCGGTCACGGCTAGCATGGCAGGGCGTCGTGTCTCCTTCTGTTGCATAGGAGTCCTCATCACTAGATCATTTGCTTGACTTGGCCAGATTTGGGGTCGTAGCTGGAGGCAAAGACCAAGAGGTCGTCGCGACTGACGAACCATTGGGTACCGTGGCGAATCGCTGCAAGGCGCTTCGAACGGATATTCCGCCGAACAGTCTCTTCATTCACTTTGAGGTAGACGGCAACTTCGGGGACCGAGAGTTCTTCTTTCAAACGCACTTCACCTATCCTAACGGATTACGATATGGTGGTAGTATACCACTATACGTGCTTTTCAAAAAGTCGCTCGATCTTGGTAAGGCCGCCTGTGGTGTCTATCTAACACACCTGGCATTGCGATCAACGGTCCGGGAGCCTGCCTAATCATTCGCAGACGACACCGTCATTGTCGGCGTCGTTCATGTACTCGTACGCAGGATGCCCTCGGCGCACCGGGGCTATGCCGTGGTTGCGCGCCTCTGCGCAGGTGATGCGGCCATTCCCGTTGTCGTCGTACCTTTCGAGTGCGTTATTGCTACTGCCTTCTTCTGGAGTAGGAACCTGAGTGGCAGTCTGGGCGGGAACTTCTTGCACAATCATGTCCGTGAACGAGCAACTCGCCAAGATGATCTCCAGTGCGTCACTCTCGCGTTTGTCGATAGTCAGGTCATACTTGTTCCGAACCTCGACCACGCGGTTTGCGAACCAACACCGATTCAGGTCGGGGAGCCATTCGGCAGCGTCCTTGTTGCTCTTCTGAGACCGATTCACCGTAGGACTAGCCAAGGTGAGATTGATCAGGTCGGAGGCAAACCGTCGTCTCGTTGCATCATCCGCTGCGCAGAGGCCGCTGTCGTGAGCCTCGGAGCGCGCCACGATGTGCTCAATGTCGGTTTCGGACGCGCTATCGAACCACCTTCCCGTGTATGGGCTGTAGACGCTGCCGTCCATGCTGGCGACGATGTGTCGCTCGACAGACTGAGAATAAGGATAATCGTCAGAGTCGTACGGCGAGCAGCGCTCTTCTGGGGCGACCACAAGACCACGCCAAACGTCCATACTCACTGTCCTCTGTGAAGGAGAATCAGAGGTAGCGGTAGGAGTCACTCTCAGAGTAGGTACCGGTACTGTAGTGGTTGGTTCTGGTGTCGAGGTGGGGCCTGGCTCAAGCGTCGCCGTAGGGGCTTGCGTCGATGTCGATTCAGGCGTGCGGGCTTCCTCAGGCGTCGCCGCATCTGGCGTACAGGCCAACAGTAGGGTGGTTAGCAGGGCAGTTAGCGCAATCCCAAGTTGCAGCCACCTCTGCATGTCACCTTTCCCCTACATCTATATGCAACTGGCCGTAGCGGTTACGGCAGGCTCTCGATAGTCCAAGTAGAACCGCTCCTGCTGGCACCGAACCGGTTCAGATTTATGCTCTGGGCTTCCATCACGGTGTTGCCCATGCTTATGCCGCCGATGTTGCCGTCAAGTACCGCCGCGCCGTCCTCTCGAATCTTCATAGTGAAGTCGCCTATGGAGCATTCGTCTCCCGGATACAGCATCAAGCCGACCGTGCACTGGCCGGAGCCTCCTCCGACACCCCCCGGGTCCGAGGGCCGCGTCACGTCATCAGAGGCCCCGGTCTCCGCCGGATCGGGAAAGTCGAAATCAGTTTCGATACCGCAGGCTTCCACAGCCTGACCAAGCACCGCACTCTCCTCCATCGTCAGCCCTTTCCCAGACGCATCTGCGCCCGAGAGGACGGCAATGATGCGCTCCCCCGAGGATGTCCCTTTGAGTTCCTCCATCAGACACGCGAGTCCTGCTGTGTCTGGAGGAGGGTCTTCATCGGGCGGCGTCAGCGCTGCGGCCTCCTCTGGGGTTAGGCACGCCATGACCTGTAGCATTCCAGGGCCGCCTCCATCCTCGTCAGACCAAGGGAACAGCGCGGCACTCGGGTTTTCTAACAGAACATCCGATACGCACCTTCGGGTCTCGACGCTCAATCCTCCGGCCGCGACGTTCAGCATCGCAACGCTGGCAGCAGCTTGATGCTTCTCTGTAAAGCACTCGTTGGCTGAGGATAGCCCGTCCTCGCTGCCTTCTGACCCCTGATCTACTAAAGGCGCTCTGAGAAAGGGCTGAAAGCCTGAACCGAGTTTAGCTTCTACGCAGGAACTTTCCTCTGGATCAAGAAGGTCGATGAGGTCTTGCCCATTGGATGTTTCATCGAGGTCCCAATCGGGAATCGTCGTCGAGGCGCCGCCAGACGTTGCAGGCGCAGTGGCCCCTGAGGAAGCCGGAGATGCTGCTGTGCCGGGAGTTTCAGTCGGAGTGGAAGTTGGATTGTAGGAAGTGTCACAGGCAGCGATTGCCGCCACCAGTAGGATAACCGCGGCAGTCGCAAAGATTCGAGCCTTTGGCTTGCTGTGGCGTCGCATATCACAAACACCTCCAATCGTCTCCATAACCTAGACCTCTAGCTTGAACCTAACGGCAGAGGTTCTTGATCTTGTCACGTCTGGTGGACTCAAATTGGATGAGTCATACCGCGACAGAGTATAGAACACGATCGCATACGGTGGATACCTCCGTCTTTGAAATGTGGCTGGGTAGCCTGTCGATACACCGAGGGCTTGCGATTCCTGTAGTGTGACGGCCAAGACTCTTCTCGGATGACTCCCTAGTGGTTCAGGGAGTCCGCACTCATGTATAGCATTTTCCTATGTCTCACAAGATGGTAAAATGGGGGGGGTGTAGGAGCGGGCCGTGAAGAGGGACGCAGACATCCCCGCACCCAGACTGATTGCGCCAACTCTCCCTATAGAAGAGACCGCCCGTCTGGGCGACGAGATCTACGAGCGAGACATCCGGCGGCGGGTAGAGGCCGACCACCACGGGGAGGTCGTGGCTATCGACGTGGACAGCGGGGACTACACCATCGCCGACACCGCCCTTGCCGCAGCGGACGCCCTGCGAGAACGGCGTCCCGCCCCTGATGTTTGGGCAGTGAGGGTGGGGCATCGAGCGCTGGTGAGCTTCGGAGGTCATCGCCCTCGAAGAATCGAGTGATAGAGGGCTTTGTGAACGCAAATCGCGAAGCAATCGTGCCCCTGTCACTCCGTGGGCCGGAAGGACAGGCGCGGGAAGCAAATGCCGTGATAGACACTGGCTACAGCGGCGCTTTGACCTTGCCGCCGTCACTGGTGGCGGAGTTAGAGTTGCCCCATGTGTTCAGTAGCAGGGCGACCTTGGCTGACGATACCGAAGTCGGCTTCAGTGTACATCGCGTCATTGCTCTTTGGGACGGTCAGCCACGGCACATTGAGGCCCACGCGTTGGGCAGCACCCCGCTTGTGGGTATGCTGCTCCTGGACCGCCACAACCTGAACATCGACGTTGAGGACGGTGGCAGAGTCGTCATACAGTCCAGGCAGTAGCTGAAACCCGACTGCCCCGTTCCTCCTCATCCGCCCCTTTTTCGCATCCTGGCATTCTCGCCTTTCGGCCTCGCCCGCCGAAGCCCGGCAACCCGCCGTGTTCGCCCCCACTCAGTTGCGCGCCGCGCCATAGTTGGCGTATAGTACCATTGCTACAGTAGAGCTTGTTCTTGTGTATATTGAGTGTTTGGGGCGGACGCCATGATGAAAGCGATGAGAGCATGGTAATCGTTCACAGAGGCGCTTCCTGGTCGACAGCATCGCCAATGGGTCGGTTGTCTCTAGGCGAGGCCGCGTCCCGCCGCTCCGCCCTCGTTCGCCCATCGTCCCTGAGCAGCCGCACAGCGCGAGTGCGCGCGTTACTGTTACCCCCCCCCCCGACACATATGTTCTAATACCTCTAGGAAGCCCGCATCACGTAGGGCATTCCTACTCCCTTCCCTCTCCTCCGGCCCCACTCCCGCCTCAGAACCCTCCCTCCCCGCCTATCTCCGGGCGGCGTATCCGCGCGTCTTGTCATTAGGCTGCCTGCGCCCAACTGCCCCTCCGAACGCCCCCTTTGGGGATAGCGCCGTGAGGAAGCCGGCTAGGAGGAAGATGTGAGAATTAAGGAAGAGTACATCGTTCCCGCCCTGGGAGCCATCGCCCTGCTGTCCGTCTTCGGCTTTGCGACCAGCGGCCTCTCCCTGGTCTACCCCGTGCTCCTGGGGATTCTGGGATTGGCGGCGGTGGGGACCTTCTTTCTGCCACCCGCCGTCCAGGTGGAGGTGCGGATAGCGATAGCCGCCCTCGGCCTGATCATCCTCGTCTTCTACTTCAGCTCCGTGTCCTTCTGGCTTGCGCTGCTGGCCTTTGGGGCGATAGGAGCGTCGCAGATCCGTCATGGCTCTGTGCTGACCATGCCGCCACACACCGTGGCCTATGTGAAGGCGCTGCTGGAGAAACAGGGCGCGTCGGGTGCGGAGGTAGCCGGGTCCGGCGAGGCGGCCCAAACGGGCCTTGCTTTGGGTGCAACCGACGCAGCGTCCCCCGGCTCCGCTGCAAAGAATGCTGAGGGTGGTCAACGCCGGCGGCATAGGGGGCCCGCCATGCTGACAAGGATTCGGCCTGCGCATTGGGTGGCAGTTGGGGCGGGAGTGGTGGTTTTCGCAGCGCAGTTCCTGGAATGGGCATCAGTTGATTCCCGCTCTGTTTCGGAGAGCTTAACAGGAATCGAGTCGTCTGACGGGGTTATCGCCCTCATATCCAGCCTGGTGGCGTTGGGTGGTGTGGCCCTGCACGTGGCTGGCCGCCGCATCATCGGCGGACTGCTTGTACTGCTTTTGGGTGGGCTTGTGGCTCTGGTTGGCATCGTGGACTGGTCCGAGCTTTCAGACCTGGCAAACTCCTACGCTGTCTTGGGCATCCTCGCCGGCGAGGACGTGGAGATATCGGTCGGACCTGGATTGGTTCTGACAACGATAGCGGGAGTCGTTCTCATGGGTGCAGGGATCTGGCTCCTGGCGAGGATGGGAGCCTACGCTCGCATGGATGCCTCGCTGACGGGAACATCGCAAGCGGAGGCAGCCGACTCCGGCCCTGGCGAGGACGATTCCGGGACGGCGCTTCCCCAAGCGGGTCGCGGCGCTGCATTCATGAAGGACGTTCTTGCCCGGTTGAGCTTGCGGATCTGGCTTCTGCTTCTTGCTCTTGCGGCGGTCATCGTGCTGTTGCCGCTGTTGCTGCTGTTTGGGGTCGTCGGCGGCGGAGGTGGTGGCGGAGGCGGGAGCGCGGAAGACTTCATCAAAATGCTCTCGGGCGACGCCGAGGGCGTGCTCTACGTCGATGTTGCCGCGATTGAAGATGATGACGACCTCAGTGACCTGCGGAGAAGCGTGGAATCCGACTGGGATTTCGACTCCTACGACATTGACCTCCGGGGCCTGGACTACATGGCATACGCCGAAGAAGACGGCGGGGGCGACGTCTACCTCCTAGGCGGAGCGGACGACCGTGACCTGAGGGACGAACTGGACGACAGGGGCTACGACGACGACGAGATCGACGGAGTGGAAGTATGGGTGGACTCGTCGAGCACGTGGGAGGCGTTTGCCTTCCTGCCCGGCGGCGCCGTCCTCATCGCCTATTACGAGGAGGATATGGAGGACATGCTCCGGCGGCGCGACAGGGGCGGATCGTCGCTCGATGACGCGATGGGTGATGTATGGAGAGACCTCCCTTCCGGGTGCTTGCGTGTAGGACTAGGCGCCGGAAATTGCGACAACACATGGGACGGCTGCGAGGCCGCAGGGGTGTCGGTGGAAAAAGAGAACTCACGGGAAGGCAAGCTCGTGATGTTGGTTGAATTCGATTCCGAGCGAGACGCCGAACGGGCCGAGGACGCCATTGAGGACGACTGGGACCGACGACTGCGACGACCTCGCCGTGAGGCAGAGCGGCAGCAGAGTCAGGGCTGAAGTTGTCTGTGGCCTGGACGAGTTTGACTCGTTCGGCGACTACGGCAGCGGGTTCTAGGGATGGCCTGAACAACTCGGTATCGATCCACGTATTCGAGGAAAGGGCATGACCAGTAGCCGAGCGAGAAGATACGGGACCCTATTGAGCGTCGTCCTTGCGCTGTTGCTTGCGACGGCCCTCGCGGCCTGCACCGACGACGGGGGCGATCCTGGAGAGGAGGGAACTCCCGGCTCGCTCCTCGAACGGGCGGCTGAGGAGGAAGCGACGCGGGAGGCCGGGGACGATGACGGGGCCGACCCCGGAGACGAGGGGACTCTCGGCTCGCTCCTCGAGCGTGCGGCTGAGCCGGAAGCCGCGCAGGAGGCCGTTGCCGCCGAGCCCGCGCGCGAGCGACCTCGGCGGCAACGGACCGGGAGGCGCTGGTTGCCCTCTACAACGCAACGGACGGCCCAAACTGGGAGAGGAATGAAAACTGGCTGAGCGACGCGCCCCTGAGCGAATGGTTGGGCGTCATCACCAACGACGCCGGACGCGTTACGGATCTGCACTTCTACCAGAACGGGTTGAGCGGGGAGATACCGCCGGAGCTGGGCAACCTCGCCTACCTGAGAACGCTGTCCCTCGGCGAGAACCAGTTGAGCGGGGAGATACCGCCGGAGCTGGGCAACCTCGCCTACCTGAGAACGCTGTCCCTCGGCGAGAACCAGTTGAGCGGGGAGATACCGCCGGAGCTGGACAACCTCACCTACCTGAGAGAGCTGCGCCTCAGTGGGAACGAGTTGAGCGGATGTATGTCCGACCTCCTGAGAGACAGGGGCCGCTACTCCGGCCAGATATCTGTATGTACTGTCGAAGGCCATCCCGCCGACACCGAGGCGCTGATCGCCCTGTACAACGCCTGGAGGGAGCCGGACCTCGACAATTGGCTGAGCCGAGAGCCCCTCGGCACGTGGGAAGGCGTTTCCTTGGACGCCAACGGCCGCGTCGTAGCCTTGCGCTTGCAGGAGAACTACTTGTACGGGGAGATATCGCCGGAGCTGGGCAACCTCGCCAATCTGACAGAGCTGGACCTCGGCGAAAGCTATTTGAGCGGGGAGATACCGCCGGAGCTGGGCAACCTCGCCAATCTGGAATGGCTGAGCCTCTTCGACAACGATTTGAGCGGGGAGATACCGCCGGAGCTGGGCAGCCTCGCCAACCTGGAAGTGCTGTGGCTCGACGATAACCAATTGAGCGGAGAGATACCGCCGTGGTTGAGCAGCCTCACCAACCTGGAAATACTGTCCCTCGAAGACAACGAGTTGAGCGGGGAGATACCACCGGAGCTGGGCAGCCTCGCCAACCTGGAAATACTGTCCCTCGGAGACAACGAGTTGAGCGGGGAGATACCGCTGGAGCTGGGCAACCTCGCCAACCTGTACTGGCTGTCCTTCAGCGAGAACGAGTTGAGCGGGGAGATACCGCTGGAGCTGGGCAACCTCGCCAACCTGGAAAGTCTGAGCTTCTCCGACAACTCATTGAGCGGGGAGATACCGCTGGAACTGGGCAGCCTCGCCAATCTGACATCGCTGTGGATCAACGGCAACCAATTGAGCGGATGCGTGCCAAGCGATCTGGAAGACCAGGTGAGGTTGAACAGATCTGACCTTGGCGGCCTGCCCTTCTGCTGATGCTACCAGTGCTCAGCCGGGGGTGGACGTCATATCGCCTTGGAGGCGTTTCCGGCGCGTGGTGGCTATGGCGCAATTGAGACCGGGAGGTAAAGAATATGACCGGTAGAGCGAGAAGATACGGGACCCTGTTGAGCATCGTCCTTGCGCTGTTCCTCACAATGGGCCTCGCGGCCTGTAGTGATGAGGGCGATCCTGGAGAGGAGGGAACTCTCGGCGAGCTCCTCGAACGGGCGGCTGAGCGGGAAGCGACGGAGGAGGCCGACGACGCCGAACCCACGCGCGAAGGAATCCTCGGCATCGGCACAAACCCGGAACCCACTATAGAGCCTGGCTCCTGCTCACCCGGGCCGGCCAACCCGCCCCCGGCGCAGACCTCGGCGGAGACCGACAGGGAGGCGCTGCTGGCCATCTTCGACGCCACCAACGGCGATAGCTGGGACGAAAGCGGCACCTGGGCAGGCCGTGCGCCCATCAGCGAGTGGGCGGGCGTCACCACCGGCGAGGACGGCCGCGTCGTCGCACTCGCCGTCAACCTGGGCGGCGCGGAGATTCCGTCCGAGGTGGGCCACCTCACCGCCCTGACGACCCTGACGCTGACCGGCGCGAGCGGCGCGCCGCCGCCGGAGCTTGGCTATCTCGAAGACCTGGCGGAGCTTGACCTGTCGGACAACCGGCTGTGCGGGGAGATACCCTCGGAGCTGGGCGGCCTCGGCAGCCTGCAAACACTGGACCTCAGTGGCAACGAATTCACCGGAGGGATCCCCTCCTGGCTTGCTGACCTCTCCGATTTGGCGACGCTTGACCTGTCGGACAATGAGCTAACCGGAGAGATGCCAGCGGAGTTGGGCAGTCTCGCCAACCTGCAATCGCTGAACCTCGGCGGCAACGAACTCACCGGAAAGATACCTTCGGAGTTGGGCGGCCTTGGAAATCTGCAATCACTGGACCTGGCAGAAAACCAACTGACCGGGGACATTCCCTCGGAGTTGGATGACCTCGTCTCCACCCTGGAGGCGATCAGGCTCGACGGCAACCAGCTTGGCGGATGCATATCCAGCGTCCTGAGCGACGGGGCAGGCTACGCCGGCGAGATTCCGGTATGCATTCCCGAAGACCACCCCGGCGACACCGAAGCCTTGATCGCCCTGTACAACGCCTGGGGGCAGCCGGACCACCTCGACAACTGGCTGAGCCGAGAGCCCCTCGGCACGTGGGAAGGCGTTTCCGTGGACGCCACTGGACGCGTCGCAGCCTTGAACCTGGCAGGCAGAGAGTTGAGCGGGGAGATACCCGCGCAGTTGGGCAGCCTTGGAAGCCTGCAAGTTCTGGATTTGTCCGACAATGCCTTGACCGGGGAGATACCCGCGCAGTTGGGCAGCCTTGGAAGCCTGCAAGTTCTGGATTTGTCCGACAATGCCTTGACCGGGGAGATACCCGCGCAGTTGGGCAGCCTTGGAAGCCTGCAAGTTCTGGATTTGTCCGACAATGCCTTGACCGGGGAGATACCCGCGCAGTTGGGCAGCCTTGGAAGCCTGCAAGTTCTGGATTTGTCCGACAATGCCTTGACCGGGGAGATACCCGCGCAGTTGGGCGGCCTTGCCAGCCTGCAAGTTTTGGACCTGTCCGACAACGAGCTGACTGGAGGGATACCGGCGGAGGTGGGCAACCTGTACGACCTGAGAGCCCGAGTCAGAGTCGACGGAGCAAACATCTGGATAGGAGCGAATTTCGCCTCCGTCAGCGCCGGGGGGATCCACACCTGCGGGGTGAGGACCGACGGCACCGTCACCTGCTGGGGCGGTTACGGCTCTGCCGAGGCCACGCCGCCGGAGGGGACGTTCGCCTCGGTCAACGCCGGGGGGATCCACAACTGCGGGATAAGGACCGACGGCACCGTCACCTGCTGGGGCTATGGCAGGGATGGCCAGACCACGCCGCCGGAGGGGCAGTTCGCCTCGGTCAGCGCCGGGCATAGATACACCTGCGGGGTGAAGACCGACGGCACCGTCGCCTGCTGGGGCAGGTACAATTATTTTGATACTGACGAGGTCACGCCGCCGGAGGGGCAGTTCGTCTCGGTCAGCGCCGGGGACTCGCACACCTGCGGGGTGAAGACCGACGGCACCGTCGCCTGCGTGGGCTCGAACAGGGCTGGCCAGTCCACGCCGCCGGAGGGGCAGTTCGCCTCCGTCAGCGCCGGGGGGATCCACACCTGCGGGGTGAGGACCGACGGCACCGTCGCCTGCTGGGGCGATGACGAATATGGCAAGGCCACGCCGCCGGAGGGGCAGTTCGCCTCGGTAAGCGCCGGGGAGAACCACACCTGCGGGGTGAGGACCGACGGCACCGTCGCCTGCTGGGGCGGTGACCGCTGGGGCCAGTCCACGCCGTGGCCGGGAGAGGAGTCATAGCCGAGAGTACGGAACCCGTCCCAATCTCTGCGGGAGGGCGCGCGCGAGCGCACAGCGATTGCCGGCCCGGAACCTGCCGCAGGCAAACTTCACGGCCTCGGTGAGCCACGGCAGCAAGGCGCCCCTGATCTGGGAGGCTCCGGACGAGGACAGCGGCACCGGCTACCGGAGATTCTTCGGCGGAGGCCCAAGGGGGGCGTAGGACACGCTGCTGGTGTACGCGGAGAGTGGGCGCCGGGGCCAGGTAGCAGGTGTCGCCCGAGAAGGGTGGCTTGTCCCAGCTCACGTTGCCGGAGACGTTGCCGACGAGGACCTGTCCTCAGTTGGTGTCGTTGCCCGCGTCGATGAGTCACCGGCGCGGGTCACCCGGCAGGCACTCCGCCATCGCCTTTCGTGCAAGGGCGTTGTCGGCGCAGCCGATGATGAGGCTTTCCCGGTAGGCTGGGAGACTGGGGTAGCCGTGCTCGTGGGGCTGGTCCTCGTATTCACGAAACGGGTACACCGAGTAGCCGACGGGCCGCCCGTCGGCTTTGGCCAGCCGGTTTGCGAGTACCTGGCTCTCGAAGACGCCCACGTCGCCAGGGTAGAAGTTCTGGCGGAGCAGGTTGTGGGGCTCCACCCGGTTCTAGTCGACCAGGACGATGTTGGCCTGCCGTCCCCGGAAGAGTCGGTAGAGGCCCTCGGCGACGAATCCGCCCGTCCCGCCGCAGCCCACCACCGTGATCCAGGGGGCGTCCAACATGAAAGCGTTGTCCCTGAAGATGTCGAGGTTGTCACCCGTCCACAAGGTGCGGTTGGAAAAGTTAGAGTGGTCATTTCCTCGCCCCGGCCACGTGTTTACGTGCACCGCCCTTCTGGATGTAATTTGGTGATACGACTATTTCGGCGGTACGTGAGCCGGGGCGTGCACGTGCGACGTTTGCGCAACAAGATATTCCCCCCACGCCTTTGTTGAAACGGTTCGCAACGCCCGGATACCATCTGGGCGCCAACCCGGGCACAGACTAGGCAGTCGTCCGCCCAGACCGGTCATTCCGTCAACCAAACGGCCTCACGCAAGTCGCTATATCTATAACATTCTGCTCCCCCTGCGGGAAAGAGGTTTTCGATGCTGCACACCGAGCGTAGGTTCTGGTCTTCACCAGAATGACCAAAAGTGGGAGGGCGTTAGCGATTAGCGCGCCTTCTGTCACGGATGTTGGCGACGGTGAGCGCCCCGATGAGGACGATAATCCAAATCACGAGCAAGCCCACAATCCATATTTGGGAATTGCCGCTGCCTGAATCATCGTCTACATGGGCCGCTGTCGCCATCGGAACGGGTCTCGGCGTGCTGGTCGGCTCCACTGTTAACATTGTCTCCGGTGTCTTCGGCGGACGCGGCGTATTCGTTGGTCGAGGCGTCCCGGTCGGCGCCGGTGTGCCGGTCAGCTCCACCATTGGTGTCGGTTCCGACGTGACCGTTGACTCGGGCGGCGTCGATTCCTGCACAGGCGGCGGAGCGTTAAACACCGATACAAAAACCCGGATACTGTCCAGTGCCCCCAGATAATCCTGAACGCGCACCATCAACTCATACTTGTCCCGTCGTTCGGGATCAAGAGAAAACCTCGTCAGCAACTGGCCGGTGTCGCGGTCAATCTCAAAATAATTCCAATCGTGCCCATCGCCTCGTATGGGCATCCACACGAACCTTCGAGAGTCGGGATCGGTCACCGTCAGCGGGGCACCGACAGGCACGCCATGGTCCAGATGTCCCTGAACGCTCCGTTCAGCCGTATCTCCCTCAACAAACTTTGGGGGCTCATTGGGCGGTAGTTCAATATGGACCTCACTGTGCGGCGAATCCGTGGGAGGCTCATCAGTGGGGGGCGGATTCGTTGGGGACTGATCGGTGGGCGGCGCATCATCATCGATAATAGTCAGTCAATGTGACCGCCTTGTCCCCAAAACATATCCCGTGCCGCCCGTCAGCCTCAGGATGATGGTCTTGTTGTTCTCATTATCGCTGTCATTGGTGATAGCGATGGGAATGGTCACACGTGTCGCCCTCGAGCTGACGCTCACCGTGCCAGTGTTGCCGTTGACACGGCTGATCGTGTAGTCCGTTCCCCGGAGAGCCGTCCCCGACAGAGCATAGCGCACCGTGATGGCAGATGTCGGCGCGGGGTTCAAGGTGAGGGAGACGCTGCGCGTGCCCGCGCTCTCCCCCGCGCTTGACGAGGACGTGGCAAAGTTCACCATCGGCGATGGTGTTGGAGGCCGATATTGCTGTCGGTGGGGGATCGTCCCATCATCATCAGTGATTGTCACCGTATGATCTATGTCATCGCCCAGGGTGTACGGGCTATTTGTCCCTTGCCGAATCGTCAGTTCGATAGTCTCGGAACTCTCACCATCGCTGTCATTGATGATGGCGATGGGGATGTTGACATTCGTTGCTCCGCTGCTGACGCTCACCGTGCCGATCACACTGGTGATACCGCTGATGGTAAAGTCCGATCCCAAGATCGCGGTACCTCCCGTTAGGTAGTAGCTCACCAAAATGTTCGTCGATGGCGCGGCATCTAGGGTGATGGAGACATGATGTGTGCCCGCGTTCTCGCTCACGGTGGATGATTCCGCCGCAAAGTTCACCTCCGGCAAAGCCTCCGGAGGGGCGTCATCGTCCGTAAGTGTGATGCTCGCCGAGGTCACGGTCACGCCGCTCAGCGTGCCGGACACCGTGATCGTCTCGTTATTCTCTTCGACGCTGTTGTCCGTCGGCGCGAGGGTGAACGTCCTTTCGCCATATCGTTGTCCCGCGTCGATGGTGATGTGGAAGGAGTGTGGCGTTGCGATGAAGCCGACCACGTTCTGGCCGCCGGAACTGGCCACCGTCACGGCCACCGTCTGCGCTGTCCCGAAGAACGACGCGCCATCCACCTGGGCCCGCACCCTGATCGTCTGTGGCCCAATGTCTTCCGGGACACTGCTGTCGCTCACACTCAGAACCACGAGCGTCGGCGCGAGGTCGTCATCAGTCACTGTGACCATCACATTCTGAACATTGATGTTGTTGTAGTTGGAGTCCGTCGAGGATGCCCTGTGGGTGATGGTGGAGGAGCGGCCCGGGTTGTGGACGTGGTCGTTGACGCCAGTGACGGTGATGGTCTGCGCCTGGTTCCAGGTGGATGAGGTGAAGGTTAGCGTCTGGGTGGCGCCGGCGATGCCGCCCAGCTTGTTCACCGTCACCATGCCGGGGTTGCCGGAGGTGATGGTGATAGCGACATCATTCCTGGGCACGCTATTCAGGACCACCGTGTAGGTATCGGTCTCGCGGTTCTCCCCCACGCTTGTGGAGCCGTTGGTCTCGGTGACGTTCACGGCCGCCGGCGGCTTATCGTTGTCCTCTATCGTGTACCAGCCGGAACCGGATCGTTTGCCGGTAACACCGCCGCTGATGCCGACGGAGCTAATGTTCCCCAGGGACACCCTAATCCGCTCGTCCTCGATATCGGAGTCCTCGTTGCCAGTCAGAGATATGACAACTTGCGTGCCACCTTCCGCCGGCTGATAGTGAAGGGTTCCCGGCACCTCGGTTGGGCCCGTGAAGGTGACCGTCTGCCCACTGAGCGCCACATTCTTGGCATCGTTATGCGCATGCTCTCGGGTTCCCTGTTCGCCATGCGTATAGTCATGGCAAACCGTTGAGTCAAAGGGCGCACAAGTATGGCTATGGGTAAATCTTGGTCTATTCAGGTGCAGGCGAAAGTCCGCATTTAACGTACCGCCCTGGAACTCCAACGGAACCGTCACCCTCTCGCCGGCTTCCAGCGTCCGGTTCAGCACCAGTATTATGGCGGCGGTATCGCCTCTGCTGCCCTCGGTGGCGTTGGTATTCACATATGTCACCAGCGTCACGGTTGCAGAATTGTCCTGGGCGTTGGCCACGGGCACATGTTGAGTGGGCAGGACCAAGGCCAACGTCACCGTTGCCAGCAGAAGAATCACAATCCGCTGGGGCCATACCGGGAAGATGCGACGCTCTCGGAATAGTGCGATCTTCAGAGCAAGCGCACCTTCCTGATCATTGAGGCGCAATTTTGAGGAGACTATAAGGAGAACATAAGTTCCCTTATGATTGCACCCGGACGCATGCATATGCAGACCTTCACGCGCGTACCACCGCGCTTATAACTGTTTCCTGCTTCAGTCCCGCGCTTCCGATACAATTATACCGCTCCCCGTCCACCTGTAACCGCGAGCGGCAGCGGCCCTCCTATCCCCTCATGCCTGCGAATGCAGGAAACCATCGGGGGCTCCCATACTGCGGCATCTGCTTGGAGAAGCGAGTCCCGACGTGTCCCTCCACCATACGGTGGTATTAGATCGTCACGATTTCGGCGCTGACGCGCCGAGCGTGGGTGCATGCCTAGCCGCTCAGCCACGATAGAAGGTATTGGCGCATCCCGCGAACGGACCGAGGACGATGCAGCCCTCGCCAGTCCATGCCTTGATGATTCGCTCGTGCAGGGCAAGGATTGTCAGTTGGTCGCCACGTTCATGCAAGAGTCCCGGAAGCTGCAGGGCAAGTTGAATGGCATCATATTCGTCGCCTTCTCGGCGACAGGGGTGCTTTACATCTTGTGGCAGTTTCTCGCCAATCTTCCAAACGTGCAGAAGGTGGTGAGCGGACAGAGCAGAGAGCCGTAGGCACTTGTGCGGTAAACGGATACCCTGCCCGCTCGTTTGCCAGCATACCAGATGGCAACTGCTACTCTCGATGAGTGGATTGGCGGGCGTCTAATCGCGCAACGCTCTTATACCCCACTCGCCTGCCCGTCGACCCTGTCTAGTGGGAGAAGTCATTCAGAACGACGAGTTTGCCGCCCGTGAATGCAAGGGGGGCACTCCCGCAAGAATCTCGGACAGATATGCCCCAACGCCTTCACCACCACCGAGTTCTGCGTGAAGAATGGTTGCGTTGTCAGGCTGTTCCGGTGTCGCGTTGGAGATGGAGCTGCACCCGCTCCTCCACAAGCTGCGGTGCAAGAGGCTCATCCGCACTGGGGCGTATCGCAAGCGAAATGAGATCGCCACAGGAGCGGCCTACGCTCCAAGCGCACGGCAATGGCCCGCTGCGGCTTCTCAGACCTGGAGACAGAAATGGCGTGATTGATGCAGAGTCGGAAGACACCGCCTCATCAGCCAGCGGTCAACCCACTTGAAGACCCAACCGGCTCTTCATCGTCCCTACGCCCAACAGCCACAATGAGGAATACGACTGCCGACACCCCATAGAAGAAACCTGGCACAAAGGCATCATAGGGCATGACAAACGCGGGTATGATGCTGACCTGAAACAGGAGCGCGACGCTTGCGAACGCTAATGCGCTCACCGTACCCGCCCGAGACATCCCCATCGGTGATCGCAGACCCCAAGTGGTCACCATAGCGGTTAATGTTGCCGAGACGATCACGAATCCGAGAACACTGACAGTTCGTTCAGGGGGGCACTCCCACGCTGCGCAATTGACAGCATCCCCTACCAGGACGAACCGGCCATAGGCCACGCTCGCCCCGATGACGACCATCCAGGAAGCTGTTGCAAGTAGCACAGCCTTGCCTGGTGACACGACCGGAGGACCCGGCACAATCCCGGCCTTGCTTATCACATCAACGGTAACCAGCAGCAAGAGGATCGCCGTCAGGGGATACAGGATCATTTCGATGAGCGCCGGGGTGAAGACCGCGAATATAGGTATGAAAGGGGTCAGAATTAGGTAGGCAACGATGACGCCGTAATATGTGATGGCGGAGTTTGCCGTCGGCGGGAACACCTCAACCCGTCTCATCATAATCTTCATGGCCCTGCACCCCAACCGTATGCACACACAAAGCATGATAGGAACGATGATCAGTCTACCGATGAAGAGGACCCAAACCCATTCGGCGTCACCGTAAACGCCGTTGTCATCCATCCACTTGAGGCCGGACAGCATCAGCACAGCGAGCGCTGCCGTGGCAAGGAGCCCGCTGACGCCAACTGCGACTAATAGTACGCCGTAACGTCCCGCGGTCATGCCTTCACATTGGGCTTTTGAGCAAGGCGGTTAGCTACTACCGGTTCTGCAGTGCCAGTGGGTACCGGGGTACGTTTGGCCGTGAAAGCAACTGTGCCTGTGGTTCTTGTCTGGATACACCGTGACTCTTGCCTTGGCATACGTTGGCGGGAAGTTGAACCCGTCACCGTCGTCACGGGTCCAACCCCACATTCTGGTCGAACTTGTCTGATTGCGGGCACTAGTGCATGAGTGGAGTTCCCAGTGGATGGCTTTGTCACACTCGTGATCCACGTCACCATCGCTTAATGTGTTGCCATCTGTAACGTACTCAATATCCACGCGCGCCATCATGAGGTCTATTTCGAAGGGGTCATTGATTTCCGACTTGGTGTACGCGGATTTTTCTTCACTGCTGAATGCTACATCGGCCATGAACGGCGTTACCAGGGGCTGCCAGGACACATCAGTGAGGCGGATGGTGCAGTGGGGGTGTCAATACTTACGGACACCACACCCTCATACCCTCTACGGCCTTGAATGTCGATGACCATCTCACCGTTGTTGCGACGTCCATCAGGGAGTCTCGTAGCCTGACTGATGATCGCCCCGGACCGCACGTTCGAGAGGGTGTGGCTCCCAACAGTGATGCTGTAACCCGGGTCATCCGCAGCCGTAGGTTCTGTCGCTTGCCCCGCAACCAAACCGGGACCCGACAGAGTCGCAAACACAATGAGGGTTCCTGCGAGGATGGCGATTCGGATGACTGACCGTTTCATGACGCGCCTCCTTTCACCTCACTTGAGGGGCGCGCCCCGGAGGGCAAGCCCCCGTTCTAGCCGCCAAGAGTACACGCTCCCGACTGCGTGTCAAACTGCTCGACATTCCGCTTCTTATCCCCCTATATCGGCGTATCCTGCGGCGGGGGTAGCACCTGGACCGGCTCCGTCGCATCCGTCACATCCGCTTTTGGCGAAATGCCGATCAGCAGCGCGGCCACGTACAGCCCCTAGAACAGCCCCGGCACGAACACGTAATACGGCACCGCCCAAAACACAACCAACGGCGCGATAGGCAGCGTGAGGCACGCGAAGACCGTCACGCTGAGGTGGCCGAGCCTCGTGGCGGAATCGTCGCTGAAAACGCCCCGCAGCATCATGGCTGACAGCAGGACCGCCCCCGTGCCATCACCCCAATGTAGGCGATTGTCGTCTCCGTCGAGCAGTACGGTCGCGTACGCGCTCCCGAACGGTGGGAACGTTTGTGTAGGTTGCGAAAGCGGCCTCGCAGGTTGATATACCAGCCGGAACGCCACTTGCGCTTCGGCTGATTCGACGTGCCCGTGAAAGCGACCTCGGTCGTCGTTAGGCGGGCCTCTCACACACCGCCAGTCTCTGCATCTGCCGAGGCCGGCGTTCCCTTCGGGCGGCAGTGATGGCTTGCATTCCCTTGGGTGAAATGCACGGCTACGTCCGCTGAATCCCTTTCAACTCGCGTGACGGTTCGGCATCCGACCGTAGGCGAGCTATGCCAAGTTCCCTTATCGACAGCACGTGGCCTGCGCCCGGATGCCGGCGTGGGCTGCCAGTCATCGATGAGCCTACCTCGGATTTGGTCTGAGCTAGGCCAGCGCGTGGCACGCGACGCCACAACGGCCATGACGCATGGCTACGAAACCAACGGAGACTGTCCCGTCGCCGGGACACAAGCGAGCGGGACTGTCTCGTCCGTGGGGGCGTCCCGCTTTGTCCATTCAGGAGGAAGCGAGATGTCCGTGACGAAGATTATTGAGCGGCCTGAGACTGAGATGCAGGCCGCTGCGCGGCGGAAGGGGCTCACGTTCGGTTAGTTGGCCGCCAAGATGGGTGTGACTAAGGGTTACCTGTCGCAGATCGCGACCGGGCACCGGGGGTGGACGCCCAAGATGCGGGAGAAGGTCATTGCTGGTCCTGGGAGAGGTGCCCGGACAGAGCATGGTCCGCGTTCGACAGGAGGCCGTCGACGGCTAGAGCACGTACATCCGCGAGTGCGCCCGCGAGCTCGGCCTGACGATGCGCGATATGGCGGCCCGCGCTGGGCTGTCGCGCACCTAAGTCTCGCAGGTGTCGCGCGGCCAAAGGATCATGACCGTGAACGTGCGGAAGCGGCTTGAGGCCGCCCTGGAGGGTTCCGGCGAGGCCAAGCCCGCGGAGCGTGCCGAGGTCAACATCCAAGCGCTCTGGGACCGCATGAACGCGCACGACACCAGCCAGAACAAGGTCGCGCAGCAGGCGGGGATCACGTCGGGTCACATGTCGAGCATCATGTCGGGCAAGCGGAGCCCGTCGCCGACGGTGCTCAGGAAGCTGCACGCTGTGCTGTTCCAACCGTCGAAGGCCGAACTGCGGGTGATGCCCGCCGAGGTGAAGGTGCTGGGCTGGCGCAAGGGCGAGCGCAGCGGGATGGTCGTGCGCGAAAACGATGGCAAGACCGCCCGCATCGGCGGCCGCATGCCGCACGGCGCGAACGTCGAATTCGCCTACCGCACCGGCTATGACGGTGTCGGCCGAACCTACGTCCACCACGCCATCCAGCGGGGGTGCTCGGCGCTGCTGGTTCGGAAGGGCGGCGATGCGGCTTAGCTCGGAGCGATAGTTCGGCCAGCCGGCTTCACTACAAGGTGAGGTACGCTGATACGATGCGGGTCGAAACTTCAGAATCTCGACCCGCATCGCCATACGCATCGCCCCGCGTGCATGTGGAACCGACGGTAGAGGACGGAACGGGCAATGCGCCGATGGTGTATCCCCGCATGGGCGGAGGGATCCCCTGAAGACGCCCCCGCGCTACTCACAAGGCAAATTAGCTGAGTCGCTGGCCAAGGTAGAGGCACAGTCTAGCGACCAAGGAGCCTTCCGTATTCGGCATGAGTGCCGATCCAGACCCAAACAAAGTTGTCATCATCTTCGACCGCGAGGGCACGGTAACGTCGCCCAACTCGAACCGACCAGTAGGGACCTGCTTTCTTAAACCGGAGCGAGGGATGTCGAGAATCCACTTTGAGGAGATCAAAGTTGCGCCGGGCAGTCCTCTGGACTGATTCAGGGAGTTGTTCAAAGTATGACCAGAAGGAGGGCTCGGTCCGATGCACTATAGGTCTCTCAGGGTTCCCTGCCGCTTGGCTTCAGCGACACGGTTGGCCAAGAAGTCGAGTTTACCCTCTGCTGCGTCCGCCTCAATCTCACGATCCCATTCGTCCCAGTCATACTTGTCCAACCAGCGCCTAAGCAGCGTGTATTCTGACTTGGAAAGGCTGGAGATGGCCTGCTGAATCTCGGCAATAGTTGGCATATTTCTGTCTCCTTCCGAGAAGCGGTGCGCCAAGAGAACGCTTTTCTATACGCGACCTATTCCATCTTAAGCTCCTCTTGCAGATGGAGCAATGAACATGTAAGAAATCAGTCAGTTTGCACGGCCTCCCCAGTTGGCTTCATGGGGCGTGGCGAAAGTCGCCAAGCGGCCATACTCACAGATTCCGGCGATATCGTCCCAGAATGACTCAGCCCATTTGATATGCTCTGCTGATACAGTCCTATCCCCGCGTGGGCGGGGGAACCGAGCCGCCATTGAGGCAGCGTTGCGGGCTGCCGGGTCTATCCCCGCGTGGGCGGGGGAACCCCCTCCCCAATCCCCTGCTCTTCGTATATCCGGGGTCTATCCCCGCGTGGGCGGGGGAACCGAGCCGGCAGGCAATGTTCAAAGCCATCAAGTCGGTCTATCCCCGCGTGGGCGGGGGAACGCGGGCAAGCTCATTGACGTGGGCTACTACGTCGGTCTATCCCCGCGTGGGCGGGGGAACCGGCTTCCGTCATCTTTCCTTGCACCCACTCCCGGGTCTATCCCCGCGTGGGCGGGGGAACCCTGCTCAACGTGCCCGGCGTACCATTCGGACAGCAGGGTCTATCCCCGCGTGGGCGGGGGAACCCCTTCGCGAGCTTCGCTGAATACCTCCGCGCCGGGTCTATCCCCGCGTGGGCGGGGGAACCGATAACCGATCGCGAGCGTCATGACGGACAGAGGGTCTATCCCCGCGTGGGCGGGGGAACCCCGGCAGGCTGATAATACCGGCGGGGATTAGTCGGTCTATCCCCGCGTGGGCGGGGGAACCGCAATCGCCCGGCCGGGATCGACGCTGATTCACGGTCTATCCCCGCGTGGGCGGGGGAACCCGGAGGGCCACGTCGTGCTGCGGGCTGGGCATGGGTCTATCCCCGCGTGGGCGGGGGAACCGCAGGCTCATAGATTGCCACCTTGACGCCATACGGTCTATCCCCGCGTGGGCGGGGGAACCCTCCGTACCCGACCACTCGCCCAGCCTGTTCGCGGTCTATCCCCGCGTGGGCGGGGGAACCCACTCGTAGCGGCCACAGCCTAACGGCCGTATGGGTCTATCCCCGCGTGGGCGGGGGAACCTTGATAATCGGCATCTTGAACCCCGACGACATGGGTCTATCCCCGCGTGGGCGGGGGAACCATGGTCACCTGGAGGTCGTCCGCCTTGTAGAAGGGTCTATCCCCGCGTGGGCGGGGGAACCGCTTGGCGGCCGCCAACCACCTTGGATCAGCCGGGTCTATCCCCGCGTGGGCGGGGGAACCCTCCGATCGCGCATGCTCATATTTTCAGTGGTCGGTCTATCCCCGCGTGGGCGGGGGAACCCCGATGACCGCTACTCCGCGAAGGCGCAGGTCGGGTCTATCCCCGCGTGGGCGGGGGAACCGCAATCGCCCGGCCGGGATCGACGCTGATTCACGGTCTATCCCCGCGTGGGCGGGGGAACCGCAGCACTTTGGCAGCGCCCCTACTACTACTAGGGTCTATCCCCGCGTGGGCGGGGGAACCCGGTTGTGAGAACACCGGATGCAGCGGATCGTGGGTCTATCCCCGCGTGGGCGGGGGAACCCGAGACGGGAGCGCCGCAATAGGGGCAGGTCGGGGTCTATCCCCGCGTGGGCGGGGGAACCCGAACCATGCCATAAATTAGGAAACCGGGGCCAGGTCTATCCCCGCGTGGGCGGGGGAACCCCAGTCCCGTCCGGATTCGCGCCATAAAACTCAGGTCTATCCCCGCGTGGGCGGGGGAACCGAAAAGAGAGAGCCGCTAAGCGAATCTCCCGCGGGTCTATCCCCGCGTGGGCGGGGGAACCTTGATAATCGGCATCTTCAGGGACGACGACGAAGGTCTATCCCCGCGTGGGCGGGGGAACCCAACATGGCTGTAGTGTAACCAACTAACTAGCCGGTCTATCCCCGCGTGGGCGGGGGAACCCCCTTGCGACGCAATAATACCAATTGCACATATATCATTGATTCGGATGATCTGCCTGGGTATTCCTGCCTCAGTTGTACTTCACGAGGTACACTCCGTCAGCGTCGACGATCTCTTTGGGCGCTTCTCCCAGCGTGCGTATGCGCTGCTCCCCGACGGCAGTTGGATCACGCCATGTCATCACAATGGATCCGTTGCGCAACTCGTAGTGCCATTCGACGAGTACGTCCCAGACGCGGTCACGTACCCCGCTGGTCATGGCCGGAGATGTGTAAACACCCGGGGCGATCTCCAGCATGACTGATGCGAGGAATCCCCGATATCGAGCCTCTACGTTTACTGTGACGACGATTGTCATCACACGCCCCGTTCCTCATCCTCAAGTTTGTCAAGGGACGGCGGGCTGTCGCTCCTAGTTATCGGAATATCGTCGAACAAGGCCTTGATGCGGTCAATCATCTTCGCGATAACCCTCTCTTCCCGCAGGAGCTCGCCGGTTGTTCGCCGCGTTGTTCGCTCCACGTCCAGACGTGGATTGTCAATAATCGCCTTGGCGGAACGAAAGGCTGCGGGAAGGAGGATTGAGTCCCGGAACAGATCGGCAACATCGAGCGCGAATGCTTCCCCACTGTGCTCATGGATAAAGCCAAGTTGCGGGATCGCCCCCACCGCCATGGTGGCAATGACAGCCGCGGAGGTAACGGCAACGGACGCGTGATTGATCGCCTGATTGGGGATGTCCGCGCTCATAGGGTCATTTCTGTCATATCGTCGCCGTCGCCACTGAATGCCGTAGCGCTCCCCCAAAGTCTGGTAGGTGCGCTTCATCCTCGTGCCCTCGATGCCACGGAGTGCCTCGATTCCCTGGTGGGGCAGGACCTCCCCCAGCCGCATCGCATACATCTTTCGGGCGATGGTAATTCGCAAACCTTCAGCATCACCCCAGGCCACCATCTGCTTCCGGGCAATCTCCGATGTGTCTGGCATCAAGGGAGGCGCCGTATAGCATCTGACGCCATCCTCGCCGACGGCGACTAGCGCTGTGCCATGACGAGCCATAAGTCGCAGAGCATCGTGGCTGACCGTGGAGCCGGGACCTAGGAGAATCATGGACAGGGTTTGGAAGGGTATACCATACTCGCCGCTCTCCTGCGGACTCCCACTGTCGGATGTCGGTGCGCGTTCAAAGCGGAGTGTGCCGTCACGAACGATGAGGGCCCCTCTGGACAGCCATAGCAATCCGTGTCGATCAGCATGGGGGATCCTGGCGGTTTCCAAACCCAATCTGCCCCTCAGCATTGAGAGCCCTCCCTTCTGTCCCCGCGAACGCGGGGAACAACCCTGACTTTCATATCCAGTTGTTAAGGTGCTGAGAATGCCCCACTACGAGGCAGGACGCAAGAGCAGCATGCCGTATCCGTACGAACGGTGACGGCCAACACCGTTACGCAAGAGCAACTCGAATGCCGCCGAGTCTGTCACAGTAATCGTGCCGCGAAGCACGGCGTCCGGTCCCTCACTGCCCCGCCCACGGAGCTTCCGGACCGCCCGCGTCCGCTGAAAGGACACCAACTTCGCTGGCTGAGCCTCTAGTGACGCGCCACCGCGTCTATCCAATTGCTTGGCCAACCACTCTGAATACACTTCTTCCCGACTGCGATCCATGGTTCCCTGATCGGGATGTTGTAGCGCCTCGTACAGATAGGCGTCGCTTTCGCTGCCCGGCCTGAGTATGCCGCTGTCGGCGCGTGTCTCTTTCGTTCCTGGACTATTGCTTCCCTTGCGGTTGATGCGTACCACGGGACGGATGCGGATTTCGAAACCTAGGCGTTTCCCGACTTGCCAATGGCCGGGCATTACCTTGCTGTCCAGAGTCTCGGCCGGGAGGATCCCTGCCTGTATAGGGTCTGCGAACATTGCCGAATGTTCCCGCAGCGCTGCGGCATCAGCGACTCCATATCCATACAGGACGCCGGTTGCCGAGCCCCTGGGCAGAATTGCTCTGAACGGCTTTGGTGCGAGCTCCCCATAGCATTCGACAAGCAGGCAGTGCATAGCATGGTCAAGATCATCTAACCGCCTTGATCCCATCCAGCGCTGAAACCGTCGCACATAAATCTCGGCTCGTATCATCTGCATGTCAGAGGAGAGGTCGGCGGCGGTCGTATTAGTCATTTCAGTAGTCGATCCTAGAGTGGCGGTTGACCGGCGAATAAGTGGGGCTCAAGCGCTTTCTGACAAACAACTCGACCGCCTCCATGAAGTCCGGATATCCAATTGCGCTCATCGGTGAGCAATTGGGTCACCGTTGGATCAATTCCTGTCATACCCTCGCCAATGGGCCAAGTTGTCCTTATATTCTGTGTTGAAGGTCCCGTGCCAATAAGTGGCCAAGCAAGTAGCGCGCCCAGCACAGAGTCGCCCTCAACGAAACCCGCAAACAACCTCTTCGATGGCAAGCACGGCTTGCGCCCGATAAAGAGTGGCCGAGCCGGCTCCTTAAGCGCCTCAGCAAGCCCGTCCAAATTGAGTTCGCCGTCCGCAGGTTCCAACCGTAGCGCGACATGTACACTCATATCGGCCCAATAGTCACGCCATCGTTGATGGGTGAAAGGCCCACTACCGGCTGAGCCTAAATCCCCTCTGCGGCTGTCGGTCGTTCCTCTGGTTGTCCACCCGACTACCCAACGAGCATTTTGGGCAAATAGATCTACCGTGTCTCCCATTTGCACGGTCTGGTACTCAGTTAGTGTGCCGGCGCCTGCTGGCTCGCAATCAATGCGCGCGGCAAAAATTAGCCGGTCTTGAAGAACCTGATGACGTTCTCGCTCGATACGCCGCCATCCGAGGGCATTTGCAAGAAGCCCAGTGAGCATGGACGAGGATGGGAAGGGGCGAATCACTCCCAGGTTATCAATCGTCTCACCACCGAATGCCATGAGCGGCGCTTCCAGATTCAGAATGAGGTGGCGCATGTGCTACTCCGCGCTCCCGGCTCGAACAGCGGCCGCAACCATTGCGCCAGATCATTTAGGTTGAGGCGTTGAGCCCCGGGAAACTCGAAATCCTCGACAGACATCAGCCTGCGAATCTCCGTTGCTCCGTAAGCTGAATCAAGCTTCTCCAAGTGATCGGACATTGCGGACGCCGCGCTCTCCACCTGAGCCCGACAGTGACTCCGGAAAGCGTTTGCCAGGCTGCGAGGCTGACTGCCACCGGCCTCGATTAGCATCAGATCGGCGCGAGTGTACGGAGCGGTCGACCCCTTCTTGGCCCCCGGAGAGACCGTCGCGATAAGATGGGTCAGATGCTCGACGACGTTTGCGGCGAGTGTACGGTCCTCAGTCAACCATTCCTCCGCCGTGCATCCCTCCAAGTTGGAAATGAGTCCCGGAACATCTACAACCACGTAGCCGTAGAACAATCCCGCCGTCAATTCCATGTCTCCGATATGCGCCGCGCCGGCGTCCTCGTCGTCACTCTGCAGATCGTCAACGACGGAGAAGTAGTCGCTTTCGCTCTCCTCCTGGTGGACGGTGAATGCGTGGGCCACGTGAATTGCGGCATCGATGTTGGCTGCGGGATCGGATGTCACCATGCGCCCAAACAGCGCGCCCTCCAAGCCGCCGGGAAGGTGGGCTTTTTCACGAAACGCCCTGAAGTTGTTGCCCTCGCCCTGACGAGTGTTAAACAACGTTGCGGTCGCGTCCTTCGCCCCGTCAGCGTCTGAGGCATTCGCCTCGCAGATTTCCTGGGCCTTTTGCTGGAGGTATTCCACTTCGGGCAGACCGAGAAGCAGCGGCTGGCGGCTGGTTTGGCTGGTACCACTGTCCCCATAGACTCCAGCGTTCATCCCATCCTCAACAGCCTTGAGAACGTCCTCGGAAAACTCACCGCTTTCCCTGAGAGGCTGCATAACTTTGCGCTCGACGACATTGCGGGACCGGATGGCCTCTTCGCTTCCATCGATGTTGCGTATAGAGAAATCATCCTTCGCCATGCGCCAATGACGCTTAAGGCACTGGGACGAAATCCGCGTTCGTGTGGACCCGCCAAATGGCATGCGTTTGGCGAGTCCGCTGTCATCCCTGTTCAGCAATGCTGCCGGATAGGAGTGCAGGGTGTGGATCTGAAGAAATCTTGGGGTGGCCATGCGTGGCTCCTTTCTGTCCCTTTGTCTCTACTGATTGTTGGAATCCGTCGCCACGTTCCGATGTTCGGCTCGGTAGTATTCACGGGCGATTCGCCGACGACAATCTTCGGCCTTGGCATCGTCCACTCCGTCGGCAAGGATGAATCGGGCCATTTCCCTCCAATCGAACGAAACAGAATGTGGCGCGCACATGCGAAATAGTCGAGCAAGCAGTGATCGGAGCATTGGTCCCCGGGCAGTGAGAAGGCGGCTGAGACGCTGCTCGCTGTAGAGTGCCGACGACCTCGACGTTTCGTTGCCCAGATACAAGGCTCGTCCCACAGGGATGGTGCGATCATGCGAATAGGCGCGAGTTCCCCGTCCTTGTTGTGTCGGAGTCATCAGGGCGAGGCCATGAACAATGAGTGCCCATTGGAGGTCGTGCTCCCCCCCGTTAGTGCGAACGTCGTGGCGTGCAAGCACGCGCCACATAGCCGCGGTATCTGCTATATCTGGGTTCATGCGCCGAAGTTCAGCCAAATTACCCCGTTGGTGCTCGGCAAACCCCGAGATGTGACGTGCCATTGCCTCAATCAGGTCCCCAAGCGTGCGTTGTGTTTGACCCTCACTCGAGACGACGGTGTCGGATACTGTTAGCTGCTCGGTGCTAGTCACTCGCCGTCCTCCTCATCACCCGAGTCGCCGATTGCGGCTTCATGGGTAATCTCCTCATCACGGTCGAATATATCTGGAAAGCCGTTGTTACCCCTCAAACGTCCCCAAAAGACGCCGGAAGCAGCCTCCCGCGCTCTATAACGGTGGACGGCAGGACACGGCAATGAATCGACTGCATCTTCCAACAGCATCTGCGCGCGAAAGATGATTCCAGTCCTATTGTCGGGATCCATCAGCCAACGACTCCGGATTTCCTGTTGCCGGGTTGGGTTGTTCTCTTCGAGTTCATCCTGCAAATCATCGAAGAACGTAGTATCCACGATTCCGTTCAGCCTAGCCCTCCACGGACGCGCAGTCTGGCGATGCTCGTCTTTAACGTTGTTACGGTCGCCTCTCGCGGCGAAGACCGCAATTGCATGGCTGAGAATAGACTCCACCTTTCCGACATCCTGGATGCGCCCATGTGAGATTCTTCCAATGTCTGTGACCTCGTCACCTGAACGCCTCTGGATGGCGGCTCGGAGACGCTGACGAACGCTAATCACCCGTTCGTAATAACCCTCAGTCTTGCCTTGACCACGGACCATAGTCCGCGCCATAAGTTGGATCCGGTCGCCGGAGTCTTGTTCGACACGCATCTCGCGGAACAGACGAGGGGGTTCAAAGTCCGGTGACGTCAGATAGTCGGCCACACGCTTGTATGTGAACGGATTGGCTGCCATGGTGACCAACTTGCCGCCTTTTCTATCCACTAGCGCCCAAGGGTCGCCCGTCCGACCATTGAGAGCTTTAGCGTCGATACGCGCTGCTTTGGTGGTCGTGCGAATCGCCGAAACTATGCTTCCAACAGATTGAATACGGATACGACGGCATACTTCAATATAGAGAGGATGCAGGTCTCCCATGGATAGATCAGGTGCCTGCCCGTCCCAGGCAAGCGTCCATAGCAAAGCCTGACCGTCGCGAGTGCCCAGTCCGGCGTCCTCTGCTTCAGATAGCAATTCTGACATCGATTCCACAAGAGCAAGTATGTCCCGCCGCATATGCGGCCCCGGAGAATTGCCTAGAGGAGCCAGGGAGAAGGACGAACGATTGCCAAGACCGCCGTTCATTCGGGAAATGCCGTAATTGCCGGCTCCACCAAAGCCCTCCATCGTCTGGAGGGTGACTAGGGCAAAGAGCCAGTCGTCTAGAGATGCCTCCCTCGCAACCGCCGATTTGAGGTCGTGGTTCTTGGATGTGACAAGCAGATCCAATTCATCCGGCGTCATCACATTGCTCTTGTAGTCTTGCTTCCCCTCCGGTGATGTGGCCGGGGGCTGCATGAACGCGGGTTTCGTGATGTCCTCGACCACCAGTCGCCACGGCTCATCATCCGGCCACACGTTTGAAGTGAGCGAGCGAATAAGCCCTCTCCACTCTGCTGCGTTTGAAGGTAGGTCATCCCTACCAGCCCGGTGCATGGCAATGGCGGACAACTGTACAAGAAAGGCATGCCATGCGTGGCGCTGATGCGGGCGCAGGGCGGTGAACGACTCCACACGATCTTCCATCATCGCATCCATTACCTCAGGCAAAGACTGCGTTTCCACCTTTCCGCCATCGGCGCGGAAGCGTATAAGAGGCTCCGTAAGGAGGTTGTGCATAGGGTCAATTGTCCTTGAGGCTCAGAACGAGTGAACCGAACATAGGGCATATGTGCAGTACGTGTAAAACCTTATGGAGACCAATAATGAACTCCTTTGAATCGCAGTCTAGTAATGAGTATTGGCGCCGCTGCCTAATCGATCCGCCTTAGACCCAGTCGGTCATATCCAAATGATTCCTCGCCGATGCTGAACGTGAACCCGCCTGGAACTGCTTCGGTCCCGACAGGCCCATTAGGCACCGTGCCCCGCAACAAATGGGCCCCGATGGTCAGCGATTCGATCGCCCGCTCAGAGTTGAATGGACTCTTAGGAGCCGTTACGAACTCTACTTCCACCCCCTCATCCCCGAGCCGCGTGCGGATCTTCTCTTCCTGGCTGCCGAACAGCACGTCCCTGTTGTCCTCGTAGAACGTCTTGTTTCTCCTAACCAGGGCATCATGGGCCGTCAGTCCGTCGGCTATGTAGCCCCCCTTAGTTTCCCGCTCGTGCTGGGCCCACTCAGCACCGTTCCGCTCGACGATTTCATGGAGCGCATCTGGATGCGTTGCTCTTTCCACTAACTTCCGATTCATGCGGGGGATTTCCCATGTTGAGTACTCCTCTATAAGGTGTCGTGTCGCCTCAAGCACGCGCAGGTCTGGATAGACAAATCCGCTTGGGCCCAATCCAGTGGTGTTGCTGCCACCCTTTCGGAGCAATGACGACAAGTCTCCAACTTGTGGAGTTAGCACAACACATCGGGGTTCGCGATGATGTGTGGGGCGATCAAGCCGGGAATGACGGTGTAACCGTCCGATGCGTTGAAGCAGGACATCCACCGGACATAGGTCTGTGATTAATACGTCGGCATCAATATCCAAGGACTGTTCCAGCGTCTGAGTGCCGATAACCACCAGTCCGCCAAAAGGGCGAACTTTACCCAACTGTTGTTCCACGGCCCGGTCGAGCTCTCTCCGATCTTGCACCGCGAATCGTCCGTGATGGAGTGTCGGTCTTTCTCTCAACGAGAACAGTAGGGCATATTCGTCAACGTCTGCCATCACTTCTAGGGCCCGCTGTGTCTCGATGGCGGACGAGACTGTGTTACGGATGACGAGAACCTTAGCTCCATCCTGTGCCGCCTCAAGTGCCAACCGCGCGACGGACGAGTGATTATCGATGAGTGGTTCGGACTTGATCGCTAAGGACTTGTCGAGCCCGTTCTCTGCTGTCCCCATTAGAGATTCGCCTCTGTTTCCCGCCGTGCTGATGGCCGGGTAAGGTGCAGCTATAGCCTTCTGTAATTCCTGCGGCTCTCTCACCACTGCCATTCCGGCGGCGAGCCACTCCTCACGAGCCGAAGAGCCAAGAGTGGCAGACATGAGAAGAGCGTATCCGCCCGTGTTTATGTGCGCATTGAGCAACTCGCGAAGTATGTGGCGCATGTAGGTGTCGGACGCGTGAACCTCGTCTACGACCAGGAGGTTACGTGACAGACATGCCGCTCGCATGTGTGCATGCCTCACCCTTAGGGCCGCCATCATCGCCTGATCAACGGTGCCGACGGCGATTTGAGCTGCAAGATACCGCTTGGACGATTCGGCAGCCCATTGTCGGCTGCGCAGGTCCTCCTCCGCGTTATTCTCCCACCAGACCACATAGTCCTGCAAATGGCGGCCCTCAATTTCTCCTACTTTGATGTAACCGGGCACGGCTAGAACAACTTCTGGCCGTGCATTTTCTGGGTAGAGCCTCTCTACAAATCTCGAAACGCGTCCATGGATTTGCGTAGCGGCGGCGCGCGTGGGCAGAGCAAAGTACATACCATCCACCAACCCCTCTTCGTACATACGGGCGAACCGCCACAAGGCGGCCTCGGTCTTTCCCGAACCGGTCTCCGACTCGATGATCATCAATGGTTCATCTAGTGGCGACTCACGGACTGTTCGCTGGATGGCGTTCGGAACAGCCCCTGGGAGACCAAAGAGTCTCCCAAAATCCCGGGGCCAGCCCGCAAACGAATCGCGTTGCTTCGTGATGTCTAGCCCAACGCTCGCGATTGCGCGCCTCGCCTGCTCCCGGGCGCGGGACATATATCCGTCAACCTCGTCTGACTCGTAGGGAAACCACTCCTCATTGGAACCGATCCAATCTGCAAGGGTACAGATGCCCAAGAAGAGATGCTGAAAGTGAGGCAAGCGTGGCAACCCCGGCGCGGTGGCTTCGAATGCCCTTGGGAACCAACCTCGGGCTAGTTCCCCTATGCGTCGGACATAATCGGCAGGGTCCAGTTCACCATACTTGCGCCAAAGTCGAGGATGTCTTGATTTCTTATTGCCGGTCACTTGGAGCGGCTGTCCGTGGTGAGAGAGAGTCGCGACAAGGAAATCGCAAACCGTCATCCCGCCACGGTCATCCCAAGTCTCTATCGCATCCCACCACCACCCAAGATTATCAAAGAACCAACCGGCGGTTGCGTCGTCATCGCGAGTCAAGACCGGAACAAGCTCGTTGAAGTGTCCTCCGGAGTCGGGTGGCTGTTGTCCACGTGGCCAATCCTCGCGTCGCCAGACCTTGGTCTGGAATCCTATGTTGACTTTGCCAATGTCATGAAGCGCCGCGAATAGAGCCAGCCTAGATGCAGTTGATTCGTCAATGTCCTGGAGTCCGGCAGAGCGTGCCAAGCGTCTCCTAATCGTTGGCTGGGCGATGATCGCTTCAAAGCACGCACCTACATCGGCAAGATGGTGCTCGAGCAGGTGGATTCTCTCTGGCCCGGATTCTCGGGCGCTGCCGGCCTTGGCCCAGAACCTACGAGTGTATAGCGGTGCTTCGGCTGGGTGTGTCGTCATGCATGTATCATTATTCGACGATGGGCATTCAGCAACAATATCGACAATCCCCATGATGAATCTCACGTTCAACGCGATAGATGTTGAAACCGCAAATAGTGATCCTGCTACAATCTGCCAGATCGGCATTGTTGTGGTCAGGGATGGAGTCATTGAGACAACGACCTCCGTTTTGGTCAACCCGGAGGCGCGCTTCAACCCCGTGAACATCGGCATCCACGGGATTGACGAGGATTCAGTCGGCTCGAGTCCTGCGCTGCCTCAGTTGGAGCCACTGCTGCGGAACATGCTCGAAAGGAGTGTCGTTGCCAGCCACACCCTGTTTGATCAGTTGTCCCTCAACGGGGCACTCAAACGGTATGGCCTCCAACCGATTCCAATAACGTGGCTGGATAGTTCAAGAATCGCACGGATCGCCTGGCCTGAACGATTTCGCAGTAGGTGGAATCTCGCAATCATCGCCGACTACCTTGGCATAGAGTTTCATCACCACGATGCTGCAGAAGATGCCCGCGCAGCCGCAGAGATTATCATACGTGCCTCCAAACGGACCGGTTTCAGCGTGGCGGACTGGGTGGCACTAAATACGAACACGCACTCTCAATAATCTCTGAGTTTCAACAGTTTAGGCGACAACTTTGGTGCCGGTCCCCCCTGACTAGGAATTGAAACTGTTGCTAAAGATCAACCTCGCAACGGAATGTTCGCAGTATCATCCCGTTAGGCCCACCACCTTCTATTCGTTACTCCACGTCCCAAAAAGACACCCAAAGACACCATTCTCCAAGACGAGACACCACTCACTCACTTATCGGAAGGCTAATGGTCACCGTCACGCCCTGTCCCGGACCGTCGCTCGCGACATCAACCGTGCCTCCGTGCGCTTCGATAATCGCTCGGGTTATGGCCAGCCCTAGCCCCGTGCCGCCCACCCCTCGATTGCGTGACTGGTCGGTTCGGTAGAAGCGATCAAAGACATGGGGAATGTCCGCAGCGTCGATGCCGATTCCGTCATCGGTGATTGAGACAACCAGTGACCTGTCGCCTTCTTGTCTGGCCTTGAGCTGGATACTTCCTCCGGCCTCGGTGCAATGAATAGCGTTACTGATAACGTTTCCCAGCGCCCGGCTCATGCGCATGCGATCAACGTCCACGTCCGGGAGGTCAGGGGCCAGATCCAGCGACAGCGTGACTTGCCCGGCCTCGCACTGGGGCTGCCACCGGTTTACCTCTGCCGTGAACAGCTCATAAACCGATGTTGCTTCCCGTGCGAGCCGTAGTTCTCCATGATCGGTCTCCGCAAGCCAGTCCAGGTCAGTCACGATGCCGCCCAGCCTGTCCACCTCCTGGATGATGTGATCCGAGGCGCTCTCAGGGGACTGAAGTCCATCCCGCAGCCCCTTCGCCTCCAGCTTGATAACACTCAGTGGGGTGTTCAGCTCGTGTGAGACGTCGTTTATCAGACGCCTGCGAAGCTCGCGCTGGGTCTCCAGGGCGGAGGTCATCCGGTTGAATGCCTCGCTCATACGGCCCAACTCGTCTGAGGATGTGACCGGAAGCCGCGTCGCGTCCCCCTGGGCAATCGACTGGGTCGCCTCGGTCAATGCCTTCACGGGCGCCGTGATCCGCCTGGACAACCAGAAAGCCACCAGGATAGCAATACCAACCGTCAGCGCCCCGCCAATTGCGGTGATGTAAAGAAGTGTATTCAGGAACCCATGAGTCTCGGTGGACAGGTATTCCTGGTTCACGTCCACGTAGACGTAACCCACCGGCTGGTCATTAGCCAGGTCGAACACCGTCTCCTGCCGCCCCTCCAGCTCGGACGTGATGTCTTCCGGAGAGAGCACGGACAGGTTGTCAGTCACGACGCGTCCATCGAGCCCAGTGATAACGACTCGCACCTGGTCTTGATGGAATAGTTCCGAAGAGCCTTCCTCCCCCTCCCGGTGATTCTCCCCTTCCCGAGGCCCGTCGTAAATGTATCCGGCCTCCGACAACGCCCGATCCACGGTTCCCCAGCCACCGGCGGCGGTATATTCCCGGCTAATGTCTCTGGCCAGCTGAGCCGCCTCCTCACTGCCGATCCGATCCACGAACACACCCAGTCGGGCTTGCGTCGCGTAGTAGCCAACGGCGACGCTTGCCAGGACAGTAAGAAGGACGACCAGAACGGTCACGCCCATGATTCGCCAGTGCAGAGACATCACTCGTCCTCGACCACGAACCTGTAACCCGCGCCGTAGACGGTCTGAATCGGTGTATTGCCATCCTGGTTGATCTGCCTTCGCAGACGGGCAACTTGGCTGTCGATGGCACGGTCAAACCCTTCAAACTCATCATTGAAGGCCAGGGCAATTAGCCGGTCGCGCGAAAGCACCTGGTTGGGATGCCGCATAAACGTCGAGAGCAGAGCTATCTGCCCTTGGCTCAGCGTCACGGGTTCTTCGTTGACCGTCACGACGCTCGTGGTCTCGTTCAGCATGATGTTGCCGCGGGTCAGAACCTGCTGGACTTTGTCTTTCACACGGCGAAGCACGGCCGTGGCTCGGGCAATGACCTCATCCGGATCGAATGGCTTGACTATGTAATCGTCAGCCCCAATATCCAGTCCCATGATGCGCTCGGCGGGCGCTTCCCTGGCTGTCAGCATGATGATTGCAACGTCCGATTCCCGGCGCAGGATCTTGCACAACTCCACTCCGTCGAGGCGGGGAAGCATCAAATCAAGAATGATCAGGTCGGGAGCCAGCTCGCGGGCCAGGGCAAGACCGGCCTCGCCATCATGAGCAACCTCAGCGGAGAATCCGGCACGCTCGAAATACACCCTGACCCAATTCGCGATCCGGGTATCGTCCTCGACTATTAGTACCGTGTCGCTCATCGTCGATCCCTGGGGAATGTCTCAGGGAGTGGTGCCTCACCTGAGGCACCACTCCCACTTTCGCATGCGCTAGAGTCCATCATCTTACTTGAAGCGGCGCTGTGATAGGTCACTCTCACCGATTCTGATCGGCCCTAGCCTCGTCCGCGTTCACCACCGGAGCCGTGCTCACCGCCCGACTCGCCGCCGGAGCCATGCTCGCCACCACCTTCACTGCCGCTGCCGTGCTCGCCGCCGGACTCGCCGCCGCCGACTTCGGCATGGGCGACCCATCCGGTGAACGGCGCCTGCGTTGAGGGCATGTTGACTCTGGCCACCCAGCCCGGGCCCAGGTTGACGGGATTCGTCGGCCCGAGCTCGGTTCCGTTCGACAGGTGCACCTCGATTCTGACTCGATTCAAGATGCTCCTCGTCGTATTCTCCACAGTGCCCTTGAACGAATTGCTCGGGGCGTCAAAGGCCAGGATCAGCCGCGCGCCGCTACGGATCTCATCGTAGGTCTGGTCAGGTGTCAGTTGATTGGCGCCGCTGCCCTCTTCGCTGCCGGACTCTCCACTACGTTCACTGCCGGACTCGGCTCCGCTGCCTTCAGCACTGTTGCTTCCGGAGCCTTCGCTGCCGCCTTCACCGCCAGGCCCGTGCCCCTCGCCACCGGAACCCTCGCCGCCACCGCCTTCGCCTGAGCCTTCACCGCCGCCACTGCCCTCAGTGCTCTGTCCCGGCATATGAGGCACAGGTCCGGTGCCGCCGCAGTCGAACACTTCCAGGTGAACGACGTACCCGTCAAAGGAAACCCCCGCGAGGCTCGGCTCGCTGGCCAGCGGCACACTCGTCGCGGCTGATTGTCCTGGGCTCAGGTGTCCCAGCACATCGGGGCCAAGCTCGCCAACAGTCGTCGTGCCCGACTTCAGGTGCGGTTCGGCCTGCACGTAGCAGAGCACCTGAGGGAGCGTGTTTGTAACCAGTGACTGGACCGATTGAGTTGCCGGATCGTACCGTGCGACGACGTCCAGCCCGCCCAGGTTGCCCGCCCAGGTATCAGTGAGCGGAATGATGGGGCTGGACATCTCGGCTTCACCGGCCTCAGCGCCCATGCCGCCGCTCTCAGTGCCCTCGGGCCCCTCATTGCCGCCCTCGCTGCCGCTGCCTTCGCCGCCGGACTCGCCACCGCCTTCACCGCTGCCAACCTCGGCATGGGGTGTCCATCCGGTGAACGGTTCCACGGTTGAGGGCAGGTTGACTGGCAACACCTGACCCGGTGCCAGGTCGACGGGCGTCGTCGGCCCGAGCTCTGTGCCGTTGTCGAGATGCACTTCGATCCTGACCCGCGTCAGGGTGCTATTGGTTGTGTTCTCCACCGTGCCTGTGAAGGCATTGCTCCCGGCGTCGTAGTTTAGGATCAAGCGCGCGCCGCTGCGAACCGTGTCGAAGGTCTCGTCCGGTGCCAACTGATTGGCGCCGCTGCCCTCTTCACTGCCGGACTCGGAGCCTTCACCGCCGGATTCGCTGCCGCTTTCACCGCCGGAGCTGTGCTCGCCGCCGCTCTCGCCGCCGGAACTCTCCTGGCTGGTGCCCTCGCTCCCGGACTCCGGGCCTTCGCTGGATTCGTTGTTGCTTGTGCAGCCGCTGAGGATCACCACCAGGAATAGCGCCCCCACCGCAACTACCAGGAACATACTTCTCATCAGCTTCTTGATAATCATCGCCCACTCCTTTCATGTGGTCTTCGCGACGTCACCACGATAGGAGCGAAATGTCGCAGAAATATGTCGCCTGCTGACACTGTGCAAAACCGGACGGGGGAGTGGCGAAACCGCCACTCCCCCGTCTTCACACTATCTCTCCGGTTGAGGCCCTAAAGCCGAAACGGAGGGTGTAATCATGTCCCTTTATGGAATCCAGGCTCTCCACACAGACTCGTTGGCATCAACCCACTCTTGTGCGGCCAGGCGCACCGTGAGGTCGTTCGCAGTCAGGTTGAGCACAATTTCGTTCTGCTGTGCGTTGGTCATCTGGAAGTTGTTGAGGAATTCGAATGCCTCCGGAAACTCCTCCTCAAGACCGGGCCACATCAGCTTGGTGACAGGATCCGTTGGGTAGCCGCAGTCAAATCGCTCGCCATCCGGATAGCAATCTGAAGTCCATTCCGGCATCTCAATCGGGATAAGGTCGTACTTGGCGTGTGCCCAGTGGGGTTCCCACAGGTACGTGATAATCGGGTCGCCTCGCTGGAAAGCAGCATCCAGCTCAGCTAGGGCCGCGCCCTCATACCCGGCGAATACTACTTGGAAGTCGATACCAAACGCTTCGAGGCGTTCCTCTGGCCTCGTGTCCCACGCCGGAGTGAACTCAAGCAGCCTGCCGCTCGTGCCCGTATCGCTCGTCGCAAAGACGGACTTGTACTGGTCCATGTCTGCAACACTGCGGAGGTTGGGCGCGGCGGCCTCTATGCCTCGCTCAGGGTCGCCGTTGACGACGTAGGAAGGCACATACCAACCTGTCTCTCCCGATATTCCTACCGGACCCATGCGCTCCACTGAGGCCTCTTCGCCGTCTACGTATTCATTGAGGAGTTCGGCGCTGTATGACGGCCAGTTGCAGCAAACGAAGTGAAAGTCGCCATTCTCGAGCCCGAGGAAGAGTGGTGCCGAATCGGCGGGCGCGAACTTGGTCGCGACCGTGTGGCCCATCTCTTGCTCCAACAGGATCTGCGCCACAGCTGTTGTGACGAGCTGACCGTTCCAGTCCTGGTCGACGAGATAGAGAGTGCCTCTCTCGTCTGACTCCATTTCCTCGTCGGCTTGTTCACAGGCCATCCCAACTGCAAGGCCAAGGGCCAGCAGGGCTGCCAATAGAATTCCGATCCACTTGTTTTTCACTATGCTCATAACTCTCCCCTCTCTGGACTAGTTGCGCAAAAGGCAAACCTTGGTCGTTTGCCTCGTTGTGCGTCGTCACATAAGCATTCCTCCTTACAGGGTTGGCGGGCTCTTATCCTGATTAGCCCCATCACAATGCTCCGGCTGACATCGCAGCCGTCTGTTTTCTTTGAGTCATTCGATCAAACACCATCGCCATGAAAACGATGGTCATCCCCGCAACCAGGCCATGGCCCATCTCAAGCCGGATGGAATTGATAAAAACTTCCTGCCCTAGGCCCGCGCCGCCCACCAGGCCCGCGATGATTACCATGGCCAACACCATGATGATGGTCTGGTTGAGGCCCATCATGATCCTTGGCAGGGCCAGCGGTATCTTGACCTGGAGCATTGTCTGGAAGCCTGTGGAGCCATGGGACTGCGCTGTCTCGATCGCCTCGTTCGGGACTTCCTTTAAGCCCAATGAGGTCATGCGGATCACAGGAGGCAGCGCATACACCGCTGTGGCAATGATGCCGACCAGCGGCCCAATGCCCCAGAGCATGATCACCGGTATCAGGTAGACGAAGATTGGCATCGTCTGCATGGTGTCCAGGATGGGACGCAGGATCGACTCGAACGTCCTGCTCTGCGAAGCCAGGGCGCCGAGTGTGACACCAACGACTACCGTGAACAGTCCCGCAGTCAGCACCTGGCTCAGCGTGACAACGGTCACGTCCCAAAGCCCGCCGATGCCCGCGAACAAGAGCCCCATAACTGCAAGTAAGGCCACGCGCCATCCCGCGGCAAGATAAGCGGCAACGGCCGCAATCACCATCAGCGCCGGCCAGGGAAGCCAGAGCAGGAACGTGTTAATGGGTGAATACCCGAGCTCACGGAACAAGGTATCGCGTATCCAGCTTGTCACACCGTAGAAATTGATAGCCATCCAGTCGAAGACGCTATTGATCTGGTCCGACATCGTAAAGGTCAACTCGTCTGGGAAATCCCTCAGAGGAGCGATGAATGTGCCGAGGAGCGCAAGGACCCCCATCAGTACGATGCCGGCAACAAGAAACGGGTTCTGAGAAGCCATGTTGCGGATGGTCTTGCTGGCTGTCCTCTCGCCGGAGGGCTTGGCCGATGAGGCGGCCGCAGTGGCTCGCGGACCGGACTGTGCAAGGGCGTAACTGAACCTGTCCAGGATGATGGCCAACAGCACGATGGCAATGCCGCTCTGCAGCCCATCCCCGGCGTCCACCTCCCTAAGCGAGAGCCAGACATCCCGGCCGAGGCCCTCCACCCCCACCAGCGCGGTAATGATTACCATGGCAACCGCCATCATGATGGTCTGGTTGACGCCCATCATGATTGAGCTCTTGGCCAACGGAATTTGAACGTGAAATAGCGTCTGGGTGGGTGTTGATCCATGAGACTGGGCTGTTTCGACAACTTCCTGTGGAACCTGGCAGATCCCTAGGTTGGTTAGCCTGATGACGGGTGCAATGGAATAAACGACAGTCAGGAAAACGCCCTGTGCCCCGGCCACCCCAAACAGGACCAGCGCCGGAATGAGGTACACAAAGGCGGGCAGCACCTGCATCGTGTCAAGAATTGGGCGGACCATCGCCTCGAATCGATTGCTGAATGCCGCTAATATGCCAATGGGCACCCCGATTCCGACGGCGATTAGCACGGAAAGTCCGACCATGCTCAGAGTGACCATCGCGGAGTCCCAGAAACCAATGAGACCGGTGAACAAGGCGGCCACGCCGCTAAACACTCCCAGCCATTTGCCGCCGAGCCGGAAACCTACAAGTGAAACCCCTGCCACCACAAGCGGCCATGGGAGCCACAGCAAAAAGGCGTCAATTCCGGCTATGCCTGCGTCAAGCACGTCGGCGATAGGATTGAAGAACCAGGCGAACGTATCGCCGACCCACTCAAAACTCGTGTCGATGACCCCTTGGATGGGCAGTTCCCAACTGCGAGGCCAGTTGCCAAAATCGGTGTTTGCCTGATTCGTCGCCAGTGTATAGGCCAGGAGATAGGTAAAGACAACAATTGCCGCCCACAGGAGCCACCGGAATCGAGACTCTCGCAGGAACTGGAGCTGCAGTGTATCCGTACGGATCACGCTACACCCTCGTCACTCACCAGGGCGGCCATCGCCTCTACCCGGGTTATTGTGCCGATGCATCGGCCGTCGTCCAGGACGGCGATGGGTGCGTCATTGTCGATGACGAGGGGAATGAGCCGTTCTAAACGGGTATCTGCTTCTGTAACCGGGCATGAGTCCTGCATCGTGGATGCCACGCTGGTGTGCGCTGCCGCGCCATTCCTTGGTAAATCGTCTAGGTGCACGGTTCCGATGAAGCGGCCTTCATCGTCGACCACTACTGCGCTCTCGCATTCCTGCACCGTCAACTCGCTGATCAAGTCAGCCACTGACTGATCCGCCGTCACATAGACGGAGGGCTCTGTCATCACGGAACGGGCGGTGAGGACCTTTGAACGCGGCACGTCTCGTGTGAAGTCTCGCACGTAGTCGTCAATCGGATTGGAGACCAGCTCTTCGGGTGTGCCTACCTGGACGAACTCTCCGTCCTTCATGATTGCCACCCGGTCTCCCACCTTGATGGCCTCGAGGAAATCGTGTGTGATGAAGACCATCGTCTTCTTGACCATCTGCTGGAGCCCGATCAGCTGATCCTGCATATCCCGACGGATGAGAGGATCAAGAGCGCTGAACGGCTCATCGAAGAGAAGAATCTCGGGGTCGACGGCTAGGGCGCGTGCCAGCCCGATACGTTGCTGCATACCCCCGCTAAGCTCATGAGGATATCGCTGTTCCCATCCTGACAAGCCCACCAGGTCAATGACTTCCTCTGCGCGATGAAGCTGCGTAGCCTTATCGATGCCCTGCACCTGCAGACCATAAACGACGTTATCTAGGACCCGCTTGTGGGGGAAGTTGCCGAAGTGCTGGAAGACCATGCCCATCTTGTGACGACGGACATCCCTCAGCTGCTGCTTGCTCATCGCGAGCAAGTCCTCACCGTCTACGTGGACATGTCCGAGGGTCGGCTCGATGAGTCGGCTCAAACAGCGGACAAGCGTGGACTTGCCGCTGCCGGATAGACCCATGATGACAAAGGTCTCTCCGTCAGACACATCGAACGAGACGTCCCGTACGGCGAGAACGCTCCCGGTCTCAGCCAGAACATCTTCCCGGGTCTGGCCGGGCTCTACAGAATCGGCAAGCTCCTCGGCTCCGTCTCCAAAGACCTTCCAGAGGTTTTCGCAGACAAGTCGGGTCTCGACCTCTAAGCCGGGTTCGTCGGCAGGTCGCGAAAGATCGGCAGCATTGAGCGCTGCGGCATGATTATCGATATGGCACACCCCCCCACGGTGTTTGTCCACTCGGGTATGAGCAGGGCTGACAGGTGGCATCGTCTCCGGCGCCACCCACCGCCTTTGTGGTACGGCGGTGAGATTTAGACGCTTCGGCCGCTCTGAACGCGTGTCGTCCAGCCAGCCCCCTGGTATTCCTTGGTCTAGCCCCCCCAAATTTGAGATTCGTCGCAGTGTACATGAATCGGCGCAGTGAGTAAACTTTCGGTTAAAATTGCAACTTTTCCCGTCGACACGTGGCATCCGGTGCAGCAACCGGCCTCATGCACACGTTCGCTAACAGAGTCCGCCAACCCGATGCCGCAGGAAGAAATATGAGCACAAGAATGAAACTGGACAGTGACGGTGTGGAGATTCCCTCCACGCCGGTAAGTGTCTATGAGGCAATCTATCGGCGGCGGCATGTGAAGGAATTCACGTCCGACGCCGTTACCCGAGAGACACTGGAACGACTCTTCTCCGCAGCTGTCTGGGCGCCCAATCACCGCCTTACTGAACCAACTCGCTTCTTCGCCGTCCAAAAAGACAGCCCCATCAGGACGAAGATCGCCGATATCGCCTGGCAATCAGCGTACGACGGCGTGACCAATCCCAATACTGAGCAGAAGCAGCGCTCCGCAGATGATCTGCGGGACAGGGTAATAACCGCTCCCGCCATGGTCTACATCTATAGCGTCAGAGGTTTGATCGAGGAGATCAGCCGCGAGAATTACGCCGCATCCTGCATCGCCGTTCACAACATGGCCCTCGCCGCGGTTGCCGAAGGCCTCAGCCTCGGTTGGAGCACGGGGCGACTCACCAAGCTCCCCGGCCTGGCGGACGTCCTGGGCGCGAACGAGGAGTGGATGATGGTCGGTGTGGTGTTCATTGGCAAGGCCGCAGAAGACCCCGCAACACAGCGCACACCGCACTCTGAGCACGTCACGTGGCTTGAGTGACAAGCCCCCACTCCGGTTCGTTGACTTTCCCCGCCGTCGCTGGCAAGTTCGATTCTGAGATTCCTGAACCGGAGTGAATGGGAATGGTCGACAAAACGACAGGGCAGTCTCGCAGAGCAGCGAGGCCTGCAAAAAAGTCCGCCCTAAAGCCCGCCGCCAACGGCATCGTCTACCTCTCCGGCGGCAACCCGCAGATCGCCAAAGGCGATGGCGATGCCCCCGTGCAGGCGTACATCGACGCCATGCCGGAATGGAAAAGCGATATTGGCCGACGCCTTGACGAACTCATCGTCCGCGCCGTTCCCAACGTCCTCAAGGCCGTCCGATGGAACTCCCCCTTCTACGGCACGGAAGAGCACGGCTGGTTCGCCAGCTACCACGTCTTCGCCAAGTACATCAAGCTGACGTTCATGAATGGGGCAGGGCTGGATCCCATCCCCCCCGGCGGCGGCAAGGACCCCGACGCCCGCTGGATCGACCTCTACGAAAACGACTTTGACGAAACTCAACTAACAACCTGGATCCAACAATCCGCCACCCTCCCCGCCTGGAAAGGCTTCTAAACAACCGCCCCTCACCCCGCACCCCAAACTGTCATTCCGAGCGCAGCCGAGGAATCTAAGATCGAGATTAGAAAGCCCCCAGTTCACCCAGAGCTTGTCCAGGAGCACACCACCGCCCAAACTGTCATTCCGAGCGCAGCCGAGGAATCTAAAATCGCGACCGGAAAGTCACCTCCGTCCACCCTGAGCCTGTCGAAGGGCCACCCGTAACCGACATCCCCGCGAAAGCGGGAATCCAGTACCCAGATCAGAATCGGTTAGGGTAGTGGCAGTGTCAGCATGAGCTGCTGGTCTGATACTACGGATTAGGACATGAACGAAGAATCCCCGCATTGGTTAATCGTTACCGGCCCTCCGGCAGCGGGCAAGACAACTCTGGCCAGACATATTGCGCCGGATCTGGGCCTCCCCCTATTTGAAAAGGACGTCTTCAAAGACAACCTCTACGCAGACTTGGGCTTTGGGGACAAGGACTGGTCGAGACGAATCGGCATAAGCGCGATCAACTTGCTGCTACTCACTGCGGATCGAATGCTGCAGGTTGGTGCCTCCCTTATCACTGAAAGCAATTTCTATCGCCAGTTTTCCTCGCAACGAGTTAGGGAAATTGCAGACGACACTAAGGCTAGGGTCATCCAGGTTCATTGCTCGGCATCTCCGGACATCTTGTTACACAGAAATGCCGCTAGGATTGACCCAGATCAACAGCGCCCTGGCCACCACGTCATGCCTGACGAAGAACTGTTGGCAGGCATCAGAAATGGGACATGGGAACCCCTAGACGTCCCCTCAAAGATTATTCGTGTCGACACTTCCAGCCAGTTCGATTATCCAGATGTGATAGGGCATATTCGACGTTTTTACGCCGACGACTAATCTGCCGACTGCCCTCACTCCCACAGTTCCCCTTCTACCCCGTCAGTCCCGCCATTCCTCCCTCATTCCGGCGGAAGCCGGAATCCAGCCGGTCGCCCTTCCCCCACCGTCATTCCCTCGAAGGCGGGAATCTGAATCTCGGAATGCAACCGACCCCCGTCATTTCTTTCTGCTATTCTCAGAGCCAGTCGGCCAGTCGACCCATTTCCAAACCTGACTGGAGCAGACATGGCAATAAACATCGTTGTGGCGGTCACAGACCACGACTGGTTTACGACGCTGAGGGCCAACCCTGATCTGGGCGAAGCCAATTTCTGGTCACCGTCTGCACAAGGATTCAAGGCTCTCCGGCCGGGCGAGTTGTACCTGTTCAAGCTGCGTGCTCGTTACGGTAATTCCATAGCGGGCGGGGGCATCTTTGCCCACGCAAGCACGATGCCCATTTCCCTGGCATGGGAGTCATTCGGCCTTGCGAATGGCGCGCGTTCACTAGAAGAGTTGCGAGCAATGATCACGGGTCTGCGATACGAATCGACTGACCCGTTAGGTGATTTCGATATAGGATGCCGAATTCTCACGGAACCCTTCTTCTGGGATGATGCGGATTGGATAGACGCGCCGCCCGATTGGCCATCCAACATTCCTAGAAAGACTTACAACACGGAGGATCCTATCGGGCGCCGCTTATGGGAGCAGGTGCAGGACAGGCTAAGCCGCCAGGCGGCGCGTAGAGAGGACGCGTTCGTCGCCGATGAAATGGCCCGCTATGGCTCCCCACAGCTGGTTGAGCCGCGGTTGGGGCAGGGCGCATTTCGCGTGCTGGTTACAGACATCTACTCCCGGCGCTGCGCGGTAACAGGAGAGCGTACATTACCCGCTCTGGACGCCGCCCACATCCGCCCATATCGGAGTGGGGGTTCCCACGTGACCACCAATGGGCTGCTGTTGCGGAAGGATATCCATAGCCTGTTTGACGCCGGCTACGTGACAGTAACTCCGGATTACCGTTTCCAAGTAAGTGACAGCATTGAAGTAGAGTTCGGAAACGGGCGCGAGTATTATGCCCTGCGTGGTCGGGAGATCATCGTTCCGCGATCCCGGGCACAACGGCCGGATCGAGACGCTCTCGATTGGCATAATAGGTACGTCTTCAAACGCTAGAATGCCCCCTCAAATCCTCTCCACTTGCCCCACCTCCACCCCCAGCACCACGTCCAACACCTCTAGAATCAACTGCGTTGGCACACGGTCCCCGATATCCACCCCGACGTATCCCCACACCACACCGCCGTCCGGTTGAATCACGAACGTCGCGGGAGCCGCGACCCCGTCCCCCAGCAGATTGAACACTCCGTAGCGCTTTGACACGTCCTCGCTCGTGTCCGCCAGGATCGGAAACTCCGCCCCCGCCATCACCTCCATACGCTCGGCATCGACCAACAAGTCCGTGCTGATCGCCGCGAGGCCGACGTTCCGGTTCTCAAACTCGTCGTAGAAACTCTGCAACTCGACCAGTTGCTGTTGGCAGATGCCTCAACCGTAGCTGCGATAGAAGATCACCACGAGCGCATCGCGCCCCGCCAGAAGATCATCCAGCGAGTGCCTCTCGCCCGTGCCCGTCGAAAGCGAGAATCCGGCGCTTGTGGCGCTACGGGCTCCGGTGTCTCTGTTGGAACCACGGTGGGCGAAGGCAGAGGCGTGTCCGTCGGGGACGGCGTCACGGTGGGTGAGGGCACAAGTGTGGGAGCGGGTGTCGGAGTTTCCTCCGAGCAGCCCGCGAGCACGACGCTTAGCGCCAGCAGGGCCACCAACAGCAGCATTTGGAAGGGCACGAATCGACGGGTGATCACCCATCCATACTAATCGGCCTCAGCTCACCCTGAGCCTGTCGAAGGGCGACCAATACTGTCATTCCGAGCGCAGCCGAGGAATCTAAAGCCGTGATGGGAGCCCTCCCGCTCACCCTGAGCCTGTCGAAGGGGAACCAATTCAGTCATTCCTAGAGCAGCCGAGGAATCTGAAGCCGTGATTGGGGAGCCCTCCCGCTCACCCTGAGCCTGTCGAAGGGTTCCCCGCTCCAAGATTCAGACACCTACTTGCTCCCTCAGCGATACTTAACAGATATGAAAGATCGGAGGATTTGGTAATCGAATGGACATTTCACGCACTCTAAACCCCCTCCTTGTTTTCCTGGTTGCCGCGCTGACCACGCTTGCGCTCGCCTGCGGCACGGCGGCAGAGCCGACGGCAACAGCTACGCCCGTGCCTCCCGCGCCAACGGCCACACCCGCTCCCCCCACCCCAACACCCGCGCCGGAGCCAACAGCGACCCCTGAGTCAATGTCCGACTCCATGCCCACGCTGGGCGCAGATTCTACGTGGGAGGACGTGCTTGGCGCTCTCTTTACCGATGAAGAATCCGCCTGCGTGCGTGACGCCGTAGGCGAAGAGATATATGCCGCCATGCTGAATCAGCCATTCCTGGATCAGTCCCTGGAAAGCAATGCAAGCGCAGTGGCTCACTGCCTTTCACAGGAATCTCAGGTGGATCTGTACTTGGCGGCCATGTCCGGCACGGCCGGTGGCGGCATCAGCACTGAGAGTCTGGCGTGTCTGAAGGCAGGCCTAATCGACACCGGTGAGGACTTCTTCGCAGATGAGATCCAACCGGCGGTCGCAGTAGTGTTCCTGAACTGCCTGTCCGAGGATGAATTGGCAGCGCTGGCGCCCTCGTCCGCGTTGGAGCCGGCCGGGGAGCCATCCGAAACGACCCCGCTGGAGTTGCTGCGTGCTCAGGCCGGGCTTGATCCGAACGTCCTGGCTCTGTTTGATTGCCTTGATCAGAACGCCACCCAACGTGAGCTGGAGGCGTACTTCAATGAGAACTCCCAGACACTCCCCTCAGCGGCAATGGAGTGTTTCGTCCTGCACCCGTTGGCGGGTGGTTAGTCGTTCCCAAACTGCACGGGCGAGCGAACCCGCTCCATAACCCGTAGAAAATCCTCGCCCAGTCAAAAAAATCCCTCCCCCTTTGTGGGGGAGGGTGGTGGCGTGGGGATGGAGCTAAGGCCTACGCCGCAGCCTTCTCCGCTTCTAGGGCTTCCTTCGCCGCCTCGGCAATCCGCGCAAACGCCTGCGGGTCCCGCACGGCCAGGTCGGCCAACATCTTGCGGTCGACAGCCACGTTCGCCAGCTTCAGGCCGTGAATAAGATTCCCGTACGTGATGTCGTTCATCCGCGCCGCGGCGTTGATCCGCGTGATCCACAGTCGCCGAAAGTCGCCCTTGCGCTCTCGCCTGTGCTCATAGGCGTACTGCCAGGAGTGCAGCAGGGACTCCTGCGCCCGGCGAAACAGCTTGTGCCGGGAGCCCCATTGCCCCTTCATCAGGTTGATGACTTCCTTGTGGCGGCGGCGTGTTCGAGGCCCGCCCTTGATTCGGGTCATAGCTTGTATTCCTCTCCGTAGTGTCTGAAAGGAGAAATGTGCCCTTACGGGCCGTACGGCAGCAACCGCTGTACGCGACGCCTGTCCGCCGGGCTCAGGGGATGCTCATCGCCGTACAGACGCTTCACGTCCTTGGGCTTGCGGCGTCGCAGGTGACTCTGATGCCCCTTGCGCTTGGTCAGCTTGCCGGAGCCGGTCATGCCGATCCGTTTCTGAGTGCCCTTATGCGTCTTGAGTTTGTACTTTGCCATAGTGATTCCTGTCCCCGCGCTTGCTGAACTATCTAATTCTACGCCTGATCGGTTGAAGCCGCGACGACAGTTGTCTCTTCAGCCTGCTCATCTGGAACTGCAGCCGGCTCATCCAAAGAAGCCTCTAACGGGGCCTCAACCTGCTTCGCCGGCGCGGCATGCTTGCGCTTCAGGGGGGCCAGGATCATGCTCATGCCCCGTCCCTCCAGTTGCGGCGCAACATCGATGCCCGCTATGTCTTCCACCTGTTCAGATACCTTCTTAAGCAGATTGATCGCCAACTCGGGATGCGTCGCCTCCCGGCCTCTAAAAATCACCGAGACCTTGACCTTGTCTCCGCCGTCAATCAGCTTGCGTACCGTCCTCGTCTTGAAGTCGATATCGTGCTGACCGATCTTGGGGCGGAGCCGCACCTCGCCGAGTTCCTGCGTGTGCTGTCCCTTGCGGAGCTCTCGCTCCTTCTTGGACTGCTCGTAGCGATACCGACCGTAATCTAGGATACGGCACACAGGGGGCTGGGCGCCCGGGGCAACCTCAACCAGGTCAAGGCCCCGATCCTGCGCCAGCTGAATGGCGTCTGCCGTATGCATCACCCCAACCCGTTCCCCCGTGTCGGTCACCACAAGGACTTCCTGCACGGTTATGCGTTGGTTGACGCGGTAATCTCTCGGTATGTCTACTCCCTCGCTTTGTATCTGTCAGCCGTATCGCTCAAGCACGTACTCTACAATCCGCCCATTTACCCCGTCAAGAACGACGCCCCCCGTTCGCCCTGAGCTTGTCGAAGGGCCGCCCCTACTTGAGCACTCCACTCTCTGTGCCTTCTCTGATCTCATTATCCGAAAGTGACAGCACAGACTTGAACACATACTCATTATCCTCACCGATCCATGGCGCGCGGTTTGCCGCAGTTGCCTTGGATAGCGAGGGAACGGCCGGTAGCCCGTGATGGGAGAGCGTCCCCCACGTCGTGTGTGTCGACCGCACGATGTGTCCGCGCTCCCGCAGATGCGGATCGTTATACAGGTCCTCGCTGTTCATCGCCACGCCCGTCGGCACCCCGACCTTCTGCAGCATGTGCAGAACCTGGTGCGACGTGAACGCCTTGGTCCACTCACTGATCTCATGGTCGATTTCGTCGCGGTTCGCCCGTCGCCCCTCCCTGTCCGCGAATCGTGGGTCGTCCGCCCAGTGCGGCGCGCCCATCGCCTGTGCGAGAGCCCGCCACTGCTCGTCCGTCTCGCACGCAATGACGATCCACGTGTCCGGGTACAGGCACGAATACGCGCCGTAGGGCGCGTAATGGGCCGCCAGAGGCTCGTCATAGCCCACGCTGCCCCAGATGTTCCCGTTGATCGTGTAGTCCAGGATGGCCGGGCCCATCATCGATCCCTGGCCGTCCACCTGCGCAATCTCGATGAACTGACCCCGCCCGGTTACGTCGCGGAACTCCAGCGCCGCCGCAGTCGAAAGCGCCACAAACGCCGCTCCCACGTAGTCCGGTATCACGCCCTTCGCGTGGTTCTGCATCGGCGAGTCCGGGTGCCCCCACAGCAGCGACAGCCCCGTCACCGCCTGCAGGTTGTTGCCATACGTTACCCAGTTGTTTAGTGGCCCGTCTGATCCCATACCCGGCATACCGATCTGGATGATGCCCGGGTTGATCTTCGTCAGATCGTCGTAGCCCAGCCCAAGCCGCTTCATGACCGTCGCACTGAAGTTATCGACGACAACGTCGCTGTCTTTAGCGAGCCGACGGAACAACTCCTTGCCCTCATCCGAGCGCAGATCGACCGTGCAACTCAGCTTGTTGCGGTTCATGTCTGGGAACAGCGGACGTGTCGGCTCACGGTTCGCCTCAAGGCTTGCAGACTCCACCTTGATAACCTCCGCGCCATAGAACCCAAGGAACATCGTCCCGATGGGCCCTGCAAACGCGCGCGTGATGTCCGCCACGCGAATGCCGTCCAACAGCGCCGCATCCGGCGCTTTGCCGTTCGTCGGGGCAGAATACGTCTCGCGTCTCGGTGAAACCGTCTCGATCTCGGCCAGCACCTCATCGCGATGCTGGTCCAGAAGAGGCGCAGGGCGCGTCTGGTTCCATGGCGTCGCCGACATGATGAACGGCTGACCCGGCGTCTCGTACTCGCCAACGACAGGATGCGTCACTTTCTGGAACCAGCCCCGTGACCGCATATGGTCGTCTGTTACAAAATCCTCGAACGTATTGACCGGGCAGCAGGCGAGGCCGCGCTTCTGCGCCTCCTCCACGAACTCATCGCGGTCGAACTGCTCGACAAACGACTGAATCAGTATCTGCGCGAGGTCCTCGTTGTCCGTCCGGTACTGGGACGAATCCCAGTCATCATCGGACAGCACCGCGTCCTCCATCCATTGCCGGGACAGAACGCGCCAATGGCCGGTCATAAAGATCGCAATCTGAACGTACTTGTCATCCTTGGTTCGATAGATATTCGCGGGACCGCCACGTGGGCCTTGCCGCGTCACGATCTCGCTCCGCTGGCTGTAACGCGCAATCGTGCCGACCGTCGCGAACGTCAGCGCCTCCTGCAGCGACAGGTCGATGCGCTGCCCGCGTCCCGTCGCCCGCCGGTGCCGTACCGCGTTGATCGCCAGGTACGCCCCGTGAACGGCCGCGAGCTGCGACCCAATCTGGCACGGTAGAACGACCGGTGAGCGCTCATCGTCGCCCTGGCTCATCATCACTCCGGACATGGCAGAGATGATCGCCTCATTGGCCGCAAAGTGGCTGAACGGCCCCGTCTGCCCGAACGGCGTCAGCGAGACGGTCACAAGCCCCGGATTCAACGCCTCCAGCCGCGCGTCATCAATCCCCAACTCAGCCAACTGGCCGGGAGTTGTGCACTCCACAAAAACATCGGCGCGCTCGATGAGCTTCTCCAAAGTCTCTCGACCGCCCGAGTCATCAATATCCAGCACGATGCTGCGACGGTTCAGATTGGCGTTCAGAAACTTGATGCCGCGCTCCGGGTCCGCGATGTCGCCGGCGAAGGGCCCATGCATCCGGTTTGGATCGCCCCCCGGCGGCTCCACCTTGATTACATCCGCGCCGAGCCCCGCGAGGAACCCCGCGCAATACGCCGCCGGAATCTCCCCAATCTCAACAACCCGCAGATGCCCCAGCGCCGAATCCCTATTCCCGTTAGTCATAACCATTCTCCCCACCGATTAGGCGCTCGCTTCTCCGCCACCTCGCTATATCCCCTCAAGCCCCGCTCATTCCCTCATTCCGGCGAAAGCCGGAATCCATCCTGAGCAATGTGAGCGCCCCAATCTGCGAGTACGATAGGCGTCCCACGTTGGCGGGTCAAGAAGCAGACCAGTCCCCTCCCCCCGTCATTCCCGCGCAGGCGGGAACCTGAATCACAATGACGCAACCCAACCTCGTAACGCCGCTCATCCCCTTGCCCCCACCTCTCATAGTCAGTAGGGTAGACACAAAACAACACGTCTACCCTGAGGAACGACAATGAGCCTGAACATCAAGAACGAGGAAACCTGCCGCCTCGCCGAAGAACTGGCAGCCCTAACCAAAGAAAACAAGACGCAGGCAATCACCATCGCCCTCCAAGAGCGCCTCGAACGCCTGCGTCAAGACCGTGAGGCAAGAATCGCGGCAGAAATCGCCGATATGGAGGCCATCGCCAAGCGCGCCGCTGCCCTCATGGGCCCCGGCCCGTCCGCCAAGGAAATCCGGGACTCTCTCTATGGCGAGTTCGGCGAGCCAAAATGATCATCGACACATCGGCGATCTGCGCCATTCTGTTCGAGGAACCGGATGCCAGATACTACACAGAAGCTATCGCGCAAGCGGATGAACGTCGGATGTCAGCAGGCAATCTTCTGGAAGCGTCAATGGTCATTGAAAGTCGCGGCGGTTCTGCGATGGGTGAACGGCTTGATGAACTCATCGAGAGAAGGGGAATAGAAATCGTTCCCGTAACCGCTCAACACGTCGCCGTCGCCCGACGCGCCTGGCGAAGTTTTGGCAAAGGCAACCACCCCGCCGGCCTCAACCTGGGCGATTGCCTCGCCTACGCCCTCTCAGAAATGACCCAAGAACCCCTCCTCTTCAAAGGCCAAGACTTCACCCAGACGGATATCCACACCGCCTAACCCAATAGGCTCCCCACTCCGGCAACTCTATCCGTCATTCCAGCGAAGGCCGGAATTTATCCCGTGGCCCGTGGGGGCCACCACGTATCACCCACACTGCGGCAACTCCGTCCGTTCCCCGTCATTCCGAGCGCGAACGCGGAATCTGGAATCTCACTTACCGGCGACATTTGTCTCCGAAGAGCTTGTTGCCTGAACGCTATTCAGGTGCTCCCATCAGGTAGCCGGTAGTCAGGCCCTGTTGCTTAATCCAGTCCTTCACTTCACGGTCAGTGTCCATTCTGATCCGGTCAATCTCGGAATCTGCCGGCGCATCCCACATCTTCCAGTCGACCAACCGAGCTACACACTCCCGAATCTGTTTCAATTGATCTTCGCTCAGGGTTCGGTACAAAGGCTTGGTTTTATCATCAGAGTCGTACAATTCGAGCTTTGCGCAAATCGCATCCCTTAGAACCTCTGCCCAAGCTTTCATGAATCTGGCGCGAATCATTCGTGTCAGCCTTCTCTGAATGGGGTTATCCTTACTTGCCCTTGGATCCCACTGATCCAAGGCAAGGTTATAGATCATGTTCATTAGACTGACCATGTTCTCTGATTCGTCTTGCCTCTTGTAATCATCAGTGGTCATATTGTCATTGACGGGCTCCCGAAGCAGAAAGTAGGAGAAGAGGGAGTTGGTCAAACCATTCAAAGTGATTGGGCTGCTTTCGCTAGCACGATTCGTCACTGAGATAAGCTCGGAGAGGTGATTTTCCTCGTCCTTAAGTATGGAGTCGTATAGGAAATTGCGAAACCTGTTCCTGCCTTCCGCGTGGGTTAGGCTGTCTTTCTTGCGAAGATGCTGAATGAAACCGGCCTCACTCTTGACTTCACCGTCTTCCAGATCCTTGTATTCATCAAAATCGCCACGAAACTGAGCCCCCAGCTTCATTACCATAATCGAAGTATAGAATCGTGTTTGCGAATATTTGTCATGCGCATCAATGTTCGTATCGCTCAGCAGGCGCATTTCTGGATCCAGATAGATCTTGCATTCCAATTCTCGGCGGTTGTTCCACAACAATGCAGCGGCTTTGTGTTGACCATCGAAGAGCTTGATGCGGCCGTTCGTAATCCTCCCTAAAGAAGGTTGCAATACCGGGTGTATCTGGAAGTGGCGGAATAGGTCGAACACCTTGCCGAAGATCAGATAACGGGGCTGTAGACCGATGCCCTGGTCGCTGTCATCGTCACTGTCCAGCAATGCTACTGGCAATGTTGCGTAAAAGTAGTCCCAAGATGTGACTGGGCATTTGTATAGCTGAAAGTCGCCAGAGAAGGATGCCGATTGGATTGCGACGCTATCTTGCGAAACCCGTGCGGATATCGGTTGACCATAGTCATTCAGCATGTCTGTTGCTTTGAAATGGTCGAGCAAGTTACCGAGTGTTAGTTTATCGCCCTTGGAGAAGAACTCTTCCAATTGCAGCCTTGCCCTGAAGTCGAAAAGCCGTAGTGTGCCCTTTTCTCGATTGTGTTGTGCACACATTGGAGCAATATTGTTGATTTCGGTCGCCCCGCCGGTGGCGTATGCGCGTATGTGGTCGAATTGAGGCGACTCGGCGTCGGGAATATCGTGTCCCGTTGCAAAGCAGACCCGCCCGTGCTGTTGAAGTACGCGCTCTTTCTCGTCGTCAGTGAGTTGGCGACCAAGTGTGACTGTCATTTCGAATCCCCTTGTAGCTTGGATGCACTCGTAGGACGTGCCGTCAAATAGTAAGGGACTGGTGTCTGCTACGCAAAATCACACGGCGATTCTACGCAGGGCTGAGAGTCACTACGCCTACCTACCCCCTCCCCGCAGCCACCTCCCCCAGCACCCGCTCCGCAAATTCCGATATAGCCACCGCCCCCAGGTTCTCGCTGTTCTCCCGACGACGCACCGCCACGGTCTCCGACTCCGCCTCGCGGTCGCCGACAACCAGCATGTAGGGCACGTGCCGCGTCTGAGCCTCGCGGATCTTCGCGTTCATCCGCTCGTTGCGATCATCGATCTCACAACGAAGTCCTGCAGCGTGCAGCTGCTCCTGCACCTGCTGTGCGTACGGGATATGCCGGTCAGCGATGGGGATGACCGTCGCCTGCACCGGCGCCAGCCACACCGGGAACGCCCCCGCGTTGTGCTCCAGCAGCACCCCGAAGAACCGCTCCAAGGACCCAAGAATCGCGCGGTGAATCATCACCGGCCGCTCGCGCGTGTTGTCCTCCGTCACGTATTCCAGATCGAACCGCTCCGGCAGGTTGAAGTCCAGCTGGAACGTGCTCAACTGCCACTCGCGACGTAGCGCGTCCTGTGAGAACAGATCGATCTTCGGCCCGTAGAATGCCCCCTCATTGGGTATCTCTTCGAAGTCCGCCCCCGCCAGCGTCAGCGCCTCACGCAGCGCCTCCTCCGCCTGGTCCCAAGTCTCATCGCTACCGACACGCTTCTCGGGCCGCAGCGACAGCGTGTAACGAGGCTCATTCAGCCCGAACGCCTCATACACGTCGCGCATCATCCGTATTAAGGACGAAAACTCATCCTGTACCTGGTCCAAACGACAGAAGATGTGAGCATCATCCTGCGAAAAACTCCGAACACGCGTCAGCCCATGCGTCACGCCGGACCGCTCATTCCGATGCAGCCGCCCAAAGTCCGCCAAACGCAGCGGCAGCGCGCGATACGAATGCAGCTGCGACTGATACACCACGCAGTGCCCAGGGCAATTCATCGGCTTCACCCCGTACTCGATCTCATCTGACTGCGTCAGGTACATGTTCTCCAGGTAATTGTCGTAATGCCCCGACTGCTTCCACAGGTCGGTCAAAAAGATTTGCGGCGTTATGACCTCTTGGTAGCCGTACCTGTCATACAGCTCGCGGATGAAATCAACCATCAGGTTGTAGACCGTCGCCCCCTTTGGCAGGAAAAACGGGCTCGCCGGCGCGATCGGGTCGAAGAAGAACAGGTCTAAGTCGCGTCCCAGCCGCCGGTGATCCCGCCGCTCCGCCTCCGCCAACCGCTCCAGGTGCGCGTCCAGCTCCTCCTGCGTCTCGAACAGCGCCCCGTAGATACGCTGTAACTGCGGATTGCTCTCATTGCCGCGCCAATACGCCCCCGCCACGCGCGTCAGCGTGAATGCCCCCGTCTTATCAGTCGACTCCGCATGAGGCCCCTGGCACAGGTCCGTGAAATCCCGATGCGAATACGTCGAGACCGTCTCATCCGTCAGGCTCTCGATAATCTCCACCTTGAAAGGCTGATCCGCGAATCGTGTCAGCCCCTCCTCACGCGGCATCTCGCCCGCGACGAACGGAGCCGCCGATGCCGCGCTCTCCCGCATCCGCGCCTCGATCTCCGGCAGATCGTCCGTGGACAGCGTGCGCGGCAGCAGAAAATCGTAATAGAACCCGTCCTCGATGGGCGGCCCTATCCCAAGCTTCGCCTCTGGGAACATGGACAGCACGGCCTCCGCCATCATGTGCGCGGCGGAGTGCCGCATCCGGATGAGCGTGTCGTCCGCCCCCGCATAGCGCCCTTCAAGCGCGCCATCATGCCCGGTGTCTGATGCGTGACCTTCTTGATGGGACATCGTCGTTCATTTCTCCTTGCGCTAGTCCTATCTATAATGACGAATGAAACGCAAAGCTTGAAAGAGGCTGAACAAGTGCCCGATTCGATATCACCCGAAACCCACTCCCGCCAGCGCCAACTCCTCGAAGAGCTGTCCAACGCCTTCGGCCCCACCGGCCACGAGGGCCCCGTCCGCGCCATCGTCCGACGCGAGATGGATTCCCTCGCAGACTTTGTCGAGACAGACGGCATCGGCTCTCTCATCGCTCGCATCGGAGAGGAATCAGATGACGTTCCCCGCATCATGCTCTCCGGCCATATGGATGAAGTGGGCCTCATGGTCCGCCAGATCACAGCCGAGGGCTACCTCACCATTCAGCCCCTCGGCGGCTGGCTTGACCAGGCACTGATAAACCAGCGTTGGGTCGTCATGACACGCAACGGCCCCATCCCCGGCCTGACCGGCATCAAGACCCCACACGTCATGCAGCCGGACGCCCGCAACCAGGTATTCAAGAAAGAAAGTATGTTTATCGACGTCGGCGCGACCAACAAGGAGGACGCTGAGCAGCGACTCGGCATCCGCCCAGGCGATCCCATCGCGCCAGACAGCCGCTTCCAAGAGATGGCCGGCGGCGAACTCTATATCGGCAAGGCGTGGGATGACAGGGCAGGGGTGGCCGGACTCATCGAAATAGCCCGAGCCCTGAGTGAATCCGCAGATCCACTCCCCGCCACCGTCTACCTTGTCGCCACCGTTCAGGAAGAAGTCGGCCTGCGCGGCGCGCACACAAGCAGCTTCCACGTCATGCCGGACATAGGCATCAACCTTGAGTCCGGCGTCGCGGGGGACTACCCCGGCATCACCAAAGACGAGGCCCAGGAGGAGCTCGGCAAAGGCCCGACCGTCTTCCTCCATGACAGCTCCATGCTGCCTAACCTGCGACTGCGCGATTTCTTTGTCGATACAGCCGCCGAACTCGAGATGCCGCTCCAATTCAACGTCCTCAGTGGCTATGGAGAAGACGGCGCGGAGATGCAGAAAGCAGGCTCCGGCGCCCCCTCTATCAACATCGCCGTCCCCACTCGCTACCTGCACAGCCATAACGGCGTCATCCACCGCGACGACTTCGCCAACGCCGTCCGCCTCGTTACAGAAGTCGTCCGCCGCCTCACCCCGGAAACCGTCTCAGCCCTGACCACCTTCGACTAATCCCTTTCCCAACCCCCCGCGCAGGCAAGGGGAGGCAAGCGCGTCGTGGATGCAACCTTTATGATGAACGCAACTTGACTACAGGAGTTTGGCAGTGCCTCTCATTCCCAAGGTGATGAGCACCCAGCACCCGGACAACGCTGCGGCGCCTTCCTACGCAGTTGATGGAGTAATCAAGGGCGACGGCGAGATTATCGAGGCCGTCGATGCCTTCAGTCTCGGCTGCGATGAGCAGATGTGGGACTCGGAAGGCAAGGACACTGATACCCACGTCGTTCAGAAACTTCTTAGCAATTACTCCGACTACTTCCGCGAGGAGCGACGGTTGGGACGCGACACCGTCATCACCCTGCGCGTCCCCAACCCCGCCATCGAGGTTGAGATGCGGAAGCTGATGGTTGAGGCGCTGCAGGGCATCCCCACCGCCTTCGATGTGGCCCGCGAATTCTACGGCGGTGACCTGGAGCCGCCCATTCAGGAGATCATTCTCCCCTTCACCACCTCCGCCGACGAACTCTCTCGCATTGCGGCTTACTACGAGAACTTCATCGTCGGACAAGAATCACGCACCCTCCTGGGCGACGTATCCGTTCGCGATTGGATAGGCGAGTTTCTCCCGAAACGCATTCGCGTTATCCCGCTCGTGGAATCGCGCGATCAGATGCTCCACGTCGATGACATCGTCCGCGAGTACCTGCGGGAGCGTGAGGAACCCTACCAGCGTGTCTTCTTGGCACGCAGCGACCCCGCCCTGAACTACGGTATGGTTGGCGCGGAAATCCTGCTCAAGACCGCCCTCTACCGTGTTGACCGGCTCGCGCAGGAGACCGGCATTCCTATGTACCCGATTATTGGCGCCGGCTCTGTCCCGTTCCGTGGACACTTGAAGCCCACCAACACCGCGCGGGCCTTCCGTGAGTACCCCAGCGTCCACACGCTCACCGTGCAGTCTGCATTCAAATTTGACTACCCTCGTGATGACGTGACGTCGGGCATCGCCCAGATCCAGGCTCACGACCAGACTCCTGCGCCGCCGATCGATGAACAACGCGCCATCGCCATACTGGACAAGGCCGCCGCAGAGTACCAGAAGCAAGTGCGCAACCTTGCTCCGACAATCGCCACAGTCTCGGCGCTCTCCCCGCGGAGGCGAGAGCGCAAACTGCACGTAGGACTATTCGGCTACGGACGCTCACTCTCCGGCTCAGACGACGTTACGCTGCCCCGCGCTATCGCTTTCGCCACTGCCCTCTATTCCATAGGCGTTCCGCCGGAATTGCTCGGACTCGCCGCCCTCGACCAGGAGGATTTCGCCTACCTGCGGGAGATATACCCAAGCTTTGTAGACGATCTCGCCACAGCGCTCCGCTACGCGAACGAGACTCGCGTAAACCAACTGCTCGGCGACAACTACCGGCGACTGCTCGTTCGCTTCACGGAAGAAATCGACCGCATTCACGAAGGACTCACCACGGCGGTGTGGGCGAGCATTGAGCAAGGCGCAACAACGCAAGTGTCGCACTACATCGCGGAAGCAGGAAAACTCCGGCGCTTCTTGGGTTAAAGGCAGGAAATACAATCTCCCTCCGTCATTTCGAGCGCAGACGAGGAATCTGAGACCCTGATTGACTAACGGCGCTGGAACGCGACCCCGCAACCTCACAGGGCACCCAACGACAGTCGCGAACCGAGAAAAAACTTGACACTTCGCCCTATTCGGCGCATAGTGAGATTCGGTATCCGGTTCGGTGATTTTATCCCTGAACCATGCTGTACCAAACGTTCCCCATAGACCCGTTGCGACACTCCTTTAAGGGTGTGTGTATGCGTGGAATGACGGGTGGAGAACGAAGCAGGCGTGAATCGCCCCCCGAGATGATCCGGCGGGGCAGGCCATTGGGGATACATGGCAAAGTACGTCTTCGTGACCGGCGGGGTCGTTAGTTCAATCGGCAAGGGCATCACCGCCGCCGCAATCGGCCGTCTCTTTACGAGCCGTGGCATAAGGGTCGCAGTTCAAAAACTCGATCCGTACCTCAACGTCGACCCCGGCACCATGTCCCCCTATCAGCACGGCGAGGTCTTCGTCACCCGAGACGGTGCTGAAACAGACCTCGACCTTGGCCACTATGAGAGATTCGTCGATACCGAAATGACACGCTCATCCAGCGTCACCGCAGGACAGGTCTATTCCTCGGTCCTCTCGCGAGAGAGGCGCGGTGACTTCCTTGGCGGCACCATCCAGGTCGTTCCACACGTGACAAACTCCATCAAGAACCGCATGAGGCAGATCGCGGACGAGACCAACGCGGAGGTCATCATCATTGAAGTCGGCGGCACCGTCGGCGACATTGAGGGCCAGCCCTTCCTTGAAGCCATCCGCCAGGTCCGCAACGAGGTTGGCCGTGCTGACGCCATTTTCGTTCACGTCACCTATCTTCCGTACCTCCACGCCACCGGAGAACTCAAGACCAAGCCCACGCAGCACTCCGTCCGTGAGCTGGGCCGGAGCGCCGGCATCGCGCCTGACGTCATCATCGCCCGCAGTGAAGTTGAGGCCACGCAGGAGACCATTGAGAAGATAGCCCTGTTCTGTGACGTTGAGCCGCAGGCCGTCATCCCCCTCTCCACCGTGGACACCATCTACCGTGTCCCCCTTCTTCTTGAAGAACGCGGCCTCGGCGACTACCTCCTTAATAGGATGCAGTTCGCGGAGTATGCCGAGAAAGAACCGCAGCTCGATGACTGGCGCGATCTCGTCCGACGGTTCGACGAACCCAAGCCCCCTCTGACCGTCGCCATCGTCGGCAAGTACGTCGAACTGCGTGACGCCTACCTTTCCGTTAAGGAAGCCCTTACGCACTCGGGCCTTGAGATCGGTGTCGACATTGAAATTGACTGGGTCGCTGCCGAGGAGCTGGAAGAAGACGGCTGGGAGGCCCTGTTGCAGCGCGCGCACGGCATCGTCGTCCCCGGCGGCTTTGGCGAGCGCGGCATCGAGGGCATGATCCGCGCCGCCTCGTACGCCCGTGAACAGCGCGTCCCCTACCTTGGTCTCTGCCTTGGAATGCAGATAATGGTCATTGAATTCGCGAGAAATGTTGTCGGCCTTGTAAACGCAAACTCCACCGAGTTCGATGTCGCCACCCGCCACCCCGTCATCCACATCATGGAAGACCAGGAGCGGGTCCGTGCCATGGGCGGCACCATGCGTCTCGGCTCATACCTCTGCCACCTCACCCCCGGCACCAACGCCGCCCGCGCCTATGGCAACCCGGAGACCATTGTTGAGCGGCACCGCCACCGCTTTGAATTCAACAACGCCTACCGTTCCTCCTTTAACGAATCCGGCTTAATCGTCAGCGGCGCCTATCGTGAACTCGATCTCGTTGAGATCTCTGAATTACGTGATCATCCCTTCATGGTTGGGACGCAATTCCACCCGGAATTCAGGTCACGCCCCACGCGCGCCCACCCTCTATTTCGTGAATTCGTCTCGGTGGCCGCAGGCATCTTGCGCGAAGGAGAGCAGCCGCCGCTCATCGTTGCCCAGGACGGGCTTGCGCATCCTGCCCAACGACTTGACCCATCTCCCTACGGCGCAGCGCCCGTCCGGCGTGATCAAACAGCCGAACAGACCCGCAGCGCGGGGACCGGATTCTGATACTCGCCCAACCAAATCTTTTCCTTTAAGTACTTAACAACCGACGACCAACACCGAACGAGCAAACAAAGTAACAAAAGCCCGGGCATTGTCACATCGCCCGCAGCAAAGGAGACTTACGTGGACACCACAGACACCCCCAACCCCGACGAGCCGCAGCGCCCCGTTACACGGCGCGGCATCGCTCGACCGCCGCGCACCCGACGCGCCTCAGCCGCCGCAACGACGGAAGCACCCCCGGAGGAAAACTCCGTCGAGGAAGCCGTTGCCGAAAACGGCGCGACACCCGCCGCTCAGCCTGAGCCTGTCGAAGGGACCACCGAAAACGGCGCAACTCCGGTCGAAACTGCGGAAAACGGCTCGGCCCCCTCCGCCCTCCTTGAGCCTGTCGAAGGGCCCACTGAAAACGGCGCAGCCGCTCCGGAGTCCCCCTCCCCATCACCGAGGAGGAGTCGAAGTGCGAGTGAAGCGCCCTCCATTACAGACGGCCTTCCACCTGCAACCATGACCACCACCACAGAAACCATCGAAGACATCGAAGACGAAGCACCGCCCCGCCGCGCGCCACGCCCACGTCCCGCCAACGGTGCAGGGCAGCGGCGACGCGAACGGCCGGACCGCGGTGACCGCCCCAACCGGGCCCCCCGTGAAAGCGGAGGCCCACGCCCACCCGCCAACACTGACGACGCCGATTCTGACTCCCAACAGCGTGAGCCGCGTGTCGTTGATCTGCCGGAGGCGCTTCACCAGGTCACCATCCCGCAGCTTGAGTCTCTTGATCGTGACGAGGCCGGCCGCCTCGCTGAATTCCTCAACATGCCACCCGGCGCCGCCGTCCGACGTGATGAGATGGTCCATCGCGCCATCCAGACCCTCGGCGAGCGCGGCGGAACAATCACCGCCAGCGGCATCCTTGAGATCACCAATGACGGCTACGGCTTCATCCGGCACCGCACTCTCCGCCACAACATCAACGATGTCTACGTCGCCCAGTCGCAGATCCGCCGATTCAGCCTTCGCACCGGCGATTGGGTAACAGGGCAAGTCCGCTCACCCAAGAGCGGCGAGAAATACTACGGCCTCCTCCGCGTTGACACCGTCACCGGCCAGGAACCGGAGATCTCCCGCCGCCGCCCCGTCTTTGACCAGCTCACAGCCCTCTTCCCCGATCGACTCTATGACTTGGAGACGAATCAGAAGGCCATCGCCGCCCGCTTGCTCAACCTCGTCGCCCCTATCGGCTTCGGACAGCGAGCGTTGATCGTCTCCCCCCCCAAGGCCGGAAAGACCATTCTTCTCCACCAGATCGCAGACGCCATCACCTCCCAATACCCCTCCACCCACATCATGGCCGCCCTCATCGGTGAGCGACCGGAAGAAGTCACAGACTGGGAGCGCACCGTTAAAGGTGCAGAAGTCATGGCCTCCACCTTTGACGAGCCCGTTGAAGAACACACCCGCGTCGCGGAGCTCGTCCTCGCCCGCGCCAAGAGACTCGTTGAAGCCGGCCAAGACGTCGTCATCCTCCTTGACTCCATCACGCGACTCGCCCGCGCCTACAACATCGCCGCCCCCTCCAGTGGCCGCACACTCTCCGGCGGCATGGACCCCGTCGCCCTCTACCCCCCCAAGCACTTCTTCGGCGCAGCGCGTAACACGGAGGAATCCGGCACCCTCACTATCGTCGCCACCTGCCTCGTTGACACCGGCTCCAGGCTTGACGATGTCATCTACGAAGAATTCAAAGGCACCGGCAACATGGAAGTCCACCTCGATCGCAAACTCGCCGAGCGTCGCATCTACCCCGCCATTGACGTCCTCAAATCCGGCACACGGCGTGACGAGCGACTCTACGACGAAAAGACCTACCGCGGCATCGTCACCCTCCGCCGCATGATGGCCATGCTCTCAAACTCCAACCTTGACGCATCCGACGCCACAGAGCGCATCCTTGACCGCATCTCAAAGACCAAGACCAACGCCGATTTCATCGCCACACTCTCCCGTGAAATCTAAATCTCGTCCCACCTCAAAAGAAACCCCTACATATGCCCATCACCAACTCAACACTAATCGAAACAATTCTCAAACCAGATTCGATAATTTCAACCTGAACATGCCTAATCGACTATTGACAACACTCGTAAAGCCCCCCCATAATCACGTTCAAGTGACTACGCCTAGCGTTAGGCGTGGGGCTTTCCGTGTACTGCATGCACACGCGCGGGAAACCCCTGCATAGCGTGGTGCAGTCGGGATAAAGAGACAGGGAACAGGAGAGCGCGGGGCTCTCTAGGAACATGGAGACTGACCGGACAAGCAGGAAGCGCGGGAAAGTCAGCGCCTCCGGCCGTGTCAAGCGGCCAACAGGAGGGTCTCCTGACACCCACAGATGGGGAGGAGCACATGCACTCACAAGAACCCTGGCAATCGCGAAGCCCAACGGGTAGCGTGAATAAACCGTTGATTTCCTCTACACTTAAGAAGAAGGGCCACAGAGGCCCACATCACAGTTACGGAAGGGGGCTTCCTGTGAAGCGCAAAGCACTGATTATCCTGTCGATCGCGATCCTCGCGTTTGCCATGATCCCGGCTCTCGGGGTGGGCGCCGCTGCGGGCACGGTCAAAATCGTCACCCCTGACGAATTGGCCAATCCCTCGGGGTCGACCGGCTCGCTCTTTGATAAGCTGGACAGCGCCGACTTTGTCTCGAACTCAACCGGCGGCGATACCCTGGAAGACGCCGGAGGCACCCTCTACGTCGTCATTGAGGACAATGACTCTTCCTCAAACACTTTGACTGACTACTACGCGTACTTCACCGTCAGGCCAACCACTGCGGACGGCGGTGGTAACGCGTACGTGATTGATCCGGCCCAAAGCGGAACGACCCCCAACCCAGCGGTCGCTACCGCGGTCACTGAGAGTGACGGCACTGCTGTTGCGGATGCCGCCGACCTCCAGATCGGTGACCGCAACAGGAACGGCTCGATTGATGCCGGTGACCTTTTGATTGAAACTGGATACTACGTAACCGCAACCGGTGCGTTTGAAGCTGTCCGACCAGTGAACGTGCAGAGCGCCTTCGTGATTTCGAGCACCAACGGTAAGGAAGCCTACCTCAGCTTGAACATCATCCCAACCTACCCGACTGGGCGCATGGCCGGTGAAGTCGGCGCTCTGCGAATCCGGTTCGCCTCTGCATCCATAGATAACCTCAACTACGCTGCTGACCACGCAACGGAGAGGCTGCGCGGCCTGAGCCGTGTTCAGGTCAGCAGCACCTCCGGCGATCCGATTCGCGTGGAGGCGATGGAGAAGGATCTGGGAGGTTTCAGTGGCGTTGCTGTTACTGAGAGTGATCTCACAGGAAACTCCTCGCGTGACTCCGGCGTCTTCGTCGGAATGTTCGGCGTCATCCGCAACGACTTCAAGGAAGCTCTTTCCGACTGGGAACCGGCTGCCACCGAAGATACAATTGGGGACCTGATCGACGACATTAATGCTGTTGATGTTGTTGACGGGGCGGTGACTGGCGCAACGGGGCCGAGCGAGGCCTTTGAGAGCTTCTGCGATCCTAATGCTAAGGCTGGAGAAGAGTGCGCCGAGCAGGGCAAGCTTGTTGCGGTCATCCAAGCCCACACGGATAACCTGGGCCTCGATCTTACCGATCCGGCCAGTGATCTGGTGGACATGCTCATTGGCGTCGAGCACGGTGACATGCTTGAGGTGAACTACAGCGACGCCAACCCTCGGTCCACCCGCAGCCGTGATGCTGAGGTTGACCTGGTCGCGCCGGCTATCGGCGATACCTCGCTTGCCAACGGTGCCTACGTTAACGAGGATGACTTCTCGTTGTTCTTCACCGTCACGGACGCGGACTCTGGCATCCCGGAGGATGCGCATGACTTGGGCAACCAGGCGATACGGAGCGGTTTGCCGTACGTGAGCCAGTCATCCGGCGGCGCGCCCACTGGTGAGCCGTTTGAGCTTAATGCTAATGAAGGCACTGATCAGAACAACTTCAGCGAGCCTAGCGATGATGCGACGCTCGACGTTGATGATGAGGTTGCCGATGGCGAGCGCTACGAGATAGAGTTTGATGTCACAAACACGGTCCAGGCCGCCGAGGGCGACGAGAACACGGATGCTAGGACGGTGACCGTCAGCGTCCGCATCCTCGCGTATGACATCGCCCGGAACGAGGCGAGTAAGACCCTCACGTTCATCATTGATGACATTGATCCGGAGTTGCTGCGTGCCATCACGGGCGTCTCCGTCAAGGCTCCCAAGGACACCGCCGATCCTTACGAACTGAATGACCAGAACCGCAAGAGCATCGTCCTCGTGTTTGACGATGCCATTGCCGGCAACGAGGTCAACGCGCAGGACATCAACGTCGTTGGCAATACTGTCGCCGGCGTCATGTGGCTTGACAACACAGGCACGAACAAGATCGGAACTGCAGGCTCCGCAGGCTCGGATATCCGCGGTGACCTCGGTGACATCAGTGGAGGTGACGCAAGGCACCTGCTGTTCCTCACTCTCGAGAATGACCTTCCCACGGACGCGCGTCCCGGCATTGCAATCGACAATGCCGATCTGCGTGACCTGGCCGGAAACGAGAGCCGGGTGAACCACCGGGCCACGCCTGCGGACAAACTGGCGCCTGTCTTCACCGTGACCGTGGGGACCCCACTCAGCAACAATGACCTGAGCGTCACCATCGAGTCCTCTGAGGACCTTGAGCGAGCGCCATCTGCTCGCCTGCAGCTCGGCACGGTAAATGAAGCGTTGCCCGTCCGCGGTGGATCCAGCAACACTTGGACGGTGGATACCAACCGGCGCGCCGAGAACCTTAGTGGAACAAATCGTAGCGGCGTTTACACCATTCACGTGGAAGGCACGGACGACGACAATAACGATGGATCCGGTAGCAAGGCCAAGTGGGAACTTGACACCCTCGCCAATAATGGTGTTGACCCCGCGCGTGTCTACGACCAGGATGCGGCCTCCGCAGCCGCCCAGCCCATTGAAGTGAGCGACGTTGTCTTCCTCAACTTCGACTTCTCGAGTGAGGCCGGAGAGTACGACGATGATTCCGCCAAGACCGTGAGTGTTACGGACCTAGCCCTGCAGACCCTGTCTGCGGACTCGCTGGACTCTAACAAGAACCTCAAGGCTGCCTCTTCCGTGACCGTCACGGATACTACTCCGGTTGATGAGACCGCGGCCCAGACCTCCAACAACATCCGCTACGTCGTGGCTCTGGCCGATCTGGCCATTGGCAACTACCGCCTCAACGTTGACTACGAGGATCAGGCCGGAAACACGGATACCTTTGGCTACGTCTTCACCATCACTGCTCCGGCGCCCGTCAAGATTGACGTGGTCCCGGGTTGGTCCCTCATGTCCATCCCTGGCACGCCGCAGGATAAGAGCATTGATGGTGTCTTCGCAGGCTCAGCGGTGACGGATGTTTGGAGCCTCAACAATGAGACCAAGCAGTGGGAGTACGCTAGCAAGGATGAGGCTGGCGCTTGGATGGGTACGTTGACCCAGATCGTGGATGGCCGCGGCTACTTCGTCCGCAGCACCACCTTCGACCCGATCAAGGTTCTCACGGAGCGTTTCAGCCCGCAGCGCACACCGCCGCAGTACACCGTGACCAGCGGGTGGAACAGCATCGGCTACACCCCCGCAGGCAGTGAGAATTCCGTGAACGTCGACGCCTACCTCAGCGCGCTTGGCGCCAGCGGATGGGGCATGATCCGCACGTGGAACGCGGACGCCACCCCGCCGCAGTACGAGACCTACTTCTCCAGCGGTACGGCGACTGATGGGTTCCCGGTGGATGACGGTGTGGCCATCGTCGAGACCGGCAAGGGCTACCTGCTCTTCGCCACCCGCAACGGAGTCATCGGAGGCTAAACCCCGATACCATGGAGGGGCCTGCCAACCGGCAGCCCCTCCCTAGCGGAAACAAAAGAGGCCCCGGCGTCCAGCCGGGGCCTCTCCCGTTAACAAGAACCTCCTCCCCCTTGATGGGGGAGGGCCGAAAGAATATTCCTCCCCCCTGGTGAGGGAGGGACCAAAGAGCATTCCTCCCCCTTGATGGGGGAGGGTTAGGGTGGGGGTGAAGAGCTCCCCCCCTCTGCTACCCTTAACCCATGGAAGACCTCGTCACCCGCCTACTCGACGGCAACCTCAACGCCGCCCCGCGCATCCTCACCCTCCTCGAAAAGGGCGACCCCCAGGCCGATGACATCATGCAGCGCATCGCACCTAACACCACTGGCGCCCACCGCATCGGAATCACAGGCCCCCCCGGCGCAGGCAAAAGCACCCTCGTTGAAGCCATGACCGCCGAATTCCGCAAACGGGAACTCACCGTCGGCGTCCTCGTCGTCGATCCCTCAAGCCCCTTCACCGGCGGCGCGATCCTCGGAGACCGCGTCCGCATGAGAGACCACTTCCTGGACCCCGGCGTCTTCATCCGCAGCATGGCCACACGCGGCGCATCCGGCGGCCTCTCCGCCATCGCCCCCTCCGCAATGCGCGTCCTGGACGCCGCGGGCCTGGACGTCATCATCGTGGAGACTGCGGGCGTCGGCCAGACAGAGCTCGACATCATGCACACCGTCGACAGCGTCGTGGTTGTCGTGGTGCCGGGGGCGGGCGACGCGATTCAGACGATGAAGGCCGGGCTGCTGGAGATCGCCGATGTCTTCGTCGTCAACAAAGCCGACCGCCCCGGCGCGAAGCGCATGGCCAACGACCTCGAGACCACCGTCCACCTGGGCAGCCGTGACATGGACTGGTGGACGATTCCCGTCCTCCAGACCGAGGGGATCCGCAACAAGGGCGTCACGGAGCTCGTAGAGGCCGTGGGACGGCATCACGAGACGCTGCGCGACGCAGGACGCCTCGAAGCCCGCCGAGCCGACCAGAGACGCTCAGAATTTCACGCAGCCCTCAGAGAACGCCTCCTGGACCGCCTGACCCGCGCCGAACACTCGGACGCCCTCGCAGAGATCCTCCACCAGGTAGAAACCGGCCAACTCCCCCCAATAACCGCCGCCACTCAAGTCCTCCAAAACCCCAACCTACTCGCCTAACCCCGCCTCAACCCCCAAGAACCGCCCAATATCCCCAACCTCACCCCGCACCTCATCCCAAATAGACCCCAGCGCCCCCTCCATCCCCGGAAACGCCTCAACCGAGATCTCAAGCCGTTCGTCATTCCCGCGAAGGCGGGAACCTCTCAGCCGCGTCCACGACCACGTCGCCACCGCAAGCCCATCGATAGTCACGACGGGCCGGATCATCCCCCCGCCCGCATTCACCCGGGACATATACTCCGGCGCAACCGCCAACCCCCGCCCCCGATACCCAAGCAAATAAGTATCAAAAAACCCCAACAACCTCACAAGAGGCCCGTCATTCCCGCGCCCCTCGCTGTCATTCTGAGCGGAGCGCAGCGCAGTCGAAGAATCTAAAGCCTCATTGACCCAACCAACCCCCGTAACGCCGTCCACCACCCACATCCCCTCCCCCTCAACATCAACCTCCACCAACTCACCCGAGATCGCCCCAAACCCCGCCCGTGCGTCCCTGAGAGGCAGCCCCGACCACACAGCGAAGTCACGCTCCGTCGAGGGCCCAAACGCCCTGATATACCGACTCGCCAGCCGAGCGAGTGCCTCATCGCGCGAGAGCTCCGGCCGCTCGATCCCCGCCAGCCATGAATCCGCCGCCACAAAAGTCTCCGTCTTGCCGTCCAGCAGCGGCCCGTGCGCGATCACGCCCAAAAACCCCCCAGCCCGCACAACATGATGCAGAGCCTGGTTTGCAACAGGGATATCGTAAGTAGCCAGACGCTCCGCTAACTGCTGCCGTGGCAGCGGCCCCTCAGTACTAAGGACATCGACCGAGTGCTTAAGCGCCTCGTCCAATGTCCTGTCATCAAGACCGAGTTGGTGTCGCCTTCCGCGTCCGGCTGAAAAGGAGGATGCTCCTAGCAGAGCAGTCATCCATCTGTGATCTTCTGCAGGAATCAAATGCAGCGTCCCACGCATCGCCCACGTCCGGACGATGGAGCGATCCTGTGAGAGTGCCCTATGAACATCGGACGCGAAGAGCCCGGAACTGCGAGCACGAACTTGCAACGGCGCAGTATTCATATCCTGCGCTTGTATACCGCCTGTGCCCCGCACGATGTCCAATACCGGATCCGCGCTAGTCTGTGGACTTATCGCCCCATCCAACCCCTGAGAGAGAACACGAATCCGCCGCGCCTCATCGGGAGTGAGGGTAAAGGCAGGCATAACAACGGGGCTTTCAGTTGGCTTGTCAGGGAATGGGGCAATACCACTCAGTCTGAAGACACAGGCGACAGCCCGAATTCCGCACGGATAGCATTCACGAGTGGCCAAAAATCGTTTTCGTAGAATTCGCTGATGGCTTGTTCCACCTGGGAGATTACCTTGCCAAGATCGAACGTCGGTCCGAACACATGCTTGCTATAGATTGCATGCCAGCCTGACCCAAGGCGGTTGCCTCTATGGAAAGGCGCCCCCTGTTTCTCTGCCAATGTGAACAGACGCTCACGTGTTTCCTGAGGCCCGGGGCCTATCCAGAGATGGAATGTCATCCTGTCAGTGAATTTGAGCTCAAAGCGAACAATCCGATTCGATTCCGAGCCGGGCCAACTGCTACCTAAATTGAGCTCGGAAATGTCATCCAGATATGGAGTGAAGAACCTGCGCTCCCGTCCAGTGTTTGATTTCGATTCCCATTGTAAGTCGAGCGCGTACAACTGCATCACCGATTCAATGCTGTCCCAGTCAATGGGCGGCGACTTTCTCGCGTCAAGGATGAGATCCATCGCTTCTCGATGGTTGTTGTATATCTGATAGGCCAGTTCTTGAATGTTGTCGGTTGTGTCCAAGACATGCCTCCTCAGTGCGCTCACATACTGCTTCAGGAAACTGGCTACCTCTTGGCTAAGGGTTGAGCCGCGAGTATCCAACACCCTCTGAATAAGTTCGGCAACTTTCTGGTACCCGACCGGTACGTAGTGCGACTGATCCTTCTCCTCCTGCGGCTCAATCCCCTGCGGTGTTAAGAAAATTGGGAACGGCCGAAGCTCACGATACTCCTCTTCAACGGTCGCCAGATAGCGGCTGAGTTGTCCGGAACTCTCGCCACTAAGAATCTTGTTTTCGATGAGGCAGGCGAACCCATCCGCCGAGCCAAGAACGAGTACATCTATATTGTGGAGTTCTCGTTCAACGACCACATCCGTCAGTGCCCAGCTATCAACGTCGAATGGTGTGGGGCAATCTATCCTGCTGGCCTGCGCCTCCCTCGCCGCCTCTGAGAGGAAGCGCCGGAGGAAGTAGTCTCCTAGCCTGTGGGAGCCGCGGGGATTGAGAAGCCACGCGAGGAAGTCTGAATGCTGGAGTTCCCGATGCGAAATGCCGAGCACATCAAAGAGGTTGAATTCGGCAAGTAGGTCTTCTAGCCGTTCCAAGTCGTCGTCGAGGATGAGGGCTTGCAGCGCCCCCTTCTCCCCGCCTCTGCCCTGCCTATTACTCACAGCTCGGGAGGGCCAAATTGCCTACGAACTCTTACCCGGCAGCCAGCTCCCCTTGGGTGACGTAGTAGTCCCGCAGGCGCCGGATGGCACGCGCCGCGTCCTGGAACGATGGGAACACCGCGATACCGCGGTCCGCAACCTTGCCCCGGAAGTCCGCAAGCGCCGCCTCGTCCTGGTTCCACGTCGCAATGACGCCGAACGGCTTGTCAGTGGCCTCCTGAAAATCCTTGAACATGTCGATCAGGTCGTCCATGCCCTTGCCTTGCCGTTCCAGGCGCCGCGCGATAAAGCCGATACTCGCTTCAATGACGACGATGTCCGTATTCGGATCCGCCGCCAACGTGTCCAACATTTCCCGCCCGCGCTCAATGCTTGTCAGCGAGCCGGAAACGTCCAGCGGATTTTTGTAGCTGCCACCAACGACGGTGACGATGGGTTCCAGAATGTCGTAACTCTCCTGCGTCAGGTCCGGCACCGTCAGGCCTTCTCGCCCGAATGCGTCGGACACCAGCACGGATTGCCCGCCCGTCTGGGCCACAATCCCCATCCTGCTGCCTGTGAACGGCTTCATGAAGTGCAGAGCCTTGAAGGCATCCATCAGCTCGTCTTGCGTGTCAACGCGAATCGCGCCCGTCTGCCGTATCATTGCGTCCCACAACGCCATATCGGAGGCCAGGTGTCCTGTGTGAGACGCGGCGGCCCGAGCTCCCTCAGTCGTCTGCCCGCCCTTCCAGATAATCACCGGCTTGCGTGCCGCAACGTCCCGTAGCGCTTCGAAGAACTTGCGGCCGTCCCGGGTCCCCTCGACGTACATGCCGATGGACTTGACCTCGGGGTCTTCGCCGAGGTACTCAAGCCAATCGCCCTGATCGACGGCGATGCTGTTGCCCATGCTGATGGACTTCAGCGGATACAAGCCGTTGATGCGCGCTCTCATTACGAAGCTTGTGGCGTGCGTGCCGGAGTTGGACATAAATCCGATGTCCCCCTCTTCGCCGATCCACTGATCCGCTGAGTTTCGAATGCCCGCCTTGGAGTGATACAGGCACATGCAGTTCGGCCCGACGAGGTTGAAATTCGCCTCTCGCGTCATGTTTGTCAACGCTTCCTGCAGCTGGACGCCCTGCTCTTCGCCCGTCTCCGCGAAGCCGGACGTGAACAACGCCGCCGCTCCTGCCCCCGACTTGATTGCGTCCGCCACGATTCGTGGCGCCACAGGGCGCGGCACTGCGACAATCACATAGTCAACCTGGCCCGGCACGGCCTCAAGGCTCGGGTAATTCTCAAAGCCCATCTCGAGGATGCCCGGGATCTCGTTTTCATCAATCTGAACGGATACAACCTTGGCCTTCGCGTCACGAACGCTCTTCAGCCACATATAGTCCGTGATCTTCTTGTCGCCGACAACGGCGATCAGCTCAGGGTTGAATGCCCTGTCCAGGTTGGCCTTGCGTGTTGCGTCCATGGAGAATGCTCCTCAGTTTCTCTGCTCCGTTTATCGAAGCCTTAGCCGTCGTCCTCAGCAGTCAGCACAATGCGCGCATCAACTGCGATTGACCCGTCTGCATACGCCAGCACCGGATTGAGGTCCATCTCGGCAATATCCGGCGTCTCGCTCACGAATGAGGACACCGTCTCGATCACTCCCTCCAGCGCGTTCAGATCGACAGCTCGAGTGGCCCGATAGCCCGTCAGCAGGGGATACCCCTTGATGTCGCGGATGATGCCACTGGCGTCACGTTTCGTAAGGGGCGCGATGCGGAATGCCACGTCCTGCAGCACCTCAACCGCGATGCCACCCAGACCGAACATGATGACGGGCCCGAATTGGTGATCCCGTGTCATTCCGACGATGACTTCAACGCCTCCGCCGGGCGCCTGCGACTGCACGGTCACGCCGTCTATTGCCGCGTTCGGCTCCGCCGATTTGGCGCTCGCCACGATCTCCTCGAACGCGGCCCGCGCGGCGTCTGCATTTGCTATGCCAAGACGCACGCCGCCAACGTCGCTCTTGTGCGTGATCTCACGCGAGGAAACCTTCATGACGACTGGAAATCCAACACCCTCAGCTGCTGAGGCGGCCTCAGCAGCGGATGAAGCCAGAGTTGGCATCGTTACGCCGATGCCTTGCTCTTGGAGAATCGCCTTCGATTCCTCCTCCGTCAGGATGAGCCGTCCCTCGGCCCGCGCGCGAGCCGCCGTCTCACTGAAAAGTGCGGACGCTGACACTGTCACAAACACACCCCCACCAGGTACTCCCCTATTGCGCTTTAATGCGCCAAACGCCCCACGGCCATACAGGCCGCAACGCACTTGCTAGTGTATACGAATCGACGCCTAAACGCGCCAATTTCCGTGTCACAGGCGCCCTACAACCGCGACACACCCACCAGCGTCGCGTTTACAATGAAACGGTGTGAATACGTCGTTGCCGGCGCGCACGTTACCAACGACAATGTTGGCTTGTCCGAGTAATCGAAGACATCTACGTCCTCTGGCAAAACGACCGTCGTATCCGTGGCACGGTACAGGAATACGTCCCCGCCCGCCGTGACATAAATGTCCACAATCTCGCCGCGCCGCAGAAGGGGCGCAATTTCATCCAGCCGCGCGAATATTGATCCCTCACCAGCGAATGGTGAATTCACGTGACCGGACATGACCGAATTGCCGATCTCGCCCGGGGTTGCCGAACCGACGTGGAAACCCACAGCGCGGTCGGCAGTCTCCCACGCAGTTGTCTCACCATCCCAGACGATGTTGAGGTCCACAACATTCGATTCCAATTCGATAGCGGGAATGCGGATGTGCGCCGGCCGTGGCTGCTCGCCATACGTCTGAACGAGATCGTCTTCCGTGACTAACTTGTAATTGTCCCTAATCGGTCCCACGTACGCGCCATCGTCTGCCCTGGACACATAGTGACTGAAATCGCGGAGGATACCGTACTCGTCATAGAGTCCGCTTTCGTCCGCCTCGCCTGTCAGGGGGTTATCGCCGTCGGTACGTGACTCTGGTGTTTCCGTCGCCGGCGCCCTGCCGGTTCCGGAGACGGTTGCCGCCACCATTGGAGTTGACGTGGGTAGAGGAGCAACAGTGGGCTTCGGCGTTGGCAGACCGCGAGACAGATCCTCCTGAGTGATGCCAGTCTCGGCCTGCGTCACCCTCAATTCATCGAGATCTGCCTCTGAATACGCTCCCACGGAGAAATATCCGACCGAAAACAATACCAACAAGACTCCAATGGCTGCCACCAGGACACCCAGCACAAATAGAGGTCGAACGAAGATGAGCGCCCAGAGTCCGATGAATCGATCCATTGTGTGCTCTCTGCCTCTAGCCGAGTATTTCCGCAATCCTCTCGTCGAGGACCGCGCCGTTCACCACGCCCGCCCATCGTGTATGCACCGTGCCGTCCGGCTCGATGAAGAACGTCACCGGCAACCCGCCAACGCCATAGTCGATCGTTGCCTGCCCGTCCGGATCCGTCACCATCACGTAGCCGTCGCCGACAGGCACGTTGAACTCCTCGATGAAGGCGAGCGCATCTTCATTCGTATCCTGGATCGCCACCCCGATGAAGACGACTCCATCATCCGTGTATTGCTCATGGGCCTCCACAAGATGTGGCATCTCAACGCGACACGGTGCGCACCATGACGCCCAGAAATTTACGACAATCGGCGACCCCTCGAAATCGGAGAGGCTCACATCACCCGCGCCGTTCAGCTGCGACAGCGTGAACGATGGCGCTGCAATGCTCGTTCGCGTCGTCGTATCCATCGGCATCGTTTCACGCGTCAGCAGGCTGTACGCCAACAGCCCGATGAATGCCGCCATCACAATCACCGCCACGCTGACAACTACAATCCCTGGCCGCCGTTGCTCGAGCGCGACGTGGTCGAATCCCGGGACAGATGCCGCAGCATCCCCTTCACCGTCGGCTACAAAATCAGCGTCGTCTCGTGGGTCAAGATCATCATCGACCATAAGCAATCCCCGCTCCTACAAGTATAACCTGCCCAATCTAGGCGGCTTCGTTGTTACTCCCAACACCCAAGCTGGAACGCGGAATGCCAACCAAAATCACAGCCTAAGGTAATCGCGAGCCTAAAAATCCTTTACCCCACTCCTGCGTGGTGCCACAATATGGCATCAATCGGGATAGTTAGGTTCTTCGCCTTACGCCCGACAAGGGAGGGGGCCGTTAGAGATGTTCATGCCGCTTGAGGGTGTCCGCGTCATTGACCTGACACACTACACCTCCGGGCCGTACGGCACGCGCATACTTGCCGACTACGGAGCAGACGTCATCAAGATCGAAAGGCCGGGCGGAGGAGACCCCGCACGCCGTATCGGCCCTTTCTACCATGATGAGCCGGACCTTGAGAAGAGCGGTTTATTCCTGTTCCTCAACACTAACAAGCGTTCAATTACCCTCGACTTCAAGACTGAGAAGGGCAAGCAGATAGTCAAGGAATTGGTCAAGGACGCCGATATCCTCATCGAGAACTTTCCGCCGGACGTTATGCCCTCCGCCGGCCTCGGCTACGAAGAGCTGAGCCAGATTAATCCCCGCCTTGTCATGACCTCCATCAGCAACTTCGGCAAGTCCGGCCCCTACAAGGACTGGGTCGGGCTTGATCTCACTCTTTACGCCATGGGCGGCAACATGTGGGGCTCCGGTGATCCTGAACTGGAGCCGCTCAAGACTGCCGGACGCATGGCCAGCTTCCACGTCGGCTATGCAGCAGCTCTCGCCAGCGCCCTCGGCCTCACCAACGCCGAACTGAGGGGGCAGGGAGAGAACATCGACGTCAGCTACTTTGAGGTCACGCTCCAGTCCATCGACGGTCGCATGCAGAAACTGCTCGGCTATCAGTACAACAACCAGGTTCCGATGCGTGTGTCACCCGGAGCCAGCCTTGGCTTGGGCAGCGGCATCTATCCGTGTCTGGACGGCATGTTCATGACGACCGCCGGCGCTGCCCAGTTTCCCAACATGGCGCGGATGGTCGGCGCGGAGGACATCCTGACCCAGCCCGGCTGGGACACCGTCGCCGGCCGCTCCCGCCCGGAGGCCGCCGAAGAGTGGGAAGCAACCCTCATCCCGTGGATGCTGGAGCGCACCACCAAGGAAGTGCAGCGCGCCTGCATGGAGTACGGAGTGCTCGGCGGCCCTGTTAATACCATCGAAAACCTTATGAACGACGAAGACTTTGACGCGCGCGGCTTCTGGCAGACCATCGACCACCCGGCCACCGGCCCGCTCACGTACCCGGGCTTCAACTCACGAATTCACTTCGAGGATGGTGAGCGGCCCGCCCGCCGGCGCGCCCCGTTGCTTGGCGAACACACCGTCGAGATTCTCAAGGAGATCGGAATCGAGGGCGAGGAGGTATCTCTCCTCCGCTCCGAAGGCGTCATCTAGGCACATCTCCGTGCAATGACGCTGAGAGCTAAAGGAGCATCGCAATGACAGCGACACAGAACGACCGCCGAGACATGACCGGTACGCCTGTTCCCGGCACGGGCAAGCTGCCCCTTGAGGGTCTGCGCATCCTTGACATCACCGTCGTGTGGGCCGGTCCGTACGGCACCATGCACCTGGCCGACTGGGGCGCGGAGGTCATCCGCATCGAGTCCATCAAGCACTTTGCCACCAGCACGCGCGGCCAGATGGCCCGGCCGCCCCTGGAATTCGTGCGTCTCCGCAACACCGGCATGGGCTATGTCGATGATGATCCGGGCGAACGCCCCTGGAACCGCCAGGCCATCTTCAACACGCACTCCCGTAACAAGCTCTCTGTCACCATGGATCTCTCGAGCCCGGAAGGGCAGGAGGCACTGGAGCGACTCGTTGCGCAGGCGGATGGCTTCCTGGAGAACAACGTCGCTATCTCCATGGAGCGATTTGGCATCACATGGGAGCGCCTCTCCGCCATCAACCCGCGTCTCATCATGGTGCGGATGCCCGCCTTTGGCATCGAAGGGCCGTACAAGAATTACCGCACGTGGGGTAACCATATGGAGGCCCTCGCGGGCCATCCGCTGCTCCGCTCCTACCCGGATGAGGACCCGTCCCGCGGCCCCAGCGGTGTCCCCAGCGACGCGGCGGGAGGAGTTGGCGGCGCGCTCGCTTTCATCATGGGCCTGCGCCACCGCAACAAGACCGGCAAGGGCATCCTCATCGAGGCCCCCACTGCAGAGAACTTCGTCCCCTTCCTCGGCGATTTCGTCATGGACTACTCCATGAACGGCCGCGTCTACACCCAGCTTGGCAACGGCCACCTCTTCCTCGCACCCCACAACGTCTACAGGTGCGCCGGTGACGAGCGATGGCTCACCATCGCCTGCCGGTCTGACGCCGAGTTCAAAACCCTGTGCCAGATCATGGGCGAGCCCGGCCTTGCCGATGATCCACGCTTTGCCGATTCCCTCAGCCGCTATCAGAATCGCCGTGCACTAGATGAGGCGATCTCCCGGTGGACGGCGGAACAGGACGCCCGCGAGACCATGCATCGGCTCCAGGCCGCCGGCGTCCCTGCCGGAATGGTCATGGACGAGAGCGATGTTCATGCGGACCCCCACGTCGCTGAGCGCAACTTCTTCCAGGAGGTCACGCACCCTGAAGCGGGCACCCACAAGAACCCGACCACAGGCTTCAAGCTCCAGAACACACCCTATGAGATCCGCCGCCACGCCGTCATGCTCGGCCAGGACAACGAATACGTCTACAAGAACGTCATGGGCTACTCAGAAGAGGAATACCAGAAATTCATCGAGATGGGCCACGTCGGAATGGATTACGACCCGGACGTGCAGTAGGGCACCCTCCGTCATTTCCGCGAAAGCGGGAATCCAGAAGCTGAAGAGCGGCTTATAGCTACCCACGCCCCCTACAACTTGCTGGCCAGTTCCTCCATGTGTCCGGTGACGAGGAAAACGACGCGCTCTGCGATGTTGGTCGTCCGGTCGGCGATCCGCTCAAAATTATGCGTCGCCCAGACCAGGTATGTCGCCTCCTGTACCAGCGACGGATTATCAATCATGGTCTGAATCAAGGCGTGGTAGGACGAGTCCTGCATTGCGTCAACTTCATCATCCTCCTCGCAGATCCTGCGGGCGGCGTCGGCATCGCGCTCCACCAACGCAGTCAATGCGCGCCGCAGCATGTCCCGGCACTTGTCCGCCATCTGCGGCAGCGTATCCAGGGGCCGCACCGTGCTGTCCGCCCCAATCATCTCCGCAATGCGAGCATTACCTTCCGCGTGATCTGCCATCCGCTCTAGATCGACAATGATGTTCAGAACGGCCACGACGACGCGCAGGTCGCCGGCCATCGGCTGCTGAGTTGCTATGACGCGGATGGCCTTTTCTTCAGTGTCAAAGCGCGCCTTGTCGATGCGTTCATCCTCTGCAACCACCTGGTGCGCAAGATTTGCGTCCCGATTCAGCAGCGCTTCCAGAGAGCGTTCGATGGACTTGTCCACCATGGAGCCCATGGCCAACACATCATCCTGCAACTCCCGCAGTAGCCGATCAAAGTCGGTGCGCGTCGCGTGCGGTTCCATTGCCATCGTCCGTCACCTCTCCCCGATTACCGGTTCGTCTTGACAGGTTATCCAGTCTACCTAACTGAAACGGCCAGTGATATAGTCCTCCGTCGTTTTCTTCCTGGGATTCGTAAAAATCTCTGATGTCGGCCCGTACTCCACCAGCATCCCGGCCCTATCGTCCCCCATGTGCATGAATGCCGTCATCTCGGATACCCGCGCCGCCTGCTGCATGTTGTGCGTGACAACAAGAATGGTGTACTCGTGACCCAACTCCTGCATCAGTTCCTCGATGCGAAGCGTCGACGCCGGATCCAGCGCGGAGCACGGCTCATCCATGAGAATCACGTCCGGTTCCACGGCCAGCGTCCGCGCGATGCAGAGTCGTTGCTGCTGCCCGCCTGAAAGCTCATTCCCCTGCTGCTTAAGCTTGTCCTTCACCTCGTCCCACAACGCCGCCTGCGTCAGGCATCTCTCGACGATTTCATCAAGTTCCGCGCGCTTCTTGATGCCGTGGCGTCGTGGGCCGTATGTGATGTTGTCATAGATCGACATCGGCAGCGGGTTCGGCCGTTGGAACACCATCCCGACGGCGCGGCGCAGTTCAGTCACGTCCACGCGACGGTCATATATCGGAACGCCGCTCATTTCGACGGCACCCTCTATTCGCGAGGCCGGGATCAGATCGTTCATGCGGTTGAAGCTGCGCAGGAATGAACTCTTGCCACAGCCGGACGCGCCGATAATTGCCGTCACCGTGCGTTCAGGAATCTCCAGCGAGATGTCCTTCAGCGCCCGAAACTCCCCGTAATAGAGCGACACCTTCTCCATGCGCAGCGAGACTGGCCGTTCCGATACCGCTATCCGCTCCGTTGCCTGTTGGACCGTCATCGCGTAGTTCGGACTGTCCGCGCTGTCTCGGCTCGAATTCGTATTCGCTACGGTCGTCATGATGGTCGCCTGTTGCGGCTCGGCGCTATCTGGACTCTCGGTCATGTTGTTCGTCATTTCCAGTTACCCAAACCGTCCTGTGATGTAGTCCTCCGTCGCGCGCTCCTTCGGCATGGAGAACATCTGCCCTGTCTCTCCGGTTTCCACGACGTAACCGGTCTGCTGATCATCGACCGTCAGGAACGTCGTGTAGTCGGACACGCGCGCCGCCTGCTGCATGTTATGCGTGACCAGGACGATGGTGTAATTCGGCGCAAGCTCCCGCATCAAGTCCTCAATGGCCAGAGTCGCGATTGGATCAAGCGCCGAACACGGCTCGTCCATCAGGATGACCTCCGGGTCAAGCGCCAGCGTGCGGGCGATGCAGAGACGTTGCTGCTGACCGCCGGACAACGTGTATGCCGAATCCTTCAGCCTGTCCTTCACCTCGTCCCACAGGGCCGCCTGCCGAAGGCACCGCTCCACAAGCGCGTCCATATCCCCCTTGAACCTCGCGATGCGTGGCCCAAACGCCACGTTGTCATAGATCGACTTCGGGAATGGGTTGGGCTTCTGGAATACCATCCCGATGCGGAACCGAATCTCAGTGGGATCCGCCTCCTGTCCGTACATATTTTCTCCATGGAAAAGGACTTGACCCTCCACACGCGCGGTGCGGATCAGGTCGTTCATCCGATTCATGCAGCGTAGGAGCGAACTCTTGCCGCAGCCGGATGGACCAATGAATGCTGTGATCTTGCGCGGCGAAATATCCAGGTTCACGTCCTTCAACGCCTGAAATCCACCGTAGAAGAGATTCAATCCGCGCACTGACAGGGCAGGTGGCGCGGAAATTGCTGTCGCGGTTGTCATTCTGTCTCTCACTCCTCGGATCTCCGCTGGAACCTGTCCCGCAGCAGGATCGCCCCTGAATTCATGGTCAACAGCACCAGCAGCAGGATGATGATCGCCGCCGCTGTCACATGTTGCCAGTCCGCCTGTGGACGTGACACCCAGTTGAATATCTGGATGGGCAGCACTGTGAACCGTTCAAATGGGTGCCCCGGCGTGAACGTCACGAACACGAGCCCGGAGATGGCGAGCAGTGGCGCAGCCTCGCCAATTGCACGCGACATCGCAAGGATTGTGCCCGTTAGAATGCCCGGCAGAGCGGACGGCAGAATCACGTGCCTCACCGTCTGCCACCGCGTTGCTCCAAGCGCCAGCGAACCCTGGCGATAACTGTCCGGCACGGCCCGGATCGCCTCCCGCCCCGCCACGATCAGCAGCGGCAGCACCAGTAGCGTCAGCGTCAGCGCGCCGGCTACGATGACCCGGTCCAGGTTCAGTAGGAACACGAATACTGCCAGGCCCAGCAGCCCGTACACGATGGACGGAACGCCAGCCAGGTTGGAGATATTCACTTCAATGAACTGCGTCAGCCGGTTCTGCGGCGCATATTCCTCAAGATAGATTGCAGTCGCCGTTCCGATGGGGAATGTGAAGAGCGCTGTCAGGCCCCCGACCCACAGCGTCCCGAATAAGGCGGAGCGCAATCCGGCGTCTGGCGGTCGGCGTGAAGGATACGTCGACAGGAAATCCCAGTCGATCCATGGAAGCCCGTCGATGAGAACATCGATGATGAGCGCTGCCAACGTCGCTAGGCCCACGAGCGTCGATCCGAAGAACAACACGACCGCCGCGTTTCCGATGATTCGCCGTCCGCGCAGGCTTCGGTGAAACTGTTCAGCGCTGACGCTGCGAACGCCGTTGGGAGTCGTTGATTCCATGATCCTGCGCCCCTAGTACGCCTGCCGCCAGCGGCGTACTACCCACTGACCGAGGATGTTCATTGCGAGCGTCATCACGAATAGCAGCAAGGCCACCGCGAATATCGTGTAGTAGATCGTCGTCCCCTGCGGCGTCTCGCCGAAGCCCACCTGCACGATGTAGGCCGTCATTGTCTGGATACTCTCTCGGGGATCAATCGTGAGACGAGGAGTCGCGCCCGCCGCGATGGTCACCAGCATCGTCTCGCCGATGGCGCGTGACAGCCCGAGGATGATTGCCGCCACGATGCCAGAGAGCGCCGCCGGCGTCACCACTCGTGTTGCCACCTCAAACCGCGTCGCTCCCAGTGCGTATGCTGCTTCTCGCAGTGATCGCGGCACGGCCAGCATCGCGTCCTCTGTCAAGGAAGACACAATAGGGATGATCATCACTCCCATCACGAGCCCTGCGCTGAGCGCGTTGAAGATGATCATGTCCGGGAATAGGTACTCCTGCAGCAGGGGCGTCACGAACGTCAACGCGAAATAGCCGTAAACCACGGTTGGGATGCCTGCAAGGACCTCAAGCATCGGCTTGACGATGCGCCGAAGGCGGTTCGGCGCGTACTCACTCAGGAAGATTGCTGTGAATAGACCCACCGGTCCCGCCACCATAATCGCGATGGCTGCCACGAGGACTGTACCGGCGACGAGTGGGAGCACGCCGAACAACGAGGGCTGGAACCGGGGAGTCCAGACGGTTCCAGTCAGGAATTCGATAATTGAGACGTCCTGGAAGAATCGAAAACTTTCATTGACCAGGACGAAGACGATTCCTATGGTCGTGGCAACTGAGACAACCGTGGCCCCGAGAAGCAGCAAGTGGATAAGGGTCTCGGTCCCGCGCTCTGCCCGTTTGCCGGACAGTAGGCGTTTCTCCAGGTTCTCCTTTGAAACGCGCGGCGCGGTGTACGACGCTCCAGCCAAGAATGTAGTCCTTCCCCAATTGGCCCCAACGGCCCCCGCGCATAAGGATGCGCCACGCAGATTAAATGCGGGTTAAGAAGCCTCGTAATTCCCGCTAAGGATGGTATCCATCGTGTACCCCCTCTTTCTGTGGGAAAGGGTGGGTGCTTGCCCAGTACTTAATTCGGGGGTGAGGGCAGCTCGTCAAAGGCTACTCTGGCTAGACCGCCGCCCCCTCGGACACCGGTATCCCCAACTCCTCCAACAGTGCAAGCACCCGCGTCCGTATCGTGTCACGGATTTCACGAACCTCATGCGCCGGCCGTCCCTTGGGATCCGGCAGCCCCCAATCCTCCGCGTCGAATATCGCGGCGGGGCAGGCGTCATCAACGTTGCATCCCATCGTGATGACACGGTCGGCCCCCTCCAGCATCTCCTCAGTCACGACTTGCGGAGTGGCGTCTCCCAGGTCCAGCCCAATCTCTCGCATCGCATCTACCACTTCCGGATGCACGTGCTCTGCAGGCATTGTCCCGGCTGACATAGCGATGGCCTTCCCGTCGGAGAGGGTATTCAGCAGGGATGCCGCTATCTGGCTGCGGCCGGCATTGTGAACACATACAAACAGGACTTCCGGCCTCTCGACGCTGTTGCTGTTCGATTCAGTCATCTCGTCTGTCCTTCCGCACTCCCGCGCTCTACCCCTCATATTCCGCTGTTGTGGGAGGGGCAGTCGCTGTCCCTCCCACAACAAGAGCGTTGTTTGTTCGATGTCTTTGCTATCCCCCGGCGTACACCTCAGCCACCTTTCCCTTCTCCTCGCTGTAGCTGGAGAGGGGTGTGTAGCCTACTTCTGCGACCAGTTGAGGCGCCTGGTCAAGGTAGAAGTTCACAAATGCCTGCAACTCCGGGCGAGCCGCCAGGTTATCCGCGTCCACGTAGATGAAGATCGGGCGGGCCAGAGGCGCATAGCTACCGTCCGCGACCGTCTCATCGCTTGGCTCGACACAACCGTTGCCGCCGTCAACCGCCACCAGCTTCAACTGGCTCGCGTTCTCAGCGTAGTAGGCGTACCCGAAGTAACCCAGGGAATTCCGGTCGCCGGAGATACCGCGTACCAGCACGTTGTCGTCAGAGGACGCGACGTAATTGGAACGAGAAACCCCCTCATCGCCATTCACCACGTCCGTGAAGTAGTCAAACGTGCCGGACTCCGTGTCCGGACCGTATAGGTTGATTGGCTCATTCGGGAACCCGGCGCGGACATCGTCCCATGAATCCACCGTGCTGTCCGGCTTCCAGATTTCATTGAGCTCGGCCACCGTCAGGCAGTTTACGAAGTCGTTCTGCGTGCTGACCATCACCGCCAGGCCGTCCAGCGCGACCGTCAACTCTACCCACTGGATGCCGTTCTCCGCTGCTGCAGCCGCCTCCGAGTCCTTGATAGGACGTGACGCATCGGAAATCTCGGTCTCACCAACCGTGAAGCGCTTGAAACCGCCTCCCGTGCCGGAGATGCCAACGTTGACTCGAACGTCTGGGTACAGTGCAAGGAACTCCTCGGCGACTGCCTCGGAGATCGGCGCAACCGTGCTGGATCCATCTATCTCGATGGTGCCTGTGAGGTCCATCGTACCGTCCGCTGTTGTTGGTGTTGAAACCTGTGATCCGCTCGATGTTGTCCCAGATGTTGACGGCGTCGCCGTCGGGTCATCCTCGCCGCATGCCGCGCCCCCAAGCACGACAACCAGTCCAAGGACGCCGGCAAATACCAGCCGACGCCACGTCTTGCCCAACTGCATTGTTCCTCCTTGTCGTCCTGCACTTAGCTTTCGTCCAGTCTTCTCAAACGAGAGTAGGCAAGACGGATTAAGGAGTCGCCAACGGACGGTTAACATGGCATTAAGGTATCCTCGCCTACCTGCCGATGCCCCCGTCTTAAGACATCTGCCCCCAGGACGGCCCGGCCTTAACGTCCACCACTAGCGGTACGTCAAGCTCCGGCATAACCACTGGCATTACCTCATCAACGATAGCCGTTAGCGCATCCTGCTCATCTTCTGGCGCCTCGAACAGCAGCTCATCATGAATCTGCAGCAGCATCTGCGTCCGCATCCCTGTGTCGTCAAGCCGTTCCTGCATTCGCAGCATCGCCAGCTTGATAATCTCAGCTGCCGTCCCTTGAACGGGCATATTGATTGCCATCCGCTCCGCAGCTGCCCGAGCCTGTTGATTCGACGCTGTCACTTCGGGCAGGTATCGCCTTCGCCCCATCAAAGTCCGCACATAACCGTTCTCTCGAGCCCCCGCGATGGTGTCATCCATGTATTTCCGTACCTTGGGGAACCGCTCGAAATACGCGTCGATAAAGGCGTCCGCCTCTTTCCGCTCGATCTCAAGACGCGTCGACAGGCCAAACCCGCCCATTCCATAGACAATGCCGAAATTAACTGCCTTAGCTATCCGCCGATGCTCGGACGTCACCTCGTCCGGCGCAATTCCGAGCACCTGCGACGCCGTAGACGAGTGAATATCCTCGCCCGCGTGAAACGCATCCTTCAATCCCGTGTCATCCGAAAGGTGTGCCAGCACGCGCAGCTCCACCTGCGAGTAATCCGCCGAAACCAGCAGCGCGCCGTCCCCCGCGATAAATGCCTCACGGATCCGCCGTCCCGACTCCGTCCGCACGGGGATATTCTGCAGATTCGGGTCCTGTGACGCGATCCGACCTGTCGCGGAGCCCGTCTGATTGAAGCTTGTGTGAATCCGGCCCGTCCCCGTGTAGACCTCTTTGGGGAGCGAATCTACATACGTGGAAACCAGCTTGGAGAGCTCGCGGTACTCGAGGATGCGCTGCACGATGTGGCCATGCTCGTCCGCGTTCTTGGCCAGCCATTCGAGCACGGCCGCGTCCGTCGAATAGCCCGTCTGCGTCCGCCGTCGAGCAGGCAGCCCCAGTTTCTCGAAAAGTACCTCCCCCAGCTGCTTGGGAGAATTAAGGTTAAAGACAAGAGGCTCGTCCATCCCGGCCGCCGCCCCGGACTCGTCGTAGGTCTCCTGCGTCATCTGATCGAGATGCCGGTGCATCTCCTCGGACATGCGCCCCAACAAACCTGTGTCCAAACGCACGCCATTCCGCTCCATGGTTGAGAGCACCGGTGCGAGTGGCATCTCTAGACCCTCAAAGAGCGCCTCTGCCCCCTGTTCCTTGAGGATTTGCGCCCACGACTCCATCATCCGAAGCGCATAATCGGCCACTGAGCACGCATACCGCATGGCCGTCTCGCCGTCCAGCGCGTGGAATTGGATCGCCTTGGCACCGCGTCCCAGCAACTCCTCGCGCGTCGGCAACTCCTGACCGTACTCTGACAACACAAGCGTCGGGAGGGCAGTGGACGGTTTGCCCAGCATGTGCGCAGCCACGGACGTATCCCAGATCGGGATGGTAACGTCAACTCCGGCATTCTCCAGTGGCGGCAGTACCTCACGTGCTACGTGCATTACGAGTGTTCGCGGCGCGCCCCCCGGTCCGTCCTCATTTAGAAAATGGCCAAGCCGCTGCATAAGTTCGCCGCCGGCCGCCAACGGCATACCCAGACCCTCTTGCATCAGGGGCATGTAGGCAGCCTGCCCCGCGGCCCATGACAGCCCAATCCCCGCCGGCGTCCCCTCCAACACCCGTGGCGACGTAGCAGGCGCGACAATCGAAATGTGGGTCGCATCTGTAATCTCGGTAAGCAACGTATCCAGTTCATCCGCAGCAAAAATAGTCCGATAAGACACGTCGGACTCGACCGCAGCAACCGCCGGAGTCTCGGCCTCAGCGCTTTGTTCGCCAATATCGGGGATCCGATTCAACAGCGACGTGAACTCCATCTCACGGAAGAACTCCACCAGACGCGACCGGTCGAAATTCTCCGTCCACTGCAGGTCATCCACTGTGACCGGCAGATCGAGGTTCGTGACGATCCGCGTTAGCTCCAGTCCCTGCATTGCGGCACCGCGTCCGTCGATCAGGCGTTGCCGCACTCGCTCCGGCGTCACGTCGTCGATATGCTCATATACTTCGCCGACGGTTCCGTATTCTTGCAGCAGCGTCGTGGCTGTCTTGGCGCCTACTCCCGCCACACCTGGAATGTTGTCAGAGGGATCACCTTGCAGCGCCTTCAAGTCGGGTATCTGCTCGGGCGTAAGCCCATACCGCTCTCGCACAGCGTCGGGATTGAAGAGAGACTCGTTCCGCGCGCCGCGCTGATAGAGGACACTGACTGTCGGCGAGACTAGCTGCATCGTGTCCTGGTCGCCAGTCACGATGATTGTCCTCAAGCCTTGTTCTGTCGCCCGCCGCGAGAAATGCCCGAGCACATCATCCGCCTCAAAACCCGGAAGCTCGACGATGGGCAGCCCGATTGTCTCCACCGCCTCCCGCACCCGTCCGTATTGGGAGCGCATCTCATCCGGCATATGTGGTCGCTGAGCCTTGTATTCCTCGAACATCTCGTGGCGAAACGTCGGGCCGGACATATCGAACGCGACCGCGGCATACGCCGGCCGCATCTGCCCCAGCACCTTAAGTAAGGAAGCGGACACACCGAAAACGGCGTTGACAGCTTCTCCCGTCTGCGAAACGGACAAGTGTTGAATGGCGTGAAATGCCCGGTGGAACATCGCGTGGCCATCGAACAGCACAACCAGGCCGTCATCGATTCCGCGCCCTCGGCCGCCCCTGTTTCCCGCCGGCTGTGTCATCTAATTGAGCCTGACTCTACATGGAGTGAAATAAACCTACGGCGCCGGTGCAGCGTCACGATCCTCAGGAAGCATCCATGATCTTAGCGCAAGCGCCCGCGACCGCGCCCGATGAAGCTGTCCCAACGCCTCGATGATTGACCGGGCTTCCGGCCAATCCCCCATGTTCACCTGTGTCCGGAATGGATGGGTCGTGATGTGAAGCGGCAGCGACTCACCCGACGCCTCATGCACAGGAGCAACCGTTAGAGGATTCTCCGTTAGTGCCCGCCCCAAGCCGCTGAGGCTCCCTGCGAGGGCTTGCACCCGAGATTCAGCCTCCCTGTGCGCTGCCAGTGCCTCCTCATAGCGTTCGTGCGGTGTCTTGGCTTCTTCGCCGCCCAGCGCAATGCGGCTCGTGCCAAATCTTTCTGGTTCGCGTCGTTGCATCATGGTTCCGTCACCAGAGTAACGCACAGGTGGTGTCTGCGCCCGCGATCCAACGGGTAGGCAGTTGACGATGCACCCACTTGCCCCATAATCGATAGGTAAGCGCGGAAAAGGCATTCCTGGGTATCAGGCAGCGAAGGCGGAAGCAAATGACAAGATTGGGTAGGCCAGGGCTTTTGCTCGCCATCTGCCTTGCACTGCTCATCGCTGCGGCGGCCTGTACCAATGACGACTCGACATCTACGTCCACTGCTGAGCCAACTGCAACTGGAGACGACGCAAGCGGCCAAAACGGAGACGGAGCTCGACCAACACCGACGGTGAATCCGCCGGTTCCCACCGTTCAGCCCATTGGGACCGGTACTGTCGACACAATGTCAGTCAGCGGCAAGCCTGTTCCCGCCGCCGCCATGCGCGGAGGAACGCTTATCGCATCTGTCTGGCATTCAGACCAGACTTTCAGCACGTGGGAGGATCATGGAGGCGCGTCATTCGTCATGATGCACCCCTTGCATAATCTCCTCCTGCAGCCTCGAACCTGGGGTGACACCGATGATTTTCAGCAACACCGCTTTCTTGAGGTCCATCCGGACCTGGCTCTGGGGTGGGAAATCTCCAGTGACGGATTCAACGTCACCGTCAACTTAAGGAGTGACGTTGTCTGGACAGATGGAACGCCATTAACGTGTGATGACATTGCCTGGACATATAATTCCATCCGAACGGGCAGAGGCCTGATTCGCAGCCCGAGGTCTGTTTACCTCGCCTCCGTTAGTCAGGTGCTCTGTGAGGACGATTACACAGTCAGATTTATTCTCCGTGAACCTCAGGCATCAATCATCGATGCGCTTGCACTCCCACACAACATCATTCGGCCCCAGCATATCTACGCAAATGACACGGCGGCCATGCGGAATCGGCTCCCAACTGTCACTACGGGGCCGTTTGTCGTTTCAGAGCACGTGCCGGGCGAAAGTATCACCTATCGGCGTAATGACACCTATTGGGATCAACCCTTTCCATTCTTGTCCGGTCTACAATTCGTGATCCTGGCCGAGTCTGCCTTGGCGACCGGACTCCGTTCAGGAACCATCGACGTAGGGAAGCCGTCGGGCTACGCCTATGAGGAAGCGGAAACCCTGGAAAGTGAATGTGATAACTGCCAGGTATGGCCCCGGGCATTGGCCATGTGGAACACACACCACATTATCCTCAACCACTCCAGGGAACCCTGGAATACTAGTGGCCTAAAAGAGGTAATTGCCCTCGCAATCGACAACACAAAGAACATCCGGAATGTGCATAACGGCTGGCATTTCCCGCCTACCGGTTGCGGCACGTATCCCTTCTCAACCTGGGCAATGCCGATTGATCGTTGCACGGATATTCCCGGCTTTGGCGATTTCTCCACCAAATCCTCGCCGGCTGCGGACAAGGCCCAGGCCAGAGAAATCCTCACTGACCTTGGCTACTCGCCGGGTGAGTTGTCCATCTCCATCTTATTTAGCGAAACAACTGAGCAGGACATCCCTGCCGTCATATCCGATTTTCAGGAAATCGGCATAAACGCTGCTGCTGTCGTCCTCAACCAGCGAGACTTCCTTGCGCGTATCTCCGAAGGAGACTTCGAAGCGGCCGTTCATTCTGAATGGGCCATCAGCGATGCTCTGGACATCCTGCTTCTGGGACACTTTTATACAGGTGGTCATGACAACTTTGGGCAATTCAGCAGTCCGGAACTCGATGACCTCATCGACGAAATGGGAGCCACCACGGATCTCACCACCCGACGGGAACTTGCGTGGGACGCACTGGAACTGGCGCTCGAACAACAGGCAAAGATTGTTGTCTCCCACGGCGTCCTTGTGCCCATCTACAGTGAGCGGTTGCGCGGAGTAATGCCCGGACTTGACTTCCAGGCTGAACATGGCCCTCAACTTCGTTACGATCACGCCTGGTTGGCACCCTGATCAACCGCCGAGCCCCGTCGACGACCGTCCTCTTTCCCCCACCCTCGTACTACTAGGATTGACATACCTATAGCGGCTGTCATAATCGATAAATCTAACTAGGTTCTTAGGGAGGAAGGGAGACCTCATGAGCAGATAGACACTGCTCCTTGTCGGGCTTATCGCCACGCTCGCGCTGCTTGCCGCAGCGTGTGGTACGGCCGAGGAAGACGACGAGGAGACACCCGGGCCGGCGGAGCCCACCGCGACGCCGCTCTTGATTACAGGGAGCTCGCCAACGGCGGTTCCCGATGATATGGACGACAGCACGGACGACATGGATGACGACATGACGGACGAAAACGTTTCCGTCAGCGGTATCCCGCTTGACCCGGATGCAGTCTATGGCGGCACTCTCAAGCTCGCCTATAGGTCCAACAACCCCTTGAACCCGTGGGAAGAGGCGGCCGGGCCGGCATTCGATGTTGGGCACCTGCTCAACAACATGCTGATCAAGCCCCGAACGTGGGGAACAGAAGACGATTTTAGGGACAACGCGTTCTTTGAGCTGCATCCTGATATGGCCAGCAGCTGGGAACAGTCTGAAGATGGCCTCGCATGGTCATTCAACCTCCGCGATGGAATTCAATGGTCGGACGGTGTGCCTATGACGTGAAATGGTCGTTCGACACAATCCGGCTTGCAAATGATGCCGGACTCCTCCGCAGCCCGCGGAAGACCCACTACCTGGCCATCGATAGCATCGTTTGCGCAGACGATCTGACCGTGGTCTTCAATCTTCGGTGGGCGAAGCCTGCCGTCCTGGAAGTCATTGGGCAGCCGTACAACATCATCTTCCCGTCTCACATTTACCAGACCGAATTCCTGGAGACCGGCAGGTTGAACTCCATGCGGGAAGAGCCCTCCAAGGCCACCACGGGAGCGTTCAGGGTGGTTGAGTACATCCCGGGCGAGGGATATACGTTTGAGAAGAACGAAGATTACTGGGATGCGCCGCTCCCCTACGTTGACAACGTGGAAATGATCTTCCTCTCCCGCTCCAACATTCCGCCCGCCCTCCGCACAGGAGCCGTCCACGTTGGTGATTCACACGGCTACACCGGTGGACAGGCGCTCACGCTGATCCAGGAGGCAGATGAAGAGGTCTTCAAGATCTACGATCGTGTCATTGCATCCTCATTCAGCCCCGCGCTCTTCCTCAACAAGAACCGCGAGCCATGGAATGACCCGGCTGTGAACACTGCGTTCGCGTTGGCAATTGGCAACCAGAACTACGTCACCACCGTCCAGAACGACCTCTTCGTTCTGCCGACGGGCTGCGGCTTTTACCCCACCAGTGAGTGGGCCATGCCCGCAGACCGCTGCGCGGCCATCCCTGGCTACGCGGATGTCTTCGGCGACACACCTGAAGAGCGTCTCGCTCAGTCTGACAGGGACAAGGAGCGCGCCAAGCAGATCCTTGTAGAAGCCGGCTACACTGGCGAGAACGCGCTCAACCTGAAGATGGTCGTGTGGGGCGTGATTCGGGCGGACGGCCCAGCCATCCAGCTGGACTTGCAGGAAGTCGGCGTGAACGTGGAAATCATCGAGTTCGACTCCACGACCACGTACACCAAATGGTCCAATGCGGACTTCGACGTGGGAGTCCACAGCTTCTGGATCGCCGGAATCGACCCGGACGTGACCCTGTACGAGCACTTCTACACAGGTTCGGATCGCAACTACAACCGCTACAGCAATCCTGAGTTTGATAACCTCGTCAATACGATGAGTCGAACCCTGGACAAGGAAGAGCGGAAGGAGCTTGCGTGGCAGGCCATGGAACTCGCGTTGAATGACGTTGGTAAGGTCGTCATCTCGCACGGATCCTACTACCCCATGGTCAGCGCCAACCTCCGCGGCTACATGCCTGCACCTAACTACCTCGCAGGATACGGTCCGCAGAAGCGCTACTCCCACGTCTGGATTAACGAGTAATCCAAAGGACGCCTGACACTTCTGAAAACGGCCAAGAGCCGAATCCGAAGAGCAATAATGCCCCTGCCGCATCGGCAGGGGCATTATTCCTTTTTGCAATACCTAGTATTCCAAGGGTTGACACTAGCTAAGCGCGCGTCATAATGACACAATCGCCCGATTAGAAAAGGGAGGGAGAGACTATGAGCAGATGGACATTGCTCCTTGTTGGCTTAATTGCCACGCTTGCGTTGCTCGCAGCGGCGTGTGGTACGGCCGAAGAAGACGAGGAAGACACATCCGAACCAGCGGAACCTACCGCGACCGCGATTGTCATCACGGGGAGTTCGCCAACGGCGGTACCCGACGATGAGGATGACATGAGCGAAGATGACATGATGGATGAAAACGTTTCCGTCAGCGGCATCCCACTTGACCCGGATGCCAGGCATGGCGGCGTTCTCCAGACGTCATATACATCACACAGCCCGAGCTTCGTTCCGTGGGAGTCAGCAGCGGGACATTCATTCCCTGTTGCTCACTTGCTGAATAACATGCTCATCAAGCCACGAACATGGGGCGACCGGGACGACTTTAGGAACCAGGTCTACTTCGAGTTGCATCCTGACCTCGCCGAGAGTTGGGAACAGTCAGAAGATGGAAGGGCCTACACCTTTGTTCTGCGTGACGGTGTGAATTGGTCAGATGGCGTCCCGGTCACGTGCAACGACATCAAGTGGTCGTTTGACACCATCAGGCTTCAGCAGGACGCCGGACTGCCGACCAGCCCGCGCAAGACCCACTACCTGGCCATCGACTCCATCACATGCCCGGATGACGCGACCGTGGTGTTCAACCTCAGGTGGGCGAAGCCGGCCATGATTGAAGTCATCGGCCAGCCCTACAACGTCATCTTCCCTGCGCACATCTACCAGACTGAATTCCTGGAGACAGGCGCGTTGCGGTCCTTCCGGGAGGAGCCTTCCAAGGCAACTTCCGGCGCGTACACGCTCGCCAGGTACATTGCAGGTGAGATATTCGTCTTCGAGCGTAACGATGACTACTGGGACGAGCCGCTTCCGTACCTCGATGGCGTGGAGATGCGATTCCTTGGCCCAGGCTCCTCCCAACTCCCACCGGCGCTGCGCGCAGGCCGACTGGACATTGGCAGCACCACTGGCTACACGGGTGGTCAGGCAGACACGCTTCTTGCAGAGTGCACGGAAATGTGCCAATTCTGGAACGACCGCGTCATCGCATCCTCGTTCAGCCCCGCTCTCTTCATTAACAAGGAGCGTGAAGGCTGGATGTCGGATCAACGGGTTCATGAGGCCTTTGCCCTCGCCGTTGACAACCAGAAGTACATCACGACGGTTCGAAACGACTGGTACGAGCTCCCGGTAGGCTGCGGATTCTATCCGACATCCCCGTGGGCCATGCCCAAGGATCGCTGCGGTCAGATCATCGGATTCGCGGATGTTGTTGGCGATACGACTGAAGAGCGTGCCGCTGCCGCCGCGGCTGACAAGGAGAAGGCCCGGGCATTGCTGGCCGACGCCGGCTACACCGCCGAGAATCCTCTTGAGGTAACGTGGACGGTGTGGTCGCCCATCCAGGGTGACATCCCGGCATTCCAGAGCGACCTTGAAGAGGTTGGTGTGCAGGTGACCACGGATGTCCAAGAGTCGGCTACAGCCTACGGCAACTGGGCAACAGCCAACTTTGACTTCGGCCTCCACAGCTTCTGGATCGCGGGAATTGACCCGGACGTGACCCTGTACGAGCACTTCTACACGGGTTCAGACCGCAACTACAACCGCTACAGCAACCCTGAGTTCGACAATCTGGTCAACCAGATGAGTCGAACGCTGGACACGCAGGAGCGGAAGGAGCTTGCCTGGGACGCGATGGAGATGGCGTTGACTGACGTCGCCAAGATCGTTGTCTCCCACAGTTCCTACGTTGCGGCGGTCAACAAGGACGTTCGCGGCTACATGCCGGCCCTCAACTACCTCGCCGGCTATGGCCCGACGTACCGCTACGCCCACGTCTGGCTAGATCGGTAAGCCATACCGCTGAGCCGCGTGGCGCGGACGACAAGTCCGAGACCACAAGAGGGCCCCGATGCACCAGCATCGGGGCCCTCTGCTCTTAAATCCCCGCCTCACGCCACTTTTCACATGCCATCCTCTTTGTAGTACCTAGTATTACAAGGGTTGACACTAGCTAGGCGCACGTCATAATTGCCTAATCGCGTCTTATCTTTGGAAGGAGAATAACTATGAGCAGATGGACTTTGCTCCTTGTTGGCTTAGTGGCCACGCTTGCGCTGCTTGCGGCTGCGTGTGGTACGGCCGAAGAGGACGAAGACACACCCGAACCGGAAGAACCTACCGCGACGGCCATCGTCATCACAGGGAGTGCGGCAGACACTCCGGAGCCCGAGACGGGCGATGACATGGAAGACGATATGACGATGGATGAAAACGCCTCCGTCAGCGGCATCCCGCTCGATCCGGATGCCCAATACGGCGGCACCCTTCAAATCTCGTACACAAGCCACAGCCCGAGCTTCGTGCCGTGGGAATCGGCAGCCGGCCACTCATTTGAAGTGGCGCAAATGTTGAACAACATGCTAATCAAGTCGCGCACGTGGGGCACAGAGGAAGATTTCAATAACTTTGCCTACTTCGAGTTGCACCCTGACCTCGCCACGGATTGGGAACAGTCCGCCGACGGATTGGCATACACCTTCAACCTGCGGGACGGCGTGGATTGGTCAGATGGAGTGCCGGTCACGTGTAACGACATCAAGTGGTCGTTTGACACGATCAGGCTTGCGCAGGACGCAGGTTTGAGCACGAGCCCACGAAAGACCCACTACCTGGCAGTCGACTCAATAGTTTGCCCGGATGATTTGACAGTGGTCTTCAACCTCCGATGGGCGAAGCCGGCCATGATTGAAGTCATCGGCCAGCCATACAACGTCATCTTCCCGGCGCACATCTACCAGGCAGAGTTCCTGGAGACTGGCGCACTGCGCTCATTCCAGGACGAACCCTCCCAGGTAACGACCGGCGCCTACAGGCTGGCTAACTACATTCCGGGTGAAATATTCACCTTCGAGCGGAACCCTGACTACTGGGATCAGCCGCTCCCCTACCTTGATGGCGTTGAAATGCGATTCCTTGGCCCCGGCTCGTCCCAGATTCCACCGGCGCTGCGTGCAGGCCGTCTGCACATCGGCAGCCCCAACGGATACACCGGGGGACAGGCGGACACTCTCCTCCAGGAGTGCACAGAAACGTGCCAGTTCTGGCAGAACCGCATCATCGCCTCCTCCTTCAGCCCCGCCCTCTTCATCAACAAGGAGCGGGAAGGCTGGATGCAGGATCAAAGGATTCACGAGGCCTTTGCACTGGCGGTCGACAACCAGGCATACATCACCACTGTTCGTAACGACTGGTACGAGCTCCCGGTAGGCTGCGGATTCTATCCGACATCCCCGTGGGCTATGCCGAAGGATCGCTGCGGTCAGATCACCGGATTCGCGGATGTTGTTGGCGAGACGACTGAAGAGCGAGCCGCCGCCGCCGCCGCCGATAAGGAGCGCGCACGGGAACTGCTGAAGGAAGCCGGCTACGACGAGATGAATCCTCTCACGGTTGACTTCACAGTGTGGTCCCCAATCCAGGGCGACGCTCCGCAGTTCATCAATGACCTCGCGGCCATTGGTGTCACTGCCGAGGCGGATGTGCAGGAGTCTGCTACCGCTTACGGTAACTGGGCAACGGCCAACTTCGACTTCGGTGTCCACAGCTTCTGGATCGCGGGAATTGACCCGGACGTGACCCTGTACGAGCACTTCTACACGGGTTCAGACCGCAACTACAACCGCTATAGCAATCCTGAGTTCGACAATCTGGTCAACCAGATGAGCCGAACGCTGGACACGCAGGAGCGGAAGGAGCTTGCCTGGGACGCGATGGAGATGGCGTTGAATGACGTCGCCAAGATCGTCGTATCGCACAGCTCCTACGTGATGGCCATCAATAAGGATGTTCGCGGCTTCATGCCGGCCATCAACTACCTCTCCGCGTACGGACCGCTGAAGCGCTATGCCCACGTCTGGCTTGATGAGTAATCCAGACCGCTGAGGTGATGTGGCGCGGATAGCAAATCCAAAGACCACAAGAGAGCCCCGGTGCAACTGCACCGGGGCTCTCTACTTTTTTACCTAGCACTACTAGGGTTGACACCCGTTACGGTCAAGTCATAATGTCATAATCGTGTTTCATTCTTGGGGAGGAGGGGAATCATGAGTAGATGGACTTTGCTCCTTGTAGGTTTGGTGGCCACGCTTGCGCTGCTTGCAGCCGCGTGTGGTACGGCCGAAGAAGATGAGGAGGAAACAACACAACCGCCGGAGCCCACCGCTACGGCGATCGTCATTACGGGAAGCGCTGCAGATCCTACGGCAACACCCGAGATGGCTGAACCGATGGATGATCCTGATACCTCCGTTAGCGGCATCCCGCTTGATCCGGATGCCAAGTACGGAGGCGTTCTGCAAACGTCGTACACGTCCAACAGTCCGAGCTTTGTTCCGTGGGAGTCGGCGGCAGGGCATGCCTTCCCCGTCGGCCACCTGATTAACAACATGCTCATCAAGCCGAGGACGTGGGGAACCAGGGAAGACTACAACAACCTGGCCTACTTCGAGTTGCATCCTGACCTCGCCACAAGTTGGGAACAGTCCGAGGATGGACAGGCATACACGTTCCAACTGCGTGACGGCGTGAACTGGTCGGATGGCGTCCCGGTCACGTGCAACGATATCAAGTGGTCGTTTGACACAATCAGACTCCAGCAGGACGCAGGGTTGCCTACCAGCCCACGCAAGACTCACTACCTGGCTGTCGATTCAATCGTCTGCCCGGATGACCTAACCGTGGTCTTTAACCTCAGGTGGGCGAAGCCGGCCATGCTCGAAGTCATCGGGCAGCCATACAACGTCATTTTCCCCGCGCACGTCTACCAGACGGAATTCCTGGAGACCGGCGCGCTGAGGTCCTTCCGGGAAGAACCCTCCAAGGCAACCTCCGGCGCCTACACCCTGGCCGAGTGGATTCCCGGCGAGTCCTTCACGTTTGAACGCAACGCTGATTATTGGGATGAGCCGCTTCCATACCTTGATGGCGTTGTGATGCAATTCCTTGCAAGCTCAGCCGTCCCCACTGCACTGCGCGGTGGCCGGCTGGACATTGGAAGTGGCAGCGGCTACACAGGCGGGCAGGCGGATACGCTCATCCAGGAGTGCCAGGAAACCTGCCAGTTCTGGGATCGCATCATTGCATCCTCATTCAGCCCGGCCCTCTTCATCAACAAGGAGAGAGAAGGCTGGATGCAGGATCAGAGGATCCATGAGGCTTTTGCCTTGGCCGTTGACAACCAGAAGTACATCACGACGGTTCGCAACGACTGGTATGAGCTCCCGGTGGGCTGCGGATTCTATCCCACCTCCCCGTGGGCCATGCCGAGAGAGCGCTGCGGTCAGATCATCGGCTTTGCCGACGTGGTTCCTGAGACCCGCGAGGAGCGCGCGGCCGCGTCTGCGGCAGACAAGGAGAAGGCCCGGGCGTTGCTGGCCGAAGCCGGGTACACAGCCGAGAATCCGCTTGAGGTGAATTGGACGGTGTGGTCGCCCATCCAGGGTGACGTCCCCGCCTTCCAAAGTGACCTTGAGGAGGTCGGCGTGAAGGTCAACGCCGATGTCCAGGAGTCGGCCACCGCATATGGGAACTGGGCGACAGCCAACTTCGACTTCGGAGTCCATAGTTTCTGGATCGCGGGAATCGACCCGGACGTAACCCTGTACGAGCACTTCTACACGGGTTCCGACCGCAACTACAACCGCTACAGCAATCCGGAGTTCGACAACCTCGTCAACCAGATGAGCCGAACCCTCGATCAGCAAGAGCGCAAAGAGTTGGCGTGGGACGCGATGGAGTTGGCGTTGAGTGAAGTCGCCAAGATCGTCGTCTCTCACAGCTCCTACATCCCGGCGGTCAACAAGGACGTTCGCGGCTTCATGCCGGCCCTCAATTACCTCGCGTTCTACGGGCCACAGGGTCGCTATTCGCACGTCTGGCTTGATCGGTAAGCCATACCGCTGAGCCGATGTGGCGCGGATAGCAAGTCCGAAGACCACAAGAGGGCCCCGATGCACCAGCATCGGGGCCCTCTACTTTTTGTAACCAAAAAATGGCGGGAGTAGGAGGGAGTCGAACCCACCGGAGACGGCGCAGGCCGCCCCCCATCGGGGTTGAAGCCCGTGAGCCCCACCGGGAACTATCTACTCCCGCGCTAAGCGGAAAACCTACCAGAACCCCTCTCTGACGACGGAGGGGGGCGTCGCTATTCAGTGGAACAATATCCCAAGGGAATAGTAACCTCAAGCGCCATGCGGCCACTAAGAATTTTCGGCGATGTACTTCTCAGCGAAGATCGCGGCTGTCGCGCCATCGCCAACCGCAGACGCGACCTGTCGCGCAGACTGCTGCCGAACGTCACCCGCCGCGAACACACCGGGGAACTTCGTCTCCATCTTCAGGTTCACGTGCAGATGCCCCTGCTCATCCGCAGGTAGCTTCCCCTTCAGGAACTGCGTATTCGGAGTCAGGCCTACATAAATGAATACCCCGTCGACGTTCCTTTCGGAAAGCGAGTCCTGCGTCACGTCCTTGAGCACGAGCTTATCGACCAGGCCGTTGCCCTTGATCTCCTGAACTGTAGTATTCCACAGGAAATCCATCTTCTCGTTGGCGAACGCTCGCTCCTGCAGGATCTTCTGCGCCCGCAGCTCATCCCGCCGATGGATGATCGTCACCTTGGACGCAAAACGCGTCAGGTACGCACCCTCCTCAACGGCCGCGTCGCCGCCGCCGACAACCACAAGCTCCTTGTCGCGGAAGAATGCGCCGTCGCACACCGCGCAGTATGAGACGCCGCGGCCGGAGAACTCGTCCTCGCCCGGCACCTCAAGCTTGTTGTGCATGGAGCCCGTCGCAATGATTAGCGTCTTTGCCCGGATTTCACCGTCATCCGTCGTGACGACCTTGTAGTCGCCCTCAAGCTCGACGTCCTCCACCTCGGCGTACTCCACGTTCAGTCCGAACTTCTCAGCGTGGTCCATCAACTTTTGACCGAGCTCCGGCCCAAGAATGTGCTCAAAGCCCGGATAATTCTCCACGTCCTCTGTCACAGCAAGCTGCCCACCAACGAGGCCGCGTTCGATCAGCAGGGTATTCAATCGAGAGCGCGTGCCGTACAGTCCGGCCGCCGCCCCTGTCGGGCCCCCACCTAGAATGATCAGATCATAGGTATCCAACTCTCACCTCACAGTGCCACTCATGTGAGAAGACGCCGTCCAGACTGGTGTCCGAAACGGCGTCCGCCCGAGTTCCTCGAAATAAGCAACCTTTGGCCGATCCCGCCCATTTGCGGGAACCAATCAGGGCCGATTGCTAAACGGTGACTACCTTGGAGAGGAGGCGATCCTTGATCGCCTTCTTCGGCATCGCGCCCACAACCTGCGCCACGGGCTCGCCGCCTTGGAAGACCATCAACGTCGGGATGCTCATCACCTGGTACTTCAGCGCAATGTTTGGCGCCTCGTCCACGTTCAGCTTCGTGAAGCCCATGTCGGTGGAATACTCCTCCGCGAGCTCCTCGACGATTGGCGAGACGATCTTGCACGGGCCGCACCAGGGCGCCCAGAAGTCCACAAGCACTGGCTTCTCCGCGCCTAGAACCTCACTCTGAAAGTCGTTCTCGGTTACATCCTGCAGCTTTGCCATCCCGGACCTTCCTTCCTGGTTCGTTACCCCACTATGGGTATAGTCTATCCCCCCACGCAACAACTCGTTCTTACCGTGCGGGCATATCAGTATACGAAATCTACCCAAAGCTGTCATTCAATCCCATACCCCTCCCATTCAAGAGGCCGCCCACGCAGGAACGCGTCCTACCAGCCCAACAGGCTCACTCAGCGCACAAGGCGAACCGAGAAAAACCCCTCGCGCGGGTGTATCATTGCGGTACAGGAAGGCGTGACCGTGCTCTTCAAGGTGGGCGCGGCGCTGGCCTTCAAGGGGAGGTGGGGAAGAAGTGCGTAATTTTGACTATGTAGCGCCCACGTCGCTCGCTGAGGCGGTTCAGGCCTTTGGACAAGCTGGCGATAAGGCGCGTGCCCTCGCAGGCGGCACTGACATCATCGACCAGATCCGTATCGGTCGCAGGACCCCGGAGCTGCTCATTGATACCAAGCGTGTGCCTGAAATGATGGTCTTTGAAGGTGATGGCGCCGGCGGAATTCGCATTGGCGCAGCGCTCCCACTGTCGCGTGTGCGGGACGATGCAATGGTGCAATCAACCTTTCCCGCTCTTGCGACTGCGTCCGGCCTCGTGGGTGCCGTCCAGATACAGAATCGGGCGACGCTCGGGGGCAACGTCGGTAACGCCGCCCCTTCAGGTGACACGATCCCACCGCTGGTAGTTCTCGGCGGCACGGTCGTAATCGCTGGCCCACGCGGCACGCGTGAAGAACCTGTTGGAGACATCTTTGCCGGGCCCGGGCAGATGACACTCGCCCCGGATGAGTGCCTCGTCGAGTTTCGCGTCCCGGCGCCAAAAGCCAACAGTTCCAGCTACTATGTGCGCTTCATCCCGCGCGCAGAGATGGACATTGCGGTTGTTGGTGTTGGTGTCTCACTGACACTTAACGGAGGTGGGCAGATTGAGGATGTGAACATCTCGCTCGCATCCGTCGCCCCAACACCTGTCCGCGCGACCGATGCCGAGGACGTGCTGCGAGGAGAGACGCTAACTGCGGCGCTGGCGAGAGAAGCCGGTGAGCAGGCGGAGCATCACGCGTCGCCCATCTCCGACGTGCGCGGCTCGGCTGACTATCGGCGCGAACTCACGAAAGTCCTGACACGCCGAGCTGTCGCCGCATGCGCCGCCCAACTCGGCGTCAACGTCAGTTAGGAGGACAGACATGACAACTACAAATCGACGCATCGTCCAATTCACGGTCAATGGCAACTCGGTGGAAGTCGCCATAACCCCTAGGCAGACACTACTTGAGGTGGTCAGAGACGATCTCGGCCTCACCGGAGCGAAGGAAGGATGCAGCAACGGCAACTGCGGCTCCTGCACAATTGAGGTTGACGGCGCCACCATCAACTCCTGCTGCGCTCTTGGCGTTGAAATGGACGGCAGGGAAGTCAACACCATTGAAGGCCTGGCGCCAGGCAATGACCTGCACCCCATCCAGAAGGCCTACATGGAGAACGGCGGTTTTCAATGCGGCATCTGCACGCCGGGATTCATCCTGTCTACCGACCATCTCCTCAAGATGATTCCGAATCCTACGGAAGAGGAAATCAGGCTCCACCTCGCGGGCAACCTCTGCCGCTGTACCGGCTACGACAAGATTGTCCGATCCGTGCAGGCCGCCGCCGAAGACATGAATTCCTGAATCCACCCTCCCCTCTTTCCGGCGAAAGTCTGAATCCATCCCCTCTCTCGATGGGAGAGGGGTAGGGAGAGGGGCAATGCCATGACCCAGACCCAATCTGCCGCCACCCTCGTTCGTGGGCGCTATGTTCTCACACGAGCGGAGCACAATGGCGCCGCCGCCTTGCTCAATGACGCCGCCGTCGCAATAGCGGCAGACGGCTCCATCATCGAGACCGGCAGATTCGACGAACTCCGTCCCCGCCACCCCGCCGCAGACGTCATCGGCGACGGCTCCCATTTCGTTCTCCCGGGCCTCGTCAACGCTCATCACCACGGTCGCGGCGTTTCCTACATGCAGTTGGGACAGCCCGACGGCGCGCTCGAGACGTGGCTGAATCTGGCGTGGGGTCGCAAGCCCATGGACTCCTATCTCATGGGCCTCTACACCCTTATGCAGCAGCTCCGATCCGGCACCACCGCCGTCATGTTCAATCAGGCCGGCCCACTTGCAGAGGCTGAGGGCACGCTGACCGCATTCCGCGAAGTGGGTATGCGCACCGCGTTTTCCATCGGCTTCCGCTCCCAGTGCTTCCTTGTCTATGGCGACGACGATGAGTTCCTCACCGGCCTCCCGGATGATCTCTCGCAGACTGCCCGAGCCGTCGTTGAAGGCTCCCGCGTCGCCTTTGAGGACAACCTCAACCTCGTTCTTGACCTCCATGAGCGATACGAGAAACCGGATCCGCAGGCCGTCCGCATTCTCCTCAGCCCGTCCGGCTACCACTGGGCGGATGAAGACACCCTCCGCCGCATCGTCGACACCGCGCGTGCCAACAACATGGGCATCCACACGCACGTCCTCGAAACCGTCTACCAGCGTCTCTATGCCAACCGCACCACCGGCCAGTCCCCCGTGAAACGACTCGCGGACATAGGCATGGTCGGCCCCGGCGTCTCCTACGCCCACTGCGTCTGGGTTACGGAGGACGACATTCGTATCCTCGCCGACACTGGAACGTCCGTTTCCCACAACGCCAGTTCCAACCTACGACTCCACAGCGGCGTCGCCCCCGTGCGTGCAATGCTGGACGCCGGCGTCAACGTCGGCATAGGCACCGACAGCGTCGGCCTAAACGACGACGATGACCTACTCCAGGAGATCGGCCTCAGCCAGCGCCTCCACCGCGTGCCCGGTCTCGATAACCGTCACGTCACTCCCGGCGAACTGCTCCACATGGCCACGCTCGGCGGCGCGAAAGCCCTCACCCTTGACGAACACATCGGCAGCCTTGAGCCTGGTAAACGCGCCGATATCGTCATGCTCAACAGGGACCGCGTCTCCTACCCCTATCTCGATAGCGAACTTGATCCCCTTGAAGTTCTGGTCTCGCGAGCCCGCGGGCGCGATGTGCGAACCGTTCTGATCGATGGCCGCGTCGTCTACAACAACGGCGAATTTCCCACACTCCACGTCCCCGCCATCACCATGCGCATCCAGGAAGCTCTCCAGGGTGGGCCCCCGCCGGAAGTCCTCACCCGCCGACAGGCCGCGAAAGAACTGGATCCCTATATCCGCGCCTACTACCGAGACTGGCAACTCCCTGAAGGCCCCCAGCACGCCCTCCGCAACGCGAGAGTGTAACCCGCCAACGAGTCTCCCCTCATTCCGGCGAAAGCCGGAATTCAACCCCCCCCAATGCAGTACTATCCCCTCAAAGGGGCAACAGGGGAGGGGAACACACCATGACTACCAACGACATCGGCGCGCTGATTGACGCCCATATCGACGAAGCAGAGATTGTGGACCTCATGCGAAGGCTCCACCAACATCAGAGCTTCCCGCCATATGAGGCAAGCGCCATGGCTGAACTCCAGGCATGGCTCGCAGAACGCGGCATCAATGCCGACCTCATCGACGTAGCAGATGAACCCGGCCGCCCTAACCTCTACTACAAGATGGAGGGCACCGGCGGCGGGAAGACCGTCATGTTCAACGGCCACATGGACATTGATCCTATTCCTCTCAACTTTGAGGGCGATCCGTGGGAGTTCAGGATCGAAGACGGCATGATTTATGCCCACGGCCTCATCAACATGAAAGCTGGCGTCGCCGCCACTGCGGCCGCCTTTATTGCGCTCCACCGCGCCGGCATCCCTATGCGCGGCGATCTCCTCATGACTGCCGTTGTTGGCGAGCTGCAGGGCGGCGTAGGGGCGGTAGACCTCATTCAGCGCGGCCTGATTGGCGATGTCTGCATCATCCCCGAACCGACCGGCATGGAACTCCTGCCACTCCACGCCGGTGCGATTCAATTCCTGGTCCACACGATCGGCGAGGCCGCGTGGATCGGCGCAATGCACACTATGAGTTACGTAAACGCCGCCGAGAAGTTGGCCCGCATCATCACCGCTCTCGAGGGCTTTGAATTCGATTCGCCTCGCCGCGACGAGTTCCCCAGCCTTCCGCGCCTTATTGTCGGCGGCATCAACGGCGGCATCGGCCGACAGTACGCCCACTGGCGCGCATCCTACGTACCGGATTTTGCATCCGCCATCCTCGAAGTCCGCGGCCTCCCGGGGCAGGACTACGACGACATCCAGCGTCAGATCGAGGACGTCATCAAGAGCGTCGCCGAGGGTGATTCCGATTTCAAGTGGGAGATTGAGCGCCCCCCCGCAACCTACCGTCCAGAATGGCAAAGCATGAAAGTCGAGGCATACGGCATCGACCTGCCCCCGGAGCACTTGCTCAACCAGACTATTGCCAAGTATCACCGAGAGGTCAGGAACGAAGAGCCCGGCTGGATATCCTCAAACTCCTGGAACGATTCCGGCCACTTCACCAACGCCGGCTGTGACTCCCTTTGTTACGGCCCCGGCGGGCACGCAATCGTCCGAGAATTCGGCGTAGAAATCAGAAGAGTCATAGACTGCACCAAGACAATAGCCCGCGCCGCGGCAGACATGGCCAACATGGCCAAATAAGAGGAATCCCCCACCCCCATGCTGTACTATCCCCCCAATGGGGTGGCAGGAGAGGAGAACATACCATGACAACGGATATCGGCGCGCAGATTGACGCCCACATCGATGAAGCAGAAATCGTGGAGTTGATGCGACGGCTCCACCAGCACCAGAGCTTCCCACCGTATGAGGCCAGCGCCATGGCTGAACTCCAGACGTGGCTCGCAGAACGCGGCATCAATGCCGATCTCATCGACGTCGCGGACGAACCCGGCCGCCCCAACCTCTACTACAAGATGGAAGGTACGGGCGGCGGCAAGACCGTAATGTACAACGGCCACATGGACATTGATCCCGTCCCCATGTACTTCGAGGGCGACCCCTGGGAGTTCAAGATCGAAGACGGCATGATCTACGCTCACGGCCTCATCAATATGAAGGCCGGCGTCGCCGCAGCCGCCGCAGCCTTCATCGCGCTCCACCGCGCGGGCATCCAGTTGCGAGGCGATCTCCTCATGACCGCCGTCGTCGGCGAACTGCAGGGTGGGGTAGGGGCGGTAGACCTGGTCCAGCGCGGCCTGATTGGGGATGTCTGCATCATCCCGGAACCCACAGGCATGGAACTACTGCCACTCCACGCCGGCGCAATCCAATTCCTCGTCCACACCATCGGCGAGGCAGCGTGGATCGGTGCGATGCACAACATGAGCTACGTCAACGCCGCCGAGAAGCTTGCCCGCATCATCACCGCTCTCGAGGGCTTTGAATTCGATTCGCCTCGCCGTGACGAGTTCCCTGGCCTCCCGCGCCTTATCGTTGGCGGCATCAACGGCGGCATCGGCCGGCAATACGCCCACTGGCGCGCCTCCTACGTCCCGGATTTTGCGTCTGCCATCCTGGAGGTCCGCGGCCTCCCGGGACAGGACTACGATGACATCCAGCGACAGATCGAAGACGTAATCAGGAGCGTCGCCGACGGCGATCCCGATTTCAAGTGGGAGATTGAGCGCCCTCCGGCCACCAACCGCCCCGAATGGCAGAGCCTGAAAACCGAGGCCTACGGAATCGATCTGCCTCCGGAGCACTTCCTCAATCAGACCATCGTCAAGTATCACAGAGAAGTTAGGAACGAAGAGCCAGGCTGGATTTCCTCAAACGCATTCAACGATTCCGGTCACTACACCAACGCCGGCTGTGACTCCCTTTGCTACGGCCCCGGCGGGCACACCATCATCCGCGAGTACGGCACCGAGATAAAACGCGTCGTAGACTGCGCCAAAATCATCGCCCGCGCCGCCGTAGACATGGCCAACATGGACAAGTAGCAAATCTACTCGACGCCCGCGCCTGTGCAAGCTACACTAATCCTGTCGCCGAATAGCCTCGTCTCAGACAGCCGGCGGCAATAGGGGAAGCGGGCCAACAACAGAAGCCCGCAATGGAGGAAGTTGAAAATGGTTGCAACACCTGAAAGGGCTATCGGACAGCCTATCGTGCGTGTCGACGCTGTCGAGCGCGTCAAGGGACGAGCCGTCTACGCGCCGGATCTCACACTGCCGGGCACGCTGCATTGCAAGATCCTGCGTAGCCCGTTCGCCCACGCCCGCATCAAGAGCATGGACACATCCGCCGCAGAGGCGTATCCCGGCGTCCAGGCCGTGGTCACTCACAAGGACCTGCCAACACTCGAGTCGGACGAGCAGGTCGGTGGTGAGGTCACATTGGACGCAGTCTATCTGCGCCAGTTCCTGATGGCATCGGATCGCGTCCTCTTCCACGGCCACCCCGTCGCCGCCGTCGCAGCAACCTCCCCGCATATCGCGGAAGAGGCGCTTGAACTCATCAAGGTCGACTATGAGCCGCTCCCGGCCGTCGTCGGCATTGAGGACGCCATCAAGGACGATGCCCCTGTTATCCATGAGGAAGTCCGCACGCGCGGCCTTGAGGGTCGCAGTGACAAACCCACCAACATCTCTGTTCACATGGAACTCGCTCGCGGCGATGTGGCCAAGGGTTACGAAGAGGCAGAAGTCGTCCGCGAAGCCGAATATCGCGTGGGCATGGTGCATCAGGGCTACATCGAGCCCCAGGCCTGCACCGTTGACGTCGACGCCACCGGCCACATCACCATCTACACAACCACGCAGGCATCCTTCGCCAACAAGAGTCAGAACGCCGCCCTGCTTCAGCTCCCCCTCAACAAGGTCACCGTCGTACCCCTGGAGATCGGCGGCGGCTTCGGCGGCAAGGGATTCACAGTCCCTGAGCTCCCGACGGCACTGCTCGCGCTCAAGACCGGATCACCCGTCAAGACAGTTCTCAGCCGGGACGAGGTCTTCCGCGCCACCGGCCCCGCGCCGGACGCATACGTCTGGGTCAAGGCAGGCGCCAACAAGAAGGGTGAGGTCACCGCATTTGAGGCCAAATTCTACCTCGATGCCGGGTGCCTCCCGGGCTCCGCGCTCTACGTCAACAACATCCTCGTTGCCGGCCTCTCACCCTACAAGCTCCCGAACTTCCAGGCTGATGGCTACGACGTGCTCACCAACAAGTCTCGCTCGCAGGCCTACCGCGCCCCGGGTCTCCCGGAGGGCGCATTCGCCATCGAGACCATGATGGACGAGCTCGCGCAGGCCCTGGACATGGATCCAATCGATCTCCGTATCGTCAATATGACGGACGACGGCGAGCCGATGAGCGATGGCATGGCACTGCCAGTCACGCGATTCAAGGAAATCCTTGAGACCGTCAAGAAGCATGACTCGTGGTCATCGCCCGTGCCTGAGGGCCGCGGACGCGGTGTTGCTATTGGCATGCGCCGAGAGGGCTCCGGAACCTCCACCGCAACCATCCAGCTCAACAAGGACGCGACGTTCAGTCTGATTGTGGGGTCCGTTGATCTCACCGGCACGCGCACATCCATGGCGCAGATCGCCGCCGAAGAGCTTGGCGTCACCGTCGAGGAGGTTCGCTCCACCGTCGGTGATACCGATTCCGTCGGCTACAGCGATGGCTCTTGGGGCAGCCGCATAACCTACGTCACCGGCATGGCCGTTAAGAATGCGTCCGAAGACGTGATCAGCCAGCTCAAGGAGCTGGCTGCCGAGGGATTCCAGGCGAACTCTGAGGACGTAGAGTACTCGGATCGCACATTCACTCTGCGTGACAACCCAGAGCAGTCAATCACGCTCTCAGAGCTTGCATTCAAGAGCGTGGGGATGGGCTTGGGAGCAGTCATTGGCAATGGCCTCGCCACTGGGGTCCGACCCGTCACGAGCTCCGGCGTCCAAATCGCCGAGGTTGAGATCGACGACGACACGGGCCGTGCAACCATCGCCCGCTACACCGCATTCCAGGACCCCGGCCGCGCCATTAACCCGATGGCCGTTGAAGGCCAGGTTCAGGGCGCGGTCGCGCAGGGTGTCGGCTGGGCGCTCTGGGAGAACTACGAGTGGGGCGAGGACGGCATCCTCAAGAACGCCAACTTCCTCGACTACCGTATGCCCACCGCGCTTGACCTGCCGATGATTGAGACCATCTTCGTCGGTGGCCCGGCCCCGGAGAACCCGCTTGGTGTCAGGGGTGTCGGTGAAGTGCCAATCATCCCGCCGCTCCCGGCCGTCGGCAACGCCGTCAGCCGCGCGTCGGGCATCCGCCACCGCGAGATTCCCCTCAACCCAGAGCGCGTCTTCTGGACCACCCACAACGGCGGCTCCAACGGTGCCAAGTAAGACTAAGACCAAAGAGAAAGCCCCCTCCCGGGTACCCGGGAGGGGGCTTTCTCTTTTAATTCCCCCCTAGAAAGGCACGAACCCCGTGCCCAACGAAATATCAGACATCAAAGCCGCCCCGAACAGCACGCTGGCTGACCCCGCGACGGCCGAAATTGCGCGGTTGGCCGCTCCCCTGTTTCCCACAAGAGCGAACGGCACGCCCATCAGGATTGTGATTGCCGCCATCGAGAGAACTGTCCCAACACCGAACAGGATCAAGTAACCCACACCTGCCCAGAACGATGGCAGTCCCTGCAACAAGATGAGCATGACCGCTGCGCTGCCGGCCAACCCGTGGACTACGCCGATTGAGTAAGACTTCACCCGGAAGAACGGCCTCCCAAGGTGGAAGAAACCGTGCCCGGATTCCACCGCTGCATCCTCCCCAGCTTCGTGCGTCCCGTGGATATGTACGTGGCGCACAGCGTCGTGACTATGCTCATGGACGTGCAGGCGACCTCGGGCCAGGTTCCAAAATACCTGCACCCCCAGCAGAACCATCATCACCCCAACCCCGAACTCAAATACGTGCGCCACCGACTCATAGCCGTCCAGCAGCCCACGGAACGCCAGGATGACGACCCCGAGGATCATCAAGGGAGTCGTATGGCCAAGTCCCCATGCGCCGCCCACCCACAAGCCGCGCCACACATTGCGATCCTCACCTACAATCGTCGACACCGCGACTACATGGTCAGCATCCGTCGCATGCTTCAGCCCAAGCAAAAAACCCAAGGCCAGTGCCGCCAGAAAACCCGCTTCAGCATCCATTCCCAATTAACCCTCCAAATCCTGTAACTCCATAGTAGCGCCCCCGACACTACCCTCAACTTGCCGTCCTCCGTGTCGAATCCGAACTCCGCTCAGCCAGCGGCAACTAGCCGGCACAGCCGGAACGCGGAGTTCCAGATCCACATGCCGTCTATCGGAGATCGCGAACTCTAAGAATCACCAGCCAAAAACCGCCGCGGATTCTCCACAGTCATCAAGTGGATCGCCTCGTCCCCCACGCCCATCTCCCGCAGATACGGCACGAATCGACGCCCGACAAACGCATACCCGTCTGGGTTTACTTGCCGATGCTTCTCCTCAGGAGCCCCCCAGGAATCATCCGGGTGCCTCTTCACCGACCAGTCATGCGACAGCATCAACTGTCGCTCAAAACCCGCGTCCAGAAGCCGCTTCACCATGTCCGCCTTGTCCCGCCACGGCTCATTCAGCTGGTGTCCCGGCAACTCATCCATCCCCAGGAAGACTCCCTCCCGCGCCAGGTTTGCCAGATACTCAAAGTCCGTCGCGTCTGAAGAATGGCCGATGCACACTCGCGCCGGGTCTACTCCCTCCTCCGCGAAGATGCGCCACTGCGACTCCCCAACCTTGTTCAGCGGTTGCGTATGCGTCGTGATCGGAATTTCTGTCTCATTCGATGCCCGCGACGCTGCTCGCAGAACCATCGCCTCCGCGTCTGAAAGCTCATAATTGTTATCTGCGACCTTTATCATCCCCGCTTTGATCCCCGTCCCTTCGATCCCCTCCACAATCTCACGCACATAAACCGCCGCCATTCGGTCGGGGTGTGTGAACCAAATGAGACGAGGAATATCCACGTACGTTCCCGTCGACGCGATGATATTCACGCCGGAGCCCTCGGACACACGCTTCAACATAAGGACGTCACGACCCAGCTCGAAAGGCGTGGCGTCCATGATCGAATTCAGACCCTCAGCCCGCGCCTCGGACAGCATCGCAATGCCCCCCGACTCAATCCCTTCCCAGTCCATCAGCTCCGGGTACGTCGCCTTGATGCCCGGGAAGCCGACAATCACATGCTCATGCGACAGGGTGAACCCCAACTCAGAAGCCGCCACCGGCCCTCTAACTGTCTCCACCATCTCCCGCGCCATCACAACCTCCATTGATCCCCTCCCCCTCAGGGAGAGGGCTAAGGTGAGGGGTGCTCCCCTGCCACTCGCGCTATCCTACCCCTATGACACCCAACGACGACAATACTGGTGCCGCCCGCGTCATCCTCACTGCGATCGCCGCCGATCTTCCCGGCATAGTGGACGATATCCTTGGCGCTATTGAACGCGCCGGCGCCACGATTGAAACGACCTCCGTCGCTTCCCTTGATACCGCTGTCAACGTCACCCTCCTCCTCCACGTCCCCAAAGATGGCACAACCCGACTCCGTGCCGCTCTCGTCGGCCTCACCGTCGAGAGGGACATTAAGTTCCACGTTGACGACATGCCCTGACCCACACTCCCCCGCGTACAATGCTCCTATGGACTCATCAACCCGGATCCTTGTCGGAATTGTCGCCGCAGTCATTGTCCTTGTCGTCCTGGCAATCGCCCTCCCCCGTCTCATTCAGGAGGAGGAGGCCGACTATCCGCCCAATACGCCGGAGGGCACCGTACAGCGATACATCCGCGCCATGATCGATGAAGACGTCGATACCGCCCTCGCCCTCATGACCGACGAGATCGCTACCGCCTGCGTCGAAGACGAAATCCGGAATCGCTTGCGCTACTCCTCCTACGATGATCGTCGTGTCCGGCTTGGCGATGTCGAAGAGTCGGGTAGTGACACAGTCAGCATCACCGTCGGCGTCACGCATCGTCGCGAGCCTGGCCTCTTCCAGCTCCCCGAAGAGGGCAACACTGCCGAGTATGCGTTCGACCTCCAACGCTCAGCCGATGGCTTTTGGCTCATCTCAGATTCGGAATGGCCCATTGAGCTTGGATACATCCGCGAAGACTTCTGCGAACGCGAACCGCCCCCCACACCATCAGTATCCTCATCATGAGCATTCCCCAGCGTTCATACGTCTATCTCGCCGCCTTTGCCGCATTCTGGCTCCTTCTGCAGGGCGCCTACGGCCTTGCCACTGATCTAACCGGCTCATTGGGTGGTCTCCTCAGCGGCGACACACCGGACGCCACGTGGATCGCTATGGTCATCGTCGCCCTTCCTGTCTGGCTCGCACATGAATTCCTGCTCCGTCGCGCCTCAACCGGCCACCCCGACGAAGTCGCCTCCGCGCTCCGCAAGCTATACGTCCACGCCGCCCTATTCCTCGCCGCCCTCTACATCTTCTTTGGCGCGTTGGAGTTCGTTCGAGGCATTCTCGGCGAAACGTCGGGTCTCGATCACATCGGGGGAGTCGCCGCCGCTTCTGCCCTCTGGTACTACCTGTGGCGACGCGAGAATCTCGAAGGCCAGCCCGGCAGCCGCGCCCAAACAGTCCAACGCTGGCGAATCTACGGCCTCAGCGTCCTCTTCCTCGCCACCGCCGTCACGGGGGCCTTCTGGATCATTGCTGCTCTCGCCTACGTCGCCTCAGGCGTCGCTCTGGCGGATTCAGACCTACTAATCACCGGGGAAACAGGGCTGGACGCAGTGAGAACAACCGCCTCATGGGCGCTCGCTGGAACCATTGCCTGGGCCATACAATGGCGTGCTATCGCCGAGCGGGACGAAGAATCGGTCCTGCGTCAGGTCTACCTATATGGCTTCGCATTCATCGGCGGCGCATCCCTGGCACTCTGGGGAGCGGCAGCAGCAATCTACTTCGTCATTGCCAAACTTGTCGGCGCAGACGACACCACAACTACTATCGCCTACATCAGGCAATTCATCCTGCCCGCCGTCGCCCTTCTGATTGGCCTCGCCCTCCTCGCCTACCACTGGTCAATCATTCGCCGGGACGCCACCCGCAAAGCCATCACTGTTATTCACGCGCAGGCCGGAATCCATCCCTCGTCCCTCACCGAATCCCCCCACCTCTCGGTCACATTCAAATACATCATGTCCGCCGTCGGCCTAATAGCCCTCGTACCGGGCGTCATGGTTCTTATCATGACCATCCTCTTCCTGCTGACCGAAGGCGACCTCCTCTCTCCGGGGAACGACGACGCCGAAGCACTTGCCGTCGCCCTAACCATGATCATCGTTGGCGCGCCCCTCTGGTTTACGTTCTGGTGGCGCGTCGTCCGCGCCGATCCGAATAGTCTTATCCGACGCATCTATCTCTATGTCGCCCTCATTGCCCTCGGCGGTACAACCCTCATCACCCTAATAACCCTCCTCGCCGCCGTCCTCACAGAGATCCTTGGACAGGGCTCAGGTTTCCTTGATGATGCCCTCATCCCCGGCCTCTCAATCGTCCTTCCGGCCGCCGCATTTTTTGCCTACCACGTCCTCACCCTCCGCGAAGACTCCCAACGCACCCCATCCGTCATGCCGAGCACAGTCGAGGAATCTGAAGACCAGATTGCCCAACCAACAACCTCCGTTTCGCCGATTCCCGGCCCCCCATACATCCTCCCCGACTGGAAACCCCCACGCCCCTAACACCACCGCCCACCGAGAAAAGTCCGGAATACACTGCCAAGCCGGAACGCGGCGGGCCATCTACACTGACCAACCAAAGCCCGATCGCGAACTAGGAAAAGACCTTCGAAGCCGGAACGCGGAACACGAACTGAACTGGCCCAACAACAACGATCACGAACTAGAAAAAGACCTTCGAAGCCGGAACGCGGAACACTAACTAAACTGGCCCAACAACAACGATCGCGAACTTCAAAACATTTGACACCCTCGGTATGCATGGGTATCGTTGTTCCTGAACCCTTGACAGGGGCTATTTTTATTTGTGCCGAAAGCTGTTCACGCGGGTTGGTCAGGAACAGCAAAGCACAGGAGAGGCCGGGAAAACGACGCTGTCGATGAACGATCATCGTATCCGTCTGCGCCTTGAGCGGCTGGAGCAGGACACCCTCTCCCCGTTTGCTCAACTTAGCCATAAATCGCAGGGCCGGCGCGTTCCCGAAGAGCCTTCCTTTATGCGGACCGAGTACCAACGCGACCGTGACCGTGTCATCCATTCGAAGGCATTCCGACGCCTCAAGCACAAGACGCAGGTATTCATCGCCCCGGTCAGTGACCACTTCTCCACTCGTCTCTCGCACACAATCGAGGTAGCACAGATTGCGCGCTCCATAGCCCGTGCACTCCGCCTCAATGAAGACCTAACGGAAGCCATCGCGCTGGCACATGACCTCGGCCACACCCCGTTTGGCCACTTAGGTGAAGAGTTCATTGACGCGCGAATACCAGGCGGCTACCGTCATGCGGAACAGAGCCTGCGGGTGGTCGATATGCTCGAAAAAGAGGGCAGGGGCCTCAACCTCACGTGGGAGGTTCGGCAGGGCGTCCTCAACCACTCCAAGGGCCGCGGCAGCCTGCGCCCCATCCGCCGTGCCGAAGCTGAAGTCACCCTTGAGGCCGAAATCTGCCGCCTCAGCGACGCCATCGCCTACGTCAACCATGACATTGGCGACGCCATCCGCGCCGGCGTTATCGATCCTGATGACATCCCCGTTCACGTCCGCCGGACACTCGGCAGCCGTCATGCCGAGCGCCTGAACACAATCATCGCGGACCTCGTTGAAACCTCGTGGGCCGTCACCGGTGAAGGCGAATCCGTCGGCACAGATCGCCCTTCAATCGAAATGAGCCAATCCGTTCTCCAGGCCGTGATCGATCTGCGAGAGTTCCTCTTTGACAACGTCTATCTCGTCGCCGCGCGTGAACAGAGTGAAGACCCACTCAACATCCTCGAGACACTCTGGGATGCCCTCGTCAACAACCCGGAGCTGATACCGGAAGGCTACGCCCGTCCCGGAGACGAGCCGAACCGACGGGCCGTCGACTACATCTCCGGCATGACCGACCAATTCGCCGCGCGGGCAGCTCAGGATCTAAGGGCAGGCCGCGTCCCTGAGATGCCGTTGGCTGAGGTGGCGCTATGACCGTCGTTGATGACGTCAAGGCCCGCACCGACATCGTCGACCTTATCCAGTCGCGGGTGCCGCTGAAGAAGGCCGGGCGCAACTTCAAGGCCAACTGCCCGTTCCACAATGAGAACACGCCCTCATTCATCGTTTTCCCGGAGCGCGGCTCATGGCACTGCTTCGGAGCGTGCGGCACCGGCGGGGACGCCTTCTCATTCATCCAGCGCGCGGATAACCTCACCTTCTCGGAAGCACTGTCACGGCTCGCCGAGCGCGCCGGTGTCACCATCCCCGACAATCGTCGTCAGGATGAAGCCCAGCGCAAACAGAACGATGTTCTCTATACCGCCCTCCAGAACGCCGCCGACTACTTCCATCGCATTCTCACTTTTTCGCCTGCCGGCGAGCAGGCGCTTCGTTATCTGACGGAGCGCGGCATCAATGAAGACACCGTCAAGGACTTCCAGCTCGGCATGGCCCCCAAGGGCTGGGAATCACTCAAGGGCCACCTTGCTGATCTTGGACACACGGAAGAGCAGATGCTCGCCGCCGGGCTCATCATTGAGCGCGATGGCGATCGGGAGGGCTCCTACGACCGTTTCCGGGAGCGGCTCATGTTTCCTATTCGTGATGGGAAAGGCCGAGTCATCGGTTTCGGCGCCCGCGCCCTTGACGATTCACAGCCTAAGTATCTCAACTCTCCGCAGACTCCCCTCTTTGATAAGAGTGGGGCGCTTTTCGCCCTCGATCGCGCAGAACAGGCAATCCGCGCTGAGAGCGAAGTCGTCCTCGTTGAGGGCTACATGGACGCCCTGCAGGCCCACCAGGCCGGCTTTGGAAACGTCGTTGCCATCATGGGCACCGCCCTAACCGAGCGACAGGTCAGCCTCGTGCGAAATATGGCGCGTCGCTACGCGCTTGCCCTTGACCCTGACACCGCCGGAGAAGAAGCCACACGTCGAAGCCTTGAGGGGGCCTTTGACATCTTTAGACGAGAGGTTGTCCGTGTTTCCAACTCCGCCGTCCCAATGGGCGTCCGACGTGAACTGCCCAAGCTCCGAATAATCAATCTCCCGACTGACCGTGACCCTGACGATGTGATCCGCAACGACCCCGATGACTGGCGCAAGCGCGTAGAAGAGGCCACCCCGATCCTTGAATACCTCATCCAACGCGAAGCCGCTCAACCGGAGGCCGCAACACCTGAGGGCAGACTGGAAGCTGTCAATCGTATCTTCCCCCTTATTACCGCACTCGATAACCCATTTGAACAACAGCAGGCTTTCAGCAGCCTCGCCGCCGCCCTCAAGATTGAGGAGCGAACCCTTGAGGCGGCCGTCGGACGCCCTGAGCGCCGCCAACGCCCGCGCCGTCAGGATCGGGCCAACCGCCCTGCGCCCACACAGAACGGCGAATTGCCGGCCATCGGCGCAGACGCCCTCAAAGAAGACCGCAGCGATGATGTCATTGAAAAACACCTTCTCGCGCTCGTCCTCACCCACGACAACGAGATCTTTGAGGCGTGGCAACGTCTAGATCTGCCCCGAATCCCGCATAACTTTTTCTGGAACCCGGAATATCGTGAAATGTGGCAACTTCTCGACAACGGAAACCCTGTCGTGCGTGCGGAGATCATTGTCAGCCCGGATGCTGAGGAGCTTCTTGCAGCCATCCCAACCCCACTAGATCGCCGTCAACAGGGCAAAGCCCTCAGTGACTTGGTCCGCCGCATGTGGGAGCGCCAACTCAAGAAAGAAGAGATTGAGGCCGCAGAGGCCGTTGCATCACTCGCCGAAGATGATGGCCAAGAGGCGGACACGCTCCGTGCAATCACCGATGAGATGAGAGCGCAATTCTCTGAACGAATCGAACAACTACGAGCCGTCCAATACGGCACGTGGAACAGAAACACCCGCAACGAATAGAGGAACGGAGGAACAGTATGACCTGGCAATCCGGTGTGATTAACCTCGGTGACGAAGAGGCCGGCTCCCTTTCCCAGAAGGTCGCAAACGGCGTCGTTACTCTGGACCCTTCGGCGTCCTCGGCCCTTCTTAGGGCCTTGCCCAACAATGGAAAACCTGAAGTGGACTGGCCTGCGTCCCGCGAAGAGTGGGCGGAGGCCCAGCGTATCGAGGCAGAAGCTGAAGCGGATATTGCGGATGCTGAATCGCTTGACGATCCCGTGCGCATGTACCTGCGTGAAATCGGACGTGTTGATCTCCTCAACGCTCGCCAGGAAAAGAACCTGGCACGCAAGGCTGAGGGTTGGAAACAACTTCACGAACTAGAGCTTCAGATCCGCCAAACTACTGGACGCAACGCCTCCATCGGTGACATCGCCATCCATCTTCTCAATAAGCTCACAACCCATGCTGAACTCGCCAACATCATCATTGAACACCTTGAACTTGAGACCCCCTGTAACCTCATCACCCTCAAGGAATCCCCGGACGTCCAAAAGACCATCGACATAGAGATGCACCACGAGCTCGCCGAGGAATTTGCCACTAAGCTGGGCCGCGAACCCGAGGACGTTGAGAAGGAGATTATTGAATTCTCCCTCCAGCGATGGCTGCTTCCCACACCCTTCCTCCGCACCTTCGCTCCCTCGCTCACCTTGGAGACCATCCCGTTCTTCCTCTCCACCCAGGACATTCACGAGGCCGTCGAGATGACGCAGGAAGAATGCCGCGAATATCTTGATGAGATCCGCCGCGACGGTGAGATGGCCCAGCGCCGCATGACGGAGGCCAACCTCCGCCTCGTCGTCAGCGTCGCCAAGAAGTACATCGGACGCGGCATGAACCTCCTCGACCTCGTCCAGGAGGGAAACATCGGCCTCATCCGTGCCGTCGAAAAGTTTGACTACCGCAAGGGCTTCAAGTTCTCCACCTACGCCACGTGGTGGATCAGGCAGGCCATTACCCGCTCCATCGCGGACCAGGCCCGCACCATCCGCATCCCTGTCCACATGGTTGAGACCATCAACAAGCTCCTCCGTGAGAACCGCCGCCTCGTCCAGGAACTCGGGCGTGAGCCGACCACCGAGGAAATCGCCGAACAGATGGAGATCACCCCGGACCGCGTCCGTGAAATCCTCAAGATCTCCCAGGAACCCGTCTCCCTCGAAACACCAATTGGCGAGGAGGAAGACTCCCACCTTGGCGACTTCATTGAAGACAAGGCAGCCCTCGCTCCCGCTGACGCTGCCTCCTATCAACTCCTCAAGGAACAGATTGGCAGTGTGCTCGACACACTCAGCGGACGCGAGCGCCGGGTCCTTCAGCTCCGCTTCGGCCTTGACGACGGGCGCAGCCGCACGCTGGAAGAGGTTGGACGCGAATTCAGCGTTACACGCGAGCGTATTCGTCAGATCGAGGCCAAGGCGCTGCGTAAGCTACGCCACCCCACCCGCAGCCGCCGCCTCCGTGACTTCCTCGCGTAACGTCGGACTTTAGCGTTTGCCTTTAGCCAGACGCCGCGAGGAATAGGGTAACTGCGGTCTCAGCGCCTCCCGCCCAGTGACCGAACGCGCCGAACGATTTCCGGCAGGATTTCAAGGACGCGGTCTACGTCCGCATCAGTATTCTCACGCCCTAGCGTGAGTCGGAGGCTGTTGCGCGCTAGCTCAAGTGGCTTTCCCATGGCGATGAGGACGTGGGATGGGTCGATTGAGCCGGAGGTGCATGCACTGCCGGATGAGGCGGCGATTCCCGTTATGTCAAGATTTATGAGGACCGACTCGATTTCCACTCCGGCGAATGAAATGTTGACGTTGTTGGACATACGGCGAGGGTCGCCGAGTGGAGGCCCGTTGAGGTGGGCATCGGGGATCGTTGAGAGGATTCCCTGACCTAAATCGGCCGCCAGTTTAGTGATGTTCGGGACTATTTCAGCGCGCGCGCTGTCGGCCATCTCAAGGGCCAGGCCTGTGCCAACGATACCGGCGGTGTTCTCAGTTCCGGCGCGGCGATTGCGTTCCTGGCTACCCCCCATGGTCTGCGCCTGGAACGGGGCATCCCGGTCGAGGAAGAGGACGCCGACGCCCTTGGGGCCATGGAACTTGTGGGCGGAAAGGCTCAGCATATTGATGCCGAGCGCCTGAGCGTCGAGGTTTAGATAGCCCGCCGCCTGCACTGCGTCCGTGTGAAAGACGATGCGATGTCCGTGCTCGTCTTCCGCGTGGCGGATAGCGGCCGCGATCTCGGGAATCGGCTGAATAGTGCCGGTCTCGTTGTTGACGTACATGATGGTGACGACGGTCGTTTCTGTCGTGATGGCGTCGGCAATCTGCTCAGCGGAGACAATGCCCTCACCGTCAGGCTTGAGATAAGTCACAGAGAATCCCGCGTTGTTCTCCAACCACTCGCAGGTATGGATAACGGCGTGGTGTTCGCTGGCGGACGTGATGATGTGATTGCCGTGCTTTTTGAGGGCGTATGCGGCGCCGCGGATGGCCAGGTTGTCGGAATCCGTGCCGCCGCCGGTGAAGATGATGTCGCCGTTGCGGGCGTTGAGGACACCGGCCACCTGGTCACGGGCGGCGTCAATGGCACGGGCAGCGTCCTGACCAAGGCCGTAGATGCTGGAAGGGTTGCCGTACTGCCCGGTGAAGTAGGGGAGCATGGCCTCGACTACGCGTGGATCCACGGGTGTGGTGGCGGCGTGATCAAGGTAGATGGTCATGGGGACAGTATAGGGCGTGGGAGTTACGACAACTTGTCATTCTGAGCGTAGCCGAGGAATCCAAAGCCATGATTGACCGTTCTGACCGCCTGATAGCCCCCCCACGCAAGCGGGAGTCACCATGCCGGCAGCGCGGCCCCCTTAAATGTGACACTCCGCCTTGACCCATCCCAAACGCCTGTCCTAAAGTCACCCACAACAAGCCATACCCCGGTGGCGAGGAACGTCGACAACCCCCGCCGCCTCCACCATCCCGGGGAGCGCGAATGGAGGGCGCGCCCTCCAAGGAACGCATCCGCTGTTAGGATTCCGAAGTTAACCTGCGGGAGAACGCGGCTATGCGGTCGCATAAGGCCGTAAGCGACAGCGCCCCGTCCAGATGCCTCCACCGTTCCCAGGCCAACGCCGTGACCCGAGCGGGGGTGATGAGAGAAGACGCGTGCTCCACACGGGTCGAGCCCACAGGCTCAGGCAAGTGGAGCGCATGGCGTCCGATGATGACGTGGCAGCAGCATCGGGCGAGCACGGATCAACCGTCTGGCATGCGCTCGTATGTCAGGCGAGGGACGGACTCTCGGCCATGACGAAACCGTCCGCCGAGAGATTGGCCCGCGCCGGTGCCACCATGCCGGCCGCGCGCCACACGGGCGAGTCTATGTTTGGCGCACCGCAACCCGCCCATGCGCTGGGACGTCCCCCTGGCGCGACCCCACCCGAGCTCGAAACCGCGCCGCCAACCGACCCAACGTGCAACCCCGGACCCGACAGCGGATGTGTCCCCCAAGTCCCGCCAACCCGAATCATCAGGAAGGAGAAAACCCACAGCAGTCAAAGACAAAATCCCTCCCCCGCAAGGGGGAGGGTTAGAGCGAGGAATCAAAAGAACGCGGAATGCAACCAAACCCCCGTACCGCCACAGTGGATTCCCGCGAAAGTGGGAATGACAGGTTTGTGATCTACCCCGGTCTGTAGCGATTTACTATTGGGAGGCGGCGGTCTTTGCCGAAGGCGCGTTCGGTTATTTTGACGCCGGGGGCGGCCTGGCGGCGTTTGTATTCACTTATGTCTACTAGTGTTGTAACCCGGGCGACGACGTCTCTGTCAAAACCGAGTTTTTCGATCATGTCCTTTGGGGAGACATCGCGCTCCACGTAGGCTTCGAGTACGGGATCAAGCACGTCATAAGGGGGCAGGGAGTCCTCATCGAGCTGGTTTTCACGCAGCTCGGCTGTGGGGGGGCGGTCGATGATGGCCTGCGGGATGATGTCGTGCCCGGCTTGTTCGTTTCGCCAGTTTGCTAGCTCGTACACAAGGGTCTTGGGGACATCCTTGATGACTGCAAATCCGCCCGCCATGTCTCCGTAGAGGGTGGCGTAGCCAGTGGCGTATTCACTCTTGTTGCCCGTTGCGAGGACGATGCGGCCGAACTTGTTTGAGATAGCCATGAGGATGTTGCCGCGGGCGCGGGCCTGCAGGTTTTCCTCGGCGACGCCTTCCTGCGTACCGGCGAATAGATTGGCCAGGCCGTCGCGGTAGGCGTTGGTCATATCTTCAATTGCGATGATCTCAAAGCTGATGCCGAATTTCTCACAGAGGGCACGGGCGTCCGTGATGCTCTGATCCGCGGTGTAGCGGGAGGGCATGGAGAGGCACAGGACGTTCTCCGGGCCAAGCGCATCGGCGGCGACGGCGGCGGTGAGGGCGGAGTCGATGCCTCCGGAGAGGCCGATGACGACCTGAGAGAAGCCGCTCTTTCGAACATAATCTTGCGTTCCCTTGACAAGAGCGTTATAGACCTCTTCGACGGGTCCCATGGGGGTCGTCATAGGGTTCGCGTGTTGTGTTTCAGATAGAGGTTTGCGGGTTGCCCCCTGCTCTTCCTGCTTTGTGACGGGAATCACAGTGTAGTCTGCAAAATGTGTGTTTTGAGGGTCATCCGGGTCTAATACAGCGGTTTGGGACACAGTATCGGCCTCATGGAGTGGCAGGTCGGCGAGGACAAAATCGTCATCGAACTGTCGGCCCGTGGTAATGGTCTTGCCGCGTGGGTCGAAGATCATGCTGGCGCCATCAAAGACGAGCTCGTCCTGGCCGCCGATCATGTTGACGTAGCAGAGGAAGATGCCGTTGTCGGCAGCTCGTTGACTGAGCATGACCTCGCGGACGGCGCGCTTGCCGCGGTAGTAGGGGGAGCCGTTGATGTTGATGATCACCTGCGCGCCGGCGGCTTTCTGGACGTTGGTGGGGCCGCGCTCGAACCAGATGTCTTCGCAGACGTTGACGCCGATGCGGGCGCCACCTATCTCATAGACGGGGGAGAGGTTGCCGGCGGTGAAGTAGCGCTCCTCATCGAAGACGCTGTAGTTGGGGAGGAAGATCTTTCGGTAGATGTCGATGAGCTTGCCGTCGTGGATGACCGCGGCGGCGTTGTAGAGGTTGGCAGGAGTGGGTTCTTGTGGCCGCCCGGTGGGAGGCATCCCCCCACCCTCGCCCTCCCCCACCAGAGAGGAGGGGATTTGGGCGCGTTCCGGGATGCCGACGACGACGGTGATGCCTTCGGAGGCTTCGACGATCTGCTTGAGGGCGTCGTCCGCGGCGTCGAGGAAGGAGTCCTTGTAGAGGAGGTCCTCGGGCGGGTAACCGGTGACGCAGAGTTCCGGAAAGGCGACGAGGTCGGCCTGCGCTTCACGGGCGCGTTGGATGTGGTCGGTGATAAGGCGAGTGTTGCCTTTGATGTCACCGACGGTGGGGTTGACCTGGGCAAGGGCGACGCGGAAGGTGGGCGTGGTTGCGCCCTCGTTACTGCCCTGGCTTTCTGATTCGCGAGTCATGGGACAAGTATAGGGGCGGGTGACGAAGGGGTGACCAATAGGTATCATGTTTACTGTTACTTCGCTAGAGACTGCTTTTACCCCGTTATAAGTCGGGAATACAGATGTGGACGGAGGGCACAATGACTAGCGTGCTCAAGAAGGAATTTGACTATTATCGCGCCCATCAGGATGAGATGGTTGCCAAGTATGACGGCAAGGTCATAGCCATCAAGGATGGCGAAGTGGTTGGCGTGTTCGAGAATGATCTCGCCGCCGTTACGGAGACTAAGAAGACGCACGAACTGGGGACCTTCCTCGTTCAGCGGGTGAGCGAGGGGGATGAGGCATACACGGTGACAATCATCTCTCCCAATGTGGTGATCTCATAACACAGCAAGAAGCCTCACATAGTTTCACGGCCACATCAGCTAACGGTCGCCTAAACGTTCTGCAGACCAGATGCCACATATCCGAGGCTTGGGATCCAAGTAGCAGCGACCCTCAGCCCCGCATGGAAGAGTTCGTGGCGACTTGGGATACCGGCGCCACCAACAGTGTAATAACCCAAAGAGTTATTGATGCCTGTGGCCTGAAACCGATTGGAACTACAGCTGTTTCGCATGCCCAAGGCACAACAGACGATGTAGAAGTATTCCTGGTCAACATTGGACTGCCAAATGGGGTGGCATTCCCAGCACTTCGTGTCACCAGGGGCGAGCTTCGTGGCACCGACGTACTGATCGGGATGGACATCATTGCCCAGGGCGATTTTGCTGTAACTAATAGAGATGGCAATACTAAGTTTTCGTTTCGCATTCCATCCATAGCAGACATCGATTTCGTTGCAGAAAGTCAGGGGAGCAATACCCGGGGCAGACAGCCAAGGGCCTCGAGCTCTTCCCGCCCTTTGAATCGCCAGGAGCGACGTAGGAGAAGCTAACACTCTCTGGTCACAGCTTCCTTTTGGCCCGCCTGCCACCGTGGACCGGGGATTCGTTCGTTATGGACCTGTCAGGCCGATCGATGAGTTCTGGCCTTTACCGGAACGACGGCGGGGCGCGGCGTTGCTGAGGGGGATGAGTAGGGTTGTCGATGGCGGCGTTCCTTATTGCCTCGTGACTAGTTGATTAGGTACTTAGGGCTGGTTGGTTTTGGTGAAGATTTTTTGCATGAGTGCCGGTCTCATTAAGATTTCGGGGTCTTCGCTTTAATGAGAAGTGGAACCCGATGGATTCCGGCTTTCGCCGGAATGAGGGGAGTGGCGTTACGAGGTTGGTTGCACTCCGGGTTCAAGATTCCCGCCTGCGCGGGAATGACGGAGGGGTGCGGCGATGTTGAATTGGCCCCACGCGGGCCCCTTCGACAGGCTCAGGGTGAGCGGGGGATTCTGGTTGGGCGCTGGTATTGCATACTTGATGTATGGGTAGTATCGGCAAGGTGTGGCTGCTTCTCATTCTTCTTGTTGTCCCGGCGGTCATGGTTGGGGGGTGCTTTGCGCCGCGCGAGGGGACGTTGGAGCCGGTTGCTTCTGCGACTGTGACGGCACAGCCGACAATGATTCCGTCGTCGGCAAGCGCAACACCTGAGGGGAATTCGTCGTCGGCAAGTCCAACACCGGACGTAGGTTCGCAGACGGTAACGCCTATTCCGCACGTTTCAGTTGTTCCGGACCCCGAAGGCTGGTGGACTGTGGCAGGATCGACCTGGAACGACACGTATGAGGTGACCCTGGAGATCTTCGGTTCGTCACGGATCACGTCGGAGTCTACTTTGCGCGTTCGGACACGGCTGCGGAACGTGTCTGATGATGAAACTACGTATATCAGGTGGAGCCAATACGACCCGGCGGTCTCCACGTGGATCGTACTGCCGAGCGGCGAGCCGCCCGCCGACCCCAATGTGAGGCAGGCTGTGCGCCTTATCCAGCTGTGGTCGGAGGACGATCCCACACCATCCCTCAGTTCTTTCCCGGAGGTCCAGGTGGCCACGCTGGACGCGGGCGACGTTGTCGAGCGGGAGGCACTGTGGGATCTGACGGTTCGCGGGGATTCTCCGGTTGGACGCGCTCCCGCGCCCGATGGGGTTTACAAGATACGGGCCGATTTCTATCCACGGGGCGGGGGAGAGCTTCCGGGGCTGCCGGATATTTTGCTGGAGTTCCCTATTACGTTGGAGCGAGGTATCGAGGGATAGCGGTTAGTCGAGGAGTTTGGCGGGGTTCATGATGCCGGCGGGGTCGAGGGCGTTCTTGATGGAGCGGATGAGGTGGACGCCACCCTCGCCGAGTTCCCTGGGCATGAGGTGCTTGAGTCGGGCGCCAACGCCGTGGCAATACTCGATGGTACCGCCCAGGTCGATGGCCTGGTTGATCATCGCGTCTGAGGCATCCCGGATGCGCTGCCAGCCGTCGGGATTGCCGGACGGGTCAACGGCGATGATTGAGAACAGCTCAGGCTCGCCCCAGATGGCGCATTCGACAACGTTCAGGCCGGCCTCCTCGAACGTCTTGATGGCGGCGAATCGCAGATCCAGCACTTTTGAGATAGGGACGGCGGTGTGGATATAGCTGCCCGCGCGCCCGCCGCGATTTCGCCACGGGTGACGTTCGCCTGAGGCGCGCGCTTCCTTGTAGCGGAGGCCGGATGCGTGGCGGTTTTCCCAGAATGATTGGGCAACCTCAGGGTCCAGCGTTCGCGCGCCGTAGGCAGAGACGATTTCCCAGACAGTCTGCTCCTGGAAATCAAGCTCAGCGGTGCCGCCCTCCAAGCTGAGGTGGAGCTGCGAGCGGCCGGGGCCGTCAGCGGTGATAGCCTGGCCGCCGGACTCGGACTCGTCTTCCTGCGCGAAATCGACCATCGCCGGGGTCAGGCCCTCGGAGAAGAGCCGCTCTATGGCGAAGAAACCCTGCTGAAAGCTATCGAACTCAAGGGCGTAGTGACGGCGCTCTTCGAGTTCCGGGTAGATGCGGATTGTCGCTTCGGTAATGACGCCAAATATGCCCTCAGTGCCGATGAAGAGACTCGTCATGTCCAGACCGGCTGCGACGAGGGGGCGCAGATTGCGGGTGCGGACGATTTCTCCGGTCGGGAGGACGACCTCCAGGCCGACGACCTGCCTGCCCATGGGGCCGAACTTTGCGGCGAGGTAGCCGACGCCGTTGGTTGAGATTGCGCCGCCGACGGTTGCGACTGGTCGGCTCCATGGATCATGGCCGACGAAGTGGTTGGCGTGCTGAACGATTTCTTCAAGGTCGCCGAGGACGACGCCTGGCTGAACGGTGGCCGTGCCGTCCTGGAGGCTGACGTCGATAATCTTGTCCATCGAGGCCATGTCCAGAACGATGGCGGGTTTGATGCTGGACGCGCCGCCCATGACGCCGGTGCCGCCGCCGTAGGGAATCACCGGCACGCCGGCCTTTGTTGCGGCCTTGAGGATCTCAGCTATGTGGGCGGTGGATTGGGGACGGACGACGGCGAGGGGTTGGGCTTGCCCGACGCCCTCTTCAGGACGCGCCGGGATGGCGTCTTCGGCGTAGTCGGCGAGGACGGCGTCGTCTGTCAGGACGTTGTCCCGACTGACGATCTGGTTGATTTCTAAGAGGAAGTCGTTGGTGGTCATATGCGTTACCTACCTCATTTGATGGTACATGGGTTTATTGGTTGCTGAGGATGACGAGGCTGACGCCGGCGACGACAAGGAATGCGCCGATGAAGACTCGGATGGTGATTCGCTCGACCTGACGGAGAAAGATGGCGGCGAGGACGAGGGTGACGAGCGGGTTGACGGTGAAGATTGGTGAGACGAGGACGACGGGGGCGAAGGAGAGGGAGAAGAAGCTGAGGAACGCGCCGGTGGACGCGAGGATGCCAGCGAGGACGATCCAAAGGAGGGCCATGCGCGGAGCCCGGATGTCTCTGCGGATGCTGCGCGCGCTGGCCACGCCGAGGATGAGCATGCCGATGAAGAGGGTGACTGTGGAGCCGACCTGGGGCGGGGTCTCGTCGGCTGTAAGGAGGCTGCGGGTAACGACCTGGCTGCCGGCGTAGCCGAGGACGGAGAGGAGGGCGGCGATGGTGCCGATGATGAGGGGGCCGCGAAGACGGGAGGCGGATGTGGTAGTGGTCATGATTCCTGGGTGGGGCCGCTGACGATGAGGCCGACGCCGATGACGACGGCGAGGATGCCGATCGCGAGCTGGATGGTGACTCGCTCATCGAGGAACATCACGGCGAGGATGGAAGCGAATATGGGCATCGCCCCACCCATGGCAGTGGCGCGGCCGACGCCGATCTTGCTGACGGCGGTGTAGTAGAAGAATCGCCCGCCCATGAAGGAGAGGAGGGCGACCAGGGCAAATCCCCCGAGCAACCTCGGGTTGAGTTCCAGGAAGGCCGACGGATCCATGATGACCGCGATGATGGCGACGAAGACGAATCCGGCCGCGATGGAGATGAAGGTGGCGGAGGAGGGGCTGACGCGGTGGATGCCGAGTCGGATGAGGATCGCACCGACGGCCCAGCACATGGACGCGGAGAAGGCGAGGATGATGCCGAGTGTGGTTTCTGTCATACGAGGCGCGCCGGGAGGCGGTTAGGCGGTGACCGTCATGCCGGCGTGTTGGAGCATGGAGGCAAAGATGGGACGGCCATCGACTCCGCCGAGTTCCGGCTCGCAGCAGCGCTCCGGGTGGGGCATCATGCCGAGCACGTTGCGGTTCTCGTTGACGATGCCGGCAATGTTGGCGAGCGCGCCGTTGGGGTTGGCCTCGGGAGTTATTTCTCCCTCGGGCGTGGAGTAGCGGAAGATGATGCGGTTCTCGCGCTCCAGTTGGGCGATGGTGTCCGGATCCGCGAAGTAGTTGCCGTCGCCGTGCGAGATGGGGACCTCCAGAACATCGCCGACCTGCGAGAGGGACGTGAAGCGGCTGTCCGTGGTCTCGACGCGGAGGTTCGTCCATTGGCATCGGTATTGGAGGTGGGCGTTGCGGAGCAAAGCGCCGGGGAGGAGCTGGGCTTCACAGAGGACCTGGAATCCGTTGCAGATGCCTATGACAGTCTTGCCCTCTTCAGCCATGCGGCGGATGCCGTCCATGACGGGTGAGAAGCGGGCGATCGCGCCGGGGCGGAGGTGGTCGCCGTGGGCAAAGCCGCCGGGGAGGATGGCGAGATCGTAGTCGGAGAGGTCGCTTTCGGTATGCCAGACGTAGTCGGCCTGGGCGTTGAAGACGTTGGTGAGGACGTGGTGGCAATCGGCATCACTCCAGGTGCCGGGGAAGACGACGATGGCGGCTTTTTTCTCGGTTCGCGATCCAGACTGATGAGCGCCCGCGGTCCGGTTACCGCGTTCCGGCACTGGTGCTTGTTGGGCTGGGGTGGTCATTGGGAGAGGAGTTGTTGGACGACGTCTGAGACGTCTTTGCCGTCGGCGCGGCCTTTCATGACTGGCATGAGCGCTCCCATGACGCGGCCGCGGTCGGTCATGCTGCGCGCGCCGATGTCGTCGATGATCTTGCGGGCTTCTGCTTCGATTTCGTCGCGGGAGAGGCGCTCGGGCAGGTAGGACATGACGACGGCGAGTTCGGCCTCCTGGTCTTCGAGACCGTCTTCGCGTCCGGCCTTGCGGAATTCGTCGATGGACTCCTTGCGCTGACGGGCCTCACGGGCGAGAACGTCGGCGGCTTCGGTGTCGTCGAGGGCGGTGTTGGGGCCTTTGGCGATGGCGGCATTCTGGAGGGCACTGCGCATCATGCGGATGGCGGACAGGCGGGGGCGATCACGGTCGCGCATGGCCTGTTTCATGTCGTCTTCGAGTTGTTCGACGATGGTTGGCATGGGGGAATTATGGCATATGCGAGGCCCTTCGACAGGCTCAGGGTGAGCGGAGGTTAGGAGGGGGCTCGGCCAGTTTGAGGACGTTTTCTATGACTTGTTGGGGGGTTAGGGAGTCTGTGATGAGGACGTGGGCGTCGTCGGCGGGCTTGAGGGGGGAATCCGTCCTTTCTGAGTCGCGACGATCCCGTTCCTGAAGCTCGGAGAGGACGCGGTCATAGTCGCTGTCGTCGCCCCGTTCAAGGGTCTCAGCGTGACGTCGTTGCGCCCGGGCTTCAGCGGATGCGTCGAGGTATATCTTGACCGGCGCGTCCCACAGGACGACGGTGCCGATGTCGCGTCCGACCATGACTACGCGGCCGTCCGCTTGCTCCGCCATCTTTCTCTGCATTGACACCAGGACGCGCCGCACATCGGAGAGGATGGCGACGCGAGATGCAGCGGCAGCGATGTCAGGCGATCCGATTACATCGCTCACGTCCTCGCCGTCGATTGTTATGAGCGTGTCGTCGATGGCGATTTCTGATTGCTGCGCCAGGCGGGCGACGACTTCGTTGCTCCACTCTTCAAGATTGGCCCGCAGAGCGAGCAGGCCGACGGCGCGGTAGAACAGGCCGGTATCGATAAACGTCCAGCCCAGTGTTTGGGCGACGCCCCGCCCGACGGTGGTCTTGCCGGACGCGACCGGCCCATCGAGGGCGATGGGGCCCCTATAAGTCATGAGAATCTCCATTGCGGCGCCCACTATAGATGGAATGCTCCTGGGCGCCGGTCGACTCTCGCCGTGAGATACTAAACGAAGTTATGAACTGGCTCGATATAGTCATCATCATCATCGTGGCAGTGCCGATCGCGTTTGGGTTCCGAATCGGGTTGATTCACATCGCGTCCAGCCTGGTCGCCATAGCGGCGGGCACATTACTTGCAACCCTTTTCTGGCGGCAGGCCGCAGATATTGTCGGTGTAATCATCCCGGATGACAATCTGGCCGCGCTTATCGGGTACCTGCTTATTCTGGTTGGCCTGCTCGCGGCAGGTTGGGCCGCGGCGGTATTCGCCAAGGGCGTGCTCAACGTATTGATGATGGGCTGGCTGGACAAGGTTGGGGGCATTGCCTTCGGCGCACTGTTGGGTTGCGTCATCGTCGCCGCAGTGTTCTGGTCACTGGAGTCATTCAGTGGAGAAACCGTGCAGGAGGCGTTGGACGAGTCCCTACTGCGGCCCTATTTTGCGTTCCTCGTTCCCATTCTCCGTTCAATTTCCGGGGAGATTGACCTGTCATAGTCCCTTGCAGCATAGATAATGGATGCAGGACGGGTAGGGCTACAATGCGGGATATGGACAACCGAACGGTCGAGGACACCGCCCGGCAGGGCGTGGTGAAGATCCTCAATTCCTCGGTTCTTGTGCTCAACGGCAATTTTGAGCCGCTGAATGTCACGCGCGTTCGTCGCGCGCTCCTCCTGCTGATTCGCGGCAAGGCGGAGATGATTGAGAATGGGCGCGGCCACCTGCAGGCCGAACGGGACCGAGTGGAGGTGCCGTCCGTGATCCGTCTGTCCAGCTACGTGCGGCGTCCCATTCAGCCGCAACGGCTGACACGACGCGACGTGTTTCTGCGCGATGGCAACATGTGCCAGTACTGCGGCAAGCCGTCACGGGAGTTGACGCTTGATCACGTTCTGCCGCGACATCGCGGCGGGCAGAACACGTGGGACAACGTTGTGGCCGCATGCGTGCGCTGCAACCATCGCAAGGCGGGACGGACGCCACGCGAGGCCGGTATGCATCTCCTGACCGAACCTGCCCCTCCGCGCCCCAATCCGTACCACACCTTCTACCGATTCCTGGGTTCGAATGAGAGCTGGAGGAAGTTCATCCCGGAGCCACGCAGGGGAATATCACACGGATTAAACAGCCACGAAGGCTCAGCATCATGACGTGGCAGCCGCAAGGGGCTGCCATAACTGAACAATGACAACCAACGGACACGATCAAGGACTGGCGCCCGACCAACGCCTTTCCCGCACGAACCAGAATCTGTGGAATGCGTTCATCGGCCATGCCCGGGCCAAGAGGCTGTATAACGCGTACGCGTCCAAGGCCGTTCTGGACGGCTACCCTGAGGTGGCGGAGGCATTCCTCCAGGCGGCGCAGGCCCCTGACGCGTTCCCCGTCAACATCATTTCCGCGGTGGATGAACTGCGCTCTACGCGGGAGAATCTCCAATCCGTTGTGGACAGCCACACGTATGACGTGGAAACGCTGTATCCCCGCATGTTGGCGGAGGCGGAGTCTGAGGGTCGCACCGATGCTGCAAGCCGCATCCGGCAGGCGTTGGAACGCGATGAGCGTGATCTTGCCATCTTTCGTGAGGCGCTTGCAGTCGCAGGTTGGCAGAGCGGCGCTGTCCCGGTTGACGAACGCCCGACTCAATCCCAGCAGTTCGTCGATGACGAGATGGCCCGCGCTACCAAGGACATCGACTCGGCGCGAGAGCGAATCACCGCGCTTGGCCGCATTCGGGAAGTCATCTTTGGGATGCAGGACGGCCTGATCAGCACCGCCGTCCTTGTTTCGTCCGTGTACGCCGCCACTCAAGACAGCTTTGTGACGGTCATCGCCGGGCTCGCCGGTGGTCTGGGCGGCGTTGTCTCGATGGCAACGGGCAGTTACCTGGGCTCTCAGGCTGAACGCGAAGTGAAGATGGCCGAGATTGGCAGCGCATCAAATGACTTACACGAATCCCGTTCAGAAGTCGTCGCACGCCTTGTCGTCTTGCTGCGCAGTGAGGGTCTGTCCGAAGAGGCTGCGGTACTCGTCGCGGAGACGCTCGCGCAGAGTGAGGGCGCGCTTCTGAATACCGTTATCGAGAAGGAGCTGGGACTGTCCGCGGACAACGATACCGTCCCGTGGAAGGACGCCTTGGCGATGGGGACGTCTTTCTTTGTGGGCGCGGCGGTGCCCATCATCCCTTACGTCTTCGCCGCCTTCAACATGATGCCCGGCGCGATGGCTGTCTGGACGTCAATCGTCGGTACGGCCATCGGACTGTTCGTGATGGGCGCGGGCAAGACGCGCTTCACCCTGCGAAACCCGCTGGTCTCCGGGCTGGAGATGCTGGCAATCGGCGTCGTTTCGGCCGTTCTCGGCTACGCGCTTGGCGCGTTGATCACCTTCTTCTTTGACGTACAGGTGTGAGGTAGTTCGCGCGACGTTGCGCTATCCCCTTAGACGATGGCTATAATGACTGCACAGCTACAGGTATACTAACTGTCTGACAATTGTATTCGAAGGAGCTAGACAGGCATGGCCTACATAATCGCGGAGCCCTGCATCGACTTGAAAGACGCCTCATGCGTCGATGTTTGCCCCGTGGACTGTATCCACACAGAGGACGACGACAACATGTACTACATCGAACCGGATGAGTGCATTGATTGCGCGGCCTGTGAGCCTGTTTGCCCAGTGACCGCCATCTTCGAAGAGAGCGAACTCCCCGAGGAGTGGCACCACTTCATCGCCCTCAATCGAGAGTGGCCGGGCTGGGAAAGCCGCCGCTAGAGTTCACGTCACGATTTTCGCCCCGCTGAAAGGCGGGTGTACGTTGGCGGACGCCGGTTTATTGCGGCGTTGACAGCAGCAAGAAATACTCGTGGTTGCCCTTTGGCCCCGTTATCGGCGACTCGCGGACTCCCAGAACCCGGAGTCCGTTTTCTATCGCCCAAAGAGCCACGTTGCCGATTGCGCTTGCCCGCGCCGCCGGTGATCTGACGACACCGCCCCGGCCGACTTCTTCTCGTCCGGCCTCAAACTGTGGTTTGACCAGGGCCAGGATGAGACCGCCGGGGGCGAGGGCTTCCATGATGGTGGGCAGGACGAGGGTCAGCGAGATAAAGGACACGTCCGCCACCGCCAGACTGATAGGCTCTTCGATTTCGAGCCGATGGCGGGCGTTGTGGCGCTCCATGACGACCACACGCGAGTCATTCCGCAGGCTCCACGCCAGCTGTCCGTAGCCGACGTCCACGGCATAGACGCGCTCCGCGCCGCGCTGCAGGAGACAGTCGGTGAACCCGCCGGTGGATGCTCCGACATCGAGGCAGACGAGGCCGCCAGGATCCAGGCCGAACTCATCGAGCGCGCCCGCAAGTTTGACCCCGCCACGGCTCACATAGGTTGGACCTTCCGCAAGGAGGATATCGGCGTCGGCGGCGGCGAGAGCGGCGGGTCTGAGGACGACAGAGCCATTTACCGTCACATGGCCATCGGCGATCATGCCGCGGGCGGCGTCGCGTCCCGAGGCGATCCCGCGCTCGACGAGCAGGCCATCGAGCCGAACCCGTCTGCGTGATGTCGCAGCTGATTCGGCTTTGGCGCGTGGTTGTCGCTTTTGGCGGGTCATTTCGCACCTACAGTATCATTTGCATGCAGCATGGACGGGAGGAGTATGTCCGAGAGCCAGACGGCCTCCGGGGTGGACGGTGGGAGCACGGGAGCGGCGCATCGGCCATCGATGCCGTTGGCGGTGCTGCGCCTCTTACGCCCGACGCAGTGGACAAAGAACGGGCTGCTGTTCCTGGCGTTTGCCTTTTCCCTGAATCTCCACTGGGACCTCGATGACACGGCTGCGGCGTTCCGACTGCTGTTGCAGGCGGCCATAGGCGCCGCAATCTACGTTGGCCTGTCCGGCGCGACGTACATCATCAATGACATCATCGACGCTGATCGGGACAGGGCGCATCCGACGAAGCGGACACGACCCATCGCCGCCGGCTATGTGACGCCTGTCGTTGGCGGTTTCGTGTCCGCCTTGCTGCTGGCAGTGTGCGTGGGCGGGGCATTCACGATGAGTTGGCTGATGGGCCTGATCGCCGTGGGTTACGTCGGCCTGACCATCAGCTATTCACTGTTGCTGAAGAACGTGGTGATCATCGACGTGATGGCGGTTGCGGCGGCATACCTGATCCGGGTGATGGCGGGGGCTGTCGCTATCGACGTGCCGATCTCTCCCTGGCTGTATGTATGCACGACGTTGGGCGCGCTTCTCATCGCGATCGGCAAGAGGCACGGCGAGGTTGGGTTGATGGAGGGCGGGGCGTCCGACCACCGCGACACGCTGAGTCACTATTCCCTCCCGCTGCTGAACAAGATGATTGGCGTAGTCGCGCTGTCCGCGTTGATGGCGTACGTGCTTTACACATTCACCGCGCCCAATCTCCCGGATCAGATGATGCTCACCATCCCCTTTATGATCTATGGCGTTTTTCGGTACATACAGCTGGTGCGGCTCGGGCACATCACCGGAGAGCCGGAACGCGTTCTGTTGCAAGACAAGCCGATGATGCTGGCCGTCATCACGTGGATGGTGGCGGTGATTGCGATTCTGATCATTTTCCCGCGGCCGCCACTATAGGCTGAGGGGCGAAAACGGTTGTGACGCCTGCGCGTGGGTGCGTATGATGCCTTGGTGGGGGGCAGCACGTTCTTATGTCATCGTCGCCGTATCGCGTAAGCATCCAGACTGAGGATGCTGAGCGCGGGATAATTTCACAGCGTTGGGCACGGGATGTAATACGGCGCGCGCTCGCGGCGGAACAGGCCCCGGACGGCAGTCGCGTGGAGATCCTGATCGCCGGCGATGAGACGGTTTCTGCCCTGAATGCGGAGTTCATGGGACAGGACGGCACAACAGACGTGATTTCCTTTCCGTCCGGCATGGGCGATTCAGATGACGATGATTGGCCGGACGTGGACGGGGACTCTGGCGGAGACATTGGGCAGATTGTCCTGTCCGTGCCGCAGATTGCACGGCAGGCGGAGACGGCGGGCATGACACTGCGGGAAGAGGCGGCGCACGTGCTGGTTCACGCGACACTGCACCTGCTCGGCCACGATCATGAGCTTGATGACGACGAGACGACGATGCGGACGAGAGAGGACGCCATCCTGATGGAACTCATCGGGCGTCCTGTGCATGGAACGGAACCGATGGCCCTGGCACACACGGCGGACTCACCGACAGCCGACGCAGTCGGACAGGGTGTTGCCGAGACGGTTTCCGGGCGGACGCCATGACATCTGAACAGGGGGCGCAAGGCCCGCACCAGGTCCTGTATCGCAAGTGGCGTCCTCAGACGCTGGAGCAGGTCGTCGGGCAGGAGCACATCACACGCACCCTTTTGAACGCGCTTGAGCGGGACAGGGTTGGACATGCCTACCTGTTCACCGGGCCGCGCGGGACGGGCAAGACGAGCACGGCTCGAATTCTGGCCAAGGCGATCAACTGCGAGACGACGGGAGGGACGGGCGAGCCGTGCAATGAATGCGAGCCGTGCAAGCAAATCACCGATGCATCGTTCCTCGACCTTGTAGAGATTGACGGGGCGTCGAACCGGGGCATCGATGAGATTCGCGATCTGCGGGAGAAGGTGCGGTTCATGCCGGCGCGGGGCCGGAAGAAGGTGTACATCATAGATGAGGTGCACATGCTTACGGCGGCGGCGTTCAACGCGCTGCTAAAGACACTTGAAGAGCCGCCCGATCACGTGGTGTTTCTGCTGGCGACGACGGAGCCGCATGCCGTGCCGCTGACCATTGCGTCGCGGTGCCAGAGATTTGATTTCCAACGCATTCCGGAGGAACGAGCCGCCTCTCTGCTGGGTGAAATTTCCCACGCGGAAGGGCTCAAAATAGAGCCGGAGGCGCTGAATACGGTGGTGAAGGCGTCCGGGGGGAGCCTACGGGACGCCGAGAATCTGCTTGAGCAGCTTGCGCTGACGGCGGGGGCGGACGCGACGGCGACTGACGCGCGGCGGCTGTTCGGAATCGCGGGATCGGGGAGGGCGCGGGAGTTGATCGCGTCGCTGCTGGGAGAGAAGGACCTGGCGGCTGCGTTGCGCGGACTCTCAGGCCTGCACGCGGCGGGCGTGGACATGCGGCAGATTCACCGCGAGTTGGTGAATGAGCTTCGGGCGCTGATGCTGGTGCGCGCCGGCGCCGCCGATGTGCTGGATATTTCAGATGATGAGAAAGGGTCGGCGCGAGAACTGGCGGAGAAGATCGAACTGCCAGTGATTCGCCATGCGCTGGGGCAGATCGCGCCGTTGTCAGTGCCAAGCGGGAGTACGCCGCTGCCGCTGGAGATGGCGTTTGCGGGAATCTCGCTTAGCGCGGAGTCGGTGCAGCGCAGTGCGGAAGAAGGGAAGCAGGCTGCCCAACAGGAACGTAGCAGGGTTGGCGAGACACGGGAGACCGCGCCGCCCCCTCGACAACGCCAACAACAACCGGAGCCTCAACAGCGTGCTCCCCAACAAGAGGCGGAGCCACAGTGGCGCGCTCCCCAACAGCAGGCGGAACCACAACAGCGTGCTCCCGAGCCACAAGCAGAGCCACAGCAGGGTGCTCCACAGCGCGAGCAAGAACAGCCTCGGCCAAGCCCGGCGCGTACGGAGCCGGAGTACCCGCGAACGGGTACTCGTCAGTCTCCGATGGTGGCGCAGCGGCAGGGGGGCGCCGAGCCGTTTGAGATGCCGGCGGGTGAACTCACTCTTGAGACCCTCCGCCAGAATTGGCGCGAGCTTGTGAACGGTCTGCGGGGTGTTGGCTCAGGCGGGAATCTGGATGCCTATCTTCGCAGCGTTTCTCAACCGCTGGCCATCGAGAATGGCGATACGATCGTTATAGGATTCGCGCACGATTTTCAGAAGAACAAGATCGACGACCCGAAGTACCGCCACCTGGTTGAACAGCGTTTCGCAGTGCTGCTGGGCAAGCACTACACGATCCGATGCGAGAAGGTCGGACAGGAGGAGCGCGGCGGACACCTTGTGCGGGCGGCGCAGGAAATGGGAGGACGGGTCGTCTCCGGAGGAGATCAAGACGCGGGCGAGGAGAACTGACGGGGAGACGGGGAGGGCAGCCGCATGGGGATGAATCGGAACATGATGCGCCAGATGCAGCAACTCCAGTCGAAACTGGAGAAGGCGCAAAACGAGTTGGGCGAGATGACGGTGGAAGGGACCGCCGGTGGCGGCGCGGTGACGGTCGTGATGGACGGTCATCAGACTGTCCGCTCCGTGTCCATCGCGCCCGAGGCGGTTGACCCGGAGGACATCGAGACGCTAGAGGACCTTGTGTTGGGCGCGGTTACGGATGCCAACAACAAGGCAAAGGACCTCGCGTCGAGTCACCTTGGCGCGATTACGGGCGGGTTGGGGCTCCCCAATTTCTAGCGTCCGCATCGTGTTTCGGATAGATCGCGTCTTTCAAGGCCACAGCGCGGGGATCGTACGTGACATCACAGCCTGAACAACGGGATGGTCAGGCGGAATCCGTCACACGCTTGACCGAGCAGTTGAGCCGACTGCCCGGCATCGGGCCGCGTAGTGCACAGAGGCTCGCCTACCACGTGATTCGCGCCCCCAAGGAGGAGACCCGGGAATTAGCGGACGCGCTGCTGGGTGTCATCGAGACAGTCAGGTTCTGCTCGGTATGCCAGAACGTCACTCAAACCGATCCTTGCTCACGCTGCGCACTGCCGGTGGAGGACCAGTCGATTATCTGCGTGGTCGAGGAGCCTCTGGACGTTGTTGCTATCGAACGGAGCGGAGCGTTCAAGGGACGCTATCACGTTCTGCACGGGCTCTTGTCGCCGATGGACGGCGTCACGCCGGAGAATCTACGTATTCGTGAACTCATCGAGCGGCTCAGGGACGACACGGTCAAGGAGGTCATCATCGCCACCAACCCGTCGATGGAGGGGGAGGTGACTGCGATGTATGTCCAAGGCCTGATCGCGCCGCTGGGCGTCCGAGTGACACGGCTGGCGCGGGGACTGCCGTCCGGGTCCGATATTGAATTCGCGGACGCCGTCACCGTGGCGCGCGCTCTAGAGGGTCGGCAGGAGTTTTAGGCCCCGGTCATTCTGGGCGCAGTCGAGGAATCCAGGGCCTCAACTGTGCAGCCAGTCATGTCTTTAGATTCCTCGGTTCCGCTTACGCTCCACTCGGAATGACAGAGGAGAGGCTTACGCTCCACTCGGAATGACAGGGGTAAGGGGTCCCGTTTACCCTGAGCCTGTCGACAGGGCCCTGAACAAGGCGCTCTCTCCGTCATTCCCGCCCCTGTCCGTCATTCCCGCGAAAGCGGGAATCTGGAGCTCGTTGCGCCCTCCTCATCCTGACCACCCGTTCGAGACAGTGTCGCGAGGCGCGTTGACACCTGCCCTTACCCCTAGCAGAATGAACGGGCTACACAAGCAGCGGTTCTGAATACCGTTTGCGCAAATCGAATTTCGCACGAAATTCGCGAGGAGACGTGGCTCGTCATGTCTCCTCGCGGATTTGCGCAGTCCGCCTGCTTGTGTAGCAACGTAGCCGACGTCTGCACGCCGCGGGGGGGCACTCAGTGAGCCAACGGGTCCGTTTCACTGCGCCGCAGTCTCTTGTCGTGTGCCAACGGGACTGGGTGAGCTAGATGGCCGCGCTCAACGTCCAGAATCGGACGTTGTTCATTGGGGATAATCTCCCTGTCCTGCGCGGCATCAATTCCGAGAGCGTCGATCTCATCGCCACGGATCCTCCGTTCAACAAGGGCGTCAAGGCCTTTGAGGGCATCACGAAAGCTGGCGAGAACGTCAGCTATAAAGACGTATGGACGTGGGGCGACGTGCAGGCCGAGTGGACGAATGAGATACTTGGCAACCACCCCGCGCTGTACAGCGTGATACAGGCTGCCAATGCAAGCGCCGGGGATGACATGGGGGCATTCCTGTGTTGGCTCGCTGTCCGCGTCCTCGAATGCCATCGGGTACTAAAGCCGACAGGGAGCATGTACCTCCATATTGACCACACGGCACACGCTTATGCGAAGGCCATGATGGATGCCATCTTTGGCCGAAAGAACTTCAGGAACGAGATTGTGTGGGCATATAAGAAGTGGACTGCATCAAAGAAGATGCTACCCCGTAATCACGACACTGTCCTTTTTTATACAAAATCTGCTGTCTATTCCTGGGTCCCCCCGAAGGTTCCGAACGACGATCCCAACCCATCACAGTATGTAAGTGCCAAGGACCGGAGTGGTAAGACTGTTACGGCGAAGGATGCCTCAGGAATGCCGTTGAAACGCAAGGTGGCAAAAGAGATAGCAGTGGCCGATTGGTGGGCAATCCCTATCCTATCCCCAGTGTCAAAGGAACGTACCGGTTATCCTACGCAAAAGCCCCTTGCCCTGTATGAGCGCATCATCAAGGCGAGCAGCAATGTAGACGATGTTGTGCTGGATCCCTTTGCAGGATGCGCAACAACGTGCGTGGCGGCTGAACGGCTTGGCAGGCAGTGGATCGGCATTGACATCAATGAGGAGGCGAAGGGTGTCATCCGTGATCGCCTGCAGAGTGAGATAACAGGGAGTATGGCTTGGGATACCCTCGTCAAGACTCCGAAGGAGCCGCCCGGGCGGACAGACAGCGGCGAACCCGCCGCCCCGGAATTGCGCGTCATCAGCCGCAAGAGGAATGCCCGGCGTTGGTCGGTACGCGAAGTGCGCGAGATTCTTCTTGGCGAGGATGGTCTTCGTTGCCAGGGGTGCGGTTGGGAGCCTCCATACCCTGACTATCTCCAGATAGACCACAAAAAGCCACGCTCGCTTGGCGGCGCGGATGAGCGGGACAACTACACGCTGCTGTGCGACCCATGCAATCGCCTCAAGAGCAATAAGCTGACCCTCACCGAGCTGCGTGACGTTCGCGTCAAAGAGGGGCGCGTGGATGCTTTGTGGTGGGCTGAGGAGAGGTGGAAGTAAGGAGACTGGATTAGGCCCCTCTCGCGCGGAGGCTTCTCGTCAGAGTGTCATAGATCGGCTGCAGGCCGGTTCCCAAGCGGCCCCGATACTCGTCCAGGTCAAAGAAAAGTTCAACAATTGACACCTGAAGGTCTTTGATCGCTTCGTCAGGTGTGTCGCCCTCGCCGTATTCTTCGAGGTCCCGCGCATCGGCTATGTATGTGCCGTTAACTATTTCCCACGTGACTTTGATGGGCTCAATTACCTGGAAACGGACATCGTTCAAGTCGCGGAGTTCGAAGGGTGGGGGAACCGAGGGCGCCGGCGTATTTGATCGCTGGGTGCTCATAACCGTGCCAGTATAGTGCATACCGCCTCATACAGCGGCGGCACAATCGAGTGGTTCTCGCCCTGTGTCGGGGTACGGGGCATGCTTCTGATGGAAGGGCGGTACGGGGTTTGGTTGCCACGGTGGGATTCAGATTCCCGCCTTCGCGGGAATGACGGATGGGGCGCGGGGAGGACTATATGGCCGGTCGTGGACGGGAGTATCCTTGTTCCATCGCGAACGGCTGTAGAGCGCCGCAATGGTTGGGGAGTGTGCCAGAATGCCGGATGTTCTGTATGAGAAGAATGCTGAGCAGCACTATGCCGTCTTCACGCTGAATCGGCCTGACCGGCTGAACGCCATCGGCGGGCGGCTCATGGTGGAGCTGCTGGAATCACTGGACGATTTCACGAACGACCCTGAGATGCGTGTCGGCATCGTGACCGGGGCAGGCAGGGCGTTCTGCGCCGGAGCCGATATGCGCGAGGGCGCGGACCGCGATGCGGCGACGAAGGCGCTTGCCGCGCGGCGGGATGCCGGCGAGATTACCGAGGATGCGTATAAGGCGGAGGTTGCGGCGCTTGCGCCGTCCGCACCCGTCAAGTTCGATCTTTTCTCCCCGAATCCCAAGCCATTTATCGCGGCCATCAACGGCCTTGCGGTCGGCGGCGGGATGCACTTCGTGATGGACTGCGATATTCGGATCGCGTCGTCGGAATCGTATCTTGGTCTGCCGGAACCGAAACGAGGGATCGCGGCAAGCTATGGCAGCCAGTACCTGGGGCGGATGATCGCTCCCGGCGAGGCGATGTTCTACCTGCTAACGGCTGAAAACATTCCAATAGACGAGGCGCATCGGGTTGGGTTGGTGCATGAGATCCTTGAGCCGGAGAAGCTCATGGAGCGGGCGGTGGAGATTGCGGAACTCATCGCTCGCAACGCCCCGCTTGCCGTGCGCGCGTCCAAGGCAATGGCGCTCTTTCAACGTCGGAACGACGAGGATGACCTGAAAGAGTATTCCGATCCAATCAGTTCCGAGGTCATGGTCTCCGACGACGTGGTTGAGGGGCGGCGGGCTTTCGTGGAGAAGCGCCCACCGCGCTGGACCGGCTCCTAACTCTTTCATCGACCTGTTCCTATGACATTTGGACGGCCGCCCTCGACGCTGCCGCAGTCGACTCTCTATCGCGCTGACGCCATCGTTCTACGTCACAGCGACCTGGGAGAGGCTGACAGGGTGCTGACACTGTTCACTGCTGAGCACGGCAAGCTGCGGGCGAGCGCGCGCGGCGCGCGCAAGCCGAAGAGCAGGTTGGGCGGACACCTGGAGCCACTAACGCGGGCCTCGGTGCAGATTGCGCGGGGCAGGACGCTGGACGTCGTCACGCAGGCGCAAGCGGTGGAAGTGTTCCAGGCGGCGCGGGCGGATTTCATCACTTTGCTCCACGGGCTGCATATGGCGGAGCTGGTGGACAGGTTCACGCAGGAGCAGGAGCCACAGGAAGAGTTATTCGCGCTACTGCTTGAGTCCCTGCGCCGACTCGATGTCGGACACCGGGCTGATTCGCTTGGGCGTGCGTTCGAGATCCAGGTGTTGAGCTGGGCGGGATTTCAGCCCGTGCTGGATCGCTGCGCGTCCTGCGGTGCAGACGTGAACGGCTCTCGCGGGCAGCCATCATTCAGCGCTCAGCTTGGCGGTCTGCTGTGCTCATCGTGCGGGTCGAGGCAGCCGGGTTGGACGCGCGCAATCCCGAGAGAGACGGTACGCGATCTACAGGCGCTGCAACGCGAGGGACTTGACGGGGCGAGTTTGCTTTCTACGGATGAGGGGGAATCAGCGGAGTTAGAGGCGCTGCTGCGCTGGTATCTCCGTTACATTCTTGAAGTCCCGTTGGACACGGCCGCGATCCTCGATCGTGTGAGGGCGGCCTCGGGTGTTCACCCTTCGACAGGCTCAGGGTGAACGGCGAATTACAGCTAATCTTCTGCCTGGTTTCGTCGTCGGCGTTCCCCGATGGTGACGATTCCGTAGCTGAGTGATTTGATGACGCGGGCGATGATGATCTGCACGGGGATCAGCCCAACCAGCGCCGCAAGGCCCATGAACTGCAACTGACCGAATGATGGGCCGTCGACGGGCGGATCCGCGCCGCCGGCGGCGGCAGAACAACTCACGCCCAACAGGATCAGGCCCGCCATCTGGACCATGCCGATGATTAGCCTGAGCGCCTGGAGCCCCTTGATACCCAGATCCCTGCCGCGCCATGGCCGCAGCAGCTGATCAACAGGCGGTCTAAGGCCGTTCTCCGTCTGGCATTCCGGGCAGGTGTATATGGAGGCGGTGAGGGGCGTGCCGCACATGTTGCAGCGCCCGGCATTGGCCTCCTGGCCGGTAATGACGACACGGCAGGCCGGGCAGCGGGGCGTCACCTCATGGCTGCAAGAGCGGCACGTCCATGTTCGTTTTTCTGTAGCCATCTGAACTTGCGCCGCCTTTATCCTGCCGCGGGAGGCATCTCCACCCAGGTTTCGGTGGTGAGGGTCTGGGCGACGAGCTTGCCCGTCTCTTCTTGCTTGATGGTGCCCTCGACGATTGCGAAGCGGCTGCCCTTGTTCACAATGTTTGCTTCTGCCGTAAGAACGCCGGGCTGGCCGGGTCGAATGAAATTGAGCTTCATCTCAATTGTGGCATGGAGTTCATTGGGCGCAAGCACGCTATGGACGGCGTGGTGGATGCAAAAGTCCATCAAGGCCATGATGACGCCGCCCGCCACGCGGGGATTATCGTCAGCATGGAGCACGTGCCGCTCCACGGGAAGGGTGGCAATCGCCTTGCCGTCCCCTTTTTCAGTCAGCTCCGCGCCCATCCACTCGATGAGCCGTTCCTTTTGCGCAACGGTCTCGGTCATATAACCTCCAGCCACGTCTTTCAACCGTTTGAGTCCAATCGATTTTGCAAGTATCATACGAAACGTGGCCACACCCGAACCAATGCAGACTGACAGAACTTCTTTTTCCCTGTGGTTGCGCTGCGCCGCCGCCGCGTTGATTGCGGTCGTTTTCCTGCCCATTGCCATCTTTGCCATCACCTTCTCAGGGGTGAGGTCGTCCGTCAGTGAGCCGGACGACCTGATCGAGGCACTGAATGAGGCGGACTTCTACAGCTACACGCATGACCATCTTGTTCCATCGGCCCTGGAGGGGCTCTTTCAGGATGCCGACCATGACGTTATTCGCGTGGCCGAGCCGTGGAGCGAGGACGTTGCCTTCGCCCTGAGAACCGCTTTCCCCGCCGGAGAGATTCGCCAAGAGACCGAGAACGTGCTGCGTGCCGCATGGCCGTATCTGTGGGGGAGAGAGGACGAGTTCGAGGTGGCCATTTCTGTTGCTCCACGAGCGGCGCGCGGATTTGACGAACTTTCACGCCTTGTCTCGCGAGAGAATCCGGATGTTTACGACCCGCTGATTGAACTGCTTGAAAACCGGGTGGAGGAAGAATCGGCCGACTATTCCGTGACTTCAGTGGATATGGGCGCGATTGCAGAATCGCACCTGTCGGACATCGCTCCAAGCGACTGGCTGTTTCCGCGTATTGGGCAGGCGGTGGACGACGTTGGCGCGTACTACATTGGAGAGACTGAGAACTCCGAGATTATGATTCCCATCGATGATCGGGCACGGGCGCTTCAGAACGCGATCATCGACGTGCTAACCGAGGCTGATATCGACGATGCGTCCCTGATGGAAGCCGTTGTCGCGGGGTTGAACGTGTCGATGCCGACAGAGGCCTTGATTGTCCCGGGCTTTGGCGTTGTCGATGCCGAGCTGGTGTCAGGGTTCATCCTGGACGAGATTTCGACTAACGAACTGAGCCGCGTGAAGGCGCAAGTGATCCAGGATGTATCCGCGTATGCCGTCGGGTTGTCCGATGAGCCGTTGAGTTCTGACGTGGAGTTGTCTTTGGCGCAGGCGCGAATCCGCGCCCCCATAGCGATAGCGGCGGAGGCTAACAGCCGCCTTGAGGCTGAATTCAACGTGGTGCCTGTCTGCCAGCCCGGGCAGACGCCGGATCTGCTGATGCGGGAATCCCTAGAGAACATCCTTCCTGTGTGCGTGATTTCGGGCATGACCTTCGATGAATATCAAAGGGTTGTTGGGCTCGACGCTGAAAGCACTGTGCGAGAGGAAACGCGGCGGATGATCCCCGATTCCATCTCAATCAGCTCTGATGACGTCCTAACAGCTCTCGACGCAGGGGAAATGGACTTCATTGAGAGGGTGATGGAGATAATCTCGCAGGGAGTAACGGCGGATGCGGCGAACCTCACCGCGGCATTGAGCGAGGAACTGTACGAGGATCCGGATCAACTGCGGGAGTACATTCGCGCGGGGTTCGAAGTCTCGGATCAGACCATTGAGAACGCTTTGGGGGATGACGATGAGTCGGCGCTGCAGGATGCCCGGGATTTTCTGGCGTTCAGCGGGTTTGCCCAGATAGTGCTCTGGGCCTTTGCCGCGATAGTGCTGTTCCTCCTTTCGTTGGTGGGCGGCAGGGGCTGGGAGGGACGGCTGACGTGGGCGTCCATTGTTCTGGGCATTGGGGCGATTCTCGCGTGGCTGCTAGCGACGGTTCCACTTGACCTCGTTATTCGCCCTGCGTTGGAGGGGTGGGCAGACGAAGTCATCGCGGACTTTACGGATGACGCTGCGGTGGAGCTGGTGATGCGTGTTGAGACTCTCGTCACATCCATGCTCGATGCCGTGTCAGAAAGAGTGAAGTCGCAGGCCATTCGGGTCGGCGTGGTTGCCGGAGTGGCGTTGGTCATCGCGCGGCTGCTCGCACCGGATTCGGTTGGGCGGCGACCGGCCGGTCGCTGACTGAATCGAGTCCCGTCAGGCTGGCGAAATTCAACCGTTGTGGCACAATAGGCTCGTCATGCTGAATGTTGGAGACAAGGCTCCTGATTTCGTTGTGCGGCTTGGCGGTGGGGGACAGTTCAAATTGTCCAACTATCGCGGACAGAATGTCGTGCTGTTTTTCTACCCGAAGGCATTCACGTACGGCTGCACCCAGGAAGTCGGCGGTTTCTGCGACGTGCATGACCACATCCTTGCAAAGAACGCCGTCGTTCTGGGTATCAGCGCGGACTCCGTGGAGACGCTCAGCAGATTTGCGAAGTCCACCGAGGCTCCATTCGGACTCGGAAGTGATGAGACGAAACTGGTCAGGAAGCTCTATGACGTGGAGCGCCGTTTCGGGCTCGGCACCTCACGAGTGACGTATGTCATCGACGGAGACGGTGTTATTCAGGGCGTGTACCACAACGAGATCGTCATGAGCTCCCACATCCGCAGCGCACTGGGAGCTCTTGAAGAACTGGTCTAGTGTTGCGCGGCTTCATCCCGGTTGGGACTGACGAGCTGGACCGCGGTAAATAAGCGTCTTCAAGGATCTGATACGGATCGCGAACTATAAGAATCATTGACGGCTCTCGCTCACGCGTGCTATATTTCCGAATGCGCGAACATGGGTTCGCTCATTTTGGTGTAACGATCGCATGAATACGAGGGAGGGCGGCTGATGGTAGATCAGTTGAGGCCACGGCAGCAGGCCATCATGAGGTTCATCGAGGACTTCCTGGATGAGAACGGGTACCCGCCGACGGTTCGGGACATCCAGTACGGCTGCAATATCTCATCGACGAGCGTGGTGGACTACAACCTCAAGGGACTGGTGCGGGGGGGCTTCCTGCGACGTTCCAAGGAGGTTTCGCGCGGCATCGAGGTGGTGGGGCGGCGTGAGCGCCGCGTGAAGATCCCCGTGCTGGCCGCCATTGCTGCAGGTCAGCCGCTGCCAGTGTTCCCTCAGGATGTTGCGACGGCCATCGAAGAGGACTCGGTGGACATTGACGCCGGGATGGCGGCCAATACGGACAAACTCTATGCCCTGCGGGTCAAGGGTGATTCAATGATCGACGCGCTGATCAGGGACGGGGATATGGTGGTGCTTGAGGCGCAGGAGTCTGCAGAGCCCGGCGAGATGGTTGCTGCGTGGCTGGTGCAGGAGGAAGAGGCGACACTCAAGCGGTTCTTCCCGGAGGGTGAGCGCGTGCGGCTTCAGCCGGAGAACACGACGATGACAGCCATCTACGTGGATGCGCGCAACGTCCAGATCAGGGGTCGTGTGGTTGGAGTGCTGCGCCGGTACGAGTAGGGAAATACCAAGAAGGGGACCTTGCGGTCCCCGATTTACCAATGAGCAACCGGCCTCGCATCATAGGCGAGGCCCGGAAAAGGTGGAGTTCTAGCTGAGGCTAGTCAGCGGAGGGGACGCGGCGCTGGCCCTGGAGTTCCATCTCCTTGTCGCAGCAGCTGATTGCCGCGTCTGAGGCCTTTGTCGCCAACACCTGCGTTCCGCAGGTCTCACACTCGTATCGCTTGCCAAGCTGGATTGTCGTCATTTCTGTCCTCCTAGGGTGAGCGCGTCGCTCAGTAATGCCCGGTGAATAGGGCGCTCAGTGCTGCGCTACTTCTGCGCCATCTGCTCGCCGTGGCAGATCAGGGCGCCATCGCCGCCCTTGGTGACAACCACCTCGACGCCGCATGACCCGCATCCGTATCGCTTGCCCATCTGGTTTGCCATGTCTCTGACTTACCCTCCCGTTACATCAACAAATCGTTGAGAATTTGGGCGTGTCCACAGGGCCGAATGCCATGTGGCCGCAAGAAATCCCAGTATAGGGTTGTAGCTAGAGATGCGTCAATTGGAGTCAAGGGTGCGGACAGCGTCTGATGCGAGTAGTATGAGCGGCATGAAGGACGAGTGGGTGGCCGCGTGGGCCTTCGTCGGCATCATGATCGCGATCAAGATTGTGTTGGGCGTGATCATCTTCATCTACATGCCTCTGCGGGAGACCGCATCCCTCTACACGGTCGTTCATCTCAGCGCCGTTTTCGGTCTCATCCCGCTGTTGGCGCTGACCGGTGGGGGGATTGTCTTCTGGTGGAAGGTTGTTCGACTGCGTATGCAGCGCAGACGCCTACTGGAATCTGAGTGGCAGGTTGATCCGGACGTCTCTCCTCACAGCTCCGCTACGTAGCAGGCGCTGGCGGCTGCCGGTCATTCACCGGACAGCAGGAAACAGCTCGACGCCTTCACCACTGCCCATATCAGAGCCCCCTCGCGTATGCCCAATTGCGTAATGGCGTGGCGCGTGACGTGAGAGACGAGGGACAGCCCCCCACCACAGTCAACCGTTACGTCGTGACCTGGCGAGCGGGGCTCGATGGACGTCACGGTTCCGGCAAAGACGTTGCGAGCGGATAGTCCCTGTGGCTCGCTGCTGGCGAGGATGACGTCCGAGGATCGGATGCCGACGGTGACCACGTCCCCTTCGTGCGCCTCGGCAAGCGGTGTCTCGAGTGTGAGAGGCGATTCATCAAGGGTCTCACAGATCATTGCGCCGTCCTCGGGCTGGAGGCTGGCGACGCGCATACGTAATAGATTCTCCACACCGGCCAGACGGGCGATGCGGGGGGCGGCGGGCTGAAGGAGCGTTGTGACCGGGTCACCCTCTGCGACGATGCGGCCGTTGTCGATGATCTGGACATGGTCGGCCAGCGCGAGCGCTTCCTCCGCGTCGTGGGTGACGAGGATTACCGGCACGTGGGACGCCGTGAGAACCTGCCGAATCTCCTGTCGAACGGCACGGCGCAGTTCAGAGTCGAGGGCGGCAAACGGCTCATCGAGAAGGAGAACGCGCGGCTGGGTGGCCAATGCCCGTGCAAGGGCGACACGCTGCCGTTGACCGCCGGATAGTTCCCAAACGCGACGGGCCTGCAGTTCCTGCAGATCCAGTGCGCGGGTGAGTTCTATGGCGCGCGCCTGGGAGTCGGAATCGTGGGCGCCGTAGGCGATATTGGTGGCCACAGTCAGATGGGGAAACAGGCCGTATTCCTGCGGCATGAGGCCGACCCGGCGGTGGTGAGGCGGGATCCAGAGGCCTTCTTCGGGGTCGAAGACGACCGTGCCGTCCAGCTCGATGCGTCCCTCGTCCGGCCGTATGAGGCCGGCGATGGCGCGTAGTGTGAGAGATTTGCCCGCGCCTGAGGGGCCGTAGAGGACGGTCACTGATCCGGCCTCGACATCCCATGAAACGTCCAGCGAGAACGTGCCGATCCGGTGCCGGACCCAACCGCGGGCGCTCATTCGAGCCTCCCTGCGGGCACAGCCGCGCGCATAGCGGCCAGGGCGAGTACGAACAGGACGATGAGGGACGCGGCCACGAGGATGACGGCCAGGGCAAGGGCCGCGCCGACATCGCTCTCCATGGCGCTCAGGATGGCGAGGGGCATGGTCTGGGTGCGTCCGGAGAGGTTGCCGGCGAACATGATTGTCGCGCCGAACTCGGAGATTGCGCGCGCCCACGACAAGGCAAGGCCGCCCACTATAGAGGGCCACGCGAGAGGCACGGCGATACGCCAGAAGGTGCGCCACGGCGAGATGCCCAAGGTCTGTGAGATCTCCTCCAACTCTCGCGGCACGGCCTGGAAACCAAGCTTGGCCGCGCGGATGAAGAACGGAGCGGAGACGAATATCTGGGCGAGGATAACGGCCGCCGTGGTGAATGGCAGCCGAATACCGGCGGTGTCGAGCGCGTCGCCAAGGATTCCCATGCGGCCAAACGCCATGAGCATGGCCAGGCCTGCCACGACTGGCGGCAGGACTAGGGGAACGTCGATCAGGACATCAATGACGCGCGAGAAGGGACCTGAGCGGCGGGAGAGGTAGCGCGCGATGGGGATGCCCGCTCCAACCACGATGATCATGCTGATGAGACTGGTGATCAGGGATAGGCGCAGGGCGGTGAGGGTGATGTCGCTCGTCAGGCTGTCCCAGAGGCTGTAGGAGGAGATCGCGCGGATGAACAGGGCGATGAGCGGCAGCGCGATAAACGCGACATAAATGAGGGTGATGATGCCGCCGGGGGGGAGGCCGAGAGGGAACGTGCGCCGATTCATGGCGTCGCCGCCATCGATACGGCGTCGTTGACGGGGAGCGCATCCGCCGTGAGGAATCCATGTGAGATGAGAATCCGCTGCCCGGCCTCCGAGACGAGGAAGTCCAGGAATGCCTGCGCGGTGTCGTGGTGAGAAGAATCACGCAGTAGTGCGCCCACATAGGCGATGTCACCCGGGCTTTGATCGGGGACGGTCAGCGAGGGCAAGCCCGTGTCACGGAGGTCGGATTGGTAGACGAAACCGGCGTCGGCCTCGCCTAATTGCACCTTGGCAAGCACGGCCCGTACGTTGGTCTCTTCGGAAACAATGTTGTCTAGCACGGCCCTGTCGAAATGGGCAGGAAAGCTCTGCTGCTGTGCCATGTCTGCAATTAAGGCACGGGCGTAACGGCCCGCAGGAACGTCCGGCAGCGCGATCACTATTTTCACACCCGGCTCCGCAAGATTCTCAAGGGATTGAATTGGTCGAGCGGAATCCGAGAGTGCAACCACCATTTCGTTGGTTGCGACGGTGGTGATTGAGGAATCCACGAGCAAGTGAGCGATGGCGTCTATGTGGCGGGGATCCGCGGAGATGAAGGCGTCGGCCTCTGCGCCCTCTTCAAGCTGGGCGCGGAGCCGAGAGCTGCCCGCAAAGTGCATCTCAACCTGAACGCCCTCATTCTCCGCCTCAAACACTTCCGCCGCTTCCGTGAGCGCGTCGGTTAGCGACGATGCGGCAAAGACTCGGAGGGCAGCGGCGCTCTCCGACCTGTCTGAGGCACAAGCGCCTGCGTTCAGGACGGCAAGGGCGGATACGGCAAGCATCATGATGAGCAGATAGCGGATATGGCGTGTGTGAATAGTCACAATCCTGCGACTCATTGTAGTCCTGCGCCGAGTTCATCGGGTATTATCAGGGCCATGACTACGACGTTGCTTTCATGGAACGTGAACGGCCTGCGTGCCGTGCATCGCAAGGGCGAGTTCCCGGCGATACTGTCGGATGTCTCGCCGGGCATCCTTTGCATGCAGGAGACGAAGTCTCAGCCCGACCAACTCACGAAGGCCGTGCTGGAGGTTGAGGGCTACGAGGCGCACTTCGCCTCTGCGGAGCGGAAGGGGTACTCCGGGGTCGCCATCTACACAAAGGCTTCGCCCAAGGCCGTATCCACCACGTTCGGGCCGGATAACCGCTGGGACAATGAGGGGCGCGTCCTCAGACTCGATTACGGCGAGTTCGAACTTTATAACGTCTATTTCCCAAATGGCCGCGCGTCCAAGGAACGGCTTGCCTACAAGATGGACTTCTACGACGCCTTTCTGGAGCACATCGAGTCCGAAAGGCGGGCCGGAAAGAATATCGTCGTCTGCGGCGACGTGAATACGGCGCATCACGAGATCGACCTGGCGCGTCCAAAGGAGAACCAGAAAACGTCCGGATTCCTGCCGGAAGAGCGGGCGTGGATGGACAAGCTGATGGGAAGCGGGTATGTCGATACGTTCCGCAAGTTTGTGCCGGATGAGAACGGGCACTACTCTTACTGGGATACGATGACGCGGGCGCGCGACCGCAACGTTGGGTGGCGGATCGATTACTTCTTCGTGAACGAGGAGTTGATGGACCGCGTCTCCAATGCGTTCATCCTGTCCGACGTGATGGGTTCCGATCACTGCCCGGTGGGGCTTGAGTTGTCGGTTGATCTGTAGCCCCCGCCTTCGCGGGGGATTCGGAAGGGTCCCGGAGAGACGGGTGCCCCGATGGATTCCGGCTTGCGCCGGAATGAGGTGAGGGGTCACGGGACAGGCTGTTCTCGGCTAAGGTAGGGGCATGAATGTTCCGCCAGATCGGCGTGAGCGCCACATCCGCCGCACGAAGATTGTCGCGACGATTGGGCCGGCGACATCCGATGAGGAGACGCTGAGGCAGTTGATCGAGGCGGGCGTCGACGTCGCGCGGCTCAATTTCTCACACGGGACAGCGGAAGAGCACGAGGCCGTCGTGCGCCGTATCCGCCGCATTTCTAACGACATGGGCCGCGCCGTGGGAATCCTGCAAGACCTGCAGGGGCCGCGTCTACGGACAGGGACGCTGGCCCGGGGCAGACCCGTCATTTTGGTGGACGGCGATCCGTTGGTGTTGACGACACAGGATTGGCCGGACGGCACAGATGAGAAGGTGTGGGTGAGCCATCCGGGGCTGCCGCAAGATGTTCAGCCGCACGACAGGCTGCTGCTCGCGGACGGTGTGCTGGAACTGGAAGTTGTGCGAAGCGATGACACGGATATCCATACCATCGTTGTGCATGGTGGCGAGCTTGGTGAACGCAAAGGCATCAACGCGCCAAATATCAACGTGAGCGTCGTTTCACCTACGGAGAAGGATCGAGAGGACCTGGCGCGTGGTGTGACGATGGGCGTGGATCACGTCGCGCTGTCGTTCGTGAGGACACCGGAGGAGATCGAGGCAACGCGCGCTACCCTGCGGTCGTTGGGCGCGCCGCAGATGTCGATCATCGCGAAGATCGAACGGGCGGAGGCTCTTGAGAACCTGGACGCGATCATGGACGTTTCGGACGGCGTGATGCTGGCGCGAGGCGATCTAGGTGTTGATCTGGGTCCGGAGCGGGTGCCCGTCATCCAGAAGACACTGGTGCATCGTGCCGCGCAGCAACGAGTCCCGGTCATCGTGGCGACACAGATGTTGGAGTCGATGATTGGAAATCGGAGACCTACGCGCGCAGAGGCATCGGATGTGGCGAACGCGGTGCTCGAGGGGGCGGATGCCGTGATGTTGAGCGGGGAGACGTCGATCGGCGCGTATCCCGTGGAATCCGTGCAGACAATGGACCGGATCATCCGCGAGGCCGAATGGAGCGAGGAATACCTGGAGGTATCACGGAGGGCATCGGAGGACAGTGGATCAGACGGGCAGGACAGGAAGATTGCGAGGGCCGTCGTGAGTTTGCTGGCAGACCTGGATGCCACCGCGCTCATTGTCTATTCGCCTGACGATCATATGCCGCGGATGCTGTCGCTGGAACGTCCGACGGCGCCGGTGCTGGCGTTCACGGACAGCCGCGCGTTGTATCGACGCATGGCACTGTTGCACGCGGTTCAACCGCAGTGGGGGACGCAGCATGACAATACGGACGTCATGTTGGACTATATGCTGTTCGAGGCGCGGGAACGGGATTTCATCCGGGAGGGAGATGAGGTGGTGGTGGCGCGACTGGCTCCGCATGACGTGGACGGGGCGCCGAGCGTTATTTCCGTACTGCGCATACCGCAGGCCCGGCAGGGATTTCGTAGTTGACATGGGCAATAGGCCGCGAGTATAACGGACGCGCCGCCCAGACTATCTGGGCGAAGGCGTGGTGGGGAGTTGTTCGGATCCAGGCCGCAGTGGTGGAGGCGGCAGAGAGCTATTAGATAGAGAACTATATGACCACCGCCAGTACCAGGTTGTTGGGAAGGAGTCATCGTCATGGCGCAGAAGGAGACGTACCTGACGCACGAAGGGTTCGCGAAGCTGGAAAACGAGCTGGATCACCTGCGCAACGTACGGCGCATCGAGATTACTGAACAGCTGCACAGCGCCAAGGAGCTGACCGGCACGGAAGAGAACGCGGACTACGAGGACACCAAGACAGAGCAGGCTTTTGTCGAAGGGCGCATCCTTGAGCTTGAATCCATCCTCAAGAGTCCCGTCATCATCGATGAGCACCATGCCGAGGACGGGCGAATCTCCATCGGCACCCGTTTCAGGGTGCGAGACGAGGGCGGGGAAGAGGACACGTACACGCTGGTGGGCACGGCAGAAGCAGACGCGGTGCACGGACGCATCTCCAACGAGTCCCCCGTGGGCGGCGCCGTGATCGGCCACACGGTTGGCGACACGGTGGAAGTCCCGGTTCCGAGCGGCACGATTACCTACACGATAGTGTCCGTTGAGTAACGAACAGGAGCCGCGGGCCGCGCAGGCCCACTTTGAGTCACGACTGGCCAAGCTGGAACGGCTGCGCGAGCGGGGTATCGATCCATATCCGCGTCGAACGGAGCGTACACATACAGCCGTCGAGGCACGGGCGCTGTTTGAGGCAGATGAGAACGCGGAGCACAGCGTCGCCGTCGTTGGGCGGCTGATGACCATGCGCGGAATGGGGCGGTTGACATTCGCCACGTTGCGGGACGGCAGCGGGGACCTTCAAGTCAGCTTTGCTCGGGACCACTTCGACACAGACGACTACCAAGCCCTCAAGGATCTTGATCTCGGCGATTTTCTGGGCGTCAGCGGGACGCTGTACCGAACGCGGACGGGCGAGGTGACCGTGCAAGCTGACTCGTACTCCGTATTGGGCAAGGCATTACGGCCGCCGCCGGAGAAGTGGCATGGGCTGCGCAACGTGGAACAGCGGTATCGGCAGCGCTATCTTGATCTGATGGCGAACGACGAGGTTCGGGAGATATTTGTCATTCGCAGCGCGGTTGTGTCCGCGATCCGCCGATTCATGGAGGATCGCGGGTTCATCGAGGCTGAGACGCCGGTGCTGGTGCCTGTAGCGGCGGGGGCGATGGCCGCGCCGTTCGTCACGCGGCATAACGCGCTGGACCGGCAGCTGTTTCTACGCATCGCGACGGAGTTGAATCTCAAGAAGTTGCTGGTGGGCGGATTTGAGAAGGTATTTGAGATTGGCCGCATCTTCCGCAATGAGGGAATCGACGCGGCGCACAACCCCGAATTCACGACGATGGAGTCATATGAGGCGTACGCGTCGTACACGGACGTGATGGAGATGGTGGAGTTATTGGTTCACCAGCTTGCGTTGTTGACGCATGGCAAGTCGACCGTGATGTATGACGGGCAGGAGATTGACCTGGCGCCGCCGTGGCAGCGGCTGTCACTGATTGACGCGATCCGTGAGTGGAGTGAGATCGATCTGCTCAGCGACGAGGTGCGAACGGCGGATGGGCTGCGGGCTGCAATGCGTGAGCGTGGACTGACGCCGGCGGCAGACTCGTCATGGCCTCAGCTGGTGGACAAGCTGATCGGAGACCTCGTTGAACCGCGGCTCATTCAGCCGACATTCCTGCTCGACTACCCGATCGAGATGACGCCGCTCGCCAAAGCGACGGAGGGTGATGCGCGGTTGGTGGAGCGGTTTGAGGGATTCATCGGCGGGATGGAAGTTGCCAACTCGTTCACGGAGTTGAATGACCCCATCGAGCAGGCTGCGCGGCTGCAGGCGCAGGAGGAGAACCGCGAGCAGTTCCGTGACGAGGATTTTGACCGTCTTGACGAGGATTTTGTGACCGCAGTGGAGCACGGGATGCCTCCGGCAGGTGGACTCGGGCTGGGCATCGATCGGCTTGTAATGATCCTGACGGGGCAGACGACGATTCGCGAGGTGGTGCTGTTCCCGCAGCTACGAACGCTGGAGTGACGGGCAGACGGGATACCTCCCACCCTGACCCTCCCTCACAAGGGCGGAGGGGATTCTCCTTCGCGGGCATTGGGGATGGCCTAAAGCTATTCAGCTTGATCGTCATTGCCTGTCTAGCGGTGATGGCCTGTAACGGCGGAGATATAAGCACTCCTATTGGCGGCACGGAGGTGTCCGGCGAGGGCGGGCCGCGGTATGGCGGGGTGTTGACGCTGGCGAATCGGGGGGATCCGCCGGCGGCGTTTGACACGATGCGGACGTCCAGCATCGCACTGCATCACGTTGGCGGGGCGCTGTTCGGCGCGGGCAACCTGGTGCGGCGGTGCAGGGAGAATATGTACCTTGCGTGCCCGGACCTGGCGTCGAGTTGGCTTGCGAATCCCGGCTTCACCGAGTGGGAGTTCACGATTCGTCCGGATGTGACGTGGCACGACGGTGAGCCGTTCACGGCGGAGGACGCCAAGTTCTGGTTTGATCTGTCGGCGAACGGATGGGAATCGGACGGCGTCCCGGTCCGCGCTCCAGCCTATTTCCGTGGGGAGCTGGGCGAGATTGAGTCGGTTGAGGTGCTGGAGTTCAATCGGCTGCGTGTGACGCTCGCGGAGCCGAATCCGCACTATCTGTCCGTACTGGCAAACCCACGCCTGCGAATCGCTCATCCCAAGCACGTGTTTGAGCCACTGTTCGAGGAGGGAGAGTACAGCGCCGGGCCGCTGGATGCCGGGGTTATCGGTACCGGGCCGTTCCGCCTTGATCGCTATGAGCCGGGCAGCCTTGTTCGTGTCGTTCGGAATGATGACTATTGGGAGCGCGGCGCGGGCGGTAATCTGCCGTATCTGGACGGTATCGACTACGTGATCATGCCGAACGCGACGGCGATGGACGCGGCGTTCCGGACCGGCCGTATCGACGGCGGGGCGCGGGGGGAAGGGCACTACCTGACGCAGGAACGCAAGGCGGCCATCGATGAGCAGCTGGGGCCGGACGAGGTTTTCTACGGGGAGATGCAGGGCGGGATGTTCCGCCTTGGGTTCAACGTGCTTCGCGAGGGGCCGTGGCAGGATCCGGAGGTGCGGCAGGCGATCTCCCTGTGGATCGATCGTGAGGCAGCGATTCCAACGGTGTTGGGCGGGTTTGGCTATATCTCGCCGACGTTCAGCCCGGCCAACCCGTTCACGTCGGCCGATTTCACGACGTGGCAGCGGTTTAACCGGGGCGCTCTTGACGAGAGGCGGGATGAGGCTCTGTCGCTGCTGGCTGCGGTGGGTCATGAGGACGGCTTCGAGATGGACTACCTCTGCCGCGCCCGTCTTACGGCCCGCTGCGAGTTTCTGCACAACCAGCTCGCCGGGCTTGGCATTGACCTTCAGATACAGCTGGTGGACGAGGCGGAGTGGAATCGCGGGCGGGTGAGCCTCGATTATGATTCACAGCCCGGCTCCAACTTCACGTCGCCGATACCGGAGGGCACGGAGGCGGCCTACGGCGTGTACAGTCGTTTCCCTGACGCCTACGCCAAGCACGAGGACGAGCATGTCAGCCTCCTGTACGAGGAACTGCGCGCGACGCGGACACATCGGCAGCGCGTGGCGGCCTGGCGGGAGCTGGAGAGCTACGTGGTGCGGGAGCAGACGTACGTCGTACCCATTGCGGGAACGGTGCAGGTTGTGCCATATCGGATGTATGTGAAGGGCCTGGTGATACCGCCGGAGGACGGCCACACGCACACAGATTTCGCGACGGTGTGGGTTACTGCGTAACGGCTCTCAGTTCGCGGTCCGGATTGGCGTACCTCACCCTAGCCGTCTCCCTGAGAGAGAGGGTCTTTGCGGGGGTCGACCGATGCGATTATCGCGGAACGTGAAAGGTCGAATGGTGAAGTCAGCCCCAAAAGGATTACCATTCTGAAGACTGTGCTGAAGCATCTGGCGAACAAGACGGACCTCAAATCGCTGGAGTTGAGGATGGCCTGCTAGTGGTTGGTGCCCTAATTGTCGACACTCTGCGCCTGTTGGAGGGATAAGTGGAGACGAAACGCAAGAGCAAGAAGGTTGAGCAGGACCGGCCGAAGCGGAGGCGTCGGCGTCCGCCGAAGTACGCGATGTCGAAGCCGATTGAGGCGAGCCCAGAGGAGGTGGCTCAGGTTGTGTTGAGGGCGAAGCCGAGGCACGCTAGTAAGCACAGCGACTGAATGTTAATAGCGGACTATCGCGATTCGTATAGGGCTAGTACACTAAATGCAGTGAGTTTGTCAAGGGCGCAGGGGGTGTCATGTATGATGTGAGGTTGATCGCCAACGAGTTTATTCGTCGCGGAATGGAAAACGGATATCCTCTTACGCCTCTGCATGTCCAGAAGCTGGTGTTCTTTGCTCATGCACGGATGCTGGTGATGCATAATGAAGGACTGGTTGAGCCTGAATTCCGCGCGTGGCAGCATGGACCGGTTTTCCCTGATCTTTACGATGAGTTGCAACCCTATGGAGCCGCACCAGTAGCACAACATATTCCAGTGGCTGAAGTCGTGCCTATCAAGGATTATGGGGCCATCGATTGGACATACCGGACTTATGGCCATGTGCACCCACTTGTCCTCTCAGAACTGACGCACCACCCGGATGGTCCGTGGGCTCAGGCTAAGAAGAAGTCAAGGGCGTCTAGGCCGGCGATTTCTGATGAGTTGATACGAAAGTGTTATTACGACGTGTGGATGGCTAATCATCGGGCTGACATGGAAAGAATCAACCGTGATCCTCGGATCGTGAACGATGTTCTCAACGCGGTAGCTCAGATCGCCAATAACGAATACCACACGGCCCCGACCCCCGAGGACATGCTGGAACAAATTGACAGTCGGCGAGACAATGCCGCCGGCCGGTAGTTTACGTTGGTCACATTCGGTTGAAGCTACATTGCAGGAGGCGGCTGACTATTTTGACGCGGTTCGTGTCCTGTACTCGATTCTCTTTGATCCCGAAGTCGATGGCGTCTATAAATTCCAGCCGGAGTACAACCCTTACATAGGGCAGAATCTGCGAGTCATGCTGGATGACGTGTGGCACTTGTCCTATAGGGTGGATGACGACTACGTCACAATCTACACGATGTGTAAGCGTGCGCTCATTGGTTGATTATCTTGGCTGAGCTAGCTGCCGCTGTCCTAGCCCGCCTCCGCCTCGCGGGCACATAGGTATGTAAATCCCTTGCAGGGGGAAGGTATTACGGCTTTCGCCGGAATGAGGGGTGGAGTGCTGTGCCCTTCGACTGCACTCAGGGAGGGCTGCCATGACCTGCATGTGCTGCATGACATACGATGCCCGTAGTTATGGCACGGTTTTGGGAGATTTTTCTTGTTGCGGGGCGGTTGGGGCTGACGTCGTTTGGCGGGCCGATCGCGCACATCGGGTATTTCCGTGAGGAATACGTCGTTCGTCGCAAGTGGCTGGATGAGGGCACGTTCGCGGAACTGATCGCCCTGTGCCAATTTCTGCCGGGCCCGGCGAGCAGTCAGCTTGGGATGGCCGTCGGGATAAAGCGAGGCGGCCTGTTGGGCGGATTCGCGGCGTGGCTGGGTTTCACGCTGCCCTCTGCGTTGGCGCTGATCCTGTTTGCGTACGGCGTGCAGGCGCTGGGGGCGCAGGAGAGCGCCGACTGGCTGCACGGGCTCAAGATTGTCGCTGTGGCGGTCGTTGCGTTGGCGCTCTGGGGGATGGGGCGTACGCTGACGCCGGACAGGACGCGTATCACCATCGCTGTTGTTGCCGCCGCGGCTCTGCTTCTTTCGGGAGGACTCGCGGCGCAGTTGGTGGTTATAGCGGGCGGGGCCGTGCTCGGTTTGATTCTTCTTAAACCGCCGGAGCCGCGAACGGATGGCGACACGGTCTCGGACGGGGGGACACGTTCGGCGGCGGTGCTGCTTATCGCATTCCTCGTCTTGCTGGCCGTGCTTCCGCTGGCGAGCAGGCTGACGGAGAGCCTGGCCATCGACGTTGTGGACAGCTTCTATCGAACGGGGTCTCTTGTCTTTGGGGGTGGGCATGTTGTGTTGCCACTCATCGAGGCGGAGGTTGTACCTCCGGGGTGGGTGACGAGCGACGAGTTCCTGGCGGGATACGGCGCCGCGCAGGCGGTACCGGGACCGTTGTTCACGTTCTCGGCGTTTCTGGGCGCGTCAGTGAACGGTTTGACACCGGCGTGGGGCGGCGGACTGTTGGCGTTGGCGGCGATATTCGCGCCGTCGTTCCTGCTCGTCCCGGGCGTCCTGCCGTTCTGGGAGCGACTGCGGGGCGTGGCGCGTGTGCGGCAGGCGCTGATGGGTGTGAATGCCGCGGTGGTGGGGCTACTGTTGGCGGCGCTCTACGATCCGCTCTGGACCAGCGCCATCGGGACACCGGCGGACTTTGCAGTGGCCGCGGCCGCGTTCGCCCTGCTCGCGTTCTGGAAAGCGCCGCCGTGGCTGGTTGTCGTTGTGACGGCCATTGCCGGGGCGGCGGTGGTTCAGCTGTTGTAGGGTGTGCCGCCAACCCGACGCGCCCTCGATACGTTAGGTTGTTGTCATGCTCCGATACATAGGGCTGCGGCTTGCGCTGTTTATTCCGACGCTCTTGATTGCGTCGATTGTTATCTTTGCGATCCTGCGCGTACTGCCCGGGGACGTGGTGGACGTGGTGCTGGGCGGCTCCGGCGAGGTGGCTCATGACCCTCTGCAGGTGGAGCGCGTGCGAGAGGAGCTGGGGCTGGATGAGCCGCTCATTGCTCAGTACGGTTCATGGCTGTGGAGTGTGGCGACGGGTGATTTTGGGGGAAGGTCGTTCGTTAATCGGACGCCGATATCGTCGCTCGTGGCGCGCCAGCTGCCGGTGACGCTTCAGCTTGCGGTCTACACGATGTTGCTGGCGGCGGCGATAGCGATTCCGGTTGGGATCGCGGGTGCGGTGCGGCAAGGTAAGTGGGCAGATTTCCTCGTGCGCTTGTTTGCCATCGGCGGTCAGGCCGTCCCGAGCTTCTTCATCGCGCTGCTGGCGTTGATTGCGCTGGTGCTGCTAATCGGTTGGTCGCCCCCCGTCATCTATGACCACGTCTGGCAAAGCCCCGTTCGGCATGTTCAGTTGATGGCTTTGCCGGTTGTGATCCTCGCGTGGGGCTATGCGGCGTACCTGACGCGCATGACGCGGGCGGGAATGCTCGACGTGCTGGGGCAGGATTTTATTCGTACTGCGCGGAGCAAGGGCCTGACGGAGAGGATCGTCCTCGTGCGCCATGCTCTGCGCAACGCGCTGATCCCTGTGCTGAGCGTGGCGGGGATACAGGTGGGGACTTTATTGGGTGGAGCGGTCGTGATGGAGACGATCTTCGGGCTGCCGGGGATCGGGCGCGGCATAGTGGATGCTGTTTCGGATCGCGATTATCCCGTTGTGCAGACCTACGCCACGCTGTTCGTGTTCATCATGTTGTCGGTCAACCTGGTCATCGACGTGCTGTATGCCGTACTTGATCCGCGCATCACGTATCGCGACTAGACCGGCGCGGGCGGCGAAGCGCTACCCCGTTGGCGCTGCCGCACTCATGGCGCTTGTCGCGATGGGGCTGGCGGCCATTTTCGCGGAGCAGCTTGCGCCCTTCGATCCGCTTGCGCATGACGAGGCCAATACGTTGCTCGCGCCGTCCGCCGAGCACCTCTTCGGCACGGACCGATTCGGCAGAGACGTGTTCAGTCGGGTGCTGTACGGGGCGCGGATCTCGCTGATGGTGGGACTAGTGTCCGTGCTGGCGGGGACGGTGATCGGCACAACAATCGGAGTCATCTCCGCCTATGCGTCCGGGATAACAGATCTGGTTATCCAACGATTCATCGACGCTCTGATGGCGTTTCCGCACCTGCTGATGGCTCTGTTGCTCGTTGTAGTGCTTGAGCCGTCGCCGATCAGCGTGATTATTGGAATAACTGTTGCGTTCGTGCCGCAGGTGGCGCGCATCGCACGGGCGCAGGCGCTGTCCGTCAAGGCAGAGACGTACGTGATGGCAGCGAAATCACTCGGCGGAAGTCCAACGCGTATCGTCGTGCGGCACGTCCTGCCAAACTCCATCACGCCCGTGATCATCCACGCCACGGGATTCATGGAGGGCGCGGTATTGACGGAGGCGGCGCTGAGCTTTTTGGGGCTGGGAGTGCCGCCGCCCGATCCCTCGTGGGGGCGGATGCTCAAAGAAGGGTCAGAAGGATTCCTGGAGGCCGCGCCATGGCTGACGATCTTCCCGGGGCTTGCGCTGACGGCGCTGGTGTTCTGCGTGGCGCTGATTGGTGACGGGCTGAGGGACTTTCTTGACCCGCGCCAAAGGTAACTGCGTTCCGGCGTGGGAGCCCCAAGTCATTCCAGCGCAGCCGACGAAATCTAACCCTCACCCTTGAGGAGAGCAGGGATTCCTGACGCGTTATGCTTGCTTTGCGATGACGGACTTGAATGAATCCGGTGGCGTCTTGTACGTGGTGGCGACGCCGATTGGCAACCTGGAGGATATCTCGACGCGGGCGCTGCGCGTGCTGGGCGAGGTTGACCTGATTGCGGCTGAGGATACGCGTACAACGCGCAAGCTGCTGACGCGGTATGGTCTGCGTGTTCCGATGGTCAGCCTGTTTGATGCCAACGTGAGGCGGCGGATTCCCAAACTGCTCGCGGAACTCGATGAGGGCAAAGATATTGCACTGGTGAGCGAGGCGGGAACGCCGCTCATCAGCGACCCCGGCGCGTTGTTGGTTAAGGCGGCTGCGGAGGCGGGATACACGGTGACGCCGATTCCGGGTCCGACGGCCATCGCCGCGCTGTTGAGTGTGGCGGGGCTGCCCGCCGATAAGTTCACCTTCCTGGGATTCCTGCCGCGCAGGGCAGGACAGCGTCGCCGCATGATAGAGGCCATCTCTGAGCAGGAGTGGCCGACCGTGCTCTATGAGTCGCCGCATCGCATCATCGTGACGCTGGAAGCGTTACGGGAGGTGCTGGGCGACCGTGAGGCGGTCATCGGGCGGGAGATGACCAAGCTGCATGAGGAGATATTCCGGGGGACGCTTTCAGAGGCCATCGACCACTTTCAGAAGCCGCGTGGCGAGTTCAGCGTCGTGGTGACGGGGGCGACCCTTCGACAGGCTCAGGGTGAGCGGGGGGTTGGCGATACGGGGTTGGGCTAAGCAACGCGATTCAGATTCCCGCTTTCGCGAGAATGACGGGTGGGGCGGCGCTACGGAGTTAGGCGGCGGGGATGATACTCTCGCAGCCTTTGAATTGGGGGCTGTACGGGGTCAGGCGTTTGGCCATGACGCGGATGGCCTCGGCACTGTTGTCCACTAGGATGTAACGGCGGTCGTTTTTCGCGGCTGCTTCTCCGGTTGTGCCGCTGCCTGCGAAGAAATCCATAACGAGGTCGCCGGGGTTGGAGTGGACCTTGATGATGCGCTCAAGGATGCCGAGCGGCTTTTGCGTGGCGTAGCCGGTCTTCTCCTTACCGCTGGTGGGGACGATAGTGTGCCACCAGACGTCCGTGGGCGTCTTGCCGCGCGCCGCTTTTTCTTTGCCGACCAAGCCGGGCGCCATGTAGGGAATGCGGTCCATCTCTTCGTAGTTGAATGTGAAGTTAGACGGGTCTTTGGCGTACCAGAGGATATTGTCGTGCTTGGCGGACCAGCGCGACTTTGAGCGAGCACCGTAGTCATAGGCCCAAACAATCTCGTTGATGAACGAGTCGCGCCCGAAAATCTGATCGAGCAGCACTTTGCAGTAGTGGACTTCGCGGTAGTCGACGTGGAGGAAGAACGAGCCGTTCGGCTTGAGGACGCGCCTCGCTTCGATTAGTCGCGGCTTGAGGAATGCAAGGTAGTCATCAAAGCTGTCATCGTATTCGGAACTGCCGACGCGTTCTGTGCGATAGCGCCGACCCTGGAAGCCAACTCGGTCGCCGTTGTCATCACGCTCGGTACGGATGGACTCCCGCGATTGCGTCTTGCCAGTGTTGAACGGCGGATCGATATAGATTAGGTCAACGATTCCGTCCGGCATTGCGCGCAAGTATTCGAGGTTGTCGGCGAAGACAACGAGGCCGGATGTGCCGCCCTCATCGTTTTCGGGAACCACAACGTACCCTTGCTACGTTTGGGCTGCGGCAAACTGCCGCAGCGGTGCGTATTCACGTTCCAGCGTTGGGATGAGCGGCTCAAGGTTGGCATCGTCCAGGTACCCCATGAGGCATATCTGTATCCAGTTGCGCTCACGCAAGTAGTCGCTGTTGTAGCTGAGGGCAAATCCGGCGTTCTCCATCCGTTCGCCCAGTTCAACGGAATCAACATCCGGCGGCAGCACGATTGTAATGACGGCGGGCGCGGACACTTCTTCCTGGGCCAGCAGGGTGAATCCGTGGGCGCGCAGACTGTCTCGCAGGGAGCGGGTTCTCTCTTCCACATCGTCGAATCGCTTCGCCGGGTCAAGAATATCCAGCGCTGATGCGAGGGCGGCCAGCAGGTTGGAGGACGTGGTGAACGGCACTCCACCCTTGTCGGCGATGTAGCCGAGATCCAGATAGCGCGGCAGTCTGTCCGGTCGAGGTTGTACCTCGTTGTTGTAGAAGACCATGGACAGTCCCGGATATGATGCGAGTCCCTTGCCGCTCACGCCGGAGGCCAGGAAGACACCCCGCAGGTCCACCGGCGTTGTGCCGATGGAGCTAATGCAGTCTAGAGTGAGCTTTGCGTGCGTCTCCGCACTAAGGCGATTCAAAAGAGCAATATCGTTTAGGACACCGGTCGATGTCTCGCAGTGGACTGCCCAGATCCACGCATAGTGTCCCTGCGCCACCGTGTTTGATATCTCATTGGTGTCAAAGGGGTGTCCCCAGGGCTCCTGGAGCGCGTCGAACTCGAGACCGAATCGAGTTGCCTGATCCAACAAGCGATCACCGAATTCGCCATTGCTGAGGATCAGCCCTCGACCCGGTTCCAGCGAGAGTTGAGCGGCGATGACATCGTTCGCCAGCGTTCCCGAACCCAGCATTATCTCCACATGCCGGGCGTTCGTTAGCCCACAGAGCCGGTCCTTCACGCGTTGCACGCCTGCCACGAACGCGGGAGAGCGGTGAGACTCCGGTCGACGTGCAAATGCGCGCTCAACGTCCGGATGGACGGAGACCGGGCCAGGCATCAAATTCACGATTTCCCCGCTGTATTCTTCAACCGACCGATGGAGACGCCCCTTGAAGTCATCATCAAGCGTTTCTAGTCGTCGAAACATGGGCTGGAAGGACGCTTCCGGCGTTCCGACTATGGGACCGAACGGCTCGAATCCCAAGCGCTCGTAGAGAGAGAGTTGCCGTGTGGTGCCTGAGATCAGCGCCATCTCGTAGCCGTTATCCACGCAGTGTTTCACCACTTGCGAGAGCAAGCCCTGGAGGATGCGCCCATTTCTTCTCTCTGAACGCACGGAGAGGAGGCGGATTTCGCAGAGTGAAAGACCCGATGGCAGGTATTCATCGACACTGCCCAGCTTGCGATCCAGCGAGAAGGGCCTCTTGTCGCGCACTGCGACCATGCCGGCCAGTTCTTTCCCGCGCACGCAGATGAAATACGTGTTTTCGTCGTGGAATTGGTCAATCAGACGACGTGACGGATCCTCCTCATGCTGGGGAAGCTCTTCAACGAATGTCTCGTAGTTGAGCCTGAAGATCTCTTCCAGCTCCCACGGTTCGGACGCGACCTTGAAGACGTATTCGCTCTTGCCATTCACGCCGTTCATCGGGTCACACCAACCCTGTTCGATTCGCCGACCTTGTCGCGCCTGAATCCGTCGGCGAGGCTGCGCAAGTTGTCACGGTGGGCAAAGAGGAGCACGGAGGCCAGAACGGCAAGACCGGCGACCACATACACATCGGATCCAAGAATGAGGGCTACGACCGGAGCAAGCGCAACTCCCGCAAGGCCGCCCGCAGTCACGTTTCGAAGCGCAAGTTTTCCAAGGATGGAGACTGCGAGTGCGAAGGCGACAAGTATGGGATTAATAAGCAGGACGGCACCCATGGCGGTTGCCAGACCCTTGCCGCCGCGAAAGCCGAGTTGAGCGGGCCAGATATGACCGGCGACCACCGCCATCACGATCGCCATCACTGCCCAACTATCGAGGCCCAGGTACATTGACAGGCCAACCGGAATTGCGCCCTTCAGCGCGTCCCCCAAAAGTGTGAGCGCGGCAGTCTTTTGACCTAACACGCGGCTCACGTTACGCGCGCCGACATTTCCACTGCCCTCTTGCCGGATATCCGTGCCTGTCCTGATTCGAACGAGATAGTAACCGGCAGAAACACACCCAATTGCATACGCAATGCCCAGGAGCGGAATTACGATCGCGATCTGTTGCATTGTCAGCCCATCCGCCTTGTCCGATTGGTCAAGGGTTGTACCGATTCTAGGTCAGTGGGCACTCACTGCCAACCTTGAGTGGGAGAAGGGAAACACACTACGAATGGCGTTGGACGACGAAGTCGATGATGTCCATGAGGGATTGGAGGGCGGGGTTGGCGGGGCGGTTGATCTTGCCCAGAGCCTGGCGGGCGCGGTCGGCGAGACGGTTGGCGACGGCGTAAGAGTTCTCAACGGCGTCGGAGTTGCGGATGAGATGGAGCGCCTCATCAACGCACTGCTCCCTGTCCGGTTCCGTCATGGTTTCGCGCTCGTCCCGCAGGCGGGCGAATGGGCCTGTCTCGTTCAGTTCGGGGTGCTCGCCGAGATAGAGCAGCGCGGGCAGGGTCAGGATGCCGCCGCGCAGGTCCGAGCCGATGGGCTTGCCGACTTCAGAGGCATCGCCTTGCAGGTCGAGAATATCGTCCACGACCTGGAACGCGGTGCCGAGGCTCATGCCGTATTCCGTGACGGCGTCGATCTCGGTCTCCGTCGCGGCCCCGAGTACTGCGCCGGAGACGGCAGCCGTTGTGAACAGTGATGCCGTCTTGCGCTCCACTCGCGCCCAATACTCCTCAAGCCCGCCGGTCCAATCGAATGCCTGTTGGATCTCGCGGAGTTCACCGTCGGCGAGGAGCCGCAAGGTGCGGGAGAAGAGGGTGATGACGCGGACGTTGTTGGTGGCGCAGACCATCTCGGCGGAACTGGCAAACAGATAGTCGCCCAAGAGAAGCGCAACGGCGTCGCCATGGCGGGCGTTGATTGTTGCGACACCGCGGCGCAACGGCGCCTTATCGACCGAATCATCGTGGACAAGGGAGGCGGTGTGGAGGAGTTCGACTGCGACGGCCATGGAGATGTGAACGTCAGGATCGAAGTCAAAGAGGTGTCCGGCGAGGAGGGTGACGGCAGGGCGTGCGCGCTTGCCGGGTGTGGCGAGGATGTAGCGAAGCAGCTCATCAAGCCAGGGGAAATCATCCTCGCCGATGGTGCGGAGGCGGCGTTCCACCTCTGCCATGTCCGGTTCAATTATTTCAAGAAAGGACGGGGGCTTTGTCGTTGTCGTGTCAGTCAATGTTTTTTCGCAGGCCGTAAGCGCGCCTGTCTACGCCGTCGTTTCACTTTCGTCGCCCGCTCCGAGATTGGCCATCTCGCGCGCGAGCACCTGTTCCTCATCAAGTTTGGCAAAAAGTGCCTGTGGCTGGGGTAGGCGCGCGCCTACCTCCGGCCCCGTTGCGGTCCACCCTGCGTCCTGTATGCCGCCCTCGAGACCGAGCATCTCATGGAGTCGCTGGGAACTGAAGGGCAGGTAGGGAGCGAAAAGGGTCTTGAGTCCGCTGATGATACCCAAAATAGTGACGAGCGTGCGCGCAGCATCCTCGCGATCCTCACGGATGGCGCGCCACGGGGCGCGGTCGTCAAGATAGCGGTTGCCCTCCTGCGCCAGGCTCATGGCGACGCCAAGCCCGGCGCGGAAGCGGCAGGCAGCGATCTCAGCGGCGGCTTCTTCGAGTGCCTCATCGACCCTTGCCAGCAGGCGTGTACCCGCTTCATCAGGCTGAGCGTCCGGTACCGTGCCATCGAAGAATCGCTGGATGAAGGTCAGGGTGCGATGGACGAGGTTGCCGTAGGTTCCGACGAGTTCGTTGTTGACGCGGCGGATGTAGTCGGGCCACGTGAACTCGGAGTCTGAGGTCTCCGGCATATTGGCGGAAAGGACGAAGCGGAGGGCATCCGGGTCGTAGTTGACGAGGTATTCCGGCACCCAGACTGCCCAGTTGCGGCTGGTGGAGAGCTGGTAGCCCTCCAGGTTCAGGAACTCGTTGGCGGGGACGTCCTCCGGCAGGGCGAGGTCATCGCCGTAGGCCATGAGCATGGCGGGCCAGATGATGGTGTGGAACGTGATGTTGTCCTTGCCAATGAAATAGTATGGCTTCGCGTCAGCCCCCCACCACGCGCGCCACGCCTCGGGATCCCCCTTGATGTCGGACGCCCACTCCACGGACGCGGAGAGGTAGCCGATGACAGCCTCAAACCAGACATAGATGCGCCTGTCTTCCCAGCCGTCGAGCGGGACGGGGATGCCCCAGTCCAAATCGCGGGTGTAGGCGCGGTCCTTGAGGCCCTGATCCAGGAAGCCCGTCGTGAAATTGAGCACCTGCGGACGCCAATGGTTCTTGTCCTTAAGCCATTCCAGAAGGCTGTCGCCGTACTCGGAGAACTTCATCATGAAATGCGAGCGGGTGCGGAACTCCGGCGTACCGCCGTCCAGGGTACTGCGGGGGTCGATGAGTTCACGCGGGTCAAGGGTGCGGCCACAACCATCGCACTGGTCCCCCCGCGCGCCATCGAAGCCGCAGTGGGGACACGTGCCGTTGATGTAACGGTCTGGTAGGTAGCGGTTTCCCGTGGGGCTGTAAGGGACCTCGCTGGCGGTCTCGTAGAGCAGGCCTTTTTCGTAGAAACGGGTGAAGAAGTCCTGCGCGATGCGGTAGTGGTTCTCCGTTTCAGTGGTCGTGAAGAGGTCCCATGAGATTCCGAGGCCCTCCCACGACTCCAGAAAGCCCTGGTGGAAACGGTCATGTATCTCACGGGGAGAGACTCCCTCCGCCTCGGCGCGGAGGGTGATGGGCGTACCGTGCGCGTCCGAGCCGGAGACCATGAGCACGTTGTTGCCCCTCATGCGGTGAAAGCGGGCAAAGATATCTGCGGGCAGATACGCACCGGCGATGTGCCCGAGGTGGAGATCTCCGTTTGCATACGGCCACGCGACCGCTATCAGGATGTTGTCCGACATGTGAATTCGTTAACTATTCTAGCGGTCGCGTGCCAGACGCGGGCAGATCAGCCACATATGTCCAGTGCGGTGAGCGCCAGGACGCGAGCGACAGTGAGCACATTGTCGATCGGTATGGTGCGCTCCGTGTTGGATGTTGGCCCGTAGACGACGGGAACTGAACCGCCCCGCGCGAACCAACCCGCGTCCGTCCACGCATATGAGCCGGGGTCCTGCGGACCGATGCGTTCCGGCGCGTTTCCCGTGACCTCCGTGTGATGCCGCGCGACTGTTTGGGGCAGCATATGGTCGATCGGTGTATCAATACCGTGCCCCGGCACTTTCATGCTCCGCCAATCGTCGGTGTACGTCGCAGGAGGGCCGGCAATCTCGATGACTGCGCCCGGGTTGGTGGCGCGAACACCCTCCAGAACCCTGTCAATGTCGGCCTGCGTCTGTTCCCAGTCTTGTCCGGGCACGCCGCGCACTTCGACGATAATCGCGGAGTAATCCGCCACGTAGGAGGCGCGCCACTTGAGGAAATCGGTGCCGACGCCGCCGTTGATCGCGCCGATGATCATGCGGGGCAGGCCGGGGGTGGCCGGGTGTGGCTGCGCGGAGAACTCAACGTCGTCCAGCGCCTTGACCACGTCTGCCATGACGTTGACCGCGTTGACGTATTCGGAGCGGTGCAGCATCCCGATCCATGCGGATGAGCCGGTCACAGTGATGACGTACTGGCACGCGCCGGAGTGCATTGTGCGGACATCGAGGAAGGACGGTTCGCAGACGATTGTGTAGTCGCAGCCGATGCCCCGCTGGACCAGGTCGTAGACGCCGACGCCGCCCTGCAACTCGCCGACCACGCCGGTGAAGAGAAGATCGCCGCGCAACTGCGCGCCTGCTCGATGCACGGCAACCGTTGCCGCGGCTGCAGCGGAAACACCCGCCTTCATGTTGACGAGGCCGTGGCCGGTGAGGCGTCCGTCCTCCTCATGGCAGTCCCACGGATCCAGCGGGTAGTTAAGCGGGACGGGATCAATATCCAGGTGGCCGTTGAGCATGAGCGACGAACCACCGCCGCTGCCGGGGATGCGGACGGCCAGATTTGGGCGGCCGGGTTCATCGGACACGTCAATGAGTTCAGTGGGTAGGCCGCGCTCATCGAACCAGCCTGCAAGGAACCGCATGACCTCCGTTTCGTTGCCGGAGAAGCTGCGATAGCTCTGCAGGTCCTTCATCAGCTGCACGACCTCATCGCGGTCGATGCCGTTCAGAACTCCGTGATCGCCGTCTGAAGTCATTTCGGTCACCCCCATCCTGTCCTTCCCCAATCAAGAGGGGAAGGGAGAGATGCACAGCACCTGTTATCGCCCTTATCCTGCCCCCTTTCCCACTCAAAAGAGAAGGGACGGGCGCATTGCATCTACTATAGTTGCGTGATGGAAAAACAGTCACTGATGTCAAAGCTGTTGCATTCCACCGCGGCAGGAGCGTTTCGGATCGGGTCGCGGTTGACGATTCATGGACGTGAGAATGTACCGTCAACGGGGCCGGTGATTGTTGCTGTGAATCACACGCACAACATGGATCCGGCGCTGATAGGCGTCATGATGCCGTGGCCGGTACGATTCCTGGCGAAGCGGGAACTCGTGACGGAGGGAACCGCACTAACTCGATGGCTGGTGCGGACGTGGGGGATGATCCCTATCACGCGGGACAGGCTTGATCGTGAAGCCCTGAGAACCGCACGGGAATACTTGAGCGGCGGTGGGGCAATCGGGATGTTTCCCGAGGGGACTCGGAGCCGTGACGGACGGTTGAGTCAAGCCCGGCCGGGAACGGGTTTTCTGGCCCTGACGACGGGAGCACCGGTTCTTCCTGTCGGTATTGAGGGCTTTGCGGGACTGGGGAACAATCCGACGTTCATTGCTCGCAGACCGCGCTTCACTGCGCGCATCGGCAAGCTGCTGGACTTCTCCGATCTGGCGGAATCCAAAGCGGATGATCGGTCTGAACGTGCGACAAGCGAGATCATGCAAGCCATAGCGGGCCTGTTGCCCGAGCACATGCGCGGCTACTATGAGGACAGCGCGCGAGACACACAACACGCGGAGGAGCGCGCAGGGCGGTGAGGGACATCTATGGGCGCCATCGTTAGCTACGTCGGTGTTCGGGAATCGGTACCGGTCCTTTTGCAGGCCCTTTCCCAAGTGAGGGACCAGCGCTATGACAGCGCAGGTGTCGCGGTGCGCGACCCCGACGGGTATTTCAATTCCGTCAAGACTGTTGGGCGATTCGACGTCCTTGAGGGCGCGCTTTCCGAGGAGCCGCCACTCGGCCACATAGGGCTTGGACATACGCGGTGGCGGACACACGGCGCGGTGACCACAGAGAACGCGCAGCCACATCTCGATTGTCATGGCCTGCTTGCCGTGGTTACGAACGGCATCGTCGAGAATCACGTCGAACTTAAGCTGGAACTGCGCGGACGCGGCCATCGCTTTCTCTCGACGACCGACGCGGAGGTCATTCCGCATCTAATCGAAGAAGAGCTGCTCATGGCCGGCGCGGAGGCGAGCCTGGAGGTCGCCGTTCGTGCGGCTTTGGCCCGCACCCAGGGAACACTCGCTGTCGTGACGGCACGGGCGGAGGAGCCGGAGACCATCGTAGCTGCGCGCAGCGGCTATGCGAGCCCGCTTGTCGTGGGATGGGGGAACAATGAGGCCTTTGTGGCGAGCGAGGCGGGGCCGCTGACAAGCGTGGCGGACAGGATTGCATTCCTGGCTGCCGGAGAGATGGCGATTGTGACGCCGCGAGGTGTGCAATTCAAGACGCTCATGGCCGGCGTTCCCATCACCAAACGATCAATTTCGCCCTCGGAGGACCCGATGGCGGCGGCGCGCGGCGGCCATATGACGTTCATGATCAAGGAGATCACCGAGCAACCGGAGGCGTGGACGGACGCCCTGCGTGGCCGCGTGGACTTCGACACGGTCTCCTTACGGATGGAGGAACTCGACTCCATCCGGGACGAATTGCAGGGCGTTGAACGAGTGGTGCTCACAGGATCAAGTTCGTCCCTCCACGCGGCGGACGCCGGTCGGCTGTATATCGAAGAGTTGACCGACCTTCCATGCCAGGTAGACGTCGGTTCAGAGATTGTCTTTGGCGATTTTGAGCTTGGCCCGAAGACTCTGTTCATCGCGGTGACGGCATCCGGAGAGACGCTGGATACGCTGGGCGCGATGACCCGGGCCAGCGAACTGGGCTGCCTGACGATCATGGTGACGAACGATGAGGATTCGACGGGCGCAATGATGGCCGACACCGTGGTGCCGCTGCGGTGCGGCCGCGAGGTCGGCATGGCGTCCACGAAGTCGTTCACGTCCTCGGTTCTCAACTTCTACCTGATAGCGATGTATCTCGCTCTCATTCGAGGAAATGACAGTGCAGAATCCGTGCCCGGTCGCCTGATCGAACTCAGCAAGCTCTCGGGTTACGCGAATCGGATTCTCGAAGACCCTTCCTTGCCCTCGGCGCTGGCCACGCGCTATTCAACACGGCGTGATGCGCTGTTCCTCGCGCATGGGCGGTTGTTCCCGATTGCGGCGGAGGGAGCATGGAAGCTAATCCAGCTCGGCTACATCCACGCCACTGCCTATCCGGGATCGGAGCTCATTCATGGCCCCATCGCCCTCGTCAACGGGGATGAGACGCCTGCCTTTGCCATTGCGCCGCAAGGCCCCGAGTATGGACGCATGGCGCTCTCTGTCAGGTTGCTCAAGGACAATGGGGGCGTGGTGGCGGCCATCTTGACAGAGGGTGATGAGGAACTCGCACCGATTGTGGATCACCCCATCTTCATCCCGGCGGACACGCCGCAGTCACTGCTGCCACTGGTGACGGCGCTGCCTGTGCAGTTATTTGCGTACTACGCTGGTATTCAGAAGGGCAATGAAGTAGATAACCCGCGCAATATCCAGCGGCTTGAGGAGTTGATGTAGGCGCTGGGGGCTTAGACCAGAACTCCTCCCTCGGTGAGCTCGCGGATGTCTGACTCGGAGAGACCCAGCAGTTCACGCATGACGAAGTCGTTGTGCTCGCCGAGTGCAGGGGCGCCCGTGCGGATTGCGCCCGGGGTTTCTTCAAGGTTCGCGCCATATGAGGCGTGGCCAATGTTGCCCCACTGCGGTTCCACGTGGGGCACGTTGACGATGTAGCCACGCGCGTTCATGGCGGGGTCGTAGTACACGTCCTCCGTCGTCTGGACGGCGGTGGCGGGCACGCCGTGCTTCTGCAGCGTCAACATGACCTGCCGCGGGGTGAGGCTCCTCGTCCACTCGGATACGAACTCATCGAGAGCCTCACGGTTGGCGAGACGCGCCTCCAGCGTGGCGAAACGAGAGTCCTGCGTCCACTCCGGCGGATCCTGGTTGGGCGGAGTCATGCCGCGCACCAGACCCTGCCATTCCTCCTCCGTGTGACAGGCGATGACACACCAGCGATCATCCCCGGCACAGGGGTAGGCGTCGTGCGGGGCGGCGTACTCGCGCCGGTTGCCCGTCGGCTCCTGGTTGACACCGTTGATGACATAGTCCAGCAACGGCACGCCGAGCGCGTTTGCCTGCGCCTCTACCTGCGAGACCTCGATGCGCTGGCCCTGTCCCGTCTTGAGCTTGTGGTATAGCGCGGTCTGCAGCATGTAGCCGGAGAGTCCGCCCACGAAGAAATCGGCATAGTAGACGCCGCAGCGAAGGGAGGGCGGTGATTCCGGATGCCCCCAGAGGTAGGTGACGCCGGATGCCGTCTGCGCTTGAAGTCCGAACAATACGTGAGAGGCGAACGGGCCGGTGCTGCCCCACCCGGGCATGCTCATGTACACGATGTCCGGTTTGACGGCGCGGATGCCCTCATAGTCCAGACCCCAGCGGGAGAGCGCGCCGGCGGCGTAGTTCTCAACGACGGCATCGCTAGTCGCCGCCAGCTTGCGGACGATGTCTTGTCCCTCCTCGAAGTGGAGATCCACGGTGATGCTCATCTTGTTGCGGTTGAGCTCCGGGTGCATAGGCAAGAGTCCGGCGATGCGGGACGCGGGGTCAAAGAGTGAGGATTCGATCTTGATGACTTCCGCGCCGAAGTCCGCAAGTTGCCGTGTTCCGTACGGGCCTACCCAGATGCGCGTCAGGTCCGTGATGCGCACGCCCTCCATCGGCATGGGTCCATTACCGGGGTTGGCCATGACGGGAGCTGCCGGCGTCGATGGAGCGGCGTTGCCCGCCTCAGCAAGCACCTCATCCGTGTGCTGCCCGAGCGTCGGAGCGGGGCGGCGCAACGACCACGGGGTCTCACTCAACCGTCCGGCGGGGCCGGGGAGCTTGTAGTTGCCCAGAACCGGATGCGTCACATCCTGGAAATAGTCGCGGAAAAGCAGGTGCGGGTTTTCTGCGAGGTCGGCGGGGGAACTGACGGGGGCGGCGGGAATGCGGCGCGCCTGCGCCTCATCCACGGCCTCCGCGACGGTCTTGGTGAGGAAGAACTCCACCGCAATCTCGTTGATGAAGTCCTTGTTCTCCTGGCGGAGGGTGAGATCCCTGAACATCTCGTCCTGGATGACTTCATTGCCCGTCCACTGCGCGAACGACATGAATTGGCCGGGCTGGATGGGGGAAAATCCGATCCAGCCGTCCGAGCATTCAAAGACGCCGGTACCGCCACCGCCGCCCGTGCCTGGGCGCATCGCGACGGTGCCGCTGTAACCGAACTGGGCGACGATGAACAGGATGTTCGCCGTGGCCTCCGTCATCGAGACGTCCACGCGTTGGCCGCGGCCTGAATGCTCCCGAGCGAAGAGCGCGTTCATGATTCCGATGGCCGCGTGCGTACCGCCGACGGAATAGCCGAGGAAGGCGGGGGACATGACAGGTTGGTAATCGGGATCGCCCTGGAGAAGCATCAAACCGCCCATTGCCTCGGCGTGGATGTCCGTGCCCTTGTAGGAGGCGTAGGGGCCGGTCTGGCCGTAGGGTGTGACTGAACAGAGAATCAGGCCGGGGTTGTCAGCACGCAGACTTTCGAAATCAAGGCCAATCTCGTTGATGTAGCCGGGGGAATTGGTTTCCAGGATGACATCGACGGTTCGCGCGAGACGGCGGATTGTGTCCCGGCCCTCGTCCGTTGATATGTCTGCGACGACGCTGCGCTTGTTCGCGTGGAACGAGTGAAAGACGAGACTGCGCTCCTGGCCGGGTTCGTTGGCGGCGTAAGGCGGCATGTAGCGGCTCGCGTCACCGTTCGGTCCCTCAACGAGGATGACATCCGCGCCAAAGTCGGCGAGAAGCTTGGAGCCGTACATGGACGGCAGCCCGCCGAGATCAAGCACACGCACGCCATCGAGCGCGCCGGGGGCGTTCGCATTCCCAGATGTCATATTTGTTCCTCCCAACCTCACTGATTCCGTGAGGTGCTTGCCATCTCGCTCTAGGTTAACGCTCCTACGTCCTGTAGTTTCTGAACCTCGTCGTCTGAGAGGCCGAGGATTCCGCGGAGGACGTAGCCATTGTGCTGGCCAAGGGCGGCGGAGGGCATCCGTGAGCCGCCGGGCGTTTCTGACAGGCGAACGGTGACGCCGGGCTGCTGCAAGACGCCCCAATCCGGATGATCCAGCGTTTGGATGTAGCCGCGCTCACGCAGGTGCGGGTCCCAGTAGAGGCCCTCGCCGTCGAGGACGGCGGTGGCGGCGACGCCGGAGCGTTGGAGCAGGTGCATGATTTGTCGCGGCGTCAGGGTTCGCGTCCACTCAGACAGGTCGGCGTTCAGCGCGTCCTCGTTGGCCTTGCGTCCCTCTTGCGTCGCATAGTCGGTGTTTTGCGTCCATGCAGGAACGCCGATAGCCTGAACGAGCGCTTCCCATTCCTGATCCGTCCTGCAGGCGATGGCGCACCATTCATCGTTTCCCTTGGCGGGGTAGATGCCGTGCGGGGCGTGGACGGGGTGGCGGTTGCCAACGGGCTCACCTGGGCGGCCATTGACCTTGTAGTCCATGAAGGGCATGGCCATGGTGTTGCCAACGGCCTCCACTTGCGCCATCTCCACGTACTGGCCGCGTCCCGTCTCTGCCTTGTGATAGATGGCGGCAAGAGCGGCGAGCGCGGTAAGGCTGGCGATTAGAAAGTCGGGGTAGTCGAACTTGCATCGGGCATTGGGCTCAGACTCCGGGTGCCCCCACGTGTAGCTGAGGCCGGAAACGGAGACGAGGCTGAATCCGAAGGCGACGTGATCCTTAAGCGGCCCAATGCTGCCCCAGCCGGGCATGCTGACCTGGATGATTTCCGGGTTGACCTTCCGCAATTCTTCGTAGCCGAGGTCGAAACGGTCGATGACGCCGAGCGCAAAGTTGTCTATGACGAGATCAGAGACGGCGGCGATGCGCATGGCGACTTCCCGCGCCTCATCGTGATGCAGGTCAAGCGTGATGCCATGCTTGTTGCGGTTGAGATCGGCGACGAATGGCATCGTGCCCATGCGGTTGTTGGTGTCGAACAGGGACGACTCAACCTTGATGACTTCCGCGCCATAGTCGGCGAGCTGACGCGTGCAGTACGGCCCCGCCCAGATGCGCGTAAAGTCCAGGACTCGCACGCCCTCAAGCGGTAGAACAGGGGATGCGCCGTTCTCCGCCGCTCCGGCGGGCGCAGGTTGGCGTTCCGACACTTGACCGGCGTGTTCGTTCAACAGTGGGGCAGGTGTGGGCTGGGGGATGGGTGTTTCCGACATTCGGAAAGGCGCGCCGGGGAGAGGATATTCACCGATATCGGGGTGTTCGACAGTCGTGAAATAGTCACGCTCAGCGAACTGGACATTGTCGGCAAAGTCACCGGGGCGATTGACGGGCGCGGCTGCGAGGCGTCGACTCTGTGCCTCTTCCACGAACTCGGCCACCGTGAACTGCTCGATGAACGGCCTGGTGAGGGAATCGATGAACAACATGTTCTCGCCCTGCCGGTTGATAAGCGGATACCAGAACTCGTCTTGCAAGGCAGGCTCGCCCATCCAATCGAAGAAGACCCTTGCCTGCGGGGCAAGGAGGACGGCAAGGCTCACCCATCCGTCCTTGCACCTGTAGATGTTGTAGGGGGCGAGGTTGCCGGTTGCGCCGATGCGCTCGCCGATTTCCGACGTGGCCGAATAGCGAATGATCTGGTAGAAGATGTTGGCCAGCACCTCCTGCATAGAGACTTCTACGTGCTGGCCGCGGCCGGTCTTGCGGCGCGCCATGAGCGCATAGAAGACTCCGTGCGCGGCGTGGATGTTGGCCATGATATATGCCTGGTCGAGGGGAGCGGCTGCCGGGGGCTGCTCGTCGTCGCCCTGGATAGTTGTCAGCCCGCTCATGGCAATGGCATGGAGGTCTGAAGCCAGGTAATCGCCATAGGGGCCGGACTCGCCGAACGGTGTGACAGAGACGGTGATCAGGCGGGGATTGTCCTCCCTCAAGACGTCATCAGGCAGCCCGATGTCGGCGAGGTAGCCGGGCTCGAAACTGTCCAGCACAACATCAGCGGACCGCGCCATGTCCAGCAGCTGCTGGCGGCCATCGTCCGTTTCAATGTCGATGACGACGCTCGACTTGTTGGAGTTGTAGGCGAGCCAGCGGAGGCTGCGGTTAAGGCCCGGTTCATCACCGGCGAACGGCGGCAGGAATCGGACGGGGTCGCCGCCCGGGGGCTCGATCTTGATGACCTCCGCGCCCATATCTGCCAGCAGGCGGCCTGCGTACTGCCCGGCCAACCCGGACACGTCAAGCACGCGGATTCCCGCCAGGACGGACGGAGACGCTCCATTGGCTGTCGTTGTCATAGTCTCCCCTGTGTCGTCTCCATCCGATCAGTAGTAAATGGATAGCGGCGCGGCGGTGATGGCGCGCCGGATATTCGCAAGCGTAGCAGGATGGGACGCGCCGTCAAGCATATTCAGTGATCGGCTGCGCGAGGATCCAGAGGCTGACCATTGTGTAGCCGACCATCAGGATGAGCATGGCGCGTTGGCTTCTCAAGGCCACGTCATGTGCGCCGAAGTGCCGCAGCGCCGTGACGTGGGCGAGGAAGACGGCGATGACGTGTCCGATGATGATGGCGACAATCGCCAATATCCAGACAAACTGCGCGTTGATGATGCCGATGTTGACCTCGTAGTCGGACGTGCCGAACAGGTCCCAGCCGAATCCGAACGGGTCGGAGGCATGGGGGATTACCACCTGCCCCTGGATGAGCAGGTAGGAGAAGAAATGGGCGAGATGGTAGGCGAAAGCGATGGGCACAAGGGAGAGGGCAAAGACGCGGGCGGCGGCCATCGTGTTCCGTGTCTCCGATGTCTCACCCGAGCGGGCCATGACAGCACAGAAGAGGAGATAGGCGGCCACGAATATCCCCGCGAAAGCCATAAGGCCGGCGGTGTTCACCAAGGTGACTGCGGTGGACGTCCATCCGGGCGAATTGACGAATGCCCGGTGGACGAGTTGTGCCCAGGGCGGTGTGTCCTGCAGGCCGTCAAACGTGACGGTGGACAGAAGGACGACGACAAGAATCATGTAGGAAGTGGTTGTGCCCGCACCGCTTAGCAGTCCCGCGCCCGGGGGTCTCAGGCCGACCTCTCGTCGTTCAGGCGGGGCGGCGCGAAAGGCCTCGACATCATCGATGGATTCCGTCTCGCCGCTTGCGGAGACGACGCGCAGTTCGGTTGGGGCGAATCGAGAGAGTATGCCAAAGATCAGGGAGAACACATCCGCATTGCGCATCCACGCGTCCGCTCCGAAGATGGCCATGCCCCACCACGTGATCATGCAGTAGCCGATGATGGCAATGGCGAGCGACAAGGGCTCCGCAGAACCCTCGTAGGCAATCTCAAACCATGCGAAAAGGGCAAAGACGATGACGGCGGGCCACGCTCCCCATGCCGGCGGGTAAGAGGAGTCGTCCTGTCCGAAACTGAGGCCGCCCGGAACGACGCGTCGCGCGAGCGCGTCTATCCATTCGTAAGTCGTACGGACGGGGTTTACCAAGCCCCAGACGTTTCCGATGAGCGCGGATACAAACGCAATGCCAACCCACCAGTAGACCCATACGAGGACGGGGGCGATGTTCGCTGTCGAACGGTTGACGCCCAACGCGCCGGTCAGGAGAACGAGCAAGAGGAGCAGGACACTGAGGACGCGTATTACCTGAATGACAGGAGTACTCGCCAACATCCGGACAGGCCACAGCTTGAGCAAGTTGAAGCGGGGGTAGTCGGTTGCGCTGGGTGTTCGGCGCACAAAGACGGCAACGATGACGAATGAGAGAGCGACAGCCAGCCCCGCGCCCGTCACGTAGAGTGTCAGGGGCAGGGGCAGGTCATATTTCTCTCCGAAGCCGTGAGCGAATGCGACCCCGGGGATCAGCCATGCGAGAACCGCTAACGCGGTCGCAAGCGGGAGAGTAGTTACAGCGAGCCTTTTCATTGCGGCCCGCTTATTTTACGGCCTGACTTCGAGAGTGGCGATGAGGCGCTCCCTGACACTCGTCCCCGCCGTATCGGTCGTCACATGATCGGTGTGCTCCATGGATGAGGAATCAGATGGAGAGTCCATGCTGCTCATGTCATCCATATCGTCCATGTCATCCATGCCCGAGTCTGCTGTGAGAACGCCTTCCGCAGCGTGAATAAAGATGTCATACCGCCCCGTCGCATGTGCCTCGAAATCCATCGGCGCTGTCACTCCGGGCCCCACTTGCGCCTCGATGTTATAGCCATGTAGATGAACCAGCAGCGGCAAGTCGCTCGTCCAATCGATCGTGACCGTATCCCCCTGATTGACCGTCAGCGTTGATTCTTCGCCGGTCAATTCGCCCCCGACGATTTCCATTTCAAAGGCAACGTCCTGGGGCTCACGATCCTCACACGCGGCGGCAAGGAGGACGGCTAGCAGTATGGCCATGGCAATCGTTGCCGTCCTCAACAGGTTCATGACGTTCAAATGGTCACCTTGTTCCACGGTGTTTTTGGCGGCCGGACTGACTGTCGTTCGTTAGGTGAACGTCCTGGATGCGGGGGTGGTTAGGTTTCAGTTTACAGGTGGGCGCTGGCTGGTAAATGCGATTCAGATTCCAGCCTGCGCGGGAATGACGGAGATGGCGGGAATGACGGAGGGTGCGGCCCTTCGACAGGCTCAGGACGAGCGGGGTGGGGTTAGAGGTCCTTGAGGATGTCTTCGGAGAGGGGGCGGGTGTGTTCGCTTGTGGGGAACGTGCCGTCGCGGACTTCCTGTGCGTATTCGTTGACGGCGGCTCTGATTGTGTCACTCAGGTCCGCGTAGCGCTTGACGTGCCGCCCGACGTGGTCTGAGACGATGCCAAGCATGTCACTCACAACCTGCACCTGCCCATCGCAATGCGGGCCGGAGCCGATGCCGATGGTGGGAATGTTGAGGCGCTCGGTGATGATCTGCGAAAGCTGCTCAGGCACGAGTTCCAACACGATGGAATACGCTCCGGCGTCCTGCACGGCCTCAGCGTCGCGAATCATCTTGTGTGCGTCCTCAACGCTCCGACGTCCCTGGAAACGCCGTCCGATCTGAAATTCCGACTGTGGTGTGAATCCTATGTGGCCCATGACGGGGATACCGCGGTCGACGAGCGCCCTGATCGTCTCCGCCATAACCTCGCCGCCTTCGAGTTTGACGCTTTGCGCACCGGCCTCTTGCAGGAAGCGGGCAGCGTTACGCAGGGCATCCTGCGAGCTCGTCTGGTACGACATGAACGGCATATCGGCGATGACGAGGGCGTTCCTTGTGCCGCGAGACACGGCTGCGGTGTGGTGGATCATGTCGTCCATCGTGACGGACACGGTGGAGTCGTAGCCGAGCACGACGTTGCCAAGGCTGTCGCCGACAAGAATCGCGGGGACGCCGGACTCATCGATTGCACACGCGGTGTAGTAGTCGTAGGCGGTCAGAACCGGAAAGCGCTCGCCCCGGTCCTTGAATTCCTGGATCGTCTTGATGGTTGTGCGCACGGGTGTCATTCCCTTGCCGCAGCCCCGGAGAATTGCCTTCTAGTAGTAGCTGCGGGCTTCGATGCGGTTGGTGCGGGAGACGATGCGATTGCGGGCGTCAACGCGCACGATGCGCGGGCTGACGCGACAGGCATCCTCCTCGGACATGTGCAAGAAGTGGAGGACGATAATCATGTCCCGTTCACGCACGAGCAGACCGGCCGCGCCGTTCACACAGACCTGCCCGGAGCCGCGCTCGCCCTCAATGGCGTACGTCTCGAGCCGCGCGCCGTTCGTGATGTCGAGAACTTGCACGAGTTCATACGGCAGGATGCCGGCGGCCTCCATCAGATCGGGGTCGATTGTTATCGAGCCCTCGTAGTCAACGTTTGCCTCGGTCACGGTGGCGCGGTGAATCTTCCCGGCCAGCATTGTGCGCATCATTGGTTCGTCTATCCTGTCGTCTCTGATGACTCGCCCACCAGGGCGAGAATCTCCGCTCCTCTCGTCCCATCGAGCCGTTGCGAGTCAACGGCAAACTTTGCCGTCGCCTGCGCGAGCGCCGCGTATAAGGGTACTACGCTCGGCAAGGTAGCCTGCAACTGCTCAAGGTGCGCCTGCACGGTCCCGAGGTCTCCCCTGACTATCGGGCCTGTCAACGCGGCAGCCGCTCCATCGCGTTCGATATTCCCCACCGTCCCACGAATCAGCGGCAGCAACGCCCGTAAGGCTTGCGACTGATTGTACCCGAATTGCGCCCAAAGGCCAGCGGCCTCGGCAATAATCGCGATCAAATAGTTTGACGCGAACACTCCTGAGATGTGGTAGAGGGCGCGTGATTTCTCGTTGATGTCGATGGCGTGGCCGTGAAGGGCATGAGCCATGTCACGGAGTTGATGGTGCAGGGCCGGGTCCTGGCTCTCGATGGCGAACGTCACGTTTTCGAGTGTTGTTGTCCTCAACGAGTCTTGGGGAAAGGTGTAAAGGGGATGGAATCCGCCAGTCACCGCTCCATAGCCACTGGCGCACTCCAGTACGCTCACGGGTGTTCCGCCGGAGCAGTGGACGGCCGCCATGCCTTCGCGCCACGGCACGCTCTCCGCGACCGACCCAATCACGTCATCCGGCACGGTTAGGAAAACAGTGTCGGCCAGATCAACGAGCAGTCCCGCCTGCTGGGTATGTATCGCTCCACCCACGCGACCGGCAAGGTCCTTGGCCCGTGGCGCGTTGCGACTCATGATTGCCGTGATGTTGTATCCGGCATCGGCGAGACCGACGGCGAGCGCCGTGCCGACGGCTCCCGCGCCAAGAATGCCGACTCTGTCGCCGCGAAGTGTCGTCATTGCCTAAGGTGTCCGTTCATGCCGGATATGTGTTCAGCTGCAGACGGGACGCCGGCGATGCCCGTAGCGGATCGAATCGAATCGACGATAGCGCGCTCGACCGCTTCCGCTGCTGCCGCGCCGATGGGTGTGAGCCCAAAGGTATCCACCGGTGTCGCGTCCGGCGGGGCCGTGGAGACAAAGAAGAGCGTATCGCCGTCGCCCATGCCATATGACGGAACGATGGCGCGGGCGATGCCGCTGTGCGCCATCATGGCAAGCCTGTTGGCCTGCGCGACAGTCAGAGGCGCGTCCGTAGCAACGACGCCGATTGTCGTATTGGTTGGCTGCTGGCCGAACCGACCTCCCGGTCCGCCTCTGCCACCGCTGCGCAGGATCTCGCGCGTGCTGAGGAAGGGCGGCCCGTCCGCGCGGTCGTTGCGCGGCCCGGCGATGAGGGCGCCGGTTTCGGGGTCCACAATGTCGCCAAAGGCGTTGACCACCATGACCGCGCCGATTCTGTGCCCGCTGGCCAGATCCAAGGCTGCCGTGCCGACGCCGCCCTTGAGGGCACGATCCTGTCCGAGGGTCTTGGCGACGGTCGCGCCGGTACCGGCTCCGATGCTGCCGGACTCGACAGGCGCGTCCGAGGCCTCGCGTGCGCCGTCAAGGCCGAAATCGCGCGTTACGCGTCGATCAGTGCCTCCGATGCCAAGGTCATAGATCACCGCGCCAGGGACGATGGGAACCACGCCGCCGGGTGTGGGGAATCCGATGCCCTCCACCTCAAGGTGGCGCATTATGCCCTCCGCGACGTTCATGCCAAAGGCGCTGCCGCCGGTGAGGAAGATGGAATGGACGCGCTCGACGAGGGTGCCGGGACGGAGGAGATCGGTCTCACGAGTTCCGGGGGCTGCGCCGCGGACTTCGACCCCGCCAATCGCGCCGTAGTCTGGGAAGAGAAGGACGGTTGTCCCCGTCACGGCATCGGTGTCCGTGATGTGCGCGAGACGGACGCCCGGAACGGACGTGATTGTCCGATTCTCGTTCATGAGACGCGCAGGGCGTCCCAACAGCGCATTTGCGCCATGCGTGCTGCCCCTCCTCCCGTCCAGGCGGCGCGCCGTGTAAAACAGAATGATACAGCGAAGAGCTGTGTTGCGGGGCTAATTCAGCGACAGTTATGCTGAATGAGTGATGCGTTCCCGTCCTATTGCCTCGAAATTGCCGTTGCTTGCCGTTCTTGTGTTGGCCATTGGCGTTGCCCTGGCTATTGGGGCGATGGCGTGCGAGGTGCGGGAAGACACACCCATCCCGACCCCGATTCCCACGTTCACTCCGATTCCGACGGCAACATCGATTCCTGATTCAAGCGCCGGCGGCACAACTGATTCGACCATGGAATCGGATTGCCCGACACCGGTGGCCGCTACGCCCGTAGATAGAGAGGAGACTCTTACCGTGACCGAGAAGCTGAATCGTTGGTCCTCACCGCCCGAAATGCAGATCGACTCGTCGAAGTGCTATTCGGCGACTTTTGAGACGGACGTGGGAAACTTCGTCATCGAGTTGACGGCGGACAAGACGCCCATCACCGTCAACAACTTCGTGTTCCTTGCCCGTGAGGGGTACTACGACAACACGACGTTCCATCGCGTGATTCCTGATTTCATGGCGCAGGCCGGGGATCCGGGCGGCACAGGGACGGGCGGCCCGGGCTACAATATCCCGGATGAGTTCGATCCCGAGTTGAGGCACGATGTGCCGGGCATACTTTCGATGGCGAATGCAGGACCGAACACGGGCGGGAGCCAGTTCTTCATTACTTTTGTTCCTACATCATGGCTTGATGGAAGGCACTCCGTGTTCGGACGCGTGACCGAGGGCATGGACGTTGTGCAGTCGATCCGCATCAGGGACCCACAGTCGGACCCGAATCCGGGCACAAGCCTCCACAGCGTGACGATAACGGAAACAGAAGCGAATTAGGCATTGTCGCGCGGGGCTTAACGCGCCATAATGTCGCCATTCCGAGCGTGCGCTTATTGATGGCGAACGCAGGACGTACTATGGCTCACCGGAGCCACGGGAGGGGTGAATACGATGGATTTTCGGCTTGATGCCGCCGATCAGGCTCTGCAAGACGAGGCGCGTGAATTCACGCGAGTCGAATGGAACGAGAAGGTCGCGGATTCGCGCGGGTGGGATGAGATTGGCTTGCTGTCTCCGTATCACGCAGACACCGACGCGCTGCAGGCACAACGTGATTTCTCAAAGAAGCTGGTGGACAAGGGCTGGTGGACGATGCACTGGCCGGAGGAATACGGCGGTCGCGCCGTTTCAATCGAAACCCAGCTTGCCTACCGCGAAGGCATGGCTTATGAAGGCGCTCCGGCATCGTTCGGTGGCGGCCTGGTTGCCCCCGTACTGATGATTCATGGCTCGGACTGGCAGAAGGAAGAGTTCCTGCCAAAGGTGGCTAACGCGGATATCGATTTCGCACAGGGATTCTCGGAGCCAAACGCCGGCTCTGACCTTGCCAGCCTTCAGACTCGCGCCGTCCGCGACGGCGACGACTACGTGATCAACGGCCAGAAGATCTGGACATCCGGCGCGCATTACGGCGAGTGGTACCACGTGCTGGTTCGCACAGACCCGGACGCGCCCAAGCACCGCGGCATCAGCTACGTTCTGATGCAGCTGCGCGATGATGACGGCGAAATCACACCCGGCGTCACGTTGCGGCCCCTGTACGACATGACGGGCACGCGCCGCTGGAGCGAGGTCTTCTTTGACAATGTCCGCGTTCCTGTGCGGAACCTCATCGGTGAGGAGAATCGCGGTTGGTACGCGGCGATGACGACGCTCTCCTTTGAGCGGTCCGGCATTGAGACCGCCGCCAAGTACCTGGGCGAGCTTGACCGATTTATCGCCGTCATGCGGGAAACGCGTTTCAACGGGGAGGATGTGCTGAACGACCCGCTCATCCGTCACAAGGTCGCCGACCTCAAGATTGAGCTTGAGACACGCCGGATGCTCTCATACCGCGTCGCATTCATGCAGTCGCGGGGCGAGCTTCCTGTGAAGGAAGGCTCCATGGGCAAGGCGTGGGGCGACAACCTCGGCAAGAAGTGGCCGCAGTTGATGGCGAGCATCTTGCAGGAGTACGGCCGGCTTGGCCTCGGTGAGTCTCGCGCGCCGATGGGCGGCTACCCCGGCTTCCGTTACGAAGCCATGCACGGGAGCGGACTCGGCGGCGGCACCACGGAAGTGCAACGCAACCTCATCGCTCAGCGGGGACTTGGACTGCCTCGATAGTTTTCAAGTTCGCGATCGTAATTGCCGGGTCAATGGTGATTTGACGCCGCGTTCCGGCTTGGAAAGTGATCTAGCGGGCTCGCCAATTGGCGCGCCCGCTCCTTTTTCTTCTAAGAGATAGCTTTCCACGTGATGATGGCGGTGCGGCGGGGGGCGATGCCGGTGACGGTGTAGCCGCGATCCGTCTCCTCGAGGAGTTCATCGAGAGCGGCGAGGAGGCGTGAGTCCCCTGAGGTGTTTTCTTCCACGTCCAAACGGCGGCGAATCTGACTCGTTATATCGTCGCGGTCGCGGCCCATGACGGCAATTTCCGGTGGGAGCATTGTGACGTCCGGTTGGATATCCATTGCCCAGAGAAGGTGCAAGAGTTCAGGCACGCCGGGCATCGGGGTGGGCACTGCGCCGTACACACGCTCGTAGAAGGGGACTTCAAGGGCGCTCGGCGGTTCCATCATCTCGATGATTGCCACGCGGCCCGATGCTCGCTCTTGCAACTTTTTGACGAACGCCGCGCCCTCGGGAACGTGGTGCAGGACGAGTGAACAGAGGACGAGATCAGCGGTCGCGATATCCGCGTCTTCCCATCCCTCATTCACGACAGTGATGTTGGATAGCCCAGCCTCGGCGGCCCGCTCCCGCAGCATGCCTACTGCTTCATCCGAAGGTTCGACGACCGTGACGTGTTTGGCGCGGGTTGCCAGTGGAAGCGCGAATCGTCCCGCGCCGCCGCCAACATCCAACACCGTTGAGTCTGAATCAATGAGGGTGAAGAGGGCGTTCACGGCGGGGTCGTCGGTTCGATGGAGGTCACGGGGGCGGTTGGTGTAGGAGAAACCGCCATGTCCTCCGTGAACGTGGCCACCGTCATGCCCGTGTTCACTGTCTTCATGGTCATCGTGATGGTGGTCGTGTCCCGCGCCGTGGCCGCTGCGCAGCGCTGTGGCCTCACGGTCGTGGGCGAGGATTCGCTCACGCCATGCGTCGATTGCAGACTGTATGGTCATTTTCGATTCCCTCTTTGAGTCGTCCAGTGCTCAAATTGTATGGTTCTGTTGCCTACGGCTGGCTAGTGTTTTGAGTCTCAATTTGCGTCTCGAATCGGCTACACTGAGGCGTCGGATGCCCGAATGACAGGGAGGGGGAGGCATCATGGACTTCCAACAGTCGGCTGAGGACCTCGCGTTTCGTGATGAGATTCGCGATTTCGTTGCGGAGAACTGGGACGATACCCGCTACCACATGAGCGACGTGTCCAATGCGTCGTGGCACCTGGATGACCCGGAGGCGCTGGACGCCGCCCACCAATTTGCCAAGAAGCTTGTGGACAAGGGCTGGTACACCATGCACTGGCCCACGGAGCACGGCGGACAGGACGCCGGGTTCACACGGATGCTGACCTACCGCGAGGAGATGGCCTACCGGGGCGCGCCTGCAAGCGGGGCGTTCGGCGGGGATGCCGTGATCCTGCACGGAACGCCAAGGCAGAAAGAGGAATGGCTGCCAAAGATCGCGACGGCTGATATGCCCATCGCGCTTGGACTCTCGGAGCCCGGTAACGGATCCGACCTGGCGGGCGTGACGACGAGGGCAGTCCGCGACGGCGACGACTATGTGATCAACGGCCAGAAGATGTGGACGTCGACCGCGCACCATTCCACGTGGATCCGGATGCTGGTGCGGACGGACACGGACGCGCCCAAGCATCGTGGCCTTTCGATATTCTTCGTCCCGCTGGATTCGCCCGGAATCACGATTCGCCCCATCCACGACATGGCAGGTCGGCGTCGCTGGAGTGAGGAGTTCTTTGAGGACGTGCGCGTGCCGTCACAGTACATGCTTGGCGAGGAGAATCGCGGTTGGTACGTGATGGCGGCGTCGCTCACTGCGGAACGCGTGGAGGTTGGTTCTCCTGCCGCGCTACTGCGCGAGTGGGAGCGATTCGTTGACTTTGCTCGGACGTATCGCGCGGATGGCGGCACGCCTCTGGATGATCCCATCAACCGCCAGTTGCTGGCAGATCTGCGGGTCAAGCTCGGCATGTTCCGCGCCATCTGCTGGAAGGGCGCGTGGGACAGTCGGCAGGGCGAGGACGTGTCTCGCATAGCGTCAATCTCGCGTGTGCTGTCCGGCGAGCTGGTGCAGGAGCTTTGGCGCGGATTCACACGGATCATCGGCGATGCCGCGCAGGTGATGCCGAACGGCGCGGACTGGGCGCCTATGAACGGCTTCATCGGCGTAAACGCGCTGATGAGTACAGGCCGCACCTTCGGCCACGGCACGAAGGAGATCCAGCGGAACATCGTGGCGACACGGGGGCTGGGGCTGCCGCGGTAGGGGGACGGTTCACAACCCGAGGCAATTCAGCTAGTACAGTTCTGCTGTGAATCTCTGGCAGCCGGGGGAGTACATCACCGGGCGGAATATCTGGCATGGGCGCGTGTTCACGGCGTGGGTGTTTGTTGTTGTCGAGGATCGTGGGGATGTGATTGCGGCCTTTACGCCGCCGGGGACGGTGTGGAAAAGCCCCGTTGATATGGCGGGCAATGACGTTCGGCTGCCACATGGGGAATGGCTCCTACGGGATAACATCTGGCATGGTCTTGGAATGGTGAGAGTTTTCCTCAAGGACACGGCCCATTCGGTGCTCGTCTTCCTGGGAGAAGGCGACGTTCGGTGGTGGTATCTGAACCTGGAGGCGCCGTTTCGACGCACTGCCATTGGCCTCGATACAACCGATTTACACCTTGACGTTGTCTTCCCGCCTGATCTTAGCGAGCCGCAGTGGAAAGACGAGCATGAGGTCGAAGAGGCTGTCGCGTTTGGGAGCATGACTCGCGAGGATGCGGAGGCGGCGCGCGCGGAGGCGGAGCGGGCAATCAAATGGATACAGAGTGGCGATCACCCTGCGATCGACAATTGCTGGCGCACCTGGACACCGCCAACTGAATGGGGAATTCCGACGCTGGCACCCGGCTGGGAGACGCTGCCTACTGAGATTTCGTAGGCAGCGAGTTAGAGCCTGACAATTTCATTGGGATTCAGAATCGATAAGCGTGCATTCAACGAGGCGTAGATGATTGCTTATATCGTCGATTTTTCCGACACCAACTATCCGGTCACGCTTGTTCAGAGCTTTCAGCTTGCTACCCCATATCGTGGTGTCAAAATGAAGAAAAACATGAATGTTGTCTTTCTCCTCTTCGACATACACTGTCGTCGTATCTCCACCGGTCTCAAAAACATCGTTCACTGTGCCATCCACCACTAACAACAAACCAAGGTGTCGTTCAGCTGCACTTTTTGCAGCTACTCTCGTTAGACCCTGAACGGATTCTATTAGTTCGGAAGGAGTCCTCGGCGAAAACTGTTTCCCTTGGAATTGTGGCATTGCTGCCATAGTAACTGGCGAATTAGCTCCTACCGTGGGTACCCCAGTAGTGAGTTCCCTTTCAGAATTACGCTTCCCGATCAAGTCGAGGCCCAAAAGGGCCAAAAGCGCAACTATGCCGCCAGCAGCAGCAGCTACTATAGGTGCCCATTCGCCTGCCCATGAAACGAACACAGGTTCTATTGCGGCAGTCGCCACCCCAGGCAAAACAGTGGCTGACGCCAAGAACACCAGCCGAAGAGTAGTTAGGTGTGGGAACAACATTTCTCCTCAGCCTCAATGTCCTGTAGCTGACTCAATCATATCGAATTCTCACCACCACATCCTGGAAGATTTAAGGACAAACAGTCTAGTTCTATGCGAATCGAATCCCGCGAAGAAGGCGCCAAACAGGCCCAGTGCGGCAACCGCAAGCTGAATGACTGCAATCGCGATGATTAGTACACGGAGTATTTTCATGCCGTTGTCAGGATATTGGCTTTGGCTGGGGAACGTGGATTCGAACCACGACTAACAGATTCAGAGTCTGTCGTCCTACCGTTAGACGATTCCCCAGCAGGAGCATCGCGCTATCCATAGTACCCCCAAATCGCAATGTCAGGGCGTGCGATTTCAGTAGAATAGACGCCTATAGGCATCCATGATGGCACACTGCATTGCCTCCGCTTTCATAGGCGTACACTATTCGCATGACTACGACTGAATCTGACGACAGGCTTTCGGAACTTGAGACCATTTTCATAGGCGTACACTATTCGCATGACTACGACTGAATCTGACGACAGGCTTTCGGAACTTGAGACCATCTCTATCAGCGTCTCCGGCATGACGTGCGCCGCGTGTGTGATGCACGTGGAGCATGCGCTGACTGATGTGCCCGGTGTTGAAGAGGCACGGGTCAACCTGGCGACGGAGCGCGCAATGGTGGAAGTCCCCGAGGGGCTTTCGTTTGACGTGCTCGCCTCTGCTGTTAAGGACGCGGGCTACGGCGCCCGGACGGAGACACAGCGGCTGTTCATCGAACCGGACACGAACGGCGATGATCCGCGTGACAAGGCCGTCTCTGCGCTCATGAACCTGCGCGGTGTCCGATGGGTGACGCCGGACGAGGACGACTCCACGGCTGTCACAATCGAGCACTACAGCGCCGCTGTCGACGCCAGTGATCTGCGAGGCGCAGTGGTGGAGGCGGGTCTGCGGGTTGCGGGCATCGAGGAGAAGGAGGACGCGCGGGTCGTTGCCAAGGAGGAAGAGGAGCGGGCGCTGAGGATGCGCTTCCTCGTTGCGCTCTCCAGTGGTGCCTTCGTTATGCTGCTGGGAATGCTCAGCGGCGTGCCCGACCAGATTGCCCACCTGATCATGTTCGCCATCGCGACGCCCATCCAATTCTGGGCGGGGTCGATGTTTTACGCCAGCGCGTGGTCTGCGCTGAAGCAGCGCACATCCAACATGAACACCCTCATCTCACTGGGCACAACTGCGGCATATCTCTACAGCGTAGCGGCGACGTTTGCGCCGGGATTCTTTGAGTCGGCGGGCGGCGAGGCGGCGGTCTACTACGACACAGCGATCATCATCATCGCGCTCATTCTCATGGGGCGGTGGATGGAGGCGCGCGCGCGGGGCAAGGCATCGGATGCCATCGCCTCGCTCCTGGGCCTGCAGCCGAAATCCGCGCGAGTTATCCGTGACGGCGCAGAGGTGATGCTGCCCGTGGAGAGCGTGCTGCCGAATGACATCGTCGCCGTGCGACCCGGGGAGCGGCTGCCGGTGGACGGCATCGTCACTGAGGGCGCGTCCACGATCGACGAATCGATGCTGACGGGGGAGAGCATCCCTGTCGATAAGCGTGAGGGCGATGAGGTCTATGGCGCGACGGTGAACGGGACAGGCGCGTTCCGGCTGCGCGCGACGCGGGTTGGCAAGGACACTGCGCTTTCGCAGATCGTCCGACTCGTAGAGGAGGCGCAGGGTTCCAAGGCGCCGGTGCAGCGGCTCGCGGATTTGATCTCGTCCTATTTCGTGCCGACGGTCGTCGCCATCTCCATCATCACGTTCATCTTCTGGATCACGCTGGGGCCTGATCCGGCATTCACACTCGCCACACTGAACATGGTGGCGGTGCTGATTATCGCCTGCCCGTGCGCGCTGGGACTCGCCACGCCCACTGCCATCATGGTTGGCACGGGCAAGGGCGCGGAGAACGGTGTTCTCATCCGAAACGCGCAGGCGCTTGAGCTTGCCAGCAAGATTCGAACCGTCGCCCTGGACAAGACGGGAACCATCACGCAGGGCCGCCCCGCCGTCACCGATGTTTTTCTGCGTGACACTTCCGCTGAGAGTGACGTAATAGCCGTTGCCGCAGCAGTTGAGGCGAATTCCGAGCATCCGCTGGCGGAGGCCGTGCTGTCACGCGCGGGTAATGCAGCGGGGCAGGATATGATGGTCACGGACTTTGAGGCCCTGCCCGGCGCAGGCGTCACGGCCATCGTCGATGACCGCCGTGTCGTCATTGGCAGCGCGCGACTTCTTGCTGAGCGTAACGTGGAGATGCCTGAGTCCCTACGGAAGAATGCGGATACACTCGCTGAGCAGGGCAAGACGCTGATGTTCGTCGCATCAGACGGTGAGGCTGTCGGAGTGCTAGCCATCCAGGATCCGGTGAAGCCGTCGGCGGCGCGGGCAGTTGAAAGACTTCATGCGCTAGGCGTCAGCACTGTGATGCTGACGGGGGACAACCGGGCGACGGCGCAGGCCATTGCCAGTCAGGTGGGGATCAGCGAGGTTCGTGCAGAGGTCCTCCCGGCCGAAAAGGCGGAAGCCGTGTCCGCGCTGCAGACCGGAAGCGGGTACGTTGCGATGGTGGGTGACGGCATCAATGACGCGCCCGCGTTGGCGCAGGCAGATGTCGGAATTGCTATCGGCACGGGGGCGGACGTCGCAATGGAAGCCGCAGACGTAACGCTTGTGAGCGGCGATCCAAACGGCATCGCGACGGCCATTCAACTCTCTCGCCGCACGGTGTGGACCATCTGGCAGAATCTCTTCTGGGCGTTCATCTACAACGCGACGCTGATTCCAATCGCGGCGGGCGTGCTGTATGTGCTATTCAGTGACGGCGTCCCGACGGGACTGCAGTTCGCTCTCGGCGAGCAAGGCTTCCTCAACCCGATGATGGCCGCCGCTGCGATGGCGATGTCCAGCGTCAGCGTCGTGCTGAACTCTTTGCGGTTGAAGGGTTTTAAGGCGGGGTAACTGCGTTACGGCACAGGTTCGCGATCCGGCAGGTCAAGCCAGATGAATCAGAGTGCCGCGTTCCAGCGTGGGCTGCGATAAAGAGCCCCGAATTTGTTCTCAACCCTTGGAATGACTATTCCCCGCCTCGTGTTTGTGTGGGGTAGGATTGAGTATTGCTCCTGATTGGGGTTCTACGTGGATGGAGGTCTCGAACGATGGTCAGCAAGTTTTTGGGGTTTATGAAGAAAGAGGAGCCGGCGGAGGATCCGGTCTGCCACATGATGGTCAGTCCGAGCAAGCCGCCCGGAGGCTCTTATGAGCATGAGGGGACGACATATTACTTCTGCGGCCCAGGCTGCCGTGTTGCGTTTTCCAAGGAGCCACAGGCGTATCTGAGCGGCGAAAAGAGCATGGATATGTAAGGAGCTCTCGGTTGTTCACGAGTAGTATCCTCAAACTCCTCCCAAACTTGACCCGATCGATTCGGTCGGGTCGTGGTGTCACTTCAACAGAGAAATCGGACAGTCGCCGCATGGCGGCAGCATGGCTTTGGCTTGCAGGAATTTTCGCCGTTGCGCTGATCGGCGCAGCCTGCGACGACTCCACGTCAGAGACGACGGGATCGCCGGATGCCCCGACGCCGACACCTGTCATCGACTTGGCCCCAACTGAAACGCCAATACCAACTGCAACTGCGACTACATTGCCGTCGCCAGCTCCCGTCCCGCCAACTGCCACGCCCACTGAGATACCTGAACCTTCGTGCGTGCTTGATCCGCCGGAGCTCGATCATCCGACCATTTCAGCGAGCGATGAGGCATGGCGTTTCCTGTTTGATTTGACGCGGGAATTCAGCCCTCGCGCGAGCGCGACTGACGAGGAGTACGCGGCAGGTGAAGAGCTGAACTGCCTGCTCACTGAGATTGGCTACATCACCGAATTCCAGGATTTTCAGCGGCTGGTGAACACTGTGTCCTCGGTTGTTGTGGGCCCCGAAGCGCCGGCCGGCCTGGAGGCGATCCAATCCTTGCCCATTACGGATTCCTTTGAGGGAGAGGCTACCGGCGAGTTGGTCTTTGTTGGCTTGGCGTTGGAAAGCGATATCGGTGAGCAACGGCTTGACGGCAAGGTTGCCCTGATTGAACGCGGGACGATTACATTCCAGGAAAAAGTAGAACGGGTTGAGGCTGCAGGCGCAGGCGGCGCGGTCATCTTCAATAGGGAGGACGAGCTGTTCCAGGGCGTCATGGTAACTCCCGATGATGTGCCCGGCATTCCGGCAGTCGGCATCAGCCGCGGGAATGGCCTAGCGCTGCAGGAGGCAATCGAAAGCGGCGGCCTGGAAGTGACCGTCGGTGTCGAGACTTTCTATCAGCCGTCGCGCAACCTGATCGCCGAGATACCGGGTGGGCCGGACGGGCAGGGCGTTGTTATCGTCGGCGCACACTATGACACCGTGCATCTCACCGAAGGCGCCAATGACAACGGTTCCGGCCTGACGGCGCTCATGGCAATCGCCAACAACATCATCGACACCGACTATCCGTTCAGTGTGCGGCTGCTGCTGTTTGGGTCGGAAGAGGTAGGGCTGGTCGGCAGCAGGCACTACGTGGAGCAACTGGCCGAGGAGGAGCGTTCCGAGATCATCGCGATGATCAACTATGATTCCGTCGGTTCCGGCACAAGAATCGAGGTACGGGGAGAAGATGTGCTCACCGGCGCTGCGATGTCGGCAGCGGAACGGATGGACATATCCTTCGCCGGTTACTTGACCAGGCACATTTCGAACAGTGATCATCGACCGTTCGATGACGCGGGCGTACCGGTCATCATCATCACGGCCGACGATGTCTCGCGCATCAACTCGCCGCGTGACACCCTGGATTTTGTCGACTCACAACTGGTTGTCTGGGCGGCGGACATCGGTATCGGTATTCTGGATTACCTCGCGGAAACCCATCGAAATTAGACGACATCCTCAGGGTTATGCTGGTTCCGTACTGTAGGGATTGAAGAGAGCAAGACCGATCAGGGAGTAGCTGCCATGACCACTGCGGCGCGTGAATTTGATGTGATCGTGATTGGGTCGGGATCAGGCGTGAGCATCGCGGACTCCGCCGCCGCGGAGGGCCTGACCGCTGCCATCGTGGAGAGCGGGCCATTCGGCGGCACCTGCGTGAATCGCGGGTGCATTCCCTCCAAGCAGCTCATCCACTCCGCCGACGTGATGGAGATTATCGACAAGGCGGCCGATTTCGGCATCATTGCTCATGTCGATGCTATTGATTGGGACAAGATCATCAGCCGCGTCATTTCAGAGGCGGACGACTCAGCCAATACTGTCGAGTCTCGCTACCACGGTAATGACAAGGTGGCTATCTACAAGGGCGAGGGGCGATTCGTCGACTTCAAGACGATGGAGGTCAACGGCGAGCGGATTACCGCGCCGAAGATCATGGTCGCTGCCGGGAGCCGCCCGGTTGTGCCGCCCATCCCCGGCATCGATGATGTGCCGTACCTGACATCCGACGAGGCCCTGCGATATGACAAGCAGCCGGAGAAGCTCATCGTCGTGGGCGGCGGGTTTGTCGGCATTGAGCTTGCGCACTTCTACGGCGCGCTCGGTACGGACGTGACGGTTGTGCAGCGCGGGCCGACGCTGCTGCCCATCGAGGATGAGGACGTGGCGCGCCGATTTACGGACCTTGCCAAGCGCAAGTACCGGGTGATTCTCGATGCAGAGACGCGCAGCGTGTCGCACAACAACGGAGAAATCTCGCTGGAGATCACGACACCGAGTGGCGATCAAACCATCATCGGCGATACGCTGCTGCTCGCGACAGGACGACGGCCCAATTCAGACCGGCTCGACCTGGACAAGACGGGCGTCGAGATGAATGCGCGGGGGCTCGTTGTTGTGGATGAATACCTGGAGACCAACGTGCCGGGCATCTGGGCGCTGGGGGACGTGGTGGGGCGCTACCAGCTCAAGCACAACGCGAACTGGGAGTGGTGGCACGCCGACCACAACATGTTTGACCGGGGGCCAAAGGCTGCCGTGAACTATCATGCGATGCCGCACGCCGTGTTCTCCTCGCCACAGATAGGCGCGGTTGGCATGACGGAGCAGCAAGCGCGAGACGAGGGCGTGCCGTACGTGCTGGGGACATATGAGTATGCGTGGTCGGCGCACGGAATCGCCATCGGGGATCTGACGGGCTTCGTGAAGATCATCGCGCATGCGGAGACGCGGGAGATTCTTGGGGCGCACATCATGGGCACAGACGCGGCGACGTTGATTCAGGACATCGCGAATGGAATGCGCATCGGACTGACCACGGACGTGTATTCGCAAGGCATCTATGTGCATCCCGCCGCGCCGGAGGTTGTGTACCGCGCGATGCGATCCGTGCCGGGGACAAAGTTCCCTCCTGTGCAGTCGAACGCTTAATTGATACTCGTTTTCGCTTGCCATCGCGCGTGTAGTGGAATACTGTAGCCGCGTGCGGCAACTGTAGAGCCGGAACCACAGATGGGAGGCACTATGAATTCCGAGGATCGAGCCACACGGAAAACGAAGGCGGCAGGCCTGGCATTTATGGTCGGACTTGTCGTGACGATGATCGCGTCATTCTTCCTGCCGGGTGGATTCATCATTGAATACACAGACCCAGCTGACTACGGCGCTTCAGTTGCCGTGTTGGCGGACTATGCAAACCTGGGCCACCTGGTTACGACAGTGTCAATTATCGGGATGCTGTTGATGATTGGAGGGGTGATTCGGCTCTATAGCGTCTCCGAAGGCGAAGGAGCCCTGGCCCGGCCTCTCCTCCGGTTCGGCATCATTCTGACCGTGATTGAGTGGTCAATTGTCGTCCTCGGACATGCCGAGCGGCACCTCCTGCTTCACCTCCTGCAGCGCGGTGAAGGGGAGAGCCTGAGCTCCGAGGTGATGGCGCAATATGATTCGCTGGTGATCGGGGGGTACGCGGACATGGTTGGCGGATTCCTCGCGTTCCTGTTCATCTTCCCGTTCGCCTCGTTCCTCCTGGGACTTGGCTTGTCGTCACGGTTCAGCAGCTTTGACATATACAAGATTGCGTCCTACCTGCTGATGCTGGTCGGAATCGTTGGCTTCGTGGTGATCATGACAGGCATGCACTTCCCGGACCTTGAATTGCAGACTCTGCTGGTCGTCAACAACCTGAACCTGACGGTAGGAGCGGTGGCGCTGTTCATCATCGGCCTCGGCATGTACCAGGGCCGCAGCGAACTCTCCTCGGAGGGTTAGGCTTACACGTCAGTCCAAACTGACTGAATACGGAACAGGAAACCCTGCCGCCCCTTCAAAAGGGGCGGCAGGGTGGTTTTGGGGGGTGGTGGGCACCCGCCATTTAAGAATTCGCGCTTGACGCCGTCGCCTTCATCGACGTAGACTATCGATAGCGTTATCGATACATGTGACGGGAGGACAGGAAAGTGACTTCGAGTGAAAGATTGTTGCCAACCGGATTCTGTTGGTGCGGCTGCGGACGGGAAACGAAACGACTTGGCTCATTCTTTGTCTCCACTCATGACCGCAAGGCTGAAGCGGCAATCCTGGAGATTCACCACAGAGGCAGTATTGCCCAGTTTCTGGTCGACATGGGATACGGCCCCAACGGCAAGAATCTGATGGAAGCCCTAGAAGAGCACAGGAATCGAGAAGAGGTGGGGGAGTAGACGATGCGACTACAGTATTTTGGCGATTTTTATGACCTCGCAAAGCGGTTCTTGATGCAGTGCCTCGCTCCCGATGAACCTTGGGGCATCATTCCGATGTTCACAGACGAGTGGAATCCAGAACAGATTGCCTTATTCGAGGGCCTGCTTGGCGGGTGTGCGCGTCAAACAGAAATCGTTACAGCTCAGACGGACCGAGTGACCTATTTTGAAGAAGCTCTCGAAGACGGACACACCTTCATCGACCCAGATACTGGCGTATCGCTTGAGAATAGAAGATCAGAAAACTGGCCCAAGTTTATTTCACTTGAAGAATTATCCGATTTCGTTCTGCAGAACTCTGATCATATGACATTGGTCTACGACCAGTCTTATAGCCGCCAGAGCGAACTTATCGTTCCGAGGATGCGAAAGAAGCTAGCTAGACTCGATGCAAGGGGAATCACCGGATTCGGCTATCTTGGCCAAGCATCCTTCCTTGTCATGTCCTGTGATTCAAGTGTGTTAGAGCAGGCCCGGCAGAATCTTTTGAACGCTGGTATCCCTAGCTGCCGTCTGGTTGCTTGACCCGATTGCTCAGCGAGACAACCTCTGGATTCCCGCCTTCGCGGGAATGACGGGTGTGTGCTGGAATGACGGATGGGTGGCGAGGTACGACTTTAGATTCCTCGGCTGCGCCTCGGAATGACAGGGGATGGCGCTCTGGATGGCGGGGCAATCTGTGGCCCTCGAGCCACGCGATGGATTCCGGCCTCCGCCGGAATGACGGCTGGTTGGCGTCGGACGGCCAACCAGCCTAGCTAGTCTTTGATACTTCTGGGTCAAGGTCGTCGTCGTAGTCGGGTTCGGGCATGAGGACGAACTCGGGGTAGGACTCCATGCCGAGTTCGCCTGCGTCCTGGCCTAGTTCCTCAACCTGGCGCGATACCCTCGCGCTTAGGGTCATGTCCAGCGCCTTCCACACGAGCCAGGCGATGCCGAAGACCGTGACGCCGATGACGATGACGCCCAGCAACTGGATGTGGAGCTGCGCCCCGACTGTTATGCTCGCCGCCAGCGTTCCCCAGATGCCCGCAAAGAGGTGGGCGGGGACTGCGCCGACGACATCATCAACCTTGATGCGCTCAAGAAGTCGCAGCCCGACCGTGCAAACAAGTCCTCCCACAGCGCCAATGATGATGGCCCAATAGTGGTCGACAAAGTTGGGCGCTGCAGTGATTGACACAAGGCCCGCTATTGCGCCGTTCAGAACAGCAAAGAGATCCGTGCGTCCCAGGATGTACCGGGACGTAAAGAGCGCGACCAGCACACCGGAGGCTGCGGAGAGATTTGTATTCACCAGCACGATGCTCATCCAGATAGCATCGGTTGCGCCACCGAGGGCGAGTTGCGATCCGCCGTTGAATCCCAGCCAGCCGAACCAGAGGATAAAGACTCCTAAGGTGACGGAGATGATGTTGGAGGGCGGCGTGGGACGCGCGCTGCCATCGCGGCGGAACTTGCCCAGCCGTGGACCGATGACAAGGAGGCCGGCCAGCGCGGCCCAACCGCCGGTGCCGTGGACGATGGTGGAGCCGGCAAAGTCGGTGAAGCCGAGATTGTTCAGCCAGCCGCCACCCCAGGTCCACGCGCCGATGAGGGGATAGATGAAGGCCGTGAGCGAGAGGGTGAAAATGAAGAACGACCACATCTTCACTCTTTCAGCGAGCGCGCCGGAGACGATGGAGGCCGTTGTGGCGACAAAGACCATCTGGAAGAACCAATCGGACATCCCGGCATAGGTGGAATCTTCCAGGACGCCTGCCGCCGAGGCTCCCGCTTCGGCTTCAAGCAGCGCCACTTCTGCCGCGGACGAACTGTAGGTGAGGGTGAACGTGCCGATGAGATCGCCAACATTGAGCCCAAGGATGTTCAGGTCTCGGCCAACATCCACGTACATGAGGTTGTAGCCAATGATGTAGTAGGCGAGTCCGGCGATCGAGTAGAGGCCGATGTTCTTCATGCAGATCATGGCGGCGTTCTTCGTCCGAACGGAACCGGCCTCCAGCATGGTGAAGCCGGCGCACATCCACATGACGAGCGCCCCCCATATCAGGAAAGAGAGGGTGTTGAAGACGAAAGAGGTCTCTTGTTCAACACCTACTGCGTGCGCGACGCCGGGGCGGAGAAGCATGAGCACGAGGGTCGCGATGGCGCTCGCGGCGAGGATGGTGGGGATGCGTTGATTGGTCATCAACCACTGCATAGTTCTCATCGCACGCTCCTTTCAGTGGGCCGGTTGAATCAGAGCTAACGGATAGTCGGACTCTAGCACTATCGGGGGAGTGGCGCACGAGTAGATGAGACCCCGCCCCGTTTCACTTACGGGACACGCTTTCGGGGGATACCGGGTGAGGGTAATTCAGATTGTGGCGTGGAGGGCGAGCAGGCTTTCACCTGCTTCCAGCGGCGTACTGGAGCCGCCGAGCGGGCAGTCCGCGGCGCGTCCAGGGCCGTGGTAGTCGCTGCCGCCGAGCGCGAGCAGGCCGTGCTGGTCGGCAAGTGACTTGAGACGAGCGCGTAAATCGTCCGAATAGAGGCCGTAATAGACCTCCATGCCTGCAAGACCTGCCGCTACCCATCCCGGGAGCAGGGACTCCACCTGCGGAGTTTCGTCCGGGTGAGCGAGGACCGGCAAACCGCCGTACTGGCGTATCAGGCGAAAGGCCTCTTCCGGGAGCATCTTGCGGCGGCCGCTGTAGGCGGGGCCGTCGTTGCTGATGTAACTATCGAATGCCTCGCGGATGCTTGGGACGTGGCCCGCCTCCATGAGCGCCTGGGCGATATGCGGACGGCCTATCGCGCCGTCGCCCGCTATCTCCATGACGCGCTCCCATGACACGGGCACGCCGAGGTTTCCAAGGTTCTCGACCATGCGCATGGCACGGCCAACGCGGTCGTCGCGGAATGAGGCCAGCGTCGCCTGCAGTTCTGTGTTGTCGACGTCAAATAGGTAGCCGAGGATGTGCGCTTCGCCCTCTTCTACATCCGTCGAAATCTCGATGCCGGGGATGAGCGTCAGGCCGGGGTGTTGGGCCGCTGCCTGCTGCGCTTCGGCAAGCCCCTCCGTGGAGTCGTGATCCGTCAGCGCAAGATAGGTCACGCCCGCCGCTGCCGCCTGGTGGACAAGCTCTGCGGGCGGGAGGATGCCGTCCGAGATGGTCGAGTGGGTGTGGAGGTCGGAGCTCATTCGGTGTCGGCGCAGTCAATGCGTCGGATGGAGATGGCGAGGCCGGTTGTGTCGTCCGTTTCGATGAGGACGGAATTGAATCGGCTGGGACCGCTTCCAACGTTGAGGCGAACGGGAATGCCGGACAGGAATCTTTCCAGCACGGGACCCGGGTCACTGCCGATAATGGAGTCGATGGCCCCGCACATGCCGAGGTCAGTGACGAATGCCGTCCCTTTGGGCAGGACGCGGGCGTCCGCAGTTGCGACGTGCGTGTGTGTACCGACAACGCCGCTCACGCGACCGTCCACGTGCCACGCAAGCGCGCCCTTTTCAGACGTTGCCTCCGCGTGGAAGTCCACGACGATGGCGCGGGGGCGCTCACTCAGCGTGTCCAGCAGTTGATCCATCGCCGTGAACGGATCGTCGATCTGGACGGGCATGAAGGTGCGTCCCTGAAGGCTAATGACGAGCGCGCCATTTGCCATGGTCATACCTCGCCCGGGTGCAGCCTTTGGATAGTTGAGGGGCCGCAGCACGGGAGTCTCCTCATCCATGTGCGGCATCATTTCCTTGTTGTCCCAAATATGGTTGCCGGACGAGATGACATCCACGCCGGCGTCAAGAAGCTCTTTGGCCACCTTGGGCGTGATTCCGAAGCCGGCTGCGGAGTTCTCCCCGTTGGCGACTACAAGTTCAATGTCGTGCTTATCGCGCAGGCCGGGCAGGTATTTCTTGACGGCCTGCCGCCCCGGGCTGCCCATAACGTCGCCGATCATCAGGATGCGCATGATGCGTCGGTTGGCCTCTATCGCGCGTATTCGACAGCGCGGGTCTCGCGAATCACCATGACCTTGATCTGGCCGGGATACTCCATTGAGTCCTGGATTTTCTTGGTCATGTCGCGGGCCATGCGCATGGCGGCAACGTCATCCACGCTGTCCGGCTGGACCATCACGCGAACTTCACGCCCGGCCTGGATGGCATAAGCCTTGTCCACGCCGCCAAATCCCAGGGCAATCTGTTCAAGGGTTTCAAGCCGCTTGATGTACTGCTGGGCACTCTCTCGCCGTGCGCCAGGACGCGCACCACTGATGGCGTCCGCAGCGGCCACAACAAAGGCATCCGTGCTCTTCCAACCCTCTTCACCGTGATGATCACCGACGGCGCGAACGACGCGTTGGTTGACCTTGTAGCGTTCAAGCAGATCCGCGCCGACTGCGGCGTGGGGACCCTCCACCTCGTGGGAGAGGGCCTTGCCGATGTCATGAAGGAAACCGGCGCGGCGGCAGATGTCCACATTGGTGCGCAGCTCAGACGCGAGCGATGCGGCAAGGTGCGCAGTCTCGATGCTGTGCTGGAGGACGTTCTGGCCGTAGCTGTACCGGAACTTCAGGCGGCCAAGGGTCTTGACGAGGTCAGGGTGGAGGCCCTGGACGCGGGCGTCGTAGCAGGCCTCCTCGCCAGCCTTCTTCATGATTTCGTCCATCTCTTCCTGGGCCTTGACGACGAGCTCTTCGATGCGAGCCGGCTGGATACGCCCGTCCATTACGAGGCGCGAAACGGCCATACGTGCCACTTCACGGCGTACGGGGTCGAATGCCGAAAGCGTCACCACTTCCGGCGTGTCATCCACGATGAGGTTGACGCCGGTGGCGTTCTCAAGGGCGCGGATGTTGCGCCCTTCGCGGCCAATGAGGCGGCCCTTCATCTCGTCGTTGGGGAGGGAGACGACGCTTGTCGTGAGTTCGGAGACGACTTCATTGGCGTAGCGCTGCATGGACTGCGCCATGATCTTGAAGGAACGCTCTGTGGATTCCTCCAACACGGCCTCTTCCATCTCACGTACGCGGCGGGACGCCTCGATCTCGATTTCGCTTTCCAATTGACTGAGAAGCAATTCGCGTCCCTCGTCCATGGTGAGCTGAGCGACCCGTTCGAGTTCCCGCAAATGTTCGGCGTGCAACTCGTCCACCTGCGCGCGGACGGTATCGATCTCCGTTTCCTTCTCGTTGAGTTGCCGTTCCCGTTTCTCGAAGTTGTCGAGACGGCGGTCGACCTGCTCCTCCTTGCGTTGGAGGCGCCTCTCTACGCGCTGTACTTCACTGCGTTGCTCGCGAACTTCCTTTTCGGACTCATCGCGAACCCGGATGGCCTCCTGCTGGGCGCGGAGGAGGATTTCCTTGCTCTCGGTCTCGCCCTCCTCCAGGCGGCGCTGAACCTCAAGGGATGCGCCGCGGATGTTTCCAGACGTAATGATGCGCTGCAGGACGAATCCGGCCGCTGTGCCGGCCGCGCCAAGCAGGAGCACAAGAAAGACGAACAGGACAGGATCGATGGTCATGATTATTCTCCCCGGATCCATGGCGGTGTGATATCCGCCCGTTGTGGTGTTTTGGCGTGAACGAATGACGGCGCCGAGCGGCGCCGTCATTCCATGCAGTAGCTATCGATAGACAAAGAAAAAGGGGCGCGGTTATCCCGCAGCCCCTTGTGTCCAGATTTAAGTTCGAATATAGAGTCAGGTGACTTCCTCCGTATCGTCATCGACGGATGCCGGTGTTAAGCCGTTGGCTTTGCCGTTTTGGGAGGCTTCGCCGTTGCGAATGTCCTGTTCAAGGGCGTTGGCGAGGTCCGTATTGGATTGGAGGAAGGCCTTGGCGTTCTCGCGACCTTGTCCGAGACGGACATCTCCGTAGGAATAAAAGGCTCCCGTCTTCTTGAGGAAACCGCCTTGCGCGCCGAGATCGATGAGATCGGCCTCGCGGCTGATGCCATGTCCAAACATGATGTCAAACTCGGCGACGCGGAAGGGCGGGGCCATCTTGTTCTTGACCACACGCGCACGCAGGTGCAGACCCACGCTCTCCGTCCCCTGCTTGATGGTTTCCATGCGTCTCAAATCAATTCGAACCGACGAATAGAACTTCAACGCGCGTCCGCCGGGGGTGACTTCGGGGCTGCCGAAAAGGACACCGACCTTCTCACGGATCTGGTTGATAAAGATGACCGCCGTCTTCGAACGATGTGTGGTTCCTGTCAGTTTCCGCAGGGCCTGGGACATCAGGCGGGCTTGCAGGCCCACGTGCATGTCTCCCATGTTCCCGTCAATCTCGGCCTTCGGCACCAGCGCGGCCACGCTGTCAATGACGATGGCATCCACCGCGGCGCTCCTCACCAACGCCTCCGTGATGTCCAACGCCTGCTCTGCGTTGTCCGGCTGGGAGATAAGCAGATCATCGATGCTGATGCCGCAGGCGGCGGCATACGTGGGATCCATAGCGTGCTCGGCGTCGATATACGCCACCGTGCCGCCCTGCTTCTGCCCACTCGCAATGACGTGTTGCGCCAATGTGGACTTGCCGGATGATTCCGCGCCATAGATCTCCGTGATGCGTCCGCGCGGAATGCCGCCAATGCCAAGCGCGAGGTCAAGTGACAAAGAACCGGTGGGAATAACATCCACGTCAAAACGTCCGGCGGCGTCGCCGAATCGCATGAGGGAACCCTTGCCGAAGCTGCGCTCAATCAGCGTCAGCGCCTGCTCGAGCGCCTTTTCCTTCTCCGTCACCATCGTGTCCGCGCTTTCTCGAGCTTTGATTGCCGTTGCCATAATACCATTCCTCCCGCTTGTATCTCAATCTGGCCGAGGCCGAGCGAACGCGCGTTCCACGAACGCGTGTACGTATCCTAACACATCAACGGCGGAATGATACCCTTGTTCTTGGACAATTCACCGGTTTGAATCACAGGGGTCAGGAGGGACTCATTCATGGGTGACTACGAAAACGTATTGTATGAGCGGCAGGGCAAGGGCGTGGTCATCACGCTGAATCGCCCCGCCCAGATGAATGCATTCAACCTTGGACTGCGGACGGACGTCCACGCGGCGTTCGATGAGGCCGAACAGGATCCGGATGTCCGATACATCATCCTGACGGGCGCGGGTCGGGCATTCAGCGCGGGCGCGGACCTGGCACTGGGCGCGGGCGGCGGCAACTCGGACACCGTCTGGCCGTACGGCCTGCAAGAAGGGCAGTCCGTTGCGTCGTTCCTGGATCAGTGGCGAACACAGGACAGGACGGGCATCCGCCGCCTTATGCACATGTGGGAGCTCACCACGCCGATCATCGGCGCGATCAACGGCTGGGCGCTCGCATGGGGCTCCTGGTACGCGCTAACGACGCATATCACCATCGCGTCCGAGAACGCGGTGTTTGGTCAGCCGGAGATTCGCCACATCTCAAATACGAACTTCATCTGGACGCTGCTGGCGGGCTACAAGCATGCGCTGCGCTACGGCCTCACCGGCGACCACATTGACGCGCAGGAGGCTTTGCGCATCGGCCTGGTCAACAAGGTAGTGCCGCACGAGGACCTGATGGAGGAGTGCACCTACATCGGCGAGCGCATCGCGCTGGTCAGCCCGGAGACGGTGAAGATCAATCTTGCCGTTGCGACGCAGGGCCTGAACATGATGGGATTCCACAACGCGTGGAACCTGAACGCGGAGCTGTCCGCCCTGGCGCACACGTCCCAGCGCGAGGACTTTAAGCGAAAGATGGAGGACGCCGGTAAAGAGGGCGGCCTGAGGGCATACCTGCAAGAGCGGGACGGCCCCTTCCAGCCGGAGCCGTTCGGGCCGAGGTCTGCCGCGGCGAGAGACTAAGTCTTCTCCGCTCGCAAAGAAAGCAAAGCGCCCCCTCCGCCTTCGAGCGGAGGGGGCGCATGTTTATGCCGGGGCTTATTCTCGGGCGTCAACTCTGGGCAGGTTGCTTTCCCAACGGAGAATGCGCTCATCTGATGTCACGAGGTAATGACGACCCTCGAGGGCAGTGGCGACGATGATGCGATCTGCGGGGTCGGCATGGAAATTTGGCAGGAAATTGGCGCGAATGCCAATCTCCCCATCAACAGGGATCTCAGTCAATCCCTCTTCTATCAGTTGGATACGCCACTGTGAAGCATCGTCGATGAAGTCCAATCGATTCTTGCTACGGAGTAGGGCGACCTCCCAAAAGGTCATCGCCGAAACTGCCGCTTCACCGTAAACCCAGGCACTATCCAATGCCTTTCGAGTCGCTGCCCCGAGTTGGGCATCGCCGAATCGGAGCCACAAGAGGGTTTGTGTGTCCAGCAGGAGCATTACTTGCCGTCGATGAGGCCTTGCTCAGCCTCCCAGACCACGTCGATGGGGGAGATTATGTCGCCCATGAAGATTAGGCGGTCGCGGTCACGTCCGAAAGGTGGCTTGTACCGCTTCTCCGTCGGCGTTAGCTTGGCGACGGGTTTGCCGTTCTTGGTGATGATGATTTCCTCACCCGTCTCCGCGACCTCATCCATGAGCTTGAGGCATGTTGCCTTGAACTCGGAGGCCTTGATTGTGCGCGGGTTGCCGGGCGTTCCTGCCGGTGTCGTCATTTCTGCATCTCCCTCACCAATGGATTAGTGATAATGTGACCATAGTCATGACCATGGTCATATTATAGTTAATCGACGTTGGTCTGTCATATCGTCCTGTCTGGAATGACGAACGTACAGAGGCAACTAACCGACATTCATCTGCAGAGCAGTTGACACGTTACGACTTGAGGTGTATACCGTCCGTGTAGAGCGGGTCGGGGACCCGAAAGGGACGGCAAAGTTGCCCGGCCTGCGAAGGAGGGCGACATGTTTGGAAGCCTTCATATCGGGGCGGTTCTTCTGCAAGGAGCACCCCTCATCTTCAATGTACCGGCGGGCTCCAGACGCGAGCCCGGTCCGCCTCCGGCAAAGCCTTCACACCACAGTGCCGAAGAGAGTCTGGAGCGCCCCACGGATGTGTCGGCTCTTGCGCTCTTTAGGGATACCGGCATCGCAAGCGCCCCGCCCGCCGCCCACAACGTGCGCAGGAATTCTGAGCGTGATGCGCCGCAGGAGTCGATCTTGGAAGTATCCATCGATGACCAGTACATCCCTTGGGAAGATGAGGTGCTGCCGGCGTGGCTGGAGCCCCCGGCGCCGCAGCTCTACACGCTCACCGGTCTTGAGCTGAACTAGGATTGATGCCCCCCGCGTGACCCACGTGGGTCACGCGGGGGGCAGGCGGATTTTGCCCGCAGGTGACTGCGTGGCCTACGATCCACGTATGGTTCGGGTCGTGAACTGGAATGTACAGTGGGCAACGCCGCGATCGGTTCGCACGCCGGAGATTCTTCGACGTATCGACGCGCTCGCGCCCGAGATCGTCTGCCTGACCGAGACGCATAACCAATTCCTGTCACGGGACGGCTACTCGATCAGCGCGCAGGCCGACTATGGGTATGGCGACAACGGAGCCCGCCGCAAAGTATTGCTATGGTCGAAACATCCATGGCGCGATGTTGACGATCTTGGACATGAGTCTTTGACTCCCGGGAGATTCATCTCCGGGATTACCCAGACGTCCATTGGTGATGTCACGGTGATGGGAATCTGCATTCCCTGGTTCGGTTCACGAACGGAGGCGCGCCGCGGCGCAGAGCGCAGGGAGCGCTGGGAAGACCATCAACAGTACCTCGGTGCTTTGACCGACTTACTCGCCAGGCAGCCCGTCAGACCCACCATCATCATGGGCGACTTCAACCAGGTCATTGGCGCGGGAGCCCGCGCTCCGGTCCACCTAAGAGGGGCTCTCAAAGAAGCCTTCACGTCGAACATGACTATCGTCACTGCGGAAGTCTCATTTGAGGGGCACAGAAACATCGACCACATTGCTCTTAGCGCGGACCTGACCTGCGAATCCGTGGAACCGATCAGCAACATCCACGACGGCAAGATGCTTTCAGACCATTACGGGATCGTTGCTACGGTGTCTGCTGTAGTATCAGACGCATGATTCGCGTTTATTGGCGCCACAAAGTATGACCATCCCCACTGCACAAGATTGGGCTGCTGCCTTTGAGGCGACTCCATCGCTCGAGCAGGACTCGTCGCTGTTGGAGCATGTGCGGCAGCGGTTTCATGGGAAGTACCTGGAGACGATCATGCGGGCGCGCAACGAGATGGCGGAGGATCGCGCGTGGGAGGGGTTCTACTTCTGGATGGTCTTCCCGGAGACGAATCGCAAACCGTTTGAGATACCGCCCGAGGAGGCCGGCGCGCTGTTGGAGTCGCTTAAACCGCTGGTGGCGCAGCTACGGGAGGGTCTGCGGGAGCAGCACTCTAGCCAAGCTTGAACGGCAGGCCGCGGATCTTCTTGCCGGATGATAGCTGCCGCATCATCTTTCGCATCTCACCGAACTGATTGAGCAGGCGGTTGACGTCCGCCGTCTGTGTGCCGCTGCCCCGCGCGATGCGCTTGCGCCGGCTGCCTCCGATGATCTCCGGCCTCTGCCGCTCCTCCGGTGTCATGGACAGCACGATGGCTTCCACGCGCTTGATCTGTTTCTCATCGAAGGCGTCGGCGGAGACCTTGCCCTTCATCTGGGAGAAGCCCGGCACCAGGTCGAGAACCTGCGACATGCCACCCATGCTGCGCAGTTGATTCATCTGGTCAAGGAAATCGTTGAGATCGAAGCTTGCCGTTCGCAGCTTGCGCTCCATCTCCTGCGCTTTTTCCTCGTCGATGGTCTGCTGCGCCTTTTCGACGAGCGTGACGACATCGCCCATGCCGAGGATCCGGCCCGCCAGCCTGTCCGGGTGGAACGGCTCCAGCGCGTCCATCCTCTCGCCGACGCCGATGAACATTACAGGCAGGCCGGTGACTGACGTGATAGAAAGTGCCGCGCCGCCGCGAGCATCGCCGTCCATCTTGGTGAGCACGAGGCCGGTGAGAGGCACCTGTCGGTGGAACTCTTCGGCGGCGTTTACGGCGTCCTGGCCGGTCATCGCATCGACAACGAGGAGCACTTCGGCGGGATTCAACGCCTTGCGGACGTCCGCAAGCTCTTTCATCAGCTCGTCGTCCACCTGCAGTCGTCCGCCGGTGTCGAAGATGTGCCAGTGCGCGTTGGCGTCACGGGCGGCGGCCAGAGACGACTTGGCGACGGCGACGGCGTTCGAGTTGCCGGGCTCCGCGTGAACGGGCACACTGATTTGCTTGCCGAGCGCCGTCAGCTGTTCGATGGCTGCGGGACGGCGCACGTCGCCCGCGCCGAGCGAGACGGCTTGTCCTTGTTGCACAAGGTTGGAGGCGAGCTTGGCAGCGGTCGTTGTCTTGCCGGAGCCCTGCAGGCCGACCAAGAGGATGGTGGCAGGGCGGTTATCGCCCGCGTCGAGGTTGCGATGCTCATTGCCGAGGACCTCAGTCAATTCCTCCTGCACGATCTTGATGATCTGCTGGACGGGAGTGACGGACTGGAGGACTTCATTGCCGACAGCGCGGTCGCGGATGGACTGCTGTAGGTCGCGCACCACGCGCAGGTTGACGTCGGCTTCAAGGAGCGCGCGCCGCACCTCGCGCAGCGCATCTTCAACGTCCGCCTCAGTGATGCGCCCGCGGCCGGAGAGTTTATTGAATACGCCGGTCAGTCGATCAGTTAGTGCTTCAAACATGGTCTATCCAGTGTAGCGGGTGGAGAGGCGCCCAGGCCGGAATGCGGCGGATCAACTCCATGAAGAACGCAAGCCGGACCGCGGACTTTAAAGCAAATGGAGCGGGCGATGGGGATCGAACCCACGACATTCTGCTTGGGAAGCAGACACTCTACCACTGAGTTACGCCCGCTCGCGTTGGTGTGCAGGAATATGTATGCGCCCACGCCCCCCTGTTGTCAAGGAAATTTGGAGTTCGCGATCAGACGCGGTGAATGAAGGATAGGAGCCGCCGCGTTCCGGCGCGAGGGTTCATTGGCAATGGTTGCCCGCTTTGGGGAGTGGGCACATGATGGATTAGGTTTTCGATTGAACGCGGCGCTGGAGGGTTTTGAGCAGTGAATGCGGAAACGTTCAACAGCTTGCTCTCGCGAAGGGGCGGCCTGCAACACCCGTGGAGCAGCGTTGCGCCCGCGCCCGAAGGAACAATCAGCTTTGGCGCCGGTGTGCCTGACCCCGAGACGCTGCCGCTGGAACAGCTTGACGAGGCGGCGCGGGCTGTTATTGCGGAAGAGGGAATTGCGGCGCTCCAGTACGGCTCGTCGATGGGTGACATCGCCCTGCGAGAGCAGATTGCGGAGCGGGTCACGAGGCTGCATGGGGTCGAGACACCGCCGGAACACGTTGTTATCACGACGGGCGCCTCGCAGGCACTGGATATCGTGTGTGCCACGTTCATCGATCCCGGCGATGTTGTGATCACGGAGAATCCGACGTTCACCGGCTCGCTGTGGACATTCCGGGCGCATGGCGCGCGGCTCGTGCCGGTTTCGTCCGGTCCGAACGGACTGGACATCGATGAACTGGAACAGACTCTCTCAGACCTGCGCGCGGCGGGCGACCGCCCCAAGCTGATCTATCTCACGCCAGACTTTCAGAATCCCACGGGCGCGCAGATGCCGACCATGTTGCGCAGGCGGCTGGTTGAGCTTGCCGCCAATGCCGGGTGCCTGGTTGTTGAGGACGCGGCGTATGCGGAGGTCGGCATCGATGGCATTGACGCGCCGTCATTGCTTTCTCTCGCGCCGGAGCAGACAGTGCAGGTGGGCACCTTCAGCAAGGTGATCGGCCCGGGGCTGAGAATCGGCTGGCTCACCGGTTCGCCCCCCGCCGTTCAGCACGCGGCAGCCAACCGCACGGATATGGGGACGAGCGTGACGCTCTCGCGGATGCTGGCGCGATTCCTTTCCAATGGCGAACTGGACCCGCATCTCAATCGAGTGCGTGAGGTGTATCGGCGTAAACGTGTAGCGTTCCGTCTTGCGGCGCGGGAGAACCTTGGGCCTATGGCGCAGTGGACCACCCCTGCGGGAGGATTCTTCTTCTGGCTTGAGGCGAACGAAAAGTTAGACGTGTCGCGGCTATGGGAATTGGCGCGCGAGGAGCGCGTGTCCTTCGCGCCGGGGTTCAGATTCTTCGTGGAAGACGAGCCGCCCATGAGCCACATGCGGTTCGCGTTCAGCGAGGTGTCCATTGATAACATCGGCGAAGGGCTGAGACGGCTTGGCCGCGCAGTGGAACGACTCGAGGACGAGAGTAGGGGGCGGTTGTTCTAGGTGGGGTCTGCCAGGCGGCGCGCCGTGGTGATGAAGCCGGTGTGGGCGACCATGCGGTGAGCCGGCCTGAGCGTCTGCGGCCCCGCGTCCCACTGGCGCAGGGCAATCTCAAACTGATCGATCAGGTCGAATACAGGATCGGCGTCCAATTGCTGCCAAAGCCGGTGTAGCTGCAAGGTCGTTGGCACAAAGGCCAAAAAGATTCCGCCCGGTCGCATCGCCTCCCGTGCATGGGGAATGACCCGCGACGGCTCCGGCAGGTCCAAAACAACCCGATCCACGTCGTCTTCCTTGATGCCGTCCGTGTAGATGTCAGATACGTGGACTGTTAGTCGATTGGCTGATTCAGCAGGCAGGAACTCGGAGACGTTGCCTTGAGCCAGCGCGGCAAAGTCCTCGCGGTTTTCATAGGAATAGACGCGGCCGGATTCGCCGACGGCCTGTATCAGGGCGATAGTCAGCGCGCCGGAGCCAATGCCGGCCTCAACGACTCGGGCGCCGGGGCGGATATCCGCATGTGTGAGGATCGCACCGATGTCCTTGGGGTAGATAGGTGTCGCGCCGCGCTTCATCGTCAGGATGTAGTCGCCCAATGTGGGGCGAATGGCGAGATACACTCCTCCCTTCTGCGCGGTTCTGAACTCTCTGCCCTCCGGGCGGCCAATCATATCGTCGTGCTGGATGATGCCGGCATGGGAATGGAACTCACCACCCTCTTCCAGCGTGATCAGGTACTTGCGGCGCTTGCGGTCGATGAGCAGCACAAGGTCACCGGCCTGGAACGCGCCGGCAGTCATCTCAGGTTTTTCAGAGTCGGTGCTCACTATGTGCATCCAGGGATTTCAGGCAAAAGAAAAAGCCCCGGCAACGACCTATTTTCCACAGAGGGCTGCCCCTCCAGTATCGTCGGCGCTGAAACGTTTCACTTCCGTGTTCGGGATGGGAACGGGTGGGTCCGCTTCGCCAGAGTCACCGGGACATCGACCATAGTACAGCATTGTGGCTCAGCGTGGGAGGGGTCCGCTCGTATCCTTCGACAGGCTCAGGATCAGCGGAGGGGTTTGGCGTGTCGATAGCTAGCCATGTATGATTGGCCGAAAGCTCAGCGATGGGAACAAGGGACACCGGCGGCCTGGCCATGGCCGCCCGCCGGACGCACTCCCACGGGGATGGCTCCAATGCCGATTTTTAGATACGGCCGATGGGATAATTCGCAGGAGCCTTTCGGCACCGCGCCGGAAGACCTGATGGAGGCCATCTCGGACGACCTCGCCACCCATGGCGATATTCGACGCGCCCTGCGCCGCATGATGATGCGCGGCTTTGACGGCCAGGACGGCCGCAATATCGACGGCATCCGCCAGATGACTGAGCGCCTCCGTCAGCAGCGGCAAGACTACATGGATCGCTATGACCTGAATTCCGTGCTGGACGGCATCCGCGAGAAGCTGCAGGAGATTCGCGACCTCGAACGAGACACTCTCGGACAGCGAATGCAGGAAGCGCGCGAGGCTATGGGCGACTCCCCTGACGCCGATCAGGATGGGGGAAACGCGCCATCAGAATCACAGAACGGTCAACCCGCCCAGCAGGACTCCGATAATACGCAGCCCGGCTCAGGTCGGCAGGCGGCGGAGGAAGAGCTCCAGCGATTCCTGGAGCAGCTTGAGCGGGAACTCGGATCCCGCAAGGACCGCGAAAACTCTGACTCCGATGCAGACTCGGGACAGCAGTCAGGCGACCAGTCCGGTGGCGAGCAGGGCGACCAACAGCAGGGCGCGGGGCAGCGCTCACAGCGCGGGCAGGGCATGGACCGCATGACGGCGCAGGCACTGGAGAACATGGCCCAGCGCAAGATGGACTTCATGGAGTCGCTTCCGAACGATCCCGGCGGCGCCATCAAGGAACTCAGCGACTACGACTTCATGGACGAAGAGGCGCGGGAGAAGTTCCAGGAACTGATGGATTCTCTGCGTCAGCAGGCCGGTCAATCCTACATGCAGAACATGATGCAGCAGATGCAGAACATCACGCCTGAGCAGATGGAAGCGAGCAGGCAGATGATGCGTGATCTGAACGACATGCTGCGTGATTACGCCCAGGGCAACCAGCCGAACTTTGATGAGTTCATGCAGAATTGGGGCAGCATGTTCGGGGACAACCCGCCTCGCAACATCGAGGAATTGCTCGATCGCCTGATGGAGCAGATGTCGCAGTTCCAGTCACTCATGGACAGCCTGCCGGAGGAGATGCGGCAGCAGCTGCAGGAGACGATGGAGGCGGCGCTCAATGACCCTGAACTGATGCAGGAGATGGCGGAACTCTCGTCGCTCATGGAGTCCCTGATGCCCATGCAGGAGATGCGACAGAACTACCCGTTCGCGGGTGATGAGTCACTGTCGCTTCAGGAAGCCATGCGCCTGATGGACCAGCTGCAGCAGATTGATGATCTTGAGGCACAGTTGCGGGGCGCAGAGCGCCGTGGCGACATCGACGAAATCGACCGGGAGCAGGTGGAGAATCTCATTGGTGAGGATGCCGCGCGCGATCTTGATTGGCTCCGCCAACTCCAGGAGCAGCTCGAGAAGGCAGGCTACATCCGCAAGAACGGCGACAAGCTGGAACTGACGCCCCGCGGCATCCGGAAGATCGGCGAAAAGGCTCTCAAGGACATCTTCAACAGGCTGCGGAGCGCCGGGATCGGCGCGCATGAGATGCGCAAGAACGGCCTCTTCGGCGAGAAGGACGAGGAGTCCACGAAGATATATGAGTTCGGGGATCACTTTGACGTCCACATGTCGCGGACGGTGAAGAATGCCGTGATGCGGAGCGGCCCCGGTACCCCGCTTACAATTGCTCCCGATGATTTTGAGGTCTATCGCGATGAGGCGCTGACGCAGGCGAGCACGGTGATCCTGCTCGACCAGAGCCGGTCAATGGCGATCAGCGGCAGCTTTGATGCCGCCAAGCGCATGGCGCTGGCCCTCCACACGCTCATCAAGATGCAGTTCCCCCGCGACAACCTGTACGTGGTTGGATTCGCCGACTATGCGTGGGAGCTCAAGGGTGATGAACTGATCAAGGCGACGTGGGGCGGCTATTCCCCCGGCACCAACATGCAGCACGCGTTGATGATTTCACGTCAGCTGCTCAACAAGCACCGTTCCAGCACGCGGCAGGTGATTATGGTCACGGACGGCGAGCCAACGGCCCACCTTGAGAACGGCGTCCCGTATTTCACGTATCCGCCCAGCCAGCGCACGATCGATATGACGCTGCGTGAGGTCAAGCGCTGCACGCAGGAGGGCATCACCATCAACGTCTTCATGCTGGAGATGGCGTATTACCTGGTCAACTTCGTGCGGCAGATGACACGACTGAATCGCGGTCGCGCCTTCTTCACCCAGCCCGACAAGCTGGGGCAGTACGTGCTTGTCGATTACCTCAACAACAAGCGCAGCGCCATCGCGTCCTGAGGCCCGTTCTTCACCTCGCGTATTACGGTATGACTAACGGAGCAGAGTCTGATCTAAGTCGCATTGCCGCCGCGTTGGAAGAGTCCGCCGAACTTGCCAGCACGTTCTCGCCGTCCTCCGTTTATGTACAGCACAAGGGGTGGGACGGCCCGGTTACTGAAGCCGACCACGCCCTCGATGAACAGTTACACAAGGCTCTCGTTCGTCCCGGGGAAGGGTGGCTGTCTGAGGAAACCCATGATGATGGGCATCGCATCGGCATGGAGCGCGTGTGGGTGGTCGATCCCATCGACGGTACGAGGGGATTCCTCGCTGGGAGGCCTGAATGGTGCGTTTCAGTCGGGTTGTCTGTAGACGGTGAAATTACTGCCGCAGGAATCCTGAATCCGTGGGCCAATGAGTCCTATCTGGCAGAACGCGGCGGCGCGGCCACGCTGAACGGCGAAACCGCGCAGACCAATGACCATGAGGAATTGTCCTCTGATGTCACGATTCTTGCGTCGCACAGCGAGGTTCGATGGGGGATGTGGAATCGATTCCGGGGCGCATCATTCAAGGTGCGAACGCTCGGCTCCATCGCGTACAAGATGGCGCTTGTTGCCGCGGGCAAGGCGGACGCCGTCATCAGCCTTGAACCAAAGAATGAATGGGACGTTGCCGCCGGCGCGTTGCTTGTAGAGGCGGCGGGCGGCGTGGTTACGGACGCGGATGGCCGTCCCATGCAGTTCAATCGTCGGGACACGCTGGTTGACGGTGTTATCGCGGCGGGGCCGAATACCCATGCTGCAATCCGGGAAATGATGACTCGCCGCCCAGCAACGTCCACGCATCTCTGGACTCCGGGGCACCACTAGGAAACGCCCCCACGGGGCGTCACGCCATTAGCGTCAAGTGGTTCAAGTGATGCCGTTGTGGGTGTGGCCGGCATGGCCGCCGCCATCGCCACCCATGCCGGGGAATCCAAAACCGAGGTCTGAGCCGCCGCTCGTCATCCCGAACAGCGATATGACTTTGTGTGTATCCGTAGAACCGCAGCCCGGGCATTCCACCTCGCCCGGCTCTGCGTTGATGCTGCGGGTCAGTTTCTCAAAACGACCGTCACAGCCGTGGCATTCGTATTCAAAGAGGGGCATCGCTCAGGCCCGCCGCGTCCCTGCCTATATCCGCAGTACGCTTCAGGTTACGCGATGCAGCGGAACGGGTCGTCCGGCCGTACGCGTTGGGGCTTCGGCATCTCAAATTGAGGAGCGTTGCTCTGCCAGACGCCCGTGACGCCGACGGCGGACATCTTGCGCTCGACCTCCTCGCTCTCGCAGGAGGGGCACGTCACACCGACTGGCGTGTTGTAACCGCGAATGAACTTGTCAAAGCCGTTACCGCAGGTCTTGCAACCGTATTCAAAGATGGGCATTTTTCCGTGCCTCCGTGTAGCGGATTATAGTCGCCCTAACCCTTAGCGGCAACTCACTCCCGCGGAAAGACGGGCAGGGGATGGCCGGGGGTGATGCGGAGACTGACCCGCGCCCCAACCTCAATGGCGGTCGCGTGGGAGGCTATAGCGCGGCACACAACACCGGAATCCAATTCCACGTTGTAGGCGTAGAATGCCCCGCTGAAAATCCGCCCAACAACGCGACCGTTTCCAATGTCATCCGCGCTTATAGACAGATCTTCCGGCCTCACCATCAAGTCCATGTCGGCCTCGCCATCAAGTGTCAACGCGCTGCTCACCTCTGCCTCCCCCAGCTCCGTCAACACTCGCGATTCAACTGCCGTCGGCTCGGCCGGAATGAAGTCGGCCTCACCGAGGAACGCAGCGACGAAACGGTTGACGGGGCGATGAAACGCCATGTCAGGTGCTCCGACCTGCTGGATGCGCCCCCGATCCATGACAGCGATGACATCGCCCATGGACAGCGCCGCCTCTTGGTCGTGCGTCACGAACACCACCGTGATGCCCGCTTCATGCAGGATTTCACGCACCTCCAGTTGCAAGCGGGCGCTCAGGTTTGGATCGAGGTTCGAGAACGGTTCATCCATCAGGAGAATCTTGGGCGAAGGCGCGAGCGCTCGGGCTAGCGCCACCCTCTGCCTCTCGCCGCCGGAGAGTTCATGAGGGCGGCGGTTGCGGCGGTCGGAAAGGTTGACGAGATCTAGCAGCTCATCAATGCGCTGTTCACGGTTGGGGGCGTCGCTCTGCAAGCCGTAAGCGATATTGGATTCCACCGTCATGTGCGGGAAGAGGGCGTAGTCCTGGAATACGAAGCCCACGCTGCGGTATTCCGGCTGCACAAAGACGCCTCTCCCCGTGACCGGTCGACCATCGACCTCGATTGTCCCCTCATCCGGGCTTTCCAGCCCCGCAATGGCGCGCAACAGCGTGGTCTTGCCGCAACCGCTTGGGCCGACGAGCGCGAGGATCTGTCCCTCCGTGACCTCAAGGGAAACATCGTGTGCCCCCGCGCCGGAGGGCGCGTATTGTTTCGTCACACCGGCGCAGCGGAGCATGACGCGGGGCGACTGATCGATGCCTGTCATGCCTGTTGGCTCCTGCCTCGGCCGATGAGGAAAAACAGTGGAACTGCGGAAATCGCGATGAGCAACAGGGCGGGTAGGGCAGCACGAGCGAAGTATGCCTCTGAGCTCGCGGCCCAGATTGTCGTTCCCAAACTGCTGAAATCAAGCGGGCTCAAGAGCAAGGTCGCAGGAAGCTCCTTCATCGCCGTGAGGAAAACCAGCGCGCCTCCGGCAAGGATGCCGGGGCGCAGCAAAGGCACTGTAATTGTACGGAAAACCGTGAGTGGACGATGGCCAAGTGTCCGTCCCGCCTCCTCCACCCGAGGATTGACTTGCAACAGTGATGTCCGCAACGGCCCCATCGCAATCGGCAGGAATAATATGACGTAGGCCATGACCAGCATGACATGCGTCTGGTAGAGCGCGGGGGCGAGCCTCGAGCCGAAGAAGACGAGCGCAAGCGCAATGACGATCCCGGGGAGGGCGAAGCCGACGTGGCTAACGCGGTCGATCAACATGCTGAAGCGTCCGGGGAATCGTACGGCAAGAACCACGACGGGCAGGGCGACAAAGACCCCGGCGATCGCTGCCAACGACGATACCAACGCCGAATTGATTGCCGGACCCCACACCGCGCTTAGCTCTTCTCCCGCTCCAATTCCGCGAACCAGCCAGAACAACAGGACGGCCATCGGGACAAGAAGCGCAAAGACGCCGACGAGCGAACACAGCCCCAACGCCGGATACTTCCACGGACCGAGCGGGACGGACGGCGAGTCTGCTCCGCCCATCTCAGCCTGATGCGTCTCTTCCATGGGGCGGTCGCCGTGGGCCGTCGTTTCCGTCAGGAAAAGCACAACGGCAAGCCCGACCAGGACGAGCGAGAGTGCCGCCGCAGCCGTGCGGTCAACATAGCTCGTGTATTGGAGGTAGATCGCCCACGTGAACGTCTCATAGCGCATCAGGGACACTGCGCCGAAATCGCTGATCGTGTAGAGAGCCACCAAGAGACTTCCGGAGGCCAGCGCGGGCCGCATCTGCGGCAAGGTCACGCGAAGGAAAGTCTCCCAGGGCCCCTTGCCCAGGGTGCGGGAGGCTTCTTCCAGCGCGCGCCCGGAACCCCTCAGCGCCGCACGAACCGTTAGCAGCGTGTACGGGTACGACACGAGAATGAGCACGATAGCCGCACCGGGCAGGCCGTAGAACGACGGTATCTCCTCGATGCCGAAGGGTTCGGCGAAGATTCTCTGGACCATGCCCCGTGGAGCGAAGACGGAAATGAACAGGAACGCCATGATGTAGCTGGGGATGACGAGTGGGAGCACCGTCACGATGCTCCACACCCGCCTGAACGGCAGATCCGTGCGCTCGATAAGCCAGCCCAGAGCCAACGCGAGCACGGCCGACCCGCCCGAGACAATGATGACGAGCGCCATGCTGCGCACGATGATTGCCGCAGTTCTTGGGCGAAACAGGAGGTCTGCCAGCGAATCCAGACCTGCGTCGAGGGTCCGAATAAACAGGTAGATGATGGGCAAGAGCAGGGCAAGGCCGATGATGGACGTCGTGAGGCTGAGCGTGAACGGCGGCCAGCGTCGCTGACGCCGGATCGCCCGGAGCCGTTGGATGCCGGCCGCCGTCCCACTCATTACGGAAGGATTCCCGTGTCGCGGAGCAGGTCGACCGTGCCTTCAAGGTCTCCCAGGTCCGCCATGTCGATCTGCGGCGCGTTGATCTCATCCAGTGGAGTCAACAGCCGGTTCACGTTCACTCCCTCGACGAGGGGGTACTCGTATGTCGAGCCGGCGAAGTACTGCTGGGCGACGGTGGACAGCATGAACTCGATGAATTTGATCGCGTTGTCGCTGTTCTCCGCGCCGTCCAGCACACCGGCTCCCGCTACAAGGATGATGGAGCCCGGCCCGCCGCCGTCCAGATGCGCGTTTCGCGCGGCAAAGCCCTCACCCTCTTCTGCAAGGAAACGGTACAGGTAGTAGTGATTGACGAATCCGACGTCGATCTCACCCGCGCCGGCGGCTGCCACGGTAGGGGTGTTCTTGGGGTAGATGGTCGGGTTATTGGCCTGGATTCCCTCAAGCCACGCCCGTGTCTCCTCCTCGCCCCATGTCACCCGCATGGCCGTTACCATCGCCTGGAATGAGCCGTTGGTGGGCGGCCAGCCGATGCGGCCCTCCCACTCCGGGTCTGTGAATCCACGCAGGTCGCTCGGCAGATCGTCCGGGGAAACCCGCTCCGTGTTGTAGACGATGACACGCGCCCGTCCCGATAGTCCGATCCACTTGCCGTCCGGCGAACGGAAATTAGCGGAGACACGATCAAGCACATCGCCCGGCAGTGTGGCAAACATGGACTCCACTGCGGCAAGCCCACCGGGGTCTTGCGCAAAGAAGATGTCCGCGGGCGAGTTCTCGCCCTCCTCAAGGATGGTGGCGGCAATCTCCGACGTGCTGCCGTACTTGACGCTTACATCGATGCCGCTCGCCTCTGCGAATTGCTCGATAAGCGGCGCAACCAGGCTCTTGCTCCGACCGGAATAGACGACTAGCTCGCCGTTAGTTTCTGTGCTGGACGCGCTCGAATCGGTAGTGGATTCAGGCGTTGACGTAAGATCGGAATCCGCTTGGCACGCGGCTGCCGAAAGAAGAGTCAGGACTCCAATGAGTCCGATAAGTAATCGGGAAATGGGTCACCTCCAATTGAACGAAGAAACGATTTTCAACGTCAATTGGAACGTCCGGTAGTCTGGGCAGTCGATACGCAGACCGAGATCTCAGCCGGCTGCGTCTGTGGGCGTGTCGGATGACGGTCGGGCCATGCACCGCCGTCTCGTGGGATGGCGTACGTTGTTCCGGAGTGGGCGTGTCGTGGCCTGCGGAAGTCTTCTCCGGGCTGTGCTGCCAGCTTCCCATCTGTGCCGGGGCGCAGCATTCCGATGTTGTGGGGAGGACATGGCCATTCCTGCGCTTGCGCGCAAGCGTGGCGAGGGCAACTATGGTCCTGACACAGGCAGGTGTAACCGCGGGTGAAGCGTCGTCGGTAGGGGTCTGATTGTCGACCTCAAGGCTGAGAACGACCGGAGGGGTGCGATGTGAATCTTCGGATGGCTCTGCAGCACGCGTTGTGAGTAATGAGGATGCCCGCAGACGCAACAGCGTACGCGAGCAACTGATGTTTGCCCCGGCTGCTCCCTGCTGGACAGCGTGGGTGGAGATGCGCTCCGGCGAGGCTGAGAGTCGAAGCCGACTCATAGCTCGCCGAGTCCTCTAGCGCAGATCATGAGCTCCTTTCGCGCTCTTCTCGCGCCTTGGCGGAGCGGGGGCCGAACGGTTCCGGCTGGAACGGCTCATCACGCTTGCGGATGAATGCGCGGAGGCCGCCCTCCTTGCGCGCTTCTTCCAGCGGTGCGGTGAACTCCTCGCGCTTGGAGACGATAACGGCGGCCGCCAGCTCCGAGTTGAGGCGCATCACGTTGTGGAGGCCCATCGTCTCAAGGCCGCGCATTGCCACTGCGAGGTTGATCTTCACTGTTTCCGGGCTGACGAGAGCGAGCCGCTCCACCAGTTGGAACGCCTCTTCCAGCGCGTCGTCCTTGGTTGGGACGACCTTGTTTACGATGCCGATGCGTAGAGCCTCCTGCGCGTCGATGTGGTCGCCGGTGAGGGCGTATCGAAGGCCGTTCTTGTAGCCGGCGTGGTGAATCCAGATGTAGTTGTCGTCAGAGATCATGCGGACCTCAACCTGCCCGAACACGGCGTCCGCCGCCGCGATAGTGATGTGTGAGGTCAGCGCATACCAGGAGCCGCCACCCATGCACCAGCCGCTGACGACGGCGATGATTGGCGTGTCGATTTCATCGATTATGCGGGCAATGCGGCCGTGCTCTTTCTTCCAGAAGCGGGTGCGCCAGTGGTCAATCTCCGCCGCGATGTTTGAGCCTTCCGGCAGGCCGTACGGCCAGACGTAATCGGCGCCGCCGCCCGCGATGTCAAATCCGGCTGAAAAAGCCTGCCCCGCGCCTGTGAGCACGATGGCGCGCACTTCTGGGTCAGCATCGGCGGCGTCGAGGGCGTGGTGAAGCTCAATGTCCAACTCATCGGAGATGGCGTTCATTACCTCAGGGCGGTTGAGCGTGATAAGCACGCCATTACGCTGTTTCTCATAGAGCAGATTCTGGTAGTCCATATCGCCCTTCCCCCGAATTTCGACTCAGACTGAACGCTAAACCGGTGACGGTGACGGTGACAGTGTACCTGATTGGGCGGATCAGCGAGCTAGTTTCCTCTACTCCTCTCGGCGTCGCCCACGTTGCCCCAGCGGGCTACGCCTAGACGCCATAGGACGACCATGTTGGTCAAGATGCCGATGACGGCCAGTGTCGCCACACCCTGTCCGATGATCGCGCCGATCATGATGACGAACAGCCGGAGGTCGCGTGAGGCCAGCGCGCCGGGCAGGCCCTCGAACGGCTGGCCGAATGTCGCTTCTGCCCGCGCGCGGCTGTAGCTGATCATCAATGAGCCGACAATGGCGACACCGGCGAGAAGAGTCACTGTGGTTTGATCGGCCCCGGCCTGGAATTTGAATGCCCAATAGCCGAGCCCGGCAAGGATGACGGCGTCCGCGTAGCGGTCCAGCAGAGCATCGAAGAACCCGCCAAATTTGCTTGCCATGTTCTTGGCGCGAGCCAGATCGCCGTCGACGCCATCTACGATGGACGATGCCTGGACAAGAACGCCCGCCCAGATGTTGAGGTCGTAATAGAACAGCGCAGCCGCCCCTGCTGCCATCAGGAACGCGATGAACGAGACCTGGTTCGGCGTGACGGGAGTGTGGGCGAGCGCCCGCGCGATTGGGCGCGAGAAGCGTCGGTTCAGGTACCGGGATACAAAGCCTTCGTGCATGCGTCGGCGCTACGTGACGTACCCGAGCGCCTCACGCGCCAGCTTCAGGTCTTCCCACGTGTCCACGTCAAACCAGAACGCGCCCTCCACATCGTGGGCATGCAGGCCATTACCTGAGAGGATCATGCGCGTCACGGCCTGGCTCAACTCATCGTGGGAACTGTCCTCAGCGAGCTTGTCTTGAATCGCATCAAAGATAGCGGGCGTGAAGAGGAACACACCGCAATCGATACCGTTCCAGTTTGGCAGATTCTTGCCGATGGCCACGATATGACCGGTGTCATCCACGCTAACCCGGGTCCCCTCTTCGACATCCCGGTCGTCAGGGTCGAAATCCACGGCCAGCGCATTGAGATTCCACCCGTTCTCCTTTGCGCCGTCGACAAGCCCTCTGATGATATCTGCGGATGGCATGTGATCGGCCATGGAGAGAATGAACGGTTCTGTGCCGACCTCTTCCTTCGCGGTGAGGACGGAAACGGCGTTTCCCCGATGGTGCTCCGTATTCATGACATATGTGATGTTGAGGCCTCGCGTTGAGCCGTCCCCAAGCACATCCTGTAGCGCCTGACCCTCATGGCCTATGACGATGCAGATATCCGTTATGCCGGCCTGCTGCATCCCGTTCAGTGTGTGGTCAATCACCGTCTGCCCGTTGACGGACAGGAGCGCCTTATGGCGGACACCGTATTGGCTAAAGCGAGAGCCATGTCCCGCTGCCAAAATGACAGCCTTCATACAAATCTCCTTTTGTACGGCGGCGAGGCTCTCTCCCCACTCGAGCCCTTCGGGGCCAAGAATCGTCGGCTAACGCCGGATTGGGTAGTCTAGCACGTAATGGCCGACAAGATGCAATTCTCCGGTTTTTGCCGTCGCCACCGGGAAGAAAGGCCTCAAGGGGCAAGCCGGTGTGACGGCTGTTCCCCCTAATGCGCTGTTACGAGCGCGGCTCCCTCAACCTTCTTGAGTACCTCGGCGAGTGACAGATTCTTGTCGCGCAGCTGAGCGGGCAGCGCCTTCCAAAACATCGCGCGGTACCTGGGCCAGTCGGCCAGGATTTCCGCGGAACGCTTGCTGCCCGTTGTCTCGGCATGGCGCTCAATAAGCTCCAGAACGTGCCGCTCATCGTCATCGTCTTCAAGCCTGTCCAGAACCAACAGCTCCTGGTTGTAGAGCGATGGAAAATCGCCGGTCTCGTCCAGAACGAACGCCGCTCCGCCGGACATGCCCGCTCCGAAATTGCGCCCCACCGTTCCGAGCACCACCACAATGCCGCTGGTCATGTACTCGCACCCGTGATCGCCCACGCCCTCTACAACGGCCTGCGTGCCACTGTTGCGCACTGCGAATCGCTCGCCGGCCCGTCCGGCGACAAAGAAGTATCCTCCTGTTCCGCCGTAGATACAGGTGTTGCCGATGATGGAGTTCTTGTGCGACTCGAAATTTGCATCGGCTGGCGGCTTGATGACGAGTTCTCCGCCCGCCATGCCCTTGCCGACGTAGTCATTTGCCTCACCCGTCAGCGTCATCCGCACGCCCTCATTCAGGAACGCGCCGAAGCTTTGTCCGGCGGAACCGGCGAATGACAAGTCGATCGTGCCGGGGGGCAGGCCCTTGATGCCGTAACGGTGCGCGATGGCTCCAGAGACGCGCGCGCCGACCGTGCGCTGTGCATTCCTGATGTCATAGGACAGGGAGACAGGAGTCCGGCTCTCTATTGCGCCGGTGATCTCCGAGAGGATCCGGTCATCCAACTTCTCGTCATTCGGCCTGTCGTTGCGTTCTTGCTCATTGCTGACCGGGCGCTGGAAAGCGGGGTCGGCGGGGGCAATCAGCTTGAGGGCGTCCACGAACCTGGCGCGCTCGAACTCTTCGATGTCCGGGCGGAGCGTCAGGAACTCGGGATGGCCGATGATCTCATTCAGCGAGCGTACGCCGATGCTTGCAAGGAGTTCTCGAACTTCCGTTGCGACGAACGTAAAGTAATTCACGACTGTCTCGACGGAACCGTTGAACTTGGCGATCAAGTCGTCTCGCTGCGTGGCCACCCCGACGGGGCAGCTGTTCAGGTGACATTGGCGCGCCATTTCACAGCCCAGTGCGAGCAGGGCAACTGTGCCAAAGCCGACTTCATCCGCGCCGAGCATCGTCGCGATGACGACATCGCGCCCCGTGCGGATGCCGCCGTCCGTGCGCAGCTTGACGCGGCCGCGCAGGTCATTCATCACCAGGACTTGCTGTGCCTCCGTCAGGCCCAGTTCCCACGGCGTGCCGGCGTTCTTGATGGATGACAGCGGACTTGCGCCCGTGCCGCCCTCGTGGCCGGAGATCTGAACCTTGTCCGCGTAGCCCTTGGCGACACCGGCTGCGATTGTGCCGACACCCGCCTCCGCCACCAGCTTGACGCTGACCTTGGCTCGGGGATTGACCGTCTTGAGGTCATAGATGAGCTGTGCCAAATCCTCGATGGAATAGATGTCGTGGTGCGGCGGAGGCGAGATCAACGTGATCCCGGGCTGGGTGTGCCGGATGTAGGCGATGTACTCGATGACCTTGTGGCCGGGGAGCTGCCCGCCCTCACCGGGCTTGGAGCCCTGCGCCATCTTAATCTCAAGCTCTTCGGCCATGGCGAGGTATTCCGGCGTGACGCCGAAGCGGCCTGACGCGACCTGCTTGATCTTGGAGTTGGCATTGTAGCCACGAGTGAGACCACGGAACCGACGGGGGTCCTCACCGCCCTCGCCCGTGTCAGCCGCGCCGCCGATGTGATTCATGGCCATCGCCAGCGTCTCGTGCGCTGGGGGGCTCAACGCGCCGAGCGACATTGCGCCCGTCGTGAAGTGCTTCCAGATCTCTTCGATCGGCTCCACCTCATCGATGGGGATTGGCTCACGCGTCTTGTTGAACGTCAGCACGTCCCGCAGCGAGGAGACCGGCCGATTATTCAGCGCGTCGCGGTAGGGAACATAGTCCTCGTAGTCGCCGGATCGGACGGCCCTGTGCAGCGTCCGCACGACGATGGGGTTGTTGGCGTGGAACTCACCGCTCTTGCGATAGCGGATGAATCCGTGGTCTTCGAGCTTGGACTTCGGCGTCAGTTCCGTGTTGAAGGCCCGCTCATGCCGGGCGAGGACGTCTGTCGCCAGCTCGCGGAATCCCAGTCCACCCACCTGCGACGGTGTGCTCACAAAACACTTCTGAACGATATCGTCGCTCAGGCCGATGGCCTCAAATATCTGAGCGCCATGGTAGGACGTGACCGTTGAGATGCCGATCTTGGACATGATCTTCAGCACGCCCTTGTTGGCAGACGCCTGGTACTTGGCGAGGGTGTAGTCCTCGTCTTCTTCCTCGCTAAACTCTCCGCGTTCGAAGAGTTCACGCAGGCTCTCCCAGATGAGATACGGATTCACGGCGCTCGCGCCGTAGCCGATTAGCGCGGCGAAGTGGTGTACCTCTCTCGCCTCGCCCGTGTCACACACTAGGCTCGCCTTCATGCGCTTGCCGCGTCGGATGAGGTCGTGATGGACTGCTCCGAGGGCCAGCAACATTGGGATGGGCGCGTGTCGCTCGTCAACGGGCCTGTCTGAGAGAACGATGATTGAGTGTCCCGCGTCGACCGCGGAGACTGCCTGTTCGCACAGATCATCGATTGCCCGTTCCAGAGCGTCCGGACCATCCCCAGCGGTGAAGACGGCCGGCAGCGTGACGGACGAGAGGCTTGGTGAATCGATACCGCGGATGGCGTCGAGCTCACGGTCGCGGATAACGGGTCCGGGGACGGCGAGCAAGTGTGCCGCCTCCTCGCGTTCCCGCAGCATGCTGTCGCGCGGGCCGAGGTACGTCTCTGCGGACATGACGATGGCCTCGCGGATAGGATCGATTGCCGGGTTTGTCACCTGCGCGAATCGCTGCTTGAAATAGTTGAACAGGGAGGGCTGCATCCGGGAGAAGACCGCCAACGGCGTGTCATCGCCCATCGAATACGTGGCGTCCTTGCCCTCTTGCACCATGGGCTTGATGACGATGAGCAGCTCTTCCGCCGTCATCCCGAAGGCCTTCTGGCGGCGCATCAACTCCATCTCAGATTCAATGTGATGCCCCGCGCCGTTCTGCATGGAGTGTATCGGCACGTTCAGCTGGATGTACTGACGTTCCGCCCACTCGCGATAGGGCTGCTGCACGGCAATTTCGCTCTTGATCTCGCCGTTCCTCATGATGCGCCCGCTGCGCGTGTCAACAGCGATCATGTGCCCGGGGCCAAGACGTCCCTTTTCGATGATGCGCTCATTCGCGATGTGCGGAAGGACGCCGACCTCCGACCCCATGACCACAAGGCCGTCATCCGTGATGATGTAGCGGGCAGGGCGCAGGCCGTTGCGATCCAGCGATGCCCCGACTGTCTCACCGTCAGACCACGCCAGCGCGGCGGGGCCGTCCCACGGCTCGGTCAGGGATGCGTGGTATCGATAGAACCCGCGCAGATCCTCGTCCATGTGCGGCATGTTCTCCCACGCCTCCGGCGTGAGCATCATCATCGAGTGCAACAGGCTCCGACCGGACACCTGTAGAAGTTCAAATGCGTGATCCAGCGAGGCGGAGTCAGAGACCGTCTGCGATGTCAGCGGCGTAATCGTGCGGATATCGTCCTTCGACCACACTTCAGAACTGAGGTCGGCCTCACGTGCTCGCAGCCAATTGCGGTTGCCCTGCAGGGTATTGATCTCACCGTTGTGGGCCAGGAATCGGAATGGCTGTGAAAGCTGCCAATTGGGGAACGTGTTGGTGGAATAACGCTGGTGGAAGACGGCCAAAGCCGACTCATAGTCGGGATCATCCAGGTCTTTGTAGAAGCCCGACAACTGCGTTGCAACAAGCAGACCCTTGTACACGACTGTCCTTGATGAAAAGGACGGGATGTAGAACTCGGTGTCGTCCTGCGCCGTCATTTCGTTTTCGACGGCTCGCCGTACCAGGTAAAGCGCGCGTTCAAACGCGTCATTTTCAAGGTCCGACGGGCGGGCAATAATCGCTTGTCGAATATCCGGCTGGGTGGCCAGCGCCTGTTCTCCGAGCACGGAAGGATCGTTCGGCACATCCCGCCACATCAGGAAGCGCAGCCCGCGCTTCGCCGACTCCTGCTCGACCATCTTGGCTGCATGTTTCGAGCCATCCGGGTTCTCGGCGTTAAAGAACACCATGCCGAGCGCGAGGTCATCGCCTGAGACATCGGAAATGCCGTGCGAGGCGAGCTCGCGAAGGAGCAGCTTGCGTGGAAGTTGCGTCAGGATGCCCGCGCCGTCACCCGTGCGAGCGTCTGCAGATACTGCGCCTCGGTGGGTGAGATTGACCACGGCAGTAATCGCCTGCCGGACGATGTCATGCGACGGGAGGCCCGAAACCTGTGCGATAAAGCCGGTTCCGCAGGCATCCTTTTCGTGGATGGGATCGTATAGCGGCGGCGCGTCAGGACGCCGCCACTGACGTGCTTCTATTGAGGCCATAGCCAATTGTACACAAAACCCCCTTGAAACTCACGGGGTGGGCAGGGACGGTGGTTATAGGGTTTGCAGGTAGCGGTCGATCTCAAAGTCGGTCACATGCGCGCGAAACGCCTCCCACTCAATCCGCTTGTTCTCAATGAAGCTATTGAATATGTGGTCACCCAAGGCATCGCGCACAAGGTCACTCTTCTCCGTCAGCAGGATTGCTTCATGCAGGCTGCGGGGCAGTTCTCCAATGCCCATCTCGGCCCGCTGAGCCGCGGACATGCCGAACGCGTTTTCGTTCAACGCGTCGGACGGCTGCAGATTGCGCTCGATGCCGTCAAGGCCGGCGGCGAGCATGACAGAAAAGGCGAGGTAGGGATTGCAGGCCGGATCAGGCGCCCTGTATTCGAGGCGCGCAGCCTCCGGGTTGCTGGGTGGAACGCGTGGAATGCGGATGAGATCCGAGCGGTTGCGGTGGGCCCACGTCAAATACACGGGTGCCTCATAACCCGGCACAAGCCGCTTGTAGGAGTTGATCCACTGGTTGGTGATGGCCGTGAATGCCGGCGCGTGCTCGAGCAGTCCAGCGATGAAATTCAGGGCGATCGGTGATAGGTGATTGGGGTCGTCCGCCGAATAAAATGCGTTGGCCTCACCCCTGAAGAGCGACTGGTGCGTGTGCATGCCGCTGCCGTTCTCAGTGGTAATGGGTTTCGGCATAAACGTAGCGTGAACGCCGTGCTGCCGCGCGATTTCACGTACCACCAGGCGATACGTCATGCAGTTGTCGGCCATCGTCAGCGCGTCCGTATACCGGAGGACGATCTCATCCTGGCCGGGCGCGACCTCATGGTGGCTGTATTCCGCCTCGATGCCCATCTCCTCCAGCGTCAGGATGGTTTCCCTGCGGAGGTCGGAGGCGACGTCCAACGGCATCTGGTCGAAGTAGCCGCCGTTGTCCAGCGGCGTCGGGTCGTCCGGTCCGCGGAAATAGTAGTACTCAAGCTCCGGCCCCACGTAGAACGTGAAGCCGAGTTCTTGCGCGCGCTTCAGATTGCGGCGCAGAACGTAGCGAGGATCGCCATCGAATGGCTCGCCCTCCGGCGTGTAGATGTCCGCGAAGATGCGGGCGACGCCCGGATGCTCCGGACGCCAGGGCAAGATGGCGAATGTGGACGGGTCCGGAACGGCGACCATGTCCGATTCATCCACGCGGGCGAATCCCTCAATGGATGCGCCGTCGAAACCGATGCCGTGCTCTAGCGCGACCTCAAGCTGCGCGGGACTCAAAGAGAATCCTTTGAGGTTCCCGAGGATGTCCGAGAACCAAAGCCTGATGAACTTGACGTTACGCTCCCTGACCGTTCGGAGCACGAATTCCCTTGCCGATTCGTCAGCCTGTATTGCCACTGTTCCCACCGTCTTCCCGTGGCTTCTTGCGGTTGACCGTTCTGCGACGTTGCGTATTACGGTCCTGAGGGGCGGCAATCGCCTGCGAGACTCGGCCACTCATTGGCTGGAGAATCCCGCAGGCGCGCCGCTGTGCTTTGGGTGTCGCCGTTTAGCCGTCGTAGTACAGGAAGTACTCGTAGGGGTGCGGGCGGAGGCGCATCGGGTCCACCTCGTTCTCCCTCTTGTAGGAGATCCAGCCCTCGATGAGGTCCGGTGTGAATACGCCGCCCTGGAGCAGGTATTCGTTGTCCGCCTCCAGTGCAGCCAGCGCATCTGCCAGGCTGCCGGGGACGTTGGGCAGCGCTGCGGCCGCTTCACCCTCCATCTCGTAGATGTCATGGTCCACGGACGGGCCGGGATCGATACGGTTCTGGATGCCGTCCAGCCCTGCCATCAGCATCGCGGAGAACGCCAGGTAGGAGTTCGCCATCGGATCCGGGCAGCGGAACTCGATGCGCTTGGCGGCCGGCGTGTCCATCTCATACATGGGAATCCGCACCGCGGCGCTCCGATTCCGTTGTGAGTAGACTAGGTTCACGGGCGCCTCATAGCCGGGGACCAACCGCCGGTACGAGTTTGTTGTCGGCGCGGCAAACGCAAGGATGGACGCGGCGTGCTTCAGCAGTCCGCCGATGTAGTAGCGCATCGTTTCACTCATCTGCGCGTAGCCGTTGGCGTCGTAGAAGATGGTCGCGCCGTCTTTCCAGAGCGACTGGTGCGTGTGCATTCCCGTGCCGTTGTCGCCAAAGATAGGCTTCGGCATGAACGTGGCGGTTTTGCCCATCTGCCGCGACTTCTCCTTGACGATGTACTTGTAGACCTGGATTGCGTCGCACTCTGCCACGAGGGGCCCGTAGTGGAGGCCAATCTCGCCCTGCCCCGCCGTTGCCACCTCATGGTGGTGTTTGTCGATGTTGAGGCCGGCGTCCATCATCGCCAGGATTATATGGGAGCGAACGTCCTGCTGCGTGTCGACAGGTGGGAGCGGGAAGTAGCCTCCCTTGTTGCGCGGGCGATGACCCAGGTTTGGGCGATTGTTGTGGACATCATCAGGACGCCCTGAGTTCCAGACGCCCTCGTCAGAGTCAATGAAGAAGTAGCCCTCGTTCTGCTGGTAGTCGTAGCGGGCGCTGTCGAAGATGAAGAACTCTGCCTCGGGACCCCAGTTGCTCGCGTCTGCGATGCCTGTGCTCTTGAGGTACTCCTCCGCCTTGCGCGCCACGTAGCGCGGGTCGCGTGAATACGCCTGGCCCGTCACAGGGTCGCGGATGTCGCAGATCACTGCCAGCGTCGGGACCTCCAGTAACGGATCCACGTACGCGCCGGCGGGATCCGGCACGACGAGCATGTCGGACTCGTCGATCGTCTGGAACCCACGAATGCTTGAACCGTCGAAGCCTGTGCCATTCCTGAACAGGGCTTCGTCCATCAGGGCTGCGGGAATTGTGAAGTGTTGGGTTGTTCCCAGCAGATCCGTGAATCGCAGGTCGACCATCTTGATGTCGTTCGCGGCCGCGAAGGAAATTACTTCGCCCGGCGAGGAAAATGTGCCCAGCACCCCGTTGCTCGTCGAGTCTGCCATCAAAAACTCCTTCCGGTTGTTCTGCCAATTAATCGGAGGGAGCCTGACCAATTGGTCAGCCCCTGCCCCCACATCCAGAATGCTGACGCAGGTGGGGTGTTGGGTTACGAACGTGTTACAGTCCGCGAATCGATGTTGGTTGTCTAGCGTGAATCCGGGTTGGCACGGAGACGGTACCCGACATTACGCACCGTCTCAACAAATGTATGCGTGGGGTCCTCGATCTTGCTGCGCAACCGGCGCACGTGAACATCCACCGTTCGCGTGCCACCGAAATAGTCATAGCCCCACACCACGTCCAGCAAGGTGTTGCGTGTGAAAACATGGCCGGGGCGCGAGGCGAGGATGCGCAGCAGTTCGTACTCCTTGAACGTGAGTGTGACCTGCCGAACGCCTACCCAGACTTCATAGCGGGCGAGATTGATGCGGAGATCGCCAACGTTTATCTCGTCCTCGTTGGCGGAGCGGGCGCGATACCGGGCATAGAGGAGGGCAAGGCGCGCGATAACCTCTGAAGGATCGGCGGGAACCAGGACGAAATCATCAAGGCCCAGTGAAGCCTCGATTTCGCGGAGCTGACCGGGGCGCACCAGGCCGAGAACAGGGACATAGACATCCTTGTGGCAGGCTGAAGCAATCTCGCGGACGTAGGCGGACCTTGCAAGCGGCCCTGCCATGTCGATGATCAGGATGTCATGGGGGCCCTGCGAAACCTCCTCCGTATCGTCGGCCTCAGTGAGCGGCGTGCATGTGATGACCTCACGGTCGAATGCGGCCGTCAAGTCGGTAAAGGCGGGCGCCTCCTGGGCGGTTAACAACGCAACATGCATTTTATGTACCTATGAGGACTGATTGAGTATAGCTTGTGCTGCCGATGGTATTCTGGTGAGCACAATGACCCTGAGAGTTGAACAACCCATCCCGCGGCCGCGTCGCCTGCCGGAGTGGTTCAAGGTTCCCCCCCCGGGCAGCGAGCGCTACCGCAAGCTGAAGGCCCTCGTGGAGGGCAATGCACTACATACGGTCTGTGAAGAGGCGCGCTGCCCCAACATCGGGGATTGTTGGGATCGAGGCACGGCAACGTTCATGATCCTCGGCGATACATGCACACGCGCCTGCCGTTATTGCGCCGTCAAGACCGGCGACCCGGGTGGCGTCGTCGATGCTCTTGAGCCCTTACGCGTTGCACAGGCCGTCCACCGTATGGGCATCACGTACGCCGTCATCACATCAGTTGACCGTGACGATTTGCCGGATGGCGGCGCGTCAATCTTTGCCCAGACGATCGGTGCAGTGAGGCGTGTCGCGTCAGGCGTTGGCGTTGAGGTCCTTATCCCGGATTTTGGCGGGAATTGGGACGCGCTGCGCACAGTAATCGATGCGGCGCCGGATGTCCTTAACCACAACATCGAAAGCGTGCCGTCCGTGTTTCGCACGGTGAGGCCGCGGGGAAACTATTGGCAATCGCTGGAACTGCTGGAGCGTGCCAAGAGGGAAGGCATGCGCACGAAGTCCGGCATCATGGTCGGACTGGGGGAAACTCGCGAGGAACTCCTCTCGACGATGGATGATCTGGTCAGCGTTGGGTGCGACATTCTCACCATCGGTCAGTACTTGCGGCCAACACCGTCACACGCGCCACTGGACAGGTTCTATACGCCCGCAGAGTTTGCCGAACTACGCGAGGAAGGGATGGCGCGCGGTTTCAGGCACGTGGAATCCGGACCCCTCGTCCGAAGCTCCTACCACGCGGAGGAGCAAGCAGGACGCTAGCTGCCGTCCTCCGGGGCGTCTTGGGAACTCATTCCCTTTAGCGACACCGTCGCTCCGGCCCAGGCAACCCCCATCTCAACGATGGTGGCGAGGCCGATGAGCAGTGTCGCTTGCAGGAAGAAAAACTGCGGGAACAACTGGATCATCCTGTCGTCTGCAGTCCCCCGCCACAGATCGTTGGAGAAGCTGAGCAGGTGGAATTGCAGGAAGAGGAAATTGAATCCGCCCAGCGCCGCGACCAGGCCGATACCGATGATTGCCAGCACCGTCCAGAACGCGCCCTGACGGATGCGACGAAAGATGATTGCGGCCAGATCCGGCCGTCCGCGCGCCGCAACAGCAGTAGCCGCGATTAATGTGCCAAGGATGGTGACAGTCGCTACTGCCTGTACGAAGTAGACGCGGTTGAGCAAGTCACGGACATCCCGGAAGTGAATGGCCTCGGGTTCGGTAAACAGCGGCTCGCTGATGCCGTTGACGACAATCTCGGTTGTAATCAGGTCCTCATCCGACTCGAAGTAATCGATGAGTCCGGCAGTGCCCTTGATCAGTTCAGCGCGTTCGACACCCGTTCGTTCCGGCGCATCAAATGCATCGATGACGTAGGTATAGACGGCCTGACTGTGGAAGGCGATTCGGACGTTTGTCGTGATGAACAGGGCGGGCAGGGCAAGAATGATAATTATGCCGAGCGCCTGGAACAATCGTATGGATAACACGTCCGCAAGAATAAGGAACGGATGCTGAAGGTGTCAAAAGCGGAAAGGGGCGGCGCATTGCGCCGCCCCTTTCTCGTTGCCTGATTGTGACTTCTCTGCCAGAGGAAACTATTTCTCAGACTCGGTGCCCGATTCCTCCAGCTCAGGGAAATCGTCGTCGTCCTCTTCGTCGTCCAGGTCGAGGTCGAAGTCGTCTCCATCGTCGCCGAAGGCTGCGTTGAAGATTCGCTCCAATCCGGCGTCGATTTCGTCTTCCTCGAAGCCCTCGTCAGGATCGGCAAGCGCCGTTGCCACGGCACCGGCCTCGAGCAGATCGTCCTCGATTTCGTCTGCAATACCCAGCCTCGCGGGGATCAGACGACCGATGATGACGTTTTCCTTAAGGCCGACAAGTCGATCAACCTTGCCGAGCAGCGCCGCTTCCGTGAGAACCCGTGTGGTCTCCTGGAAGGACGCAGCCGCAAGGAAGCTCTCCGTGCTGAGCGAGACCTTTGTCACGCCGAGCAGGACAGAGACTGCCAACGACGGCTCGCCGCCCTCCGCAATGATCTTCTCATTGACGGACTGCCACAGGAACCGGTCGACAAGCTCACCCTGAAGGAACTCGGTATCGCCGGGCTGCTCCACGCGAACGCGGCGCAACATCTGGCGGACGATGATCTCAATGTGCTTGTCGTGGATGACGACGCCCTGGGAGCGATAAACGCGCTGAACCTCGTCAACAAGGTACCGCTGCGCGGCGTCCTTGCCACGGACACGCAGGACGTCCTGCGGGTTCAGCGGTCCCTCGGCGAGCGCTGAACCCGCGTCAATACGCTGGCCGGTTTCAACGAGGATGCGAACGTTTGGCGAAACCTGGTAGGTCCGGTCATCAATGTCACGGTGAACGATAGTCATCGTGTCGCCGCGCACTGTTACCTCGCCGTCCATCGCCGCAGTGATCGGAGCCGGGACGGGCGCAGTGGTTTCCACTGCCTCCTCCTCGGCAGCCTTCTTGCGGCGGCTCCGGGTCTTGGGCTTGACTGCGGGGCCCGCGAGTTCCGCGCCTGAGTCGACGAAATCGCCGGACTTCACGCGCGTCTCAAACCCTTCCGGAATCTGGTAGTCCTCTGCGACAGTCTCTTCGTTGACGACGCGGACGCGTCGGCCGTTCGTGTCCTCTGTCAATTCAACCACGCCGTCGATCTCGGTTATCGGCGCGACGAGCTTGGGCACGCGCGCTTCGAAGATCTCCTCGACGCGCGGCAGTCCGCTGGTGATGTCCACGCCGGCAACGCCGCCCGTGTGGAACGTCCGCATTGTGAGCTGCGTGCCGGGCTCACCGATGGACTGCGCGGCGATGATGCCAATGGCCTCGCCGGCCTCCACCAGCCGCCCACGAGCGAGCGATCGCCCGTAGCAGAATCGGCACATGCCGTGCGGGGCCTGGCACGTTAGCGGGCTGCGCACGTAGACGCGGTTGATTCCGGCGTCCTGGATTACAGCCGCCTTCTCTTCATCGATTTCCTCATTGCGGTCGACGATGATTTCGCCGGTGTTCGGATCCGCAACCGGAGCGGCAGCCATGCGGCCAAGGATGTGCTCCGAGAGGGAACCCAGCAGGCGATCCATCGTGTCGCCGTCAATCCACACGCCGTCCAACGTGCCGCAATCGTCATCATTTGCGATAACGTCCTGCGCCACGTCGATGATGCGTCGTGTAAGGTAGCCGGAGTCGGCTGTCCGCAGAGCCGTGTCTGCGAGTCCCTTGCGCGCGCCGTGCGTTGAGATGAAGTACTCCAGCACGCTCAGGCCTTCACGGAAGCTGGAACGAATCGGCAGCGGCAGAATCTTGCCCTTGGGGTCTGCCATCAGGCCCCGCATCCCGGCCATCTGCTTGATCTGTGCGATATTACCCTTCGCGCCGGAGCCGGCCATCAGGTACAGGTTTCCGAACTCGCGGAGGCGGGTCTCGATAACCGTTTCCATCTCGCGGTTCACGCCCTGCCAGATCTCAATGACCCGCTCTTCCAGCTCATCCTCGCTGACGAGGCCGCGCTGGAAGTTGCGCTGGACCACGGACACTTCTTCCTCGGCCCTCTCCAACATCCCCGCCTTCTCCGGCGGAACGACGACGTCGTTCAGGGCGATGGTCAGACCGGATTCCGTCGCGTAGTGGAAACCGAGCTTCTTCAGGGCGTCAAGGATCAGGGCAGTGGAGTCGTTGTCCTCTGAGCGGTAGCACTCTGTAACGACTTCCTTGAGGGCCTTCTTGTCTACAATCTCGTTGCGGTACGGCACGGCGCTGGGCAGCACCTGGTTGAACAGGATGCGGCCGACGCTGGTCGTCAACGGCTCCAGGGTCCAGCCATCCGGCATCTCTTCCTGGAGATTCAGCTCAACAATGTCAGTCCGGCCGTCCTCGCTCATCACGAGGCGCGGCAACAGGTTCAAGCGTGTCTTGCCGTCGGCGCTGACTGCCGTACCCTCGCGGATACGAACCTCAGCCCGGAGGTCAATCTGCCCGAGATCGTGAGCCAGCTTGGCGTCATCGTAGGTGATGAAGCCCTGGCCTTCGCCCTGTGCGTCCGGCAGCGGCGTTGTCAGGTAGTAGATGCCGACGACGATGTCCAGCGTCGGTGCGACGATCGGCTCACCGGAACTTGGCAACAACATGTTGTGCGTGGAGAGCATCAGCTTGCGCGCCTCTTCCACGGCACGGCGGCCGATCGGCACGTGGACGGCCATCTGGTCCCCATCAAAGTCGGCGTTGTAGGCCGCGCACACAAGTGGATGAATCTGGATAGCGCTGCCCTCAACAAGCACCGGCTCAAAGGCCTGGATGCCGAGACGGTGGAGGGTGGGGGCGCGGTTCAGGAACACCGGGCGCTCCGTGATCACCTCTTCCAGGAGATCCCAGACCTCACCGCGGCGCTTCTGGTCCACCATGCGCTTCGCGCTCTTGATGTTGGGCGCGATGCCGTGCAGCACGAGCCTGTGCATCACGAACGGCTTGAACAGTTCAAGCGCCATCTGCTTCGGCAGGCCGCACTGGTGGAGCTTCAAGGTGGAGCCGACAACGATCACAGAACGGCCGCTGTAGTCCACGCGCTTGCCAAGCAGGTTCTGGCGGAACCGCCCCTGCTTGCCCCGCAGCATGTCTGAGAGCGACTTGAGCGTGTGGTTGTGGCTGCCGGTGATGGCGCGGCCTCGGCGGCCGTTGTCAACCAACGCGTCGACGGCCTCCTGGAGCATCCGCTTCTCATTGCGGACAATGATGTCCGGCGCGCCAAGTTCCATGAGCCTCTTGAGGCGGTTGTTGCGGTTGATAACACGACGATAAAGGTCGTTCAGATCGCTCGTGGCGAAACGACCGCCGTCCAACTGCACCATGGGGCGCAGGTCCGGCGGCAGGACGGGCAGGACAGTCAGGATCATCCACTCGGGCTTGTTATCGCTCTTGCGGAATCCCTCAACGACGCGCAGCCGCTTGGCCGCCTTCTTGGCCTTCTGGCCGGTGGAGCCGATGGCCTCGGCATGCAGCGTCTCGCGCAACTCTTCAAGATCCATCGTGCCGACGATTTCCAGCAGCGACTCCGCGCCCATGCCGGCACGGAACAGGAAACCGTACTGTTCGTTGCGGTCCTTGAACTCGTTCTCCGTCATGGTCTTGCGGGTCTGCAGTTGCTCGAGGTCGCCGCGGCGGGAATCCCACGCCTTTCGCGCCTCCTGAATGCGCTCCTGGGTATCCTTTTGCAGTGTGGCAATTTCCTGTTGTGCGCCGCCCTGCTGTTCCACCGACTCGGTGATTAGCTCCTCAAGGACGGTATCAAGAGAGGCAACGCTCTCCTCGGTAATCTTCCTACCCTTCGCCACAAGCGTGCGTCCATGAACGCTGATCGTGTCGCTGGCCTTCTGGCCAACCAACTCGGGCAGGCCGGTTCGGAGGGCTTCAACATCAGCCTCGATCATCGCGCGGCGCTCGGCGAGTTCCCGCGTGCTCTGCTCGCGGATGGCGGTGACATTGGCGTCCAGCTCGGCGCGAACCTCCTCAAGGAGCTTGTCTTCTCGCTCCGCGAACTCCTCAAGGACTTCCTTCTTGCGTTCCTCATCCACCTCGATGATCACGTACTGGGCGTAGTAGAGGACTCGCTCCAGGTTGCGCGGTGTCATATCCAGCAGCATGGCGAGCCAGCTCGGCGTGCCCTTGGCGAACCAGATATGGGCGACGGGCGCGGCCAGGTTGATGTGCCCCATCCGCTCACGCCTCACCTTGGCGCGCGTTACTTCAACGCCGCAGCGGTCACAGATCACGCCACGGTAGCGGATGCGCTTGTACTTGCCGCAATAGCACTCGAAATCCTTGGTCGGACCGAAGATGCGCTCATCAAAGAGCCCATCCTTTTCCGGCTTCTGATTGCGGTAATTGATTGTCTCAGGCTTGGTGACCTCGCCGTAGGACCACGACCGGATCTGGTCCGGGGAGGCGAGTGAGATTCGTATTGCGCTGAAACTAGGATCCGTCATTCTCTCTCTCCTCCGTGTCTCCATCGCCGAAGTCATCCACGCGCAAGGCCCCGCTTAGGGCCAATTCCAGTGCCGGAACGTCCGGGTCTTGCAGCAGCTCGATAGCAAGGCCAAGGCTCTGCAATTCCATCTGCAGGACGTGGAAGGACTCCGGGATACCGTGTTCAATCACGTCCTCGCCCTTCACGATGGCCTCATACGTCTGCTGCCGACCTTGCACGTCATCGGACTTGATCGTGAGCATTTCCTGGAGGTTGTGCGCGGCGCTGTACGCCTCAAGCGCCCAGACTTCCATCTCGCCGAACCGCTGGCCGCCGAACTGAGCCTTTCCGCCCAACGGCTGCTGCGTAATCAGCGAATACGGGCCTGTTGAACGGGCGTGAATCTTGTCTTCCACAAGGTGGATCAGCTTGAGCATGTAGATGTAGCCGACGGTCACGGGCTGGCCGAACGCCTCGCCCGTGCGGCCGTCACGCAGGATTACCTTGCCGAAGATCGGCGGATGGTTGCCGCTCTTCCGGTAGTGCTCCTCCGTCTTCGCCACAACGCCTTCGGTGTCCAGCTTCTTGTGGGACACTCCCTGCTGATCCAGCCAGAGCCGCAGGCAGACGTCCTTCGCGACGCCGCGGGTGCGGTCGCTGAATACAGGAGCCGGATCGATGCCCTTCTCCTGCAGCCACGCCTCCGCGATCTCCTGCTCAAACGTTGGCTCGCCATGCTCTCCGGTTGCGCGAACCGCGCCGGACTCATGAGCGATGTAGGCACGGCCGAGGGCGTCCTCAATGGAGCCCGGGTCTGCGCCGTCGAATACGGGCGTCACGACCTGGAATCCAAGCTCGCGAGCCGCTGAGCCGATGTGTGTTTCAAGGATCTGGCCGAGATTCATGCGGGAGGGCACGCCGATGGGGTTGAGGATGATCTCAACCGGCGTTCCATCCGGCAGGTAGGGCATGTCCTCAATCGGCATGATGCGAGAGATGACGCCCTTGTTTCCATGGCGCCCCGCCATCTTGTCCCCGACGGAGATCTTGCGGGTCTGCGCCACCCATACACGCACCAACTCATTGACGCCAGCCTGCAGGTCATCCTTCTGCTCGCCCGTCAGGATGCGGACGTCGATAACCTTGCCGTGCTCGCCGTGCGGGACACGGAGCGACGAGTCTTTCACCTCGCGCGCCTTTTCACTGAAGATTGCGCGGAGCAGCTTCTCCTCCGGCGAGAGCTCTGTCTCGCCCTTGGGAGTGATCTTGCCGACCAGGATGTCGCCGGCATTCACCTCTGCGCCGATGCGGATGATTCCCTTTTCGTCGAGGTCGGCGAGGGCCTCTTCACCCACGTTCGGGATGTCGCGCGTGATCTCCTCGCGTCCCAGCTTGGTGTCACGCGCCTCGACCTCGTGCTTTTCAATATGGATGGACGTGAACTTGTCCTCGCGTACTACGGATTCGGACAAGATAATTGCGTCCTCAAAGTTGTATCCCTCCCAGGACATGAACGCGCACAGCACGTTCTGGCCGAGGGCCAACTCACCCTGCACCGTGGAGGCGCAATCGGCGATCGGATCGCCTGTCTTGACCACGTCGCCCGGGGCCACCGAGGGCTTCTGGTTGATGACCGTTCCCTGGTTGGACCGCTCGAACTTGCGGACGCGGTGGGGATAGGTCTTTCCATCGTCGCCCTTGATGATGATCTGCTCAGCCGTCGCGGTAACGACGGTTCCGTCGACGCGGGAAAGCAGTATTTGACCGCTGTCTTTCGCGACGCGGGATTCCATGCCGGTGCCGACGATGGGCACGTCCGGGCGGACGAGCGGCACTGCCTGCCGCTGCATGTTGGAGCCCATCAGCGCGCGGTTGGCGTCGTCGTGCTCGAGGAACGGGATTAGCGCAGTGGAGACACTGAAGATCTGCTTGGGAGAGACATCCATGAATTCCACGTCTACGGAGCGTGTCGTGTGCGGTTCTCCCTGTCGCCTGACCTCGATCATGTCGGTGATCATCTCACCGACTTCATTGAGCTCGGTGTTGGCCTGCGCGATGTCGTGCCGCTCTTCCTCGTCCGCGTCCAGGTACTCGGACTCATTGAGCACGAAGGGGCGCACGGGGATGTCCAGCGGCGCGAGCCGCGCGATCGACTTGGCAAGATCGGCGGAGACCACCGTTCCGGCTTCCGCGACCAGCTTCTTGCGCCGATCTCTCACGTCCTCGAGAAGTGTGTGGCCCTCGAGCCACTTCGGCTCCTTGTTCGGGATTTCCTTGAGCACGCGCCGGTATGGCGTCTCGATGAATCCGAAGGGGTTGATCTTGGCATATGTGGCAAGGGAGCCAAGGAGGCCGATGTTCGGTCCCTCGGGAGTCTCGATTGGGCAGATGCGTCCGTAGTGGGAATTGTGAACGTCACGCACGTCGAAACCGGCGCGCTCGCGGGACAGTCCGCCCGGGCCCAGCGCAGAGAGACGCCTTTTATGCGTCAACTCGGCGAGAGGGTTCGTCTGATCCATGAACTGCGAAAGCTGGGAGCCACCAAAGAACTCACGCAGCGATGCAACGATTGGCCGCACGTTGACGAGATGTCCGGGAGTCGCGCCCTCCGGCTGCACGAGCGTCATGCGCTCCCGCGCCACGCGCTCCATCCGAAGGAGGCCGACACGGAACTGGTTCTGAATCAACTCGCCGACGGATCGGACACGGCGGGTCCCCAAATGGTCGATGTCATTGGGCCGCGACGCGCCGCTGTGAACGCGAATCATCTGCCTGATGAGCGCGACGATGTCCTCCGGCAGGAGGATGCGCGTCTCGGAGTCAACCTGCGAGCCGAGGCCGCGATTGAGCTTGTAACGGCCCACACGCGCCAGGTCATAGCGCCGGGGGTCAAAGAACAGGTGATGAATGAGCGTCTTGGCGTTGTCCAGCACGGACGGCTCGCCGGGGCGCAGGCGACGGTAGAACTCCAGCAGCGCCTCGTCCGTCGTGCCTGCGTGCGGCTCCTTTTCGAGAGTTGTGCGAATCAGGCTCGCGTCGCCAGGATGATCCACGTCGGAGAACATGGAGAGAATCTCGTCCTCGTCGTAGCCAAGCGCGCGCAGCAACAGCGTGACCGGCATCTTGCGGCGACGGTCTACCTTGACGCTGATGATGCCTTTGTTGGAGATATCGAATTCCAACCAGGCGCCGCGATTGGGAATGAGCTTGGTCATGCACAATTCGCGCCCTGTGGATGGGTCACGCTCCAGCGTGAAATAAGCGCCGGGCGAGCGGACAAGCTGACTCACGACGACTCGCTCCGCGCCATTGATGATGAACGTGCCCCGGTCGGTCATGAGAGGAACGTCACCCAGGAAGAGATCCTGTTCCTTGACCTCGCCTGTTTCCTTAACGGTCAGCTCAGCCTTGACGTGGAGCGGGGCAGAGTAATTCAGATCCTTGTCGCGGCACTCATCTTCGGTATGCTTGGGCGCATCGAAGCGGTGCTCGACGAACCGGAGCTGGAATCTGCCACCAACCGCCTCTGCACGCGCCTTGCCTTCCCGGACAAGTTCGAGGATCTCGCGTGGAGAGCGTCCGGCACTGAGATCGGCTGGCAGGGTCTCCCGCGCGGCGTCCTGGATGGGACTGATTTCGGAAAGGAGTTCGGCGATTCCATCAGTCTTGAACCAATTGAAGGAGTCGACTTGTATTTGGATTAGATTTGGCGGCGCGAGTATTTCATCGACCCGCGAGTAGTTCTTGATTGACTCCCTCATGGTTGCGACCATTCGGCGCTCCTCCCTCTACACAAGCAGAAAAAGCCCGCTCGCGGGGCATGTTTCACTACCCAGCGAACAGGCATATCGGTGCGATCTAACGGGTCGACGTCCACCCAAGCACAATCGAATACTATAGCACACGCCCACAAACGTCAAATGACAGGCGTGTAAATTGGCACTTCCCTCATACCCTGTCTATCTCATCAAGCCCGGCAAGAAACTCGCGGAAGCCGCTGGGCGGCTCCCCCGGTATGACGGCCACGATGGACTGGAGCGCCGACACCAGGTCGTCGTCTATCTCGAACGGCATGTTCAACGCGACCGACCACGCGGCGGCATGCGCCAACGAGGCCGGCACGGCTTGTTCCACAGGCGAATCAGCCTTCCGCATAATCAGCACCGGGGTGAGGGCGGGGCCGTCCCGCGAGTCAATCATCAGTAATTTGATGCCCAGGACGACGCCTGCGCCCCGTGACGCCGTGTCCTTGAGGTGGTCGAGGACGTTCCTGCCCGGCATTCCGTCATCCGCCAGGAGGCTGCCGAGAACGACGGCCTCCTTTTCCAGAACGTTTAGCGCCAGCCGGTCCTCTCCCTCCGTGCTGTGGAGGATGAGCACGTGCTGTTTCGTTTCGGCATCCTCAGACACCTTTTCAACCAGGTAGTTCATTGCTGTCCCTGCGCCGCTCCAGTATAGGCGCCGAAAGCATGTCGCAGAGTGGCGCCCTGTATACTGCAAAGGCATCAATAACGGCGGAAAATTACGTAGGGGACAGGCTTCTATGGCAGTGGAGCGGCGCGAAGGCAATCCATACAACCTCAGATACGATCCCATTGCGCTTGATCGGAAATGGCAGGAGCGGTGGGAGTCGGACGGCCTCAATGAGGCCAACCCTGACGATTCCCGCCCCACGTGGTACGCCCTCACGATGTTCCCGTATACCTCCGGCGATCTGCACGTCGGCCACTGGTATGCGGAAGCACCGGCTGACGCCCACGCGCGCTATATGCGGATGCGCGGCTACAACGTGCTTCATCCGATGGGGTTCGACGCGTTCGGCCTGCCTGCGGAAAACGCGGCCATCCAGCGTGGAATCCATCCGCAGACATGGACGCTGGACAACGTCGACCGTATGCGCGGGCAACTCAAGACCATCGGCGCGGGCTACGACTGGCGACGCGAGGTCATCACGTGCTTGCCCGAGTACTACAAGTGGAACCAATACTTCTTCCTCAAGATGTTTGAGAACGGCATCGCCTACCGTGCAATGGCTCCTGTTAACTGGTGTGAGAAGGATCAGACGACGCTCGCAAGAGAACAGGTCATGCCTGACGGCACGTGCGAACGCTGCGGGACAGTCGTGTACCAACGCGACCTGGAGCAGTGGTTCTTCCGCATCACCGACTATGCCGAGGAACTGCTGGACAACTCGAAGATTGATTGGCCTGAGCGTATCAATCTGATGCAGACCAATTGGATCGGGCGCTCCGAGGGGGCTGAGATTTCGTTTGAGCTTGATGTGCCCGGCGTGGATGTTGACGAACTACGTGTGTTCACAACGCGGCCGGACACCACATACGGCGTCACCTTCATGGTGCTCGCCCCGGAGCATCCGCTGGTTCCGGCATTGACGACCGACGAGCAGCGCGCCGAGGTGGAGGCTTACGTGGCACAGGCGCGGCGTCTGACTGAGATTGAACGGCTGGCCGTGGATAAGGAAAAGACTGGCGTGCCGTTGGGCACGTATTGCATCAACCGGCTCAACGGTCAAAAGGTCGCTCTGTGGATTGCCGACTACGCGCTCGCCACGCACGGCACCGGCGCGGTGATGGGTGTGCCTGCACACGATGAGCGCGACTTTGAATTCGCAAACAAGTACGGAATACCGATCGAGACTGTCATAGCGCCTGAGGGCTACGATGGCTCGCCGCTAAACGAGGCGTATATCGATCCCGGCGTCATGGTCAATTCCGGGCCGTTCACCGGACTGTCGAATGAAGATGGCAAGGCGGCTGTCGCGAAACACCTGGAGGAGAAAGGCTGGGGCGGGCCGACCGTTTCCTACCGCATGAGAGACTGGCTAGTCTCCCGCCAGCGGTACTGGGGCACGCCAATACCTATCATCTACTGCCCGGATTGCGGCATCGTTCCGGTTCCTGAGGATCAACTTCCGGTGGTCTTGCCGGATGACGCAGAGTTCCTCCCGACGGGTGAATCCCCGCTCAGATATCACGAGGGGTTCCGCCACGCAGCTTGCCCGCAATGCGGCAACGCGGACGCGGAACGCGAGACTGACACGATGGATACGTTTGTCGACTCCGCGTGGTACCAGTTCCGCTACACAAGCCCGGACGCGGGCACGAATACAGCTTTTGACCCTGCGGAGATGGCGCGATGGGCACCGGTTGACCTGTATACGGGCGGTGCGGAGCACGCCGTCATGCACCTGCTCTACGCGCGATTCTTCACAAAAGCCCTGCGCGATCTTGGCCTCCTGAACTTTGACGAACCGTTCAAGAAGCTCTTTAACCAGGGCGTCATTCTCGGTGAGGATCACGAGAAGATGTCCAAGAGCCGCGGCAACGTGGTGAATCCTGATGAGCAGACTTCGTTACTTGGTGCGGACGCCGTGCGCGCATATCTGATGTTCGTGGGGCCGTGGGACCAGGGCGGGGCGTGGAGCACGCAGGGCATCCGTGGCGTCCCCCGGTGGTTCAATCGCGTGTGGGAGTTGTGTGAGGCGCGATGCCGCGATGAAGGCGCGCCCGCCCCCCCTGGCATTGCAACTGAACTCACCCGCGAGATGCACCGAACAATCCAGAAGGCGACCGAAGACATCAAGGATTTTCAGTTCAATACGATGATCGCCGCGCTGATGACGTTCACCAATACGTTATCGCGCATCGAGTCCGATAACCCTGAGGCGGCACGCAGCCCGGAGTGGCGTGAGGCGTATGACAACCTACTCTTGCTGCTCGCCCCCATCGCGCCGCATCTCACCGAAGAGCTGTGGGAGATGACCGGAAAGCCGTATTCCATCCATCAGCAGTCGTGGCCTGAATACGACTCCGCCCTGACGAAATCTGAAGAGATTACGTTGATCGTGCAGGTGGACGGCAAGCTGCGTGACCGCCTGACGGTGGCCGCCGATATTGCCGAGGACGCCGCGCGGGAGGTCGCGCTGGCCAGCGAGAAGATTCAGACGGCGCTGAATGGCGCAGACCCCGCCCGGGTCATCTACGTGCCCGGCCGCCTGCTTAATCTCGTGACGAGATAATGACCGGAGCCACCACCGGCATCATTGTCGCCGCCGGCTCCGGTGAGCGGATGGGCGGCGTGCAGAAAGCTTTTCAACCACTGCTTGGCCGCGCGATGGTGGCCTATTCTCTGCGCGCGATGGAGGACTCTCAAGACGTCGACCACATCGTGCTCGTAGTTGCGTCCGACTCCGTCGGCAAGGCGGCGTCCCTCGTCTCATCGATGGGGCTGTGCAAGGTTTCGGCGGTCTGCGCGGGAGGAGCCACACGACGCGAATCCGTGTTGGCCGGTCTGCGGGTTGTGCCGGACGACAGTCACGTCGCGCTGGTGCATGATGGCGCGCGCCCCTGCGTTACGACGGAGCTGATTGCACGGGGCGTTGTGGCAGCGCGTGAGCATGGCGCGGCGGTTCCCGCTGTGCCCGTACAGGACACCATTAAGGAAAGAGGGCAGGGCGGACGGATTGTCGCAACACCGGACAGGTCGCGGCTGTACGCTGCCCAGACCCCGCAGGCCTTTCGTATCGAACTGCTGAATCGGGCCCACGCAGAGGCACCGGCAGATCTCGTTTTGGACGACGCGAGTCTTGTGGAGGCCCTCGGTGAGCCAGTTCACATCTTTGAGGGCGACCCCGGAAATATCAAGGTGACAACGCCGATTGACGTGGCGGTTGCCGAGGCGGTGCTTCGTCACCGGGGTATTGGCGCGCCTGATGAGCCGGAGGCGGGTTCTTAGTGGCTGGTGCGCGTGTTGGACTTGGGTTCGACAGCCATCCTTTGGTGGAGGGCAAGGCACTCATCCTGGGCGGGGTACGGATAGAGCATGACCGTGGTCTGCAGGGCCATTCGGATGCGGACGTACTGGCGCACGCGCTGACGGACGCGTTGCTCGGAGCGGCAGGTTTGGGCGATATCGGCCAGCACTTCCCCAGTACCGATCCTGCTTTCAAGGACGCGGACAGCATGGAACTTCTGCGCCACGCGATGGATATGGTGGAAGGGCGTCAATTGCGACTCGGAAACGCCGATGCTACGCTCTATGCGGACGCGCCCCGCCTTGGTTCATATCGGGACGCCATGATTCAATCTCTTGCCATGAAACTTCGAGTCGAGCCACACAAACTGAACCTTAAATTCAAGACACTCGAGGGTCTGCCGCTGGGCAGCGCACAGGGAGCCGCGGTCATCGCGGCTCACGTCATTGTTGCGCTTGAGGCTGAGGCCTGATGTTGCGTCTGACAAGCACGCTGAGCGGCGAGAAGTCCGAGTTCACGCCGCATAATCCGCCGGACGTACTCATGTACGTCTGCGGCGTCACCCCGTACTCCGATTCACACGTCGGACACGGCATGAGCTACGTCATCTTTGATGTGGTGAAGCGCTATCTCGCCCATTGCGGCTACAACGTTCGGGTGGTGCAAAACTTCACGGACGTGGACGACAAGATTATCGCGCGGTCGCAGGAGACCGGAGAGACGGCTGAGGCGCTCGCCGGCCGCTATATGGACCTCTTTCGCGAGGACATGGCGCTGCTGAATGTGCTGCCCGCGGACGAGTATCCACTCGCAACTGCTGAGGTTCCCTCGATGCTGGAGATGATTGGGGGCCTTATTGAACGTGGCTTTGCCTATGCCTCCGATGGCGATGTGTATTTTCGCGTCGGCAAGTTTGATACGTACGGCAAGCTCTCGCACCGCACGCTGGACGGAATGATGGCGGGGGCGCGCATCGCGCCCAATGAATTAAAGGAATCGCCGCTGGATTTCACGCTCTGGAAGGGCGCGAAGGAGGGTGAGCCTTCATGGGACAGCCCATGGGGCCCGGGTCGCCCCGGCTGGCATATCGAATGCTCTGCCATGTCCCTCAGCTACCTGGGCGAGAAAATTGATATTCATGGTGGCGGCGCGGATCTGATATTCCCGCACCACGAGAATGAGATCGCGCAGACGGAGGCGTTCACGGGAACCGCGCCGTTCGCGCAGTACTGGCTCCACAACGGCCTCCTGCAAATGGGCGAGGAGAAGATGAGCAAGTCGCTCGGCAACCTCGTGTCCATTCGGGACGTTGTTGAGCAGCACGGCGCGGACGCGTTCCGGTTGTTCGTGCTGACCTCCCACTACCGGATGCCGCTGACGTGGACGGACGAAGGCGTGGCGGCATCGGCGCGCGCGGCTGAACGACTGTCTCGCGCCGCATGGGCATCTAGCGGCGAGGGTGATGCGCCCGACGTGGACGTATTCCGGGAGCGGTTCTATGAGGCAATGGATGACGACCTCAACACTCCCCAGGCGCTCGCCGCGCTCTTTGACATGACACGGGAAATCAACCGCGCGGCGGGGGATGGCGCAGACGTTTCAGAGGCGTGCGCGCTGCTCCGTGAACTTGGCGGCGTGCTCGGTCTGAGACTTGAACAACCCGGTACAGCAGGCGGTGCAGGGGATGCTGCTCCGTTCGTGGAATTGCTGATTGAGACGCGCACAGCGCTGCGCAAAGAGAAGCAATTCGCGTTGGCAGACAACCTGCGTGATCGACTTGCTGAATTGGGAGTTGTGCTGGAGGATACGGCGCGTGGCACGGAATGGCGTTTCGAACAACGGGAAAGCCGGTGAGGGCCGTTCACGGGCATTCTCGGCCATTGAAAACTCCAGAGTTGGAATCTTTCAATACGAATAAGCGAATATATTACGACTTTTACCGAATCTTGACGCCAATTGCAAGCGGTGCGTACAGTAACGGCACCGCACCAGGACTTTCCGGAGAATAGCTGCGCCCATGTGGCTTATCACCTTTGATATTGACGGGACGATGGAGTTTGGCGACCCGAATGGCGTCTTGACACGGGAGCACGTCGAGTACTTTCGGTCGAAAGGAGCCGTTGTCGGCAGCGCCTCGGACCGGCCGGAGAGTTCGCAGACGCTCATGTGGAACGGTTATGGCCTTGAGCCTGACTTTGTGATCCTCAAGCATCACATGCCTACATTAAAAGAAAGGTATCCGGATCTCAGCACGTATTGGCACGTCGGGGACAGGCCGCTCGATCAGCAGACAGCGCGTCAGGCGGGTTTCACGTTCTTCTGGCCGGACCAGTTTCCCTCGCCCGAGATGGCGAATGACTTCTTCATCCACGTCAAGCCGCCGGAGGAGGGTGGTTCACTCACGGCAGGGGAAGCGGCGTTGCGGCTGGCTGCGCATGCTCTTGAAGTCACCAACGGTGCTGACAGCAGTTCCGACCACAACCCTCATGGCGCAGGCCACTTGCCTGGTCACCAGTAAGATCTAGTTCAGTCGGCCGCACTATCTCGTGGCATACTGATTTCAGGTACTGGTTAATCAACGGGTAAATGGGAGCGCAGCGATGGCAAGTACGACGCAGTTTGAGGGACTCATCCGACTCGGCACAAACGGCAGGATTCTCGCCGATGCATGTGATTGCGAAGGGGCCTGTGCTTGCGCCGAGCAGCCCATTGAATTTGTCGCCGTGACGACAGACCTGCCTTCCGCCGCCTCACCCAATGCCCGCGCCATTGACCTCAAGAGCGTCGGCGGGATGAGCTGCTGCTGAGGTTCGCCCCGCGCTCACCTAGCCCGTAAAGCGGGAGCTGGCGATGGCCAGCACGACAAAGATGACGGCAAGGCCGATTGTGGCCTGAAAGAGTGTCTTTTCAAAGCCCCGGCGCGCCCGAAAGACTGATGCGCCTGCGCCGAACACACCGCCCAGATCCTGCGTTCTTGCTTGCAGCAGGATGGCGCCGATGAGCAGAACAGCTACAAGAAGCTGCAGCACGTGAATGATGACAGTAAACATTAATTCAATTTCGCTTTCCTATTTGGGCTGCATGACCCGCATCTATTCTGCCTCATCTGCGCCCGAGGCGACCGCAGCCAGCTGCTCGGCCACCAGCTGATTGGCAACCTGCGGGTTGGCCTGTCCCCGCGTGGCCCGCATCACCTGGCCCACGAGAAAGCCGACGGCGTTCTGCTTGCCCTTCTGGAAATCAGCAACTGCCTTCGGGTTCGCTTCGATGGCCTCTTGAACCGCGGCAGCCAGCGCATCCTGGTCGTTAATCTGGGTTAGCCCCTTTTCGACGACGATATCTTGCGGGGTCCTGCCCGTGCTGAACATCTCCGGGAAGACTTCCTTGGCCATCCGGACGCTTATGGTGCCGTCGTCCATCAGATCGAGCATGGCCGCAAGGGCAGAGGCGGAAATAGGGGAATCCGCAATATCCGAGTTGGCCTCGCTGAGCAGGTGGGTCAGATCACCGGCGATCCAGTTCGCCACAGCCTTTGCCCGCGCCTGCCGCGCATCTCCCTGCGTCTGCGTGGATGCCGCCAACGCCTGCTCGAAATAGTCGGCGGTAGCTCGGCTGGCCGTGAGCAGACCGGCATCATAGGCAGACAGGGCAAAATCACTTATAAGGCGGACACGCCGCGCATCCGGGAGCTCGGGGAGCGACTGACGTAGCTCGTCGACCCATCCCCTGCTGACGACCAGCGGAGGCAGGTCCGGCTCCGGGAAATAGCGGTAGTCCTGAGCGTATTCCTTGGAACGCTGGGAGAGCGTCGCACCCGCCTCCTCGGACCAGCCGCGAGTCTCCTGCGGGATGCGTTCTTCGCGTTCAATCAGGTCTGTCTGTCGCTCAACTTCAAACTCCAACGCGCGAAAGACGGCGCGGAAGGAGTTCATGTTCTTGACTTCGACTTTCCACTTGGGCAGCGGGTCGCCGGGCTTGCGCATGGAGATGTTGGCGTCGCAACGGAAACTGCCTTCCTCCATGTTGCCGTTCGAAACGCCGAGGTATTGCAGGATGGATCGCAGCTTTGTGAGATAGAGGCGCGCTTCCTCCGGGGAGCGCAGGTCAGGCTCGCCGACGACCTCCATGAGGGGCACACCGGAGCGATTGATGTCTACGAGCGAATACGTTTCTCCTGTGACATCGACTCGGTGCGTCAGACGGGCGGTGTCCTCTTCAAGGTGGACGCGCGTGATGCCGATCTTGCGCGGTTCGTCCCCCTCCGGTTCGATTCCCAACCACCCATTGCGTGTGAGAGGCAGATCGAACTGGGAGATCTGATAACCCTTCATGAGGTCAGGGTAGGGGTAGTTCTTGCGATCGAACTTGGTATCCTCGGCGATCTCGCAGTTCAACGCGAGCGCGGTCATGATTGTCGCCGCGACGGCCTGCCGATTGATGACGGGCAGCGTTCCCGGCAGGCCCATGCACACCGGGCAGACGCGCGTGTTTGGCTCCGCGCCTGTGTAGTCGGTGGAGCAGGCGCAGAACATCTTGCTCTGTGTCAGCAACTGCGCGTGTACCTCAAGCCCAATGACGGGCTCAAGAGCTAGTTCAGTTTGGACAGTGGCTACCATGGCTTATTCATTGTAGACGCGCAAGGCGGCAGGACGCCGGCGTCCTGCCGCTGTTTATGTACCTGCCTAGGTTCTACAGGATCGGGCCGAAGTCCAGGAACAGCGGTGCAAAGACGAGAGCGACAATGGACATCAGCTTGAGCAGGATGTTGAGGGACGGTCCGCTGGTGTCCTTGAAAGGATCTCCTACGGTGTCGCCCACCACGGTCGCCTCATGATGCGGGGTGCCCTTGCCGCCGAAGTTGCCCGTTTCGACGAACTTCTTGGCGTTGTCCCACGCGCCGCCCGCGTTCGCCATCGTGACGGCGAGCATGAACCCGGCTGCGATGGAGCCGATGAGCAGTCCGCCAAGCGCCTCCTTGCCCAGGAATACGCCGATAAGAACCGGGGCCACAACTGCCAACACGCCCGGCACCACCATCTCTCGCAACGCGCCGCGGGTACTGATGTCCACGCACTTGGCGTACTCCGGCTCAGCTGTGCCCTCCATGATCCCGGGAATCTCCCGGAACTGGCGCCGCACCTCATTGACCATCGCATTCGCGGCACGGCCAACGGCGGCCATCGTGAACGCGGAGAACAGGAACGGCAGCATCGCGCCGATGAACAGACCCACAAGGGTCTTGGAGTCAAGCAGGCTGATGACAGTAAGATCAACGGCTTGGGCATAGGCCGCCATGAGCGCCAGCGCCGTCAGGGCGGCTGAGCCGATGGCAAAGCCCTTGCCCGTCGCGGCCGTTGTGTTGCCCAACGAGTCGAGCGCGTCCGTCCGTTCCCGCACCTCAGGGTCGAGGTGAGACTGCTCGGCGATGCCTCCCGCGTTGTCCGCAACGGGGCCGTAGGCGTCAGTCGCGAGTGTGATGCCCAGTGTTGACAGCATACCGACGGCCGCTATTGCCACACCGTAGAACCCGAAGAGTTCAAATGCGATCCAGATTGCGCCGCCGACCACGAGAACCGGGACTACCGTGCTCTGCATGGCTGTCGCAAAGCCGCTGATGATTACAGTGGCGGGGCCCGTTTCGCCGGACTGGGAGATCTTCTTCGTGGGGCTGTAGTCATAGGACGTGTAGTACTCGGTGATGAGACCAATAATCACGCCGCCAATAAGTCCGACGAGCACCGCGCCAAATAGACGCAAACCCACGTCGGAGGCCGCGATCGTCTGGCCGCCAACCTCAACGTCCGAGAATTCAAGGTAGTTGACGACGGCGAATGTGGCGATAGCGACGATGATTGCGGAGGCAAAGATGCCACGTCGTATCGACCACAAGAGGCTGCCGAATGAGGCCTGCTCACCGGAGCGAACGAGGAACGTGCCGATGATGGAGCTCACGATTCCCGCGCCTGCAATCGCCATTGGCAGGATCATGAAAGATGCGTCGTAGTCAGCGATGGCGTACGCCGTCGCGGCGATGGCCATGGCGGCGATGATCGAGCCAACATACGACTCGAAGAGGTCCGCGCCCATACCGGCCACGTCGCCCACGTTGTCGCCAACGTTATCTGCGATGGTGGCGGGGTTGCGCGGGTCATCCTCCGGGATGCCCTGTTCAACCTTGCCGACAAGGTCCGCGCCAACGTCTGCGGCCTTCGTGTAGATGCCGCCGCCCACGCGGGCGAACAGCGCGATGGATGATGCGCCGAAGCTGAATCCGGCCACCCACTTCATGATTTCTGCAGCATCGATGTCCGGATAGATATTGGAATAGACGACATACATGAGGCCGACGCCGAGCAGTCCAAGCCCCACAACGGACATGCCCATCACCGCGCCGCTTGAGAACGCGACACGGAGCGCCGGGTTGAGTCCCTGGACGGCAGCGGCAGCCGTCCGAACGTTGGCTCGTGTGGCGACCAACATGCCGAGCGCGCCGGTGACGGCTGAGACTAACGCGCCGAGAATGTAGGCAACTGCGGTGCGCGGTTCAACAAGGAGGGCGACGATAATCGCTACGACAACCACGAACGCGGCGAGGTAGGTATATTCTCGGCGCAGGAATGCCATCGCGCCCTCTTGAATCGCGACGGCGATGCGCTGCATCGTCTCGTTCCCTGGATCCACCTGCATCACGCGATAGATCAGAATTGCTGCAAAGATCAGCGCCAAAACCCCGGCGCCTAGGGACGCGGCAACAGCAACATCCATGATTCCTGGTTAGCCCTCCTACCCGTTTCGCAAAAAATGACGGGACGAATCCCGTCTCAGATAGGAAAGTAGCATTTGCGCCGCTATTCCGTCAATTGGGAACGCCCTCTCCCGTCAGCCCCTTAACCGCCTCCTGGAGCCCGTCCAGCTTCTCGATTGCACCGTATGCGGTCGCGTCCATCTGAACCGGCGTGATGGACACCTTCTTCTCGCGCAGCGCCCACACGTCAGTACCCTCTTGTATATCGACCTTTCGACGGGATCGTGTTTGCCGCTCGACGCTGATCCAGTAGTAATCGCGCCGCCCATCGTTGCCGTGCGTGACATCGAAATTGACAGCGCGCGGGATGAGGTTCGTGATTTCGACGCCCCGCAGCTTTTCCAGCCCCAGGTTGGGCACCGTCACATTAAAGAGGAGCCCGGAGTAGCTTTCGGTATCGGCCAGAATCTGCTTCGCCAGCGCGTGCGCCACCGTGGCTGCCGTGCGGTATCGCAGTCGCTTGCGCAGGGGCATAGAGATAGCTATGGAAGGAATGCCGCGGAAATGCGCGTGCAGGGCCGCCCCCACCGTGCCGGAGAGAAACACGTCTGCTCCCAGGTTTGTTCCGTGGTTGATGCCGGAGATGACAAGGTCCGGCTTCTCCTCCGCCATGATGTGGCCGAGCGCGACAATCACTGCGTCGCCCGGCGTTCCGTCCACGGCATAATGGCGAACGCCCCGTGTCTGTAAACGCCTCACCCGCACGGGTCTATGCAGTGTGAAGCTCGCGCCCATACCGCTCTGCTCGCGGTCCGGCGCAACGACGGTGATCTCGCCCAACCCGCGCAGCGCCTTAACGAGCGCGCGGACTCCGGGAGCATGGATGCCATCGTCGTTTGTCAGGAGTAGTCGCACGCCGCGAGTCTAGCATGCCGCCCCGTGCTTCCGCCTACGCCGGGCGTCGCCGCCTCAGCGCGAAAAGGTATAACATTGCGGGGTGTAAAGGGGAACCGAACACCGGGCATTCGTGCCTGTGTCTTGCTGGATAAAGGCCGCGGACTCGCCTGTGCTTCAACTTCTTCCAGGGTCAGATCGGCGCTATAGCCTGCAAACACTCCGAGGCGACGTTGTCGGGGGCGTAACGGCAGCTGTCGTTGGTCTGCCGGTTGCACTGGCCTTTGGTATCGCGGCCGGTCTGGGTCCGGCCGCCGGCATTTACGGCGCAATTTCCGTCGGGTTCTTTACCGCTGTGTTCGGCGGCACGAGATCCCTGATATCAGGCCCCACAGGCTCAATGACGGTGGCCATGGCGGTCATTGTCGCCGCGCACGCCGACAACATCTCAGAGGCGTTCACAATCGTCATCATGGCCGGACTGATTCAGGTCATGTTCGGCCTGCTGCGAATCGGACGTTTCGTCACTTACACCCCGTATTCCGTCATATCAGGGTTCATGAGCGGCGTCGGCGTGATCATCATCGTGGGGCAGCTGGAGCCCTTCATGGGCGGGCATGTAGGCGTTGGTGGACTGTTTTCCACAATTGCAGACATTCCTGAACTCATGAATGAGTTTCGAGGCAGCGCCCTTCTGATAGCTATCATGACGCTTGCAGTGGCCATGCTCTGGCCCAGGAAATTTCAGAGGTATTTGCCGCCGACTCTGGTCGCGCTGGCAGTGGGAACGGCCATCAGCCTCCTATGGCTGAAAGACGCCCCATCCGTTGGGGCCGTTCCCACCGACATCCCGCTACTCCAGTTGCCGCACCTTGACCCTGGATTCATCGTGCGGGCCATTGAGCCCGCGTTGGTCATCGCGCTCGTTGGATCTGTTGACACGTTGCTAACGGCGCTTGCCGCAGATTCAATGACTCGTTCGCGAAACGATGCGAGTAAGGAGCTTCTGGCGCAAGGCATCGGCAATGTCATCACCGGGTTCATCAGAGGCCTGCCCGGCGCCGGCGCCACACCAAACACAGTCGCCAATATTCGCGCAGGCGGATCAACCCTCATTTCCGGCGTGCTGGCCGTCGCGATTCTTGTGGTTATTGTGATGCGGTTCGGCAATTACGTTGAGTTAATTCCGAGCGCCGTTCTCTCCGGAATCCTGGTTAAGGTCGCCCTCGATACCATTGATTGGCGATTCGTCACTCGCATGTTCCGCGTTCAACGAGAGCACCTGGTGGTCATGCTGCTCACGTTCGGACTGACGGTGTTTGTTGACCTGGTTGCTGCTGTTGCGGTTGGAATGATTGCCGCGGCTGTCACCAACGCGCGCCAATTTGAACGTCTCGAGCTTGACAGTGTTATCTCCGTCCCCATTCTGGACCAGGTCTTCTTCGCGGAGCATCCCAATCAAGATCAGTTCGATGACTTTTCGGCCAGGGTCGGACTTGTGGCCCTACGAGGAACCTTTACGATCGCATCCTCAGGCAAACTCATTGACACCATCGGTGAAGACATTCGGGAGCATGAGGTCGTTATCCTGGACTTTTCCGATACGGTCTACATCGACGAAAGCGCAGCCCTGGTGGTCGAACAACTGGTGGAGACCGCCATCATTCAAGACACGCACTGCATCGTGATGGGTCTGTCGGGTATGCCGGAACGCAATCTCAATGCCCTTGAGGTTCTCAAGCAAGTTCCCTCGAACCAAATCGTGGCCACACGTGACGAGGCGAGGGACATGGCGGCCAGGCTGCTCGCCTAATATGCCGCATAGCGCGCGCCGCTCAGCCTGAGCCTGTCGAAGGCGTCCGCTCTGTCATTCCGAGCGCAGCCGAGGAATCCAAAGCCTCCATTTGCTCTCCGGACGAGTTCATGGATTCTTCACTCCGCTGCACTCCGTTCAGAATGACAAGGGAGTTCTGCGCTACCATAAACCCATGTACGCCATCTGCCGCGAGGCGACGGCGTGCATCGACAAGAGAACCATCAGAGAGGGGAGAGGGGAATGGCACGCTCAATCACACTGGACGAGGCGAACAAGGTTATCGAGGCCGCGATAGCCACGGCCAACGAGCAGGGCACCAAGATGAGCATCGCCGTCGTTGACGCGGGCGGCAGGCTCGTCTCATTCGCAAGGATGGATGACGCGATCTGGGCAGGCGTCTACGGCTCACACGGCAAAGCGATTGCGTCGGCCGCGTTCAAGCGACCCAGCGCATTCTTCCAGGACATGGCGGACAGGCCGATCTTCCAGGGCATCAAGGCCGGCGAGGGCGACCACATGATCCTGAGCCAGGGCGCGGTGCCGATTGAGAAAGACGGCGAGGTCATCGGCGCAGTCGGCGTCGGCGGCGGCACCGGCCAACAAGACGAAGACTGCGCAGTAGCAGGAGCAGCAGCGGTGTAGGGGGGGAGAACTGATAGAGGACGTAGGAAATAACGACAGTGACATCTGAATTGTAAGTAGTTTCTATATCTAAAAACTCCGAACCATTTCCATATTGAGAAGAGAAAAGGACATTGTTATGACAAACGAGCAGCAGCCCTTCCCCAGCCTCTCCATCTATCTGAACTTTGAGGAGAACTGCATGGAGGCGTTTGAGGCGTATCGAGGTATCTTTGGGGGCGAGTTCTTGAACATGATGACGTTTGCGGACATGCCGCCCTCCGATGATATGCCACCCATGCCGGACGGGTGGGACAGCAAGGTCATGCATGTCGGCCTGCCCATCGGCGACAGCGTCCTCATGGGAAGCGATACGCCGCCCGGCTTCGGCCCGCCCCTCGTTGTCGGCTCCAACTACTCCGTCAGTTATTCCGCGCCCACGCGCGAGGACGTCGACCGCGTCTTTGCCGCGCTCTCGGACGGCGGAGAGGTCACGATGGAACTCCAGGACATGTTCTGGGGCGACTACTTCGGCTCCTGCACGGATCGCTTCGGCATCAACTGGCAGGTCCACTACGCAGATGAGGGCGCAGCGGAGTAGGAATCCCTCGCGCTATCTGCGCTAGAATAAGCGCTGGTTGGCGATACGTGACCATGGGCTAAGGGAATCGCGCCGCATCCGGAAGGCAGCCCGGAATCACGTCTCGCCGGGGGGCGCATCGAATGGAACTGCACGAAGCCCTTTTGGCAGTTGGCCTGCTGATTGTCCTTGCCAAACTCCTTGAGGGAGTCTTCAAGCGATTCGGCCTGAATGCCATCATCGCCTATGCCGTAACCGGAATCATCCTTGGCCCGATCCTGGGAATCGTGGAGCCGGGCGCTGAAATAGAGATCATCCTCAGCATCGGAATCTTCATCTTCTTCTTCCTTATCGGAATTGAAGAGCTGGACATCCGGGGCTTCCTCGCCGCCGTCCGAGGTCGCCTCTTTCTCGCCGCCTCGCTATCGGTGGCCATCTCGTTGCTGATTTCCCTGGGGGTCACGTCCGATTTCCTGTTTGATCTGGGCCTGGACCTGGAATTTGAACACGCGCTGGGGCTCGCCGGCATACTCTCATTGTCCAGCCTTGGATTGGTCGCGAAGGTGCTTGTCGACGAGGGCCGCTTAAAGGAGCCGGTGGGCGTTCAGATTTTCACCGCGGTGGTTATCGCCGAGTTGATTGCGCTGTTTGTTGTTGGGTTCGCGATCAGTGAACAATTCTTCGCAGGCGAATCCGATGATTCAATTAACGCCGTCAGCGCCCTTGTCATCATCGGGCAGATCCTGGGATTCGCTGCCCTGACGTGGCTATTTTCCACCAAGGTTCTTCCATGGATCATTGTTCGCCTGCATCGTTTCCTGCGCGTTCCGCAGCTGTCCTTCGGAGTGCTCCTTGGCGGACTCTTCCTGGTGGTTGTGGGCGCTGAGGAAGTCGGGTTGCATGGCTCACTCGGAGCGCTGCTCTTTGGCGCGGCCCTCTCCATGCTGCCGTACCAGGTTCGACGAGACATCATGCCCGGCATTCACAGCGCTGCAGAGGGATTCTTTGTGCCGCTCTTCTTTGCCTCTGCAGGACTGCACCTGAGCATGGATTTCCTCAACCTGCCAATTGCGACCATCGCGGCGCTTGTCCTGATCCCGCTGGCCGGAAAATTCACGGGAGCATTCCTGAGCACCTACATCGTGCGACTTCAAGCGCCATTCGCCATTTCAGCGGGCCTGATGGCCAAGGGCGTGGCGGAGATTGCTCTGCTGCTGTTGTTGTTCCAGACGGGCGGCATCGACGAGGCAGTGTTCTCCCTGCTTGTGGTCGTTATGCTCGGGTACATGCTCCTATCGCCGTTCGGAATCAGCTTCGCCCTGAACCGACTTGAGCATTCTGATGAAGTGGCGAGCACAGGCAAAGTACCCCCGTCGCTGGTTCCATTCGCGCTGGACGGGATAAAGGTAGGGGACATCCTGGATCGGTCCCGAAGCTATGCGGAACAGTCAACTACCGTTAAAGCGTTCACCGAATTCTGGTTGCTGCCGGAACAACACGACTACGTGATTGTCGATGACGGGAAGCTGGCAGGAATCGTGTCGCTGAGTATGCTGCGTTATCTTCCCCGCGCCGACTGGGACGACACGCCGCTGAGCCGGGTGTTGCGTGAGAACACCCCATCTGTGGGCGAGGAAGAACTGATTGAGGACGCCCTGCAGCAGATGATCGATAATTCCCTGACGGTGCTTCCCGTCAAAGATGAATCCTCGGACGAATTCATCGGCTCGATATCCAGCAGTGAAGTGCTTGAATTGATTACAATGACTGCCCGTGGGCACTAGCCCGTAGACACCCTCTCCACCGCGGAGCGATTGAGGGCAAAAACATGCTAACAAATTCGTATATATGCTTGCCAATCGGTAGAGCGCGGTGGTAACGTGTCCGCATAACGACGGGGCAGAGGGCGTTGCCCTCGTGAGGTGAACGTATGAGTCTTCGTGGTGAAGCAGCGATCATTGGGATCGGCGAGTTGCCTACAACACGTGCCACGCCCGGTCGGTCGATGATTGGCCTCATGGGAGATGTGGGACGCATTGCGATTCACGATGCCCACCTCCGCTATTCAGACATAGACGGACTCGTTACGGAAGGCGGCTTGGTCTATCCGGGTTTCGCCTCCGAATACCTCGGCATCCGCCCGCGATTCGCCAGCGGCGCCAGCATGATGGGAGCGAGCGGGGCCACAGGCGTGACCCTCGCATCCATGGCCGTGCAGAACGGTCTCGCCAACTACGTCCTCGTCGTCATTGCCACTGCCCGCAACCCTGTCATCCCGGCGGAGGGCGGTGGGCCTCCAAGCGTGAGATCAGAGGTTGAAGAGCCGTACGGTATGTCCGCCGGCGCCAACACCGGGTACGGCATGATGTACGTCCGCCATATGGAAGAGTACGGCACTACGGAAGAGCAGATGGCCTACATGGCCGTCAATGAGCGGTTCAATACGCTGGAGAATCCCAACTCCGTCTTCCAGGGGCAACCCGTTACCCATGAAGACGTCATGAATTCCCGCTACGTCAACTATCCCATCAAGCTGCTTGAGACCGTGATGCCATGTGCCGGCGCGGCGGCCGTCGTCGTGACGAGCGCCGAGCGCGCCAAGCACAGCCTGAATCGACCCGTCTACGTTCTCGGCGCGGGCGTCGCGACCGACCCGCTCATGGGCTGGCAGCGCGACAAGCTGACCGAGACACCCGTGGCTCGATCCGCTCCTACGGCGTTCACCATGTCTGGCTACACGCCGCGCGACATGCAGTTCGCCCAATTTTATGATTGATACACCATCCTCCATGCCGTGTGCCTGGAAGATGCGGGACTAATGCCCAAGGGTGAAGTCGGACCCTTCTTTGAATCGACGGATACGCGCTACAACGGCGACTATCCCATCAATACGGATGGCGGCCAGCTCTCAAGCGGCCAGCCTGGTCTCGCCGGCGGATTCCGCCATGTTATTGAGGGTGCGCGCCAGATAATGGGGAAGGCGGGCGTAAGACAGATCGCCCGCAATGACCTCGGCCTGGTGAATGGTTGAGGCGGCACCGCGAGCACGATGTGCACGCTGGTTCTCGGTTCCGAGAACGCACTCTAAAAGACCTACCGAGCGCAACCATAGATGTGCTGGGAGATGATGCAGTCATGACAACCGAATACACGAAGCCCGTTCCACGGCCCCATCTGAATCCGGAGGTGAGCGCACCTTTCTGGGCCGGAACGAAGCGCCATGAGCTCTGGCTCCAACACTGCAAGCGATGTAGCAACTTCATCTTCTACCCTCGTGAAGCATGCCCAACATGCTGGGGTCATGGAGATGACTTGATCTGGACGCGTGCCAGTGGCATGGGTCGGATCCACTCCTACACAACCGTCTTCCAGCCCGCTGTCCCCACGTTTGGCGAGGACATGCCCATGGCGCAGGTTCTCATCGAACTGGACGAGGGCGTGCGAATGGTCGGAAACATGGCCGATGTCTCGCCTGAGGAGTACCGCGAAGACCCGGCGCTCTTACAGATCAGTCAACGTGTCGAGGCGGTGTTCGAAGACGTAACGCCGGAGTGGACAATCATCAAATGGCGACGGGTCGACGAAGAGCCCGTCCCGGGGTCCGAATCACCGGCCGACAACGAATGGATGAAAGATCCCAGGTTTAACTGATAGCCAGAGCCAGATGACACCAGCAGGGAGGATAAGGACGTGAGTTTCCGAGGCGAGGCCGCAATTATCGGTATCGGTGAACTCCCGACGCGCCGGACAATTCCCGGCATGAGCGTTGGTGGCCTTATGGCGCAGGCAGCTCGCCTTGCCATGGAAGACGCCCACATCACAAGGGATCAGATCGATGGCCTGATTACAGAAGGTGGTGACACCTTCCCCGGGTTTGCTGCTGAGTACCTCGGTATCCGCCCCCGCTTCGGCACCGGCTCATCCATGATGGGCGCGAGCGGAGCCACGGGCGTCACGCTGGCATCCATGGCCGTCATGAATGGCCTCGCGGACTACGTTCTCGTCGTCATCGCGCAAGAAAGGAATCCGGCGCTGCCGCGCGGTATCGAAGGCTTTCCCGGTCCTGGCGCAGAATTCGATTTCCCCTACGGCCCCGCCGCCGGCGCAAATACCGGCTATGCCCAGATCTACGGGCGGCACATGGCCAAGTACGGCACCACCCAGGATCAGCTGGCGCATGTGGCGGCCAACGAGCGCGCCAACGCCCAGGGCAACGAGAACGCGGTGTTCAACGGCCAACCCATCACACACGAGGATGTGATCAATTCACGCTATGTGAATTACCCGCTCCGACTACTTGAGTGCGTGATGCCGTGTGCAGGCGCGGCTGCCGTCATCGTTACAACTGCCGAGAGGGCGAATGCGAGCCTGAACAAGCCCGCCTACGTGCTTGGTGGAGCGACGGCGCTGGATGACTTCGGCGGAATGCAGCGACCGGACATCACGGTCACGCCGGTTGCCCGCTCCGCGCCGACTGCGTTCGCCATGTCCGGCTACACACCGCGGGATATCCAATTCGCCGAATTCTATGATTGATACACGATCCTCCATGCCGTGTGCCTGGAAGACGCTGGAATCGTACCCAAGGGTGAGATTGGACCGTTCTTTGCCGAGACGGACACCACCTACAATGGCACCTTCCCCATCAACACGGACGGCGGCCAGTTGTCCGGCGGACAGCCCGGCCTCGCTGGCGGATTCCGTCATGTCGTTGAGGCAGCCCGCCAGATCATGGGCAAGGCGGGTGTAAGACAGATAGAACGCAATGACCTCGGCCTGGTGAATGGTTGAGGCGGCACAGCGAGCAGCATGTGCACGCTGGTTCTCGGGTCCGAGAACACACTCTAGTAGAGACAAGAAGAGAAACGTCAAAGGCGAGATTCGCTAAGGGGACGCAGAGTCATGACGAGCGAATACAACAAGCCGCTGCCGCGAGCGACGCTCAACCCGGATGTGTCACGGCCGTTCTGGGAGGGCACGAAGAAGCATGAGTTGTGGGTGCAATACTGCACTGTCTGCAACAAGTTCATCTTCTTCCCCCGCGAGGTGTGCCCATACGACCTTTCGCCCCTGGACAAGCTTGTCTGGACAAAGGTCAGCGGCAAGGGACGCGTCTACTCCTACACGACCGTCTATCAGTCGTCTATTCCTTCGTTCACGGAGGAAGCTCCTTACGTCCACGCCACCATCCAGCTTGATGAGGGCGCGCGCATGACCGGCAACGTCCTCATGCCGAAGGAGCAGTTGATGGAGGATCCGGGCTCGCTCGCTGTCGGGCAGCGCGTTCAGGCCGTCTTTGACGATGTGACAGATGATGTCACTCTCGTGAAGTGGGAACCTATCGCAGAAGATGAGCCGCCCGGCGCTGAGGAGTCTGAAGGTGACGGCGGTGACGGTGCCGGACAACGCCCCGCAGGAGGCTACGGCGGCTAGTCCCTCACGCACAAGCATAGAGAAAAGACGCCGCCCTCTTGGGCGGCGTTTTCCTGTTTGTCACCCGACATTCCGATCCTACATTCGTCATTCCCGCGAAGGCGGGAATCTGAAACCCATTCCCGAACCTGACTCCGTTTCGTCGCTCTTGCTGTGCGCTACAATTGAATCACTGTTCATGGGGCTGTAGCTCAGTTGGGAGAGCGCCGCGTTCGCAATGCGGAGGTCAGGGGTTCGACTCCCCTCAGCTCCACCACGACGCACCCACTTCCGCAATTGCCCGCCGGCCCCGCGTTGCGCTACGGGCTGCCTTCTACCTGGACTGTGACGATGTCTACGCCGTAGAACTTCTCGTGGCGCACGGCGGAGGCGTGGAATCTCAGCAGGCGGAGTGAGAGATCGTCGGCTGTCGGTATCGCGCCTTCGTCGGTCAGATACGCCAGCTGGTCCTCGATGTTTTCGTGTTGCGTCGTTGCCACGAACTCCAGGTCCACCATTCTTCCCTGCAGCCGTGCCTTGATGACCAATCTCGGAGGGGCTGAGTTCTCGATGTCATCTTGCTGCTCTTGTAGGCTGGCCAGCGTCTCTTCGCCCGCGGCGCGCAGTCGCAGCGTGGAGGCCTCGTTCCACCGCAATCCGGACGCCAAGCCAGTGAGAAACTCATCGATTGCCGGGAGCGAGGTGTTCTCCAGCGTGACTTCAAGGCGTGACAGACGTGACCCGAACGATTCGAACAGGAACGTCATTCCAATCGCGACAACGGCACCGATTGTGGCACCGTTGCCAAGCAATCCGCCCATGACCTCGCCAAACAGGTCCGTCATGATGGGGTGATTGTGCAGGCCAAGGCCTAACGAGCCTGCGAGCGCGACTATCAGGACGCGCTTCTGGTCCAGGCCGTCGCGCAGAATGGTCTGCAAGCCGCTGACGAAGAGCATGCCCATGGCCAGCATCAGGTACGCCCCCAATACGGGACCGGGAATCGTCAGCAGCAGGGCAGTGACCTTTGAGAAAAAGGCGAAGGCCACTATCACCACTGCCACGCCGATGCCGACCCGTCGTGCGGCGACGCCGGTGAGGCTGATCAATGAGAGGCTGAATGACGAATACGACATGGGAGGCAGGGTTCCGGTGATCCCGGCCAGCAGCATGCCGATGCCGTTCACGCTCACCATGCCCTGGATCTGGCGAAAATCGATCGCGCGTGGTTGTCGTCTCGAACCCTGCTGGATCGCAACGCCGTCGCTGATCGTCTTGATTCCGATAACAAGGGTCAGAATCGCAAACGAGGGCAGAAGCGCCCAGAACTCCTGGCTAAACGTCACATCAAAGCCCAGCTCCGGAACCTCCGGGATGCCGAACCAGGCGGCGCGGGCGATTCGCTCCGTTTCCACCTGTCCGAAGGCAACTGCGACCAGATAGCCGGCCACGATGGCGACAAATGGCCCTGCAAGACGCCACCGTCCCCTGGCACGCAAGGTCATGATTATCGAGATGATCACCGTTGCTGCGGCGATGAGCGGGCCGGATGCAGTGGGCGCGTCATCGGGCAGGTTCTGAATGCTGTTGAATGCGATAGGCAGCACGCTGACGGCGATCAGCATAGTCACCGTGCCGATGACCACCGGCGTGAAGATTCGGCGGAATGTTGGCAGCCAGAATGCAAGCCCAACCTGGATGACGCAGCAGATGACAAGCAGGTTCGCGAACATCGATGGTCCGGCGGCGGACATTGATGCCGCCATGATTGCGATGAACAGCGCCGCCGGGGATGTGAGGACGATGTGTCCTCCGCCGAATCGCCAAACCTGGAACGACTGCAGAGCCGTAATCGCCGCTGTTATCAGCAACGCGGTGAACACGCCCCAGGCCAGATGAGTGTCATCGAGATTGGACGCCTGAATCGCCACTGCGACGTTCAGCACGGTTGGCGCGAGAATGAGCACCGCGCCCTGGGCCCCCACAATCAGCGTGACCCAGAGGGACGTGGCCTCTTCCGGCTGGAACTGTATCGGTAGCTCGGCGCTTCTTGAACTCAAAATTTAGCCAATCTCCGTATCGAAACTATACCAGCGACGCTACTTGTACATGAGCAACAAATGAGCATGCGCCGTGGGGAGAAAACACGGAAACTGGAACTGCTCGAGCCCCTTACATCAGCAAATTGTCGCCTAATAGCGCGCGGGCGCTTTCGTCGTCGTCCGTCGTCACCGCGACAATGGCGTGCCCGGCCTGATGATGCAGGATGTGAATAGTGCGGACGTTGAGGTTAGCGTCGATAAAGCGCCGGGCCACGCTTGCCAAAGCGCCGGGCTGATCCTGTAGACGAAAGACAACGGCCTCGGAGGTGATCGCTCTCACCTCGGCGTGCAGCAGCGCCCGCAGCGCCGCATCATCATCGCTGGTGTGCAGCATAATGACGCCGAACTCGCCCGCCAATTCCCCGTCGATGGATTCGATGTTCACTCCCGCCTCGCCCAGCGTCTGTGCGACAAGCCCCAATCCGCTTGTCCCCTGGGAGGTAAACGCGATGATCCGGCGGTCTGGATGATCTGCTTGCATGTTTATGCCTGTTTCACCGGCCACTCCAGGCAGTCCTGCACGATGCTGTCAATCATGTCACGGGTGACGTGGGGCATCGTGATGATATGGGCGATATCCCCGTAGGGGGCGAGCTGCCACATGAACAGCACATAGTCTGACGGACGCGGGAAGACGACGATGGGGCTGTTCTCGCCGCGCCATGCGGGGATGTCGGCGTCGTTGAACTTCTGCACCGCGTACTCCGCGTTGTCCAACATCCGTCGCACCATCTCCCTGATGCCGTCCGGACCGTTCCTGTTAAGCCCGTACCAGATGATCATGGGCGTGATCGCGTTGCGCGAGCCCAACAACGTTGTGTCCAGTGCGCCGACATACTCGATGGCTCGGCCGATCTGCGCGGTGTATTCCTTTCTTGTCACGACAACGCCGCACGGGATGGGCGAGCCGATGAGTTTGTGGCCTGAGACGGCGATGCTATCGATGCCGCTGTCAAAGCCAAAGGGTTGGGGGTTATCGACGAAGGGAAGAATCATGCCGTGAAACGCGCCGTCGGCGTGGATATATGTGCGGGTCAAAGCCAGGTCGTCGATGATTGCCCGGATCTTGTCAAGATCGTCGATCGCGCCTTTCATGGTCGTCCCGATGTTAGCGACAATGAGCGCCGGCGCGTCCCTGTGAATCCGCATGGACTCCCGCAGGTCATCGTAGTCAATCTCGCCGTTCTCCTGGCTGCGGACCATGATGTTGCGGATGCCCAGGACGTGCAGGATTTTCAGCACGGAATAGTGGGTGTCCTGTGAGAAGTAGGCGATGGGGTCTCTGAGCATCTCGCGCCCCACATAGATGCCGTACATATTGCCCTCTGTGCCGCCGGCAGTGACATAGCCCCAGGCGTCGTCCGGTGGCAGCCTCATCAACTCGGCAACCATATGCACGACCTCGCGCTCAGTCTCGTGCGTGTTCGCCTGATAGCGTGAGTAGCTGAAGGGATCGCCCACATTGTTGGCGGCGAAATCCATCAACGGGTACAACGATGAATAATCGAAGTTCTGGTTGACCGGATACCCCGCGAAGAATGGACTCAGCAACTTGAATTCCGAGACCAACTGCTGGATGCGCTGATCGACGTCTGACTGGCTCACTGGCGTTCACCTTCGTTGGCTACGGCAAATACTGCCTATAGCTTAAGTTTAAGGATGGGAACAATTCCAGACAGCCCCATTTGACGACCAATGCGCGGACGCTGTTCAATGGCCTAAACATAACGAATGGGGAGTTGACTATGCAGTTGGAAGGACGCCGGGTCATCGTAACGGGTGGGAGCCGTGGCATCGGCTACAGAATATCGGAACTATTCCTCGAAGAGGGCGCGCAAGTGGTGGCTGTGTCCCGGAGTTCCGCAAAGCTTGATGGGGCAAAGGAGCAGCTTCCTGCGCTCACTACTCTTGTCGCCGACGTCTCGGTGCCCTCTGAAATTGATCGCGTCGTGTCGTGGGCTGAGAGCGAATGGGGCGCAGTGGACATCCTCGTGAATAACGCCGGTGTCCTTGATGAAAGTGAACGGGGTCTCACCCAGGGCCCCGACGACAGCTTCCTTGAGACGATGCAGGTCAACCTTCACGGCCCCTATTACTGCACCAAGCGCATCCTCCCGCTGCTGCTGCGGTCAGACGACCCACGAATCCTCAACGTCGGCTCGAGCGCCGGCATCCTTGGATCTGAACTAACTGGCTCTTACGGCGTGTCGAAGGCGGCTCTGCACGCCCTCACCTTCGCAACTGCTAATGAATTGAAGGGCAAAGTGTCAGTCAATGCGATGGATCCGGGATGGATGAGGACGGATATGTCCCCCGACGGGCCCGGCGACCCGAAGTGGTCGGCGGCGGGAGCGCTCTCGATCGTTACGCGATCGCCCAGCGTGACCGGCAAGCTTTTCTACGGCAAGCGCATTCGAGCGTGGACGCCGCGTTCAATCTCGTAGAGGGTTTTCCCAGCCCACCTGATCTGGAAGCCTATTCCGCCGTTTCCCCCGTGTAGAACGCCGTCGTCCGCCTGGCCGCGGCATGTGCGGCCTCTCTGTCCGTTCCGGCACTGGCTGATGCCGCAGCCCACGCCGCGCTGCAGTCCGCAATGAACGCCTTGCCTTCAGCCGTATCCGTAAACGCGTCGTCCTCCGGCAGCGACGCGTCCGGACGCTCAAGATGAACTGCAAGACCCATCAGGCCCATTTCCCAGCCGACGCCCGTCGCCCCCGCTCCGTACTCATCCCAGTGGGGTGATAGCAGGGCAGTGTGGGTAAGTGTCAGGCGCGCAGAGCCCCCGAGGTCCTCGATGCTCACGTCCACCCAGCTGACGTCCCCGGCGAACTCCCACGTCGCCGCGAAACGCGATACAGGCTCGCAGGCCAAGATCTCGCCGCCCGCGTTCCCCTCGAGCTGGAATCGCCCACCGGCCTTGAGGTCGCCGCTGATGGGTAGGAACCACTGAGGGATTCGCTCCGCGTTGGACACGGCATCCCACAACTCTTCTGCCGACGCTGCAACTCTGCGCGAGAGGATGACCGAGGCGGCTTTCTGTCCTTCCCGCTCCGTGTATTCCACGGAACGCTCCACCGCGTCGGGATGCCCCTGAAAATCGAAGTCCATATCAGTCCCTTTATCGAAAGTTATGTCTGACCTAAGATAGCGCCATGGAATTCCATGCGGCCATCGCTGTCGTTTTCCTGCTCTACTTCCTGACGTTGATCGCGATTGCAGTCTTCCGCGCGAGCCAGATGCGTGAAATGACAGACTACGTGCTGGCGGGGCGGCGCATGGGCAGCTTCACGTCCGCCCTGAGCGCGAGCTCGTCATCGACCAGCGGCTGGACGATGCTTGTCTTTCCTGCCCTCGCCTTTTCTGAGGGCGCAGTGCATCTGTGGACCGTGGTCGCAATGGTCCTGGGCTCCTGGTTCACCTGGACGATTCTTGGAGCGCGGCTCAGGCGGTACACCATCGCCACGGAATCCCTGACGCTGCCGGACTTCTTTGAGAAGCGCTTCGGGGATACAAGCGGCATGCTCCGCGCGCTGATCGCGGTACTCACCATCTTCTTCATCATGTTCTACATCAACTCCGGCCTTATTGCCGGAGCAAAGCTGCTGGAAACGGTCTTCGGCTCAACACACAACCAGGGTGTATTGATCACCCTGTTCGCAGTCACGTCCTACACCTTTATCGGCGGTTTCATGGCCGTCTCAAGGACGGACGTTGTACAGGCGTTGGTCATGCTTGTCAGCTTCATCACCTTGCCGCTTGTCCTGATCGCCAACACGGCTCAGCCATTTGGCGGACTTGGCGGCGACGGGTTCCTGAATCCGTTTACGGGCAGCGAGGGTGAGGTCATTGGCGTGGTCTTCCTGTTGTCGACGGCCGGATGGGGGCTTGGCTCGTTCGGCTCCCAGCGTATTCTGCAGCGATTCATGGCCGTGGAAAGCGAGCAGAAGATCAACCGGAGCCGTAACATCGGAACACTGTGGATCATCCTCATCTTTTCGTTTGGCTTCCTGTTTGGGCTGGTGGCACAGCCTGCGCTGCAGGAAATGGGCCTGATCGGCTCACTGGTGGGCGATGCGGGTGAATACGATCCGGAGCGGGTCTATTTCGTCGCGTCGGAGGCATACTTCATCCCCCTCTTTACCGGCCTGCTCCTGACCGGCGTCGTGGCGGCGATCATGAGCACGTCCGACTCCCAACTTCTCCTCGGTTCCGCCATCCATTGCCACCGATGACCTGCCGGCGCTCAGGCGCTACGCAGCGCGGATAGAATCCGTCCGCATGCTTGGGGCGTCCGGCAAGGTATGGCTCGGGCGGCTTATGCTTCTCATCATCGGCGCGGCGGCCGGCGCATCCGCCATTATCGCGCCGGACTCCATCTCCAGCCTTGTTGCCTATGCATGGGGAGGCATGGGGGCGGCATTCGGCCCCGCAATCATCCTTGCCCTGTATTGGCGGCGATTCAATCTCTGGGGCGCGACAGCCGCGATAATCGCCGGCGCCGTTACCGTTACAATCTGGCAATTCAGCTCCGGCGGCCCCTGGGGCATGTTTGATATGGCAATCGCCGCCGCCCCCGGCTTCATAACATCCTTCGCCGCCGCCTGGCTGATTACCCGGCTTACCGCCCCGCCGAATGATTCCATAACGGAACAGTTTGACCGTGTTCGCGCAGGCCCGGTGGACACTGCCGGTGTAGCAGGGCTCTGACATGGAATCCACCGAGGGTAAGGCAGGGATGCGGCGCATCGCCATCGTCGGGGCGGGTATCTCCGGTCTCGGCGCAGCGTGGGGGTTGAGCCATCACCCGGACAAGTTCGATTTCCGAGTCTTTGAAGCCCGTGATCAGATTGGCGGCAATGCAGTAACAGTCGATATGCCGCAGGATGACGGCAGCTCCGTTCCGTTTGACATCTCAGTAACGGCCCTCATCCCGTCCGTTTATCAGCATGTGCTTCTCCTGATGCAGAGGTTTGGCATTGACATGCTCGAAACGCGTTTCAGCTATAGCGTGAAATACGGAGACGGTATCTATGCGCACGACTTTGATTCCGATCTCCGGCGAGAACTGGCGACCGACATCGCGAAATTCCAACGACTGCTCCGTCGTCTCCACCGCTTTGGGCGGTTGACCCGTTCCCGCTCACGGCTCCTCAATGCCCTCAACCCCTACAACTACATCAGCATGGGACGGGTGCTCAAGCTGGGCAGATTCTCCGATGACTTCAAGTACAAGATCCTCAAGCCCATGTTCGTCAATTTCCTGATGGCGACGGATGTATTTGCCATGCCCGCGTCTCTCTTCGCCCGATACCTTGAGTTCTTCGACATCGAGAGGGCGACGACGATGCAGACGTGGGACCGGGGTACTCGCCGCATCTACGAGAATCTGTCTCTCGAATTCCGGGACAAGATATATCTGAATCGTCCTGTCCGAAAGGTGTATCGGCAGGACTCCGGCGTCGTCATTGAGGATGAGAACGGCGTCCGTGAGGAGTTCGATGATGTCATCCTCGCCTGCAACGCGAATCAATCGCTGGCAATCCTCGACGAACCTACGCGTCTTGAGCGGTTCATCCTCTCGTCTGTCCGCTACGATTCCTCGCTCCACGGCGACGCCGTTGTCCACGCTGATTCCTCGGTGCTGCCGGATGATGATATGAAGGCCATGGAGACGCGGAGCAACTACATCGAGCAGTACGGCGACAGGCCGGACAACTACCAGATCACGTACATCATGCACAACCAACAGCCGTGGGCGAACGGCTCCGATAAACCCTGCCTCGTGACCTACAATGCCGTCAGCCCCATTGATGAGGGAAAGATCGTCAAGACGATGTCGTTCCAGCACATCATTCATGACGTGCGGCACGTCGCTGTACTCTTGAGCCTTTTCCGTTTCATCCAGGGTAAGAGACGAACCTGGCACTGCGGCGCGCATACACTCGTCAATAGCCAGGAAACGTGCTTTGTCACCGGGCTTGCTGCCGCGCGGCAGCTCGGCGCGGACTATCCCTTCGACGATGAAGAGGCGAGGCAGGTGTTCAACTATTACGGAAACATCATGTACGGCCGCCGATTCAGAAAGGTCAGGCGCGGCGCTCAAAGCTGATAGCTCATTTGTTGAAGCTATACGCGCCAACGTATACTGGTAGTTGGCACCCTATCTGCGTATGGCGCAATGATGGCCGGAGACTATAGCCAATGACAGTTGCTGCTGACGGCGCGGAGACACAGACTCTCAGCCTGCCGGAAGAACTCATCCTGATCCTCCTCAATGAGGAGGACGGTTACTTCCACCAGGTGCCTGGCTGGAACCTCAACTGTGTTGTCGTTGGCGCGGCCCTTGCGGAACTGTCCCTTCTGGGCCGCATTGATACTGACCTTGAGTCGCTCATCCTCGTCGACAAGACGGATACGGATGACATTGCACTGGATACCATTCTTGACGAAATTGGCTCCGAACCTGAGCATCGAAGTACCCGGTATTGGATTGAACGCCTCGCACCGCTTGCAGAAACCATCATCGACGATACCCTTGCCCGTCTGGTCAGGATTGGCATCCTTCAACACCATGACGGCGATTTCTGGACGATGGCTCGCACATCGCGCGGCGTCGAATTTGGCGGCGGCGAGTGGAGAGACACGGCAGCCGAGTTCGTCAAGAACCGAATCATCAGGGTCATTTTCAGCGATGAGATTCCTGAACCGAGAGACATCATCCTCATCTGCCTGGTCAACACGTGTGACGTATTCCGGTTCATCTTCCCCATCGAAGAAGAGGAGGAAGAGCGGATCCTCCAGATTTCCAGGATGGACGTAATCGGCCGATCCATCGCGGAGGCCGTTTCCCAGAACCTTGCCGGACCTCTGCTGCGTCGGTCAGGACTGGCCAAGAAAATCCCGACCGTTTCCCTGAGAAAGCTGCTGTTCAACAAGCACCTGAGGAGCGGCAACATTCCGGCGCTGTTCGGTACGCTGGCCGAGACTTATGGCCCCGTGTTTCAGATCAAGCCCCCATTCATGAAGCCCTTGGTGTTCCTGGCCGGACCCGCTACAAACAGGTGGGCGCATCGGCAGGGGCGTATGTACCTGCGGGCCAGGGACTACTTCCACAACTTTGAGAAAGAATATGGAGCGGCGGGCGTGCTCCCTTCTCTGGATGGCGCGGACCACTTCCGACTGCGGAAATCCCTGCAGCCCGCATATTCTCGCACACGGCTGGAAGGTCAATTGGACATGGTTTACGACAACGCCCGGGCGTTCATGTCGAACTGGAAGGTCGGAGACGCTCTTCCTGCCAGCGATACGTCCCGAATGATGATCAATGCCCAGGTCTCTCCGTTCTTCGTCGGCGTCGATTCGCAGGACCTCATTGGTGATCTCGCCACATACAAGGAACGGATACTCAGCGTTCACGTCATGAACGTCATGCCCAAGTTCATGCTGAAGACGCCGGGCATGAGACGACGAGCGAAACTCGTTGATCGGCTGTTGGAGCGAGTGCAGGGTGTGCATACGCCGGCACAACGAGCGGGACAACCTCGTGACCTCGTCGATGACTACCTCAGCCTCCATGCGAGCGATCCGCAGTTCATACCTGAATCCAACCTGCGCTTCGCTTTTACCGTGGCCCTGGTTGCCAGCGTGTATCTCGGCGATATGATGAGCTTCTGCCTCTACACCATGGCGGCGAGGCCTGAACTCCACGCCGAGCTACGGCGCGAGGCTGATGCCCTGTTCGCAAATGGTGACCCCAAGGGGGGCGAAATCACCCTGGAATCCGTCGATTTCACTCATCGATTCATCATGGAATGCATGCGGCTCTATCCCATCGTTCCCATGTCTGTTCGCAACGTGATGAACACCTGTGTCGTTGAAGGATTTGAACTGCCCATCGGAACGCGGGTGCATATCGCGCAGACCGCTGCGCATTACATGGACGATGTCTTCCCGAACGCCGACAATTTTGATATTGACCGTTACCAGGCGCCACGCAATGAGCACCACAGCCCCGGCTATGCGCCTTTCGGTCTGGGCACGCACACCTGCCTCGGCAATCGCCAGATGGAGCTGCAGCTCACAGTCAACTTGCTCATGATCGCCCGCCACTTCACCTTTGACGTCTCCCCGGCGAAGTTCAAGGACAACCTTAGGATCACCCCGCTTCCGTCACTGAGGCCGCACAAGAAGCTCAAGCTTGTCGTAACGGAGAGACGAGAACTCTAGGCTTCGGACTCGTGGCGTCGATGCACCGCATCGATTTCCAGGTCCAGTTCTTCTGCCCATCGTTGCGCCGTCGATCGAAGCCGCACGTTCTGATATGCGCCCCAGACCACCATTGCGGGCAGCACCAGCAGAACCGATACGATCAGCGAGTAGACAATTGTGATCGTCGCAGTGATGCCAAACTGCTGTGACGCGGTAAGTGGCGCGGCTATCAGCACCCCGAATCCAAGGCCGGTGGTCATCGCGGAACCCAATAGCGCGGAACCTGTTGTAGACAGGGTGCGAATCGCTGCCTGTTCCGGGTTGCGCAGGTGGGAATATTCCTCGCGATAGCGGTGAATGATGTGGATTGTGTAGTCCACTCCGATACCAATTGATAACGCAGTGATGATGGATGTGATGAGCGAGTAGGGGATATCCAGCAGCCTCATTGTGCCCAGCACGCAGATAAGAACCAGCACGATCGGCCCCACCGCGATGACTGCAAGGGCAGGCTGGCGCAGCGTGAGCCAGAAGAAGATCGCCAGGATGGTCACTGCCACCGCAGCGGTCGTACCGATTGCCTCCGTCTGTCGACTTGTTATCTGATCCCCGACCGCCACTGAAACGATGGCCAGGGACGTCACAATGATATTGTCGTCTTCGCCGAGCCAGAGTTCCTCAAGTTCCGCCTGGAGCCTGCCCAATCGCGGTTGGTCTTCATTGAACACCAGGAATTGCAGTAGCAACAGGTCCATTCCGTCAGGATTGTTGACGATGAATTGCGAGAGCTCAGGTTCCCTGATCAGCAGTTCATCGACAAACTCCTGCATCAACACAGGATCAAGTTCTACGCCGGGGGATGCTCGCTCAAAGAGTGCCGCCAACTCCGCATCGTACTTGTCGCCTGGTTCGCCGCTGTCGTTCGTCCAGTCATGCACGATATCTTCGAACGATTTCTGTACAGGTTCCGCCGCTGACGATGGGCGTGTACGTTCATCTTCGAACGGGTTTGTCAGATCATGAAGATTGAGGAGCGTACGACTGTCTGTTATCTCCGCCGTCACAAGCAGGCTGGCCAACTCTGTCGAGCCGCCGACTGCCGCGTCGAGGGTCTCAAGGTTCTCAAGAACTGAGCCGTCATTAGGCAGGACGTCCCGTATGCTGAATTCCGATTTCAGTCCTGTCGCGAAATACCCCATTACGACCGTTATGGCAAGGACGCTGACGATATACGGAGCGGGCCGCCGGGTAACTTCCCTGCCCAGTATTTCCGCTATCCGTGAAACGCCCGGTACCGCATTCGATATTGCGCGCGTCGGTGGCAAGCTGCCTCGTGATTCGCGGCGCCGGTCGATGATTGTTCGTCCGGCGGGAATCAAGGTCAGCATGACAATCAGGCTCAAGCCGACCCCCAAGGCGGCAACGACACCAAAGTCCCCAATCACCTCGATCGGAGAGAAGAGCGAAGCCAACATGCCGGCCATCGTCGTCACCGCGGCCAGCGTGAGTGGAATCGTCACATTCCGCATACCGGCCCGAACAGCCTCGCGAACCGGCAGCCCCTCGAGGCGCTGCTCCCTGTAATGCGTGATCGTCTGCAGGGCATAGTCCACGGTGAGGCTGATGATGATGACGGGGACAAGTGTAGTAAGCGAGCTGGGCGGGCCAATGATCCTTAGCGCTTCCGGTAGTGGCGATCCAGGCCCAAGCCATCCCTCCACGCCCACGACCCATGTGATGGACAGAACAAGCCCCGTCAGTGACAGGAACGTGTCTGCAATTGAGCGGGTAAAGGACGAAGATCAGCGCCGGGATAAGCACCAACGCCAGCAGGATCAGCGGCGCCATCCCTTCTTCCGTTGCCTTCTCATACTCTTCCTGGATAATCGCCGGTGAAAGGAAGCTAATACGGAACGGACCCTCCGACTCATTTGCCAGTTCGTCTATCCGAAATTCGGCCTTGGAGGCGCTGTCGTCCGCCGTGTTGATGAGCCGAATATTCCCGATGGCAATCTCAGTGCCGTCCTTATCCACTCCGGTCATCGCGGAGAGAGCCTCTCCGATCCCGGGAACGTCGCGGGCGGCATCAATCTGCGCTTCCGTAACTGCCTCAAGGTCATCAACTTGCAGGACGGCTTTTACAAATGAAGACGGAACGATTATCGAATCCGTAGGAGTCAGGACGTCACGGACGAGTGGATCGCTTGCGATGTCGCTGGCAAGAGCGTCCATTTGGGTCAGGCTGTCGGGCGTGAGCGCCTCGCCACGGAAGATTAGTGTGCCGGCAAGAACTTCACCTGAGTCTCCGAAATGCTCTTCGACGTCTTCCGACGCCTGGACGAGCGGGTGATCCGGCGGGAGGAACGCGAGGCTGGCGCCTTCTGTGGGCGGTGCGCGGAAACCCGCGCCGTAGGCCAGCGCCACCGTCACAAGGAGAAGCAGGGCGATGGTTATCCAAGGCCGCGCGGTTACAAGCCGACTAAGATTGCCTAGCGCCGTATACATGCGGGATACGCCCCCTCCCCGGAAGGCTCACTGCTCCAACGAGCGTGGCCGGCTGACTTGCGGCCGAAGTGGATGCCTATTGTGTTGCCTCGCTTGCCGTGTCGGGGGGTGTTGGTGCTGCTGCTTTCGTACTAGGGTAAAACTGTTCGCAATACTTGCGAAAGGGCATGATGTCCCCGTCAAGCCTGAAAAGACGCGGTCGTGAGCGGTATTTCTTGCGATTCCAGATAATAACGTCCTTCTTCACGTCCGGATCTGGTAGGCCGCAATGAACTTGTTCATAAGAGGCGCGCGGAACTTTTTCGGCAGGAAACCCAACCCAACCAGCAAACGCTTGGGGCTCGTGATTTCCTTCACCTGCGAGAACAGCGTCACCTCCACGTTGGTGCCATCGATTGGCGTTGCGAGAACCCACAGCCGCAGATCCATCCCGATCGAGTGCTCCCGCACCTCCACGTACGAGACTCCAAGTCCATAAACGAATGTGGAAGCTGAGATTTCAAACGTGACATGTGCAAATCGTGTGATTGGCTTTCTGGACTGGAAATCGAACCGGCTCTCCAGCCGATGGCCTTCAATTACGAGGGGGGCAGTGCGACTAACTCCGCCAAATCCGTGTACGTAATTCAGGTGGGAATAGTCGACTGAATTCTCTGTCGTCTCCTGCGGATGTCCGGCGAATCTGACGCTCTTGCGTTCCAGGGGACTCCAGCCTTGAGTGTCTTCCTGTTCGTCGGGCATCGGCCATTGTGGTGGACGCCTGTCGATGCCCCACCATCCGAAGATCAGGCCCACGCGCTCTTCGATATGGAACATGCGAAGCCGCGCCGTTGGGGGAGGATTGGTGTATGGGGTGGAGATGCACTGACCTGTTGCGTCGTACGCAAATCCGTGAAACGGGCACACCAGCTGCCCGTCTACGACTCGTCCACCTACTTCGGGCGCAAGGTTCGCACCCAAATGTGGGCAGTGCGCTTCTGAAACACAGATCGTCCCTTCGCCGTCAACCCAGGCGATGATTTCCTCGCCCATCCACGTTCTGCTGACCAACTTGGCCTTCTCGATGGCCTGGCGAGTTTCGATGAAATACCAGCCCTCGGGGAACGGCGATAGTGGAGAATCCTCCAGTTCCGCGAGTCGTGCGGTTGTCATCTGCCATCACTCCCTATAGGCAATCCCAGGGTGACGACGAATCGGCCAAAACACCCGCTCAGAAGGGGTGGGACGACACACGCGCCCCCTACACTAAAAGCACTGTTATTTTACCACGTTGGCGCTGCATCTGATGATTGCTCAGCCTGTCGTTCCGTCTCCTCAACGTCTGCAACCTTCATCAGGAGCGCAGGCAGAATCGCCAACAGAGAAACGAATCCTGCAATCATGAATAAGTTCTGGAATACAGTCACGCCCGCTTCGAGGAGCGGCGCTTGCGTCTCTTCAAACGACGCGCCGATTGTCACGTCCGCCGTCAGGCTGTAGAACCGCTCGATTCCCCATGCAGACAGAGCCGAAAGCCCCAGTGCCATGCCGACCATGCGCGCCGCTGTCACCAGCGAGGCTGCCGCGCCCCAATAGTGACTAGGCGCGGCGCTCAGGGCCGTGACGCTGATGGGAGGCAGAACCAGTCCGAATCCGAGTCCGGACAGCACAAGAGGCGCCGTTAACCGGAACTCCTCCACCTCCGTTCCCCACCCACTCATGAACAACAGCCCTATGCCGATGAAGGCTAGTCCCGTGACTGTTACGGGGATTACGCCCGTCCATCGCAGGATGTACCCGCCCACAATCGCCCCCGGGGGAATGGCTGCCGTTAACCGCACCAGATGGAGTGCGCTTTCCCAGTCCTCCTTCTCCATCACCGTGTTCGCCATTAGCGGAACGGCGACCAGCGCAATGACTAGGGAAACGCCCACCATGAACTGCGTCACGTTTGCGGACACGAACGCTCGAGATTTGTACAGGAATGAGGCAAACAAGGGCTGGACTGTGCGCCGTTCAAAGAAGATGACTGCGATGACCAAAACGACTCCCAGCCCAAGGATTGCGTAGGGCATGATTGAATCAAATGAGAAGATCGCCCGTTGGGACAAAGCAATCGCTATAGCGGTTAGCGCCGCGCCAACTGTTATTGCCCCCACGTAGTCCATCCGTGCCTGTGGGTTGGCCTGGTTTCGCAGGATAGCCATCAGCGCGATGAGCAACAGGCTCTGTGGGATATCCAGCCAGAAGATGAACCGCCAGCCGACCCACTCAATGAGCGCTCCACCGTACAGCGGCCCCAGCACGGATCCCGCTTCGGCGGAAGCGGCCACAAGTCCAAGCGTGATACCCCGCTGTTTTGGATTCACCGCCGCCACTGCCATCGCCAGTCCGATTGGAACCGTGGCCCCGCCGCCGACCGCCTGAATGACGCGCGCCGTCACAATCCAGGTAAAGTTCGGTGACAGCGCCACAAGCAGGGAACCTACGGCAAAGATGAGCAGCGCAATCTGGAACATCCTCACGCGGCCGTACACATCGGACAGCCGACCCGCCAATGGCATGGCAACCGTGTAACTGACCAGATATCCCGTAATGATCCATGAGGCTGTGTCGAGGTCGGTCAGCGGGATTTCAAGTTCCAGCATGACGGTCGGGAGCGCCGCCACCACTACCGTCTGATCAAGCGCAGTCGAAAAGACACCAAGGCAAATAATCGTGATGATCGCTGTCTGCGAGGTGCCCAGGGACGAGAGGCGGGCCCGGGTGCTATTCACGATCCGACGGGGCTAACCCGGAAGTTGAATGTCAACCGGTTCGTCGTATGCGGAGAGGATGATGAGCCGGCTCGTGCCCGGTCCGTCGTCGTTGAACACATTGCCCACTATCTTGATCTGGCGCAAGCTTTGATCCTCTGCGTCGACCCACACCGTTAGATCGATTGGGTTCCCCGGATCTGCGGACGTGATGAGATTCGTAAGGTCCTCAGAGACGAGGTTCCCGTCGATCCTGATGGTCTCAATGCCGTTGACCGTCTCTCGTCCCGTAAGCTCGATGTTCTGGATCTTGGGCAGGATATCACTCAGTGTCATACCCAGCCCGGAGAAATTGAAAGGCACCTGATCGAGGGGCAGAGGATTCCACGGCGCGCCTGATGCGAACTGCATCATCGCCGAATCACCCGCCGCAATGATGCCGATCTGCACGAATCCCAGGACGGGAGACTCAACATTCACCAGCAGGTCCGTGCGATCCGGCGCTTGCACCGTCCCGTCGACGCTCTTGAGCGTCTGCTCAAAGAATTTTGTTCCGGATTCCATCTCATCGATCATCTGGAACCGAGCCGTTTCAAAAGAGAGCAGGTGCTCGCTCGTGCGCTCAATAACCTCGTCGAGCGTCAACTCAGGCTCAGGCGTCGGTGTGGGCTCCCCACACGCGCCCGCAAGAAGTAGCAACCCAAGCGCCAAGATGGTGATTGCCAACCCGCGGCGGATGATAACGAATGCACCCATCAGTTTGTCTCCGTGGCGATGTCTCTCAAGAGCACCCAAAGCGAGCGGCGACGCTTCTTTGCCGTATCATAGCATTCGCAAAAAACCGGACGCCCCTCTATTTGCTCTGCTTGATATACTGCCGTCGTAGTGAACTATCAACCACAGGGTAGCCTCTGTGCCCTACAGATTCTCCACGCCCCAAACTCCGGGTGCGGCCAGGTAAAGGGGGTTAAGGGATGAAACCATCCGTAACTCTCCAGGACATCCGACAGGCGCAAAGCACGATCTCTCATCTGGTGCGCAAGACTCCTGCGCTATCCGCGCGCTCGCTTAGCGCTTTGGCGGGGAGTGAACTTATTCTCAAGGCCGAGAATCTGCAAAGAGCAGGCTCCTTCAAAGTTAGAGGCGCTTCAAATAGGATCGCCGCCTTGAGCCCGGACCAAAAGGCCAGGGGTGTCATCACTGCCAGCGCAGGCAACCATGCCCAGGGAGTCGCTCTGGCTGCGGGCAATCTGGGCATACCCTGCACAGTTGTCATGCCGATAGGGGCCTCCCTCCCAAAGGTGGAGGCCACGCGAGGCTACGGCGCAAACGTCGTGCTCGCAGGTGAAGACTTCGATTCGTCACAGGAACATGCGCGACGCATCATGCGGGAGAACGACCTGACGTTCATCCACGCATTCGATGACCCGGCCATCATCGCGGGGCAGGGGACGATTGGGCTGGAAATACTCGACCAGGTGGATGATCCGGGCACGATTGTCGTACCGGTAGGCGGCGGCGGCCTGATTTCCGGTATCGCCGTAGCAATAAAGGAAACCAGGCCCAACGTCAGGGTGATTGGAGTGCAGGCAGCGGCGTCCACGGCCGTTGTCGACTCGTACAAGGCCAACCGGCACTTCACAGCAATGCAGGAGGCAACCGTAGCCGACGGCATCGCGGTGGGCACACCCGGGGAACTCACGATCCCGTTGGTGAAACGTTACGTGGATGACATGGTCGTTGTGGAAGAGGAAGAGATCACCCAGGCCATGATGCTCCTGCTGGAGAGGAGCAAGCTGCTAGTCGAAGGGGCCGGCGCGGTTGGTCTTGCAGCTGTGCTGGGAGGAAAAATCCAGAGCGCCGGGCAGAAAGTGGCGGTGGTGCTAAGCGGCGGCAATGTTGATTCCCACCTGATCGCGCGTGTGGTGGAGCACGGATTGGCGCACGCGGGGCGCTACCTTGTGTTCAAGGTCATGGTGGAAGACCGTCCCGGCCAGTTGAATCGACTGCTGGGAATCATATCCGAGAGTGAGGTCAACGTGTTGGACATCGGCCACCTCAGGCATGCCCCAACAGTCCACTTGGGCCAGGTAGAGATTCAACTCACTGTCGAGACCAGGAACTCTGCTCACTCTGGGGAAGTATTGGAGAAGCTGCGCGCCGCCGGGTACTCCCCGTATGAGAGCGATACTTCCGTGAGCCTCCCCCCACATTCCGGATTCAGGCCGAACTCTCAGACCTGATTTCCGGTCACCCTCCAAAAGCCGCCTAAACGCGCAGCTCTAGCCTGGGGCTCAGCAGGCGGTCGGGCACGTTGGTTTCACGCATGAACTCGACCAGAAACCGGTGGAGCTCCTTTGCCTCGTCGGTGTACGTCCCTATCACGTTGTGCTGTTGTTGTGGGTCTGACTCGAGGTTATAGAGCTGAGACACTCCCGGGTCAGTGCTGTATAGCAGACTCCAATGTCCCGCCGTGACGGTCGTGACCGGAGGGTCTTTGAGGTCGCGCAAGAAGTTGTCCACAGATTGAACCGCGTCCCCCGGATTGGCGAATGGGATGCTGCTGATCACATAGTCGCGTCCTGATCGCGTGGCGTCGCTAATGGCAGGCGCAAGCGAGCGGCCCTGGACGAAGTCGGGGATGTCCATGCCCAACAGGTCAAGCACCGTGGGCATGACGTCGATGGCGGAACTCAAGCCGCCGTACATGCCGGGAGAAACCCCGGGCGCACAGATGAGAAGAGGCAGATGGACAATCTCCTCAAATAGGGGAGAGTAGCTCCACCGCGAACCCGGTTCGTCGTATGGCCGAAGCGTTCCGTCCGGGTACATGTCAGAGCTCATCTTGCCGAAGAGGCCGCCATGCTCTCCGAAATAGAAGCCATGGTCAGAGGTGAAAATGACGACCGTCTTGTCGGCAAGTCCCATGTTCTCGACAGCCTTCAGCAGGTAGCCCACCCAGGTATCGACCATCGTGATCTCGCCGCAGTAGGCGGCGTGTCCCTTGTGCAGCTGCGCCTCCGTGTAGCCGGGCACATCATGCCAGTTGCCGTAGACAGGGAGCACCAGCTCGCCGTCGTGGTCAGGCATGTAGAGCTCCGTGTAGTAGGACGGGGCATCCCAGGGTTCGTGGGGATCCCATGTATCCACATAGAGAAAGAAATCTTCCTTGTAATGTTTCTCCAGCCACTGCATGGCGCTCATGAATGTCTTCGGCGCGTTCCTGTTCGATTCGGAGCGCCACCTGTCCCTGATATCCAGGGCCTCATTGTGATAGCCGGTCTCCGGAATCAGCGACCAGAGCGTGTCTTGTCCGGTGTTCATGAAGAATGACTGAAAACCGCGGTCGTAGTTCATCCCGTCCCGGAGGTAGTAGGGCGTGTCCACAGACGCGGCGGTGTGAAGGCCATTCCCGGCCAAGGTTTCTGCCAAAGTCGTTACGCCGGCGGGAAGCGGCTCCCAACCCATGAAGGACATCGTCCATCGACCTGTCTGGTGGTCTGCCCGCGTCGGCATAGTTGGGAAGCCGGCGGCGTAGTGAGCGTCGAACCTGACGGACTCGGCCGCCAATGCATCCAGGGATGGAGTGCGTATGCGCGGATTTCCGTATGCGCCAATGTGATCTCTGCGGAAACTGTCGGAAACTATCCAGATGACATTCATTAAGGCCCTCCACGTGATGCTCCCGCTGAGCGAATGTATCACAGGGAGACGGACCCCAGAGGACATTGGATCGGTTGAAGATGCCTTGCCCCGAGCCCCCAGAGTCAAGTACCTACGGGCGGACTGTATTGCGAACCTTCCTATTGGTGGATGATCTGGCACCGGCTGCCAGTAGAGAGTGGCAGGGGCATACGGGTTGATCGGTCGCTGTAAGGCGACTTGGAGGGGCGCATTCCGGCGCAACACAAACTGCCTAAGCAATCTGCAGCAATGAACGGGTTACCTGCGGTCTACGACCCTGTCTGATGTCCCATCACCAGGTCGCGCAGCGTTATTATCCCCAGGGGTTCGCGTTCTTCGTCGACGACAACAGCGCGGGAAATATCAAACCGCTCCAGCAAGCGCACGGCATAACTGGTGAGCATGTCTGACGGCAGAGTCAGTACCGGCTTGGACATGATTTCGTAGACATTCATCCGTTCCGGCGAGTGATTCTGGGCAATCACTTGCCGCGCTATATCGGAGACCACAACCAATCCTACTTCGTCAGTGTGGTCTCGCCGGTTGACGATCAATGAACTGACGTTGTGCCGTTTCATGAGCTCTATCGCTTCAGCCACCGTCGCGAGGCCGTCGATGCTGTAGATTGCGGAACCCATGAGGTCGCCAACTGTTGTATGACTCTTCGCGCTCATATTTCGTATTCCAATTCCTCTCGAATGGTGGGCAGTTGCGTAACAAGGCCTACTGCGTCTTCAATGTCGATCTGGAATGCAATCCCGGCGCCGTGCTCCGTATCGAACCTCCCGGCATCGCGGATACGCTCCAGGATGTCCCGCGCTCGAGTCTCGACCACCAGGAACAGGACGACGTCGCGCTTGGCGGCCAAGCCGAGACCAAGGAACGTCGTCAACGGCTTTAGGCCCTCGCCCCGCACGCTCGTGATGGTAGTGGCGCCGGTGGCGCCGCCGGCGCGCGCGGCATCAATCACGACTCCCGTTTTCTCGTCGCTGACCAGTGCGACAATCAGCTTTAGTCTCATGGCTCAACCATCCTTCGACTCAATGGTCTTTCGCCTCTGATTTAACCAGGACGCGATGATGGCGTAGCCCAGCACGGTCATTATAGGAAACACGCTGGCAAATGCAATCAGCCCAAACCCGTCGATCAACGGGCTCCGGCCCGGAATGCTGGCGGCTAATCCCAGACCCAGAGCCGCCACGACGGGCACCGTAACCGTTGAGGTCGTGACCCCTCCGCTGTCATACGCGAGAGGCACGATAGTCTTGCTGGATCGGAAGGTTTGCACTATCACGATGACGTAGGCAGCCATGATGTACCAGGGGAGTGGAGTGCCGGTCACGATGCGGAAGCAGCCGAGCGCCACGCCGAGCGCCACGCCTACTGCCACGGCGAGCCTCAAGCCCCAGGCACGGACGGTGCCGCCCGACACGTCCTCCGCCTTGATGGCCACAGCGATGAGCGATGGTTCGGCAATCGTCGTCGCAAACCCGATGGCTGCGGCGAAGGTGTATACCAGCCAATAGTCCCGCCAGTCCACGCCGTCGGCAGCGCTCTGCGGACCAACGGTCTCAGGCCCCGTGAGTTGGCGCGCCATGGTCTCACCGATTGGGAAGAGAGCCTGTTCAAGGCCGACAAGGAAGAAGGCGAGTCCCAATAGCACGAAAACGAAACCGGCAATCATACGGCCCGGGTTGGGGAGCTTGCGGCGCAGCACCCCCACCTGGAACAGGACCAGGACCCCGACAATGGGCGCCACGTCCACTATGGTGGACAGAATCGTTGGCCAGAGGCTGCTCAGCGATTCCATTGTCAGGTCACCATGCCGTAGGCGAGGACACAGATGATGGGCGTCAGGCTGGCCAGGGCGATGAGGCCGAAGCCGTCAATCATCGGGTTGCGCCCACGGATTGACGTGGCGAGACCGACACCCAATGCAGCAACCAGCGGCACGGTAACGGTGCTGGTGGTCACCCCACCGGAATCGTAGGCGACGCCAATGATGTCGTCAGGCGCGAAGAAGGTCAGAGCCACCACCATCAAGTACCCCCCGATTATCAGGCGATGGATTGGCCATCCCTTGAGAATGCGGAATACACCCAATACGATGGCTGCCCCGACCGACACCGCTACTACCAGGCGGACCTCGAGGGCATATGAAGAGCGGGCCTGGTCGCTGTTGGCAATGGCTCCGGCTTCCGACGCGACCTCAGCCGCCTCGGCGGCGATGGCAATCAACGCCGGCTCGGCGACGGTCGCACCGAAACCAAGGCAAAAGGCGAAGGCCAGCAACGCGGTCAGGCTGCCTTTCTTGGCAAACCCCTCGGCCAAGAGCTCCCCAATCGGGAAGAGGGCACTCTCAAGCCCCACGATAAAGAGCGCCAGTCCTATGACCACGAAGGCCAGGCCGATCACGACATTTTCGAGATTGGGGAAAGGCTGCTGCAACACGACGATCTGGAAGAACGCGATGACTATGATGATGGGCGCAAGGTCCCGCAGCGAAGTGGCGGTCCGCTGCAACATTGGGGCTAAGAGTCGGGTGTACTCGTTCATCGTGGTCCCGGGGACTTGCCGGCCCCACACCCAGTTGCGGCCGTTTCAGTCAACGAAAGTCAAACCGTAGTCACTCTAAAGCTACACCAGAGCAAGCAAAAAATACCCCTGGGCGGACTCGAACCGCCGACACTCGGTTTAGGAAACCGATGCTCTATCCTCTGAGCTACAGGGGCACGAATGAGACTCCACGCGGGCGAGAATGCCGTTCAGTCGGCGTGAGCGTCAACCGGCATGCAGTTTAGCTCCGTGCCGCCGCCATACCCGAGGCCGCCTTCGCCTTGCTCTCCGCCGCCTCCAGTAGACCGTCATATGCCTTGATGAATGCGTCCACACCCTCATCGAGCAATTCGGCGTGCACCTTCTGGAAATCGACACCCAACGCGGCGATGTCTGAGAGAACTTTCGCAGAACCCGCAGGATCGTCCCCAATCACGGACTGAACGCCGCTTACGTTGCGGAACGAGTCTACAGTCGCGGGAGGCATGGTGTTGACCGTGTTCGGTCCGATAAGCTCGTCAACGTACAGTGTCTCGGAGTAGTCGGGATTCTTTGTGCTTGTGCTCGCCCAGAGCAACCGCTGCGGCCGTGCCCCGCGCGCCGTCTGCGCTTGGAACTCCGGCTCTTCTGCAAGCCGCAGCGAGAGCTGAAACGCCTGTCGCGCATTCGCCACCGCCGCCTTGCCTCGCAGCGCCAACGCCTCGTCCGTCCCGATCGCGTTCAGCAGCGCGTCAACCTTCGAGTCCACACGGCTCACAAAGAACGACGATACTGATGCCGAGCGTGTCGGGTCTGCCAGCCGCGCAAGACCGCGCGTGTAGGCCCGTGCCGCCGCCTCATACTGCTCCAGGGAGAACATCAGCGTCACGTTGACGTTCACGCCCTGCGCGATGAGCTCCTCGACTGCCGGGAAGCCCTGTGGCGCTGCCGGCACCTTGATCATCAGGTTCGGGCGATTCACCTCGCCCCACAGCCGCAGCCCGTTGCTGATCGTCCCCTCCGTGTCGTAGGCCAGATGTGGCGACACTTCGAGGGAAACGAAGCCGTCAGCGCCGTCAGATGCGTCATAGACAGGCCGCAGCACGTCTGCCGCATCGCGAATGTCACGGATGCCGACATGTTCAAACAGATCCTTGGCGGCGCTGCCGGGATTCGCAGTCATGTAGGAAGACAGGGCGGCGTCGTAAGACGTACTGCCCGTGACGGCCTTTTCAAAGATGCTTGGATTGCTCGTTACACCGCGCAGCCCATCCTCGTCGACTAGACGCTTCAGTCCGCCTGTATCGAGGAGGTCTCTGTCGATGTAGTCAAGCCAGAAAGACTGTCCGAGTTTGCTGAGCTCCTGCAGTGGGTTCGCCATAGCGTTTTTCCTCACTTAATTACCGTTGCACGCGTCCACAATCCGCCGATTTGCCCACTTAGTCAAGCGCGCGCCGTCGTCCCGGACAGGGAGGGGAAGAATCAGAGACTAGGAACCGGCGCGAGTTGCGAGTGGATTCGCCTGGAGTCCACTTGAGATTCTTTCGGAACGACGCTCCAGCGCGCGGTGATAGACACTCAGGATCTCTTCTGCCACCACGCCCCAATGGTAGCGGGCGACGGTTTGTGAACCCGTGTTGGCGATAGTGCTGCGCAGCTCTGCGTCTTGTAGCAATCGAATGAGCGTGGAGGCAAAGCCTTCCTCATTGCGTGGATCGGCCAGCAACCCGTTGTGCTCATGGTCGATTACTGATCTGTGCCCGGCAATGTCAGACGCAACAACGGCTCTGCCTGCGGCCATTGCCTGGATCAGGACGATTCCCATGCTTTCGTTGCCCAGAGCGGGGCTGCAAAAGATGTCTGCTGTCCGATAGTAACGAGGCAGATCCTCATTGGAGGCATAGCCAATGAAGTGCACGTCTTCGAGTCCACGCTCCCCTATGACTCGCGCGCTCTCCCTATCCATGTTCCCGGGTCCAACGACAAGCAGACGGCAGTTTGGAAACTGCCAGCGTATCTGACCATATGCGCGAAGCATATGTGGAAACCCTTTACGCTTCTCCATCCGACCCTGGAACAGGATATTGAGCCTCCCGTCCTGGAACATTGGAAATGGATCGGCCTGCGAGAATGCCTCTGTGTCCACACCGTTCGGAATAATCGAGTAGGAGCCGGGGAAATAGCGATTGGCGAATTCTCTCGCCGGTTCCGTCACGGCGATGCGTTCATCCAGCCTCTGTACCCACCGCTGCAATAGGGGCCGTGAAAGGCCCAGTGCACGCCGTCGCTCCGCATATGCGTGGAAGGTGCCCACCAGCGCAGGCCCGTCCGCGAGGCGCAAAAACGTCAAGGGGAGGGTAGGGGTCATCGGCTCGTGCAGGTGGATCACGTCGAAATTTCCGCGATCCAGCAATGGCTGAACGCGCTTGCCCAGCGTCAGGGACAACGTGACTCTCGCGATGGATCCGGCCGTCGGGACGGGAATGGGACGCCCGATGATGGCGAGGTTGTCCGCCTCAACGTCGTCAAGCGGCCTGGAGGACGGCGCAACGATGGTGACGTCGTGGCCGCGTCGACGCAGTTCGTCACTTAAACCTGTTATGTGGTTTGTCACACCGCCCGGGTATGAAAAGTCGTAGGGGGAGACTAGTGCGATACGGAGTGGCCGCGACCGATCGGTCGCGGCCACATCCAAAGCCTCGTGTTCAGCAATGGCATTCATCAATGTGACCGTCGACTAATGCTATCACGACAGCCGTTTCGCCAATGAACCTCTCATGTGTTGCTGTCTAGAGAACCGCCTCCCGATCTCGGGAAACCTCGATGTGGGGGAGCGTGTCGTCAGGGCCGCCCTCGTTGGCGATGAACTGCTCCAGCCGTCGTCGCGCCTCCTCATCCCGCATCTGCACGGCAGGCGACTTCATGAAGTAGGACGATGGTGGCACGAGCGCACCGCTGATGCCCCTGTCCAGCGCAATCTTCGCGCAGCGAATGGCGTCGATGACCACGCCGGCGGAGTTCGGGCTGTCCCAGACCTCAAGCTTGAGCTCAAGGTTCAAGGGCACGTCGCCAAATGTGCGGCCCTCCATCCGGATGTACGCCCACTTGCGATCCAGAAGCCACGGCACGTAGTCGCTCGGACCGACGTGGATGTTGTCCGGATCAAGGTCGAAATCCAACTGAGATAGGACGGAGTTGGTCTTGGACTCCTTCTTTGACACCAGACGCTCGTACTCAAGCATGTTGTAGAAGTCCGTATTACCGCCAAAGTTCAGCTGGTATGTGTTCTCCAGCTTGACGGCGCGGTCGCCGAACAGTCGTGACAGAACGCGGTGAACAATGGTGGATCCCACCTGCGACTTGATGTCGTCGCCGATCACCGGCACCCCGGCGTCGCGGAATCTCTTCTGCCAGTAGGGTTCCCGTGCGATGAAGACCGGCACACAGTTGATGAAGGCAGTGCCGGCCGCAAGCGCCTGCTCCACATACCACTTCGTGGCCATCTCACTGCCAACGGGCAGGTAGCTGATGAGGACATCCACCTCACGCTCTTTGAGAATGTTGGCGATGTCCGCCGTCTTCCCTTCGGCCTTCTCGATCTTCTGCGAGAGAAACTCGCCAAGTCCGTCGTGCGTCATGCCGCGCTCGACGGCGACTCCTGTTCTCGGGACGTCCGTGAACTTATATGTATTGTTCGGCTCCTCAAAGATCGCTTCGGAGAGATCCTTGCCCACCTTCGTTGAGCCAACATCGAACGCCGCAACAAAATTGATGTCCGAAATGTGATAGGGACCGAGTCGGGGGTGCATCAAGCCCGGAATAGACTCGGAATCGGACGCATTCTGATAGTAGTGGATGCCCTGAACCAGTGAGGACGCGCAGTTGCCGACCCCCACAATGGCTACATTGATCTTGTCTCCCATAAAATCCTCCTATACCGTCTGTCAGACTGTTGCCAAAAAGAGACGTAAACGACCCGCTCGCCCCCACAACGAGCACAAGTAAGTCACGTAACCACATAACGCGTCTCGCGTCAAATCGCCTAGCTTGCCCCTATTCAATTCGCCTGGTTCTTGTTGGTTGTAGCGTTTCACAGGCGGATGCTACGCTTTCGTCAGCCATGGTCTACGATTTTCAAACACAATCATTCCTCAGTGATGGCGCCCTGTCGCCCATCGAACTTATTCGCCGTGCCCACTACAACGGCTACGAAGCCATCGCAATCACTGACCACGTGGGAATGGGCGGCTTCGGCCCCCTGCTTGAGCGCTTATCCGAAGACTGCCGAATCGCTCGCGATGAGTGGGGTATCGTGGCAATCCCCGGCGTGGAACTGACGCATCTCCCACCGAATCGCATCGCCGAAGCGGCTGCCCGTGCCCGTGACGCCGGCGCCGTTCTTGTCCTTGTTCACGGCGAGACCCCTGTGGAGCCCGTGTTGCGCGGGACGAATCATGCCTCTGCTTCTTGCACTGACATTGATGTTCTCGGACACCCGGGGCTGATCACGGACGAAGATGCCGCGCTGGCCGCTGAGAATGGTGTCTACCTTGAGCTATCGACACGCCGAGGCCACTCGCTGGCGAACGGCCATGTCGCGTTGGCTGCCCAACGAACCGGTGCAAAGCTCCTTGTCAACTCAGATGCGCACGCCCCGGAGGACCTGCTGACCGCCGAACGCGCGCTTAACGCGGCACGGGGGGCCGGTTTGAACGATCAGGATGCGGAAACAGCCTTAAACGGCAATCCCCGCGAACTCCTGGAGAGGCTGAACACTCGACTTATGCCTCCCCGCTGAAGTCAGAGGAGAGGATCCGCGCAGTTTCGGCGGGCGCTAGCCCTTGCCGATGCGGAAAACCTTGGTGTTGCAAACGGGGCACGTGCCTTGGGTGGCAGGGCGCCCGTTCTTGAGTGTTACCTCTGTTGCATTAGAGATGGTGCGCTTTGTCCGGCACTTTAGGCAATAGGCTTCCGTGTCTGCCATTTTCTTCCCTCGCCACTAGGTTGATTTTCATTGACTCTAGGGTTGACCGTGCGCCCATGTCAAGATGCAAACGCTCGTTTACAGCCCAATCTCAACGTAATATGGAGGCGATCCGCACGAAGTTGAGGAAGTCCTAACCGCGTCACCCTCCGAAAACAGTGTGCGGGTGCCACCTGCCGGAGTTGGTGCGCTTCAGCAGGGCGAGGAGGGAGCCGTTCGGCGCCAACGCGACGGCAGTGCCCGCTTCCGGTCCCGGACAGAAGACATCATCAGATTCCCCGCTCACGCTAATCCAATCACCGGACGCGGCGGCAAGATCCATGCCGGAGCGGACACGTCCGGTGAATCCTGAGCGTACCTGCACGGCAGGCCAGCCCGGAAAAACGGTCTCCAATGGCGCGAGCGCCGCTGCTGCGTCCCCTCCCGCAAGCGCCTCTTCCGCCGCCTCCAACTCCAGGGAGTTATGCTCATTGAACGGCCCCACACGAACGCGCTGCAATCCGTCCAGCACGCCGCCGCAACCCAATCTTTCACCGATGTCCGCCGCGAGCGATCGCACGTACATCCCGCGCCCACATGCCACGGAGAGGCGAATGCGGGGCAGGTCTAAAGACTCCACCTCGACTCCGTAGACCATCACTGCCCTGGGCTCGCGTTCAACCTCCTCGCCTCGGCGCGCAATCTCATAGAGACGTTGCCCCTGGTGCTTCAGAGCGCTGTACATCGGCGGCACCTGCTGAATCTCACCGATAAACTCGGGGATAATCTCGCGAACAGCGTCGTCCGTCACGTCGTCCGTTGTCTTGGTCTCCAGGACCGTGCCGTCCATATCCAGCGTGTCTGTCACCGTGCCGAGCAGGATCTCTGCCGCATAGCCCTTGGCCAGTTCCTCGATGCGGCTGCTGAGCCGCGTTGCCTGTCCGAAAAGGATCGGTAGCACGCCCTCCGCCGCGGGATCTAACGTCCCTCCATGGCCCACGCGTTTCACACCACTAGCCCGCCGCAGGCGCTTAACGACGTCAAATGACGTCATTCCGCCAGGTTTCCAGATAGAGAGAAAACCGTGCAGGCTAGTGTTCGCCACGAGTGTCCCCATTCGGTACGCCGGATTCCTGGTCATCCGGACTGACTCTGTCCAGCAGTTGATTGATCCGGTCCGCCCTTGCCATCGTGTCGTCGATGACAAAGGTAAGCTCGGGAGTTCGCCGCATCCCCAGGCTCATCAGACCGCGCTGAAGGAAGCCTGACGCGGAACGCAATCCCTGGAGGGTTCGCTGCGTGTTTTCCTGCGCGCCTGCCACACTCACCCAGACTCGCGCGTGGGCTAAATCCCGTGACGTTTCCACGGCCGTAATCGTAACAATTCCATCTATGCGCGGGTCATTAATGTCACGAGCTAATAGCGTACTGATGTGGTCGCGAAGGAGCTCATTGACGCGTTCTGTGCGCCTTGACATGGGGAGCCCTCCTGTTGCGCCGACTGTCACTGCGCGCCGAAGCGAGGGTTAATAGGACGGTCGCTCCTGCTGCACGTACGTCATGATAACGTCGCCCTCTTCGAAGTCCGAAAAACCTTCGATGCCGATGCCGCACTCCTGGCCCGCGTTCACTTCGCGCGCCTCATCGCGATATCGGCGCAGGCTGGAGATAGGAGCGTCCGTGATGACCGCTCCGTCTCGCAGTACGCGCGCCAGCGACGTGCGCCGCACGCGTCCTTCCGCCACGAGACATCCTGCCACGCGGCCTCCGCGGACATCGAATACCTGGCGGACCTCTGCCCGGGCCTCTTCAACCTCTTGCAGCAACGGCGCTGCCAGTCCACGCAGCGCATTATCAAGATCATCCAGCAACTGGTAGATGATGGCGTAATTCCGAATCTCGACCCCGCGTGTGTCGGCGAGTCGCCGAGCCGCCGTTTCGATACGCGAGTTGAATCCAAAGATTGTCGCGCCTGATGCGGTTGCCAGCAGGACGTCCCCCTCCGTGATGGAGCCAACGTCCGTGTGCAGGATCTTCGCCCGCGTCGCCTCATTTCCGAGCCGCGAAATCGAACTCCGCAGCGCCTCGAGGCTGCCCTGTGTATCCGCCTTGATAATCAGATTCAGGTCGCGAGCATCGCCGCTGCCGATCTGTGAAGCGTACTGCTCAAGGTTTGACGGCTGCCGACGATCGAGGGTCTCGGTTGCGTCCGCCCTTTCCGCGGCGGCCGACCGTGCATCCTGGTCAGACATGGCAACCTCAAGAACATCGCCGGCCCTCGGCACTTCGGTCAGGCCAAGGATCTCCACCGGCATCGATGGCCCCGCCTCTGTCATTCGACTGCCGCGAAAGTCCGTCATCGCCCGGATACGGCCCCACGTCGCTCCCACAAGCACCGTCATCCCCGGCGTCAGTGTTCCGGATTGCACCAGGACAGTAGCCACCGGACCACGATTCTGGTCAAGCCGTGCCTCAATCACGGTTGCGCGGGCCGAAACGTCAGGATCGGCCGTCAACTCCGAGATTTCCGCCACCAGATGCAGAGATTCCAGCAGGTCATCAAGGCCGTCGCCCGTTCGTGCCGATATCGGCACGCTCAGAACGTCGCCACCCCAATCCTCTACAAGTACTTCCTGTTCGGAAAGCTGACGCTTCACTCGCTCCGGATCGGCGGCCGGCACGTCCATCTTGTTGATTGCCACAATGATTGGCACATCAGCCGCTTTAACATGGTTGATTGCTTCAATCGTTTGCGGCATCACACCGTCGTCCGCCGCTACCACAAGCACCGCAATATCCGTGACGTTCGCCCCACGCGCCCGCAGTGTCGTGAATGCCTCGTGCCCCGGTGTATCCAGGAAGGTGATTGGGGTTCCGCGAACATCGACCTGATATGCGCCGATATGCTGCGTGATACCGCCTGCCTCCCCGTCCGCCACGTTGGTTTTGCGCACAGCGTCGAGGATGCTTGTCTTTCCGTGGTCGACGTGGCCGAGGACTGTCACAACGGGTGGGCGCGGTTGCGCGTTCTCCGTCTTTTCAGCGTCCGCCATCCGCTCACCGAGAGCGGCATCCGCAGCCTCGGCTTGCTTCACGTCAAAGCCATAGAATTTCGCGATTGGTGTCGCGACATCGGCATCGATGGCGTCGTTCAGGCCCGCCATCACGCCCATGCGCATCAGGTTCTTGATGACCTCAACGGGATTCGCGCCAACCTGCTCTGCGAGTTCACCCACGGTGATTCCGCGGGACAACTCCAGTACCCGCTCCTCAGAATCCGCCGAACGCCGCTGTGTGGTCATGACGAGGTCACCTCGCCGGTTCGCCGACTCTCAATCGCGGTTTGAGCCTCATGACGGATGCGGTCGCGATCCTCAGATGACAGGGACGCTTCGAGCAGTAGTCGATTTTCAAGATATGAACCACGCAGACCGCGTTCCCAGCAGGTGTCATTTGCGCAGAGATACGCGCCGCGACCCGAAAGCTTGCCGGAACCGTCTACTGAAATGACCCCGGAGGTACTACGAACAACCCGTACCAGCTCATGCTTGGCCCGAGTCTGACGGCAGGCGATACACGTCCGCTGTGGTTTGCGCCGCGTCTCTGTGCCCTGCTGTTGTCGCTCTCTCGTTGCTGCCGTCACGTCTAGCGGTTGCCGCCTCTCCTTCCGCCGCGCCGATCGTCTCGGCCGCCACGGAAACGCCCGCCGCGTTCCGGGAAAATATCTTCAGCGAATCGAATGCCGCCGCTCGCCTCACCCTGGCGCTCTGACTGGTATTCCTGCAGGAAGGCATCGAAGTCGAATGTCGCCGACTCCTCCTCGCCTTCCTCGGCGTCTTCGTCGTCGGCCTCCTCGTCAGATTCCGCATCGGCCTCTTCGAGGGCGCGCAGCAGCGCTTCTTCCTCTTCCTGCAGTTTACGAAGCTCTTCTTCGATTTCCTCTTCGGTCTGCGGTGTTTCGGGAGCGGCAGCCTCAGTGGCAGGCGCCTCGGCGGTTACCGAAACCTCTTCAGCAGCGACAGCTTCAAGCTCCTGTGTGGCTTCAACCGCGGACTCGCTTGACTCAACTGTTGCGGCGGCCTCCTCAACCTGGGGAGCTTCCGTGACTGTCTCAGCCTCTTCCGCCACGCTGACGGCCTCGGCCGCAATGGCGTCAACCTCCGGCGCCTCAACTTCAGCTACTTCTGCCACGGCAGCTTGCTCCGGCCCGCGAGCCGCGCGTTCCGCCTCTTCTGCCAACACCTCTGAGGTGCTGCGGATATCAATCTTCCAGCCGGTTAGGCGCGCCGCGAGTCGTGCGTTCAAGCCCTCTCGCCCGATGGCGAGTGATAGCTGCTGCTCCGGCACGACAACAAGCGCCGAACGATCACCTGTGATCTCCACTCGTGATGTCTGCGCCGGACTCAATGCGTGACCGATGTAAACGGAGGGATCTTCATTCCACGGAATGACATCGATCTTCTCCCCATGCAGTTCGTTGACGATGTTCTGGATGCGGACGCCCCGCAAGCCCACGCATGAGCCAACGGGATCAATTCCTTCCTGTCGTGCCTCAACGGCTACCTTGGAACGATAGCCGGGTTCCCGCGCGACGTTCCTGATGACAACCGTCCCGCTCAAGATCTCAGGCACTTCCAGCTCAAATAGCCGACGAATCAGATCGCGATGTGCCCGCGACACGAGGATCCTTGGCCCGCGAATACCCTTTTCAACTTCCTGGATTAGTACGCGAATTCGCTGGCGGGCATAGTATTGCTCGCTTGGCACCTGCTCGGTGTGCAAGAGAGTTGCTTCCGTCCGACCAAGACCGATGATGACCTGTCCCTGCTCAACCTTTTGCACCACACCGGTCATCAACTCATTGATGCGCCCGGCGTACTCGTCATAAACCTGGTCGCGTTCGGCCTCACGGAGGCGCTGCATGACCACCTGCTTTGCAGTCTGCGCGGCGATGCGGCCTGCGTCCTCCGGGCTTTCTTCAACGGAAATCGTGTCGCCGATTTTGGCGTCGGGCTGAATCAGGCGTGCCTCTTCGAGTGTGATTTCCTCAGCAGATTGGTTAACGGTCTCCACGACAGCCTTGTTGAGGGTGACGATAATCTCCCCGGTCGTGGGCAGTATCTGCACCTCGATGTCATCGGTCTCGGTTCCTTCACGCTTGTACGCAGATCTCACCGCGTCCTCAATGGCTCCGAGAACGACATCGCGAGGCAGTCGGCGTTCTGTCGCCAACTGTGTAACCGCGAGCAAGAAATCGCTCTTCATACCTGCCTCATTTCCGTTGCCGGACACTCCCCCGCAACTAGTTCCACTAATAAAAAAAGTGGGATTGCCGCCCCACCTCTCATTACGCGCGGTTCTCGTTGCCTTCTGTGCCAAAGTGTACCATCCGAACCCCCGCGCGGCAATTTTCTAAGCCCTTTGTCCGCAACGGAACAACGCCCATTGGCATTCTGGGCGGAGCGATGAATCTACCCCGGGCCACCATCCCTCGCAACAGGCAAACGGAGTGAGAAAACAGACCCTCTGCCGACATCGCTCTCGACATGTACCTCACCCTGGTGGGCCTCTATGATCTGTCTCACAATAGCGAGCCCCAATCCTCCCCCCCGCATCCCACTCTCATCGCCCAGACCAACGCGATCCATGAGCATCGAAATGCCGTCCGGGGAAATCCCAATGCCCGTGTCTCTAACACGGAGCCACACGGAACCATTGCTGCTGTCTGCCGAAAGGGTCACGCGCCCACCCGCAGGTGTGAACTTGATTGCGTTATGCACAAGATTGACAAGTGCTTGGTAAAGTCGATCGGGGTCTGCGTTGATTTCCGGCAGTCCCTGCTGAATGTCAACAACCAGTTCAATATCGGCCCGTGCCGCCATTGATGCCATAATTCCGACGCATCGGTCGATTGCGTCCCCAACAGCAAGTGGTTGTAGAGTCAGGCGCGTCCACCCCATTTCCATCCGCGACAGGTCAAGCAGACTCTCCACGAATGTCGTCAGTCGCTGTACCTCCACAAGCGCGCTTGAAACAAAGGGCCTCGCTGCGTCAGGATCATCGATTGCCCCCAGGTCCAGCGTCTCAAGGGTTGCCTGGATTCCGGCGAGAGGGGTACGAATCTCGTGTGACGCATTCGCGAGAAACTCGTGCCGCAGCCGCTGTGCGCGATGCTCCTCGGACACGTCGTACGCCGCCAGTAGGACCCGCCTTTGTCTGCCCTCTCGATAAGGAGACGCAACGAGTCGCGTTGTCTGGACGGTTTCGCCGCCGTGCGTTATTTCACCCACCGCCGTGGCCTGTTCTCGCAGGGCGCGTCGGGCAATCTCCGCCGCCTCATAGTCGCGTGCCAGTCCAATGAGCGTCGTTGTCTCATCGACCTGTTGCGTGAAGCCGAACAGCTGCGCCGCCGCCGCGTTCACCATCAACACGCGCTCATCTTCCGTAAGCACGATTACCCCAACACTCAGATTGTCCAGGATGGAGGCCAGCCGGGTCTGCTGCGTTTCTACGACGCTGCTAATGCCGCGCTCCTCCTGCATCAGCCGGCTGATCAACAGCGCGACGTCTCTCACCTCGGAAATCGCCGTGGCAAAATCCTCCACGACCGGCGGTTGACCTGCCCGGAGCTCCCGGGCGAGACGGCGCAAGGGGGCAGCCATGCGCTGCCTCGTAACCACGAGGAGCAGGACGATGAGGATACCCGCGACAATCGACGCGTATAGCAGATAGCGCCGATAGGGTTCGATGTCGGCTCCTCCGGCATCTTCCCCGATTCGTCCCAGCTGAATCCAGAAAATAATCGCGACTGTGATGAGACCGAGAAGCAGGGCGCCCCACAGGACCAATCCGATCCGGCCCTGCAATATCCGGGGCATTTACGCCTCCAGTTTGTAGCCGACACCCCTCACGGTGAGGAGAATCTTCGGACGAGCCGGATCATCCTCGATCTTCTGCCGCAGCCACCGCATGTGCACGTCAACCGTGCGGCTTCCCTCGGGATACGAGTATTTCCACACCCGATCCAGCAGCGTCTCACGGCTGAACACAATGCCGCGATTCTCCGCCAGGAACGACAGCATCTCGAATTCCAGCGGCGTTAGTGTAATCTCCTCGCCCTTGTGGGTCACACGATGCGCAAGGCGGTCGATGACTGTCTCGCCGAACTCGATGGTGTCCATCTGCCTCGCATCGGGATCTTGTGATGAGCGGCGCAGAATCGCCTTGATGCGCGCAAGCAGTTCCCGCATGGAGAATGGCTTGGTCATGTAATCGTCGCCGCCCATCTCCAGCCCGACGATCTTGTCCACCTCGGACTGCCGCGCCGTCAACATTAGGATCGGCACGGAACTGCGGCTGCGAACCCGTCGGCACAACTCAAGACCGTCCGCGTCCGGCAGGCCGAGATCAAGGACGATGAAGTTCGGCATCTGCCGATCAATCTTCGCGAATGCCTCCGCGGACGTGGCTGCGGAGCGCACGGCATACCCCTCTCGCGTAAGGGAATATGTCAGAGCCTCCCGCAGCGCGGGCTCATCGTCAACAATGAGTATGTTTGTCTCGGCGATTGTCATTTCGCCTTCCGTTCAGCGCGCTTCGTATTGTCATCATACAGGGACAGATTCGTGATTCATGATCGTGGTGTTATGCCTGCATTAAGGCGCTGTAAAGAAAGAGGGGAGCCAACTGGCTCCCCTCGATACTCGCAATCTCGTTGCAGATTAGTGGGCGTGTGCGGCTCCTGCCGTCTCCTCGGCGGTCTCTTCTGCCCCGCACTGGCAGGCGCCCGCGCCGGCTCCACCGCACGCGCATGCCCCGGCTTCTGCTCCGCCACCACCACACGCGCACGCTCCGCCGCCACCGCAGCCGCATGCCCCGCCCATATTGGGGTTGCGAATCGTGAAGCCCGTCCGCTCAAGGCTGTCAATGAAGTCAATCTCGGAGCCGATGACCCACGGGAGACTTTCCTCATCCACGACCACCTTGACGCCGAAGTTCTCAATCACTTCATCCGCGTCACTTGGGTCAGGCTCAATGGCCATGCCGTACGCGGGCTGCCCGTTATCGTCACCCTTGACGAACACGCGCAACGCTGCGCCCTCGGACTCCTGCTCCTTGAACAGGTCGAGAATCTTCTCCGCAGCCGACTCAGTCAGAGTAATCACTGTTTTCACCCTCCGATGACGCGAACATACGACACAACGTCAATTTAGGGCAGTATACAAGCAGGCCAGCAAACGTGTCCACGCGAGGACAACCGCTGAGTCTAATGAGACTGCCAATCAAAGGATGGGAGTGCAGGGCATGAATCTCTACCCCGGGCGTTTTGTTATTTCCCGGTCAGATGAAGGTGACGTGTGGGCTGAGAATGCCCTTGGCGGCATCAACATCATGCGCGGGCGCGCCACGCGCCCCGACGACGGAGAGGTCATTCTCCACGTCCGCCCGGATCAGGTCGAAAGGCTGGATGCATGGGCGCACCAGGAGGGACTGGTCGTCTCGTTTAGTGGTGTGCTGGCCAAGCAGATCAAGGATCTATCCAGGGAGGTTGGACTCTCCCCCCAGAATTTCGTCCTGGAAGCCCTCAATGCCTTCATCCAGGCCGGCGAAATGGCTGCCGGCCACGGCCACACGCCACCGCCCACGCAAGACATCGAACTCGAAGGCCCGGGAAACTAGAGCAACAGCAGCGACGGCCGTTCCAGAACCCGCCTCACCTCGTTCATGAACCGCGCGCCTTCCGCGCCGTCCGTTGCACGATGATCCGCAGACAGCGTCGCGGACATCATCTCTGCCACAACCACCTGACCATCTCGCACAACCGGCGTTGATTGCACTGACCCCACCGCAATCGCGCCCGCGTTCGGCGGCGTGATGATCGCGACAAAATCCTTCACGTTATACATGCCGAGGTTGGACACCGCGAATCCCACTCCGCTCACCTCGTTCGGGCGCAGCCGCCCCTCGCGCGCTCGCCCCGACAGGTCCCGCGAACGCGCTGCGGTGTCCACAAGGCTCGCATCGCCAATATCCGGCATCGACGGCGCAATGAGACCGCCCCCGTCCATGGCCACCGCAATTGAAACATCAACGGTCGGATTCGGAATAATCCCCTCGGCTTGCACGGTCACGTTGAAATGCGAATGCGAACGAAGGGCCATGGCGACGGCTTTAATAACCAGGTCGTTTACCGTTACGCGGCTCTCCGCGTCCAGCTCCTCGTTGATCTCCACGCGCATCTGAATGGCGCGCGTCATGTCGATCTCTACGGTCACGTAATAATGCGGAGCGGTCAGTTTGCTCAGGGACATCCGCCGCGCAATCGCCTGCCGCATCGGTGGCAACCCTGCCGGCACTACGATCCCCACCGCGCCCGCCGCAGACGGCTCGACAACAGTTAAGCCGCCGCCCGCCACCGGCTCCGGGGCACTCGGCTCAACCTGAGCCGGCGGTTGAGCGCTGACTGGCTCCGGCGCAACAGCCCCTCGAGCCTCCAGATAGGATTCAACATCGCCCCGCGTAATTCGTCCGCGCGGACCCGTGCCGGTCACGTTGGCCTGCACCTCCGCCACGGAAATGCCTGCCTGTTCCGCTATGCGACGTGCCACGGGCGTCACCGGCGCTCCTGTGGACGGCACTTCTTCCTCGTCGGTCTCAGCCACGGGGGCAGCCTCAACAGGCTCCGGCGTGGCCGGGGGCGCAGGAGGAGCAGAATCTGTGGGCGGAGCAGCGACAGGTGGGGACACCGTGGGCGCTGCAACGTCCGGGACATCCTCCCCCGGCGCGGTAATCAGGCCAATCGTCTCGCCAACTGGCACCATGACGCCCTCGGGCACCAGGATGCGGGCCATTACGCCGGACTCATACGCCTCAAGCTCAACGGTCGCCTTGTCCGTCTCGATCTCCGCGATCATCTCACCGCGCGTCACGGTATCGCCCTCGTGCTTCAGCCACCGCACAACCATTCCTTCGGTCATGTCGAAGCCCATCTGCGGCATGATTACGTCACTTGCCACGTCTGCCTCTCCCTTCGATGCGACCTAGAACAGGCTCCGAACTTTGTCCGCCACCATCTCCGGCGTCGGTATCGTCAGCAGTTCCAGCGGTCGGGAATACGGCGTCGGCACATTGGCCCCGCCGACCCGCAGCGCGGGCCCGTCCAGCGAGTCAAAAGCCTTCTCATTGATCTGCGCAATAACCTCGCCCGCGAACCCGCCGAACTCCCATGTCTCCTCGACAACGACTGCCCGGTTCGTCTTGTGGACGGAATCGATGAACGTTTGCGTATCCAGCGGCAGTAGGGTGCGTAGGTCGATTACCTCAGCATCAATGCCTTCATCCTCCAGCAGTTCCGCCGCCTGCAGCGCGATGGGAACCATTCTCAAGTAGGCGATGATGCTGACGTCACTCCCACTCCTCGCCACGCGCGCCGAGCCAAAGGGTATCGTGTAGTGCTCATCCGGAACCTCTGAGCGGCTCCCATAGAGGAGCGAATGCTCCACGAACATCACAGGGTTCGGGTCGGCGACTGCAGACCGCAGCAGACCCAGCGCGTCCGCCGCGTTGGAAGGCGTCACCACCTTGAGCCCCGGGACACGCGCGTACCATCCCTCCAGGCTCTGTGAGTGAGTTGCGGCGAGCATGTTTCCGCCGCCGCTTACCGTTCGAATCACAATTGGCACGGTGATCTGTCCGCCGGACATATACCGAGCCTTCGCCGCGATGTGGACGATCTGATCCATTGCCAACAGGGAGAAGTTGATGGTCATGATTTCGACGATCGGGCTCATGCCCGCAATCGCCGCGCCGATTCCCGTGCCGACAAAACCCGATTCCGCAATCGGCGTGTCGATGATGCGTTCCTCGCCATACTCCTCCATGAATCCCTTGGTCACGGCATAGGAACCGCCGTAGGCGCCCACGTCCTCACCCATGATGAACACCTCGGGATTGGACCGGAGCGCCTCCTCCAACCCGGCGCGGATCGCATCGCGATATGTCAGTTGCGCCACGTCTGACTCCTCACGCGTAGATGTCCTTATAAAGTTCGTCCGGCGTGGGGAACGGGGACTCCAGCGCGAACTGAATCGCCTCGTTTACTTCGTTCTCCACGTCCTCGTCGATCGCGCTAATCTCGTCCGTCGTAGTCAGATCATTTGCCATCAGTCGATCGGAAAGCAGCTTTATGGGGTCCAACTCAAGCCACGGTTCCACCTCGTGCTGCTGGCGGTACTCAATCGGGTCCGCCATAGAATGCCCGCGAAAGCGATACGTCATGACCTCCAGGAAGTAAGGCCCGTTTCCGTCCCTGATGTATTCGATAGCGTCCAGCGCCGCCTCTCGTACCGCGAACACGTCTTGACCGTTCTCCTCGCGGTGACTGCGTACGTTGTGGCGGTCGGCAAGGCGGTGGATAACAGGCTGTGCCGACGCTCTCTCCACGCGTGTTCCCATGCCGAACCCGTTGTTCTCCAGCAGGAACAGGACCGGCAGATTCCACAGCGAAGCCAGGTTCATCGACTCATGGAACTCTCCCTCGTTGACCGCCCCGTCGCCCAGGAAACACACAACAAGAGACTCCTCACCGCGATAGCGATTGGCAAATGCCAGCCCCACGGCCAGCGGCAACTGACCGCCAACGATGGCATGACCGCCCATGAATCCCTTTTCAACATCGAAGAAGTGCATGGAGCCGCCCTTGCCGCCGCTCACGCCCGTCGACTTTCCGAACAGCTCCGCCATGCATGCCGCCGTGTCCAACCCGCGCGCCAGGGCGTGGCCATGGTCGCGGTAATGCGTAACGATCTTGTCATCATCCCGTAGCGGCGAGATCACACCGACGGCGACGGCCTCTTCACCGATGTACAGGTGCAGAAAGCCGCCGATGTTTCCGCGGCCGTAGTGCTCGGCGCTGCGCTCTTCGAACCGGCGGATCAGCTTCATTGTCCTGAGCATTGTCAAAAGCTCAGAACGCGGAAGCGTAGAGTCTATCGATGTGCTCACAAGCGATCTGCCTCCATACACAGAGTCTACATGTGTATTGCCTCGCCGAAAGCTGCTAGCGACGCCTCCATCAGGGTTTCAGAAAGTGTGGGGTGAGGATGAATAGCGCGCCCGATCTCCAGCGGCGTCGCCTCCAGAAGTTTCGCTACGGACAACTCGCCAAGCAGTTCAGCGCACTCCGGCCCCACCATCTGCGCGCCCAGCAACGCCCCTGTCTCGGCATCGCTGACCACCTTGATCATCCCTGCGTAGTCGTCCAGGCTCAGCGCCTTTCCGTTTGCGCGATAGGGAAAACGCCCGACGTTGACGGTGATGCCCCGCTCGGTTGCCTGTGCCTCCGTTATTCCCATGCTTGCCACTTGCGGGTGGCAGTAGACCGCCCGGGGTATGTCTTCCTTGATGAGCGACTGGGTCTCACGACCTGCAATAGCCTCTGCCGCCAGTACCCCCTGGGCCATCGCCGCATGAGCGAGGAGCGGCGGCCCTGTTACGTCGCCGATTGCATACACGTCCGGGATGTTCGTCTGCATGGTGTCGTCACACTCGATATAGCCGCCCGGTCCCGTTGCAACGCCTGCCGCCTCAAGACCCAGGCCTTCTGTCCGACCCTGCATCCCCACGGCCACAAGCGCCATATCGAATGGGATAATCCGCGACGCGCCCGCAACGTCCAGTTCCGCCCCGCCGCTGGTCAATCGATTCACGCGGCTTTCCGTCAGGACCTCAATGCCCTGGCGTGTAAGAGAGTCCTTCAGCGCGGCCGTAATTTCTGTGTCCTCCCCCGGCAACAGAGTGGGCATCAACTCAACCAGCGTCACGGCGCTGCCGTATGAACGGTAGAAATAGGCAAATTCACACCCCGTCGCGCCGCCGCCAATGATGAGCACTCTTTCCGGCAAGTCGCGACGCTCCAGCGCATCCCTGCTTGTCACAACCGTTTCACCATTGACATCGAGTCCGGGGATCGCGCGTTCCTGCGCCCCGGTTGCAATGACAATCGCCCTATTCGCCTCCAACGGCTCGGGTTCTGTGTCCACGAGAATTGTGTGCGAGTCCATCAACGTCCCCCGCCCATTCACGACAGTGACATTGTTTGAACGCAAGAGACTTGTAACTCCACGTACCAGCCGGTGAACAACTCTGCGTGATCGTGTGATTGCCTGATCGAGGCTTGCGTCGACTGATCCGACAGTAATTCCGAAGTCCGCAGCATTGTTGATCGTATTGAGCACGTCGGCGTTGCGCAGCAGAGCCTTTGACGGAATGCACCCCCAATTGAGGCACAGGCCGCCGAGTTCGTCGGGCTCAACAATGGCTGCGCTCAGCCCCAGTTGTGCCGCTCGTATTGCGCAAACATACCCGCCCGGACCGGCCCCGAGAACAATTACATCAAAAGCCGCCATTTCCTTGTTTGCCTCCAACTACCGAATATGCCTCTAGTGCCATATGCTCATAGAACCAGCATAGGATTATGCCCGCAAGAGGTGAAGTAACACCCTCTACTGAAAGAGTGTATGCTGGTCTAAATGGGGTAAGTTGCGATGTATCTTCTGCATTAGGAGGCTGGCGTGCCTAACACAATTACTGAAGAGCAAGTAGTCGACGTTTTGCGGACATGCTACGACCCTGAGATCCCGCTGAACATTTATGATCTTGGTCTCATTTACGACATAGACATTCGGGAAGATTGTGTCTACGTCACGATGACACTCACTGCCCCGGGCTGCCCAATGGCCGGCACAGTTGGCCCCGAAGTCGAGAATCGCATCCTTGAACTTGAAGGCGTGAATGATTCCCAGGTGGACATTGTTTGGGACCCGCCCTGGACACCGGAGATGCTTCGGCCGGAAGCGAAAGAGCTTCTAGCCGGCCTCATGTAAGTTCGAGTTGTCGAGAACGGATTCACGCACACGCCCCCGCGCCGAAAGCACTGGTTAGGCCACTGCAGTTTTCCTTTACGGTGAAAAGCAATAACTTGTAAGAAACCTGATTTTGACAAGAAAAGTGGGGATATTGCTTCACCACCCCTTGTAGTGGCGTAGTACGTGGTAAGGGAGTAAAGGAAAGTGACAGGGTTACTTGGAGAGAATTCCTTGGGAATTGCTCTCGACAGCAGGACCTCCGTTATCGTAGCCCTCGCGACGGCTGCGGCAGTTCGTGATGAAGCGGCAATCAGGCAGGCTATGTCGGATGCGCTGGCCGACGGCATAAACAACAATGAAATCCTCGACATCATGACCGTGGCGGCGCGGATTCAGCAGAGCATCAACCTCAACAACGTAATCCAGGGAATACAGGGCGTTCCTGCCGGAACCTCTTCAAGAGCAGGCGCCGGAGCTCCTCGCCGCAGGCGTGGCCGCCCCCCGGGAAGCAGATCAACCAGGTCTCAGGCAGCCGCGCCGGCATCTGAACCGACCCCTGAGCCCGATGTTGAGGAGGTCGCGGCTGCCTTTTCCTCACGAGAAGATTTCTGGAATCAGCTCGTTGCCAGTTTCCAGGCCAGGATGCCGGACGCCCGCCTCTCTCGCACAGAGGGGCCGCGTGAGCGAATTGTCCGCATGGGCCGAGGCAAGATTGGCCTCAATTGGGCCTTCCGGCGACAGGGACGATTTGCGGTCCAGATCATCCTCAATAACGAGTCCGTCCAATCCCCGGACCTTGAGGGAATTCGGCAGACGGTTGCCGACTATACGGGCGAGACTGTTGAACTCGAGGGCCGAGGAACGAACCACTCCACCGTCGCCATCTATGGCCCTGAGCGGGAGCGGGATATGACCCAGTCCTCAGTGGATTGGGGAGCGGTCACGATGGGCCGCATCTATGAGGTTCTTCGGAGTATTGAGGGTCGGCGCCGCCGTCGTGGCCGCCGCCGCCGTCGTCCTGAAGACGGGACCGTCGAATCGCAGCTCCTCGAGAAACTCGGCATCTACGTGACTCGCGGCTCCTCGTCAGCGGATTAAAGTCATCCACGGACACAAAGGCCGGCGGCTGCCTGCGTCGGCCCCGAAGAAACCGTGAGCCGTCTCTCCGTTCTCACGAATGCCATTGAGAGCATACGGTCGCCCATCGTTCGTATTCTTGCCGCGGTCGGTGTTCGTCCCAACCATCTGACTGTCCTTGGCGCCCTCATCACCGTGGGTGCGGGCTACCTGGCCGGTCAGGGCGAGTTGTTGCCCGCCGGCCTTATATTCCTCGCCGGAAGCCTGATGGATGGCCTGGACGGCGCGCTCGCACGCCACACGGATTCGGTGTCCCGTACCGGCGCTTTCCTGGATTCTGTGCTGGACAGGGTAGGGGAAGCGGCACTCCTCATTGGTCTGAGCCTCCACTTTGCGCGGGAGGAAGATGTTCTCGCGGTCGTGGCGACCACTGCCGCGCTCGCTCTCTCAATGCTGGTGAGCTATGCGAGAGCACGAGCAGAGAGTCTGGGACTGAATCGCGGTGGCTTTATTCCCGCCCCGCGTCCGATCCGCGTCGCTATCCTGGCCGTCGGGCTGGTCATCGCGCAGCCGCTCATCGCCGTTATTGCTGTTGCCGCGCTTTCTGCTGTCAGCGCGCTGCAGCGAATCATCGCGGGAATGGGCGGCGTTGAAGGGAGTGACTAGCCGCAGAGCGGCCTACATCTAGGCCGGGTCGATCGTCAGGGTTTCGTAGAAGAACAGAATCGGTCCCGTCCACGCGCTGTACAGCGACGAGGGCCCTGACGACACGATCATGAATGCCTCGCGGTCGTCACCCTCCCCGCGAAAGACGACGAGCGTCTCCCCTGTCGTTTCGGCATCCTCGGCTCTTGAAACCCAGTTCGCATGGTATGCCGGCGTGCCATCCGTCAGGGCAGTTTCCGTCTCCTCCACGATTTCAAGGCTGGGCTGCAGTTGCTGGAAGAACCTCATGCGGGCGTTCCCGTATGACATGAAATCGATCTGTGGTGGAGGAAGATCGCGCTCAATGTCCATGGTGACGGTTTGCTCCGGTGATACGAGAGAAACGACAATGCCCTCAGTGCTCTCCGGGTCGCTGATCAGCCAGTCGTCCGGGTGACAGAAACTAACGCCAAGCTCGCTGTCACGGTATTGCATCTCTTCCGTACCCGGTATCAGAAATGGATTCGGAGCTTCCGAAGGCTCGCCCGTGCAGGCGCTCACGTCTGGCGTCGGCTCCTCCCCAAGCGAACAGCCTGCCAATACTCCCGTGGCAAACAGCACTGCGAGCAGGGCGGCAGAGGCGACGAGCCATCGCTGAGTCCGCCACCCGCCAATTGCGATTGATCCCTGCACGACTACCGCTCTCTCCCCACGGATTCCCGCAGCCACGTGGTCAGGAACGGATCCAACTCTCCGGCCAGAACGGCGTCCGGGTCCGGCTCCTCGTGCCCCGTGCGATGATCCTTGACCATCTTGTACGGGTGGAGGACGTAGGTGCGAATCTGGTTGCCCCACTCCGGCGCGACAAACTCGCCCCGTAACCGCATCTCCTCCTCGCGCCGCTTGGCCATCTCCCTCTCCACCAACCGCGCCATCAGGATTCGCATCGCAATCTCGCGATTCCGTCCCTGCGAGCGCTCGTTCTGAACACTAACCGCAAGCCCGGTCGGAATATGTGTCAGCCTCACCGCCGTCTCGTTCTTCTGCACATTCTGTCCGCCCGCGCCGCTGCTGCGGAAAGTGTCCACCCGGAGGTCCTCCGGGCTGATTGACACATCGACGGCGTCATCGACTACCGGCAGAACTTCTACTAGTGCAAATGACGTGTGCCGTTGGTGCTGGTTATCGAAAGGCGACAGGCGAATCAACCGATGAACTCCCGCCTCTCCTTTCAGGTACCCGTACACGTTCGGCCCATCGATCTCAAGGTCCGCCCGCTTGATGCCCGCCTCATCGCCGTCCATCCAGTCGAGAATTCGCACCTTGTGTCCGTGTGAATCTCCCCACCGGCGGAACATCGTGACCAGCATCTGCGCCCAATCCTGCGAGTCGACGCCGCCTGCGCCGGCCTGCAGCGACACAATTGCCGAACGCCCGTCATGTGGTCCGCTCAGCATCGCCTGCGTTTCGAGGTCTTCGAGAGTCTTCTCAACAATCTCACGCTCGGACTCAAGCTCAGGTTCCAGTTCCGAGGCGTCCTCCGTGAGCGCAAGATCGGCGAGATCCACCAACCCCCGCGCGCGCCTCTCAAGTGACTGCCACGTGGCAATCTCCTCCCGAAGCGTTGACGCCTCTCTCAAGACACCCTGCGCGCGTTGCGCGTCATTCCAGAAGTCCGGCTTCGCCGATTCAACGTCCAGCTGCGCAACCCGAGACTCCTTGCCCGGCAGATCAAAGACGCTCCAGGTATGTTGCGATCCGATCCAGCAGCTGCTGAGCGCCGTTCCTTACGTCCTGCATCGATTTGCCAACTCCAGGTCAGTTAATGCCGACTACATTGTGATTAATTTTACAGGAGCGATTCACCGGCGGCAGCCCGATGCGCCAATCGGGTTGGCACGGGCACGCGAAAACGTGGAGAACAGGCCAACGCCCATCTCACGGACGACTCAAGATCGATAGTGTTTCCCGGCGAAACATAGATGGGCCTCACGCCCGTGCGCGTGCGTACAACCGCCCCAATAACATTGCCCTCGTGCTCCAGTGTTGTCCACGTGCCCTTCGCTTCCCGGGGCTCCTGATGCGTGCCGACAAGTCGCGACTTTGCGCACCCGATGGTCGGCACATCGATGGCCAACCCCAGGTGGCAGGCTATCCCAAACCGACGCGGATGCGCCGTCCCCTGTCCGTCAACAAGAATCACGTCAGGCGTTGAACGCAATCCCGCCATGGCCTCAAGGAGGATCGGCGCTTCCCTGAATGACAGCAGCCCCGGCACGTAAGGAAAATCTGCTATGCCCTCTGCCGTTGATACCTCCACCACCTCAAATGATGGCCAGGCCACCGCTACAACCGCCCCACGAACACGCCCCGACTCTGCGTCCGGCGGTGAGAGATCCACACCCGCAATCGTGTGAACTGCGTTCTCCGGCAAGGCTTGTTCCAGCTTCAACTGCCCGGCCAGTTCCCGTTGGAGAGCGATGGCCTCTCGCGGTGTGAGATTCCATGAATGCAATTCCCGTACGTGCATGTGTGTATCCTATGCCGTCGGCACGGCTTGCGTCGCCACGCGCCCCACGAGTATCATGCGCAAACGTCGGTCGGGGTGTGGCGCAGCCCGGAAGCGCACCTGCATGGGGTGCAGGGGGCCCCCGGTTCAAATCCGGGCACCCCGACCATTGAAACGTCTTGTGAAGCCAATGACCCACGCTGAGGATCACCAATGGATGTCGCTTTTGCCTTTGTCTGCGATTACGCCGAAAACTCGTCCAAGCTGACCGCCGTCGGCATCGGCTTTGACACCATTTACGCACAGGAAGTTCCGCTGAATCATCCGGCTTTCTACGTTGTGGCAGCGTTTCGGTTCAAGGCAGTGGAGGCGGGGTCAAAGACCGTTGAGGTTCACATCGTTGATGCTGATGGCGGAGATGTTGTCCCGGCTCTCAGAACGCAGGTGGAAATTGGCCGACCCCAAACCGGCTACACCCACCGGACCCACCGCATCGCACTCGGCTTGCACGGGGTAACGTTCCCTGCCTACGGCGACTACGAAGTCTCCTGGCTCATCGACGGTCACGAATCGGCTGTGATCCCGCTCAAGATTGCTCCGACTCCCAACCAGCAGTCATAACGCCACGCCCCTTAACGAAGAACGCCGCCCAGCGGGCGGCGTATCGTATTCTATGCGCAAGTCTAGGTGGTGATGGGAATCTGCTCATGGTTGTTCATGTCGAACTCGAGCCATGGCTGTTCGGCTGCCTCATGCGCCCACCAGAACCCGAAATTGTTGTCCTTCGCGGCCATGTAATCCGTGTCCCGATCGCCCATGTGGTAGTAGGCGTCCGCCGGATTCTCCCGCTTCACCTTGCCGAGCTGGTGCTTGGCGGAAACAAACGCGGGCGTTAATTCCATGTCTTCCCAAATCTTGCGCTGTACACTCAGCGGCTTGTCTGAACAACTGCCAATGATAAAACCCACGTCATGTGCCTTGCGGACCATCTCTGTTGTGACGCCGCCGGGCGGGTCGCCAAGCTCAAGGGTTCCGTCAATGTCAAAGCTCAGAAGTATTGCCATACCTTCCACCCCATGTGATTGCTGTTAGTAATGCAACTCCCTGCCGGTACCGGCAGGGAGTTGCATCTTGACCCCCGTATTATGACAGAAGTCTTTAGTCAGGTGAAGTGGACATCACCACGGTGCCGGCCGTGATAGGCAGCACACCGTGTGTCACCGCAACCTCCGCCTTCGTGGTGACCTGGCGATCGCCTGCGCGGCCCTGAAGCTGCTCGAGCGGGTCGGTGATGAACACGGTCCTCATGCGACCGGTGCCCATGTTGCCGCCGCCGGAGTTCAGAGGATTCGGCCCCTTCAGGCTGATGTCGCCGGCGTAGAAGTCATGCGCTTCACCGCGCTTGACGCCGCGCCAACCGAACGCCTCGATGTAGTACTGCGTGAACACGGCGAAACCGTCGTACGGCGCGAAGATGTCGATATCCTCAGGCTTCAGGCCGGACCCGTTGTAGGACCGCTGTGCCTGGATATCTGTCCACTCTTCGGTGTCGTCGATGGTCTGCACCAGGCTGCGCGGGGAGAACTGGCTCTCCGTGTGATCCAGGATGTAGACCGGCTTCTGCTTCAAGTCCTTGGCACGATCTGCGGAGACCATGACATAGGCAGCTGCTGCCAACACCGGGCGGTCACAGTCGAAGATGCTCAGGTCACGGGCGATCATCCGACCGTTGAGGTAGTCCTCTTCGGTGAACTCGCCAGGCTCGTGCTGTGCATAGTAGCTATGCTCCCAGAGGAGACCATTCTTGCGCTCCTGCACAACAAACGGAGCCATGCGGTCATGGTTCGTGCCGTACTTCTGGCAGTACTGGTTGAACGTGAAGCCCTGGCCGGAAAGGCCCCAGCCCCATGTGTTTGGCCATACCGCCGGGCCACGTGCCTGGTTGGACGGATCCTGGTGATAGCGCCCGGGCAGGTTGCCGTTCGGGTAAGTGACAACCACTACCTCTGCTCGCCCATCGGCAATGGCCTGCGAGGCCTGTCCGATGAGATTCCAGACGGGGTCGCCATGGTTGTTGATGTACCTGAGATTCTTGAAGCCCATCTGCTGGCGGAGCCACTGGCCGGTGACGTGTGTCAGGCCGTCCTCCGAGTCATAGGGTGCATCGAAGTACGGGCGCGGGCCCCATACGTCGCTCAAGGGCTGGCCATTTCCTTGGCCGCCCGCGGAACCGATGATGCCGTCAACGTCGTCTATGGTGATGCCTGCGTCATCGAGTGCGTTCTGCACGGCGATCATCATGAATGCGCCGAGGGACTTGTCTAGCGACTCGCCGTCCCAGCGGCGATCCGTTGGGGAATGGCCTCGGGCAACCAGTGCTGCCTTGCCACGGCCGTTCCAGATGCCGACGGGATCGTGATTTCGTTCCCAGTTGACTTCACGTGCCATCTGCGTATCTTCCTTTCCTTGTGATATGCGCTGCTTGCTTCTTTAGAAACAGGCCAACGCCTACTTGACCAGCTTCCACTCCGGGATCATGCGGCCCGGCTCCGCCTCCACGAACTGGACCTCACAGGTCGCGCCGATGGGAATCTCGGGCTCCTCGGACAGGTTCGTGCCGAAGTCGTCGATGAGATTTGTGTGGAAGTTGATCACAGGGTCTTCCTCAAGCGCCACGATGACGTTGAGGAACGGCTGCAATGGATGCCACTGAACCAGGCGGGAGTCGTACGTGATTGAGTAGCCAACAATCTTGGCGCGACCACTGGTCTCCTGCCATGTCAGATGGAAATTGAAGCCACAATCGCGGCAGGCTGCCTCGGGCGGGAACTGCCTGCGATCACACACCGAGCAGTACTGAACGATGAGCTTGCCTTCGTTGCATGCGTCCCAGAAAGGCTGAGTCGCCGGATCAGGAACAGGAACAATCGGTCGTGCCATTATCTCCCCCCACTCTTGTATTGACACTGCTATACCGTGCGGAATGTAGCATGGTGCCAAAGTGCATGTCAACGCAACGCGTGGGCACGTAATTCCCACATAAAAATATTGGAATTCGCGTATATGTTAGACATCCAATTCTTCATTCATATCTACTTACACTGATAACCAGGAAACAGGTTCTTGACTAGTAGGCAAAAATGAATAGCCCCCGCCGTGCGGCAGGGGCTATTGCAGCCTTACTTCTCTTACTGAGAACTAGCCAGGGTTCGTGCTCATCACAACGGTGCCTGCCGTGACTGGCAGTACGCCGTGGCTCACTGCGATCTCGGCTCGGCCCGTGATCTGTCGCTCGCCTGCGCGATTCTGCAGCTGCTCAAGCGGATCGGTTATGAACACGGTTCGCATGCGGCCCGTGCCCATATTGCCACCGCCGGAGTTAAGCGGGTTCGGCCCCTTCAGGCTGATGTCACCTGCATAGAAGTCGTGCGCCTCGCCGCGCTTGACGCCGCGCCATCCCCACGCCTCGATGTAGTACTGCGTGAACACCGCGAAACCGTCATACGGCGCAAACACGTCGATGTCGTCTGCCGTGATGCCGGAGCCGTTGTAGGATCGCTGCGCCTGGATGTCCGTCCACTCTTCAGTGTCGTCAAGTGTCTGCACCAGGCTGCGCGGGGAGAACAGGCTCTCCGTGTGGTCCCAGATGTAGACGGGCGTTTGCTTCATGTCCTTGGCCTTCTCAGCCGTGGTCATGATGTACGCCGCGGCGGCCAGCACCGGCCTGTCGCAGTCGAAGATGCTGAGGTCGCGAGCAATCATCCGACCGTTGAGGTAGTCCTCTTCGGTGAACTCGCCGGGCTCGTGCTGCGCGTAGTAGCTGTGCTCCCAGAGCAGGCCGTTCTTGCGCTCCTGCACCACGAACGGCGCCATGCGGTCATGGTTCGTTCCGTACTTCTGGCAGTACTGGTTGAACGTGAAGCCCTGGCCGGAGAGGCCCCAACCCCATGTGTTCGGCCATGCCATCGCGCCGGGCGCCTGGTTGGAGGGATCCTGGTGATAGCGCCCGGGCAGGTTGCCGTTCGGGTACGTCACTACGACGGTCTCTGCACGCCCATCGGCGATGGCCTGCGCAGCCTGTCCGATGAGGTTCCAGATGGGGTCGCCATGATTGTTGATGTACTTGATGTTCTTGAAGCCCATCTGCTGGCGGAGCCACTGGCCGGTGACGTGTGTCAGGCCATCCTCCGAGTCGTAGGGCGGATCGAAGTACGGGCGCGGGCCCCATACGTCGCTCAAGGGTGCGCCGCCGGGCTGTCCGCCCGCGGAGCCGATGATGCCATCGACGTCGTCAATCGTGATGCCGGCGTCATCGAGTGCGTTCTGCACGGCGATCATCATGAATGCGCCCAGGGACTTGTCCAGTGACTCGCCGTCCCAGCGGCGATCCGTCGGAGAGTGGCCTCGGGCAATCAGAGCTGCCTTGCCGCGGCCGTTCCAAATGCCGACGGGATCGTGATTTCGTTCCCAGTTGACTTCACGTGCCATTGATGTGTGTTCCTTTCTGTTGACTGCGCCCTGTTAGGCGAGCTTCCACTCCGGGATCATGCGCCCGGGCTCGGCTTCAACGAACTGGACCTCACAGGTCGCCCCGATGGGAATTTCGGGCTCCTCGGACAGGTTCGTGCCGAAGTCGTCGATGAGATTGGTGTGGAAATTGATCACCGGATCCTCCTCAAGCGCCACGATGACGTTGAGGAACGGCTGCAATGGATGCCACTGCACGAGGCGGGAGTCGTAAGTAATCGAGTAGCCGACGATCTTCGCGCGGCCACTGGTCTCCTGCCAGGTCAGATGGAAGTTGAAGCCGCAATCACGACATACTGCCTCCGGTGGAAACTGCCGTCGGTCGCACACCGAGCAGTACTGGATGATGAGCTTCCCCTCGTTGCATGCGTCCCAGAAAGGCTGAGTTGCCGGATCCGGAACGGGAACTATCGGTCGTGCCATTTCTACCCCCTTAGCACCCTACTATTGCCGTCGAAACGTAGCATCCGCCCTTTCACCCTGTCAAACAAAAAGACTGTGCCCGCACTGCAAAATCTGCGGTGCGGGCACAGTCTCCTATTCCCGGTGTGACTGGGCCGGAACGCAGTCTGCCAACTCCTCTTCTCCGGCAGTCCTGATCGCGAGCCGGGAATAACCCCCGCGCTTGCGCTCGTTAGCTACCGGCGTCCACCTGCTGGATGTGAGCTGCAATCGAGGCAAGGTCGGCAAGCTCGGCCACGTCAGTGTCGTCGGGGAGTAGCTGACGTAGCCGATCCGTCTGTGTCTCGATCTCGCTCAGATTCCCTTCGCGCGCCCAGTAGCTATGGCGCAGGAGTTCGGCAAATTCAGCAACCACGGCTGCCAGCTGGTAGCGTGTCGACGCATCCGTGAACTCCGCGGCCAGATCACCCTTGGTGACCGACTGCTCGATTTCACTCACCACGCCCGAGTCCGGGTGCTCATAGCGCACCCTCACCGTGGCCAATGTGGTGTCATCCGCAACGTCGTCGTTGATCTTGATCTCGTACAGCGCCGTCACGGAGTGGCCCGCGCCAACCTCTCCCGCGTCCACCGCGTCGTTACGGAAGTCCTCGTCCGCCACGTCGCGATTCTCATAGCCGAGCAGGCGGTAGCTGCGGACGCTTTCCTCATCGAACTCCACCTGGATCTTGGCATCTCGTGCGATGAACTGGAGAGTTCCTGCAAGGTTCTCCACGAACAACCGCCGGGCCTCTGCCAGCGTGTCGACGTAGTGATATGTGCCGTTGCCGTTGTTTGCCAGCTGTTCCATCAGCACGTCGTTGAAGTTGCCCATGCCGAAACCGACGGTGGTCAGCGTGACGCCCTCATCAACGTATTCGCGGATGGTCTCAAGTATCGACTCCGCGCCGGTCGAGCCAACGTTGGCCACGCCGTCCGACAGGACGATTACACGGGTGATTCGCTCCGGATCAGCCTCATCAGCCGCCATCCGGTACCCGAGTTCCAGCCCCTGCTCGACGAAGGTTGAGCCGCCGGCACTGACAGCTTCGATAGCGTTAATGATCGTCTGCTTGTTGTCGGCGTCCACACTTGTGGGTTCCAGGAGGATGCGACCGGAGCTTCCGTAGACAACGATTCCGACCTTGTCAGAGTCCCGCAGTTCGTCCACAAGCAGCCGCAGCGAGCCCTTGGCCAACCCCAGGCGATCTTCACGAGCCATTGAACCGGACACATCGATCACGAAGATGAGCGTTGCGTCCTTGCGTTCCTCTCCGGTAATCGCCTTGCCCTGGAGTCCCACGCGGATCATGTGATGCGTGTCGAGACCGAATTGAGATGGCGAGCCGTCAATGGTGATGCTGAACGCTGCTTCATCAGGCTGTTCGTATCCCTGCTCAAAGTAGTTGACGAACTCCTCAACGCGCACCGAATCGATGTCCGGCAAGAAGCCATCCCCAAGGAACGTGCGTGTCACGACGTACGAGGCCGTGTCCACATCCATTGCGAACGTTGAGAAACGGTCATCTTCCGTGTCGATGAACGGATTGACGCCATAGTTCTGGAAGAATGTCAGGTCATACGGCTCATCGTTGACCGTTGATGTGCCGCCGATCTGGTTGAATCCCTCTTGTCCGCTTTCTTGCGCGGCGTCCATCATCATGTCGTCCGAGTCCGACTCTGACATTGAAGGGGCCGACGTCGAAACGGGCTGCGACCCCGTGATGACGAGCGCCGTGGCCGTGGGTTCAGGAGTCACACCCGACCCTTGGTCCTCCTCAGATTCGGCCGAACAACCCACCGCCATGACGATCACGGCAAGCAGGGCAATCAAAGCTACCCATCTAGTACGCATAACCTACGCCTCCTGTGTATTTGCCTAAAGCTCGGCCGTTGCCGAACCTACAACCACAGTCGGGCTGAAGTGGGTACAATTCTCACTACAACTCTGTTTCATTCACGCTGAAACGAGTGTCACAAATGTCGCATTCGCGCACCTTTGCCGATCTCTTGACGGAGTACATGGAGCGCAGGGGTATCGGCGATGCCGAGCTTGCCCGCCGCATCAATGTCAACCGTCTTACCCTTATTCGCTGGCGTGAGGGCGTTACCGAGCGCCCTCGCCACCGTCAGGACGTGGCCCGCTGCGCTGACGTCCTGCGGCTCAGTGCGGAGGAGCGCGACGAATTCCTTCTGGCTGCCGGATTCCAACCCGAAACACCCACGGGGGTTACCTCGGCGCCTGATGACAGCACCCCCGCCCTCCAAGAGGACGAGCTGGGTGAGGGGAGAGCTACTCACTTCTCGATCAGAGAATTAAGGTTTGCCCGGAAGTGGACCCTTGCAGCGGCCGCCTTAGCTGCTATTGTCCTGCTGGGCGCAGGACTGGCGGTCGTAACTAACACTCTGAATCTGAACGGCCCTGACCCCACGCCAATACCCGCTACACCCACCCCAACCGTCATTGCAACCCACACGCCCGCCGCTACACCAACACCTACCCCCAGAATTCCGACGGCTACACCTCCGCCCGCCACCATTGCGCAGGACGGCGAATCCCTTATCCTCCTCGCTCCGTTTGCCAACTACACCGCCGGCGCGCAGGGGTACAACGTTTCAGGGCGCCTCCAGGAGAGAATCGACGCAGAACTGCATCTTTCGGGGCTGGCAAACGCGCGCACATTCCTGTGGCCGGACACAATCCGATCAGAGAATGAGGCGAGGATCGCCACCGAGACTTCCGGCGCGCTGCTCACAATTTGGGGTGAGTATGATAGCGGGCGCGTTCTGGCCCGGTTCACGACTGCTCAAAGTCCCGATGGATCGGGCGGACAACCCGTCGTCAACATCGCGTCCTCACCATCGGAACTCCCGACTACCATCAACGTGAGCCTGACCGGCGCTGTTCGGTATGTGGCTCTGATGACCTCGGGACGCGTCTACCTGGATCAGGGAGAATACGACCGCGCGAAGGCCGTCCTGAGGCGAGCCGCCATCCCACCGCCCGAAGATCCCGCCGCATTGGCGGACGTCCGTTATCTGTTGGGTATTGCCTACCTTGAGGGCGAGCGATTCGACTACGATGAATCCATCGCCTGGTTCTCCCTCGTCCTGGAAGTGGAACCGCTATCAGTCGAGGCTCTGAATGGCCGCGCCGTTGCCTATATGCGGCGAGACAAGGACGGTGATATCCAGTTGGCGCGCACCGACTTGTTCCGTGCCGAGTCCATCAGGCCTGACCATGCCGAAACTCACTCAAATAGGGGCAGGGCGCACATGCTCCACGCTGAGAGCGATGACCTCAACCAGGCCATTTATTCGTTCTCAAGAGCAATTGAACTGGTCCGGGAGAACGGAACTGCCTACGTCGACCGTGCTGGGGCGTACATAGCCCGCGGCCAGACGGCCGACTTATCCCTTGCGCGAACTGACCTTGATTACGCACTGGAGCTGGAACCGAGCCTCTCAGAAGCTTATCTAACTGCCGGCCTGCTATTTGTGGCCCGTGGGGGCCGGGCAGAGTTGCTCCGCAGTATCGCTGAATTTACCCAGGCCATCGATCTTGCGCCCGAGTCTTCGGATGCCTGGTTCCACCGGGGCCTTGCCAACTCGGGACTTGGCTATCTGGCAGAATCGGCCGCTGACCTGGAGAAAGCAACGGAGCTCGCGCCGAATGACCTCCGTTATCAGGATTCTGCCTGCCGCGCGCTCACTGTCGCGGGAGATGCCGTCTCCGCGCTCCGCTACTGCGATACGGCAGTGCAGGGCGGGTATGACAGGGCGCTTTACTCACGAACGTTGGCTCACGCAATGCTCGGTCTTGCTGATGATGCGGAGAGCGATCTTGCCGACTACATCATGTGGGCCGGGTCACTGTCGGAACAGGCGTGCCGCGCTGCTCACCGGGACGCCGCCGTTCTGCTTGAAGCTCCCATTGCCACGGCGCGCGGCGGGGCCGAGATGTGGGATCTCCTGGAGTTCCGGCCACGCACAGTGATTCCGGGGCGCCCTGTGTGCTAGCCGTACTGCCCGTACTCTGATCCACTCCTTGCCATAGTGCGCACGGCGAAGAATCCATAGCCTCAATTGGCCAGCCAATGCCGGAACACGGAAAGCGACCGCCTTCAATTAGCTTTGGTGTGCACGAAGTTAAAGAAACCAGCCCTGCCGTACGGCAGGGCTGGCCTCCCCCTCCCCCGTGTCTTGGGGTGAAACGCTGGTTAGTTGCTGTACCCGGTTGAGGGCCTGGCCGGAGCTTGCGGCAGGTCACCCATCATGTGGCCCAGCACATAGCGGAAATCCTTGAAGGATTCGAGCCGGCCGAGCTCTCGGTCCAGCGACTCAAGGCGATTCGACAGCACGGACAGCTCGTTCTGCACGACTCCTGCGCCGCGTGAGTCCGTGTTAGGCAGACTCGCGTAGCGGTCAGCCGACAGTGCCACGATTGCGCCGAATTCCACGTATGCGTCGCTACCGCTGCCAAGCCGCCGATCCAGCCGCACGTCCATCCACTCAGACTGCTGATAGGAATCGCCGGTGAGGGGGTCGACCCAACGCAGGTCGACTGTACCCAAGTCAGCAACGCTATTCAGGCGAGAGCGCATCTCGTCGCGCACGCGCACCTCGAAGAAGACCGTGGTTGCAGCGCCCGCCGGAATCTCAGCGAACTCCTTGCGGTTCTCGGTGAACGACTGGTCGGATGTGACGCGGTTCTCGTATCCGACCATGCGCCATGAGTCCACAACGTCCGGGTTCCACCTCACCTGCGCGCGCGTCTGATCGGCGAACGGCTTTGAGATTGCCAGCCAGTTGTCGCGGTCGAAGGTCATCCGCGCGTGCTCCGTGTCATTCAGGTAGCGGTACCAGCCGTTGCCGTACTGTGCCAGTTGTTCCAGGAGCACATCGTTGTAGTTGCTGATACCGACTCCTATGGTGATCAGGCGGAGCGGGTTGTTGGCGTTACGGTCATACGCGCTTTCAAGGATGGCGAACGGATCCGTCGCGTTGACATTGGCCACGCCGTCAGACATCAGGATGATGTAGTTGTATGCATTCGGCCTGTCACGCCGGGCGCGATCTGCCAGCCATACGCCCTCATTCAGCCCCGCCTGAACGTTGGTGCTGGCACGCGGTGTCAGACGATCAATGGAGCGCCTCACATCGCGATCATCTGGGTCCGAGTGCTCCACGGTCAGGTCGTTGATGACACTCGAGGAGAAATGCACCACGGCGATACGATCCCGGCTGCCCAGGCTATTGCGAATCGCGTTCGCCGCTTCCCTCGCGATCTCAACGCGGTCCCCGTCCGCCATGGAGCCGGACGCATCCAACACCAGTGTCACGTTGACGGGAATGTTGTCCTCAACCTGGGGCGCCTGGAATCCAAGACGCACCATCTGGAATGAGCTGTCCAGCGGATGCTCGAAGACGTCCGACATGATACCGAACCCGTCATCGAAGCTGGGCTGCGGGTAGTCATAGTTGAACGCGTTGATCCACTCCTCTGCACGCACGGAGTCCGGGTCAATCTCATAGCCCGACTGTGCCCAGTTGAGCGCGAGCGCGAATGATGTGCGGTCCGTGTCGAGGCTAAACGTAGACATGTTGTCTTGGTCTGCCCAGACCCATCCCGACTGCACATAGTCATCGAATGTGACTGGCCCTCCGGGGACGGCGGTCGTGCGTTCGTATGTTGTATTCGGCTGCGCCGGAACCGGCGTGTATCGTGCGGGTTGACTGCTGTATGACGTGCCGGAGTAATCATCCATGTCATCCTCAGAATCGGCGTATATGGCTGGCACGTACGTCGGGACTGAGCCGGAGATCGTGACGGCTGTGGCCGTCGGTTGGGCGTTGGTGGTCGAGGGTCGATAGCTGCGATCGTAAGAATCGCCGTTTTCCGAGGTCCCGCACCCGGCCGCCATCGCAATCATGTCGACGATTGCGATGAGCGCCAGGACCGTTGTCCGTCCAACTCCCCTCAAGAATCCGCCGAGAGCTGTCCTCTCGGGCTGTTCGATGAGCCTGCTGTTCTGTGTACGCATGACGAGCGCCTCCTGCGTCTGTTGCTTCAGGCCCGGCCGCTGCCGAACCCACATCAACATTCGCCCCGCCACGCATGCACACCCGACTACAACATTGCTACATTCAGATAGAGTTAAGCGCCAAAAGTGTCACATTCGTACAGGTCCGCCCACAAAAAAGAAAAACCCCCGGCAACCGCCGGGGGTTTTGATGCCTCAGTTGAGGTCTACGACGGAATCTCCGTCGCAAGCACAAGCGACGACATGTCGCTTATATATCCCCGTCAAGTGTTGACGAACGCAACATCGTGCTTGGGAACCTGGTGATTCTCTGCCCGCCCCATCAACTGTCGAACGGCCTCAACTACCTGCGTTGTGCCGGCTGTTGATTGGCCGTTGGAAAGCTGGCCGCCGCCGGTATTGACGGGGAAATCACCTTCCCATGTCGTATTGTGCTGGGCATAGAAGGGGCCCGATTCGCCCTTGGGAAAGAAGCCCGAATCCTCAAGCGTGATCATGACCGTGATGGTGTAGCAGTCATAGATCTGGGCCATGTCCATGTCGGCAGGCCCAAGCCCCGCCATCTGGAACGCCTTCTTGGCGGACACGACGGCCGGGGATGTTGTGATGCGGTCTACCCAGTCCACTCCGTGCTCGGCGCGGAGATTATGGTGTCCCGCGCCAAGCAGATACACGGGCGGGTTGCGCAGCGTCTTTGCCTTTTCCGGCGTGGTGACGATGGTTGCCGCGGCGCCCTGCGCCGGCATCACGCACTCAAGGAGATGCAGCGGATCCGCAACGAGGCGAGAACTCAGGATGTCCTCTTCATTGGCCGGCTGGCCATTGAAGAAGGCGTTTTCGTTCCCCTGCGCGTTGAATCGCTGATCCGCCGCCACGCGCGCCCGCTGGAAATCGGTTGTTCCGTATTCCCATGTGTGCCGACGGGCGATCTGCGCGTACCAGCCGTTAGCCGCGACTACCGGCCCGTAGGGCGCAACAAACTGCGGATCAACGTGGTCCGAGTTCGGCGCGTACATGCCTGGAATCTCTGAGACCGGACCGGCGCCATTGATGCAGAGCACCGTATCGGCGTAGCCGGCATTGATGGCCGCCGCCGCCACTGTGACGAATGTAGCAGCATTCTCATTGAGCGCTGTCGCGAAATTGGGTTGCACGCCGATGTACTCGGCAAAGTCGTATGCGAATCCAAGGCTCGGCATGCCGAAAGGAGGCTCAGCGATGATGCCGTTGATCTCCTCCTTGCGGATACCCGCGTCTGCGATGGCCTTTGCCGTCGCCTCCGCGAACATTCCCATGAAATGACGACCGGGATAGGAACGGCGATGCTGTAGTTCATGGAACCCGACAATCGCAGCTTTTCCTCGAATACTCATCTGCTACTCCTCAGCCGCGCATTCAGCAAAAAGGCGCGGCATCTATCCACGTATCCGCCAAAGCGTATAGTGCGCGTCTCCGCCCGTGCGTGTCAATCTGTGAATCCTTGCCTTTCCTATCTTACTGATGTACGATGCCGCCACCCGAAAGAACACTTGTCCGCATATGACATTCAAGCGAAATAACGAGTCTGAACTCACCTACTCCCTCAAGTGGGCGGCGTGGGAATGGCTCTACTACGTGGCCAAATGCAATGTCATCGGTTATGAAGTCAAGCTCGAAGGACCCGGAGGCCGCATCGTGGACGTGGCCGGCGTAAGCAAGGACAAAGAACTCTACGTCGTTGAGGTTAAATCCTCACTCGCCGATTTCCGCCGCGATGACAATGATTCTCTTGATCGTGATCGCCTGCGTAGAGAGGAAGAAGCTAACGACCGTATGGCTTCGCTGACCCAGGAAATCCTTGAAGATGCGGGCGATGAAGACGCGGCCACGCAGGCAACCCTCGACATCGAGATGCTCTCCCAGCGGTCAACGAAACTCAAGGAAAGAGCAGGCAGGCTGAGCACCAAATTCCACGACCCCCGCTTCATCCGCGTGGCGGACTATAACTACCTTATGGTCCCCAGCAAGGCCGTTCGCCGCAATCAGCTCCCGCCGCTATGGGGCTTGCTTGCTCCAACACCGAAGCCGCATGCGGTCATTGAGGCGCCTCGCGTCGGCGGCAGCCGCCCGACTCATATGTATGCCGCCGTGCTGCGCGCCATCGCCCGCTCCAACACCCGCGACATGATGCGAACTCGTGCCGAGGAGTCCAGGATCAGCAGTTAGTGGCGACCGCTTGCCGTCTCTTCGTGGTGGGTGACCTTGTATGCCTCGCGATAAGCGCGACGGGGCAGTGCGATAAGCGCCCGTCTCTGGTGCCCGCTGAATGTCGCGACGAGTAAGACGGCAAGGAGATAAACAAACGAGAAGACAAGCCGGACAGCTGCGAACGGCAACACCAACTGCGCCGTGAACAACACGAAAAGCGCGATTGCGCCCCGCGGTCCAAGATGCAGTGTTGCGAGGAGGACAACGGCAAACAGGGATTGAGCTGCCGTCAGCAGTACTTCCTGTGACTGCCGCTCATCCAGAGGCAGTGCCGACGGACTTCCAACCGAGGCTGAATACACAATCGGCAAGCTGCCCACCAACAACGACCACTGGTTTACCTTTGCGGATACCAAAAGGCCGAGCGCCGACGAGGCGTCGCCTCGTATCGCAAAGATGCACGCAACGACGATCTCCGGCGCCTCTGAGGCCAGGGGGGCGACCCACTGGATCAGCAAGAACTCGTCGATGCCGATGTTCTTTCCTGTCTCAATCATGCCCTCGGCGAAAGGCTCAGCCGACAGGAAAATCACGGCCGCCGAGAATATGAATATCACCAGTACAACCACGCGTCTGTTCGAGGGTTGCAGGTTGCCGATCAACGCCGCCGGTCCCACTAGTTCCGGCTCAACCACCTCCGCGCGCGAACTGAAATACATGTACAGCCCGAATAATCCGATGAGTACGACCGCATCCAGAAGATCAATCTGTCCTTTGAACGGAATCGTGAACGCGTAGATCGTGGCTGCCGCCAGGAATGACAATTCGATGGTCTGGCTCTTGTACAGTTGGACACGGCTATATCGATGTTCCAAAGCGCCAATGCCAGGGAGCCGACCTGCTAATCGCACAACCACATTCGGCTCACGAATGCCCATTCCCGCTCGCTGCGCTCGTATCCGTCGCAGCCCCTTGAACCAGACAATCCCCACAATGAGCGGCCATGCGATCCCAATCAACAGTCGATTTGCGCCAGTCATGTTCGCGACCGCATACCCCGCATATTCGGGGTCGGTACCCGCCTTCCAGACGAGGCTGAAATCAACGGCGTACTCCGGCAATACGGTGATGACTGCTACCAGCGCAAGTGCCAGCCCATGCGAAATATCGTGTTCGAATGCTTCTGCGGCCCATGAAAGCAGGAATGCGGCGCTGAGGATGCCCAGCCCGTAGATGAGCGAATTGAGAAGGGGATGGAGATGCGCGTCCTGCGTGTGCCCCAACGTGAACAGCACGATTGCGGGAAATGTGCCGACGATGGCGGCAACAATGAATAAAAGGTTTCGGTCAGACGTAAGTGACACGGCGCTGTTGCCGGCGATTCCTTTCGCGCGCGTTCTCAAATACCCCAGCGCACGCCCTATCGGAGTATACTAGCCTCAAGATTGCGGGGACGCTGCTCAATTCCTCCGGTGGAACTTGTCAGAGGCCGGAAGGAGAGTGGCAAAACCCTGACATTGATGATAGTGGAAGTGCAGCACGAAATGGTGAAATCAGGCGCGAGCGTCGAATGAATCCCCGGATCTTTCGCAACAGCTTCATTTGGGTGCTGGTTGCCGTCGCCCTCGTTGCCATCCTCTTCACACTCCTCCAGAGCTCCGGAGGCCAGGGGAACCAGTCCCTGGGCTGGCTCATCGACCAGGCCCGTGGTGGGAACATCACATCAATTGAGGTCTCCAACGACTCTCTGAAGGTGATGACGGTTGATAACCGTGAGGTCACCGTCAATAAGGAACCGGACATTTCCGTCTTTGAAATGTTGACGGTGAGCGGCGTGGACGTTGGCGAGGGCGCGGGGCAAGTGGATCTGCGACCTCGTGGCAGCAGCGGTCTCGGCAGCCTGTTCGGCCTCTTCATTAACTTCCTGCCTCTCATTTTCTTTGGCGCAATCCTGATCTTCTTCATGAGGCAGGCGCAGGGCGGCAACAGCCAGGCCCTCAATTTCGGGCGCAGCCGCGCGCGGATGTTCATGGGGAACCGGCCCGCCGTCTCGTTCTCTGACGTGGCCGGTGTTGAAGAGGCCAAGATTGAACTTGAAGAGGTCGTTGAGTTCCTCAAGTTCCCGGAGAAATTCGCCAGCCTTGGCGCGCGCATCCCGCGTGGTGTCCTCCTCGTCGGCCCGCCCGGCGGCGGAAAGACGCTTCTTGCCCGTGCGGTGGCCGGTGAGGCCGGCGTGCCGTTCTTCTCCATCAGCGGCTCTGAATTTGTCGAGATGTTTGTGGGCGTTGGCGCAAGCCGTGTCCGGGACCTCTTTGACCAGGCCAAGCGCAACGCTCCCGCCATCGTCTTCGTTGACGAGATTGACGCCGTTGGGCGTCATCGCGGCGCGGGACTCGGCGGTGGACATGATGAGCGAGAGCAGACTCTCAACCAGATCCTCGTTGAAATGGACGGCTTCGATAGTTCCACCAACGTTATCGTCATCGCCGCCACGAACCGCCCCGATATCCTCGATCCGGCGCTCCTGCGCCCCGGTCGCTTTGACCGGCGCGTCACCATTGATCTGCCGGATGTGCGCGGGCGCATCGCCATCCTCGATGTACACGCGAAAGGCAAGCCGCTCGATCCCGACATCGATATGGAGGTCGTCGCCAAGCAGACCCCCGGATTCAGCGGCGCAGACCTTGCCAACCTCATCAACGAGGCTGCTATTTTGGCCGCGCGACGCAACAAGAAACTCGTCATGTACGACGAACTAGCCGAGGCCGTCGACCGTGTCTACGCCGGGCCGGAGCGCAAGAGCCGCCTCGTCACGGAGCGCGAAAAACGCACCACGGCCTATCACGAGGCCGGTCACGCCGTCGTTGGTCACCTCGTTCCCAACGCTGATCCTGTGCAAAAAGTCACCATCGTTTCTCGCGGCATGATGGGTGGCTACACGCGATTCCTCCCCAAGGAAGAATCCATGCTACGCACTCGCTCGCAATTGGTGGACGCCATCAAGGCGGCGCTTGGTGGACGGGCAGCCGAGGAGATCGTCTTTGGTGATATCTCCACCGGCGCGTCAAACGACATCGAGCAGGTCACGCGCATCGCCCGCGCCATGGTCACAACCTACGGTATGAGCGAAAAACTTGGCCCACTCACCTTGGGCAAGAAGGAAGAGATGATCTTCCTTGGGCGCGAAATCTCCGAGCAGCGCAACTACGGCGAACGCGTTGCCGATGTCATCGACCAGGAGGTCAACGGCATCGTCTTTGGTTCATACGATGAGGCCAAGCGCATCATCAATGAGAATCGCCCTGTCCTGGATCGGCTTGCAGAGCACCTCATCGTCGAAGAAACGGTTGAGGGCGACCAACTCCAGCATCTGCTCGATGACCCAATCGACCCCGCGCCCGAAGAATCCGTTCCCGTAGAGGCCACATAGGTTCCTGGGCGTTTAGCCGCCCACCGGGGCTCGGACACCGACGTGCGCGACATCCTTCAGGCCCTCGCCAACGGCGAGATAACGACACAAGAGGCCCAGCGCCGCCTCAATCTCTATGCAATCCGGGAAGTTGGCGACTTCGCCAATCTCGATCTCGGCCGTATGGCCCGCACCGGAAAACCGGAGATCGTCCGCTGTGCCGGAAAGAGTGTCGATCAGGCCGTTCAGCTGGCCCTCCCGTTCCTTGAGGAGCCCGGTGTCGTTGCCCTTTCAAGCGCGACTGCGGAGCACGAAGCGGCCGTTCACGCCGCTCGTCCCGATGTCGTGATTCGCTTTGAACCGGCGGCCGGCATCCTCATTGCCCGCAACCCGGACAAACCGGAACCGGAACGAATCGGCCGGGCCGCCATCATTACCGCGGGAACATCAGACATGCCTATAGCGCTGCAGACGCAGTTGATCTCGGAGATGCTGGGCGTGGAAACCGCGCTGCATACAGACGTTGGGATTTCCGGCCTGCATCGCCTTTTCCCTGTGCTACAGGAGGTTGTCGAATCCGATCCGGACGTGGTCATTGTGATTGCGGGACAGGAGGGCGGCCTTGCGCCGGTCGCCGCGGGACTCCTTGATCTCCCCATCATCGCGGTCCCCACGTCAACGGGTACAGGCTACGGCGGTGAGGGTATTGGCGCGCTTTCGACGATGCTCCAGTCCTGCTCGCTCGGACTGGCCGTGGTCAACATTGACAACGGCATTGCCGCCGGCGTGATGGCGGCCACCATCGCACGGCGCGCCAACCGCGCCGGGGGGAATTAGGGTTCAGTTCCGCCCGCCATATAGGTCAGGTCCGGCAGAATCGTGACAAAGCGGTTGAGTGAGTCATTGAGGATGTCCGGCATCTCAAGGTGCGGGAAATGCCTGGAGAGAGGGATTGTGTCGAATGAAGCGTGCTGGATCGCCCCGAGCAATTGCCCGGCCTGCTCCACAATTGGATCGTCCTCGCCGTAGATGATTAGCGTTGGTGTCTGAATCAAGCCAAGACGTGAACTTGCGTCCCACTTGGCCGCCGCCACGAAGTCCCGCATAGAGGACATGGGGCGCTGCTCTGCGCGCGCCGCCTTTAGCGCCTCAGCTGGCATGGGCATGTGAGGCTCGCGCAAGCCGCGCAGGGCATGGTTTTCCATGAAGCCCTCGGGATCTTCCAACAGGTCTGCAGCCGTGTCCGCCGCCCATGGGAATGTGATTCCCGTACCGATTAGCACCAACCCTTCAACCCGTCGTGGATGCCGACTTGCGTACTCGATTGCTATGGCTCCACCCAGCGAATGCCCCACGAGCACGACAGGCGCCAGCCCCAGCGTGTCGATGAATTCCTCGAGGAAAGATGCCCAGTCGGGCACGTCCTCCAGCGCCTCACCTTTGGATTGACCATGACCAAGCAGGTCCGGTGCGATGGGAGTCTGCGACGGCCCGAAGAATCTTAACTGGTCAGCGAACAGTCTGTGATCTGCTCCCGGGCCGTGAATGAAGAGGATCCGGGCCCCCGGTGTGGGCCCGCCGATCTCATGAGGGCATTCGTAGTAGACGGACTCCCCACCGATGGTGATGTGCGGCATGACTCCTCTACTCTACATGAAGGGGCTGGCCGCTATACTTGAATCACGGCCGCAGTGATGCGGCGCAAGGGAGGGTAGGGAATACATGTCAACATCGGAACAGGTGAGGCTTACCAGCCTGTCCCACTGCGCCGGTTGAGCGGCTAAACTCGGCCCTGCCGAGCTTGCGCAGGTTCTGCGCAATCTGCCGCCCGTCAGCGACCCCAATCTGCTGGTCGGAATCTCGACCGGTGACGATGCTGCTGTCTATCGTCTCACCGATGACATCGCCCTTATCCAGACCATTGATTTCTTCCCGCCCGTCGTGGACGATCCGTACGACTTTGGCGCGATTGCCGCAGCGAACGCACTGAGTGATGTGTACGCCATGGGCGGGCATCCCGTTATCGCGCTGAACGTTGCGGCGTTCCCTGACGCGCTTGATAAAGATATTCTCGGTCGGATTCTTAAAGGCGGGGGCGAAAAGGCGGCCGAGGCGGGAACGCTCATCGCGGGCGGCCACACGATCGAAGACCCCGAGCCAAAGTACGGGCTCTCTGTCACCGGCATTGTGCAGCCCGGCCACCAGGTGGCCAACGTAGGCGCGCAGCCCGGAGACGCACTTGTCCTAACAAAGCCGCTCGGCTCCGGCGTGTTGACAACAGCGCACAAGAACGGCGCGCTTGATGCCACAACTCTCGCTGAGGTTGTCGCCGTGATGGCGCAGCTCAATCGTGATGCGTCGGAGGCGATGGTGGAAGTCGGTGTAAACGCCTGCACGGACATCACGGGCTTCGGCCTGTTGGGACACATGAAGGGAATGTTGGACGGCAGCGGTGTGGGCGCGTCACTCTCTTTGGCAGATATTCCGACGATTCCCGCTGCGTGGGAGATGATCGATAGGGGCTTTATCCCCGGCGGAAGTGGCCGTAATCGCATGTGGATTGAGAATTCCGTCACATGGCATCCGGAGGTAACCGAGGCCGGGAGAATCATGCTGATGGACGCACAGACTTCGGGGGGTCTGCTCATCGCGGTCTCAGCCGATAAGCGCGATCAACTGGTCTCCGCCCTTCAATCCCGCAACACCCCCGCCGCCATAATTGGTCACATAACAGAAGAACAAAACCTTACCGTCCACCCCTGAGGAGATTTCGCCCATGGCCTCCCTTGAAATATCTCGACAATTTGTCGATGAGATGATTGCTCACGCTCTTGAAGATGACCCAAATGAGTGCTGCGGCATTCTGATTGGCGAGAACGGGACGGTGATTGGCACGCGGCGCGTGACGAATATTGTCGATGAGAAAAACAAACCATTCCGATACCAGATGGCGCCGCTAGAGTACGCGTCCATCGACGAAGAGTGCTCGGCGAACGGATGGACGCTGTGGGGCTTCTACCACTCCCACACAAAGTCGCAGGCATATCCGTCCAAGACCGACCAGAACCTGGCGTTTTGGCCGGGGACAAAGGACCCCATCTGGCCGGACTCCAACTACCTGCTGATCTCCCTTGAGGATAAGGAAGCGCCTGTTGTTCGCGCCTACACGATCTCACCGCCTGATGCAGACACTGACGGTGATTTTCGAGTGGACGAACACGAACTTCGCGTCACCGAAAGCCCGACCCCCAACCCCGCCTGATGTGCTTGATTACCGCCGCGATTGCCGCGACAGTTGGCTGGATCACTCTTGCCGCTACTGCAATCTGGTACCGCGTGATCGTCGTACCGGAGCTCTATGTTGGTGACAGCGTTCTGCCGTTCGTGGCTGTTGCGACAATCGGCGCGGTGTCATTTTTGGCGGTTCTTGTGGGGGCGCTGCGGCGGACGCAGGGCAGAGCGGACGGGTTGCCGACGATGATTATCGCCTCATTTGCCCTCGTTGCCATCATCTTCAGTTCACTGACGACGACGGGCGTCCTCATCATCCCCGGATTTCTAATCTCAACGCTGGCGGCGGCGTTGCCTGCGGATAGGCCTTGGGTGCGGGATCAGGTCCAATAAAGCCGACCCGCCAGGGAAACGGACCGAAGTATCTAAACCTGGCTCTCGTTGCGGCGGGATGTGAGCCATGAGTCCACGATCTGTTGGAGCAGCTCGAGCTCTTGTAACTTGAGTTTGCCGGCCGCTTTGAGGGCCTCAGCCAGCATGTTTTGAGATTGGGCTTCTTGCATAGTGCTGCCCGCGTCGAGACTACCTTGAGACTTCCACCACAGTTCAATATCGGAATCGTCGGCGTGCTCAATGTCCTTCTCGATGAGGCGCAAGAAGTGAGTCCTCATATACTGCGTCACGCGCTCCTCTTCACCTTCCGGCGTCTGGATCCACAACACGCTGCCGTCGGCTCGGACATAGCGGCTTGCCGGAGTACCGGCAGCCCTTGGCTGAGTCTGGGGCGAGGCGGGAGGCGGAGTGGAGGCGGGTGGTGGTGTCTGGGCGAGGCGCGCACCATCTCCGGCTGGCGAGTATCGGGGCGCGGGAGGAAGTCCGCCGCCCGCCTGGTAGCGTGGCGGCGCGCCTAATGGGCTCGTGCTTGGCGGAGGGACCGGACGATCTAGGGGTCGCGCGGCCTGACGCAGCGGAGTCTCGACGCCTTGATTACTCGGGGGGGCTGCCATTGGCGGCTGATTGAGTTCCTCCTCAAGCGGGTCGCTGGGGTTCATGACCTGCGGCAGGTTCAGAATCTTGAGTTCGCGCGTCACCATGTCCGTTGCGGACTCGGTGGGGAGCTTGTCCGTCACGCGCTCGCCTGTCTCGTCTTCCTGCGACCGCAGTTCAAAGAACTTCTCAACTTGCTCGTCCGTCGCCTCTTCAGGAGTCGCTCCTGTCAGGCGATAGAAGTGCATGCGGGTGATGCCGGCCATGACGGCCTCGCCGCCATCGGTCACAAAGCGGGAAACGCCGTCATCGCCGCGCTGAAGATATCTGCTTGGGGGGGCCATGCTACGCCCCCTTAGCTGCCCTTGCTGCGGAGCCCCAATTGAGCAGCCAGTACTCGAGTGAGTCCGCTAACGCCATCCAGGACGCGTGGATTATATTCGTATGACTGCCGACGGTGCGCCAGACATGGTCGCCGTCTGTCGACTCAATCAATACGCGCACCGTAGCGGCCGTCGCGCTCTCCTGGTTCAGAATGCGGACCTTGTAATCCGTCAGCCGCACGACGCCGATTTCTGGAAACTTGCTCACCAGCGCCTTGCGCAGAGCTTCGTCAAGGGCATTCACAGGTCCGTTACCCTCCGCTGCCGTGTGGTACTGTTCCTCTCCCACACGTACCTTGACGACTGCCTCCGAAAGCGGATCATCGTTGTCTTCCGTCATATTGATGGACGGCCTCCGCCGCCACGTCTCGACGACGGTCATGAAGTCCTGCAGCATGAATGCCGGGGTGTAGTCGGGCAAGGCGCGGCGTACGAGCATCTCAAATGATGCCTCCGCGCCCTCGTACTGGAAGCCGGCCGCCTCAGCATTCTTCACCTGCTCCAGGATTGAACGCGCAGTGTCGGGCTCGACGTCGATGCCCATTGCCTGCGTCGCCGCCAGCACGTTGCTTCGTCCGGAGAGCTCGGACACCACGATGCGCCGCGCGTTACCCACGGTATCCGGGTCCATGTGCTCATAGCTGCGTTCAACCTTCGCGACTGCAGCAGCGTGCAGCCCCCCCTTATGCGTGAATGCACGCGCGCCCACGTAAGGCTGCGAGGGGTTGATGCCCATGTTGACGATTTCCGCGATCTCCTGCGACACCGTCGTCAAATTCTTGAGTTGCTCGTCTGTGACTACGCGGATTCCCATCTTGGTTTGCAGGCCGGGGATGATGGAGCATAGATTCGCGTTTCCGCAGCGCTCGCCGTAGCCGTTTACTGTGCCCTGCACCTGTTCGATGCCGTGCTCGACAGCGGTCATTGAATTGGCAACAGCAAGCTCACCATCGTTGTGGACGTGAATGCCAAGCGGAACCGTGATGGTCGCCCGGAGGGCATCAACAACTTCACCGAGTCGTTGCGGCAGTACGCCGCCGTTCGTATCACAGAGGTGGATGACATCCGCCCCTGCATCCTGCGCCGCCTTGAGGCATTGGACCGCATAGTCAGGGTTGGCGTCGTAGCCGTCAAAGAAGTGCTCAGCGTCGAAATGGGCTTCGCGCCCCTCGCTCTTGAGGTACGAGATTGAATCGCTGATCATCAGCACGTTCTCTTCCAGGCTGGTCTCGAGCACTTCCGTTACGTGCAAATCCCACGTCTTGCCGACGAGGGTAACGATGGGCGCCTCTGATGCGATGAGCGCCAGAAGATTGCCGTCCTGTTCCGCTGAGATGCCGGCGCGCCGGGTCGAGCCGAACGCGGCGACGCGCGCAGTCTTGAGGTTCAACCCCTTGACCCGTCGGAAATACTCCTCGTCCTTGGGATTGGAGAATGGCCACCCGCCCTCAATGATGTGAATGCCGAGGTCGTCCAGCCGGGTTGTGATGTCCAGCTTGTCTTTGACAGTGAGGGAGATCCCCTCCTGTTGAGTACCGTCCCTAAGGGTAGTGTCGTACAGAATCACTTGTGGAGTTGACGATGTCACTGCGTTGTCCTCTGACTTGTTCCTATTGAATCAACTATAGGCTATAGCGGCCGAGGCACTCGCGCACGTTCCGGATTCTCGATTCTCTCAATGACGGCGTCCGCCATCTCCGTCGTGTTAACGACCTGTGTGTTCGAATCTGCCACGCCGACACCGGCCACGTCTGCCGTGCGGTATCCCGCTGCGAGCGTTGCATCAACCGCCGCCTCAACGGCATCGGCCTCGTCGTTTAGCCCGAACGAGAGCCGCAGCATCATTGCTGAGCTTGAGATGGCAGCCAACGGATTCGCGATGCCCTGTCCCGCTATGTCGGGCGCCGAACCGTGAATCGGCTCGTACATGCCATAGAGTCCGCCGCCACGCTTGCGGATCTTCTTTGTGCCAAGGCTGGCCGAAGGCAACATGCCCATCGAGCCGGCTAACACCGATGCCTCGTCAGTCAGGATGTCTCCGAACATATTCTCGGTGACGATGACGTCAAACTCCGCTGGTCGCTGGATCAGCATCATCGCACAGGCGTCGACGAGGATATGGCTCACGGCAACGTCCGGGTTCTCCTCCGCCATTTCCTGCGACACTTCTCGCCACAGCCTGGATGACGCCAGCACATTTGCCTTGTCGACGGACGCCAGTCGTCCACGCCGTCCTCGGGCGAGGTCAAAACCCACTTGCAAAACCCTGCGTATTTCCTTCTCGGTGTACTTGAGCGTATCGACTGCCTTGCGGCCCTGCGAATCGTCCCAGCGTTTCTTGGGTTCGGCGAAATACAGCCCGCCGGTAAGCTCCCGCACGACAATCAGGTCGACTCCATTGATGACGGCGCTCTTGATTGGTGAGGCGCCCAGCAGCTCCGGTACGACCTTGACGGGTCGCAGATTGGCGAACAGCCCCATTCCACGACGCAGGGCAAGCAGGCCAGCTTCCGGCCGCGTGCGGGCGCGTGGATCATCCCATTTGGGTCCACCCACGGCACCAAAGAGGATTGAATCCGACCTCTTTGCTATATTTAGCGATTCTTCGGGGAGTGCATCACCGGTGGCATCAATGGCCGCGCCCCCCACAAGGGCCTCCTGGTACTCAAAGGAATGACCGAATCGCTTGCCGACGGCTGCAAGCATCCGCACGGCTTCCGCGGTAACTTCTGGGCCGATGCCGTCCCCCGGCATCAGCGCTATCGAATAATTCACTAGGCTTCAGAGGCGACGGGTTCAAGTCCCGCCCGCTCTTCGAATGCGGCGATATCGTCCTCGTGCTGCATGGTAAGGCCGATGCTGTCCAAACCGTTCAGTAGGCAATGCTTGCGGAACGGATCAATCTCAAAGTACGCCTCAAACCCTTCGCGGTCCGAAACAAGCTGCTTCTCAAGGTCGATGGTCAGTTCGTAGCCGGGTCGAATGCGGTCGAGGATCTCGCGAACGGTCTCTTCTGGCAGTTGCACGGGCAGAAAGCCGTTCTCAAAGGAGTTGTTGTAGAAGATATCCGCAAACGTGGAAGAGATAACGGCCTGAAAGCCGAATTGCTGCAAAGCCCATGGGGCGTGTTCGCGGCTGGAGCCACTGCCGAAGTTTGGCCCCGCAACAAGAATGGTGGCCTCACGGTAGCCCGGCTTGTTCAATACGAACTCCGGGTTCTCAGCGCCGTCCGGCGTGTAGCGCCAATCAAAGAACAGGAACGGCCCGTAGCCCGTCCGCTCCACGCGCTTGAGAAACTGCTTGGGAATAATCGAGTCCGTATCAACGTTTGAGCGATCCATCGGCGCTGCCGCACCGGTATGTGAAATGAATTTCTCCATCGTGCCCCCGTGTTCCGGCTCTACGTAGGTGTCGTTTCCCACTCACGAATATCGACAAAGCGACCGGCGATGGCCGCCGCCGCCGCCATCTGTGGGCTGACCAGGTGTGTCCGTCCGTCCTTGCCCTGCCGCCCCTCAAAGTTGCGGTTGGACGTTGAAGCGCATCGCTCCTGCGGCATCAGGATGTCTGGATTCATGCCGAGGCACATCGAGCACCCCGCCGCCCTCCATTCGAAACCCGCCTCCGTGAACACTGCGTCCAGCCCCTCTTGTTCCGCTTGCCACTTGACCAGCGCGGAGCCGGGAACCACCATCGCGTTCACATTTGGATGCACCTGTCGGCCACGAATCATGTCCGCTGCGACGCGCAGGTCAGACAGGCGCGAGTTGGTGCAGGAGCCGATGAATACGCGGTCGATCTCGATGTCCTTGATGTTCGTGCCGGCTTCCAGACCCATGTAGGCAAGCGCCCGCTCCGCAGCCTCACGCTTGTCTTCCGGCAGCTCTGCAGGGTTGGGCACGGCGTCATCAATGGTAACGACTTGTTCGGGATTCGTGCCCCACGTCACGTGCGGGCGTAATTCACCGGCATCAAGCTCAACGACGACGTCGTATTCCGCGCCCTCGTCGGTGGAGAGGTCCATCCAACGTTCGATGGCCTCGTCATACTCTGCGCCCTGCGGGACGAATCTGCGGCCGCGCAGCCACTCGAACGTGGTCTCATCGGGGGCAATCATGCCTGCCCGCGCGCCCGCCTCGATGGACATATTGCAGACCGTCATGCGGCCTTCCATCGGCAGCGAGCGAATGGCCTCGCCGGTGTACTCGATCACGTAGCCCGCGCCGCCGGAAGTGCCAATCTTGCCGATGATGCCGAGGATGATGTCCTTGGCGGTGACGCCCGGAGGGAGTTCGCCGTCGACACGAACCTCCATCGTATTGGGCTTGAACTGTCGCAGCGTCTGTGTGGCCAGCACATGCTCAACCTCTGAGGTGCCGATGCCGAGCGCGAACGCGCCGAACGCGCCGTGCGTGGCCGTGTGGCTGTCGCCGCAGACGATGACCTTGCCGGGCTGCGTGTGTCCCAGCTGGGGGCCGATGACGTGGACGATGCCCTGGTTCTCGTCGTTCATGTCGTAGTAGGTAATGCCGAATTCGCGCGTGTTCTCCGCCAGCGTCTCAATCTGCTGCTTGGAGATTGGGTCTTCGATAGGCAGAGAGCGGTCTGTGGTCGGGACGTTGTGGTCGACTGTTGCGATGGTTAGATCAGGCCGCCGTACCTTGCGTCCCGCCAGCCGCAGACCCTCGTAGGCCTGCGGCGACGTCACCTCGTGAACGAGGTGGAGATCAACGTAGATCAGACTGGGCTCGCCCGCCTCCTCACGAACGAGATGCGAGTCCCAGATCTTCTCGAACATGGTGCGTGGCCGCATTTCGGTGTTCTCTTGCGATGTCATCGACCCTGGAATCTCCTTGTACTGCCGGTCTTCTAGACCATGACGCTTGTTGCGCGTTGCTTCGATGCGAGGAGGCGGTTGAGGGAATCAACGTAGGCGCGCGCGCTGGCGACTACGATATCCGTGTCTGCACCGCGCCCGATGTAGTTCGTTCCCTCGTGCTCGATTCTCAGCGTCACGTCGGCGATGGAATCCAGCCCCTCCGTGACCGCCTCAACGCGATATTCAACGAGGTGGTTGTTCACGCCGACGATTTGCGTGATGGCCTGGTAGATTGCGTCAACCGGGCCGGTGCCAATCGCACTTGCCGTCTGTGCCTCCCCCTCGGGATCGATGAGCCGCACGGTGGCTGTCGGAACAGCCGGAGAGCCGCTCAGTGCCTGCACGTGATCGAGCGTGTAGATATCGTCTCCCGTGGAGCGCCTGTCCTCACCCATGAGGGTTTCCAGGTCGCGATCCGTCACGCTCTCCTTCTTGTCTGCCAGATCCTTGAACGCGACATAGACGCGCCCCAAGTCTTCCTTTGACACGTCGTAGCCCAGATCGTGCAGGCGGGCCTCCAGCGCGTGGCTGCCGCTCTGCCGCCCCAGCACCAGGGCAGTTCCTGGCACGCCGACGGACTGCGGTGTCATGATCTCAAACGTGATAGGCGCCTTGAGCATGGCGTCCTGGTGGATGCCGGACTCATGGCGGAAGGCGTTCAGGCCAACGATGGCCTTGTTGGGTTGAATGGCAAAGCCGGTGTAATCGCTCACCATGCGGCTCGCGCGGTAGATCTGGGTGGTATCGACGCCCGTGGTGAAGCCAAGCAGGTCTTCACGCGTGTGGATGGCCATGACGACCTCTTCCAGCGATGCGTTTCCCGCCCGCTCTCCGATGCCGTTGACGCAAACCTCAACCTGGCGCGCGCCGTTCTGGACGGCAGCGATGGAGTTTGCGGAGGCAAGGCCCAAATCGTTGTGGCAATGAACGCTGATGGTGGCGTTGCTGATGTTCTTTACGTTCTCAAACACCCCGGCGATGAGCCGTCCGAACTCGTCCGGTATGGCGTAACCGACGGTGTCAGGGATGTTGATGGTCGTTGCGCCAGCGTTGATTACCTCGGTAACCAGGCGATAAATGAAATCCCAGTCCGTTCGCGTGGCGTCCATCGGCGAAAATTCAACATCGTCGCAATAGCTCTTGGCCCGCTCGACTGATGTGATGGCCTGTTCCATGACTTCTTCGGGGCTCTTGCGAAGCTGGTGCGTTAAGTGAATATCGGAACTGGAAATAAAAACGTGGATGCGCGGCTTCACTGCTACCTGCACGGCCTCCCACGCGTCATCGATGTCACCCGGTACACAGCGGGCAAGTCCCGCAATGATCGGTGTGCGAACTTCCCTTGCAATGCGCTGCACGGTTTCAAGGTTGCCGCGTGATGAGGCCGGGAATCCCGCCTCAATTACATCCACGCCCAGTCGCTCAAGCTGGCGGGCTATTTCAAGCTTTTCCTCCCAGTTGAGGCCCGCGCCTGCCGCCTGCTCGCCGTCTCGGAGTGTCGTGTCAAATATCGTTATTCGTTCTTGCTCAACCATGACTGATGTCCTTTGTCGGTATTCTGCAGCCGGTCAGGCCGCGCCTCTTCCCTGTTTGCGCGCGCCCACCCGCTAGCGTCCCCGCAGCATGGGCGCGCCTGTAAGGTAGAGGTTGCCGCCGCATCCTGCGCCCAATGCGCGCCGCGGCGAGTTGGTATGTGACGTTGCAGTCATTGGAATGATTTCCGGTTAGACCGTGTCCTTGAGCCAGGGCATCATCGAGCGCAGATCGCGACCAACGACCTCAATGAGATGTGTTGTGTCCGCAGCCTTGAGCGAATTAAAGCTGGGACGTCCTGCCTGGTTCTCGAGGATCCAATTGCGGGCAAAGGTCCCATCCTGCACTTCTTCCAGGATCTGCTGCATCCGCTCTCGTGCGCCGTCGTCAATCAGGCGAGGCCCGGACACATAGTCACCGTACTCAGCGGTGTCGCTCACGGAGTAGCGCATGTATTCCAGTCCACCCTGGTAGATAAGGTCAACAATGAGCTTCATCTCATGCAGACACTCGAAGTAGGCGATCTCAGGCTGATAGCCAGCCTTCACCAGCGTCTCAAACCCGGCCTTGACGAGGCTGCTGATACCGCCGCACAGGACGGCCTGCTCGCCGAAGAGGTCGGTGATAGTTTCCTCCGCGAATGTGGTCTCAATGACGCCCGCTTTGGTTGCGCCGATACCCTTGGCGTAGCCGAGCGCCCGTGCCCGAGCGCCCTCGGTTACATCCTGGTGAATGGCCAACAGGGCAGGGGTGCCGACGCCTCGCTGGAACAGCTGTCGGACGCGATGGCCCGGCGCCTTGGGTGCAATCATGGTCACGTCAACGCCGGGCGGCGGGACGATCTGGCTGTAATGGATATTGAAGCCGTGCGCGAACATCAGAGTCTTGCCGTCGCTGAGGTGTGGGGCGATGGACTCGTCATAGACCTGTTTCTGACGCGTGTCCGGGATGAGCATCATGATGATGCTGGCTCGCTGGGCGACCTCTTCAACGGTTCCCACTTCCAGGCCGTCCGATTCCGCCTGTTCCCACGACTTGCTGCCGCGGTACAGGCCGACCATGACGTTTGCGCCGCTGTCCTTGAGATTTAAGGCGTGGGCGTGCCCCTGGCTGCCATAACCGATGACCCCAATCACCTCGTCCTTGAGGTGATCCAGGTTCGCGTCGTTGTCATAGTAGATGTCTGCCATCGTGCCCTTCCTGCCTGGTGTTGTCTTGTGCGGCAGCCGTACTCGGCCCTATCTCCTGTTCGGCCGCGCGCCTACAAGGGCAGGCGCCCGGAATTCGCCGTCTTGAGGAACCTGTTCCTCTTTCGTCAGCGCCACGAGGCCCGTGCGCATCAGTTCGATTATCCCGAACGGCTCAAGCAAGGCTAGCAGGCTTTCAACCTGCTCCGTCGGCCCCGTGATTTCCAGGATGACCGTGCTCGGAGAGACGCTAACAACCTCCGCGCCACGGAAGAGATCAAGAATCTCGACTATGTGACCGCGGCTCTCCTGCGTTGCGCGGACCTTGATTAGCGCGGTCTCGCGCGCCACATAATCCTCGTCGGTGATGTCCATTACTTCGACCACGTCCACCACGTTCCACAATTGCGACGTCACTTGCCAGAGGGCCGATTCCGGCACGTTGTCCACAACAATGGTCATGCGTGAGAACTCAGGCCTTTCCGAATGACCCACTGCCAAGCTGGCGATGTTGAAACCTCGCCGCCTGAACATGCTCGCCACGCGGTTGAGCACTCCGGGCCGGTCATGAACCAGCGCGGAAATGACACGACGCATCGTCATCGGGCCACCGTTCCGAGGGGCTGCTGTTGGGTCCAGGGATCCTCGACCATCTCATTGACGGATTGGCCTGCCGGAATCATCGGATACACCAGCTCATCAATCTCGACAAGGAAATCGAGGATAACCGGGCCGTCATGATCCTGCGCTCGCTTGATGGCGGAATCAACGTCCTTGATATCCTCAACTCGGATGCCAAGCATGCCGTAGGCCTCCGCAAGCTTCACGAAGTCCGGCCCCGTGGTATTGATCTGGCTGTATCGCTTGTCATAGAAGAGCGTCTGCCATTGGCGCACCATGCCGTGGTGGAAGTTGTTCATGATTGCGAATTTGACGGGCGCATTCTCATCGCGAATGGTTGCAAGTTCCTGCAAAGTCATCTGGAAACCGGCGTCACCACAGATAGACCACACCTGCTCATCGGGCATGCCCATCTGAGCTCCCATCGCAGCCGGCACTTCGTAGCCCATCGTGCCTAGGCCACCGGACGTAATGAAGCTGTTCGGCCTGTCTGTCACGTAATGCTGAGCGGCCCACATCTGGTGCTGGCCAACGCCGGTCACGATGAACGCCTGGCCGTTCGTCAGCTCATGGATGCGCTTGATGACGTACTGCGTTGACGGCTTGCCAGCAAAGTCCCTGACTACCAGCGGATGCTCTCGCCTGAGATCGTCCACACGTGACAGCCACTCCGTCCTTGCTTGCTTTTCAACCTGCGGCATCAGCGCGTTGAGTGAGTTCTTCGCGTCACCAATCACAGGCGCATCCGCGAATACGTTCTGGTGAATCGCAGAGCGGTCGATATTCAGATGCACAATCTTTGCGTTTGGCGCAAAGTCCGCAACCCGCCCGATGATGCGGTCGTCAAATCGCGACCCCACGTTGACGAGAAGGTCGCACTCATCCACTACAAGGTTGGCGAATGCCGAGCCGTGCATGCCCATCAGGCTCACGTACAGGTAATGATTGCCCGGGAATGAGCCGATACCAAGCAGGGTAGGGATGACGGGAATCTGGGCCTTCTCGGCCAGCTCCTGCAATTCCTTCTCAGCTTGAGACACGAGCACTCCGCGCCCTGCAAGAATGACCGGCTTTTTCGCTGCGTTGATCATTTCGGCAGCGGCCTCTACCTGCACGGGGTCGGGGTGCGTTATCGGCCTGAATCCGGGCAAATCATCGACGGTCTCGGGATACCCGGTGAACTCGCCGATCTCCTGCAGCACGTCGCGCGGCAAGTCAACGAGAACCGGTCCCGGCCGGGCCGACCGCGCGATGTGAAACGCTTCCTTCATCACGCGAGGAATATCCTCGGCGCTCAGGACGAGATAATTGTGCTTGGTGACGGGAATCGTCACGCCCGTCACATCCGTCTCCTGGAAGGCGTCCTTGCCTATGGCGGGTCGAGTCACCTGTCCGGTGATGGCGACGATTGGCGTGGAGTCCATGAATGAGGTGCCCAAGCCGACGGCCAGGTTGATTGCTCCCGGGCCGGATGTGGCGATGCAGACGCCCACCTTGCCCGTTGCCCGCGCATAGCCGTCCGCCGCGTGCGCAGCGCCTTGCTCATGCCGGGTAAGGACATGGTGAATGGACGGGTACTTCAATATATGGTCGTAGAGTGGCAGTATCGCGCCGCCGGGAACGCCGAAAACGAGGTCGACGCCCTCAGCCTGCAGCGACTCGCATACAAACTCTCCGCCGGCCAGCATCCTGCCTGACATCGTTCTCCTCACTTATCCGACTTGCTTGCGTGATTGCTTCCTCTTCATGCGGGAGAGGGTAGAGTAAGGGCCCGCGCCGCCCACAAAAAATCCCGTCCCGCGAAGGGACGGGAGCTTGCGCGATCCCGCGGTACCACCCTCCTTACCCGGCCCCACGGCCGAGTCTCTCATTAGCGTTTGTACAGGCGCGACCCCGCCAAAACGCAATCGTCTCCATCCTGACGACGGAGACCGCGTTTCGGATGCTCCGGGGCGAGTTCACGAGTCATCACGACCGGGCTTCCACCGTCCCCGGCTCGCTGTCCGCTAGACTAACGCTACTACTCCCCTTCGTAGCAGAATCGATTTTGCCATTCCTAGCTACGAGTGTCAACATGATTCCTATTGGACGCCTATTGAGCCTGCCCTCCAGCCAAACCACTCGCCACCGCTGTTAGAGATGAAACTGCGCGACCTAGCCGATTCCGCCCTACGCCTTCTGTTCCCACCTCGATGCGTTCTGTGTGGACGAGAAGGTGACCTCATTTGTCAGCCGTGCCGCCTGACAATCCCAGCTCGCCTTGATGCGGATGCGATTCCGAAGCTGCCCGGCATCCGCGCCGCTCGTGCCGTATGGCCATACGAAGGAAACGTTCGCGAGGTTGTCCGACGTTACAAGTACAACGGTCTGCGTTCCCTTGCCCCGGTGCTCGCGTCAGAAATGGTTCATGTTCTGCTCGAATGGAATCCGCGCTTCGATATGATCGTCCACGTCCCTGTCCATCCCGCACGCCTCCGTGAGCGGGGCTTCGACCAATCTGACCTCTTGGCGCGCGAAATATCACGGCTAAGGGGGCTTGCGGCGAATTCTGCTCTTGCCCGTTTGCGAGAGACAGCCGTTCAGGCGCGGGCGATGAGCGCTGCTCAACGTGCCGCCAATGTTCGCGGGGCATTCCATGTTCCGAATGATGATGGAATCCGCGGCGCCAATGTTCTTCTCATCGACGATGTGCTGACGACGGGCGCGACCTTGACCGAAGCAGCGCGCGCGTTGAGGCGTTCAGGTGCGAAGAATGTGTACGTTCTGGCGCTCGCACACGAGACTTAAGGAACTGTGGGTTTTCCATTGATCGTTATCGCGTCCAGGCAGGGGATAATAACGTCATGACAGACGCACACAACGCCCCCCTTCGCGTTGGCAAGCTCCCGCCTGATCTGCTTGCCCAATTGCTTGAACAGACCAACGTCAGTGACCTGAGCGTCATCCTCGGTCCGCGGATGGGAGAAGACGCAGCGCTCATTGACAACGGAGGGGAAAACTACCTAGTCGTCAGTTCAGACCCCATCACGTTCGCGGCGGAACAGCTGGGGTGGTACGCCGTCCACGTCAACGCTAATGACATCGCCGCGACCGGTGGGACTCCGAGATGGATGGTGATGACCGTCATCCTGCCGGACGGCTCGCCGCCTCAACTCGCGCAGGACATCATGCGCCAGACGCTGGATGCCTGCGCAGAAATAGGAGCCACTCTTGTTGGCGGCCATACCGAGGTTACCTACGGACTTGACCGCCCAATCGCTATCGGCACGATGATCGGTGAGGTACCAAAGGGCAAGGAAACGCCGACGTCCGGTGTTCAGGAAGGCGATGCCATCATTCTCACCAAAGGTGTCGCTATCGAGGGCACGGCTATCCTGGCCATGGAACGTGCGGATCTAATTCGTGCCGCCGGTGTTTCTGATGGAACCATCGAACTCGGCGCACATTTTCTGCATGATCCCGGCATCAGCGTCGTCCGTGACGCCCACGTTGCCCTCCGGACAGCTCCCATTCGCGCCATGCACGACCCTACTGAGGGCGGCATTGCGACGGCCTTACACGAGATGGCGGACGCCTCGGACGTCGGTATGGACATCGATGCCGAGGCTGTAGGGGCCATGACGCCGCCGGAGACTGTGGAAATCTGCCGCGCCCTTGGCGTCAATCCCGTGGGGCTCATTTCCGCCGGCGCGCTCCTGATTGCGGCGGTTACTGAAGATTCATCCAGGATCATCGGCGCGCTTGAAGAGTCGTCGATTCGCGCAGCCATCATCGGTCGTGCAGTGCCGCGGGGGAGGGGTGTCAGCATCCCGCGATTTGAGCGCGACGAACTGGCGCGAATCCTCGGCTGATCTGGCCTTCCCGAAATGGGGGGAGGCGCGCAGAGTTTCCGGAATCTGGAAGATTGTGCCTACGCGGCCTCGGGCATGGTTTCCAGGATGAGTTGCGCGTACTGGAGAAGATGCCGATCCGGGAGGAATAGCTCTCGTGCCCGTTCCCTGGCCGCTGCGCCCAGCTCAGCCGCCCATGTCGGATTGGTCAGCAATTTTCCTATCGCCTGCCCACATGCCGCCTCATCCAATGGGTCGGGAAGGAGAATTCCCGACTGACCATCGATAATCTGCTGACGGATACCGCCAACCGCGCTGGCCACGATGGGCTTACCTTTCCACATCGCCTCGGTGACAGTTAATCCGAAACCCTCAGCGAGACTTTTCTGAACGATGACCGTCGCGTGGCTCTGAATGGCGTTGATGATTGCGGCGTTCTCCTCGCGATCGTCCATCGGCACGCTTACAAGATGCACTCGACGCCGTATCGCGTCCGGCAACGCCCGCCATTCCGCTGTACACTCCGCCAGCACCACACCCGCTTCAGGATCATCGGCCACGCCGCTTGTTGAGGGCCCGACGAGTAACAGGTGCGCGTCAGCGGGCGCGTGTTCCATCCCGGTGAATGCCCGCATCACACCCGTCATGTCCTTCAGTGCATCCCACCGCGCAATCTGCACGACAACCGGATCATCAGGGCGGGGCAGGGCGCCATCCGTCAGAGCCTCAACCCGGTGCATGAAGGGCGCATATGAACCATCCTCACGCCGGAAAGACGGAGCTGTCACCGGAGCTGCATCTAACAGCCCAACCTGGGCAAGGATGTCCCGCGCAGCGTCCAGACCTAAGGCTTCGTTCTTGGCGCTCGAGGGATCGATTGACGGATTGATGACGCGCACGGCGGTGGAATCGAGCCATGCCGGCGCATACTCCGCCAGGCTAAAAATGCAGAAGTCCGCCTGCTGAATATAGGGGCGCAGAAACTCCCACGCCGCGTTCACCAAATCATCATGGCGTTCATGGCCGATGTGAGACCGCCAAATGACACGAGCGCCTGCCTGCAGCATCGCCGCGGCCAGACCTGCCGTTTGCGGATCATGAAGGATGACGATGTCTCCGGTTCGCACCTGGGCCGAGATAGCGGCCACGTTTTCAGCCAATACACGCTCATAGTGCCCGCGCTCTGATTCTCCGAGCGGTCCACCGTCGCCCTTCTCTCCGTGCAGATTGTTATGAATCCGCTTTGTTATGCGAAAAAATTCACTATCTCCGTCGATTACAAGCCAGCGAGATTCGACACCTGCCCCCTTCGCGTAACCACACAGCCCCTGTACGAGCTCGGCTACGCCGCCACCCCTGGCCGTGGAGTTAATGTTGATCACGGCTCGCCCCTGAAGGGCGTGGCTGACTGTTTGGGCTGCCTCTGCAAGCGCAGTGCCTCGCCTTTTGTTGACGAACGGAATGAGTAGGTCAGGCGACCGAGGGGGTACCTCGACCTCCAGGACCTTACCGGCGTCGGCAATCCTGCCTACTGATGCTGTCACGATTTCCCCCGCGCATTTGATAACGACCACAGTAGGGTCAAATTAATTGTACGTGTCTAGACCTAATCTGCCATAGAGCTTCTCGGGTACGAGCCCAACAAGCGGATCCGCTTGCAGATCGTCCCGAGACCTGCCTCAACCTCCGCGAATGCCTCTGCCAGTCCCGCGTCACTGATATGGCCCAGGTACTCCACGATGAATGTGTATTCCCACAAGCCCTCCCGCTGATCGAGTCGGGATGGCCGTGACTGCAGCATCGTTGCATTCAACCCGCGCGAGGAAAACATGGTGAGCACCTTGACCAAAGCGCCGGGTTGATTCTCGATGTCAAAGAGGATCGTCGTCTTGTCTCCACCGGTGGTGTCCGGAGTCTCGTTGTGCCCAAGCACCCAGAAACGGGTTGCGTTCTCCGAGCCATCCTCCATGTTTTCCCGCACCACCTTCAGCCTGTAGTACATAGCCGCAACGGCATTGGACAATGCCGCCGCCCCGGGGTCTTCAGATGCTGCGGCTATCTGAGCCCCACGCGCTGTGCTCGACTCCTCGATGACCTCGATCTCCCGCCCCAGCTCTTCAGATAAGCGGCGGATGCTCCGCCGACACTGGCTCAGGGCCTGTGGGTGCGAGTAGATGCGCGTGACCTGTTCCAGCGATGTCTTCGTCAACAGGTGGTGGTGAATGGGCAGAAAAACCTCAGCCACGACGTTGATGCCGTCTCTGGCTCCAACGAAATCCAGCGTTGCACCTACTGTTCCCTCTAGCAGGTTCTCTATGGGTAGTACACCGTATTCAATCTCACCCTGCTGGACGGCCTGGCAGATTGCCTCCGACTCCATCGGTTCGAAAATGGCATCCCGGCCGAAATGGGCGATGGCCGCCAAGTGAGTGAATGTCGCCTCCGGCTGGAGGAATCCGACGGTTGGCCTGTCGTAGGTCATGCCGGCTCCACCTTCATGCGCACGAATCCTCGCTTGCCCATCTTGATGATTGCTCCTTCTATGTCCTCCGGGGAGAGTTGCAAGGTGGGCTCTGTGTGGCGGAGATCATTGATTTCCAGGCCACCCTGCTGGATCAGGCGGCGCGCGTCGCCGCGGCTCGTCGCAAGGCCTGTCGCCATTGCAACATCCAGGATTGTCAGTGGTTCCTGAGAAAGCTTCAAGAGAACCTCCTCCACGTCCTGCCGCATGCTCCCTTCATCCACAACGCGCGTGAACTCTGTCTGTGCCCGGTTCGCCTCATCGGCGCCGTGTAGGCGCTCGGTCACTACTCGAGCAAATCGCTCACGGGCGTCTTGCAAATTAGATTCCGATGAAAGTCGGGTGCGCACCTCGTCGATTTCCTGGTCCGGCGTGTCTGTGAGAACACTCAAGAACATCGGCAATAACTCATCGCTAACTTGCGTCAGCTTGAAGAACATGTCGACGGGATTCTCGATGAGATCGACAGTGTTCCCATAGGACTTGCTCATCTTGCGGCCATCAAGCCCCGGGATGAGCGGCGTCATAAGGACGTGCTTAGTCTTGCCGTTGTAGTTTCGCACGAGGTCCCGCCCGACCATCATATTGAACATCTGGTCACGGCCGCCAAGCTCGGCGTCCACGCTCATCGCAACGGAGTCATATCCCTGAAGCAGTGGGTAGAGCGTCTCATGCAGGTGGAGGGGCCGCTGTTGTGAAAGCCGTTCCTGGAACATGTCCCGCTCAATGAGCTGCTGCACGGTCACGTTCGCTGAAATCTCGATCATGTCTCGCAGCGAGAGTTGGTCCAGCCACTCACCGTTCCACTTGATTTCTATGGGATTCTCTCCACCCAGATCAAGCACGCGGGAGATCTGATTCCGCCACGTTTGGGCGTTAGCGACGACATCCTCGCGGGTCAACTGTCGACGCTCCGCTGACTGCCCCGTTGGGTCTCCGATTCGCGCTGTGAAATCCCCAAAGAGAAAGATGACCCGGTGACCGTTCAACTGGAACCATCGCAGCACACGCAGTGAGAGATAGTGGCCGATATGCAGGCTGGTGCTTGTAGGATCGAATCCCTGGTAGATCGTCAGACGTCTCCCGGAATCCAGATCCTGCTGAAGCTCCTCCTCAACATTCACCCCGTCCAGGATGCCCCGCCGAAGAAGGTCAGATAGGGACCATTTCGAGAGGGATTCATCGGCCGGAGGGGCGGGATATGATTCGGCGTCGTCGTCCGTTGCCCCGAGAGATTGCAGTAGGGCAGTGGCCTCTTCCATGTTGTCAGCACGTGTAAGCGATGAATCATCCTCTGAGAGTGATGGCTTGTCCGCATTCACAAAGCCGTAGCAGACATCTCCGCCCAACACTGCCTTGGCCAGCAGCGCCAATTCCCGCGTTGCTGCCTCAACATCTTCGGAAGTTGAGTCCGTGAACCCGTCAACGGGAAAGACTATCATCCGGCTTTCCGGCGTAGCCATAGCCCTCTCCGCCTGACGCCACACCCACCGCCGCGTACGAATGTCGTTTCCGGTTGCATACACCGGCTCGCCGGGGGGCACCTCCTCCGCATCATCACCGGCGGAGGCCGTGAACGTATCTCCGTCATGGCTCAGACGCACAGTCACGTCTCCTGAGAGTCGATCAACGTCATGCGCGCCGACGGGCACGAGGTGTTTCAAGGAAATAAGGTTGGCAATGTCAGCCGCGGGGTTGATCGAACGGGTGTAGTCGCCGCGTAAGCACCGCTGGGCGAGGGCCGCGACCGACGGCATATAAGTCCGAGGATTTATTCCCTCTGCCTCAAACGCATGCTCCCAGCGGGCCACTGCCGGATTTCCGTGTAGGCCGGCGCCGCCGAGCCGCCAGGACACGGTTTGTGCTGCGTTGTGCAGAGCGCGTTGTAGAGAAGCGACGTTTTCAGAAGAGGGCTTGGGCGCGCCATGCACGAATACGACGCCCACAACATACGTTGGGTGTCGCTTGAGCAGGTCGTCTGAAATCTCAAACAACATTACACGCGCCTTTTGAGCGTCATGAAACCAGGGCGGTATGGTGGCAGGAGAGGGATTCGAACCCCCGTAGCCCTTAGGGCGCCAAGTTTACAGCCTGGTGCGTTTGTCCGCTCCGCCATCCTGCCAATGCTACGCATTCTACTGACCACCGCCTTGTCACGTCATGCCCGCGCCATGTCATTCTGGGCGCGGCGAAGAATGCTGAGCCTCCTTTGCCCTAGACCTCCCGTCCGATTGCCTTGGCAATACCGTGGATTTCTTGCTGGAGGTCAGGCAGCCACTCCATCGGCAGCGACTGTGCGCCGTCCGAGAGTGCAGCAGTGGGATTGGGATGCGCCTCAATGAGAAGCCCGTCCGCCCCCGCTGCAATTGCAGCCTTCGCCATGGGCATTACCAGGTCACGGTCGCCCGTCGCATGACTCGGATCGACAACTACTGGCAAATGGCTCTCCCTCTTCAATATTTGTACGGCCGTCAGATCGAGCACGTTGCGTGAGAACTCATCGTCGAACGTCCGAATCCCCCGCTCGCACATAATGACGTTCCAATTGCCCTCGCTGATGATGTACTCCGCGCTCAGCAGCCATTCGCGGATCGTCGCGTGGAATCCGCGCTTGAGCAGCACCGGCTTGCGCGTCTTGCCGACTGCCTGGAGCAGCTTGAAAGCGTGCATCGTCCGCGCGCCGATCTGCAGGATGTCCGCGTACTCCTCACACATCTCTACGTCCATCTCGGACATCACTTCTGTGATGACCATCAGGCCGTACTCATCCGCGACACTTCTCAGGATCCGCAGCCCCTCCAGTCCAAGACCCTGGAACGTGTAAGGCGATGTTCGGGGCTTGAACGCTCCGCCGCGAAGAATGGTGAAGCCCAGCTTCTTGTCCATCTCCGCGATCTGCCGAACCTGCTCCTCTGTTTCAACGGCGCAGGGGCCGACCATCATCGCCACCGGCGCGCTCGGCCCAATCTTGACGCCGTTCGGCAGATCGATGATCGTATCCCGTTTGCGGAAATCACGGCTCACGTGCTTGTACGGCTTCATGATGCGGATCACGTGATCCACACCGGGCAGGATTTTCAGGACATCATCGCCCCCTGCCGTGGTGTCGCCGATCACAGCAACAACACTGGTGAACTCGCCCGGATCCACGTCCGCTCGATAGCCAAGCTCTCGAATCTTTTCGACGACGCCATCCACGTTTTCCTGTGTTGCGTCAGCTCGCATTACGACGATCATTGCGTCCGCTTTCCTCCGGCCACGCGGCCTGTGCTCTCTCTACCACTCCTGATATACGGAAAGCCCCCCCGACTGATACGGGGGGGCTTTGCCTTTTTCTCTACTGTGCGCGTCAATCAGACGAGCGAGGCCGGCGACCCACCCCGGAGGGGGTAGCTAAAGTCATAATAGCGATAGCCGGGGCCAAACATCACGACAAAATCCTACTGACGTCATGGTCAATCTGTCAAGTCTTTGAACCCGGTTTGAAACCAGTCTTAGAATACTTGACATTTCTGCTCCTGCGCGAATAGACTGACCACGCTCCGGAGGCACAATGGCACGCGGCAAAACCAAGCTAATGAAGCAGGTTGAGGAGCGCTACGGGCGCCCCCTTGAGCGGCTTTTGCCCGAACTGTACAACGAACTTGGATTGCCAGGCATGTCCGAAGAGCTCGGTATCAGCAAGGGAACTCTCTGGTACTGGCTCCTTAAGATGAACCTCACCGTCAAGCGCGTTGCGCTCGCCCCCGGCGAGAGCCTGGAAATCAAGCGCGAAGCCTCCTGACGGCGGCGGCCCGAGTAAGGCCCCATCGTGCGACGGTTCACCAGGGAACTATCTGCCCTCGTTATTATCATTGTCCTCGTTGGGCTTGCCGTGCTTACTGGGCCGCTTGTTCGAGGTTTCCTGGCGGAGCGCGCCCACGATGCGGATCGTTCGCTACTGCAGGAAGCTATCCCTATCTACCAGGAGGCTCGAGTCTTTCCCCAACCGGAATGGCCGACTCTCTCCGGCGAGACCGGCGTGCCCCGGGAGGGAAATGCGGCCGGATACCAGTGCGACGGCTCAGATGGTGGGGAAACCTGCTCCTGGCTCGCTCTCGAACTGCTTGCAGAGCACGGCGGGCTGGAGTCCACGGCTACTATCACTTCCGCGGAAACAACGTTGAACGTGGGCGCAACAAATGCACCGAGCGGCAACTACGGTTGGTACTTGGACGCGGCAGGACAGGTGGGATCAGAGCCGCCTTTCGACAGTGAGTCCGGATATCCGTAGAAGACCTATTCCCCGGCCAATAGTTCCGCTAGATCAATGCGTAGTGCGCTTGCAAGCGCAGAAAGCGTTTCCAGTGTTGGTACATGACTGGCGTTCTCGATTCGCGCGACGGTTACCCGTCCGACACTTGCCTGATTCGCCAACGCCCCTTGGGTCAGCCCGGCAGCTTTCCTGTGTCGACGGATCCGCTCACCTATAGCCTGTCGAGCATTCTGCATCGTCGCTTGTGTGCGAGCGCCAAAGGACTCATCGCAGTGCCAACGAACAAAATCCCAGGGTAGTTCCTCACGAGACCCGTCGGTTAGGACCAGCACGATCTCATATGGATTGGGCAGATCTATGCTGGTGATGGACTCATGCCCTCCAACGCCCTCAATAGCGCTGTATGGAACCACACCGGAGGCCCCGTCGGCGTATGTGACGGATATACCATCAACTCCAACATCTGTTGAAATCATCATCCTGTCCGCATGACGAACCGTCACTGTGCTCATTGGCTATGTCCCGTGGATTTCATTCCACACACGCCTGATTTCCTCTGAATGCCGTATATAGGCGGCCATAATGGAGCGGTAATTCCCGGGTGGCGGCTCATCCATGTAGACGCCACTGTGCAATTCAATACGGCAGATCGATTCATTTCCGTCCCAGACGTGAACGTGCGGTGGCTCTCTTAGGTTTTCCCTCGTATTTACCACGAACCTGTACCGTCCCTCGACCACTACCGTTGGCATTCAGTTATCCCACTGTGTATCACCCATGATACATTACTTGACTCAGAGTTGAAACGAATCTCCAACGCAGAACGGGCAGCCTGGGATATTACCCGGGACTGCCCGCGTATGATCTGGAAATGTGAATCTGGCGCTTACGCCGGATAGACAATCTCCCCGCCGGAAGTCTGCCGGGATGGCTGCCTCGCCGTTTCCGCGCCCTTGGTTGCCCAGAAAATCTCAGCGATCTCCTGCACCGTCGAGACCAGCGCCTGCGCGTTGTCCATGCTGACGCTCTGCCGCGCGGCGGAGCCCTGCTTCATAGCCGTGAAGAACAGGCTGTGCAGATTCGGGTGCTGCTCCAGGTGCTCGGGGCGGAAATAGTCGCCCCACAGGATGCGGAGCTCCTTCTTGGCAAGCTCAGCGTGCTCTTCCTTGACGGCGATATAGCGCACCAGCTTGTTGCGTGCCTCTGTGTCCGTCGCATCACCGAGATCCTCAATCAAGTTCACCATTCGCACTACCGTGTGCGCCGCAATCTGCGCCTGATGCGGGTCATAGATACCGCACGGAATATCGCAGTGCGCATTGGCAGTACGGGCGGGTGAGAGCTTTTCCATAGCTCGTAGAGCTATACTAAGTGCGGACATTTCTTCCTCCTATCGTCCCCAATTTTTAAGTTGGCTCATCAGCGGATTCAAACGTGAAAGATTGTACGGTAGCCCCCACTCATAGGGCAAGGAAAGCCCCAGGCTTTGCCGGGGACCTCTGATGCCCTGGTGGCTACATCCTCCGCGCCTGCTGGATCTGTTCAGTTCCCTCAGGTTCCGCGTGGCCGGCCACAGCATGGAGCCATATTTGCTGGAGGGCGACATGGTCCTCGTGTCACGGCGATTCCCCGGTGGAATGCCGCGACGAGGTGACGTTGTGGCATTCAGGGAGCCCGAATCAGGAGGAGTATCTATCAAGCGCATTTGTGGTCTGCCGAATGAGCGCATTGAAATCATCGATGCCGCTATATATGTGAACGGCGAGTCGCTTCCGGAGGCGTATGTCTCACGCGCGCCGTCAAGGCCGAATTCCGGCGATAGCGCCGAGTGGATGACTGGCGAGGATGAGTTCGTTCTACTTGGTGATAATCGTGGTGACAGCAAGGACAGCCGGGCATTTGGTTCCGTCGCGCGCGACGCCATTGCAGGCCGAGTATGGTATTGCCACGCGCCCAAGTGGAGGAGGGGCATCCTGCGCTGACAGATATGACGCCGACGCGCTACGATGACTGCGCGGCATCGGAGACCTGGCCGCACAAACGGGGGAGTACAAACACATGACCATGCCGGAAGTAGGACAACAATTGCCAGATCTGACGTTTACGTCAGGATTCCGCGAGACGATCAGCACCGCAGATCTAAAGGGCGAGGAGAACCTCGTCATCGCCTTCTATGCCGCCGCATTTACTGGCGGTTGAGAGCGCGAGCTGAGGGAATTCGAGCGTTTGCACGACGAATTCCGCAAGCTAAACACCCAGGTCTGGGGTTCAAGTGTTGATCTGATTCCGAGCCAGGCTGCATTCGCAAAGCATTGTGGCTTGAGTTATCGGCTCGTCAGCGGCTACCCGAACCATGAGTCGGCCAAGGCCCTTGGCGCATGGAACGAAGAGCGCAGCATGATTCGTCGCATCACCTACGTCATCGACAAGGACGGCATCCTGCGCCACGTCATCGATGACCCCGGCGACATGGAACGCCACGCCAACGAGGCGCTGGAGGCGGTCAAAGGCCTGAGTTCCTAAACTTCTGCGGGCCGGATTACTCTCGAGGCGCGGAAGTCCGAACCGGGTCTCGGCCGCGCAGAGCGGACACGACAACGGCGGCAACGAGCAATACAGTTAGGTACGTAATGACGTCCTGGTAGCCCGTCGTCACTGACTGTGCCATCGCTGTCCCCGCGTCCACCCCTGAGCCCAAAAGACGGGCCTCTTCGTCACGCTGAATCACAGCAAAAAGCGTTCCCGCAATCGCGATGCCCGTTGCCTGGCTTACCTGCCTGACTGTGGCGATCATCGCCGATGCCGTTCCCAGACGATGTGGCGGCACAGAGCTCACGAGGGCCGTGTTGTTGCCCGGCTCAAAGATCGATATGCCCGTGCCCAGAGCCAACAGCACGGTAATCAGGATGGCGACGTGCGTATCTACCCCGATATAACTCAAGGCGTAGTAAGCAACCGTCATCAGTGCGAGTCCGAAAGTGGCAATCACCCGCGTTGGGACTTTGTCCGCTACCCACCCGGCCGATGGCGCGACGAAGAGTCGTACCACGGGCAGAGTGACAAGGATGAGCCCCGCCTCGGTCGCGGTTAGTCCCCGTCCTTCCAGCAGGAAGAACGGCAGCAAGATGATGATTGCCCCCTGCGTGATGAACTGGAGAGTGTTGGTTGCGTTTGACGCGGAGAACTGGCGGCTAAGAAATAGGGTCAGTTCCAGGATGGGCAGCCGCTCACGCAGGAACCGAATGCCATTCCTCCGAATCTGGAGAACCATCATGTCCGGTCTCGACTGTATGTACATGAATACCGCAAATGAGACCGACGCCACTGTCGCGAATCCGATGATGAGGGGCTCTGACCACCCGAGAATCGGCCCTCGGTTGAGCGCGAGTAGGAACGTCGTCATGAATGCGAAGAGCAGGACTGCCCCAAAGAAATCGAACCGAACATGCCGCCCTTCCTCGCGGTCGTTTCGCATAATGACAAGGCCCATTACAAAGAAGAAAAGAATGAACGGTATTCGCGTGTAGAAGAGTGCCTGCCACCCCAATGCGTCTAACAGGAGCCCCCCAACTAGTGGCCCGGTCAAGAGACCGATTCCCACGAAGACGTTCTCCAAACCGATCGCCCGCGCCCGTTCCGCCTCAGGAAAAGCCGCCACAACAATGGCATCGCTGTTGGAGATGAACAGCGCCAGCCCGATGCCTTGAATGACTCGCGCAAAGAGCAGCATCGGTAGCGTTGTGCTCAGCGTGGCAGCCACCAGTCCGAGGCCAAATACGAGAAAGCCGGCCAGGAAGACCTGCTTGCGACCAATAGCGTCGCCCAGGCTGCCAAACGTCAGGCTCAACCCGAGGCTTGCCAGCAGGTAAATGGCGCTCACCCAGAGGATGACATCCGCTTCGACGTCGAACTCTCGCCCAAGCTCGGGTAGGGCTATACTCGTTATTCCCACGTCGAATGAACTCGTCAGGATGCTAACGCCCACCGTAATGAGCACGAGCCATTTGTAATGTCGGCTAGATCGAAGCCTTTCGGTAGAGAGCATCTGTGGCGGGTCGCCTAGGCGCCGGAATCCTCTGGAGTCGAATCAGAGGATTGCGTCCGCCCTTGAGGGCCACGAACGCGCCCCGTTGTCGCAGGGTCACGTCCTCGCAGCACAGACACAATGATTGCCGCAACCAACGTGAACAGCATAATGGTCAGTACGTCCTGGAATCCCTTTTCTGCGGAGAGACTAAGGGCGTCCCCGGCTCCAACACCAAGCCCAAGCAATCGCGAGTGCTCGTCGCTCTCGATTATCGCATAAAGGGTTGCGGCAACTATCGTGCCTGTCGTCATGCTGATCTGCCGTACTGTGCCGAGCATGGCTGATGCGGTCCCGAGATGCGAGGGCGGCACCGAACCCATAATGGCACTGTTATTGCCCGGTCCGAATATCGAGCTGCCCGCGCCCTCCAGAAGCAGGAGAGTTATCAATATCGCCACGGGGGTGTCGACGCCAACACTCCGCAGCCCAAAGTACGCGCCCGTCATGACAAGCAGACCAAAAGTCGAGACTATCCGCGAAGACAGCTTGTCCGCTGCCCAGCCGGCAAGCGGCGCGACGCCAATTCGCACAATGGGCAGCGTGACCAGGATTAATCCGGCCTCTGTCGCCGTGATTCCGCGCCCCTTAATCAGGAAGAACGGCAGCAGGACGATGATTGCACCTTGACTCAGGAATTGCAGCGCGTTTGCGCTATTTGCTATGGAGAACATTCGATTACGGAACAGACTCAACTCCAAAACAGGCAGATGAGCTCTCAGCATGCGGATGCCCCTCATCTGAATCTCTACCATCGGCAACCGCTGGCGGGACTCCACGAAAAGAAACACGAGGAAAGACAAAAGTGTAGCCGCGCCTAACCCGATGATGAGCGGCTCCGTCCATCCCAAAGTTGGGCCGCGATTGACGACCAATATTAACGCCGAGACGAAGCCGAAGAGCGCCAGCGCGCCAAGAACATCGACTCGCGCATGTCGACCCTCCTGCCGGTCGTTCCGCAGGAAAATCAACCCCATGACAAAAAACACCGCCATGAACGGCGCGCGGGTGTAGAACAGCGATTGCCAACCCCAGAGGTCGAGCAGAAAACCGCCCAATGGTGCCCCGCTAGCGAGGCCAACGCCGACAAAGGCGTTCTCCATGCCGAGTGCCCGAGCGCGTTCCGTGTCCGGAAAAGCGTCCACAACAAGGGCGTTGCCGTTAGCGAGGATCATCGCCTGTCCGATGCCCTGCACAACGCGTCCAAACAGCAGCATCGGCAGCGTTGTGCTCAACGGTGTGATGATCAGCCCAATCCCAAAGACGAGGAACCCTGTGAGAAAGACTTGTTTGCGGCCAATAGCGTCACCCAGGCTGCCCAGCGTTAGCATCAGTCCGATGCTCGCCAGCAGATACGCGACGGTTACCCACACGATTACGCTCGTATCGACCCCGAACACCTTCTCGAGCTCCGGCAGCGCAATGTTTGTAATGGAGCCATCGACCGTGCTGGTCAGAATTCCTAGTCCAACAGTGACAAGCACCAACCACTTGTACTGGCGGCCTGAACGGAGTCTCTGTCCCAAGGTCATTTCAAGAATCTACACCCGAACGCCGTTCTCAATACAGAGTCTTAGTCCGGACGCCGCCTTTGTCTTGACTCTGGGCAAGCGCGGCAAACTCTTAGTCCAAAAGCCACGACGAGACTGCAAATCCGGACTGGAATCCCTGGCTGAGCGCGTGCGCCACCTCCCTGAAGTTGGGTTCAATATCCAGCGCTCTCGACAGCGTTCCCGTCCGATCATTTAGATCGCGGCGGAACCGCTCTCGCCGTCCGGGATCCAGACGGAGCAGATCCGCCAAACCCGCCCCCGTCTCTGCGAGCGGAATCGTCCCCTGTTGGAGGACGACGCCTGTGGTGCGACGCTGTGCGCTCGCCACTAGCTTCCGTCCGGCCCAATAAACTTCATGCCGCCCAGGTGATTCAAAGCACCCGAAATCAACGCCCGTTTCGGGCCAAACCGGGGCGGAGTCGCGCACGGAAACCCGGATGCCCAGCATTCCCAAGCCCGCTACGAGCGCCTCACTGACCGCGGCATAGCTCGCAAGGACGTCAGTGGAGAACGGTGATTGATTGATGGGCGCGATCACGCTGTATGTGATATCGCCAACCGAGTGTAGAATTGCCTTGCCGCCGGTCGGACGCCGTACGATCTCGATGCCGTCTCTCCGGCAACGCTCGCTATCGAGTAGCGAATCTGCCTTCTGGTGCCGACCGAGAGACAAAGAAGGGCAAGGCCAGGAGTAGACCCTCACGATCGAAGGAGACTTCCTCTCGGCGACTTGGGCGGCCAATTCGGCGTCCAGCGCCATGTTCTCCTGCCCCGTAATCCCGGAGTCCAATTCCAGCTTCCACTTGCCGCTCATGCCAAAACGATACCTGTAAATCGAAGAATTCAAATGCGCTGCGCCCCAATTGCCGTGTATACTTGCAACATCATCATGCGCATAGGCGCAACGTCAGGGGACCCGATGCTCCAGGAGCCCGTAGAGGGTAGTCAACAGGATTCACTGCGGCCGGAAGACACCGAAATGGGCCGTCTTTTGGAGGCGGAAGGGCAGGCCATGCCAGTCCTTCGCCGTGGAGAGGCAGTGGAGGGCGTTATCGTCCATGTCGACGATGAAGGCCTGCTCGTTAATATCGGCGCGAAGAGTGAAGGGGTGATTCCCTACCGCGAAATGCGAAGCCTCCCTGACGACGAAGCACGCGCTTTGAAAGCAGGAGATTCCATCGTTGCAACTCTCGTGCGAACCGATGAGGCCGGCCAATACATGCTTTCGTATGACAGAGCTCAGGCCGAGCGCGGGTGGCGTCAACTTGAAAAAGAAAAGGACTCCGACGAACTTATCACCGGCAAGGTCATTGGGCACAATCGTGGAGGCATCCTCGTTGAAACACGAGGTGTCCAGGCGTTCGTGCCGTTGTCGCAGTTGTCGCCTGAGCACCGCGAACTCGCGTCCGGCGAAGGCGATGACCAGTTGCAGGCTCTTGATACGCTCGTTGGCCAGGAATTTCAGTTCAAGGTTATTGAGGTCAATCGACGCCGACAGCGCGCCATTCTCTCGGAGCGAGCCGCGTCCCAGGACATGAGGATCGAACAGCGGCAAGCCCTACTTGCTGAACTGCAGGAGGGGACAGTGCGCAAGGGCCGGGTGACAGGTGTCCGTGATTTCGGCGCCTTCGTTGACCTTGGCGGCGCGGACGGCCTCATCCACGTGTCTGAACTTGCGTGGGAGCCTGTTACTCATCCCTCAGAGATTGTTCAGACGGGACAGGAACTTGAGGTTCACGTCCTCAAGGTCGACCACGAGACAGGCCGCATCTCTCTTAGCCTGCGTCGCACGCAGCCGGATCCCTGGCTTGCAGAGGTGGAGGCGTATCAGGAAGGTCAGATAGTCGAGGCAACCGTGACCCGCCTCGCCGTATTTGGTGCATTTGCACGGTTGGAGCAAAGTAATATAGAGGGCCTTATCCACATCTCGGAAATGGCGGACCACCACATCAACCACCCGCGTGAGGTCATCAAGGAGGGTGACACGCGACAAGTGAAAGTGCTTCGGATCGAACCGGAGCGGCGGAGGCTGGGGCTCAGCCTACGACAGGTGGATGCTTAGAGTCGGATAGCGCGGACGCGAATCCCATCATTCAGGGTGAGCGGAGAAGAAAATGGCGAGCAGATTTGAGAAGTTCTCGGAACGTGCCAGGCGGGTTCTCTCCCTGGCGCAGGAAGAGGCGGGCGAACTAAACCACAACTACATCGGCACGGAGCATGTCCTGTTGGGACTTGCACGTGAGCCGGAAGGTGTCGGTACACGCGTCCTGGTCTCCCTCGGTGTCGATCTTTCCAAGATCCGATCTGCCGTCACCTTTATCATCGGGCGGGGTCAGAAGCAGCCGACGAGCGACCTCGGCCTCACGCCCCGTGCCAAGAAAGTTATTGAACTCGCCGTTGATGAAGCGCGCGAGATGTCACATCACTACATCGGTACCGAGCACCTGCTCATCGGCCTTTTGCGTGAGGGCGATGGCGTAGCCGCGGGCGTCCTTGAGAGCCTTGGTGTCACTCTCGACAAGGTGCGGCAGGAAACCCAGCGCATCTTGAGCCAGTCCGGCGGGCAACCGGGCAGCAAGTCCGGCACCCGCACGCCGACACTTGATCAGTTGGGCGTTGATCTGACTCATCTCGCGCGTGAAGGCGATCTGGATCCTGTTATTGGACGTCAGCAAGAGATTGAGCGCGTTGTGCAGATACTCTCGCGGCGCACCAAGAACAACCCGGTTCTTATCGGCGAGCCCGGCGTAGGCAAGACCGCCATCGTTGAGGCGCTGGCCCAGCGTATTGTCGGCAGTGATATCCCGGACAGCCTGAGTGGCGCGCGGCTCGTGACGCTAGACATGGGCGCGCTCGTTGCCGGCACCAAGTATCGCGGCGAATTCGAGGAGCGCCTCAAGAAGGTTGTCGACGAGATTCGCGCAGCCAAGAACATCATTCTCTTCATTGATGAGATGCACACGCTCGTCGGAGCAGGCGCGGCAGAGGGCGCGGTTGACGCGTCCAACATCCTGAAGCCGTCGCTCGCTCGTGGAGAGCTCCAGACAATCGGTGCAACCACCCTGGATGATTACCGCCGCTACGTTGAGCGCGACCCAGCGCTTGAGCGGCGCTTCCAACCCGTCCGCGTGGAGGAGCCGTCGTCCGACGACACCGCAGCAATCCTGCGTGGCGTCAAGTCGCAGTACGAAGAGCACCACAGCCTCACCATCACGGATGAGGCAGTGGAAGCCGCGGCCTCACTCGCGTCCCGGTACATTGCGGACCGTTTCTTGCCGGACAAGGCCATCGACCTCATCGATGAGGCGGCCAGCCGTGTCCGCATCCGGGCGTCTTCCATGCCGCTCTCCGTCAAGGAGGCGATGAGGGCGCTTGAGCGGGTCCGTGCCGAAAAGGACAACGCCGTCGCTGCCGCCAATTTCGATTTCGCTGCCGAGATGCGTGAGCGTGAGGTCAGCCTCGCCGAGCGCATTGCTCACCTTGAGCAGGAGTGGCAGAACGAGCAGCAGACCGCGACGCCTGAGGTAACTGAGGAAGACATTGCGCAAGTCGTGAGTATGTGGACCAATATCCCCGTCACGCGACTCGCTGCCGAGGAGAGCGAGCGCCTCCTGCACATGGAAGAGGTGATGCACGACCGCATCATCGGACAGCATGAAGCCATCATCAATGTCTCCAAGGCCGTCCGCCGCGCAAGAGCAGGGCTTAAGGACCCGCGCCGTCCCATCGGTACCTTCCTGTTCCTTGGGCCGACCGGCGTCGGTAAGACCGAACTTGTTCGCGCGCTGTCCGAATTCATGTTTGGATCAGAGGACTCCCTCATTCGGCTCGACATGTCCGAGTTCATGGAGCGGCACACCGTTGCGAGACTCGTAGGAGCGCCGCCCGGTTACGTTGGCTTTGACGAGGGCGGTCAGTTGACGGAGGCCGTGCGCCGCAAGTCCTACTGCGTGATCCTCTTCGACGAGATTGAAAAGGCCCATCCCGAGGTCTTCAACATCCTGCTGCAGATCTTCGACGACGGCCACTTGACCGACGCCAAGGGTCGCAAGGTCGATTTCCGCAATGCAATCATTGTCATGACCTCCAACATTGGCGCGGAAGTCATCAAGAAGAACTCCAACATTGGGTTCTCTTACGCCAAGGATGAGACCGATGTGCGGACGAAGAGCTATGAGCGCATGAAGGACAAGGTGCTGGACGAGGTCAAGCAGTTCTTCCGCCCCGAGTTCCTCAATCGCATCGACGCGCAGGTTGTCTTCCACTCGCTCGAGCGAGAGCACATCCGCCGGATTGTCGACCTCATGATGAAGGATGTCGAGAAGCAGTTGGAGACTAAGAAGATCTCTATCGAAGCCACCGATGCGCTGCGTGATTACATCGGCGAAAAGGGTTACGACGAAACGTATGGCGCCAGACCGCTGCGCCGCGTCATCCAGGATTTGATCGAGGACAGGCTGTCTGACGACATCCTCGCCGGCACGATCGAGGAGGGTGGCTCGGTTCGCGTCGATTACGTGGACGAACAGGTTGTCGTCACAAATATCGAGATTGCGACGGCTACGGACGCCGACCCCGAGGAAACTGCCGAGACTCCCGAGACCGTCGAGGTGGCGGGCTAACTGACGGCTGGGTCTGGCACGATGCCACGACCGCGCGTTGCCTATAGCTGTACGGCTTGTGGGGCAGAAACGTCCCGTTGGGAAGGCCGATGCCCGCGCTGTGAATCGTGGGGCTCACTTGTCGAGATAACGACCGAACCCAATGGCTTGGCGCCCGGCATCACTGGTGACGCTCCCGCGCCTGCTGCGTTGACAACCCTCATGGAAAAGGCGGCCGCGCAGCCGTCCCGCATCACGGTCGGAGCGATGCCGGAGTTGATGACCGTCTTCGGCGGCGGCGTCGTGCCCGGCAGCGTCACTCTGCTCGGAGGCGAGCCCGGCATCGGTAAATCAACCCTGCTGTTGCAGATTGCGTCTGTACTAGGGGCGGCGGGAGCAAATGTGGTCTACGTCGCAGGGGAAGAGTCACCGGAGCAGATCGCACTGCGGGCGGCGCGCCTCTCCCTGGCGGGCGATGGGGTGACGCTGGTGTCTGAGACAAACGTCGATGCATTACTGCATTCGCTGAACGAAAACCCACCGGGCTTGTTGCTTGTGGATTCGATTCAGACACTCAGAACTGATGCGACGTCCTCCGCGGGAAGTATTGCGCAGGTCCGGGAATGCGGCGCGCGACTTGTCGAGTGGGGGCGCCGTCGCGGTGTCTCCATCATCATGACCGGCCACGTGACCAAGGACGGTGCGATTGCAGGTCCTCGCGTGCTTGAACACGCCGTGGACGTTGTGCTTTATCTGGAGGGCGAGGGCCTTGGTCCCTATCGCGTTGCCCGGTGTGTGAAGAACCGTTTCGGCTCCACAGACGAAATTGCCGTCCTTGAAATGACTGACTCCGGCCTCCGTGAGGTTGATGATCCCTCAGCCGCCCTCACGCAGGAACGAATGTCAACCGCGCCCGGTTCCATCGTCACCCCCATCGTTGAGGGAACTCGCCCCTTGCTAGTCGAGATACAGGCTCTTGTTGCTCCGTCCGGCGGGGCAGACCCGCGGCGGATGGCGACAGGTGTCGACCTCAACCGGCTGTTGCTGATCTGCGCTGTTCTTTCGCGACGTCTGCGTCTCCCGCTCGGAAAGCATGACGTTATCGTCAACGCTATCGGCGGCCTGCGCGTCACGAGCCCGTCCGCGGATCTCGCCATCGCACTCGCCATCGTCTCAAGTCTTCGTGATATTCCTGCCGCCCCGGACCTTGCCGCAGTCGGTGAGATTGGTCTCACGGGGGACGTTCGGCGTGTACCTCAACTGCAGCGTCGTATCGGCGAGGCGGCTCGGCGCGGTTACAGCCGGATCATCACACCTGCTGATGCCGGCACAACCTCTTACGCGACGATAGATGTCAATCCCGCGTCCACGCTTCATGAGGCCGTAGAGCGAGCCCTATCGTCCTACCCTGAGAGGGACAACATTGAGGCCATGTTTTCATCGGGGGACGGGTAGGGTGAACGCGCGATGAATACCTTGTCGCCTGAAACTGCAGAGAAGCGCGAGAACCTACGCGCCCTGTTGCAGGAGCTGGGTTCAATTGTGGTTTCGTTTTCCGGGGGTGTCGATTCCAGTCTGCTACTCGCGGAGGCAGTTGACGTCTTGGGTGAGGACGCCCTTGCGGTAACCGCGCTCTCGCCAACGTTCGCTGATTCCGAGGCGGAAGATGCCCGGGAGATCGCCACATTCCTGGAGGCTCGCCATGAGTTCTTCTATACCGACCAACTGGACATGGAGGGCTTTGCGGCGAACGACGGACGCCGCTGCTATTTCTGCCGGGTCGACCTGTTCTCGCAGCTGCATACGATTGCACAGCAACGCGGGATACCGTGGATTATTGACGGCACGTTGATGGATGACCTTGGCGATGTGCGTCCAGGACTGAAGGCAAAGGACGAGCAAGGTGTCCGCAGCCCGTTCGTGGAAGTTGGCCTGACAAAGGACGATGTGAGACATCTGGCCCGCGAGCGCGGTCTGCCTAATTGGGACAAGCCCGCTGAATCGTGCCTCGCATCCCGTATTCCTTTGGGTACGCCGGTCTCGTTCGAGCTTCTGGATAAGATCGCTCGCGCCGAGAAATATCTACATCAGCACGATTTCAAGCAGGTTCGTGTTCGCCATCACGGTGCGATCGCCAGGATTGAAGTCCCGCCCGAGGATATGCGGCGCATCATCGCCGAGGATTTGCGCGAGAATCTGATTCACCACATCCGTGAACTGGGTTATCTCTTCGTGACTCTTGATCTAGCCGGTTACAAGACCGGCAGCCTGAACACACGCAAGGCCGCAATCACCACTAACGAAAGCGGCTCGGCGGAATTGACCCAGCTGAGCGGGTAGGGTAAAGCCACATGCGAATCGCGTGGCTGCAATGCGCCAACGGCGTCAGCGGTGACATGCTGCTGGGCGCGCTTGTGGACGCGGGCGCCCCGGTTGACCGGATGAACGAGGCCATTGACCGCGTCTTCCCGGATGAGGCGATTCGCCTTACACCAACTGAAACGTTCCGGGCCGGAATCCGCGCAACACACATCAAGATCGAAGGTGGTGTTGACGCTTCTACCGGCCATACGCCCCTAACCGACCTCGTTGGCCGTGTCGAGAGTGCCAATCTGCCGTCAAGTGTGATTCAACGAGCCGTTGCCATCCTGCGCCGTATTGGCGAGGCAGAAGCGCGTGTCCACGGCGGTAGTGCCGAGACTGTCAAGCTCGCAGAACTCGGCGCGGCAGACACGCTGGTTGACATCGTAGGAACTATCGTCGGCCTGGATGAGCTTGGTATTGACACGCTCTATTCGACGGGACTCCCGTTGGCGACCGGCCGTGTGACAACTCATCACGGCGTTCTGCCTGTACCGGCTCCCGGCGTGCTGGAAATCATGCGATTGGCGGGAGCTCCGTCACTGCCGCCGCCCATGAATGAGGATGGTCAACAAACAGGCGAATTGGTAACTCCCACCGGCGCGGCTATAGTCACGACGCTCGCCTCGTTCGCCCCTCCCCCTGCCATGAACGCGGTTAAGACTGTCGGATACGGTGCGGGTACGAAAGACCCCAAGGGCAGGGCGAATATCGTCACCCTCGTCGTTGGAGAGGCAACCGAGCAGCCGATTCAGACCCGGCAAATGACGATGATTGAAACCACCATCGACGATATGAATCCCGAAGTCTATGACTACGTTCGCGAACGCTTGATGGCTGCGGGCGCGCGGGATGTCTGGCTTGAGAATGTCCAGATGAAGAAGGGACGCCCCGGCGTTGTCGTGTCCGCCATCGCGCCGGAACCCGAGAAAGACGCAATCGTCCGGGAACTGCTCCGGGAAACGACCACACTTGGAGTCCGCGTGACCCCCGTGACACGATATGAGGCAATCAGGGAGTTGGTGCTAATCCAGACTCCACTCGGCCCGGCGAACGTCAAGATCAAGCGCTTGGCCACAGGAGGAGAGATAGTTGGTATTGCCCCTGAATATGAAGACTGCCGCCAACTGGCAGAACAGTCATCCATCCCGCTTAGCCGTGTCTACGACATCGTGCGGCGGGCTGCAGAGGATTCCCTTCTCTGAGGCGTGCCGTCTACTTGACGATTGATAGCCTGCAACTCATACTGAACTGGGCTAGCAACCGCTAGCTCCTTTTATTGTGTCGTTAAGGAGAAGGGCCCGGGCCCGAGTGGCGCAAGGGTAGCGCAGCCGATTTGTAATCGGCAGGTTAGCGGGTTCGAATCCCCTCTCGGGCTCCAGCATCATATGTATGGTGCCCGTAGACACAATAAGGTACCGAATTGGTAACGGAAACATTGGAAAGGAGAGACAGAGGCCCACATAGCTCAGGAGGTAGAGCACGTTCTTGGTAAGAACGAGGTCACCAGTTCGAATCTGGTTGTGGGCTCCAGCTCGAAGGAGGACGGCCGGGAATGGCGAAGCAGAAGTTTGTGCGGAACAAGCCGCATCTCAACGTTGGAACCATTGGTCACGTTGACCATGGTAAGACCTCGCTCACTGCAGCGATTACCAAGGTGCTGAATATCGCTGGCACAAGCGACTTTCGGCCCTTTGACTCGATCGACAATGCCCCTGAAGAGCGGGCCCGCGGCGTGACGATTAATATCTCGCACGTCGAGTATGAAACGGCTACTCGCCATTACGCGCATGTCGATTGCCCCGGACACGCCGACTACATCAAGAACATGATTACCGGCGCAGCGCAGATGGATGGCGCCATTCTCGTTGTGAGCGCCCCGGACGGCCCCATGCCGCAGACGCGAGAGCACATTCTTCTCGCCCGGCAGGTGGAGGTTCCCCGCATCGTTGTCTACCTCAACAAGGTTGACATGATGGATGATGAGGAGCTTCTTGAGCTGGTTGAAATGGAAGTCCGCGAGCTTCTTTCCAGGTACGACTTCCCCGGCGATGACATCCCGTTCATCCGTGGGAGCGCCCTGCAGTCTCTTGAGAGTGATGCCACCGATGCGAGCGCACCGGAATACGCATCCATTCTTCAGCTGATGGAGGCCGTTGACTCCTATATCCCGGAGCCTGAGCGCCCGCGTGATCAGTCCTTCTTGATGCCGATTGAGGACGTCTTTGGAATCAAGGGCCGTGGCACGGTCGTGACCGGCCGTGTCGAGCGCGGCATCATGAAGGTTGGCGAAGAGGTTGAGATCGTCGGTTTCGGCGACCAGCGCAAGACCGTCGTCACCGGAATCGAGATGTTCCACAAGACCGTTGATGAGACGGAACCCGGCGACGCCGTCGGCCTGTTGCTGCGCGGCATCGAACGTGATGACGTGGAGCGAGGTCAGGTTGTTTCCCTGCCGAGTTCCATCACGCCTCACACGCAGGCGGCGGCTCAGGTGTACGTTCTGACGCGAGATGAGGGCGGGCGTCACACCCCGTTCTTCGATGGCTACAAGCCGCAGTTCTACATCCGCACCACGGACGTCACGGGCTCTGCGCATCTTCCTGAGGGCATCGAAATGGTGATGCCGGGCGATAACGTCGAGATGAGGATTGAATTGATCACTCCGGTCGCGATGGAAGAGGGACTGAGGTTCGCCATCCGTGAGGGCGGCCGAACCGTTGGCTCCGGTGTGATTACCGGCATCATCCAGTAGAAGCAGCGAATCGGAGAGAGGCGCTCACGGCCAGCGAGGCAACCATGGCAAAGAAACAGGGAAACCGCATCGTTATCACCATGGCGTGCACGGAATGCCGTGAGCGCAATTATTCCTCCATGAAGAACCGGCGCAATGACACGCAGCGGATGGAACTCAATAAGTTTTGCCCGCGATGCCACGGACGCAAACTGCATCGAGAAGTCCGGTAGACGGGTAGCCTGTAGAGGCCAATGAGCACACGTTCTCAGACCACAAGCCGACGCCGCCCAAACGGTGGAGCCGCAACGCGACTGCCCCGTGAGGTTATTACTGAACTCCGGCGAGTGACGTGGCCGTCTCGTGAAGAGGCCGTCCGCCTCACCATCATGGTTCTCGTGGTATCCACAATCGTTGGGTTGTTCCTCGGCGGTGTGGACTATGTCTTCAATTTCTTGATGACCGAGTTCATTATTGGCGTCTAGGCGTTAGTTCAGGCCGAAAAGCGATGACAACTCAGAGCGACATTCTCGAAACGCAGGTCCATTGGTACGTGGTTCACACGTACTCCGGGCAGGAGGATCGCGTCTGCCGCAACCTGGAGAACCGCATCGACTCGCTGGATGTGAGAGACAAGGTCTACCGCGTCGTCGTGCCTACCGAAGATGAGATTGAAATCCGCTCCGGGCAGAAGCGCACTGTGACGCGTAAGGTCTTTCCCGGCTATATCCTCGTTGAGATGATGATGACCGACGACACCTGGCGAGTGGTTCGCGAAACTCCCGGCGTCACCGGTTTCGTGAGCAGTGGCGACCCGCCGCGGCCGGTCCCACTTGATGAGAACGAAGTGCGGTCTATCTTGGACCAGATGGAGCAGGAAGCGCCGCGTATTCGCGTGGGCTACCAGAAGGGGCAGAGCGTCCGAATCACGGACGGCCCGTTCCTGGACTTCATCGGCACGGTTGAGGAAGTCAGCCCGGATCGCGGCAAGGTCGTTGTGATGGTCTCGTTCTTCGGTCGTGAGACGCCCGTGGAGCTGGACTTCCTGCAGATTGAGAAACTGTAACGGTCTCAACCGATAGTCATTTGACCCTGAACACCACCCAACGGAGAAACAACAAAGAATGGCACGAAAAGTACGGTCGGTAGTGCGCCTGCAAATCCAGGCAGGCAAGGCAACGCCTGCGCCACCCGTCGGCACGGCCCTTGGCCCCCATGGGGTAAACATCATGGGATTCGTCAAGGAATACAACGCGCGGACGGCGGATCAGACCGGTAATATCATTCCTGTTGACATCACTATCTACGAGGATCGATCGTTCACATTCGTCACGAAGACCCCGCCTGCCTCCGATCTCCTGCGCAAGGCCGCCGGAATCGAAAAGGGCAGTTCGGATGTGCGGACGGAACGTGTCGCGACGGTCACCCGAGACCAGGTACGGGAAATCGCGCAACTGAAGCTGGAAGACCTGAACACGGACAACGTTGAAGCTGCCATGCAGATGGTGATGGGCTCCGCCCGCAGCATGGGCATCGACATAAGAGACTAAGCCACGGATAATCGACAAATGCCAAAGCACAGTAAGCGATACGATCAGGCCGCCGACAGCATCGAACACCTGATTTTCTACGAGCCGGATGCGGCGATAAGCCTTGTCAAGGACTCCGCCACCGCCAGATTCGATGAGACGGTGGAGCTTCATATACGCCTCAACGTTGACCCCCGACAGGCGGATCAACAGGTACGTGGTGTCGCTCTACTTCCGCATGGACTCGGCAAGGCCGTTCGCATCCTCGTGTTCGCGCAGGGAGAGGGTGAACGGCTAGCCAGTGAATCCGGCGCTGACTTTGTTGGCTCCGATGACCTCATTGAGCGAATCGAGGGAGGCTGGACGGACTTCGATGTTGCGCTTGCAACGCCGGACATCATGGGGCGCATTGGTCGGCTTGGCCGCGTCCTGGGACGCCGGGGGCTCATGCCGAGCCCGCGAGGAAACACGGTCGTGCAGCCCCAGGATCTACCCCGCGCAATTGAGGAATCCCGCAAGGGACGCGTTGAGTTTCGCCTTGATCGAACCGGCATCATCCACAGCCCAATTGGGAAAGCGAGCTTCGAGCCGGAGAATCTGATGGGGAATATGGCCGCTCTCGTGAGCGCCATTACATCGGCCCGCCCGGAGGTGGTTCGCGGCCAATTTATCCGTAGCATCAGCGTTTCCAGCTCCATGGGCCCGGGTGTTCGGATTGACCCCATTGCGGCAAGTACTCTACAACCTGTTGACTAACGAATGTAATCGAAAGACGACGCCATGCCATCAACAAAGAAAATTGAACAGGTACAGGAACTCACGGAGTTCCTTGATGGCGCCTCTCTGATCGTCGGCGCGGGTCACTCCGGGCTCTCGGTGCAGGAAATGGAGGGGCTTCGGCGGGCTTTGCGTGTCAATGACACGCGCTATCGTATCGTCAAGAATCGCCTCGCCCTGAGGGCAGCTGAATCGCTGGGGCAGGGGGATGAGATCGGCAGCCTGCTTGATGGTTCCGTGGGCCTGATTGTGACGCGAGAGGATCCGATTCCCGTTATCCAGGCTCTCACGACGCACGTTCGAACGAACCGGATGCAGCTGCGGATCACAAACGCGGTTCTGGAGAATCGGGTCGTCTCCCCGCCGCAGCTCGAGCGTCTGGCATCACTCCCACCCCGGGAAGTCCTCTTGGCTCAGGTGATGGGGGCAATGAACGGCGTGAACCAACGGTTGGTTAGTGTGTTGCATACTCATTTGAGCAGTATCGTGAATGTCCTGGATCAGAGACGCAGACAGTTGGAAGAGAGGAGCTAACAAAATGACGACAAAGGATGAGATTGTTGCGGCGATTGAGGGCATGTCCGTCCTTGACCTTGCCGACTTGGTCAAAGAACTTGAGGAGCGGCTCGGTGTGACAGCCGCCGCGCCTGTCGCCGTTGCGGCTGCTCCGGCAGCGGGCGGTGGAGATGCCTCCGCGGCCCCTGCTGAAGAAGAGAAGTTTGAGTTCACTGTGACTCTCAAGGACATTGGCCCCAACAAGATTGAGGTCATTAAGGCTGTCCGTGAACTGGTGCCCGGCCTTGGTCTCAAGGAAGCCAAGGAATTGGTGGAGTCCGCGCCTGCGGCCATCAAGGAGAACATCGCGAAGGGCGAGTCCGACACGATCAAGTCCAAGCTTGAGGGCGCCGGCGCAGCCGTCGACATCACCTAGGACATTCAATAATCCCGGTTCAGCTGAACCGGGATTATCCCTGAATCGAACCGTCTATCGGCGGCCTGTTACGACGACAGGCCGCCGATCTTTTGTCGCTTGGCCGGTGGAGGCCGATAAAGTCGGGGGTGGGAGCATGGCCGGCGGCCAACAAGAAGACACCGAGCATTCCGAATACTCAGCAGGATTTCTCATACGAGACGTGCCACAGGATGAAAGGCCACGTGAGCGGTTGAGAGACCGGGGCGCGCAAGCCTTGAGCAATTCCGAGCTTCTTGCAATCCTCCTCCGTGTCGGCAGACGCAATGAAAGCGTCGTCACCATGTCAACGCGACTGCTGCGCGACCTTGGAGGGCTAAAAGGACTCCATCAGGCGACATTTGACGAACTTGCCCTGCAGCCCGGCATGGCCGTCGCCAAGACCGCGCAAATCAAGGCAGCCCTGGAGCTCGGACGACGACTCCAGGTTGATTCGCCGGAACAACGTCCCGTTATCTCCGGCCCTGAGGATGTCTATAACGTGGTGGGCTCAGACATGGTTTTCCTGGACCATGAAGAACTGCGCGTTCTCGTGCTGGACATGAAGAACCACGTCGTGCATATAGAGAGCCTGTATCGCGGAACCGTCAACTCGTCTCACGTGAGGACCGCGGAAGTGTTTCGAGAAGCGGTGCGGCGAAACCAGCCGAGCATCATCGTTGTACATAACCATCCGTCGGGGGATCCCACTCCGAGTTCGGATGATGAACGCACGACACGCCATCTGATTGAGGCGGGGAATGCGCTAGACATCAAGGTGCTCGACCACATCGTTGTCGCCCATAACGAGGGGCCCCGCTTTGCCAGCATGAGGGAGATGCGCCAGGGATTCGATTCTTAGCCGAACAGTCCTCTTCCCCACGCAGAGCTTGGGCACTCTTGAAGGACTAGCGGGAAATCATACTGCGAATGGTTGCCAGTATCCGCCCTGGAGTTCGGAGACTCGTTCCGTCGCTGTTTGCGCCGCCACTAGGGTTTCCGCGCACTACGGGGGCGTCTGATGATTCGACCGCTTCTTCTTCGATATCGGTTTGTCCGTCGGCTGTCGTCTCCTCCTCCGCTGAGGGCTCGCCTGACTCGGTTTCGTAGTTCTGTCTCAGCTCTCCCCACGCGAAGATCAGCGAGTAGATGAAACCGGCCACAGGAACGCCGAGCATAGCGCCCCACGGGCCTGCGAATCGCGTGCCAATGACCACTGCCAGAAGTACGAAGAATCCTGGCATACGAACAGCCTTCCCATACACACGTGGAAGAACAAAGTTGTTCATGAAGAGGCTCCACGAAACCAGGGCCACTGCCACTATGACCGCCGTCGTAACAGACCCCGTCAGCAATGCAATCACAATGGGAATCCCGATGGCGGCGACTTCGCCAATGATTGGAACCAACTGAACGAGGCCCGCTGTTATTCCGATCGGCAGCGCAAAGGGCAGTCCCGCGGCCAACATGGTCGTCGTGATAGCTGCAGAGTAAAGCACGACAACGATAGAGATCCCCTTCAGATACGAGAAGAACGTACTGTCGAGGTGGGCGAGAACCACGGAGGCGCGTTCGTGGTATTCCACCGGCAAGAGCCGGTAGAACAGCCCTTGGAGTTGGTCCCGCTCAATGGTCATATAGAACGACATCGAGATGCAGAAAATGGTTTGAATAGCGATGCTGGTTGTACTGCCTACGATTCCCAGCGCATTGTCCTGCACCCATGTGCTCGCAGTGGAGCTAAAGGCAAGCAGTGGGTCGGTGGCGACGGCTTCTTCGCCGCCCCCTGCTACCCGAAGCGAATCAAAGAACTCATTGATGGACGACATGAAACCCGAGAGCCTTACGGCAAAATCAGGCAGGTCTTCGGAGAGGGTGACAGTCTGGGATATGGTAAGCGGAACCAGCAGCCCGATGAGTGCAACAACAGGAAGCAATATAATGACGTACGCAATTGGCACCGCCGCCCAAGTCGGCTGCGGAATGTAGACCTCAACAAAGTTCGCCAGGCGACGCACCGCGGCAGACAGTATCCACGCGAGGAATATGAGAATCAGGACATCAAAGAGGACGCTGAAAAGGTCAGATATGCCCTGAATGAGGTAAACGCCGGCCGCCAGCGTGACTATGGCGATGGCCAGCCGCAGACCAACCGATCCTAAGAGGCTGTTGCCCAATTCTTCGCCCCGATTCTCGAATGACCGCAACCTCATCCTGCTCGCGTCTGGTTTGGCGGCAGGGCGGAGCTGCCGTGCTGGGTTGGTATCCGAGCCTTCGCCACTTCCTGCAGCGATTTTACTCCATTCGTCCACCGGACTTGTGCGCTACTCTTAAGAACGGTCTGTTTCAAACGAACAAAGCACCCTTAACCGACATTCTTGGAGGAATAGACAACGATGGTTGAGTTGATTGGATTGGCGGGCGTCCTTGTTGGAGCTTATTTGATTGGTTCATTTCCAACGTCCGTCATCATGTCTCGGCTGGTGGCCGGTGTTGATGTGCGCGAATTGGGTACCGGAAACGCGGGCGCCGCGAACGTGTTTCGGGAGATTGATCCTCGAGTCGGGGTCTTCGTCGCTATCGTTGACATTACGAAGGGACTCGTTCCGGTACTCATCGCAGATCGCGTCTTTGAACTTGGCCCCGGCGGGTCGGTGATCGCTGCGGCCGGCGCCCTATGGGGGCATCAATACTCAGTGTTTCTCAAGTTCAGGGGCGGCGCCGGCCTGGCGTCCGCTTTTGGCGGGGTTGCCGGAATGATGCTTGGGCCGACCGTTGCGGCCGGATTCGTTGGGTTTCCGATGCTGCTCGTGACGAAGAACATGGGCTGGACCGGAGGCGTCACGATCGGTATAGCATTCATCATCACCGCCATATCGGTTTGGACCGATGTCACCCTTCCCTCCGCCCTTGTCATAGACCGGGCAGGTTACCTATTCGGAGGGCTGGTTATAGGTCTCCTTCTTGCGTTGCCCTTCTGGCTGCGGATGATCCTCGCGCTTCGCGCCTCTCGCGGCGGAGACGCCGCACCCGATGCCGCGTCGACCACGGAGGACCAAACATAATCAGGGTGCCAATGGCGATGACGGTCGGCGGGACGAAGAAGGCCACATGGATGATGAGGCCAAACGCCAGCGCAACTTCTTTGTCTACGCCGTAGAATCCCAGGAATGCGACCGCGGCTGCCTCAAACGGGCCGATGCCGGAGGGTAGGCCCGGCAAGATTGACCCCAACGTCATCGTGCCAAGCACCACGACATAGATGATGACGTAGACTTCGATTTCGTTCTGGGAATTGTTGGGCTCGATCCCATTTGACAGCGCCACCAGATATGCAGCCAATCCTAGCGTCATCCACGTTGCGAGCGTTACACCCATGACTGAAGCCAGTTTCCCCGGCTGTGCGATGAGTTCCTGCCACGCCGCCGAATATGTTCGCACGACGGGGAATCGATCAAACCAGGTGATCTTGTGCGTGTACAGGGAGAGCACCGCAACGATGACAAGAACGCCGACCAAGGCGAGGATGACGATGCTCAGGAATTGCGCGCCCTCCGGCGCGAATATCGCGAAACCGACTGCAAGGCTTCCGAGCGTTATTGCGAGGTCTGACACACGATTCAGGACGATCGACGCGAGCACGGCCCCCCGTTCGTACCCTTCCCTCAGCGCGATGTATCCGAATTGAATGGGTTCTGCGACGACGCGAATAGGGGTGAGATTGTTCAGGCCCTGGCCGGTGTTCTCTACAAAGAAGAGCAGCGTGGCGGTCGGCGCCCGGCCATGGTAGAGCATTCTCCACCTGACGGCCCGGATGGCATTGCTGGCAACGACCACGCCCATAACGGGAATCATTAGGAACCAATTGAAAGCGGAGAGTTGTTCCAGCAACTCGCCCAGATTGACCTCACGGACAATAATGTAGGCAATCCCTACGCCGACGGCTACGCCAATGAGGATTCGCCCGTAAAGCCAGACTTGCCTTAGCATGTTTGGTTCCCGCTACTAGCGTAGTTTATGAATCCGCAAGGCGCCAATTGTGCTTTGCGACAACGCCATACCTTCGGTGGCCAATCATCCGTTTCTCCTGACGACTGAACGGAGTCGATCCCCTTCTTCCTCCGGCGCGGAGCGGAGTCGTTCATAAAGAGATTGGGCGCCGCCGGGCGTCTGTTGCCGTGAAACAGGTATTGAACGGGTAGCCTCCAGTAGGAGTTCTACACCTCCCAGGAAATCGCTGACGGCGATGTTTTCAGCTTGAATAGAATCTTCGCCAAATCCGTTGTGATAGTGGGCCAGTGGGAACGCGACGCCCGTGGACTCGTAGCCGTGCGCTACAAAAACCGATGCTTCACAGACACCGCCGGACATGAGTTGGCGTTGAACCGGAATGGGCGGGTCCCTGCGCTGGAGCACTGTCCGCGCGTCCTGTAAAATCACTTCTGCAGATTGGGAGAAGGTGGAAATTGCGTCGCCGACGCGGATGACCGGGCCGTTTTCTTGTTCTGCGCCGGGGAGCGTTCTGGATGATTCTACGGAGATGACAAGGGTTTCCTTTGGAAGAGAGCTATTGGCGGCCAGCAGGCGCGCTCCGATAAGGCCATCCTCCTCCGAACGTGTGAATACGCCGAATACGTCAACCGGTTCATTCTCGGCGGCGAGCGTCTCCATAACGCTTAAAGTGGCGGCGCAACCGGCGAGATCGTCCAGGGCACGTGCAAAAACCCTATTGTTACGGAATTCACAATCTACGAGATCAAAGACAGCAAAAGCGGGCAGAACGAGCTCGTTTTGCTCTGCTAAATCGGCATAGAGGACGCGCGTCTGCATGTCTCCGTCCTGACCGGTGGTCCGGGCAGCGCATGACGAGCCGTCGGCACAGTGGACGACGAGGTCCACCTGTTGTTCGTAGATGACATCCGAGACTCGGCCCCTCATCTGCAGGGTCAGCCGCCGGCCGTCGACCTCCACAATCTCGAACCCCGGGTGGTCCATGTGGGCGACGAGGGCGATCGGGCGGGGAGGCGTCGGGTCTGATGTGTCGCGTCGGGTGAGGCGGGCGATGATGTTGCCGTACTCGTCCTGTTCCCAGGGGATTGCGGCGTCTGTAAGGATGCGCTCAACTTCTCGGGCGACTTTGTCTTCAAAATAGGAGGTGGCAGGGTGGCGGCAAAGTGTTGCCAGTATCTCCAGCGATCGAGGGACTTCCTGCATAGATCAGCTGCTCCGGGGAGGTCGAGGTTGTTGCTCGCTGCGTCACGTCATAGCTGCGCCATTAATTGTCCCACATTTCGCCGATCAACTCGTTCTCGGCCACGATCTGCTTTCCTCAAGACTGTCCAGAGCGTTCTACTAATTGAGGACATAGAAGGCGAACAGTAATGAGACTCATAAGCACCATCGGATACCGAGAGATTGACAAGCGTGCGAACGGGTCTATGCTGGTAGCCAATCCCTTTAGGGAAACCGGGAGGGGGTGTTCGGTTTTGACAGGTGCGCAATCGGTCGGAACCAACACAAGGAGGTGCGCAGATGAAGGCGATTACGGACGAGATCCGTGCCGAGATCGCAGAGGACGAGGCCCGGCGCGCGCCGGGTACGGCAGACGTCCCGATGGAGGTAAATGAGACCTCCGTGGATGTCATCGACCTCGACGATGCGCAGGAAGAGAAGGCGAACGCTGCGAAAGTCGGCGAGTTCGACAGCGGCTCCACGGAGAACCTGAACGATCCTCTGAGGGGCTACCTGCAGGACATCGGCCGTCGCAAGCTGTTGACGCCTCAGCAGGAGACGGAGCTCGGCATTCTCATGGATGAGGGTCGCCGCGCGACCAAGCGTCTTGCCGGCGCGGACAACATGAGTTCCGTTGAGCGGCGAGACCTGATGAAGGCGGTCAAGGAGGGCGAGGACGCCCGCAAGTCCATGACGGAGGCCAACCTCCGCCTCGTCGTCAGCATCGCCAAGCGGTACCAGGGCAGGGGCTTGTCCCTGTTCGACCTGATCCAGGAAGGGAACATCGGCCTGCTCAAGGCGGTGGACCGTTTCGACCACCACCGGGGGTTCCGGTTCTCGACGTACGCAACGTGGTGGATCCGGCAGGCAATTGCCCGGGGCGTGTCCGAGCAGGGGAACAGCATCCGCCTGCCGGTTCACGTGGGCGAGATGTCCGCGAAGGTTGACCGCGCGCGCCATCGGTTGCTTCAGCAGTTGGGCCGGGAGGCGACGCCGGAGGAGCTGGCCGCAGAGACAGAGATTCCGCTGGAGAAGGTGGAGCAGCTGATCTCCCTGGCACAGCAACCGGCGTCCATCGACGCGCCCATCGGCGAGGACGGGGCCACACTGGCAGACTTCGTGGCGCAGGATGAGGCGGAGACAGCCATCGACATGGTGGCGCAGACGATGCTTCGAGAGCGCATGGCAGCGGTGCTGGGGTCGCTCTCGCCGCGAGAACGGTTGGTGCTGGAGCTGCGGTTCGGGATCATGGACGGCAAGGAGTACACGCTGCGTGAGATCGGCGACATGCTGAGCCTGACGCGGGAACGTGTGCGCCAGATCCAGGCCGGGGCGATGAAGAACATGCGGCTGCAGCGAAACCGCGAACGTCTGGAAGGCTACATCGAGGATTGATCTCCTCCGCACATCACGCAAGAAACGCGGGGCGGCCTCAACAAGGCCGCCCCGTTAGAGTTTTTGGGGGGGCGTGGCGAATGGATTCTGCGTTGCTGTCAGAACGACAAGATGGCCTGCTGGTCAATATCGAAAGACTTGCGGGGATGAACGTAGTACTTCAATAAGATCTTGGACCAAGGATCGAATTTGTCGCGCATTTCGAGCAACTCATCTGGAGAGTAAGGGCGCCGTGTGTACCTGGAATGAGCGAAAAACTCCTCGGTCGCTTGAGGCGTGGTACGCCCATAGATTGCCACTTCATGAACGATACCGACGTGCTGCGAAGCCAACACTGATGAGCGGTCAACCACCACGCCGATGCCTTTGGCCGTCAATGGCACCTCTACTCCAAGCTCTTCTGATATCTCACGCATAAGGGTCGATTCGACCAACTTCAGAATGTCTTGCTCGTGCTCCGTCGCGTCAATGTGACCGCCGACGAGGAGACTGATTCGTCTTCGCAAATCTGGGCGGCCATCCGCGATTCGACGAAACACGTGGAATGAGCGATTCTCGCCGAGCACAATGGTGCATGGAATGGGCTGGATGAGGTTCTCCGACGCTTCCGCCTCACTTCGCGTGAGCCAAGTCATGCTTTCCCCCGCAGCCTGAATCATCTCGGATGCACGACTCCAGGGCGTGAACCGCTTCCAATCCGCAAAGATTGAGCGGGGCAGGCAGAGGACGATCTGTTCTTGAGGGATCATGCTTCCTCAAGTTTGGATTCCAGGACATCGAGAATCAAGGCCACGACTTCTTCACCGGTGGATTTTGTTGACGTATTCTTCGATGCGCTGGTGTCGATATCCGCAAAACGAGGGAATCCATCGGCGAATGATTCTCTAACCGTCTGATACGCCCCGTTCAACTGCGGAAGCAATTCTGGGTTCATGGCTCTGCCTTCATCGGAGATGATCTTGTCTCTGTTCTCTCGATCCAATGAAGTGCCAGCGTCGGAAGTAAACAAGAACACGGCATCTATTTTGGCACGCCATTCATCGATCAATAGAAAGTTGTGAATCCGGTCTCGCGATTCTTCATCGATGTTGCCTCTTGTCGTCAGCAATTGGAACCAGGCGAGGGCATCGAATAGCCCACGATCCAATATTGCAAGGTCGTATTTGTCTGAACCATAGGTGGCTTCGAGGATGTGCATGAGCGAGTAGGATGCCGACCATGTATTGAACGCGACCCAATTGTCCTTGAGGTAGTACGGAGTTCGCCGTGATGCTCCTTCAACGGGCGCAAGGACCTTGAACTCCAACCGCCGAAAGAAATGAGTAACGATATCGATACAAGTGCTCTTGCCACTCTTTGGGGTTCCCGCGAACTCAATGAATACGGGGCGCTCCGGATCATGGGTTCTCAGTTCGTCCCGTATGCGTTCCGCGCGCTGCCGTAGGTCGTCAGGATTGCTCATACACATTTCTCTCCGGGGCATCTCGCATCGAGTAAATGTCTGCGAACATTTGCTCGCATCTTCGCACAGAAAGAGACGAGGGCGCAAGTACCGCGCCGGGCAATTTACATTCCAATTGTGTGGTGGCGGCACACCGCTATCTTTACGCTTCGCAGCCGGAGTAAGAGGGTGGGGTGTGGCCAGGAATGGATTCCGGCTTTCGTCGGAATGAGGGGAGTGGCGTTACGGGGTTTGATTGGCGCAATGGGATTCTGGATTCCCGCTTTCGCGGGAATGACGATGCTATGATTGATGGGTGGGGTGTGGCACTTCGGCGGGCTCAGGGTGAGCGGAGACGGTTTGTTGGTTGCACCCACGTAGGTATCACCCGATTCACGTGTTTCAAGTCACATAATCTCGACGCGGAAATCAGACGCTTACGATGTTGAAGTCACATAGTTGTGGGGAGCTTTCGCCTGCGGAGGCGGGACAGGTTGTGCGTTTGGCGGGGTGGGTTCATCGCCGTCGGGATCATGGCGGGCTGATATTCCTCGATATGCGGGATCGCACCGGGCTGGTGCAGGTTGTCGTCGATCCGTCGGCGGCGGAGTCCGCGTACCAATCCGCGGACGCTCTGCGGAATGAGTGGGTGGTGGCCATCACGGGCGAGGTGCAGGTTCGGCCAGCGGGCACGGAGAATCCACGCATCGCGACTGGCGGCATCGAGATCCACGCGAGCGAGGTGACGGTGCTTAATCCGTCCAAGACGCCGCCTTTCTACATTAATGAGGAATCGGACGTCGATGAGTCGCTCCGGCTGCGATATCGATACCTGGACCTGCGGCGGGAGCGGATGGCGGCGAACCTCAGGCTGCGGCATCGCGTCGTGAAGTACATCCGCGATTTCCTGGACGGGCGCGGCTTTTTGGAAGTCGAGACGCCGATGTTGATGAAGAGTACGCCGGAGGGGGCGCGGGACTATCTTGTGCCGTCACGGGTTCACCCGGGCCATTTCTATGCGCTGCCACAGTCGCCACAGCAGTTGAAGCAGCTGCTCATGGTGGCGGGTGTGGAGCGATATTTCCAGATTGCGCGGTGTTTCCGTGATGAGGATCAGCGGGCAGACCGGCAGCCGGAGTTCACGCAGCTTGATTTGGAGATGAGCTTCGTGGACGAGACGGACGTGCTGGACCTGATGGAGGAGTTATACACGGGGCTGGCGCAGGCCACCGCGCCGCATATGGGCGTGACGTCGCCGTTTCCACGGATGACGTATGAGGAGGCGATGCGGCGATTCGGTTCGGACAAGCCGGACCTGCGTTTCGGGATGGAGATCACGGATATATCGAGCATCGTTGCCGAGAGCGGCGTGGGGGTATTCACGTCGGCGCTTGGCGAGTCGGGCAGCACGGTGCGGGGAATCGTTGCGCCGGGGTGCGCGGGGTACAGTCGTCGTGAACTTGAGAATCTGACGGAGATTGTTCGCGGGCAGGGCGCGCGCGGGCTGGCGACCATCGGTCTGGACGCGGAGGCGGGGACGGCGGTCTCCGATCTGCAGTCGGAAAACGTGCGGTCGGCGTTGGCACGTCATCTTGATATTGAAACGGTGAGGTCGATTGCGGAGGCGATGGGGGCCGGAGCGGGTGATCTGCTGCTGATTGTGGCGGCGCACGAGGATGTGGTAAGCGCGTCGCTGAGCGCGCTGCGGACGGAGTTGGGGGAGCGGCTGGAGCTGGCAGATCCGAATGAGTTGGCGTTCGCGTTCGTGACGGAATTCCCTCTATTTGAGGCGGCGGGTGATGAGGGCGGGCTAAGTTCCGTGCATCATCCGTTCACCGCGCCGGTGCCGGGGGATGCGGGGCTGCTGGAGGAATCGCCGACGGCTGTGCGGTCGCGGGCGTATGACCTGGTGGTGAACGGGCTGGAGCTGGGGTCGGGTTCGATCAGGATCCATGACCGCGAGCTGCAGGACAGGATTTTCGCGCTGCTGGGGCATTCACCGGAGGAAATTGAGGATCGATTCGGACACATGCTGGAGGCGTTCGAGTACGGGGTGCCTCCGCATGGCGGGTTCGCGCCGGGGATCGACCGAACTGTAATGGTGCTGGCGGGGGAGCCGAATATCCGCGAGGTGATCCCGTTCCCGAAGACGCAGTCGGCACAGGACCTGATGATGAGCGCGCCGTCCACGGTGGACGAGCAGCAGCTGGTTGATCTGAATCTGCGGCTGCGAGAAGCCGCGCAAGTGATCGCGGCGTCTGACTGAGTGTTGGGCGCCCCGATGTATAATGTTGTTCCTGCCTCGTAGCCAATCCGAATACGGAGTTTCCACGCGTGAAGATTACAACTGAAGATATGCCTGACCGACAGGTTGGGCTGCTTATTGAGTTGGAAGAGGCGGAGATTGAGGATCACAAGCAGCGGGCATACCGTCGGCTTGTGCAGCGGTACGTCATTCCGGGCTTTCGGAGAGGCAAGGCTCCGCGCATGATCCTCGAACGTCATATCGGGGCGGAAACGCTCATCCAGGATGATATCGAGGGGCTGCTGGAGCGGTCGGTGGCGGATGCGGTTGAGCAGCAAGAGCTTGAGCCCATCGCGCGGCCGCAGGTAACGGACCTGGAATCGCTTGATCCCATCACGTTCCGCGCCACCGTGGCGCTGCGACCGGAGGTGGAACTCGGTGACTACGAGTCGATTCGCGTCGACTGGGAGGACCCGGAGGTCCCTGAGGAGCAGGTCGAAGAGGTGCTCAATAACCTCCGCCGGCAGGGCTCGCCGTGGGAGCCAGTGGAGAGGGCTGTTGAGCTCGGTGATCTGCTGACCGTCGATATGAGCGGTTATGTGGACGAGGACCCCGAGGACGCAGCGGATTCTGAGGACGGCGGTGATGAGGATTCTGATGGGGAGTCGGAGCCGGCCGCTGAGGCAGACACTGACCCTGATGCGGACGATGCCGATGGAGATGAGTCCAAGGACGAGCCGGAAGTACCCGGTCGAAGGACGTTCGTCGAGGAGACCGGCATCAGCTATATGGTGCAAGAAGGCGTGACGTATCCCGCGCCGGGTGTGCCGGAGCAGCTCGTCGGCATGAACGCGGAGGAGACCAAGGAGTTCACGATCTCCGTGCCGGATGATTTCACGATTCGCGATCTGAATGGCAAAGAGGCGCATTTCACCGTGACGGTCCGCGAGGTCAAGGAGCAGAATCTGCCGGACCTCGATGACGAATGGGCGCAGGGCGTCGAGGGATTCGGCGACGATGTCTTTGAGACGGTGGAGGCACTGCGAGACCGGATTCGGGCTGATCTAACGGAGCGGACAGAGGCGCAGACACGCGCCGAATTTGAGGAGAATATCCTCGAGAAGTTCGCAGAGGCCGCGACTGTCACGTATCCGCCAATCGTTGTGGACATGGAAGTTGATCGTATCCTGCAGGACCAGGACGAGCAGATGCGGGGAATGGGCATGTCGCTCGCCGCATACGCGCAGTCGACGGGCCAGGGCGTAGAGCAGCTGCGCGACACTGTGCGGCCGCAGGCGGAGCAGCGCGTGCTGCGCGGACTGCTGATCACGAACCTGGCTGAATCGACGGGCATTGAGGCCTCGGACGAGGAAATCGACGATGACATCGCTGAGGTCGTCGGCGCTCAGCAGGATGAGGCGGCGCAGGAGCAGGCGCGACAGGTATTTGAAAGTGAAGCTGCCCGCGAGAGTGTGGAGCGCAGAATTGTCGCGCGTAAGACAATGGATATGCTGGTAGATATCGCGCGACGGGAGCGCGACGGTTCGGAAGAGGCCGCCGAGACAGAGGCGGAGACCGAGGCCGACGAGGATTCGGATAACGGGGACGACTAGCACCAGCGGGCGCATGGGCCCGACGGACACGTCAGAGGAGACTTAGCGAAATGACAACGTGGACAGGCGGAACGGGCGAAGGACTGCCGGGTGGAATCGTGCCGGCGGGGCCGCAAGGCATCGTGCCGATGGTCATTGAGACTGGAGCGCGGGGCGAGCGGGCCTTTGACATCTATTCCCTCCTGCTCAAGGAGCGGATTATCTTTCTTGGCACGCCCATCAATGACCAGATTGCAAATCTTGTCGTTGCGCAGCTGCTGTACCTGGACCGGGAAGATCCCGACAAGGACATTTCGCTGTATATCAGCAGCCCGGGCGGCGTCATCACATCCGGTCTGGCCATCTATGACACGATTCAGTTGATTCGCGCGGACGTTTCCACGATCTGCGTGGGGATGGCGGCAAGCATGGCAACGGTCCTGTTGACTGCTGGAGCGGCAGGCAAGAGGTACGCCCTGCCGAACTCGACGATTCACATGCACCAGGCCATGGGTGGCGCGCAGGGACAGGCTGCGGATATTGAGATTGCGGCGCGTGAGATTCTGCGTCTGCAGGAGATCATCCGTGGTATTCTGTCGCGACATTCCGGGCAGCCGGTGGAGAAGGTGGCGCGTGACATGGATCGCGACTACTATCTCACTGCAGACCAGGCCAGGGAGTACGGCATCGTTGATGAGGTGCTTTCGGGGCCGGAGGACGAGAGCAAAGACGCCAGCGCCGCATAGCTGCCAGGAATAGAGGCCCGTGCGGGACGGGCTTTGGGGTTGCCTTAGACTCGGTGACGGGGAGGAGTAAAGGCAAGGGCATGGTTGACGAGACTAACGGTCGACGAAACGGCGGCCAGGGAGAAGGGCCGCATCGGTGCTCCTTCTGCGGCAAGCCCGAGGGAACGGTCAGGCTTCTGGCAGGACCGGACCATAAAGCCTATATCTGCGACGAGTGTGTTCGCGTCTGCCTGCGCATCCTTGAGGGACGGCCTCGCGGAAAAGGCCGCGATGAGCCGGTGGAAGAAGGACAGGAACAGGAAGAAGAGCCGCAACCGATTCCCGCCCCTAAAGAGATCTATAACCTGCTGAGCGAGTTCGTTATCGGGCAAGAGCGCGCAAAGCGCGTGCTCAGCGTTGGCGTTTACAACCACTACAAGCGCACGAGCGTCAAGAGCGAAGAAAGCCCGGACGTCGAGTTGGACAAGACGAATATCCTGCTCGTCGGACCAACGGGGAGTGGCAAGACACTTCTCGCGCAGACCCTGGCACGCATCCTGAACGTGCCGTTTGCCATCGCGGATGCAACGTCGCTGACGGAGGCCGGATACGTGGGCGAGGATGTTGAGAACATCCTGCTCCGCCTGATACAGGCGGCGGACTATGACGTATCCAAGGCGCAGCGGGGCATCATCTACATCGATGAGATTGACAAGACGGCGCGCAAGAACGCCAACCCGTCCGTGACGCGTGACGTGTCCGGGGAGGGCGTGCAGCAGGCGTTGCTGAAGATTGTGGAAGGATGCATTGCGAATGTGCCGCCGCAAGGGGGACGCAAGCATCCGCAGCAGGAATTCATCCAGATCGACACCAGCGGCATTTTGTTCATCTGCGGCGGGGCGTTCGAGGGGATGGATGAGTTAATTGCCGCCCGGGTGAACAAGGACAAGCGCAGCATCGGGTTCGGATCAGAGCGAATGGCGGATGATCCGGCAGAACGCAGCCGCGTGATGGCGCAGCTGAGCCACGACGATATTCTTTCGTACGGCATGATTCCGGAATTCGTTGGACGGATGCCCCTGGCAGTTGCCCTAGACCCGTTGCAGAAACCTGATCTGCTGGAGGTGCTCACGAAGCCCAGGAACGCTCTTGTGAAGCAGTATGCAAGCCTTCTGGGGCAGGATGGTGTGAACCTGGAGTTCACGGATGAAGCGCTGGAGGCGGTGGCGGACAGGGCGCTGTCACAGAAGACGGGCGCGCGCGGACTGCGGACAGTTGTGGAGGAAATCCTGCTCGACGTCATGTACGAGCTGCCGAGCATGGAGGGCATCACGCGCTGCCTGATCACCGCTGACACAATTCACAACAAGCTTCCGCCGTTGCTGTTCAACGCCAAGGGCGCGACCGTGGCGCTCAGGCCGGAAGAAGAGAGCGCCTAACTGCGATCAGGCATCGGCCTGTTCGGCGAGCAGATCTTCGATCTGTTGCGTGATATCCAGGCCAGTTTCAAGCGGATCGCCGTTTGCGTCCCGCACCACGCCGTCTTTAATCTGAACGCTGCCCCCAGCAAGTTGACGCAGTGCCTCAACGAGTGTCAGTGCCTCTCTCTTGAGGCCCTCACCGCGAATTCTAGCGAAGAGAGGGTCTTCTTCTAGCTTGGATGACGTTGCGAAATGGGAATGAACGTACATATTTCTATAAAGTTGGGCCAACTGTACCTCAGCACCTAGGCCGGCAGGAATCTCGTTGCTTTCTACGTTAGGAAAGTGATTTCGCCACATTTCGAGGGACTTTGTCATCAGTCCCGCATAGCCTGGACCGCGTATGGGAAATTGACTGAATGCAACGACCGGACCTTTGTCTAGCTGTTCGGTAGCCAATTGTATTGATATCCCTGTCCTGTCAGCATTTTGGGCAAGGAGGCTTGCAATTACTTCCTTCCAAGTTCCGACAGGTCCATTTGGAGCTGCCGGATGTAGGTTTAACGCCTTGAATCTGTTGACTACATTCTCCCCCACGACGAGCAAGAGTCCAGCAAACACTAGCGCGTCGACGTTGTGCCTTTCTATTGACCAAGTCAACCTGTCGTTGTATTGATCTCGCCAATGGGGGGTATTCGAATGTTGCTCACGATATCTTCGGAAAGACAAAGGAACCGTCTTCAAGTCGAGATTCTGCGCAAGAGCGAGAAACTCATCACTTCCCTGTGCTTCTCCGGGCTCACGCGTGCAGAGAACGAATTCGATGCTTGCGTTTAGGGAGCCTTCGGAGATGGCACTTTGCGCAGAACGCAACAAAGCCTGGGATCCAGGCCCGCGCCCTGTAGAAAGCCAACCAAGGCGCAGTTGTTTTCTTGCTGTGTTTGACTGAGCCATTAGAGATCGCTAGTTATAGCATCCATAGCCATTTTATGCATTGAGCATAACAGAACTAAACATCCAATAGAGCGTCTGAAACACTAGATATTGGTGCCGCAATGCACGATGCTAGCGAGAGAGCCTCGATTAAGATCCTAGGAGGATCATCCAGTGGATGTTGCACAACTTCGATCCCAGATACCGGCGTTAGGGCATCAGGTGTGGATGAACACCGGGTGGTCCGGCCCGTCGCCTTTGTCGGTGGTGGAGGCCATAAAGAACCGCATTGATATGGAGGCGATGGAGCCGCCGGCCAGTATGCGGGTGATCGAGACGGCAAGAGAGATTCGCAGCCAGGCCCTGCAGGCCGTCGGCAGGCTGATGAATGCCTCCGAAGAAGAGCTCGTCATGACGCGCAATACAACCGAAGGGCTCAATATCGTCATGAGCGGGTTGGACTGGCAGCCGGGCGACGAGATCGTTACGTGCAGCCTGGAGCATCCGTCCGTTCTTGCGCCCGCGTGGATGATTGGCCTGCGTTACGGGGTGGGCGTTCGCATCGTCGCTCTGGACCCTCATGATCCCGCCGATGTCATCCTGGAGAAATTCCAGGCGGCCATGACACCGAGGACGCGCCTGATCTTTATCAGCCACATCCAGTATTCAACCGGGATGCGGATGCCCGCTCCCGAGCTTGCGCGGATGGCGCATGAGAACGGCGCGGAAATCCTTCTGGACGGGGCACAGACGGCGGGACACATTGCACTGGACATGGTGGCCGACGACTATGACTACTACTCGATTCCCGGCCAGAAGTGGATGCTGGGGTTTGAGGGTGTGGGGGCGCTGTACATCCGGAGACAACTACTCACCGCGGTTCATCCTGCGCATACGGGCGGGCGGCACATGGAATCGCCAGTCACGCCGAACCATATCGTTCCGAACCCCGCCACCATGGACAAGTTCCTTGGAGGATCAGGGAGCATACCGCTGCAGGCGGCGTTTCTTGAGGCGACCCGCTTTATTGAGCCGATAGGGGTCGGCAATATCGAGGCGCGGAATCTCCAGTTAGCCTCTCGCCTCAAGGCCCAACTGAGGGAATCACCCCATGTGACCGTGCTGTCGCCGGAGGATGGGCCGTTGGCGTCCGGTCTCGTTTCATTCGCCGTTGAAGGTTGGGAACCAGATGCGCTTGACGATCAACTCTGGGAAAACAACCGCATTGTTGTGCGCCACATCGAACACCCGGAGAGCGTGCGCGCCTCATTACACTTCTTCAATACCGAAGAGGAAGTGGATCAACTGGCTGCGGCAGTGCGGAACCTGGCGTAGGGAAAGGGGGAGCCTACAGCGTCGGTTCTAGATCGATGAGCTCTCCCTTAACGGGATCGACTCCAAGGCCCAACTCCTCAAGTGTTACCACTCCGACCAGAGGCCGAGCATCGTCGGGACCAAAGCAGACAGCTACCACTTCGGCATAGCCGTTGACACGCACAATTCCGCGGCCGACCGGATATTCTGCCGTCCTCCCGTCTGCAAGACGGAAAGTCATAGTCCGGTGTGGGACAATACCCAACTCTCGTAGCATCGATGCAGGCATGAAGGAGTAGGTGGCTCCAGTGTCCACCATCGCCTCTACCTCTCTCGCCTGCGTGTTTTCGAGATTGGAGATCTGCACAGTAACGTCAACTCGTCCCATGCCAACACTATAGCGCGGTTCTCAAGAATGGGATTGGCGGGCCAGGCCGATCTTTCGGCTGAACACAGTCCAGCGCGTGGCGAGGTGGATGAGGGGTGTCGTGCGCTTGCCGTGGATGGAGGCGTGGCGGAGGGCGTCCATGAAATCTTCTCTGCCCTCGAATGCCGGGATGTCCGTGTAGGCATTCCCGATTTCGCGGGCAGTGTGGGCGTCCGTGACGCCGACGGGCCTAATGTCGTGTTTCTCCCCATGCTCACGGATGAATTCCACACCGCGCATGATGTCTCCCCTAAGGGTTGTGCGGGCGTTGAACGCTTCAATAATGTCGACGTCCGGAAGTATGTCCATCAACGCGGGCAGAGTAATGTGCTTGCGGCGGAATCTGTCGAATGGATGAGGAACCTGGACGATGCCGCCCTGGTCCTTGATGCGCTTGACGGACTCCTTGGCGGAGAGGTCGCGCGGGATGTCTTCTTCAAGGAACAGTCCGATAATCTCTCCATCCGCCGTCCTCAGTTCCGCACCGATGATGACGGGGAACGGGGCGATCTCCCTCACGGCAAGCGCGCCGCGAATGGTGTGGTGATCCGTGACGGCGATGATGTCTATGCCCCTGCGCTGGCAAGCGCGAATGAGGGATTCGGGGGTCAGTTGGGAATCGGGGGAGACGCGGGTGTGGATGTGGAAGTCGGCTCTCATGGCCCCCCGCCCCGGTCCTCCCCCACAAGTGGAGAGGGAGACAAATTAGGCGCGCTCCACGTAGTCGCCAGAGCGGGTGTCGACGACGACGGCGATGCCGTTCTCGACGAACATGGGAACGGTGATGACGAGGCCGGTCTCGAGCGTGGCGGGCTTGGTACCGGCGTTGGCGGTGTCGCCTTTGAACGCGGGAGGCGTCTCGACGATTTTCAACGTGACAGTCGTGGGCAGTTCGACGCCGATGGGCGCGTCCTGGTAGAAGACCATGTCGAGGTTCATGTTCTCCGTCAGGTAGGGCAGTGAGTCCTCGATCTGATCCCTGTCGACGGGAAACTGTTCAAAGGATTCGGTGTCCATGAAGTGGTAGAGGCCGTCCTCGCTGTAGAGGAATTGGACGGAGCGGGTCTCAAGCGTGGCACGGGTGAAGCGCTCGCCGGCCTGGACGGTGCGCTCAATGGTATGGCCGCCCTTGATGTCGCGCAGCTTCATGCGGACCTGCGCGGAGCCGCGTCCAATCTTGAGGTGGTGAAAGTCGAGCAGCTGGTACAGTGTGCCGCCAATCTCAATGGTCACGCCTCGGCGAAGGTCCCCCGTTTCAATCATTCCGCGCTAACTCCCGTTCTCCAGGTTAATCTTGGGGGCATTGCTCAAGACCCTGCAGCGCCCGTCCTTGAATTCCACGATGTCCTCAATACGGACACCACCCCAACCGGTGATGTAGATGCCGGGCTCGACGGTGAAAATCATGCCCTGCGTCAGGACGTCCGGCGCGCGCTGCCCAAGGCGGGGATATTCATGGATAGCAAGGCCGACACCATGGCCGAGCGAATGTCCGAACTCCGGGCCGTGCCCTGCCTTTTCGATGATGTTCCGCGCGAGGGCGTCTGCCTGATCGCCCGTCATGCCCTCTTCGATAGTAGCGATAGCCGTTTCCTGGGCGGTTAGGACAATGTCATATATGCGCCGGAACTGGTCGTCGTGGTCGCCGATGCAGATGGTGCGTGTCATGTCCGCGTGATAGCCGTCCACGCGCGCGCCGATGTCGATGACGATTGGGGCGCCGACGGCGATCGGCTCGGCGGTAGGGCGGTGGTGCGCCATCGCGCCGTTTGGGCCGGACGCGACGATCAGTTCAAAGGCGATGCTCTCAGCGCCGCGGTTGCGCATGGCCATCTCAATGCGCCACGCGACGTCCTGCTCGGACGCGCCCGGTTCCAGCCCGTCGCGCACTTCGACAAATGCCTCGTCCGTGATTCGGATGGCTGAGATGAGGGCGTCGCGCTCGGCGTCGTCCTTGATGGCGCGAATGGTCTCGATGGTGTCGTTGATGGGGACGAGTTCCTTACCGGCCTCGCCGCAGAGATCGGCGAGCCGTTTGTGTGTGGCGACGGTGACGTGGGACTCCTCGAAGCCGACGCGCTTTGCGTCACCCATGGATGCCAGCATCTCCTTGAACCATTCGCTGCCCGGACCGGCCATGTGGACGACCTGGTACTCCGGCGACTGATTGGCCGCCTGTTCCGTGTAGCGGGAGTCGGTGGCGAGCAAGGCGCTTTCAGGGGTGATAAAGAGGGAGCCGGCCGAGCCGCTGAATCCACTCATATAACGGCGGTTCTCGGGCTGGGAGACCCACACGGCGTCCACGCCGGCGGGCTCCATGGCCTCTCGCAACCTGGTAAGTCGGTCTGTGACGGTCATTGGTCTTGTTAGCCCTGGCCGAGCTCATCTATGAGATAGTCTAATGCCCAGAGGTAGGCCCTCCAGCCGAAGCCCGTCATCTGACCGCGGGCGATGGGGGCGATGACGCTGCGCCGCCGAAATTCCTCACGGGCGTGGATGTTAGAGAGATGGACTTCAACCGTGGGCGCGCCCACGTCTTGCAGGGCGTCCCGGAGACTGAGGCCGTAATGTGTGAGCGCGCCGGGGTTGATGACGATGCCGTCAATGCCATTGGGAATCTCCGACTGAAGAAAATCGACAATAGCGCCCTCGTGGTTCGACTGGAAGCAGACGCACTCAGCGCCGCGTTCCTTGACGCGTGCAGTGAAAGTTTCCTCGATCTCGGCGAGGGTTGTCGTGCCGTAGACGGCGGGATCCCTTTGGCCAAGGCGATTCAGGTTCGGGCCGTTAATCAGCAGTATTCTCATGCTTTTGTCGTCTGCGTTCAGTGTCGATATGTCAGAGGAGTCTGTGTTCCGCGTTCCGGCATTGGTTGTCGGTACGCTTCCAACCCACTGTTGCCATTCTATCAGTCGGGAATGTCTTTTCGTTGAGATTACGTATCGTCGTCGCGGTTCATGCCGGGGTGGGCGCGGGCGTAGGCTTGCGCCATTTGCGCCTGCGAGACGTGGGTATAGATCTCCGTGGTGGCGACGGAGGCGTGTCCAAGCATCTCCTGCACCAGCCGCAGGTCCGCGCCGCCGTCCAGCATGTGCGTGGCAAAGGAGTGGCGGAGGGTGTGGGGATGGATGTCCTCCGGCAGATTCTCCACACGGGCCCACTTCTTGAGGGAGAGCTCGATGCCGCGCGTGGTCAGGCGTCCGCCACGACTATTCAGGAAGACCGCAGCGCGTGTCCTGATGCCTCGGGCAAGCAGCGGGCGAGCATCGTTGATATACGTCGCGAGGGCCTCTCGGCATGGTTCTCCGAAGAGTGTCTCGCGCTGTTTGGAGCGTTTGCCCCACACGCGAGCGACACGGTTGCGGAGATCAAGGCCTGCCAGGTCCAGCGAGGCGATCTCCGCCACACGCAGGCCCGCGCCATAAGCAAGTTCCAAGACGGCATGGTCTCGCAGGGCGAGGGCGCGCTGCAAGGCCGCCTGCTTGTCCAATGTTGATGCATCAATGCTGGTTGCGAACCGGAGCGGCGCGTGAACGAGCCGCTCGGCGTCGCGTTCTGAGAGGAGGTCTGGCAGGCGGCGGCCGATCTTGGGTGAGGGCGTCTTCGTGATTACTTCGGGGTTCTCGATGACACCCTCGCGTGCCAGAAAACGCCAGAAAGAGCGGAGAGCGGAGAGGCGGCGGGCGATAGAGGAACGTGCCGAGCCGTCCATAGTGAGGTCATAGACCCATCGTTGCGCGTGGTCGCGGGTGGCGTTCGGCAGCTGCTTGACGCCCACCTCGGCCAGGAATTGCAGGAAGAGGCCGATGTCGCCCATGTAGTTGCGGAGCGTATAGCGGGATGCGCCGCGTTCGTATTCAAGGAACTCGGCGAAATCCTTGAGCCGGGCCGCCCAGTCCTGTGGGATTGGAGCGGCGTCCGTCGGCTCGCCTATGGTCTGCGCGCGTGCTTGTGCCATGCACACATTTTAGACCAGGTTTGAAAATAGGGTGAGGGCAAGGAGGATCACCCCCTCCCTCGCCCCCCCCTCAAGGGGAGGGGATTCAGCGCCGATTAGACTTCGACGAGTTGAGGTTCCGGTTGCGGCTGTTCGGTGGTGAGTTCCTCGCGGGAGCCCTGCCAGCCACATTCCTTGTCATTGCACGTGGCATCGGTTCGACTCGAAGCAACAACAAGACCACTGCAATCAGGGCAGGGTTGAGGCAACGGCTCCTGGTTGGTCAGGAAGTTGCAGTTGGGGTAGTTGGAGCAGCCGTAGAAGGGCCGGCGGGACTTGCGGGACGATCGCTGTACGAGTTCGCCGCCGCAGTCCGGGCAATGTGCCCCTGTGCCCTTCTGAATGCGCTTCATGCCGCGACACTCAGGGAATCGCGAGCACGAAAGGAACGGGCCGTAGCGGCCGCGTTTGATGACCATATTCGCGCCGCAGTCCGGGCAAATCTCGTCCGTTTCCTCGTCGATGTTGCTGACGCGCTCGATGTTCGCCTGCGCCGTGTCGATCTTCTCATTGAAGGGGCCGTAGAAGTCTCTCAGCACGGGCACCCACTCACGCTCGCCCCGCGCAACATCGTCAAGCTCCTCTTCAATGCGGGACGTGAAATCGAAGCTGACAATCTCGGGGAAATGCTGTGAGAGGAGACCGGACACCGCGGTGCCGAGCTTGAGGGGACGGAAGCGGTTGTCCGCCTTGTCCACGTAGCCGCGATCCTGGATGGTGCTGAGGATGGCGGCGTAGGTGCTTGGGCGTCCGATGCCGCGCTCCTCCAGCGCCCTGATCAGGGTGGCCTCAGTGAAGCGGGGCGGGGGCTGCGTGAAGCGCTGTGTTCCCGCGACATTACGCAGGTCGAGCGGCTGTCCTTCCCGCATATCCGGGAGCACTCGCCCCTCGTCGGATTCCGCGTCCGGCTCATCAAGGCCCTCGCGATAGACGGCCAGGTAGCCGGAGAACGTCATGATGGATCCGCTGACGCGGAGGGTATGGCTGACGCCGGAGGGCGCGCCGGAAGCTGTAATGTCTACCGTCGTCTGGTCGAACTTTGCGTCGGCCATCTGTGATGCCAACGCCCGCTGCCAGATGAGCTGGTACAGGTTGAATTGCTCGCGGTTCAAAGAGTTTCGCAGAGAATCCGGGTCGCGCATGAAGGACGTCGGGCGGATCGCCTCATGGGCTTCTTGCGCTCCCTTGACGCGGCGCGAGAATGACCGGGGTGAGGCAGGGACGTGATCCTTGCTATAGCGGTTGCCGATGACGGCTCTCGCCTCTTGCACGGCCTCGCTCGCCATGTTGGTTGAATCCGTCCGCATGTAGGTGATTAGGCCAATGGGGCCCTCATTGCCGATGGACAGTCCTTCATAGAGCTGCTGTGCAACGGTCATGGTCCGGCGGGCGGTGAACCGCAGCTTGCGGAACGCCTCCTGCTGGAGTGTGGACGTGATGAACGGCGGGCCGGGACGGCGCGTGGTCTCGCGGCGGCGGACGGACGCGATCTGGTAGGAGCTCGCGCGCAGGTCGTCGAGAATCCTGTCGGCGTTCTCCTGATTTGGGATAACGACGGCGCGGCTTCCGCCCAGCTCTGACCTATAACGCGCAGCGACATCTTCCGGCGTGGCTGCTTGTGTTGCGAGGTCTGCGTCGATTTCCCAATACTCCTGGGGCACGAATGCGTCGATCTCGGCTTCGCGTTCAACGACGAGGCGGAGCGCGGCAGATTGCACGCGACCGGCGGACAGGCCCTTGCGGACCTTGCTCCAGAGAACGGGGCTAAGGCGGTATCCGACGAGGCGGTCAAGGACGCGGCGCGCCTGATAGGCGTTTACAAGATCAACATCGATGCCGCCGACTCTGTTCGAGGCCTTGTCATTGGCCATGCCGTCGGATTCTTCAAAGGCGCGGCGGACGGCGTTCTCCGTCACCTCATGGAAGACGACACGGCGGATCCGCTCCTGTGGAATGGCGGCTGCATGCATCAGATGCCATGCGATGGCCTCGCCCTCACGGTCAGGGTCTGTTGCGAGGTAAACGGTGCCCGCGGCGCTCGCTGCGGCTTTGATTTCCTTGACGACGGCAGACTTGTCACGTGGCACCACGTAGTCGGGCGCGAAATCCGCATCCACGTCGATGGCCAACTTGCTCTTGGGCAGGTCGCGGACGTGGCCAACGGAGGCGAGGACGTTGTAGCCGTTACCCAGGATGCGGGAAAGCGTGCGAGCCTTGGCGGGCGACTCGACGATGACGACATCGCCGCCGGGGACAATATTGCTGCGGGTCGCCGCGCTCGACCGACGGGCAGTCGATGAGCGGCCCTTGGCTGATGCAGGCGTCTTCTTTGTCTTACGTGTGGTTGTCGACTTCTTTCGACCGGTTGTCATTCGATTCTTGCCTCTTTAGGTGAGCTGATTTTCAGCGCTTCTGGTCTCGGTCTGTTCCCCGCCGTCGCTGTTTCCTCTTTTTGATTCGTAAATCGCATGGGCCTCTCGTGTCAAGACGTAGTGCATACCGCCTACCTGTCTTACGAGATCGTTCAGTTCCAACATAGTAAGGGTACTGGACACTTCAGGCATCGACATTCCGGAGGCGCGATAGATCTCATCGATGTGCACGGGAGACCGGCTGAGAACCTTGAGGACGGCGGCCTGCTCTTCGTCAACAGGTTCTGTCGTGGACGGGAGATTTAGCTGCCGATCTTCCTGTGACAGGTTCAGTTCCTGCAGGATGTCCTCGGCGGTCAGCACAAGCTTGGCCTCGCCGTTCTGAATGAGCAGGTTGGGGCCGCGGCTCCGCTCGCTGAGGGCGCTTCCGGGGACCGCAAAGACCTCCCGGTTCTGTTCAAGTGCCTGGCGCGCCGTGATCAGCGCGCCGCTCTTCTCACTTCCCTCAATCACGAGGCAGCCGACACTGATTCCGCTCATGATGCGGTTGCGGCGCGGGAAGTTCTCTTTCATCGGGGGCGTGCCGATTGGGTAGTCGCTGATGAGGGCGCCGTGTTCTACAATCTCTGCCGCCATCTTGCGATTCTGCGCGGGATAGATGATATCCACGCCACTGCCGAGTACTGCGATTGTCCTGCCCCGATTCTGCAAGGTGGCATAGTGAGCGGTTGAGTCTATGCCGGCTGCGAGCCCGCTGGATATCGTGAGTCCTGCATGTACCAGGTCTCTGACGAATTCACGAGTGACCTCGCGGCCATATGGCGTGGCCTTGCGGGTTCCGACGACAGCCAGCGAAAGATCGTCCTCCGGCTCGAATTCTCCCTTGACGTACAAGACAGGGGGCATGTCATAGATCTGCCGTAGGCGGGCAGGGTATTGCTCATCGTGCCAGGTGTAGGCGCTGACCCGGTGACGGTGCAGCCTCTCAAGCTCATCCTCGGGTTCGATGTCGACACGCGTCCTGAGGATTTCGTCTACCGTTCGCCCGTCAAGACGGGTGGCGCGGAGTTCCGACTCTGATGCGTGCCAAGCGTCTTTCAGAGTAGGGAAATGCGACTCGAGATGTCCGAATCTGACCCGACCGAGCCTGCTGACGCGCTGAAACGCAATCCAATACTGGAGATCGTCATTCACGATTCAAAGCTATCGATTTCGGGGTGAGGGGTCAAGGATTTTTGGAGTTCGCGATCGTAGTCGATGGGCCTTTGGGGTTCGCGGTGCGCGTTCCATCTTGGGCGATGGAGGGGGGGAGCTGTGTTGATGGGCCTATGGGGTTCGCGATGCGCGTCCCATCCTGGGCGGTGGAGAGGAGAGCTGTGTTGATGGGCCTTGCGGCTTGGGGTGCGCGTTCCGGCGCGAGTGGCTGATGGGCAATGAGAAAAAATGGCGGAGAGAGCGGGATTCGAACCCGCGAGGGCCCGGTAAGACCCTACACGCTTTCCAGGCGTGCCTGTTCGGCCACTCCAGCACCTCTCCGTCTTGTGTAATGGCGGAGAGGGTGGGATTCGAACCCACGGTACCCGTGAAGATACTCCGCTTTTCGAGAGCGACGCCTTAAACCGCTCGGCCACCTCTCCGTGGGGGCCTCTCCGATGGTCATTATACGCGTGGCAGGTGGAGGTTGTGTTGGATATTTGGGCTGGGAGGTCATGTGCACACAGGGCGATAATTCAGACGGAAGGGGCTTTTTGAGGACGGTTCTTCTTGACAGTTCCCTACCTGCGCCAATATGATTAAGTGTCTTTAAACCGTTTGACGCGCGTATTTCGGCCAATCTACACAGCGTCAGACGGGGTTAGCAGGAGGGAGCAGCGCGTGTTTAAAGGGAAAGCATTTTGGATGCCCCTTGTTCTGATTACTGCCTTTATTCTTGTCTTGGCGGCATGTACGGGTCCGGGAGGAGAGCAGGGTGAGCGAGGCCCCGCGGGCCCCGCAGGAGCGCCCGGCTCGGACGGAGTTGACGGTCAGCAGGGGCCGCCCGGCCAGCCAGGAGAGGCAGGAGCACCCGGAGAAGCAGGAGCGCCCGGCGCGCCCGGACCGGGAGCCATCAATCCGGAAGCCAATATCAATACGCTCGATCCGAACGTCATTCTCGTTCCGGGAACGACCCGAGTGACATTCAGGCTGTCCGGCTTCCCACGACGGGATGACGTGACGCTCTACATTCGTGAGGCGCTTGGCGCGGCAACTGATTATGAAATGGGGACCGCGCAGGTGAATTCATCCGGCGCTCTTGAGATGGTGGTTGGCACCGATCTGTTGCCCGCAATACCTGAGGCTCTGCCACCCGGCGTGTGGACGGTTATCGCAGTGGGTAGTCGCACTCCGGAGGGAGCGTCCGGACCGGCAGCTGCGAGCACAGCAATCCGCGTCTACGGCCCGGGTGAGGCTCCGACGTTGGGCGGCAAGTAGCCGACACCTGACAACTCTTTAGTCACGATTGACGGGGGCGCCCAGGGGCGCCCTCGTATTCGTTTTGGTTAGGGTCTATACGCCCCCACCATGAGCCTTCCCCGCCTAACGGAAAGGGATTCTTGAATCGCGTTACAGGGTTGAGCAGCGCAATGGTGATTTCAGATTCTTCGCTGTGCTCAGAACGACAAGGGAAGCGCCCAGAATGACAGGGGGGTTGGGGCGGGGATGATAGGGAAGGCCCTTCGACTGGCTCACGGTGAGCGGTCGTGGCGCGAGATTATGCAGAGGCGGCGGTGGGGGTGTGGTCTTCAGTGTCGATGCCGGTGGGCGACTCGCCGTGAAGGAGTCGCACCTGGCGGACACGGCGGCCCGTGGTGGACAGGATGGTCATGGTCAAGCCGTTGTCGCTGACGGTCTCGCCCGGATGCGGGATGCGCCCGAGCGCGTAAAGGATGAGCCCGCCAACGGTGTCAACGCCCTCTGCGTGGAGTTCCACGTTGAACATTTCGTTGATGTACTTGAGGGGGGCGCGGGCGTCGACGATGGCCTCCTGCTCGTTCACCCGGCGAACCAGCGGTTGGCTCGCGGTGAACTCGTCATCGATGTCTCCAACTATCTCTTCCAGCAAGTCTTCGTTTGTGACAAGGCCGACGAGGCTACCGTATTCGTCGACAACCAAGGCGATATGAACGCGGCGTGCCTGGAACTCGCGCAAGAGGTCGCCAACGCGCTTGGTTTCCGGAACGTGCAGCGGGGGACGGATGATGGACTCAAGAGTTGAATCTCCGTCCTTGTTCTGGAACGCGGCGAGTAGATCCTTGGCGTAGACAATGCCGATAGTGTCGTCGAGGCTGCCCCGGTAGAGTGGCAGGCGACTGTACCCCTCCTGCATGACGATCTGGACTGCGTCTTCGAGTGACGAGCCGGCCTCAATGCCAACAACATCCGGTCGCGGAACCATGACCTCGCGGACGGCAAGCGACTCCAACCGGACGAGGCCGCGCATGACGTTCCGCTCCCACTCCTCATCCAGATTGACGGCAGCGTCTGTGCCATTTGGATGATCGCTGTTGCCATTGCGTTGGTCGGAGCGTTCCACAGGCGCGTTATCTGATCGTTTCTGTCCCAGTGCGCGGGCCAGTGGACGGAAGAGGGCGCGGAGAGCTGAGGCCGGTATGGAAAGAACGGCGTTGACGAATGCTGCCGGCGGCGCGGATACGACGGCGAGACGATCGGCGTCATGGCCGCCCCAGACTCGCCCGGCGGCCTGCGCCAGTATGACCCCCCCGATGGTGAGCACGATCCCGAGCAGAACTTCCAGAGAGGGCCAGGGGGTATACGTTGACACGAGGCCAAAGCTGATGATGGCAAATAGAACCGTCGCTGTGGAACGGATCATGAGGGCGGCCATCGCCAGGGAATCGTGGGATTCCTGCAGTCGGGCGAGGCGGCGCGCGCCCGGTCGTCGACGTTGAACCAGCCGCTCCAGCCGCTCTCCCCGTGTTTGGAAGAAGGCGTCCTCAAGCGCCACAACCAGTGTCAACAGGATTAACGCCAGCGGGTACGCCGGCAGTAGAAGGGCGGACATTGGTGTCTATGCCCCGGCGACGTTAGTCATGCGTCGGCCCGGCGCAATTTGTGTGTGCCCCGTACTTGGGGGCTCTAAATCGGTTGCCATATCTGAACGACGCCATGCTATGGGGCGAAGGGATATTCTGTCAAGATGCTTCCGCAACTTTCTCAACGTTGCGAAACGTGCGGCGGTGAATAGAGGTGGGGCCGATCTGCCGCAAGGCAGCCAGATGTTTGGGCGTCCCGTACCCCTTGTTGCCGGCCAGTCCGTAGCCGGGGTGTTGGTTGTCCAGCAGGCGCATGACCTCGTCGCGGGCGACCTTCGCAATGATGGATGCCGCCGAGACCGAGATGGAGACCTGGTCGCCCCGCGTGAGCGCCAACTGCGGAATATCGGCAGGGAGGGGCAGCGCAAAGCCGTCAACGAGGATGCCGTCCACGCGGCTGCCGAGCACGTTGAGGGCGGCGAGCATAGCTTCACGGGTTGCGACGGCGATGCCGGTGGAATCGATGCGGCTTGCGGGCGTCATGGCGAGGCCGACGGCGGCGTCCTGCAGGATGAGCTTTGCCAGGCGTTCTCTCTCGGGAGCGCTGAGTTTCTTGGAATCGTCAACATCATCGAACCACGCCAACGGTTGGGCGGGCAGGATGACGGCGGCTGCGGCGACCGGGCCTGCGAGAGCGCCGCGTCCCGCTTCGTCTATGCCGGCGATTGTGCGGGCGCCCATTAAGAGCAACTCACGCTCGTAGGAGAGGCCGGGGCGAGTGACGGGAGGGACGATGGGGCGGCGTGACCGAGAGGCGATGCCGTCCGGAGGATCAGTTTTCAGCGGGGACCTCTCTCGAGGCAGTGAGAACTTCCCTGATGTGGTTGATTGCGCCGGCGTGGAGGTTGGCGTGGGTTGTCAGGGTGATGAGGTAGCGGATGCGACGCATCCCGCTGTCCGTCTCAATGTCCAGGCCTTCCGGCCCGAGTTCCTCAATGGTGCGCAACACGGCCTGGAACGTTAGCGCCAGGTATTCCAGCAACGCCTTCTTGGGCGGCTCCTGGAAGTGGGCGCGCTGTGTTGCGGTGTATGCCTGCCCGGTGTCTTCAAGGGGCAGGCCGAATTCCCGCGCATAGCCATGTGTCTCATTGATTTCGGGTCGGTTGAGGATCTGCTTGTGGAGCAGGGCGTCCTGCACACGGGCGACGTGCCAGAGGTAGTAGCCGGCGGACGGCGTCTCAGGGAATGGCCGCCATGCCATGTCCTCCTCGGACATCGTTTCAACGGCCTGCGTCAGGGTGCGGTGACATGCCTCAAAAACGCCTGCAAGGGCGTCCCCGGACGGGTATCCGTTCTGGACATGACCGGCGGAATCCCCGCGATTTAGAAAGTCACGCAAACCATGCGACAAGGCGATGATGGACATTATTACCTCTTTACCCCGAGCACAATTTTACACCGCTTGGGCAGTAAAAGTAGAGGCTTGCGGCTCCTCGACGGCTACCGTTCGCTCGATTACGCCGCCGCCGAGCATCCGGCCGTCATTGTAGAGAACGACTGCCTGACCGGGCGTGACGGCCCGCTGCGGCTCGTCAAACTCAAGAGTGAAGCCGTCGCCGTCCGCGTCCGGGATGAGGAGGGCAGGCGCTTCGGGGGACTTGTACCGCACCTTGGCCAATACGCGCGTCGGGACGCTGCCGGGGGAGACCCCGTCGATATATGTTGCCTGCGCTGCGCGCAACGAGTCTGCGAGGAGGTGATCCTCCGGGCCGATCACAATGGTGTTCTCGGCGGTGTCGATGTCGATGACGTACATGCGGCGGCCTGCGGGGGACGGCGGCAGGCCCTTGCGCTGACCCACTGTGTAGCCCGCAGTTCCCATGTGAGAGCCAACGTGCTTACCGTCGACATCCAGAATGGGACCGGGCGTGAGCGCCATGTGTTCAGAGAGAAAAGCCCTGTAATTTCCTGAGGGGACGAAGCAGATCTCCTGGCTGTCCGGCTTGTCCGCGACTGGCAGCTCAAGCTCATGGGCGATGTGCCGCACGTCCTGCTTGGGCAGTTCTCCGATGGGAAACAATGAGCGGCGCAGTTCCTCCTGTCCGAGCCCGTAGAGCACGTACGTCTGGTCCTTGGAGGCGTCGGCGGCCTTATGCAGCTCAATACGACCGTCCGCGTCGGCGCGGCGTCGAACGTAGTGTCCCGTGGCGATCCAATCTGCCTCGAGCGACAGCGCCCGCTGCAGAAAGAATGCGAACTTGATCTTGTCGTTGCAGGCGATGCAGGGGTGTGGAGTCCGGCCGTTCTTGTACTCACGAATAAAGTACTCGATGACGTGCTTGCGGAACTCCTCCTCCATGTTGAGGACGTAGTGCGGCATATCAAGCTTCTGAGCCACTCGCTTTGCGTCAAACACGTCCTCCACGGAGCAACAGGCGCGGTTGTGGCGTGACGCGCCCTCCACGTCGTCGCTCCACAGGCGCATCGTCACGCCGATGACATCGTAGCCCTGCTCCTTGAGCAAGTAGGCGGCGACGGAGGAATCCACCCCGCCGCTCATGGCGACAATGACTCTCTCTTTGGTATTCATTTCACCTTCTACGATACGGAGTTGGTGGTTGTGCTGCAAAGGCGCATCACACTCGACGGTGGAAGAAACGTAAACCGGGCCTGGCCGTTGTGGGGTTAGCCCAGCGTTTCATTCACAAGGCGCAGGCCGTCCCGCAGCCGGTGGGACCAGTCCTCCCGGGCTCGGCGGATGGTGTTTGTGCATAGCCGGAACAGACAGATAGCCTCGCGATAAGCGAGCTCCGGCTCGCTCCATCCGAAGCGTTCCAACGCGGCCTCCCTAAAGGACGTGTGGTACGCGGCGAATCTCCCGGCTCGACGTTCGCTGCCAAACGCGCCGGCCCAATTCAAGTGCGCCAGAAAGTTGCCGATGTCCAGGAGGGGGTCTCCAAGGCCGGCCTCTTCGAAGTCGACGACCGCAATGCGACCGTCATCAAACACCAGCATCTGGTCGTCGTAGAAGTCATTGTGGGCTATGCCTGTAGGACGCCACGAATGGACGAAGGGATCCAAGAGCTGCCGGGCTCCATTGAGTTCTCGCAGAGAGGTCTCGTCGTCCTGAACATTCTGCCCGATGCTGCTCTTTGCTCTCTCATACGCCCCTGCCAGGTTGAAGGAAGGGTTGGTACCGGGATCGGGAGGGGTATCCCACAACGTCTGCAGTCCATCCAGAAGCAGCGAAGGCTCCGGGGCCTTGTCCCGCCGAATCTGCTGCCGCAGATTCTTGCCGGGTATCTCCGAGAACCACACCACGCCGCCTTCGGCCCAATGGCCTGCGAGGCGAGGTGCGACGAATCCGGACTGCGCCATCAGATCATGAGCCCTCAACAGTGGTACGACGGCGTCCGGTCGCATAACTCGCGCATAGAACTTTGCTCTGCCCGCGCGATGACGCAGCACGGCACGGTTCATAGCCCTGTAACGGATCACATCCACTGCGGCGCGCCGTTCCCGGAACGGCAGTACGTGCCTGTTGAGCAGTGCAAGAGCCGTGTCCGGATGGGAGGCATCAGGCAGTCCGGGCAGACGCCGATCATGTGGAAACCGGGAGAGCTCGATAGGCCTGCTTCTCTCCAGGTAGGCGTAGAAATGCTGCAAGGGTAGATACGTGTCAGCATCCCATTCCATCTCGTAACTGACGAGGGCTGTCCTGCCTACGCGGTGAGCGAACTGACGAATACGAATGTCCTTGGGATCGACTTTCGGGCGTCCGAATTCGCGGCAGTAGGCGCGCCATATCCAGTCGGAATCGAAGAGGCCCGGAAGCTCACTCAATTGTGGGTCGATGGGGAAACTAACTTCAGGTCGGAGGGGAATAGCCGGTGACGTAGACCGGCTCGCTTCCTCAAGAACTGAGGTCATTGCTGTCATCACTATCGTCGCTGTCGTCATTGTCGGTAGGCGTGGGCGTATCGATGCCATCAGAGTCGGTGCCGTCATTGTCGGTAGGCGTCGGGGTATCGATACCGTCGGAGTCGGTGCCGTCATTGTCGGTAGGTGTTGGAGTATCGATGCCGTCTGAGTCGGTGTCGTCATTGTCGGTAGGCGTTGGCGTATCTATGCCGTCTGAGTCGGTACCGTCGTTGTCGGTAGGTGTAGGCGTATCGATGCCGTCTGAGTCGGTACCGTCATTGTCAGTGGGCGTTGGGGTATCGATGCCGTCGGAGTCGGTACCGTCATTGTCGGTAGGCGTTGGCGTATCTATGCCATCAGAGTCAGTGCCGTCGTGGTCGGTGTTGGCGGTGGTATCGAAGCCGTCGTGGTCGGTGTTGGCGGTGGTATCGAAGCCGTCGTGGTCGGTATTGGCGGTGGTATCGAAGCCGTCAGAGTCGGTGCCGTCGTTGTCGGTCAGTGGAGGGTCGTCACTGTCGAGGTCGGGATCGTCCTCGTCATCATCATCAGAACTGTCAGGGTCATTCTCGACTGCCTGTGTACGCGAAGCAGAAGCGGCATCGTCCGGAGAATCATCGCTAATGGCGACAGCCACGGTCGCCCAAACCAAAGCCAAGCCCAGTGCCAGCGAGAAGAGGATTGCGCCGAATGCAGTAATTCTGTGCATTGCCTGAACCCCTTCGTCCTTACCTTTCTCTTAGCGTCAACAAGCCGTTCAACGCGGACAGGATAGCACTGTCAAATCCTTCTTGCAGCGTCGTCAACCGGCTAAGCCGAGAACACCGACGGCAATGATGGCCAACACCAGGCCGCCGCCCTTGCTCCAGTTCATCTCCTCCTTGAGGAATATCACCGCCAGGATAGCGGTGATGACGAAGCTCATCTGCACGATGGGATAGCTGATGCTGGCGTCACCGATGCGGAGGGACTCGAACAAGAGGACCGCCCACGTGACCTGGATGACTGCAATGCCCGGGGCGAATTGGGCGACGGGGCGGGTAATGCTGAAGTTGCGCCTTCGCAGCAGTGTGATGATGGCGGCCTGCTGGAAACCGACGGTCTGTGTGAGAACCATGGGAATCGCGCCAATGTCGCCGGTATCGAGGCCGGCCTTGGAGATCAGTCCGGCGACCCCAAAGAAGCCGGATGCTGCAACCGCCAGAAGGATTGACCGGAGGTCGGAGCGGATGGCGGAGATCTGGGTGATGTTCAAAAGGACGAGGACGGCCAGGACAGCCAGGAGGATGCCTCCAAGCTTTATCGGGTCGGCGGACTCACCGAGGATGACTATTGCGCCCAACGCCGTGACGACGAAGTTGAGCCTGAATATAGGCGCGTTGACACTCGCGTCCCCCGTGCGGAGACTCGCCACAAAGAGCGTCAATCCCACGTAGCCGAACACGCCTGCGGGCACCCCGTAGAGCCATGTGCTCCTGTGGATGAAGTCTACTGGGCCGTCATCTCCGAAAAGGACCCAACTCGAGACGGCCACACCCCAGATGATTGCCGTGAAGATGGTCGATTGCCAGAAGATAAAGTTGGGGGCGTCAATGCCGCGCTGTTGGGCGACACGATAGAGCAGGTCGGCAACTGCGCCGAGGAGGAGGGCGGCGACGGCAAGTGTGACAGCCAGGGAATCCATCAGTCAGCCTCGCGGGGTTGGGGTGCGTTGTGTAGTATGGCCTCATGACGGAACAGGTTACTTCTACGGATACTGATTCGGCCGCCGCCGGCATTGAACTGGCGCGGAAGGCGGTTGAGATTGCGGAGGACCGGCAGGCCAGCGATATCCTCCTGCTTGATGTGCGAAATATCTGTGGCTACGCGGACGCCTTTGTGCTCATGACGGTGGAGTCCAAGCGACAGGGGCAGGCGATCCAGGAGGCGATGCACAAGGGGTTGAAGGATTCCGGTCAGGCGGTCCTGCGAACGGAGGGCGACGCGGACTCCGGGTGGCTCCTGATGGACTTCAACGACGTGATCGTCCACATCTTTGCCGGGGAGCAGCGGGAGCTCTATGGGCTGGAGCAGTTGTGGCGCAGCGCCGTGCCGCTGGTCAGGATTCAATGAGCCACTGCTCCGTGGCCTGCTGATAGTCGATCAACTCGGAGTCGTCGAACCAGAGCGAAACCTCACGCGCGGCGGATTCCGGGCCGTCTGAACCGTGCACCAGGTTCAACCCAACTGACAGGCCAAGGTCTGCGCGGATGCTGCCCGGAGCGGCCTTTGCGGGATCGGTTGCGCCCATCGTCTGCCGGGCAAGCTCGATGGCCCGCTCGCCTTCCAGCACCATCGCCATCAGCGGCGATGACGTGATGAAGTCCAGGAGTCCCGGGAGGAAAGGCTTGCCAACGTGCTCGGCATAGTGCTCCTCTGCAAGAGACCGCTCAACACGCATGAATTTCCCGCCGATTACCTTTAGGCCGCGCTTCTCAAATCGTCCAAGAATCTCGCCTGTGAGGCCGCGCTGCACGGCGTCCGGCTTGATGAGGATGAGGGTACGTTCTGCTGCCATCGTGACTTTGTGTCTCCTGTGTGATGACGTTGGGGAAATGTCTTCAATAGGGTAGCAGACGGAGATAGTTGACACGTGCGTCTGGGTCAAATACTTTGGGTGAGTGAAAGTGTTGGATACCAATGGACATTCGGCGGTGCGAGAACGAACCGGTGACGACGTGACAACGCCGGATGAACCTTCTCGCCCTGCCAACCCGGCAACCCAGCGGTTGATTGAAGACCTGGAGGTCATCTTCCGCTTGCTCAGGCCGGCAATCGCAGACGACTGGTTCACCGTCGATCTGACGATGCCCCAGCTGCGCGCGCTCTTTGCCCTGCGCCGCCACGGCGACTGCCGCATGGGCATCGTCGCCGGCCAGCTTGGCACATCGTTGTCCACCGCGACGGGGGTCATTGACCGCCTTGTCGAGCGAGGACTCGTCGAACGTTGGCAGGATCCAGATGATCGCCGCTCCAACGTCTGTCGCCTCACGTCTGACGGCGTTGATCTCGCGGAGCGTCTCCTTAACCTGCGTCGCCGGGCGTGGGAAGAGCGCCTGAATGAACTCAATGCGGATGAGGCAGACGGCGCGCAACAGGGCCTCGCCACCTTGCTTGAGGGTCTGAAACGATTACAGGAAGCCGACGCCGCAGAAGAAAACCGATCTGAGGTGTCCGCCTCATGATGGGCGGAGGACCGACGGGCGGCCCCGACGGAACGCGGGGTGGCCCCGGCGTTGGCGGACAGCCTCCGGGCCCCGTCACTGAAAGGCGGGGCGTCGGCTTCCGCGCGATTGCGTCCCTGACCGTACCGGCGTATCGCCTGTATTTCCTGTTTGTTCTCGGCCAGATGGGCGCGATGAACATGCAAATGATGGCGCGCTCCTGGTACGTCTACGAGTTATCCAAGACACCCGGCACGAACGACGGCAGCGTAACGATGCTTGGGGCAGTGGCGCTGGCAAACGGATTGCCGATGTTGACCCTCTCCTTGTTTGGCGGAGTGCTTGCCGACCGCGTGCCGAAGAAGCAAGTGCTCATCATCGGGCAAATCATGTCTACGATCATCACGGTAGGCGTGGCCATGTCCATCACGCTTGGCTCCATATCCGTCTGGCATTTGCTCATCGCGTCGTTCCTGCAGGGAATCGTGATGGCGCTGATGATGCCTGCGCGACAGGCGATCATCCCGGAGCTGGTGAGCGCGAACATGATCACGAACGCCGTAGCGTTGAACGGCGCGGCGATGAACCTGCTCCGCCTGATGGGACCGGCGCTAGCCGGATTCCTCATCGCCATGTGGGACATCGAGGGCGTGTACTACATCATGGCGGTGCTGTACGGCACAGGCGTCATCATGCTGATGGGTCTCCCTCTGTCGGGCGCCGTTGCTCTGCGTGGCTCCGGGATGCTGAAGCAGGTGGGCGAAGGGCTCACGTATGTCAGACGAAACAACGCCCTCCTCATGCTGTTGATCTTCTCGCTATTCTCATTCGTCCTGTCGATGCCGTACATGTTCCTGCTCCCCGCGTTCACGGATACCATTCTCACTGTCGATCCCTCCCGGCTCACCTTCTTCACGTCGCTGCCACTGGTGGGGACGTTATTTGAAACGCTCGACCAATCATCGGCGCGTCAGGGCTTGCTGATCAGCATCTCCGGCATCGGCGCCCTGGTCGGGTCCGTATTCGTCGCGACTATGGAGGACAAGAAACGCGGACTCTGGCTGTTGATCAGCATGTTCGTGATGGCGGCGTCCCTGATTGTGTTCAGCTTTACGAATTCGTACCTCATCGCCTTCATCATGTTCATCCCGCTGGGATTCGCTCAAGCGGGGCGCATGGCTCTCAGCAACACGCTCGCGCAGGTGTACTCAGACGACGAGCACCGGGGCCGTGTGATGAGCATCTACATGCTCAATTGGGCCATGACGAACTTCGGTGTGTTCTTCGTTGGTGTGCTGGCGGATGTTGTCGGCACGCAGGGCGGCTTTGCCGGGGCGCAGCTTGCCGTGGGCGGCTCTGCCATCATTCTCCTGTGCGTAACGACCTTCTTCACCTTCTTCACGAAGAGGGTCCGCCAAATGGACTAGTCCGGACCGCGACAGGTGAGACCCCGCAACACGCCGAATGAGTCCGAGCAAGGGTCGACTACGCCCGACGAACCTTTAGAAGGGCAACGCACCCCCAGAGGCCGCGCCTCGCTGAGAGAGGCCGTTTCTGCGTTCGCGATTCGCGACTACCGCATTCTGTGGGCGGGCGTCAGCATGCACGCGCTCACCCTGTGGATGGAGATTGTCGCCCGCAGCTGGCTGGTGTGGGAGATCACGGAGGACCCCATCGCCGTCGGCTGGGTCAATTTCTGGCGCACGATACCGGTGCTGTTCCTTGCAATTCCTGCCGGAGTGCTCGCCGACCGTGTCAATCGCAAGACCATCCTTGTCGTCACGCAGATCGGCATCCTGGCCATCTACGTGGTGCTGCTTGGGCTGTTACTGCAGGATCGACTGGAGTTGTGGCACGCATACGCCCTGTTTGCGGGGCGAGGCGCAATGATTGCCTTCAATCAGCCTGGGCGGCAGGCGCTCATACCGGCGATTGTGGGCAGGGAGCGAATTGCGAACGCCGTGGCGCTGCAGCAGTTCTCTTTCAACGGCACGCGCATCGTAGCCCCGCTGCTCACCGGCGTGCTCATCGCCGTCTCGGGATTCGAGATGGTCTTTATCATCATCATCCTGCTGGAGTTCGGAATCATCGGAGCATGGCTCTGGATGAAGACGTATCCCCTGATGCAGCGCGGCGCGGAGAGTATGGGCGTGTCCGGCGCGTTCCGGGATACGTGGGAGGGCCTCAAGTACGTGCGGCGCCACACGACCATCCTGCTCCTGCTGCTGCTCGGCCTGCTGTCGCTTATGTTCCTCCAGCCGTTCATGGTGCTCTTGCCGGAGATTGCAGACGAGCGGTACGCATCCAATGCCGAATGGCTACTGACGATTGCCGACGCATTTAACCTGAGCCAGAATACCGGAGCGACGCTGTTCGGCGGGATGCTGACGTTCATGGGGATAGGGTCGATTATCGGGCCGTCGATTCTTGCCTACCTCGGCAACGTGCGAAACAAGGGAATGCTGATCGTGGTGACGATGGCGCTGAGCGGCGTGGTGCTGTCCGCGCTTGGTGCGGCGCCGTGGTTGATTCTCGCGCTGGCGCTCATGGTTCTGCTTGGCCTGCTGGACTCAAGCCAACGGGTGCTGACAAACGGGATGCTGCTCACGCAAACGGAGAGCGAGTTTCACGGTCGCGTCATCAGCCTGTATCTGTTGGACCGGGGATTTGTTCCTATCGGCAGCCTGGTGGCGGGATACATGGGTTCCGCGTACGGAGCCGGCTGGGCGCTAGCCATTCTGGGCGCGGCGCTGGCGGTGTCCGTGGTGATAGTAGCGGCGATCAAACCAAAATTCCTGCGCGCAGGCTAGCCCCCGCCGCGCCAACCTCATGCGCTAATCTGGTTCTATGACGACACACGAATGGAGCGGTACTTCCCGCTCCGCGGATGAGACGAAAGACATCGGGCGGGCTATTGGCAAGTCCGTCGAGGCCGGGACGCTGGTGCTGCTCATCGGGCAGCTTGGCGCGGGCAAAACGACGCTGACGCAGGGCCTTGCCGATGGGCTGGGAGTGACGGCGTATACCAAGAGCCCCTCGTTCGTGCTGGTCAATGAATACCAGGGCAGGCTGCCGCTATTTCACATGGATCTGTACCGCATCGACGATCCGGCGGAGGCGTGGGAGCTGGGGCTGGACGACTACCTAGGCAGGGACGGCGTGCTTGCCATTGAGTGGGCCGACCGCGCGACATCCATCTTCCCCGAGGACCGACTTGAGATCCACATCGAGTACGTATCGGACACCGAGCGGCGGCTGTCAGTGACGGCCAGCGGGCCGGTGTCCGCCCAGGCTCTGAGCGCGCTGCCCGAAGGCGTTGGGGCGACTGAATGATTATTGCCATAGACACCGCTACTGAGACAGCGAGCGTTGCGATTGCCCATCCCGATGGGGCCATCGCAGCGGAACTGACATGGCGGGCAGGCCGCAATCACACCATGCACGTGCATCCAACCCTTCGCCACGTGATGATGCTGGCGGGGGTCGCCACTAGCGATCTAACCGGCGTTGTCGCCACGCGGGGGCCGGGGAGCTTTACGGGTATCCGAATCGGCCTAGCCACGGCCAAAGGCCTCGCGCAGGGGCTTGATGTGCCGATTGTCGGTGTGGGAACCCTCGCCGTCGCGGCGTATGGGGCCGTTCATCTGGGACGCACGGTGTGGTCGGTTGTGGACGCGGGTAGGAAGCAGTACGCCGCCGCTGCCTACAGAGCATCGACTGAGAACGGTGTCGAGCAACTCGTCGAGGAGGCCATCGTCTCGCCGGAAGAGCTAATCTCACGATTGGCCGAACGCGGCGAGGATTGTGTCCTGACAGGAGAGTTCAACGAAGAATTGGCTGACACGGCGCTTAGCGGCCTCGGAAACGCGCTGACGATCGCGCCGGACGTTGTTCGCACGAGGACGGCGGCGAATGCGGCGCGGCTGGGTCTACTGCGTCTGCATCGCGGCGACGTGGATGATGTTGCGACGCTGGAGCCGCTTTATCTAAGACCGCCGGCGGCCGTGGAACGCGCAGAGGCGCAGGCCGCGTCTACTCAGTAGGGCTGTGGCGATTTCGTTCCTCATCGCGAAGACGCTTGCGCCGGCCGAGACGCGACATCAACACCAGGATGGCAATAATGGCGATGATGAATCCGAAACTGATAATCTCGTCGGCCCACCCGCCCGCGCCTGTGAGGGCATGGGCGGGTAGAACCGGTGGGATAGAGGACATGGAAACGGCCATAGGCCAGCATACCGCGTGATCGGGAGGGGCTAGTAGATGACTGCAGATGTGCCGCGGGATCGCTATACGCACGGGCACCATGAGTCCGTGGTGCAGAATCACGCGCGGCGTCGCGCGGAAGGAGAAGCGTGGTTCCTGCTCCCACACCTAAAGGCAGGAATGCGCCTGCTTGACGTGGGATGCGGGCCGGGAACGATTACGGCTGGGCTGGCACGGGCAGTCGCGCCGGGCGAGACCATCGGCATCGACCTCTCAGAGGAGATATTGGTTCAGGCGCGGGATCATGCTGCGTCCGAAGGCGTGGACAACGTGACGTTTACTGATGGAGACGTATATCAACTCAACTACGAAGACGAGACGTTCGATGTCGTGTATGCCAATCAGGTCCTACAGCACCTGACCGATCAGCCGTTAGCCCTGCGAGAGATGCGGCGGGTGCTCAAGCCGGGCGGTTTGCTCAGTGTGCGAGAAACGGACTACGCCACGATGACGCCGTCACCCAAGTTCCCGGAATTCGAGGAATGGAGTCGGCTGTACCACGCCGTGGCGTATCGCAATGGAGCGGAGCCGGATGCGGGCCGCTATCTCGCCCGGTGGGTTCGAGAGGCGGGATTCCCGGACTATGAGATTCATCCCAATGTGGTGGTGATGGACGGCGACGACGCGCGTTTCTGGGGCGGCATGTGGTCGCAGCGGATCCTGCACTCCAACGTTGGGACTGACGCGCTGGCATACGGGTTGGCGGAACAGGCCGACCTGGACAGGATTTCTGCAGCGTGGACGCGATTTGCAGAATCCGAGTGGCCGTTCTATATGTATGCGCAGATAGGCGTGTTGGCGCGACGCCAGGGAGTGCGTGAATGAAAGCTGCAATCCTCAACGACATCAATCAACCAATGACGGTGGAGGACCTGCCGACGCCGTCGCCCCGCGCAGGAGAAGTCCTGCTCAGGATCGCCGCAACGGGCGTGTGTCACACGGATCTCCATGTGATGAAAGGGGAGGTCGCCTTTCCCACGCCATGTGTGCTCGGCCATGAGACGTCCGGCACGGTGGAGGCCATCGGGGACGGCGTAACGAATGTTGCCGTTGGAGATCGCGTCGTGTGCAGCTTCATCATGCCGTGCGGGTCGTGCGCGTACTGCCGCCGCGGCAGGGATGACATGTGTGAGACGTTCTTCGCTTACAACCGCCTTAGCGGGCAGCTCTACGACGGCACGACGCGGTTGTCGCGTCCCGACGGCTCCCCAGTCTGGATGTACAGCATGGGGGCGCTCGCCGAGTACGCGGTCACGCCGGCTTCGTCTGTGTTTCGCCTGCCGGATAGTCTCTCGTTGCAAGAATCGGCCATCATCGGCTGCAGCGTGTTCACAGCTTTTGGAGCGATTCGCAACCAGGCCGAATTACGTATGGGTGAGAGCGCCGCGGTGTTCGCCGTGGGAGGGGTTGGCACAAACGTCGTGCAGATTGCGGCGGCAGTGGGTGCGTCGCCACTCATCGCCGTTGATCTCGACGACGACAAGCTGGAACTTGCGCGGTCGTTCGGCGCGACACATACGGTGAACGCCGCTAAAGAAGACGCGGCGGAGCGTATTCGTGAGATCACCAACGGGCAGGGTGTCGATGCGGCGTTCGAGGCGCTGGGCAGACCGCAAACCGTGCAGCAGGCGTTTCAGTCCGTGGCGGACGGCGGACGCGTCGTGATGATCGGCATCGCCTCAGCCGGAGAGACGGTGCCGCTTGAGATCACGCGGATCGTGCGGCGGGGCATCCGAATCATGGGGTCGTACGGCGCGCGGGCGGGGACGGACATGCCGCAGATCCTGAACCTGGTGGAGCGGGGCGTGGTGGACGTCAGCCCGAAGATCATTACGCGCCGCTACGGCATTGAGCAAGTCAATGATGCCTACGACGCGCTTGGTCGCGGCGAGGTTGTGGGACGAGCGCTGATCGAGTTCTAGCCAGCTTGACCACGAACGCGCGTTCTGATACCGTGCTCCCAAGGTTGTAGGGGGCATATGCAATGCTGCGGCGGCTGACCATCGAGAACATCGGCGTCATCGACCGGTTGGATATCCCGTTTGACAACGGTTTTACCGTGCTGACCGGTGAGACGGGCGCGGGAAAGTCGATCATCGTCAATTGCATCGCATTGATTCTTGGCGCAAAGGCGGACGGATCCATGGTTCGCTCCGGAGCGCAGCAGGCAAGGATCGAGGCGGTCTTTGAACAGGACGGGACCTACGGCGCCCTACCTAACGCGCTCCTGGAAAAGCTCGGCATCAAGGACGAGGAACATCCGCTGACGATTCACGTTGCCCGTGAGATTGACGGCATGGGCCGCGGCGACTGCCGGGTGAACGGGCGCAAGATTGCCCTCAAGACTCTCCAGGAGGCCGGGCGAATTCTCGCGGAGTCGCACGGGCAGCGTCAGACGCTGGCGCTGTTGGGACAGGTTGAACAGAGAGAAATGCTCGACCGCTATGGCGACCTGGAGGGCGAGCGCGAGTCCCTTGCGGAGTCGGTCGGGCATCTCAAGAAGGTCCGCTCCGGTATTGGACGGCTGCGGCGCGAAGACGCAAAGGTGGCGGCCCGGCGCGACGAACTGCAATTTGATTTGGCCGCGTACCGGGATGTCGCGCCCGTTCCCGGCGAAGACGCTGCGCTGGAACGGGAACGCTCCCGCCTGGCACACGCGGAGCAGCTGGGTACGCTGACGGGCACAGCGCGGTCGCTCCTGATTGAATCAGGTCGAGGCGAGAATGGCGTGTCGGATTCGCTGGCGGAGATCAGCCAGAACATGCGTGATGCCGCGACCCTGGACGCAGACCTGCGTGAAACATCGGAGACAGCGGCGGCTATTGCCGAGCAGGCGCAGGAACTTGCACTCTCCCTGGCGCGGTATCTGGAAGGGCTTGAGGCGGATCCGAACCGTCTTGATGCCGTGGGAGAACGCATGGCGGCGTTGGATGACCTTAAACGGAGCCATGGCGGCTCGCTTGAAGATGTACTCGAATGGGCTGACCGCACCGAGAACGAGCTGGCGGCTTTGAAAGGGACGTCAACCCGTCTGGAAGAGTTGCTCGCCGAAGAAAGCCGGCTGAACCAGCAAGTCATCAAAGAGGCACGGTCACTGTCCGCCGAACGCTCCCACGCAGCCGCGCGGCTTGGACGTGCGCTGGAAGCAGAGGTCGAGACGCTTGCGCTGGCGGGGACGCGAGTCGTTGTGGACGTGCGCTCCGCTCTCACAGCCCCGGAAGTTATAGATACGGGCGCCAGGTCCGGACAATCGGTGGACGCGCTCAGTCTGTGTGACGAGTCGGGCGGCGATGAGGTGGAGCTTCTCATTGCGCCGAACGAGGGAGAGCCATTGAGGCCGCTGTCTGCAATTGCGTCCGGCGGGGAGATGGCGCGAATAATGCTGGCCGTAAAGACAGTGCTGGCGCGCGGTGATGCCCGGACGTTGGCATTCGATGAAATAGATGTCGGCGTGGGCGGTCATGTGGGCGGAACGATCGGGAGCAAGTTGGCCGACTTGGGAATAAGGCAGCAGGTGATCTGCGTGACGCACTTGCCGCAAGTGGCTGCTCATGCCGATCAGCACATTCGCGTTTTCAAGCGCACTCAGGACGGTCGGACAGTGACGCGAATCGAACAACTGCGGGATCACGAATCACGCGCCGACGAGCTGTCCAAGATGATTGGTTCCGGCACCGCGGCGGGACGGCAAAGTATGAGCGAACTGCTGGACGCGGCGCGAGGGCAAGACGGTGCAGAGGATAAGGATTCCGGGATCGTCTTGCGTCTGCTGGAGGCCGTCGGTTAAACCCCCGAATTGACATTGGCGGCGATGATGCCAATCATGGGTACGTTTGCGCAGAGTGGTGGAGGTCTGCGCTTGACCGGCTGGCAAGTAATCCGGAATCAGGGAAACGATGTCATCTTATCCAACAAGAGTAGAGCGCAGCGTGTCTGCGCGTATTCCCACCACGCACGGTGAATTCCGGCTCGATTATTTTTCCAACGATTCCGACGGCAAGGAGCACCTTGCGCTCGTCTACGGGGATGTCCAGGGGCGGGAGAATGTACTCACCCGTGTTCATTCCGAGTGCCTGACGGGCGAGGTCTTTGGTTCCCAGCGCTGCGACTGCGCGTCTCAGTTGGATTCCGCGATTGAGGCGGTTGCGCGAGAAGGCGCGGGCGTAATCGTCTACCTGCGGCAGGAGGGACGCGGCATCGGCTTGCTGGAAAAGCTCCGCGCATACAACCTGCAGGACCAGGGGCTTGATACCGTCGACGCCAATCTGCAGTTGGGACATCAAGCGGATGAGCGCAGTTACGACGTAGCGGCCCTAATCCTGCAAGAGCTGGGTGCGCGATCCATCAGGCTGATGACCAATAATCCCGCGAAGGTTGAGGAACTGCGCGGACTGGGCATTCGGGTTGCGGGGAGGGTGCCCGTGCCGGGCCCCGTCACCACGCAGAACGTCGACTATCTCACCGCCAAGGTGAATCGCATGGGGCATATGCTGGACATCGCACCACCGGAATCGGACGAGGTCTCAAGCCCATTTGTGCCCGCAGTCGAGAAACACGCACTGGCGGATGCCAACCGTCGGCCATTCGTGACGCTGACGTACGCGCAGAGTCTGGACGGCTCGATTGCCGGCGCTGATTCCTTGCCGCTCCACCTCAGTGGCTCCAAGTCCTCCGAGATGACCCATCTGCTCCGCTCGTCCAACGACGCCATACTCGTCGGTATCGGAACGGTTATCGCGGATGATCCACGTCTGACTGTTCGGCTGGCGGATGGCAAGGACCCGCAGCCAATCGTGCTGGATAGCAGACTCCGTTTTCCTCTGGACGCCAGCCTGCTGGAGGACTATCGAACGATGCCCTGGCTAGCGACGCTGGAGGACGCGCCGGTTGATCGACAGGTGGAACTTGAGGCGGCGGGTGCTCGCGTGCTCAGGCTTCCGGCAAGAGAGTCGGATGGCCTTGTGGATCTTCGAGCGCTGATGGCTACGCTCTACGAGGATGGTGTACGAAGCCTGATGGTTGAGGGCGGCGCGCGGGTTATCACGGAGCTGCTGGAAGCGCGATTTGTCGATCACGTGGTCATCACAATCGCGCCGACGCTCGTGGGAGGACTGCATGCGGTCTCAAGCGCAAACGGCGCAACGAGCGAGGCGTTCCCACGACTACAGGGTCTTGGCTACCGTCGGGAGGGCGACGACCTGATTGTGTGGGGCAGACCGGCATGGCCGCCGGACTAACGAATAGCGCGGTAACGTTTGTCGGCCCGCGCCGTGTTGAGATTCAACACGACGACGTGCGTGGTCCGGGGCCAGGACGGGTGCTGGTTCGCACCCACTTATCTGCGATCAGCGCGGGGACTGAACTGCTTGTGTACCGGGGCGAGGCGCCGTCCGGGATGGCAGCGGACGAATCCATCGCCGCACTGCAGGGCAGCCTCTCGTTTCCCCTTCGCTATGGCTATGCAGCGGTTGGCGACGTGATTCAGGTCGGAGAGGGCGTTGATGCCAACCTGATCGGCCGGCCCGTATTTGCATTCAACCCGCACGAGTCGGTTTTCGAAGCTGAGCCGGAGTCGCTGATGGAGATTCCGGCAGGAGTTTCGTTTGAGGACGCAGTGATGTTGCCATCCATGGAAACGGCGGTGAACTTTGCCATGGACGGCGCGCCGCTCGTGGGAGAGAACGTCCTGGTAATCGGGCAGGGCGTCATCGGACTGCTGACGACGGCGCTGCTGGCGCAAATGCCCCTCGCCTCTCTCGTCACGCTGGACACCGTTGAGGCGCGGCGAGAGATGTCATTGGAACTCGGCGCGACAGCATCGTATGACCCTTCCGTGCCCGGCATGATGGACGAAATTGCCGAGGCGTTCGGCGGCCACGGGGCTGACCTTGTCTATGAGTTGTCCGGCAGGCCGGAAGCACTGGACACGGCTATTGCTGCGACCGGCTACGGCGGCCGTATTGTCATCGGCTCCTGGTATGGGACCAAGCGCGCGCCGGTTGATCTGGGCGGTAGCTTTCATCGCAGCCGCATCAAGCTCATCAGCAGCCAGGTGACGACAATTGCGCCGGAACTGTCCGGTCGGTGGGATAAGCAGCGGCGATTTGCGACGGCGTGGCGAATGGTGGAGCTCCTTAAGCCGTCACAGCTTGTCACACATCGCTTTCCGGTTGAGGAAGCGGCAGATGCCTATCGGCTGCTGGATGAGTCTCCCGGCGATGCGCTCCAGGTTCTGCTGACGTACGATAGTTCCTAGCTACTGAAGGCTGAACGCCATATTGGGAGAAGCGCATGTACACCGTTTCCGTTTCCCATGAATTCACAGCTTGGCACTACCTCATCGGCGGTGATTGGGGCCCCGAAAACGAACTCAACGCCCACCCGTACAAGGTGGAGGCGCTGGTTGAAGGCCCGGGTCTGGACAGGCACGGCTACCTGGTAGACATCATCGCGGTAGAACAAGCCATGGCCGCTATCGATACCCGGTATGCCGGCAAGACGCTCAACGAGCTTCCCGAATTCGAAGGACTGAATCCCAGCGTGGAGCATTTTGCCCGCATCCTCTGGGATTTCATCGTAGAGCGCATTCCGACCGAGCCGCTTGCCTACATGACAATCCGCGTCTGGGAAGGGGATGATGCATGGGCGTCCTATCGGCGGGAGATTCGGCGTTGAGGGTTGGCCTCATCATCTATGGCAGCCTGGACACCTTGTCCGGCGGCTATCTGTATGACCGCAGATTGGTTGAGACACTGGAGCGCGCGGGCGATAGCGTCCGGATTATCGGGATTCCATGGCGCAATTACGGTCGTCACCTAATGGACGCCTGGTCGCGCAGACTGCGCCGGGATCTGAAGTCCGCAAACGTGGACGTGATGCTGCAGGATGAGCTGAATCATCCGTCGCTCTGGCGTGTTAATGGCGCGGTTCGCGGTCGGTGGCCAATCATCTCCATCGTCCATCATCTGCGTATGAGCGAGAAGCGCGCGGCCTGGAAGAACCGCGCCTATGGCGTGATTGAGCGCAGCTATCTCCGCTCAGTTGACGGATTCGTGTTCAACAGCGAGACAACGAAAAAGGCCGTCCACGATCAGATCAGGACGGAGAAACCGAACGTCTTGGCATTCCCCGCAGGCGACCGATTTGATGTTTCTATGACGGAACAGGATGTCACGGAACGAGCCAACGCGGACGGCCCGCTGCGAATCCTGTTCTTGGGAAACGTGATTGAGCGCAAGCAGCTGCACGTGCTCATAGATGCTCTTGGCCTGACGGGAAACGTGGGTATCCGCGTAGATGTCGTGGGGGGTCTTGAAGTAGAGCCGGAGTACGCCAACAAGGTGCGTCAGCAGGTTGAGAACGACGGCCTTGAGGATCGAGTGACATTCCACGGCCCTCTGGCGGATGACGCTCTCCGCGCGCATTTTGAAGAGGCACACGTTCTCGTGGTTCCGTCCTCATATGAGGGATTTGGCATTGTCTACCTGGAGGGAATGGCATTTGGGATGCCGGCCATTGCCACGGACTCAGGGGCGGCGCATGAGATCATCACGAATCGCCGTGACGGTTTCCTGGTACCCACAGGCTCGGCCCCTGAACTCTCTATGCGGCTACGCGATCTCGCAACTGATCGAAAGCGTCTGGCACGCATGGGCACGCAGGCGCTCAAGCGATTCGCCCGCCACCCCACGTGGGAACAGTCCATGACATCCGTCCGTGAGTTTCTATTGGAGATTGTTGAGAAAACCAATGCCGGGACCTGAACACTACAACACTGTTCGCTATCTGAAGGCGAAGGCTGTCGTTGACGACGATGCGCTGAATGCGCGCGTGTACGACGCGCTCGCTCAGGGCATCTCCGACATGGGAGGCACACCTCTTCGTGTCATTGAACTTGGCGCGGGTGTCGGCGGCACGTTCAGGCGCCTGTTTGAGCGGGGCCTGCTTTCAAGCGGCGAGTACACAATGGTAGACCACGACTCCGAGAGTCTTGAAGAGGCGTCCCGGGCCGCCAACGCGATTCTCGATTCAAGCGCTGGAACGGCCTTGTCGGTGAATTCTGTTGTTGGGGATGCCGTCGCATATCTGCAGGGCGAGGCTGAGGCGGGTCGATTGGCCGACGTGATTATCGCGCAGGCTCTCGTCGACCTCCTGAACGTGCCTGAGTTCCTTGGAGCTGCCGCCAATGCGCTCCGTCCGGGTGGCCTGCTCTATCTGCCAATCACGTTTGACGGGGAAACTGTATTTGAGCCGACCGCTAATGCCGTGCTCAACGCTCGTGTTATCGACAGCTACCACCGCGCGATGGATGACCGAAGGACGCCGAACGGCTTGCCAACCGGTGGGCGCAAGGCGGGCAGGGCACTGTTGACCGAAATTCCGCAAGCAGGCCTTGAGATAGCGGCGGCGGGTTCATCAGATTGGGTGGTGTTCCCGCAGGACGGCGGCTATCCGGAGGACGTGGCGTATTTCCTGCATCACATCATCAACTTCGTCTGGGAAACTCTCAGCGAAAACGCCATCGTGTTCAGCGCGGGACTTGAGGAGTGGGTCGCCGGACGCCACAGGCAGATTGAGCTCGGAGAACTGGTCTACATCGCTCACCAGCTTGACGTGGTGGCACGCAAACCCGGCTAACGATAGCGCCTAGTCATCGTCCGGATTCGGCTCGTCATCCAGGATGATAAAGTCCCCTGCGCCCCGGGCGTAGAGCGAGTCCAGGAGCCGCTTGCCAATCTCTTCCGAATCTGTGGCTGCGTCCGTGGTGATGGACTCACGCAACACGACCGTTCCATCCGGCGTGGCGGCCATCGCCTCAACGGAAAGGCTGCCACCCTGCACTGTGGCGTAGCAGGCGAGAGGCGTGCGGCAGAAACCACCAACCGCTCGTAGAAATGAACGCTCGGCTTCGGCGGCGATTCTGTGGTCGCGTTCTTCGGTGAGCGCGGCGACGGCGCATGCCTGTTCGTTGCTCTCAAGACATTCGATACCGATCGCGCCCTGGCCGACGGCGGGGAGCATAACATCCGGCTCGAGAAATTCCGTGATGACGTTGTCCATGCCGAGGCGTTGGAGACCAACGGCGGCCAGCACTGCAGCCTCCGCCTCGATTTCCCGACCCTCACCTGTCACCTTGCGCACGCGGGTGTCCACGTTGCCTCTCAGCAGCACAATCTCAAGATCAGGCCGGTGAGCGAGGACCTGCGCGGCGCGGCGGATGCTGCCGGTCCCGACCCGCGCGCCAGTGGGGAGTTCGTTGAGCCCCTGGCCGTCTCGCGAGACGAGAACGTCGCGAGGATCGTTTCGGGGCATGACCCCGGCCAACGTGTGGCCGGGCGGCAGGCGCGTGGGCAGGTCCTTGAGGCTGTGGACGGCAAAGTCGATCTCACCGTTCGCAAGCGCGATCTGGATCTCCTTGACGAACACGCCCTGCCCAAGGTCCGGAATCGGCGTTGTTGGTTGTCTCTCGGCTGTGGTTGTGATGCCAACAACCTCGAACTCAAGCGAGGGCTCTTTCGCCAGCACGGCCTGCATGAACAGTTCGGTCTGGATCATTGCGAGCGGGCTTCTCCGCGTGCCGACGCGCAGCACGCGACGGCTATCCCCGGAAGCCATCAGTCGCTCCGTGCCCATTCAAGGGCGGCGTCAACAAGGCCATCGGCTGTGTGCTCGGTTGCCTCCTGCGCAACGCGCAAGCCAACATCTTCAGCTCCGCGAGACGTGGTAGGGCCGGCGGAGATGACAGGAATACCGTCCAATAGTGAGCGATCATCGCCGAGCGCCTCAACAAGGTTGCGCGCCGTTGACGGACTTGTGAGCAGGACGGCGTCGATGCCCCGCTCAATGGCCGCCTTCGCCCGCTCTGCGAGGCTAGGCCCGGGCAGCGTTCTGTAGACGACGATGGGGGCTGGTTCAAGGCCATGCTCCCTAAGCGCGGCGGGCAGGGCATCATCGGCAAGGTTGCCTCGCGGGAGCAGCACGGTGTCTGCCTGTCTGCACTCCATAGCGATCGCGTCCGCAAGCGCTATTGTCGTGAATCGCCCCGGGACAAGATCGGCGTTTAGGCCATGGCGATTCAGGGCCGCCGCGGTAGCCGGGCCGATGGCCGCAATTCGCGCCGCCGCCAAAGACCGCGCGTCTCGCCCGCTATCAAGCAGTCGGCTCATGAAGTAATCAACGCCGTTGACACTCGTAAAGGCAATCACGCGAAAGTCTGCCAGCCTCTCGATAGCTGAATCCAACTCAGCCCAATCCTCCGCGCCGTCGAATGCGACGGCGGGCACATGGACGACCTCCGCCCCCGCGTCATCCAGCAACATGATCAGCTCTGCTGCCCGCGTCTCTCCGCGCAACACCATCAGGCGGTGTCCGAAGAGCGGCTTCTTCTCCAGCCAACCGATGCTGTCCCGGAGCCCGACAACGTTGCCGCAGACGAAGATAGCCGGGGTGCGGATTCCAACCTCCGCCGACGCGCCAACAATCGTCTCAAGCGTGGCCGTCGTCGTCCGCTGGCGGGATGTTGTGGCCTGTTCAATGACTGCTGCGGGCGTGTCTTCGGGCCAGCCGGCCATCAGCATCGCCCTCACCGTATTGGCGAGGGTGCGGACTCCCATGAGGACGATTGATGTCTGGTTGGTCGGGTTCAACGGCTGAGCGTTGCGCGATTGCTGTCCCGTATAGATACGGACGGCAGAGGCAAGGTTGCGGTCTGTGGCGGGGATTCCCGCATACGCAGGACCGGCCAACGCGGACGTGACGCCGGGAACAACGTCAAAGCTGACGCCCGCCTCGGAAAGCGCCGCTGCCTCCTCTCCGCCGCGTCCAAAGAGGAACGGGTCGCCGCCCTTGAGTCGCACAACGCGCGCTCCCCCCCGCGCCCGTTCGATGAGCAGTTCGTTGATCTCCTCTTGCAAGTGCTCGCCGCCGCGTGACGGGTGCTTGCCGACATCGACCATTTCCGCCTCGGGGCGCCCCTCGGCCAGTAGGGAGGGATTCACAAGCCTGTCATAGACGATGACATCAGCGCGACGGAGCAGTCTCGCGCCCCGCACCGTGATTAACCCGGGATCGCCGGGTCCCGCGCCCACAAGGTGGACGATGCCGCCGCTAGCCACCGTCCTCTTCCGTCAGAAGCGCGACGATGTGTTTTCGCAGGGCGGCTGCGTTGTCCGCGTCGATCATCGCCCTCGTCTCGCTATCGTTCAATGCGGTTTGCCAACGTCGTGACTTTGGCATCCTGTCATCGCGCCGCAACTCCTCCCGCACATCAGCTAGAACGTCGAGCAACATGCCGTAACCCTCTGGCAGTGCGGCATCAATCTCCCGGCGCAGGAACGACGCCATGGCGGGGCTGCGTCCATTAGTTGAAATGGCCACCGTCGCATCACCGCGCCGCACAAGGGCAGGGTAGATCCACGTGCAGAGATCGGTGATGTCTACGACGTTCAGCAGGCACTTTTCTCGCTCGGCCTCTTCGCGAATCTGCTCGCTGAGGGGGCGGTCATGCGTCGTTGCGGATATGGCCAGGAACGCGCCCGCAAGGTCGCCCGGCTGATAGCTGCGGGAGTGCAGGGTGATGTCTCCCCGCGCCGCCATCTCGGTGAAACGAGGGCGTTCTTCGGGGGAAATAACGGTCACGACCGCGCCCGCTTCGACAAGTGAGCCCGCCTTCATCTGCGCCTCATCGTCGTCGCCAATGACGACGCATCGGCGTCCGCGCAGGTCAAGATAGACGGGAAAGTAGCCCATGCACGTCTCGCTCGTTGGTGAAAGGCGGCCTATGTCCCCGCAGTGGCGGTTGCGTGCGACGGGACGGAGTCTTTTGCGTTCAGATAATCCGCCAGGGCGAGCACCAACGGCCCCATCTTGGGGTTGACGGGCTCGACGTGCGGTTCAACGCCGTGGTCGCGCAGCGCCCGTGTGCATACGGGTCCGACCGACGCCACGACGATTCCAGAGGAAAGCGCTTCGCGAAGCTCGTCGGCAAGACCAACCTGCTCCGCGATACGGAAGAGATTGTGCGCCTGCGACTGCGTGGTCAGCATGAGGGCATCCACGTCTTGTGCGAGCATCAGTGCGATAGCATCGACGACGGGGCGCGTGTCTTCCGGGAGCTGCCACGAATAGAGGGATACTTCGAGAACGTCCGCCTCCAACGCCTCAAGCTCACCGCGCAGCCACGCGTTCACCTCGCCGTAGTGTTGAAGAACGACACGCTTGCCGCTCAGATCGATATCGGATGCCTTGAGCGCCGCCAGCAGGTCTTCGGATGTGTACGGAGACGGTGAGACGAGTGTGATGGGCACATTGAGCGGCTTGAGGACAGCCACCGGCTTTGGGCCGCGGCAGATGACGGTTGTTTCGCGAAGGGCGTCAAGGAACTCATCCTTGCGGGCAAGTTCATCGGCCGCGTTGATCAGGGCGCGCGCGCCGACACCTGTGAGGAAGACCGCCGCCTGAATTGTGTGGGCGCAGATGCCGTCGATAACGTCACGTACGTCCTGCCGCATTGGGAGCGCCGCCTCGCGCAAAGCTGGTGCGCTAATGGCCTCGCCGCCATGGCGAGCAACAAGATTGCCGAGTTCAGAGGGCATCCGCGCCTCAAGGACAACAATGCGCCGTCCTCCAAGGTCAGCCATATATGCCCCGCTTTCTCAGTCGATTCCGATCACTCAGCGGCTTGCGTGTTCGATTCTACGTCGCGCACTCGCCCTCGCCACGCTCCATGACGTATAGCACGGACTTGTCGTAGTCGATGTAGTGATCGAGGTTCGCCTTGTTGAGCGGCCCGACGTCCTGGTAATCCTTGATGATCTCCTCGAACGGCTCGCGACCCAGCCGGTGAGCGAAGTCCTTGAACAGCTCGCCGTCCTCGCGGTTGTCCCTGTAGTACCGGAGGAGGTGGAATACGGCCTCCGTCACCTTCTTGGCGGGAATCTTGCCGCGAGGCCGCACGCCAAAGCGCATGTCCGCGTTCTCATGGCTGCCGCCCAGGAAGACCTCATACGCCGGGATCTGTCCGCCGCCGGGGCCCTTGATGAACGCGCCGTGGAAGCCAATGTCCGATACGTGGTGGCGACCGCAGCCGTTTGGGCATCCACTCATCTTGATGTGCATCTGCTTGATGAGCGGGTCTTCCAGCAGATTCGTGTGGCCGTTGGGGCTGCGAACCGCATCCGCGACCGCCTTGTTCAGACCCATAGAGGACGTGATGCCGAGCTTGCAGCTGTCCGTGCCGGGGCAGGACGTCACGTCCGTGATCTGGTTCATGCCGCCTTCATGCAGGTCCAGCGCCACAAGCTCCTGGTACACGTCGTACAGATACGCATTCGGCACCCAGCGGAGCATCATGTTCTGTTCCGGCGTGGTGCGGATACGGTAACTCGCGTACTTCCGGGAAATCTCGGACGTTCCGTAGTACTGCTCCGGCGAGAGGTCGCCGCGCGTCACGGTGATGCCGACGAAGCTGTAGCCGTCCGCCTCTTGCGGGATGACGTTGGACTTTTTCCACGCCTGGAAAGCCGCGTCGTCCTCGCCGCGCGGCTCAACGCCGGTTGGCAGGGCGGGGATGTCCGCCGCTTCGTCGTCGTGGAAGAGCAGGTAGTCCTTGTCCTCGTAGTCCTGTGCCCAGTCCTGCTGCAACTCTTCTTCGACCTGCTCGCGGAAGGAATCGATGCCCTCGGTGTGAATGAGAACCTTGATCCGTGCCTTCATCTTGTTGCGGCGCAGCCACGCCGTCCGGTTGAAGACGCGCAGCATGGCTTCCGAGACGCGGAGGAACTCATCGACGGGCACGAACTCATAGATGGTCTCTGCAATCAGCGGCTGAATCGACGTGCCGCCGCCGACCGTGATCTTGAAGCCCTTGACCTGCTCGCCGTCGATTTCCCTGACCCGGGCGACGAAGCCGATGTCATGCATTCCCACCGTCGCGCAGTCATGGTCGCCGCAGGAGAAGGCGGGCTTGACCTTGCGCGGCATGTGGAACGTGAAATCGCGTCGCACAAAGTTGCGGGCAAACGCGCCCATGTAGGGCAGGATGTCGAATGCCTGTTGGGGGTCGATGCCTGCCATCGGGCAGGCCGTGATATTGCGAACCGAGTTGCCGCAGGCCTCCTTCGTGCTCAGGCCGACGCTCTGGAGAAGGTGCATGGCCTTCGCCGCGTCCTCAAGCAGGAGGTGGTGGAGTTGGACGTTCTCACGCGTGGTTATGTGGCCCTTGCGGAGTGGCGCCCAATGCTCGGCAATCTGGCCGATGGCGTCCCACTGGTCTGCGTGTGCAAGGCCGCCGGGAATCTTGACGCGGAACATCTGCGCGTCAGGCTGCCTCTGGCCATAAACGCCGAGACGCAGCCGGAAGGACATGAATTCGTCCTCCGGGATTTCTCCTGCGCGAAACTCCTTGACCTTGCCTTCGTAGTCGGCAATCTCCTCATCCAGGTACTGGATGATCGAGGGTCGGGCGGAACGCTGTCCCGTTTCCGTTGTCGTAGCCACGTTATCCTCCCTCCGGATAGCTCCCTACAGGGTACGCCCGCCGGCGCTCCAACTCAAATTATTTTCTCGGTTCGCCATAAAGTCTGGTTTGCCTATTCGCTCAGCGTTCCGTGTTCCGTCTTGAGTGGCCGCGTGAATGATGGCGGTGAGGCTATCCCTTCGCCGCCTCAATCAGAATCTGCGCCACCTCAGGCCGCGTGAACTCCATGGGCGGCACCTCGCCGCGCGACAGCATGTCGCGCACCTGCGTGCCGCTCAGGAACACACGCTGTTCCGGACCGTGCGGGCACGTCTTCATTGACGCCATGCCTTCGCACCGATTGCAGTAGAAGGAGTGGTCGAAGTACAGGGGCGTGATGCCGAGGTCTTCGGCCGGGATGCTGCGGAGCAGGTCCTGTGCGTCGTATGTGCCGTAGTAGTTGCCGACACCCGCGTGGTCGCGTCCGACGATGAAGTGCGTGCAGCCATAGTTCTTGCGAACAAGGGCATGGAACACGGCCTCGCGCGGGCCTGCGTAGCGCATCGCCGCTGGCAGCACCGACAAGTGGACGCGATCCTCGGGGTAGTACCCCTCGATCAACGCCTCGTAGCAGCGCATGCGCACGTCCGCGGGGATATCGTCCGGCTTAGTCTCGCCCACCAACGGGTGGAGGAGCAGGCCGTCGACTATCTCAAGCGCAGCCTTCTGGATGTACTCATGCGCGCGGTGCACGGGGTTGCGGGTCTGGAACCCGACAATGGTGCGCCAATGCCGTTCCGCAAAGGCGGCGCGTGTCTGCGCCGGGTCCTCGCGGTATGGCCGCAGCTCCGGCTCCAGGTTCTCACGCTCGATGACCGTGACGGAGCCGCCGATGAGCATCTCATGTTGGCTGTACACGGAAGCGACGCCGGGATGCGCCTCCTCTGTCGTTGCGAAGACGTGTTGCGCCTCTACTTCCTTGTCGTAGTCGTACACCTCGTCGACAGAAAGGATGGCGAGGTGGCGGCCGACGGTGTCCACGAGCACGACGTCCTGCCCACTCTTCAGGCCGCGCGCAGTGTCTGCGGGGGCCGAAAGGGTAATGGGCAGGCTCCAGAGCGTGCCGTCCGCCAAACGCATTTCACGAACCGTGCGCGAGTAGTCCGCCTGGTTCATGAATCCTGTTAGTGGGCTCATTGCGCCGACGGCGATGAGGTCAAGGTCGGCAGTCTCACGCATGCTCAGAGTAATGTGGGTCAGCTCCGGCGCGCGCTCCCGGATCTCCGTGGCCTGGTCAGGCGACGCGAATCGGTCGACCAGTGTGCCGCCGTGTGGGGCGATCGTTTCTTCCACGTCCGCGTGGGGAGAGGTGGTGTGAGTGTTAAGCGTGGTCGTTGTCATGATCTAGGTCGCTGCCCCCGCCAACTCTCTGCTCGCGCCGGACGGGATGATGCCCCGCTCCTCAAGCGCGCCCAGCACCTTGCCGAGGCTCTCCTCGATCTCTTCCTGCTCGGTGTCGACAAGAACCTCGGGGGTCAACGGCTCCTCGTAAGGATCGGAAACCCCGGTGAAATTCTGAATCTCGCCCTTGAGCGCCTTCTCATACAGTCCCTTGACGTCGCGCTTGACGAGTTCATCAAGCGAGGCGTGTACGTGGACTTCAATGAAATCGCCGATCTGCTCCCGCACTTCGTCCCGAACCTCGCGGTAGGGAGAGATGGCGGACACGATGCTCACAACGCCGTTGCGCGTCAGCAGGTCGCTGACAAAGCCGATGCGGCGGATGTTGGTGTCACGGTCTTCCTTGCTGAATCCAAGTCCCTTGCTGAGGTTCGTGCGAACAACGTCGCCATCCAGCAGCTCGGACTTGATGCCCTGGTCTCGCAGAACCGCCAGCAGTCGCTCTGCAATGGTGCTCTTGCCGGCGCCCGAAAGCCCGGTGAACCAAACGGTCACTCCATTGTGGTTGGTGGTCACTCTCAAATTCCTCCTGTGAGTTTTCCTTGCCGTTATCGGCGTTCTCGCGTGTTGTGTGATGTTGAGACAGCTACGTCAGTTCGCCGCAGTCGTTGATACGACCTTGCCCGTCTCAGGGTCGATGTGGATGCCGCATTCGACCTTGTCCTCGAAATCGGACCAGCGGCCTGCGCGCGGATCCTCGCCGGGCTCCACCGGGCGCGTGCAATTTGTGCAGCCGATGCTCGGGTAGCCCTGCTCGTGCAGCGCGTTGTAGGGGACGTTGTTCTCGCGGATGTAGTCCCAAACGTCATCCTCAGACCAGTTGGCCAGGGGATTGATCTTGATGAGGTCGAACTTGGTGTCCCACGCGACAATCGCAACATCCTTGCGGGTGTCGCCCTGATCGCGACGCAGACCGGCGATCCATGCCTTCTGTCCGACAAGCGCCTGCTCATTCGGCGCAACCTTGCGAATCTCGCAGCAGAGGTCGGGATCAACCTTCCACAGCTCCGGCCCATGCAGGGCGGCCTGCTGCGCGACGGTCACGTCCGTCTTGAATCCGATGGGCTGGATGCCGTAACGACGCCCCACCTTGTCCTTGAGATTATGCGTATCCGGGAACAGGAAATCTGTGTCCACGTAGAAGACGGAGACCTCAGGGTTGATCTTCATGGCCATATCAAGCAGGACCATGCCGGACACGCCGCCGAAGCTGCACGCAAGAGTGATGTCCGGGAAGAAGTTCTCAACAGCCCAGCGGACAATCTCGCCCGGGTGCGCGTCTTCAAGCTGAGCGCTCACCTCCGCCAGCCGCTCCTCCGTCCATTCCGTCCGAAGTGCTTCCAGTGTTGCCATTTGCTCCGGTTCCCCCTCGATTCCTTCTGCGTTCGTGTACGGTGTTCGCTCTGTCATTCAGAGAAAAGAAAACCGCCCCTTCTGTTGTGGGGCGGTTGATGCGCTGTTTCTGTGTTGCCAGAGATTCAGCGCTGCTCTGTCCTTGAGGCCTGCTATTGCTAGCGCGCGGCCTCCCGCCCCGGGACGGGCATGTAACACGAGCAGGTCACCGCGGCGCGGCGCGCCAGGGCGGCAACTGATGGACTATGTGTATTTGCGAAGGTGTTCATCGTTCTTGCGATTTACTTATGGGCACTATAAGCGCACTCCTATCTGATGTCAATACGCTTGTGACGGATGTCACGCTCTAGCGATATGGTATAGTAATCTTACTTAATCGTAGCCTAGGGTTACAGGTAGATCTAAATCTTAAGTTAGGACACAAAGATGGCGGGCGTCAGCCCGCCATCTTTGTGTCCCCGGCCCCTTTATTCCTCCAGCTCGCTCACGTTGGCGCGCATGGCCTCCGCCTCTTCAAGCAGGCGGGCGAATAGCGGCCAGATATCCTCGTCGGTCGGGTCCATGGTGGAGATCGACATGACGCGATGCAGCACACCGCTGCTGACGCCGACCGTCTCAGATTCCCCAACCTCCGGCAGTGCGACGCCCAGCGCCCGCGCCACAAGCTGCGCCTGCGTGCGTCCCAAGTCGTCGTTGGGGCAGATCACCATTGGGTTGCCGTCATGGAGTAGTCGTGTTTCGGCCTCGCTGCGCGACAGTGTCACTTCGATGCGGCGCTGGGGTCGGGCGAGTAGTTCTTCGGCGTAATCCCAGGCCTCGTCTTGCGGGGTGGTCATTGTGTTATTCAGCGGGGACGTAGGGAGTTGTCTTATCGAGCAGGAGGCACGGCTCGCCGGTCTGGGCAGAGTCGTCCAGGCTCCATGGGTTGTCGGAATCAAGCGGACGCGTGCGGATGCCGTCGTCGCCTCCAAAGATCAGCAGGGCGTGGCCCTCGCCGGAATCCTCGACGATCGCCGCGTAGGCGGGGCAGGGGCCGTCCTCGCCCCAGCCAATAACCTCCACCATCGCCAGTTCGCCGCGGATGCCGGGCGCTTCCACGCGAACGATCTCTTTCGGCTCTTCAACAACGCTGAAGATGCGGTGTAGGGAGAAGTCGCAGTTATTGCCCGCTTCTACTTCAACCTCAATGAACCTGGCTTTGGTCACGTGTGCCTCCTTTGGGTGTGGACACATTGTAACTGTGGTCAGGACGCCGCCAACGCCGGAACGCGGAAGCCGAACTTCTTCAGCCAACCAACGATGATCACGAATAGAGAATAAAGATTAGTGGCCGCCAACGCCGGAACGCGGCTGCGAAACTCCCCGGCCAACCAACAATGATCGCGAACTTTAAAAATGGTGGAGGCGGGGGGGAGTTGAACCCCCCGTCCAAAGGCGGCTCCAGGTGCGGCGCTACAGGCTTAGTCGGTCATTAGGTTCTCGTCGCTCACGGCCCCGGCCGACAGGAATCACGAGCAACCAGCCGGCGATGATCTTTCGCCGCGCGTCACCGGCTGACGTGCGGCGGCACCCCGCTAAAATGTCGCTCCGAACCGTCCGCAGGGGTAACGATCCGGAACGTCGCTACCTAAATCTTAGGCTGCGAGTGCGAGTTGCTTGTTGTTGCCAGCTACTCTTTGTGCCGCGGGATTAACGAGGTCACGGCGCCTCGGCCTGCTCACACACCCTCGCAGACCCCTGTCGAATCCGCGCGCCCCCACGTGGTGGCTTGTGTGTCGCGGCCACTCCCTGCGAGTTGTGACCGCTCCTACAAGTATACGCGCGTACACATGAGGGCGCTCTTCGACAAGCTCCGGGTGAACGGAGCGGTCAGTGGCGGGGCGCCAGCGCCCGCGCCATCTCAAGGTCGGCGTCGCGTTTGGCCAGGACCTGCCGCTTATCAAAGGACTTGCGCCCGCGCGCGAGGCCAAGTTGGAGCTTGGCCTTGTGGCGCGTGATGTAGAGCCTGAGCGGGATGAGGGTATAGCCGCTGGATGTGACACGCCTCGTGATGTCCATGATCTGCCGCCGGTGGAGGAGCAACTTGCGGGGGCGTGTCGGCTCATGGTTGTAAATGTTGCCCTGCGCGTACGGCGGGATGTGCATGCCGTGGATCCACACCTCGCCGTTGGCGACGCGGGCAAACGACTGCGCCAGTGAGACACGTCCTGAGCGGATGGACTTGATCTCCGTGCCGGTCAGGGCGATGCCCACTTCAAGGCTTTCCAGGATGTCGTAATCGAAACGGGCGCGGCGATTGTCGGAGACGAGACGATCTCCGCCTGCCGCCTTTTCAGACGCTGCGGCCTTCGCCCCGTTCCGTCGAGCCTTTGACTTCGCCATAATCAAACCATTATAGGAATCTCATTTTCCGAAAGTTGGGGCGTAAAGGTGGGGGGACGCGAGGTTTCCGCGTCACGACGCGAAGAAATCTTTTTCAGGTTCCTCAGATTCTCTCGCGGATCCTATCTGAGAGGGGCCTCCGCGGCGCTTGACATCCCACACTATCAATTGAATATTATCTACTTTGTCTCCCATATGTAGGTTTATTGCAGGACTAATGCAAACATACGTCGGGAGACACGGAAGGACGGGGAGTGAGGAGAGATCGCGAGCAGGCGCCTCACATGGAGGCGGGGCAGAGATGCGGTGTCAGCACTGCGGGAACGACGATACAAAGGTCCTGGATACCCGCCACAACGATCAAGGTGTGCGCCGGAGGCGTCAATGCAAGGGGTGTGGAGCACGGTTCAGCACAGTGGAGAGACTGCTCACCACATCGCTGTCTGTCGTCAAGCGGGATGGACGTACGGAGGAGTTCAGTCGTGAGAAGCTCATGGCAGCCATCCGAACGGCCTGCGCCAAGCGTCCGATCGTCGCGGGGGCCATCGAAAAGATGGTCGATGATATCGAGGATGAACTACAAAAACGCGGACGGGCTGAAGTGAGCACAAACCTTATCGGCGAGCTGGCGATGGATCGACTCAGCAAGGCTGATCGTGTTGCCTATATCCGTTTCGCCAGTGTCTACCGGGATTTCGCCGATGAGGACGATTTCCAGCGGGCGGTCGACGGCCTGCGGGATGGCCCCGGCTCCTCATCAGCAGGCCAGATGGCCCTCCTGCCGCCGGAGCGATCAGGCGGTCGTCCCAGGGGTCGACCCCGTAAGAGAGCATGAAGGGCGGTGAATGTGACGAAATACGCCGCCCGCATGTGAAACCTATTTGAGAATACGTAGCGAGACAGAAAGACCAACAAGTACCAAGGTGATTTGCGAATGTCTTCTTCAGCCAATGAATTCGATGGAGCGGTTGTTGCCGCCAATCGAAACGCATTAAGGGATGCAGTCTCCGCACAGTTCACGGGTGAGAGTCCGGAACGCATTGAGGAGATCATCGACCTCATCGTCCGCATGACGGACGCGCCGCCGCTTGGCCCGGACGGCGCGCTCCATCGGCTGAACGGAGCAGGAAATGGCGATGGCACGGATGCTATCGCCAGGGTTATCGAGGCAGCGCAGCGCAACGCGACAAACGGCCATCATGTGAACGGCGCGAACGGAGCGACCGCGTCGTCGGAGTCCGGCTCACGGTGGGACGCGAGCGGGGAGGCGGAGCCGATCATGTCTCCCAACTCCCGCGCCATCCTGGAGAATCGCTATCTGGCGCGCAACGCGGACAATGAGGTCATTGAGGATCCGCGCGGGCTGTTTGAGCGAGTATCCCGGGCCGTCTCTCAGGGCGAGGTGTCAGCGGGCGGGACTGAAGCGGAGTCGGTCGAGTGGGCGGGCAAGTTCTACCGCGTGATGTCCACGCTCAAGTTCCTGCCCAACTCCCCGACGCTGGTCAACGCCGGCAAGGACGGCCGTGGATCACTGAGCGCATGCTTTGTTGTCTCTCCGAGGGACGACATGAGCTCAATCATGAAGGTCGCCTCCGACGCGGCGATGATTGAGAAGTGGGGCGGCGGCATCGGCTTTGGATTCTCTAAACTGCGTCCAAAGGGTGACCCCATCGCCACCACGCACGGTATGGCGTGCGGGCCGGTGGCCGTGATGAAACTGTATTCCGCCGTGGGCGCGACGCTGACGCAGGGCGCATTCAGGCTCGGCGCGCACATGGGACAACTGAGCGTTCGGCACCCGGACGTGCTGGAATTCATCCACGCCAAGGATGATGACGTTTCGCTCCAGAACTTCAATATCTCGGTGCAGGTAACGGATGACTTCATGCGGGCCGTGGAGGCGGACGCGGATTGGGACCTAATCAGTCCCAAGGACGACCGCGTGACAGACACGGTCAAGGCCCGCGACCTCTGGAGCGATATCTGCAATTCCGCGTGGAAGACGGGCGATCCTGGGCTGGTGTTCATGGATCGCGTGTGGGAGACGCAGCCGAATCCGCAGCTCGGCCTTATCGAAACGTCCAACCCGTGCGGCGAGGAGTTCCTGGAGAACTACGGCAACTGCTGCCTCGGCTCCATCGACCTCGCCAAGCATCTGACCCCGGACAAGACGGGGTTTGACTGGACGGCGCTTGAGGACACCGTGCGGACTGCCGTGCGATTCCTTGACGATGTGATTGAAATCAACACGTTCCCGCTGGCAGAACTGCGGGAAATGAATCTGAAGACGCGACGCATCGGCCTCGGCATAATGGGCTGGGCGGACGCGTTGGTAGACCTGACAACTCCGTATGACTCGGAGCAGGCGCTTGATCTCGCGCGGAAAGTCGGCCGCTTCATCCGCGAGACGGCGTGGTCGGAATCGGAGAAATTGGCAGCGCAGCGCGGGCCGTTCCCGGAGTATGAGAATTCCCGGCTCAAGGAGCAGGGGATGCCGCCGGTGCGGCACTCGAGCGTGACGACAATCGCGCCAACGGGAACAATTTCACGATTGGCAGATTGCTCATCCGGCATTGAGCCGCATTTCGCCCTGGCGTGGTGGTCGAACATCCTGTGGGAGGACCACGACGGCACGAGCACGCGATTCCTCGATGCCCCGCTGCCCGTTCGTCGCGCGCTCACCAATGATGTGGGAGAAGGCACTGCGGAGGAGACGCTGGCGCAGTTGGCCAATGATCCGGCGTGGCGCGATGAGGCCGTTACTGACCTGATCAGCAATCACGGCGTACGCACGGCGATGGCCATTGATCCTGACTGGCACGTGCAGATGCAGGCGGCATGGCAGGACAACACCACCAACTCCGTGTCCAAGACCATCAACCTTGCGAATGACGCCACGGTGACGGACATCGCCAAGGCGTTCTGGGATGCGTGGACAACGCAGTGCAAGGCCATCACCGTCTATCGTGACGGCTCCAAGAGCATGCAGGTGCTGGAGACAGGCGTATCGGGCGGCGAGGAAGAGGCGGAGCGGGGCGAGGTGCACCGCATACCGCAGCAGCGCCCCCGGAGTCTCGAAAGCATCACCGATCGCATCCGAACGGGTCACGGCAATCTATACGTCACCATCACATTCGAGAACGGTCGACCCTTTGAGGTCTTCACAAACCTCGGCAAGGCTGGTTCCAGCGATGCGGCATACCTGGAGGCAGTAAGCCGTCTCGCATCGCTGGCGCTGCGCTCAGGCGTTGGCGTCGAGCAGGTGATTGATCAGCTGCGCGGCATCACGGACGCCCCGACGTGGGACGAAGGCCAGCAGGTCCTCAGCGCGCCGGACGCGGTGGCGTTGGCGCTGTTGCGGCACGCCCGCCCCGTCGATGAGGAACGCGACGAGATGGCAAAGCGAGCGCGGGAAGCCTTCGGTGAGAAGTTTGACCTAAGTGAGTTGGGAGAGATTCACCCGGAAGCTGTGGTGCAGAGCCAACTGTTCCCGGGAGCGCAGACGTCAACTCCGCGCGCCGGGACACAACCGCAATGCCCCGACTGCTACGGGATATTGATCTTCACTGAGGGCTGCATGATGTGCCTCGCGTGCGGCTACTCCAAGTGCTAGGAGCAGGAATTCCACTACACGCAATCCACACGAAATCAAGACAACCCTCTCATCCTCCTTTATCCCTGGTCATCGGGCCGGGGTGGGGGCCGGCCCGATGGCTTTTTTTGCGGCTGAGCGGGTCACTGGTCCCCACCGAACCCGCCGAAAGAGTGTATCACTACCGCTCTTCAGCCTTGGCCCTCTTCAGGACGCCGATGAGCCACAGCCGAAAGTCGCGTTGCTTGACGTCAAAGAGCCAACTGTAGATATTCATCGGAGGATGGCCTGACTCGCTGCGACCACCAATTTCTTCGCGCGCGAGTTGCTGTGCCAGCGGCATGTTCTGCTCCCGCAGCGCTGTCTGGCGTCGGGGAACAATCTCATCCACCGGCAAGTACCGGACGTTGGTCCTGACTCCAAGATATTCCTGGAAGAGCGCCCAGTATTCCGCGCGCGTCAGGTTGCCGGGTCCGCCAAGCTCATAGATGTTGTTGTAGGCGCGGCGTTCCAGGTGCGCATGGATGAGGTAATCGGCGAGCTCGTCGAGGAAAATGAAGACCATCGGCTGATCTGGCGTGCCGTAGATGGTCATTGCTCCTCCGGTCGTCACGGTATAGATCTGCCTGTTCAAGAACTCACCGGAAGCGTCGATCATCCCACCGGGCCGAAACACAGTTCCGGCCACCCGGGCATCGATGAGTCGCTGATCCGCGCGCGCCTTGGCGGTGTAGACAGGGTAGAATTCCCAGCGCGTGTTGGCCCCGCGGACGGAGATGAGGGCCATGTGTTTGGCGCTGTTCTCTCCCGCGGCCTCCGTTAGATTGACGGTGCCCTGGTACTCCACCGGTTCTATCAGATGGGCGCCACGCGCAGCGGACTGAGCGCCGACACAGGCAATGACCCAATCAATACCCTGCGTTGCGGCGATGAGCGAGCCCTTGTCCTGGTAGTCACCCTCCACGTACTCAACGCCATCGACGGGTTGTTCAGGGATGGTCGAGTGGATAAGAGCACGGACATTCGCGCCGGCGTCACGGAGCTTCTGCACGACAATGCTGCCTGTGCGTCCGGATGCGCCGGTGACAAGGTAGTTGCCCTGCGCGATGTCCTGTTGGGTGAATGGCATCGTTCCTCCTGTAACTGAGTTCGTAATTCCTGCGAAGGCGAGAATCTGGCGTCGGGATTCCCGCGTCAGGCACGGGAACGCCGGTGGATGGTGTTAGCTCTCGTTCAACATGTCTTCGACGAGGCGGACGAGCGTGCGGACCGGTTGGCCTGTTGCGCCGCGTGTCTGCCAGCCCCTCTCGCGATCCGTCGCGGAAACAGATGCGATATCCAGGTGCGCCCAGGGTGTGTCTTCGGCGAATTCCTGCAGGAACTTGGCAGCGGTGATGGAACCGGCAGGCTGCCCGCCGGTGTTCTTGACCGTGGCGACGCTGCTCTTGATCTGCTCCTTGTAGTCGTCCCACAAAGGCATCCGCCACATCTTCTCACCGGTCGCCTCGGACGCATCCTGCAGCCGGCTCGCAACCTCATCATCGTTGGCAAAAAGTCCCATAGCCACGTTGCCAAGGGCGACGCGGATCGCGCCGGTGAGCGTGGCCACGTCAATGAGCGGCGTCATGCCCTTGTTGTTCGCATAAGAGAGGGCATCGGCCAGGATGAGACGGCCCTCAGCATCCGTGTTCTCAACCTCCATCGTCTTGCCGTTCATGGCCGTGAGGACATCGCCAGGTTTCGTCGCGCCGCCGCCGGGGAGATTCTCCGTGGCAGGAACGAGGCCCGTGACGTTGATAGGGAGGCCGAGGCGTCCGATGGCCTGTACTGCGCCAATGACCGCCGCGCCGCCTGCCATATCGCCCTTCATAGCGCTCATGTTTGCAGACGGCTTGATGGAGATGCCGCCGGAATCAAAAGTGACGCCCTTGCCAATGAGAGCGACGGTGGGGCGCGTGTTGTCAGGGTCGCCCTTGTGCTCGAGGATGATGAATGCGGGTGGTTCATGGGAACCGGCAGTGACACCGAGCAGGCCGCCCATGCCCATCTCCGTGATCTCACCAACGCTGAGGTTGGTGAACGTGACACCTGCGGCATCCGCGGCATCTTGTGCCCGCTGTGCGAGTATGGTCGGCGTCATGCGGTTGGCGGGCTCATTGGCAAGATCGCGAGCAAGCGCAACTGCCTCTGCGATGATCGCCCCTCGATCCAGCCCGCGTTCCAGTTCAGTCAGGTCGACATCGTCTTCAGTGAGGAAAGTGACGGACTCCAGTTCGCGGCCCTTGTCGTCATCCTGAGCATCGGCATTTGCGGTGATGCGATACGAGCCAAGCAGCGCGCCTTCCGCCGCCGCCTGCGCCGCGTCCACCGCGTTGAGATAGTGAGCGGCGGGACGGAAGGCGGTCATTTGCTTGTAGCCGTTCGAGCGAGCACGGCGAACCACATCCGCGGCCAGACGGCGCAGTAGACTGGCGTCCGCCTTATCCACCGGGCCCCCGCCGACGACCATCACCCGACGCGGGCTTATTCGCCCCTGGGTATGGATGATCGTCATTTCTCCCGGCTTGCCGCGGATCTCGCCGTCTTCAATCAGCGCCGAAATCTGGCCGTCCAACGCCTCATCCACCTGACCGGCCGCCCCCGGCAGGGGGGACTCCAGCATTCCCTGATAGACCCCGACTACGGCGCAATCGGCCTCCACGTCAGTCAGGCTTCCTTTGGCGACTTTCAGTTCCATTTGGTGTTCTCCTTGAGATCGCGCACTCTCTTACGTGGAGAGGGGTCTGTGGATTCCCGCGAGAACGGGAATGACGAATGCATGTGGCTTGTTTGGCGATTATAGCGGTTTGAGGGCGGCGGGCTTGGGGTCATGCTGGAGCTCGGCGGCGATTCGCTCCAGGGCGGGTGTGATGTCCTGCGACGTGTCAACGGTGATATGGTCGCGGCGGATTGGCTGAGCGCTTTGCTGCATTCGGGTGTAGACAGCTATGTCAGCCGTTGACTTGTCATCAGTCTCGTGACCTGAATTCAGGTTGGCCACGCGCTGGGCAAGCCGATCACGGATCACGTTTTCCGGCGCAGTAGTCTCAATGATCAACAGCGGAGCGCCAACCCGATCCGCTACGTCGTACAGCATCCTTCGATTCCGCCTTCTCAGATTGGTGGCATCCACGACAACTTGATGCCCGTACCGGAGGAGCCGTTCAAGGAGACGGTGGAGGGCGGGGAATAGTCGCGCGTTCTCTGCGCCTCCGTGGTTTGGGTCGGTAAACAGGATTGCTCGCAGTGCGTCGCTTTCCAGCACTAACAGTGAAGGTGCCAACTGGAGCAGCCTCTGGCAGAAGTACGATTTCCCGCTCCCGGGTAGTCCGGAGAGCAGGATGAGGGCAGGGTGTCCCGCTGTAATTGGGAGGCTACCCAAGCCCCGGTATAGGGATTCGGCGTCCTGATCGCGGCGTGAGATTGGGAGAATCTGACTGGAGCCGCGGGCCTCATTCATTGGTCGGAGCTGGGCCGATCAAGGAACAGGATAGCGAACAGGGAACGATCCGGAGCCTCGCCAGTCTCAGGATCCGGGGGCCAGGGAGCGGTCGCTCTGCGGAGGAACGTCAATCCAAGAATGATAGCGCCGGAGATCGCCGTCACATACTCACCCATGGCGAGTCCCACAATGGTGTACGCGCCCATCCCGCCAATAACCGCAATTGGAATCATGCGGCTCGGCGGCGCTGACGCGACCTTCGGCAACACGTTTCGAATGATCTTCCGTGCACCGAATAGCAGGAAGATGCCGAAGCCAAATACAAACGCCAACGGGTCGATTGCGACCAGTGCGCCGGCGGCTGTGCCATTGCCGCGCCCACCCTGGAAGCGGAGGGTCACGGGCCACATCTGGCCAACGACTGCTCCAATGCCCCCTGCCGCGAGGAGCCATTGCGTGTCATCGCCCGGGAAAATAGCCATGGCGAGCAGGGCAGCCACTGTTCCCTTGCCGACCTCAATAAGGACGGACAGCATGCCAATGGCCATGCCGGAGTGCCGCCAGAGGTTGCCCGCGCCGATGTTGCCTGTGCCAACGGAATGCAGATCAATGCCGCGCGCTCGCCCCACAAAGTAGATGATCGGGGCTGCGCCGATGATGTATCCGAGAATGAATGCTGCGATGTATGTCACGGGTTGGTCGACCAGGGGAATCCCATCAGCGCTGCTGCCGATCTATCGCGGCCACGCGTTTTGCTCAAGCCACTCGTTCGTGTCCGGTTCGCGAATGGTTACGACATATGGGGCGATGATGAGAAACAGGGTGGGCAATGACAGGGCCGCAGTCACGATTACACGGAAAGCGATGTCGATACCGCCGGAGATCAAGAGGAAACCGAGGGGAAGAGAGGCGGCCAACAGCCCAACCTTGAACAGGCGGTCCGTCATCCTGACGGCAGCTGCGACAACGATGGCAAACGCGCCAAAGAGCACCGCATTCTGTGCCTCGGCCTGCTCGATGGTCGCATAGACGCCACGCTCAAAGGCGAGGATGGCGACGGCCAACAGGGTCATCGGCAGTACGACAAGGATTGCGTGAATCCAGTCCTTGCGGCTCAGCCACGCCATCAACGCGCCGATCACGCCAAGGCCGGCAACACCAAGCCCGATTCCGAGAACCCAGCTCAACGGATCACGCGCTTCGTAACCGCCGCCCAACACGCTCCAGGCGGCATAGGCAGTCGTCCCCAGGCTGACCATGCTGATGAGCAGGACGGGGAAGAGGGCGTATCCAAGCCACGAGAATACCCAGGCGCGGCGGCCAAATCGGTAGACGCCAAGCGCGCTTATTACAATCGCGACTGCGGCCGCGCCAACGATCCATTCCAGATCCAGCCATCGGTTTGTTGCGAAAAGGAAGGCGACGAACAGGCTCGGAAATGCGGACAACGCCACGTCCGGCCACGTTCCCTGGTTTCGGATGCGCTCCAATTGCGCTGTGACGGTACGCGTATCCCCGAAGGCGCGGACAGCCTGCGCTCTGGCCTCAACGGGATTGAGACCACTCTCACGCAAGGTGTTGCTGTGATCCTCGATGTGATCAGCCAGCTCCCGGAGTACACTCCGACGCGACCGGATTCTCGTGAGAACCTGGCTCGTCAGGGCCTGGATGGGAGTGGAGATGCTGCTCGGTGACGGCATGTCCGTATGGGTCGCTACGGCGTGGAGCCGGTTATAACCATGTTGACGGCGCGCGAGAACTTGCGCCATTCCACTCGCCGTTGCTCCAGACGCTGGAGACCGGGATTGGAAATGGCGTAGTAGCGTCTGTATTGTCCGCCCGGGGAGGTGCGCCACAGCCCCTCAATGAGGCCGTCGCGCTCCAGGCGGTGGAGAGCGGGATACAGCGTGCCCTCCTTCATGGAGAAATATCCCCCGGAGCGGTGTTCCACCTCCCTGAGGATTTCATAGCCATACATCGGTCGTTCGCTCAGCAGCGCCAGGAACAGGGAATCCGTGCTTCCCTTCAGGAGCTCGCGCTCGCTCATACCACACCCCCCGGCATCATCTACCCCGCATTTGATGCCATTCGGTTGACCTGCGGCGATAGGCATCGCCGTTCTTCGCAACTACCGTCAATTCTACCACCTGCGACAGAAAGTGGCGGTGACGGGCGGTTACTTCGAACCGCCACTCGGGGCAGGTACGGGAGTGGGAGCTTGCAGGCTCGCCGCGAATCCTGCGGTCATCACACGGCGGAGCTTGGTGACAACGGTCAATGCAATGAATAGAACAACAAAGAATGCCAATCCGGAAACGATGAGAACGGGAACCGATCCCACGATGTCCGCAATGAATCCAAACACGGCATTCAGGATCGCCATCAGGCTGAGCGCGGACATGGCGAAGAGGCTCGAAACGCGGCCACGAATGGCGTCCGGCACAACGGTCTGTATGTACGTGATGGCCAGCGACATGAATGGCGCCTGGGTCAGTCCCATGATGAATGCGCCAAAGAGGCCCGATGACTGTGACGGTGCAAAGCCCAGGATGAGAACACCGACTGCGCTGCCCGCCGAGGCGATAAGCAGCGCAATGCCCTTGCCCCGGTCGCTGCGGATTCCGGCGATGGTCATCACACCGATGATTGCCCCCGCCCCGAACGCCGCCAGGAAGTACGGGAGAGCAGTGTCTGCCGCCGCCCACTTCACCTTTCCGTGCAGAGGAAGAATCGATTCAAATCCCATCGTCAGGCCGCAGTGGAAGGCGACGAAGATGAGCATGAGGCCGACGGTCGGTGTTTTCCATGCGTACACCACGCCTGCCGTGAAGACGGTCCAGATCGAGTCTCCCTGCTGGATCGCTCCTGAAGACGCCGTGCGGATGGTCAGCACCATGATTGTTGCAACGGTGTAGCCGCCTGCCGCGAGCGCAAAGGCGATTCCTATGCTTGCGTCGCTGAACACGGCAAGGAGTCCCACGGCGGTGCCGCCAATGAGCCGCGCGCCCTGCAATGAGATGTTATTCAAGGCGATTGCGTTTAGCAGGTCGTCCTTGCTCACCAGATTTGGCACCAGCGCGTTCTGCGTCGGCATCTGCACGCCGCGCGCGATACCGCTCAGTAATGACACGACCGGCAGGTGCCAGAGCGCGATCGTATCCGTGAAATACAACTGCACAAGCAGAAGCGCCAGCAGCACATTCACCGCGTGTGCGATGGCGATGAGGTACCGTCTGTCAAACTTGTCCGCCAGTACGCCGCTGAACGGAGGAACGACAACGAACGGAATCAGGGCAGCGAATGTGGTGATCCCGACCCAGAGCGAAGACTCATCTGAGATATCGAAAGCAAGGACGCCGCGGGCGGCGATTAGACCCCAAACGCCTGCGCCGGCGAAAGTTGCAGATATCCAGAATCGACGGTAATCGCTGTATTTGAGCGCCGCGCCGTAGCGACGGAAAAGTCCTATTTCCTGCGCCGTGGCGCTCTCAGTCATTAGCTCTCCGATTCCTCCAGATACCGTTCTATAGTTGCCGCATCATAGCAACTTACGCCTATCTGTGCCAAACGATATCGCGTTCCTGACGGCTATATGGACGCAAAGATGCTGCGGATGACGAAGAGGATGATAATCGCCACCATTGGCGAAATGTCCATCATGCCCACCATCGGGATCACGGAGCGCAGGGGGGCGAGAATCGGCTCTGTCACATGGTAGACCATCGCAACCAGCGGATTCTCATTGCTGACGTTCGGAAACCACGACAGGATCGCCCGTGCAAATATGGCGATGGTCAATACAAGCGCGAGCGTCTCAATGAAGTTTGCAAGTAGTTCCATCAGTCAAGAATAGCGGACGGTTGTGAGAGGCAGCTAGGACAGCTGCCGCGACTTTTGATAGGCGGCGATGACTGCCTGCGTGACGGCCGCGCGGAGTCCCCCGTCCTCAAGCGCGGCGATGCCCTCCGCAGTTGTGCCGCCCGGAGACGTGACCATATTGCGGAGCGTTGCGGGATGGATGTTTGATTGGTCGGCCAACGCCGCGGAGCCAAGCAGGGTCTGCCGCGCTAGAAGTTCCGCCTGATCGCGCGGGAGGCCGATGTGGACGCCGGCATCTATGAGGGCCTCAAGGAACAGAAATACGTAACCCGGCCCGCTGCCGCTCAGCGCCGTCGCCATGTCGATGTAGTGCTCATCGTGGACTTCCAGTTCACGTCCCATCGCGCCAAGGATTCGGCGCGCCATGTCGCGTTGAGGGTGGGTCACGTCCGGCGTCGCAGTCCACACGCTCATGCCATGGCCGATCTGCGCGGGAGTGTTGGGCATGACGCGAACAATCTGCTCGCAGCCCGTCAGTTCCCGCAGCTTGTCGATGCGCACGCCGGCGGCGATGGAAAGGTAAGGCCCCGGGACCACATTCCCCCTCTTGAGAGTGGAGAGAACGTCGATGTGCTGGGGCTTGAGCGCGATTACGGCAAACCCGTTGGAGACTATCTTGGCCGCGTCATAGTTGTCGGCGACCACGTGGACGCCATGTTTCTGCGCCAGGTAATCGCGGCGCTCGCCGTCGATCTCGCCGACAGTGATGTCCGTGGGCGCGGCAACGTCGTTCCGGATGATGGCCGTTATCATGGCTTCCGCCATGACGCCGCCTCCGATGAATGCAATCTGGGGCACTGTGCGCTTGACCTCCGTCACTAGAGTATATCCGCATGTCCAATCCAATCCGATTGGTACTGTGCCGGGAATGACGAAGGGTGGGTAGCGTCACGTATACTGAATGAGCGTCCGTCAACCATCGCGGTCACATATCCCGCGTGCCCGGGCGCAATCCATAGCGCTCCGCGGTAGCTCAGTCGGTAGAGCGGTCGGCTGTTAACCGATTGGTCGTAGGTTCGAGTCCTACCCGCGGAGCCATTTCATCAAGGAGAAATTCAGGATGACAACTGCTTATCGTGAACTCGGCAGGTCGACTGCGCGCAAGGACGGACCGGAAAAGGTGACCGGCGGCGCAGAGTACACGGTGGACGTAACTCTACCGGGGATGCTGTGGGGCAGGGCGCTCCGCAGCCCGTACCCACACGCCCGTATCGTCAGCATTGACACCGCGCAGGCGGAGGCCCTCCCCGGTGTTCACGCCGTCCTGACCGGAGACCATGACCTGATCAAGGGAGTGCGGATCGGCCGACGACTCTATGACGTGCCTGTCCTCGCACAGGGAACAGCGCTCTTCATCGGCGACAAGGTGGCGGCTGTCGCGGCCGAAACCAAAGACCTGGCGGACGCTGCTCTCGATCTGATCGAGGTCGAATACGAGGAGCTGCCGGTGGTGGCGGACGTGCGCACGGCGCGGGCCGATGACGCCCCCGTCCTGCATCCGGATCTGAATTCCTACGAAGGCCTGCCCGCACAGGTTGAGGGACGGCATCTGAATCTCTTTTCCCACCAGTCGTGGGACAAGGGCGACATCGAGGCCGGCTTCGCGGAGGCGGACGTCATCGTTGAGGCGGACTATTCGCTCTCCAAGGGACACCAGGCCTATCTTGAATCGCACAACTGCGTCGTCAAAGCCGAGCCGGATGGTCGCGCGGAGATCTGGGCCAGCAACAAGGCGCCGTTCAACATGCGAGCGCAGATGTCGCAGGCATACGGCATCCCCGCCGACTCCATGAAGGTCAATCCGACCTACATCGGCGGTGACTTTGGCGGCAAGGGCAGCTCCATGGACGTTCCGCTGGCCTACGCGCTTTCCAGGGCCGCGGGCGGGCGTCCGGTCAAGATCGTGATGGACTACACGGAAGAACTGCAGGCGGCCAATCCGCGTCATGGCGGCGAAGTCAGGATTCGCGCAGGCGTCAAGCGTGACGGCACGCTGGTTGCGTGGCACGCGGAGGCGTTCTGGAACAGCGGGGCATACGGCGGATTCAAGCCGGTGCCCACTGCGAACCTCGTCGGCGCGCAGCACCTGGCGGGCGGGCCGTACCGCATCCCCCACGTCCGCATCGATTCCTGGCAGGTCTACACAAATTCTGTGCCCGGCGGCCACTACCGCGCGCCGGGCGAACCGCAATCCATCTTCGCCGCAGAATCGCACATGGACTCACTCGCCCGCGCCATCGGCATGGATCCGCTGGATCTCCGACTGACGAACATGATCGGCGAGGGAGAAGAAACGCCGACGGGCCACCACTTTGTTGACCTTCGGGCGCGTGAAACGCTGGAAGCCGCCGTCGACGAGGCCGGCTACCACGAAGCGCGACCGCAATACGTCGGGCGCGGGATGGCGATGGCCGACCACGGCGCGCCGGGCGGTGAGACCCACGCGACCGTGACCGTTCTCGATTCCGGCGACGTGACCGTTGAGACGCCCCTCTTTGAGCAGGGCGCGGGACAGTACACGATTCTGGCGCAGGTGGTCAGCGAGGAGATCGGCGTTCCCTTTGAGCGAATCAGCGTCGTGCCGCGTGATACGGACAGCGTCTCATTCGACTCCGGCATCGGCGGCAGCCACACCACGCGACTCATCACTGTCGCGGGGCATGAGGCGGGGTCCCTGGCACGACAGCGTCTACAGCAGCTTGCGGCGGAACTCCTCGGCTGGAACGAGGAGTCGATTGCCGCCGAGGATGGCAAGCTCATCCATCGTCATTCCCGCGAAAGCGGGAATCCAGAAGAATCCATAGAAATCGCCACCCTAGTTGCCCGGGCAGGCGCGCCGGTTGTGGAGCGCGGCCACGTGCAGGACACGTCGCCATCGCCCATGACATCGTTCGGGGCGCAGATCGCCGAAGTCCGCGTGGATCCGGACACCGGGCAGGTGACACTCGAAAAATTCACAACGGCCCACGACGTCGGAACAATCATCAACCCGGTCTCGCACCAGGGTCAGCTTGAGGGCGGCCTGGTCCAGGCCATCGGCTTCACGTTGATGGAGGCGCTGGAGGTGGATGAGGGCGGCCGTGTGGCGAACCCGTCACTGGCCGAGTTCAAGATTCCGACAGTCAGCGATCTGCCCGAACTGCGGACGGTGCTTGTGGAAGCCCCAAGCGGCTCCGGCCCCTACAACGTCAAGTCCGCCGGCGAAAGCTCCAACACCCCCACGGCAGCCGCGATCGCAAACGCCATCGAGGACGCCATCGGCGTCCGCATCCGCGACCTACCCATAACAGCAGAAGCAGTCTACCGGGCACTCCAAGACCAGGGCTAAGTCCTTACCGCTCACCCTGAGCCTGTCGAAGGGCGAGCGGCCCACCCACGTCATTCCGAACAGGGCCCCCAACCCTGTCATTCTGAGCGGAGCGCAGCGGAGTGAAGAATCCAAAATGGCGGCGACTCATTCCACGCTGACTTGAAGGAACGAGTCTTCAGATTCTTCGGCTGCGCCCGTAATCTGGCGCGCAGGCTCCCGCGACCGTTAAAGAAAGAGGGTGTGACCATTGGCCACACCCTCTTTACGTTCCTGTTATAGGCGACGTTACTGGCGGTTCTCTTCCTCGTCTCCGCTATCGCCATTGTCGTCGGCGTCGTCCGTATCGCCGCCGTTGTCATCCATCACATCGTCCCTGTTGTCATCGCCATTCATGCCGTTATCCGTCGTTGGGCCGCCGTAGGGCGGTGTTCCGCCGTCATCTCCCCCGCGCCTGCGCAGCAGGAAGAAGGCGAGGATTCCGAGCAGCGCCAGGATGATCAGTCCGATGATGATCCCGCCGATGCCAAGTCCACCACCATCATCAGGCTCCGGTGTCGCAGTCGGTTCGACAACGACCGGCGTATTTGTCGGCGGCACCGATGTTGCGGTGGGCTCCGGCGGTGGTGGCGTTGCCGTCGGTTCCGGTGTTGGTGTATTCGTGGGTATCGGCCGTGGTGTCGCAGTTGGCCGTGGCGTTGCTGTGGCCTCCGGTCCCGGTGTTGCGGTGGGGAATGGTGTTGCCGTGGGCACCGGCGTTAACGTGGGCTCAGTGGGCACTCCGGACACGCGCACCGTGAACATTTGCATGGCCGTATTGCCGTTGCTGTCTGTGGCCGTGACCGTCACTTCCGCGCGGCCCTCGGCTAGCCCTACCAGCCTTACGTTCGAGCCCTGGATAGTGGCCCGTACGATGCCTGGGTGATCAACACTTACCGAATCAATTTCGCCTTCCACAGGGACTAACCTGGTTTGATCCACGGCAAGATTTATGGTTGTCTGGGCAGCCACGGGTGAAGGTGTGCCGGTAGCCTGAAGCATCAAGAATGCGGCAATGATAGCTGCGATGCCGAGGATGAGGTATCTGGTGGCCGAGTGTGTCAGATGCATGCGTGTGGTCAAGCCGAGCCACGAAACTGAGCGATAAAGTTCATTTCTCATGGACGCCTTACTTTCCTTTCCGCAGCCGCGCTTTTTGCGGTCTAATCTGCCAGGTCAGGCCTGACAGTCCGCACCCCCGTGAACCCGCGTACGCGACGCGGATGCGTCAACGCGCAGCCATGCACGGGTTGCATGACCCTTGTCCGTCAGATTGTAGCAAGTGTCAACCGTACTCGCAACACCGTATAGTCATGCGACGTAGACTGTTTCAGTCGGAAAACACTAGTCATTAGCCAGGGAGGCGTTCACGATGGCAGGCCTTGACCGCGCAACTCTTGAATCAACCTTTAACAGACTCGTCTTTGAACACAATACAGCATGGGTTAATTCGCTGAACCCGGAGCATGCCGACTACAATCCCGTGCTGCGCCTCTCCGACCAAAACGAGCGGACGAAGCACGGGGACACCCACGCGGACATGGAGGCGCGGATCAAGATCATCTGCTCCGCAATGCTCGACGTGATCGCGGAAAACAACCGCGCGCTCACAAACTAGCTCCCTCCCCCATCAAAGGGGGAGGGCTGGGGTGGGGGGAATCCCTCCCCTACAGAACCTGCCAGGATCGCTTGCCGTCAAGACGAACGACACGCCCGATGTTGGTGCCCACCGGCATGTGACCCGAAGCAACCGTGAGTCCCTCGTCCTCAAGACGCTGAACCAGCGAGCCCCGCGTCTGAGCGGCAAGCGGCTTATCGACGTCAAACCCAACGTTCCATGAGGTCTCCGTCAGCTGCGCTGCGGTGTGTAGGGCGTCGCCGATGATGATGGCCCTCTCGCCGCCGGAGCTGATCAGGAAACACTGGTGGCCGGGCGTGTGACCCGGAGTGACGAACGTGGTGATCTCGTCCGTGATGGCCGCGTTGTCGCCGACAAGCTCCATCGCGTTGAGGCCCTGCAAGGGGATGACGCTGTTCTCCATGTGCGGGGAGTTGGGCAGAACATCCGCGGACGTGAAATAGTCCCAGTCGCCCTGTGGGACGGAGTACGTCGCGTTGGGGAACGTGGGACGTGCAGTGTCGCCGTCCCACGTGACGTTCCAGCCCACGTGGTCGCCGTGGAGGTGGGTAATCAGGACACGGGAGATCTCGTCCGGGCTGATGCCCTCGCCGCTAAGCTGGTCCATCAACTGGCCGCCGATGCCGCCCATCGCCTCGAACGGACCCTGCCCGAGGCCCGTGTCCACCAGCATGGTCTGCCCGCCGGACCGTAGGGCAAAGAATCCCATCTGGAACGGGAGCAGGCCGTCCGGCGTCATGCTGTCCTTATAGGCGTCCCATGATGCAGCGGGGACATCCGGAAAGACCATCGCCGGATCCCGCGGCGCGGGCCCAATATCAACAAACGCCAAAATCTCAACATTCCCAACAGTAATCCGGTCAGTCATAGTGTTTCTCCCCCTTGTCACTCTCACAATACTATTGACGCGCCACGCTCGTCATTCCGCGCAAACCCGCCAACGTCGTTCCCGATGCTATACTTCGGCACATGACGCAGGTGTGGACTGGCTGATGCGCCGAATCTATCTGGGCTCTACTGAGCCGCGCGTCGGAAAGACGGTGATCGCCTCGGCGCTTTCGCGTCTTGCAGGCGACGGCGCGGCCTTGCGAGCAGCTGCCCCCAAGGGCAACGCCGTGGAACCCGAGGACACCCGCCTCTTTCCCTCTGATCCGGCGAATGACATATCTCAACGATTCCATGCCAACATCGACGCCGCGCGCGCCACGCTTTCGAACGCGGAATCCGGCGCGGAACTCTCAATCATCGACGGTACCGGCCTTGACGGCGGCAGCGTGGATGCCGCGCTGGCCGAGGCGCTGGATGCCGAGCTCTGGCTCGTTCTGTGGTACGACGAACATTCCATGGGCGAGGGAGATGTCTCAAGCATCCGGGCAGTGGCGGGTCAGTTCGGCGATCGACTCTCCCGCATCATCATCAACGCGGTACCGGAACTGCGGATGCACTACGTGGAATCCAATCTGTTGACGGCCATCGCGGACGCCGGCCTCCCTCCGGCTAGTGCAATCAAGCAGGACGGCACCCTGAGCGCGCCAACGATGCGTGAGATCGTGGAGCATCTTGAGGCGGACGTGGTTGCGTATCCGGAAGGTCTGGACGTTCTTGTTCCGCGTGTCATGGTGGGCGCGCTGGCGCTGGACGGCGGCATCTACTACTACGGACAGGCCGACGAGAAGATCGTCCTGACGCGGTGGGATCGCCCCGACCTGCAGATGCCCGCAATGGCCACCGGCTGCCAGGGGCTTATCTTGACGGGCGGGCAGGGGCCCATCCCGTATGTGCAGAATCGTGTCGATGAACTACAGATACCGGTCGCAGTTGTGCCCGGCGGCACGGTAGCAACGGCGACGCGCCTGAGCGACGGCGCGCTTGGCGGACGCGGGCAGATGCACCCGGACAAGATCGCCGTTATGGCGAACCAACTCCAGGACTCACCCCTCGCGCAGGAACTCCTGGCGGTCTCTGCATGACAGAGGCCGACGACGCTCATATCATCGGGCCCGCCAACCAATTCGTAATTGAAGCCGTGGGGCAGCCGGGAGACCGGCGATTCAGAATCCTCGTGCAGGGCCCGGGCGGCGACGCGACGATCTGGCTTGAGAAAGAGGATATGAGCCGCCTCGCGCTGTCTGTTGATCGTCTGCTCCAAATGGTTCAGCGAAACGTTGAAGAATCCGCATCCCGCCGGACAAACATGGAAGAGCTGCCAACGGAGTCCTTGTCGCAATCTTTCGAGTTTCAGTCCGGTTCGTGGGCCGTCGGGTACCTGGAATCGCCACACGTCATCGAATTCCAGGCGCACGACATAGAGGATGAAGATGATGCCCAGCCTCGCCTGCGCTTCTGGGCGACGGTGGCGCAGAGCCGGGATTGGTCGACCAAAGCCATGGAGATCTACTCGGCCGGTCGTCCGCGGTGCCCGTTGTGCCATGGCCCGATGAACCCGGGGATGAATCACGTGTGCCCGATGACGAACGGGCACCATGGCGCGACGGCGGGCGGCGCGGACTAGGCCCGCCCAGATGAGCGGCCTTTCTCCTTAAGGACATGACCGCGCCCGGGAGCTACTCCTACGCGAATCCCGAACCGGACATCGTCGCGGCAATTCGCGCCGGTGACTTCGTGGATATGCGGCCCCACCCCTATGGCTCAAACGCCGTCTTTTCCGGGCTGATCGAAGGGCAGGCTGGACAGGCGAGGGTCATCTACAAACCGCAGCGAGGAGAGGCGCCGTTATGGGATTTTCCGATGGGAACGTTGTATCTGAGGGAATGCGCGGCGTTCGAGCTGAGCCGTGCTCTCGGCTGGGACATGGTTCCGTTCACCATCGCCCGGGATGGACCGTACGGCATCGGCGCGGTGCAGATCTACGTGGAGCACAATCCGGCTGAGACGTATTTCACGCTGCGAAATGAGCACCGTGCAGACCTGCAGCGGATGGCCCTCTTCGATGCCCTGACCAACAACGCCGACCGCAAGGGAAGCCATTGCTTGCGGGATGAATCAGGGCGACTCTGGGGAATCGACCACGGCCTGATGTTCAACGAAGACTACAAGCTGCGCACGGTGATCTGGGACTTTGAGGGAGAACCGATACCCGACGATTTGCTCAGCGACCTGCAGGACTTGCGCCCCCGCCTTGAGGACGGCTCGGATTGCGCCGTCCTTCTATCCGAATTCCTCTTCAAACAAGAGGTGGATGCGCTGCGGGACCGGCTGGAAGTGCTGCTAGAAGAGAAGATTTTCCCGGTGGCAGGCCTGGGCCGCAACGTCCCCTGGCCGCCGCTCTAACCACCCGTCATTCCCGCCGCCCACCCCGTCATTCCCGCGAAGGCGGGAATCTGAATCTCGGGCCGCAACCAAACGTAGTAAATCTGCCGTTCATAGCCGTTGTCCGCCTACTGACTTTTCCTACTCCGTCTCTCAGCCCACCAACGGCGGAGACGGAAGATGAATCGTGAGCGCAGGTGGATGCGATCCCCGGCGTGCACTGCCACATCTTCGCTGCCTGCCAGAATGGCGGATCGCCAGTCGTGCAGCTCGTCCAGTGTCACCGATTCATTCCCGAACACACTGAAAGGCGACCACCGGGCGCGTCGAGCGCGTTTTTCAAGCACTCGTCCGCCTGCCTCCTGGATGAGGAGTATTCCCGCAGCAACGTCCCAGATCTTCGGCTGGGCAAAGAGGCATAACTGCATCGAGCCACGCGCAACCAGCGCCATCTCATAGGCGATTGAGCCGAGAGATCGGATCTCCCCCAACCGCATCCGCAGGCCGTCCTTGAAGCCCCACATTCGCCAGTAATAGGACGGCATTCCGGTGAGTCGACCGCGTTCCGGCTCGGAGTTGGGAGTGACGGCGATTGGCCTGCCGTCCTGGAACGCCCCGCCTCCTCGTCGCGCATGAATGACGGAGCCTGCGTCAGGGCCCGGTACGAAGATCGCCGCGACAACAGGGCGGCCGTGGTGCAGCACACCGATGGACGTCGCAAAGACAGGCAGGCCGTTCAGGAAATTCGTCGTGCCGTCCAGCGGATCAAGTACCCAGACGAATTCGGCGGAGCCGTGCTCCGAGTTCGGATTCTCCTCGCCAACGATGCCGTGATCGGGAAATGCCTCGGCAATCGCCGAGCGGAGCCAGTCCTCTGATTCGCGGTCGGCCTGTGTAACGGGGTCCCGACGGCCGTCGGACTTGTATTCGATCTCCAACGGCTTGCGGAAGTGGCTGAGGAGAATCTCGCCGGCCTTGCGGGCAAAATCGACGGCGCGGCGCTCAATGTCCTCGAGTTCAGCCGCTTCATGAGGCTCGGCAGTCTGCTGCGTCATGCGCCGTTCAAGCGATGGCAGGGACGTTGCGCGTGTGATCTAACATCTTCGAAATCCGTCACGCGCCCACCATAGCCACGCGGTCAATGCTGCGTCAAACACCGCCCCCCTCAATGTCATTCTGAGCGCAGCGAGAATCTAGATTGTGCGGCGCTTGTACGCCGCAGCGAGGGCGAACACGCCGGTGGCAATGAGCGCCATCGCCGGGCCGGACGGGATGTTCATGTAGTACGAGAGATACAGTCCGGCAATGGCGGAAAGCGAGCCGATGACCGCGCCGACGATCATGCCGCTGACGAACCGACGCGCCAGCAAGTGACCCGCCGCAGCAGGCGTAATGAGCATTGCCATCACCAGCACGATTCCGGCGGCCTGGATTCCAATTACGATGACCAGCGCAAGCAGCGTCAGCAGGGCGTAATCCACCTTGTTGACCGGGATGCCGACCACCTCCGCGCTGACGGGATCAAACGTGGCATAAACTGCGATGCGGTGGATGGCATAGAGAGCGGCGATGACCATGGCGGCGAGCCCAAGCGAAACGTAGACGTCCATCGTTGTCACGCCAAGCACCTGTCCCAGCAGGAGGTCCTCCACGTTAACGGTGAGACCCTCCGCTGTCGCCAGCATCGTTAGGCCGAGCGCGAACATGCCTGCAAAGACGATGCCGACGGACGTGTCCTCACTGACGCCCGTCTTGCGGCTGATGAATCCCATAAGCGCGGCAATGCCGACACCTGCCGGCACCGCTGCGGCCAGCGGGCTGAATCCCAACATGAACGCCACCACCATTCCCGGCAGCACGGAGTGAGCAAGGGCGTCTCCCATAAATGAGCGCCCGCGCGCGATGACATATGCCCCGATGATGGGGCACATCGCGCCGACCAGGACGGACACGACGAGCGCCCGGATCATGAAGTTGTATTGAAATGGGTCGAAAATGTACTCAATCATGGACAGGATGGGTCTCTTCGTGTCGTTCCTGCACAGGCGTCCGCCCGGGCTCCTCATGTGAGTGGGTGTTGCCGCCGGTGGCAAAAACGACTCCGTGAGAGCCGTACAGTTCCTCCAGCACCTGGGGCGTAAATGCCTCCTCGGGTGGTCCGCAGGCGCAGACGTGTCTGTTGATGCAGAGACAGATATCGAATCTCTCTGCGAGATTTGTCAGATCATGCGTGGCGAGGAGGATGATCTTGCCCTCGTCACGGAGGCCGCGCAGCACCTGCACGATGTCCTCCTGAGCTCCCACGTCCACACCGCTAAAGGACTCATCAAGCAGCAGAACGGACGCCTCCTGGCATAGGGCCCGGGCGATGAACGCGCGTTGCCGTTGGCCGCCGGACAGCTCAGTCATGAGCGCGGAGCGTCGATCCCACAGATTGACCCTCTCAAGGCTCTGCCGGCACAGCTCCCTATCCTCTCGACCGTATCGCCGCAGCCACCCCTTTGAGTTGGTGCGGCCCATCATGACCACGTCCTCAACGGTGACCGGAATTCTCCAATTGATGCTGTCCCGCTGGGGAACATATGCCACGCCGCCCTGGTTGAGCGGGCGCTCTGCATGAATAGCGGCGGAGCCATGGTCGATGGGAATGCGGCCTGAGATGGCCTCGAACAATGTGCTCTTGCCCGCGCCATTCGGTCCGACCACGCCAACCAGCGTGCCGGGTCCGAATTCAAATGAGACGTCGGTAAGGATCCGCGTCCCGGACCGTTCAATGGTCAGGTCGTTGACTACAATGCTGGGCGGGCCGACCCCGGAGTTGTTCTGTGTGGCCATTCTGATATTCCTTACGGGATATGCAATAAAGAATGTCGACCCAGTTAGGAGACGTGCGTGTGCCCGACGGTCGGAACGGGTATATTCTGACGCGCGCAGTCAGCGCAACTGATATAGAGCTCGATCCGGTGTCCGATGATACTACCGCCAACCTCATTGCCTATAAGGCGGAGGATGCGCTCAACCGTGCCTGCGTGAAACTCGCCGATGGTTCCGCACGTAACGCACACCGTGTGGTGGTGATGCTCCGCATGTGCAAGAGAATACCGTGGCTCCCCATTGATGAGGCTCAACTTGCAGATTATGCCCGCTTCCAGCAGAAGCTTGATGGTGCGGAAGACGGTGGCGCGGCCGATATGCGGTAGATCGCGCACCAGGTCCTCAGCGGTGAAACCATCACTCCTTTTCTCCAGGTTCTCGATGATCTCCCTGCGGGGCAGGGTGGATCGGTAGCCCTGGTTTTCCAGAGCCGCGAGAATGGTGGAACCACGTATCTCGATAGTCATGATACTCAGTCTCACTTCCGCCCGATATTCTTACGTCTTGCAATAGGGCTATATGAAAGATACTTTGTCTCAATAACCCTGTCAACCCTCATCATCCCGCCCCCCGTCATTCCCGCAACCCATTCCGTCATTCCCGCGCAGGCGGGAATCTGAATCTCATTGAGCCGCCCAAACGTCGTTCCGCCATCCAAGCTCCCTCCTCCGAGGGAGCCCGCCGGCTCAATTCCTGATCAGCAGCCCCGGCTGACAGGTCATGCAGTAGTCCGTGATGCGACGGTTGGCGCTGAGGCGGCTGACGCGCCCGCCGCAGCGTGGGCATTCCTTGTTTGCCTTGCCATGGACGGACAGCCATTCGCGCCGCTCAAGGTGAATATCCTCGCCGATCAGCTCACGGAGAACGACGACCGCGCGCCGCGGAACGGCGTAGACGGCGGCATGGAGCCGGGCGATTTCGTCCGCCGATAAATCTGCTCGGCGGCGGAACGGGGAGATGCCGGCCTCCCATACAATTTCGTCCGAGTATGCGTTGCCGATGCCTGCGGCAAGCGCGCCCCGTGTCAGGATTCCCTTGATCTCGCCTGTGAATCGCCGCAGCCGTGTCGCGAAATCGTCAAGGCTCAGCGGCTCATCCAAAACGTCCGGCCCGGTTTCCTCCAGGCGAGGAATCTCGGTGAGACGATCCGTCGGCGCGTAGTACAACATGCCCATCTGCCGATCATCCAGGTAACGCAGGTCAATCCCGTTGGAGAGGCTAAGGCTGAGACTAACCGTCTTGGTGAGCCTGTCTTTAGGCGCTGACAACCGCAGCCTGCCGGTGAGCATCGGGAAAATGACGAGCGCCATGCCGTTGGAGAGAGTCAGGGTAACGCTCTTGCCGTAGCGCGACACGCCCACAAACGAACGTCCCTCAATATCGGCGCCGACGTCGATCTCCGAAAGCGTCCGCAGCACGGTAGGACGGATGACGCGGGCCGACTCCACTCTCGCGCCCACAACCCGCCGCTCCAGCACCTCCCGAACAACGGCCAACTCCGGCGCCTCCGGCATCTTTTTCCTCCCCTCCCGCTACTCTACCCCCACCCCACACCCGTCATTCCCGCGTAGGCGGGAATCTGAATCCTGGAGCGCAACCAATTCCCGTAACGCCAATCAAGTGAATAACACCCCCCAAGATTCCTTTGACACACCCGCCACGCCAAATTAAGCTGTATTGCACGTTTCGCACCAAGCCGAGGTAGCTCAGGTGGTAGAGCACGCGACTGAAAATCGCGGTGTCGGCAGTTCAACTCTGCCCCTCGGCACATGCGAGAGCGATTTAGGTCGGTCAGGCGGAAGTGGCGCAGTGGTAGCGCGTCTCCTTGCCAAGGAGAAGGTCGCGGGTTCAAATCCCGTCTTCCGCTCCATTTTTTTCTATCCGTCACCGCCCCCACTTCAACTGCCACCACACCGTTGACCCAAACAAAACACCCGTACTACAGTCCTCCAACACAGCAATCACCACGGCAGCCCGGAACGTCGACACCCGTGCCGCCTCCAATCCCAGGGCGAGCAACGGAGGGCACGCCCCACGGGGGAACGCATCGCTACCTTGATCCCGGACATACCGGCCGGATAACCACGGCTATGCGGTCGCAAAAGTCCGTAAGCTGAATTGGCCCGCCCGTTGCCCTGAGCGACTCACTGAACCCGACCCGTTCGAGCCCCTCAGGATGCGTCCGGTTTCCCCACGCAGCCGATGTCGCCGGGGATTCCGCGATATGACGAGCCGAGCCCACGGGTCAGCGCCGGAAACGGCGCGGCCTCGGCCACCGCAGCTGATGGCGGCGTACGTCGTTTGATCGGAAGAGCGGGAGTCACCTTGGCGCGCTGATCCCGCGTCACTAATGGCGACCGCACGGCGCGTCCACGGCGGACGGCCCGTGCATGGAAGGGGCGGCGGCCCAACGCGCGGCACGCAAATGCCACCGAGCAGTAACAGACACCGCGCAAAAAAACTCGACTGACGCGCAGCCAGGGACCAAGAAGCGATGCGTTCCCCCAGGGTTACAACGATCCGCAGCAGTAAAAGCCTCTCCCCCAACAAAAGGGGAAGTTTGGGGTTGAATCCAGAATCCCCTCCCGTTGATGAGGGAGAGTTAGGGTTGAATCCAGAATCCCCCCGTTGATGGGAGAGAGCTAGGGTTGAATCCAAGATCCCCTCCCCCTTGATGGGGGAGGGTTAGGGTGGGGGTGAATATGCCTTCTCGAACCTAATTCGGCCGAAACACCGGCAGGCTGATCGTCTCGCTCGCGTCGTCGAACTCGATCTGTCCGGCCATGCCGATGCTGACCGCGTCCGGCACGGGCTCCACTCCGACGATGCGTGTCGGTAGGATCGGCCCCTCTTCCAGTTTGATCAGCGCCGTGACGAATGGCACTTCCCCTGCAAAGGCGGGCGTCGGCGGTCGCTCAACCACGGCATACGCGTGCACCTCGCCGCGTCCGCTCGCCTGCACCCACGTCGTATCGCGTGAGTGGCACTTCGGGCACATATCGCGAGGGTAGAAGTACGGCTCATTGCAGGCGTTGCAGCTTCGCAGCCACAGCTCGTGCTCTTTGCACTTCTCCCAGTAGAAGTCGTTTTCCTGTGTTGGTGTGGGCAGGGGCAGTGGCATTCGGGCCGGTGGTTGGGTTGTCATCGTCATTCTCCCTATGAATTGCTCAGAACCAGCGTTGCGGTGGAGGACAGTTCACCGCCGGTGCCGTGCACCAGCGACAGGTTGCAGTCCTCGACCTGCCGATCCCCGCTCTCGCCGCGCAGTTGCCGCGTCGCCTCAATCAGCAGGAACATGCCGTACATGCCCGTATGGGCGTAGGACAGCCCGCCGCCGCTCGTGTTCATTGGGAAATCGCCGCCCGGCCCGGTGCGCAGGTTCGCTACAAAGTCCGGCGCCTCGCCCGGCCCGCAGAAACCCAGGCTCTCCAGTGTTGTGAGAACCGTGTATGTGAACGAGTCGTAGATCATCGCTAGGTCGATGTCATCGTGGGTTACGCCCGCCATCTGCAGCGCCCGCGGCCCCGTCTCATGAGCGATGGTGCGGGTGAGATCCGGCATCTGGCTGATGATCTGGTGGTCGTGACCCTCAGCTGAGCCGAGAATCCACGCCGGCTTCTTCTTCGCGTTGCGCGCCACGTCCGCCGACACGACCACACACGCGCCGCCGCCGTCCGTCACCAGGCAGCAGTCCATGATGTGGAACGGCCACGCAATCCAACGCGAGTCATGGTAATCCTCATAGCCCACATCGGCGGGACCGATCCAGCTGGGGTGATTCACAAACGACTTTGGGTTCTGGAGCGCCCACTTGCGCGTGGCGATGGACACGTCCGCCATGGCCTGCCGCACGCGCTCCGGTCCGTACATGTGCATATAGCGGCTGCACGCCATTGCATACGCGACCGGCGCGCCGATCATGCCGTAGGGAGCTTCATACTGCGAGCCTGCCGCCGTCGGGTCTCGCCCAACACGCCCTCGCGTCGAACGTCCCGCCTCGCCGTGCGTGATCAGGGCGACATCGATGAGGCCCGCGTTGATGGCAGCCATGGCGTGCTCGACGTGCGCAAGGAACGATGAGCCGCCGATGGACGTCGTATCCGTGTACTTCGGCACGATGCCAAGGTACTCAGCGACGGAAACCGTTCCGACGCCGGCGCAGAACAGGGCATCGACGTCATCCAGCGTGAGACCTGCGTCGCGGAGCGCGTTATCCGCCGCCTCCGCGTGATGCTGCATAGATGATTTGTGCGGCACGTGGCCCATCTCATCGGACTCATCCACGCCGATAATCGCCGCCACGCGCGAAAGATCACTTGCGGTTGTCATAGACTGTTCCTCCCCCATTGCGGGCGTTATTCGCCTCGCTGCCGACACAGTGGCACAGAGAGGGCAGGGTTGTCACGCAGAGGGAGGGTTTACAACCGTTGTTGTGAGAATTGTTTTAGCTAGGAGCGGGCTGTGAGATATTGACTTCTATCTCAATCATTGTCCCTATTGGTGGCGACCAACCCTCTTCCTCATCAGAGGAGTCGCCCATATACTCCGCTGCAAGCTCTCGAATCAACGTCGCATCAGCTGCCAGCGCTTCTTCCGGAGAACCCAACTTTGGCCATGGGATCGAATAGCCGTGCTCCGCAGTCAACTCCAGGTGGTCGATGAGGGCCTCGGTGTACATGTGAAGCGTTTCATCGTATGAATCTGCCGCTGCAACGCATCCGGGAGCATCAGGGCTGCGCGCAGTCCAGTTGTTGGGCCCCTCAGTCAGGATTACCGCGTATTTGAGCTTCATCAGTAACGCTCCTTCAATCCTGCCTGCCGCATGATGTCTGCCCAGTCACGGCGTTCGAGATCCTTCCCGCTGTTGCCGGCGATGGTCACTGTGCCTCGCTTTGTCGGATGGTGATATTGGCGATGGCTTCCTCTTGTTCGCACATGATACCAACCGTCTCTCTGAATGATACGGATTGCATCTCTGACTTTCTTTGCCAAGTTCTCTTCCTACCGGGGCCACAAATTCTTCTGTTGTCTTGCACCCATATGCAATAGAACGTTGGCATGCCTACCCTCGGCTCGGCAGTGCCACCGTCGCGTTGCCGGGGGTGACGGCCTCACCGCGCTGATTGGTGATGGCGAGGTCAACATCCACGAGATGGCGGCCGTTCTCCTCCCGCTTGCCGGTCACGCGGCCTGAGACGGTCAGCGTGTCGCCCTTGTAGTTGATTCCGCGGTACTGCGCGTTGACGAACACGATGTCGCCGTCGTCGCCGATCCATTCGCGCAATGCGCTATGAAGATACGAATAGCGCAGCGGCCCTTCGCCGAACGCAGCCTGCTGACCATTCGCGCGTGCATCGTCATCGTCCATGTGCATCGGCACGAACTCATCGTTCACGGACGCCCACCGATTCCAATTCATGAGCGTCGTCGTGCGAGAGAACTCTGGAATTTCCGCCCCATCTTCAATGTCTTGCCAGTAGAGAGTCATCGTCTTGCCTCCGGTCCCGTGGTCTCTGTGTCGGTCGCGGCTAGTACAAAATGTTGTTCGTCCTGAACACGCGCACCAACTCCCCATTCTGGTTGGTCATCCTCTCCTCAACGACGTAGAACAGCATCAACCCCAAACCGCCCTGCCGCTCGTAAACCTCAGAGAACTTCAAGATGGATGTAATCACGTCCCCGGGGCGAATGGGGGCGTGGTACTCGGACGATGAACCGGCGTAGAGATACCGTTCCGGCGCCCCCGGCGGTCGCAGGTTGCGAGCCTCTTCCAACTGTCCCTGCGCTTCGTCGATGTGTGTCGGCTGCGGCCCGATGTGCGCCCGACCAATCATCCAGCCAAACGGGTTGAACTCATCCGGCGCGACGATCCCTCCGAACCTCGTCGACTTCGCATACTCCGCATCCCAGAAGCGACGAGGCGGCACCTCTGGCCAATAAGCCGCCATCGCGAACCGTCGAATCTCGCTCTCCGACACGGGAGGAGAAACAAGCGGCGGACTCTCCGTCCCGATATACGCCTCCACCTCCGCCGTGATATACGTCTCACCCTCAGATGTCATGATTCACCTCCTAAGGAAGTCGCCATCAAGCGAGTGGCACTCTCCTCACCCTGATCTTCTCCGCAAGGGAGAAGGGATCGTACTGGGTCGCCTACCTCGGCAGCCCCAACCCACGCTGCGCGATGATGTTCAACTCAATCTCGCGGCCGCCGCCGGCGAATCGGTTCATCCAGCTTAGGTAGGAGTTCACCTGCGGATAGCCGTTCATGGGCGCACGCGGGTCGCCGACGTTGAAGATGCCTGCCTCGCGCAGCAGGCGGTTCAGCGCGCCAAAAACGTTCGGCGTCATCTCGTCGTGGAACAGCTTGGAGAACGCCGACTCCATAGCCGGGACCTCGCCCTTGCTCTGGATCCACGCCACCTGATACGAGATCATCCTCCCGAGCTCAATCAGCACCCGCGCGTCTGCCAGAACGTGCCGTGCGATGGGGTCGTCAGTGATGCGTGAGCCATCCGCGAGCGGCGTTTCGCGCGCGTAGTCCAAGAAATTCTCAAGGTCGCGGAGTCTGTAAGAGGGTGCCTCAACGTTGGATCGCTCGAACGACATGTTCGTCATTGCGGCGTACCAGCCGCGATTGAGCTCACCCACCAGGTTGCGCGACGGCACCCGTGCGCCGTCCAGAAAGACCTCAACCCATCGCTGCCGACCGAGCGCGTCGAACAGTGGTCTGAGTGTGATTCCGGGGTCGTGCATATCAACGACGAAATAGGAGATGCCGCGGTGCTTGGGGGCGGCGGGGTCGGTGCGGACAAGGTAGTGGCCGATGTCCGCCATGTGGCCGCCGGTGTTCCAGATCTTCTGGCCGGTGATGACCCAATCGTCGCCGTCCTGCACAGCGCGCGTTTGCAGGCTGCCGAGGTCCGCCCCGGCGTTCGGCTCGCTGAATCCCTGCGAGAAGTTGATCAGCTCGCCGCTGGCAATCTTGCCGAGAATCTCTTCCTTCTGCCAGTCCTGCCCGTAATACATAAGGGTATGCGCGAAGAACGTCGGCGTTGTGACGGGCGACCCACGGTATGCCGCCTCCTCGCGGTAAGCCAACACCCGACTCAGCGACGCGTTCTGCCCGCCGTACTCCTCGGGCCAGTGCATCGTGTACCAGCCGCGGTCGGCCAATTTCTTGGTGTACTCGTGGATGCGCTGATCGTCCTCGACGTGGTGGACGTCATAGGAATAGACGGAGTTGCTGAATGAGTCGATGCCCTGGGCGTCCCACTCACTCTCGACGAAGTTCTTAACCTCATCGCGCAGCTTCTGATCTTCTGCCGTAAACCGGAAGTCCATCGCTCCCCCAATCTCCCCTAGACCAGCACGCCGGCCTTTGTCAGTTCCTCCGCCTCATCGTTCTTGATGCCGAGCACACGCTCCACGATTGCCGCCGTGTGCTGCCCCGTCAGCGGGGCGGGCATCCGAACTTGCCCCGGCGTCTCTGTCAGCCGCACCGTCATGCCCGGGTGTTGGAGCTTGCCCGGCCAGGGATGATCGATTTCCACGACGTAGCCACGCGAGCGCAGATGTGGATCGTGGTACAGGTCCTCGCCGGACGCGACGATTGCCGCCTTGACGCCGACTTTCTGGCACGCCTGCATTATCTGCCCCGGCGTACGGCCCGACGCCCACTGACCGATGGCGACATCGAGTTCGTCGTGCAGCGCGTGGCGTGATTCCAGGGTGGCGCATTTTTCACCGAGTTCGGAGGGCAGCGCGCCGCCCATGAGATTTGCCAGCGTCTGCCATTCCTCGTCCGTCTCGCAGGATATAGCTACCCACTTATCGACGCCGATGCACGCGTAAACGCCCTGCGGCGCGGCGTGTGGGCTGCGATTGCCGATGGGCTGAGGTGTCTCTCCATTAATGGTGTGCTCAAGGATGGCTGTGCCCACCATCGCCACGGCGGAGTCGATCTGTGTCAGTTCGATGTGCTGCCCCTCACCGGATCGCTCGCGCTCATGCAACGCCGCCATTACGGACAGCGCGAGATGTCCCGCCGTCACGAAGTCCGTGTACGCCTGCTTTGGTCGCTCGTTCACCTCGGAGTCGGCATGCCCCCACAGCGTGGAGATGCCCGCATATGCGCCGATGCAGCCACCATAGGCAAAGTAGTCACGAATCGGCCCCTCATAGCCGTAACCCGGCGCGCTCAGCACGATGATGCGGGGGTTGACCTTCTTGAGATCTTCGTATGCCATGCCCCAGCGGGGCAGGGTGGCGTAATGGAAGTTCTCGAGCACGATGTCGCTTTCCGCGACCAGTCTCCTGAAGATGTCCTTGCCCTCCTCCTAGTGGAGGTCGAGCGCGACCGAATACTTGTTGCGGTTAATCTCCCCGTACATCGTGTTGGACCGAAGCCACGCGTCATGATTGTCCGGATCCATCACGCGCCCCTCAGGGAACTTGGTGGACTCGATACGAATGACCTCCGCCCCGAAATCCGCCAGGTATCGCGCGCCGTACGGCCCGGCCCACGACTTCGTCAGATCGACAACGCGGATGCCCTCAAGCGGCAGCGCGCGTTCATGGGTGGAGGTCATGGAGGGCGCTAGGTGCCCATTCTCATGTGGGTGCGCTGTGATTGCCGCCAGATCGCCGTTGTGCTGGCCGATGGTTGGGGCAGGGCCCTTGATCTCCCATGGCGTCCGGCTGAACCTGAACGGCGCTCCCTGTGTCGAATAGGCGCCAATGACCGGATCATCGACCTCTGTCATGGCATTGCGCGCGATCGTGTGCGGGTGGTTGATGAGTCCGACGATGTCGTTGACCGGTCCCGCTGGAATCCTGCGAGGGATGGAGCCTTCCAGGAATTCCTGCACGGTCATCGACCGTGTGAATTCGGATATCCGCTCATCAAGGAACTCGACAGCGTCCGCGCGCACGGCGGAATCGTCAAACATTGGATCCATGATCAGCGGGTCCTGCGTCCATTCCGCAAACGCCTCCCACTGGTGCGCCTGGATCAGGGACATGAGTATCCAGCCGTCAGAGCAGGGGAAGTAGTTGGTGGGACGACCGCCGCTCAGTCCCCCGACCCGCTGCACGATCTCGCCGTAGGAGGCGTAGTAAACAAGATTAAAATACTCGTGCGCCACGACGTCTTGCAGGGAGACATCCACCTCCTGCCCGCCGCCGCCGTTCCGCGCGTGCCACCACGCCAGAAGCGTTCCGTATGCCGCATGCAGCGCGGTCATCTGTACTCCCTGGTAGTGGGGCTGCGCGGCAGGGAGGCCGTCGCGCCGTCCCTCCATGAATGTCATGCCGCCTGCCGCGCCGGCGGTGAAATCGTTACCCGCGAATCCGGCATGGATTCCCTTGCGACCATACGGCGTGACAGTGGTCAGGATGATGTTGGGATTGATCGCCGTGAGGGAGGCGTAGTCGAGTCCGTGCGACTCCAGTTCCTGCTGATTAAATGATGTCATCAGGACATCCGCGTTCGGCAACAAGGAATCCCGCAGGACGCTTGAGCCTTCTTCAGTGTCGAGGTCAAGAACGACACTCCGTTTACCGAGGTTGAATCGCAGGAAATAGAGGCTGCGCGGCTCGGTCGTAGGACGGGACGGTTGGGGAGCGATGTGGCGTGAGGGGCTGCCGCCCGGTGGCTCGATTAGAGTCACGTCTGCGCCAAGATCAACGAGATGGCGTCCGACAGGCTCAATGAATTCGCCCGCGATTTCCAAAACGCGGAGTCCACTCAACGGCGCAGTATCTGTTGCCATAACTTGGCCCCCCAATCGCCGCTACTATGCGCCCCTTCTTATCCCGCAAGCAAGACGATGCTTACCTCGGCAACCCCAAGCCGCGCTGGGCGATGATGTTCAGCTGGATCTCACGCCCGCCGCCGGCGAACCTGTTCATCCAGCTGAGGTAGGAGTTCACTGCCGGGTATCCGCCCAGCGGCGCGCGCGGCTCGCCAACCGTCATGGCGGCGTCCTGCCCCAGTATTCGTGCCAGCAGCTCATACACCCGCGCCGTCATCTCGTCGTGGAACAGCTTGGAGAAGGCCGCCTCCATCTGCGGCACCTCGCCCTTGCTCTGGATGGACGCCACCTGTAGTGCGAGCATCCGGCCCGTCTCAATGAGGATGCGGGCATCCGCCAGAATGTGCCGCGTCTGCTTGGCGTCAATGAGCTTACCGCCGTTGATGCGAGCCTCGCGAGCGTAGTCGATGAATCGTTCAAGGTCGCGCAGGCGGCGCGCGGGAGCTTCGATCTGTGAGCGTTCAAAGGAGAGAGTTGTCATGGCGGCGTACCAGCCGCGGTTTTCCTCACCGATGACGTTGCGGGAAGGAACGCGGACATTGTCCAAAAAGATTTCGCTCCAACGGCGGCGTCCCAGGGCGTCGACCAGCGGCCGCTTGACCACTCCGGGCGTGTTCATGTCGATGATGAGATAGGAAATGCCGCGGTGTTTCGGAGCATCCGGGTCCGTCCGCACGAGGTAGTGACCCCAGTCGACCCACGGATGATGCCCCTGGCTGTTCCATATCTTTTGGCCGGTGACCACCCAGTCATCACCGTCTCTGACAGCCCGGGTCTGGAGATTGGCAAGGTCCGCGCCCGCGTTCGGCTCGCTGAAGCCCTGCGACCATGAGATGAGTTCGCCGCTCGCGATCTTTGGCAGGAAGAAATCCCGTTGCCAGGGCTGTCCGTGGAACATGAGCATCGGCGCTTCAAATCCGGGTTGGGCGATTGGCGCGCCACGATAGGCCATTTCCTCGCGGTAAGCGATCTGTGTGGTGAATGGAATGCCCTGACCGCCGTACTCCGTGGGCCAGTGCATGGTGTACCAGCCTTTGTCGGCCAACTTGCGCGTGAATTCCTGGAACAGGACTTCATCCTCCGGCGTGTCGACGTCGTAGGAATAAACGGAATTGATGTGGGATTCGTATGGAGAGTGCCAATTGGCCTCTACGAAGTCCCGCACCTCTCGCTTCAGGGCCTCGTCTTGCTCCGAGTAACTGAAATCCATGGTGTCCGTTCCCTTCTCCCCGCTTGTCCGCAAAGCGATAAAAGCTATCCGCGCCGCCACTATGCGCCCGTTTCCGTCTGCCAATCAAGGCCATGCCTTGAGAGATTTCGAACAAATTATCCAAAAGGGGTTGACAAGCGAACGCCCGTTCGGTAAAGTGGCTTTACTCCTCCTTCTCCCAGAACCATCTCCCCGCGCAAAAAGGATGGATGGGAGAACGGCGCTTCCCGAGGGTAGGGGCAAGTGCCAAAGATATGCGGCGAGGCGGACAACCGCCTCGCCGCAGTCTTATTGGAATGATACTTGGCTCAGGATGCGCCATTTTCCTATTGCTTAGCGTCAAATGCCGCCCGTATAATGGCGGTCACGCCAAAAATCTTGATGTGGGGGAAGGTGAGATTGAATGCTCTAGGGACACATGTGCTGGTGGAACTCCGCGATTGTGATGCCAATGCGCTTGATGATCTGCGAAACGTAGAATCCACGCTCATAGACGCGGCGAGACGTATTGGCGCAACGATTATCGGACACGCTTTTCACCAGTTCAGCCCCCAGGGCGTTACTGGCGTCGTTATCATTGCCGAATCTCACATCTGTATCCACACGTGGCCGGAGCACGGCTACGCTGCTGTCGACATCTTTACTTGCGGCGATACGTCGCGCCTCGAAGAGGCTACGAGCCACATCGCCGATGCTTTCCGTTCGCAGGATCGGTCGGTTGTCACGCTCCAGCGCGGACAGTTTGATTCAACCACGAGTGCCGTGACGCGCTCGGAGCTTGATCTCGCCGGTGTCCCGGGCGCCTAATCAGCCGGCCGGCGGCGACGCCGCCGAATACTCGTATACCGCCGCCGAGTGGGCGACAGAAGCTGTCACGCCATCCCTTCATCAACTGACTCGTATCAGCGGAGTGGTCTATTCGGGCCGTACAAAATATCAACAGGTTGAGATTCTTGATACTGAGATCTTTGGCCGCGTCCTCCGCCTCGATGGCAAGACGCAGTCCAGCCAGTCGGATGAGTACGTCTACCATGAGGCTCTAGTTCATCCCGTAATGCTCCATCATCCCGCGCCGCGCCGAGTGTTCATTGGCGGCGGCGGCGAGGGGGCGACATTAAGGGAAGTACTGCGGCACCGCTCAGTTGAGAGCGTGGTGATGGTCGACCTCGATGAAGAGGTCGTGAACCTTTGCAAAGAGCATCTGCCCACGTGGCATCAGGGCGCTTTTGACGATCCACGAGTCGAGCTCCGTCATGAAGACGCGCTTGCGTACCTCGAAAACTCCGACGAGCCGTTCGACGTGATGATTCTCGACCTTGTGGACCCGATGGAAGCAGGACCGGCCTATCGACTCTATACGCAGGAGTTCTATCGCATGGCGAGTGATCGACTGACCGACAACGGGGCGCTCGTAGTTCAGTCCGGCCCGGCCATTGCAGGCATGACAGCAGGTCCGGCCACGGACGCAAACAGCCACGAGCCGGAAGCCCTCACGGACCTTGTTCGCGGATTCACGGCCCTTTATTACACGTTGGGCTCAGTCTTTCCGATTGTCACGGGGTACAGCCCGGTAATCATGGACTTTGGCGGCGCGTGGAGCTTTGTCTTGGCGTCAAAGAGTGGCGAGGATCCTGCTGTGCTCGCACCGGAGCGGGTTGACACACTCATTTCAGATCGCATCACTGTGAACCTTGGCTACTACGACGGAATCACGCATCGCCACATCTTCTCGCTGCCAAAGCCGCTACGAGATGCGCTGGCGGCAGAGACGTGGATCGTCACTGAGGAACACCCCCTCCTCGTTCCCTAAGAGGATGCACGGCATTGCGCCAAGTGCGTCATAATGCACTCACAATTACGTCATGCCCTGACAGGGCGCGTAATCGCTCTTTAAGGGAAGAAAGCCGCCGACAGGCGCACGGGAGGTAGGTGGATCATGCCGACTCTAACCGGAGGACAGGCTCTCGTTCAGGCGCTTAAGCGTGAGGGCGTTGAGGTGGTGTTCGGACTGCCCGGCGTGCAGCTCGACTGGGCTTTTGACGCTCTCTATGAGGAACGGGACTCGATACGCGTGGTCCACACGCGCCATGAGCAGGGCACGTCTTATATGGCGGACGGCTATGCCCGCTCCACCGGCAAGGTTGGAGTATGCCTGGTGGTGCCCGGCCCCGGACTGCTCAATGCGGGCGCAGGCCTCTCAACCGCGTATGCCACCAATTCCCGTGTCCTCTGCATTTCCGGGCAGGTTCCCACACATCACATTGGCAAGGAACGCGGCGCGCTGCACGAGATTAAGAACCAACTGGAGGCAATAGGCGCCGTCACCAAATGGGCGGGACGCGCGATGAATACGTCGGACGTGCCCGGGCTCGTCAGGGAAGCCTTCTACCAGTTGAACTCAGGCCGCCCTCGCCCGGTCGAAATCGAGGTGCCGATGGATGTCCTTATGACACCCGCGGACGTTGAATTCTATGAGCCCGGGATGCCGAATACGATACAGGGCGATCCTGACCAGTTGGAGAAAGCGGCCCACGCGTTGGGCAATTCTGAACGCCCCCTCATCTTCGTCGGTGGTGGCATCATCACCAGCGAAGCGACGGCGGAATTGCAGGAGTTGGCGGAGATGCTCGGCGCGCCCGTGATCGTCTCACAGAATGGGCGTGGTGCGCTGTCAGATCGTCACCCGCTCGCCCTGCCGTCCATCGCTGCCTATGATCTCCTGCCCAACGCTGATGTCGTGCTGGCCGTCGGGACGCGTTTCGTCATGCCCGGCCCCAACCCGTATCCAACGGATGAAGATCAGACGGTCATTCATATTGATATCGACGACACAGAGCTAAACCGAAACTCCAGGCCTGACATCGGCATCGTCGCAGACGCCAGGGGGTCACTCGCCGACCTCGTTCGCCGGGTGCCCCGACACAATAAGACGCGCGATTCCCGTGACGACGAGATGGCTGCGGCGCGCGCCACGGTTCAGGAAAAGCTGGCCGCGATGTCGCCGGTCTCCGAGTATGCTGGCGCGATCCGCAATGCGCTGCCGGATGAGGGCATCTTCGTCACGGAAGTCACGCAGGTCGGTTACTTCTCCAACCAGGGCTTCCCGGTGTACTCCCCGCGCACCTACATCGGCGCAGGCTACCAGGGCACGCTCGGGTACGGCTTCAACACTGCCCTCGGCGTCAAGGTTGGGAATCCGGATAGGCCGGTCGTGGCAATCTCCGGCGACGGTGGCTTCATGTACGGCGCCCAGGAGCTTTCCACAGCCGTCCGTTATGGCATCAACCTGGTCACAGTGATATTCAACGACGGCGCATTTGGCAACGTGCGGCGCATCCAGGATACCCAGTTCAATCATCGACTTATCGCGTCCGATCTGCATAACCCGGACTTCGTGAAGTACGCAGAGGCCTTTGGCGCGCAGGGCAGGCGGGCAGAGACACCGGAGCAGTTGACGACGCAGGTAGAGGAGGCCCTCAAGGCCGAGGCCCCGGCGCTGATTGAAGTGCCGTTGGGAGTCATGCCAAATCCGTTCGCGATGTTCGCACCGCCGCCGGAGATGATGGAACGCGCTCTGGAGTTGGCCAAGCAGTCGTAGTCCAGCCTGCGGCAATTGAGAAGAAACCGGGGGCGGCTAGAGAGCCGCCCTCGGGTCGTTTTGAACCCGCCTATAGGCGCGCGCCGCTGGTATGCTTAGTGGAGATTGGTTTCTTCTATGACTACCGCAGCAGCGCGCGATATTCTCGAAAACCTAAACAAAGAACAACGTGAGGCCGTTGAGGCTGTCGACGGCCCTGTTCTGATCATCGCCGGGCCGGGCTCAGGCAAGACCCGTGTCATCACGCATCGTATCGCCTACCTTGTTCGTACTCTCGGCGTGAATCCGCGGCGCATCCTTGCCGTCACGTTCACAAACAGGGCGGCGCGTGAGATGCGCTCACGCGTTGAGTCGCTCATTGGAGACCGCGCTAACCGGTTGACGATGGGCACATTTCACGCGTTCGGAGCGCGCATCCTGCGCGAATTCGGCGAGGATATCCACGTCCCGGCGGACTTTGTCATCTACGACCAGGATGACCAGACCAGCGTCATGAAGCGCGCCATTGAAGCCGAGGGTCTCGACCCGCAGACGTACCGAGCCCCGGCCGTTCTCAATGCGGTAAGCGGCGCGAAGAACATGATGCTTACCGTCAGCGACTACCAGTCACAGGCTGGAAACCGATACGAGAGAATCGTCGCCTCCTGCTATGACCGCTATGAGCAGCTGTTGAAAGCCGCGCACGCGGTTGACTTCGATGATCTGCTTATGAAGCCGGTCCTTCTGCTGCGATCGAATCCCGAAGTACGGGATAAACTCCAGAATCGTTATGACCATGTGATGGTTGACGAGTGGCAGGACACGAATCGCGCGCAGTATGAACTGACGAGTCTGGTTGCCGGCAAGCATCACAGTCTGTGTGTGGTCGGCGATCCGGATCAGTCCATCTATGGGTGGAGGCATGCGGATATCGAGAACATCTTGCGTTTCGAACGCGATTTCCCGGAAACACAAACAATTCCGCTCGGCCGGAATTACCGCTCAACTTCCACAATCGTCGATGCCGCTCACGCGCTTGTAAAGGCAAACAAGGATCGCAAAGAGATTGAGTTGACGGCAGAGAAGGGGAGCGGCAGGCCGGTCACGATTGAGTCGGCTGACGACGAGGAATACGAGGCACTGTACGTCGCAGAAGAGATCGAACGACTCGTTGCGGAGGAGAAAACACGATACGGCGACTGCGCGATCATGTACCGCACAAACGCCCAATCCCGCGCATTTGAGGATGCGTTCAATCGAACGGGAATCCGTTACCGCATCGTCGGTGGCCTGCGCTTCTGGGAACGGCGTGAGATCAGGGACGTTGTCGCATACCTGCGGGTTCTGCGGAATCCTTTTGACGACATCAGTTTGCTGCGCATCGTGAATGTGCCCACTCGCGGGATCGGCCGGCGGTCGCTGGACCTGCTGCAGCAGTGGGCGGAAGCCAACAATGTGCCGCTGTACGCGGCCATGCAGGTCGCGGCGGAGGGGGAAGGTCCAAATGTGCCCCTAATTCCGGCACAATCGCAACACTCCGTCCGTGCCTTCGTACAGATGATGACGGAACTTCTTGAGGCGTTGCGGGGCGAAGATGTTCTCGAGTTCTTCGACCAGGTTCTAAGCAAGACCGGCTACAGAGAATTCCTTGAGGCGGATGAGAATGCAGAGGACCGGCTCGACAACGTTGAAGAGTTACGGAACGTTGCAGCCCAGTACCAGGCATTAGAGTCCGGAGAGGCTTTCGCAGCTTTTCTGGACCAGGTGGCACTGTCCACAGACCTTGATGCCGCCCTCCGCGAGGAGGGTTCGGAACGGCTTGACGCCGTTACGCTCATCACTCTCCACCAGGCCAAGGGATTGGAGTTTCCCGTCGGGTTCATCGTGGGCTGTGAAGACGAACTTTTGCCTCATATTCGATCCATCGAGTCGGGTGATCCGGCTGAGTTAGAGGAGGAGCGGCGTCTCTGCTATGTGGGCATGACACGGGCGATGGATCGTCTGTATATGACGCATGCGATGCGGCGTAACACACGGGGCGTCTATGCTTCGCGCAAGCCGTCGCAATTCTTGAGAGATCTGCCGCAAGAATTGATTAAGCGGCGCGTGCCGTCCCTTTCCGGGTTCTCTGGTCCGCGGGAGCCGATGCCGGAGCCGCAGTTGGATGTACCCAAGGCCCCCGCGCCGTTCAGGCCGGGCGACCATGTGGGTCATGCGCGGTTCGGACAGGGTGTTGTGGTGGCGTGCCTTGAGACGCCGACGCGAGACGATTTTGAGGTAACGGTTGCGTTCAAGGGGCAGGGCGTCAAGCGACTGCTGGCCGGACTTGCCGGATTGGAGAAACTGAACTGACCTGGAGCAACCGCCCCGCGCGAGTCGAGATGATCACGGACGCCGACGCCCTTGCCGGGCTCGTTGAGCGACTGTCCCTCGAAGAGTGCATCGTTATTGATACGGAATCAAACAGCTTCCATCGCTTTCCTGACCGGGTTTGCCTGGTGCAGATAGCTGCAGGAAAGAGAGCATGGGTCGTTGATCCGCTGGAAATGACGGAGGATGACGTTGCGCCGCTGGGCGAATTGATGGCCAATCCCAACGTCGAGAAGGTCATCCACGCCGCATCGAATGACATCCGCGTCCTGGACAAGGAGTGGTCGTTCCGGGTTGCTAACATCTTTGATACGAGCATCGCTGCACAGTTCTGCGGCATGCGGCGGGTGGGGCTGGACTCGGTCCTGCTGGACGCGCTCGGTGTCTCAATCGTGAAGTCCAAGAGTCTCCAGCGTGCGGACTGGACGGTGCGGCCACTGCCCGATGAGGCGCTCCAGTATGCCGTAGATGATGTGCTACACCTGCAGAATCTGCGTGATGAACTGCTGCGACGGCTTGCAGAATTGGGACGCATTGAATGGGTTGAAGAGGAGTTTCGACGGCTGGAGAACATCCGCTATCGCGCGCCTGACCCGCCTGAAATCGCTTTCCTGAATGCCAAGGGCAGCCGGGCATTGGGGCCGCAGGAACTGGCCGTGCTGCGCGAACTGTACGTCTTTCGTTACAACGAGGGTATGCGGCGCGATGTGCCGCCGTTCAAGATCATGAGCGATGCGATCCTGACTACCATTGCAGCCGCAGGACGTGATGACCTGGGCGAGATTGAGGGTGTCCCGGCGAGCTCACTGAGACGGTATGGCAGACGGCTGCAACGCGCACGGGAACGCGGACTTGCTGCCGAACCTGTCACCCGACCACGAAACGGCAGCTCAAACTCCAACGGATTAGAAGGCAGACCGACCCGTGAGCAGATCGACCAACTGCGTGACCTCAAGGCATGGCGGAATGATCAAGGCGAGGAATTGGATCTGGATCCAGCCCTGATCTGGCCGATGCAGAGCCTGGAACGGCTGGCGCGTGATGCGTCGCTGCTGAACGATGAGACGAGGGACGGGGCATCCGTTGTGCGGGAATGGCAAGCGCGTGAGTTTGGGGAATCACTTGCCGCTGCCTTAGGGTGACGCAGGATTAAACAAGGGAGAGGGGCAACATCATGGCGATAGAACGAATACAACCGGACGGGTTGAGCAAGCCGGCGGCCTACACGCAGGTAGTGAAGGTTGGCAATTTCATCCACATTGCCGGCCAGACGTCTCAGAATGCCGCCGGTGAGATTGTCGGTGTCGGCAGTATTGAAGAGCAGGCAGAACAGGTCTTCAGTAACCTGGAGGTGGCTCTCGCATCCGTCGGCGCGACGTGGACGAATGTGGTCAAGGTCACCACGTTTCTAACGCGGAGAGAGGACATTGAAGGCTATCGGGCAGCGCGCCAGCGCCATATTCCTAATGATCCTCCCGCGAGCACGCTGCTGTTCATTAGCAGCCTCGCGCACCCGGACTACCTGATAGAAGTGGAAGCGACGGCAGTCCTGGATTAGGCCGTTTCGGCTGAGTCCAGCTGCGTCTGTTCCCAGGTGTTCCGCTTGATGTCCATGAGCATGAAGCGATAGCGGCCCTGTTCACGAAAGCCGGTCTGGGAGAAGCCGGCCTTCCCGAATGCTCTCTGGGCGCGAACGTTCCAGTCCAGCGTTTTGAGGTAGACACGGTTTAGCTCCAACTGGTTGAACATCCAGCCTGTCAGGAGCTTGACGGCATCCGTACCGTACCCACCGTTCCAGAAGGCACGGTCGCCGATCATGATGCCGAGTTCGGCTTCTTTGGCGCGCCGGTCAAGGTCGTAGTACATGCAGTTGCCGATATGCCTGCCCTCAGACAATTCGACAATGGCAAAGCGGTGGCTGCGCTTGGATATGTAGTTGAGGTCGTCCTTGTGAATGGGAGCGTACTGCTCATAGGTCATCTTGAGCGGGTAGGTGGCGTCCAGCTCAGCCAACTCATCGTCTGAGCGCCACAGGTAATCGTTCCACGCATCCATCTCGGCCTTGTCTCTCAGGCCGACTCGCTCTCCGGTGACGATGAGCGGCTTAATTCTTGGGGCCATCGGTTCCGTCCGGGCTCGTGGCCAGCGCTCGAAGGGCCCTGTTAAGAGTTTCCACATCCGTATCGTACGTCATCCTGCCCAGAGTGGCGGGTTCAAGCGGCAGCCATTCAACGCTGTCAAACTCGCCGTCGTGGTCGTCAAGACTGCCGCCGATTGGCTCCATCAGGTAATGGTAGACCTGTTTGTCATGGAGCACCCCATCCACCGTGAAGGTGTATCGGACGCTGCCAAGTTCTGTGATGATGGCGACGCTCAACCCGGTCTCCTCACAAACCTCGCGTAGCGCCGTCTGTTCCCGCGTCTCGCCAGGCTCCGGCGTACCCTTTGGCAGCGCCCAGAGACCGGTGGAAACGCGGCGACAAATGACGACCTCAAGCCGCGCGTCCGGTGTGTATCGGACGACCACGCCCCCTGCTGAGACATCGTATTGCACCCGTTCATGGTCAACCTGAGTCTCACCGGGCATTGGGTCTACCAGTCTTCATCAAATTCGTCATCGTCAAGTTCCTCATTGATGCCGAGATCGTCATCGAAGTTCTCGAAGACGTCATCTTCTGAGTCGTCGCTGAGCGGAGAGACGGCGTCCGCCGCGCTGCCGGCGGATTTTCTCAGGATCTCTGCATTGGTGTCGAAGCTCTGCATGCTTTCCAACGCGTCTAGGGCCAATTCTCGAAAATTCTCATCGGAGTGCTGCAGGAAACGGCGTAGCACACGCTGCGCCGCGGGGCCGCCGATGGCGCTCAAGGCCGTGACGACGGCGCCCTGGATCTCCGTGTTATCCTCTATGCCCATGCGGGCGAGGGCCGGGATCAGGCGCTCATCGCCAATACGCCCGGCTGCGCCGGCGGCCTCAAACCGCACCTCCTCGGAGTCGCTTTCCATTTCCTCGCGAACGTACGTCAGCCAGGATGTGTCCGCGTTCTGTCCCATGGCATAGAGGGCGGAGGCGCGGAGGGTTTCACTGGCGCTGTCGTAGGTCTCGAGAATGAGTTCGCGGACCTCCTCGGTTGTGAAGGCGGAGACTGCCTCAATCACGCGACGGCGCACCTCGAATGACGGTTCCTGCTCGTTGCGAATCACGTCAAGCAGGCCCTCACGGACACGACTGGCATCGCGCTCCAGAAGGTCGCCAAGTTCTGCCAGGACGGCGAATCGGCCAAGTGATTGAGCTGCAACGGCCCGCACACGCTCTTCACTGTCAATCAAGAGTCGCTCAAAAAGCGGCTCAATCAGGGCACGATTGTCGCTTTCCCAAAGCCCCAGGATTGCTGCTTCCCGGACCTCCTCATCCTCGTCCTCCATCAGGGTCATGAATATGCGGTCAAATGTGTAGTCGACGTTTTCTTCCCCGAGTTCCACCAGTTGACTAACGATGGAACGCCGGTATTCAAAATCGATGTTGTGCAGGGTGTCGATTACCCGGCCCAATTCGTCGCGGTCGGGGTCGGAGAGCTCGGCGAGGGCGGCGGCGGTTACGGCGCCGGGATCCTGTCGTATAGCGTTGATAACGCTCTCGACACCATCCGACTGCATCGTATCGGCTCCGCTGGGTTACTCGGAGTCTGACTTGGGGGCGATAGAAACGCCGTCACAGAGAATTGCGGGGGTGGCAAGCGACCCACCCAACTCCGTCGATTCAGCCCCAATGGCCATGATGTCCTTGAGGATGTCGTAGATGTTGCAGTGGAGCATGGTGTCCTTGACGCGGCCGATAACTTCGCCGCCCTGCACACGGTAGCCGAGCAGGATATTGCCGCCGGCGTCGCCACCCAGGACGTTGCCCTGTCCCATTCCAATGAGCCGTTCGACGATGACGCCGTCACCCATCGTGTGGAGCATGTCATCGAACGAGGCGTTGCCGGGTTCGATGGTCAGATATGTTGTTCCTGCGCCAGGCATCGCGCCAAGTCCCCGTGAGGCGCTGCCCGTCGGCTCTACGCCTGCCTTGGATGCAGACTGCAGCTCGTACAGGATGGTGCGGAGCACGCCGTCCTGAACAAGGAACTGTTTGCGGCTTGGCACGCCCTCATCGTCATACGAGCGTGACGGTGGTTTGAGCGGGAGGGTGGGGTCATCTACGATGGACAGCCGCTTGTCAAAGACCTGCTCGCCGATCCGGCCCTCAAGTGGTGACGATCCCTGGAGTACAGTCTTGCCGTTGATGCCGGAGAGGAACGGGCCGAGAAGGACGGATGAGACTGCGCGCGGCATGAAGAGGACGGGCATGTGTCCTGCGGGGGTGGGCGCAATATCCTTACCCCATTCGATCTGCTGCCTCATGCCGTCAATGTGGCGCTGCATGTCCCAATCCGGGCTGCATCCGCGGTCGCCCTCGCCGATGAAGAACATGTCTGTGCCGCGAATCAACGTACCGGAGACAAACAGTCCGAATCCGCTTTTGCGGTGGCCGAAGTTAACGCCGCTGGAATTGAGGAAAGCGAAACTGCTTGTGCTGTAGGTAAGACTTGCCCCATACAGCGCCTCAGGCTCCAACGGTTTGGCCTCATCCAGCAACCTTCGCCCCGCTTCCACCATGGCCTCGGTCGTGACCTCCTCAATAGCGGGGTCGTACGTTTCGATGGAGGGAGTGTCCGGGGACGGGTCGGGGAGAGTCAGGTCCGATTCAGGGCCATAGCGGGCGAGCTCAATGACACGGTCAACCAGCTCTTCCACCTTGTCCGGGTGGTTTGTGGATGAAACGCCCATCCGCCCATTGACGAAAACGCGGATGCCGAGCCCCCACGTCTGGCGCGTTGAGATTTCCTTGAGCTTTTCTGCCTCGAAACTGACGGGCGTGGATTCAGCCTCGCTAACGAACACCTCGGCGGCAGTTGTCTTGCCGCCCGCGTAGGCGAGCGTTCGCTCCAGCATTGCGAGGTCTGCGGCGGTTGGCCTCTGCGTCATGGCCTAGGCGCCTCCGACGAGGCAGTTCTGTATTCGGATGTGCGGGCTGCCGTTGGAGACGGGCAGGGGGGATTGACCGCCCTTGCCGCATCCTCCGCCCTGATTCATGTCGAGATCATTCGCGACCGCATCGAGATTCTCAAGCGTGGTGAAGACGTTTCCGGACAGCACGACGGGCCGCAACAGTTCTTCAATGCGCCCGTTGCGGATGCGGTACGCCTCGCCGGCGGAGAAGGTGAACATCTCCATGGACGTCATGCCGCCGTACCAGTTCTTGCAGTACACGCCGTCCTTGACCTCTGAGATCAGCTCCTCCGCCGTGGCCGTCCCCGGTTCTATGAACGTGTTAGTCATGCGCACGATGGGCGCGAAGCGATAGTCCATGGCGCGGGCATTGCCCGTCACCCCCTCGCCCATCTTGCCTGCCGTCTCCCGTGAGTGCAGCCGTCCGACCAGCACACCCTCGCGGATAAGATCCGACTTTCGGGCTGCGATGCCCTCATCGTCGTAGTCATAGGAGCCGCGGAGGCCGGGCACCGACGCGCCGTCAACGATATTCAGGTGCTGGCCGCCGAAACGTCGGCCCAACACCATGATCTCCTTCATCTGATCGTTCTCATAGACGAAATCCGACTCTGACAGGTGCCCGAACGCCTCATGGGCGAATACGCCGCCGAGAATCGGGTCGCAGATGACCGTGTATTCGCGTCCCTCAACTTGAGGCGCGTCCAACAGTGCGACGGCCTTGTCGGCAATCTCCCGCATCTCGTCGTGGCGACCCTCAAGGATGTTGTAGTTTCCGAGGCTGCCGACGCTGACTCCGTACTGCTGCACGTCGCCGTCACGGCGGGCCATGGCGCGGGCGCGGAATGTCACGTCCACGCGTTCCTGCCGGATATACGAACCCTCGGAGTTGGCGAAGTGCGTGACACGGCGGCGGTCGCCGGAGCCGATGGACGTGCTCTGGATATTCGGCACGGCCCACATAGCCTCAACGTATTCCTGCAGGAGGTTCACTTTGCGGTCAAGGGGCACAAGGAACGGGTCGTTGTCCAAAACAGGTGGCGGCTCTGCGATGACGGGTTCGCCGCGCACAAGCTCTCCGCCCTCGCCGGAGGCAAGGTGCGCTTGCCGAACGGCCGTCGCCACGCGCTCACGAAGATTGTCAGCCTGCGTGAACGTCACAAATCCCCATGCGCCGTTCACATATGCCCGCGCCGCGCCGCCTCTGCTCGTTGAGCCGCCGATGTCGTCAATCTCATGGCCGCGCATGGAGATGTGGTTCGTGTCCAACTCCTCAAGCCGCAGCTCGATGTAGTCCGCGTTGTGGCCACTGAGGGCCTGCGCCATTTCGTCACGCATAGATAGTGACCATCATGCGTGACTGCTGGAGGTGGGTTGCCGGTGAACTAATCGCTCTTATGCCTAGAATTGATGGGAAATCCATAGGGAGAGTCTAGCACGCGATGACCACGAAACGCCGCCGCCCGACAGTCCGCGCTCAACGCGCTCAGGACGTATCTCGGCTGCTTTTGGAGCAAAACGGCGAGCGTCCCTGGTTCAAGCGCGCCGAGCCGATGGACGAGTTGATCTACACCGTTCTCTCGCAGCACACCTCCGACCTCAACACCGACCGCACATTCGCGGACCTGCGAGCCGCCTTTACAACGTGGCAGGAGGTCGTGGACGCGCCGACGGAGGCTGTGCAGGCAGTTATCAAGCACGGCGGATTGTCAAAGATCAAAGCGCCGCGCATCCAGGCCATCTTGAACGAGATCCATCGCCAGCGCGGTGAGTTCAGTATCGATTTCCTGGCCGAGATGCCGTTCGATGAGGCGCGACAGTGGCTGCTGAGCCTGCCGGGAGTGGGAGAGAAGACGGCGGCGTGCGTGCTTCTGTTCAGCCTCGGCCGTCCCGCGCTGCCTGTGGATACGCACGTCCACCGCGTCTCAGGCCGCCTCGGGCTCATCCCAAAGAAGATGAACGCAGACAAGGCCCACTACCAACTGGAGTCTTATCTTGATGAGTCACAGGTCTACCAATTCCACGTCGACTTAATCGAACACGGCCGGCGCGTGTGCCACGCCCGCCGCCCCAACTGCGGGGACTGCCTTCTCTCCGATCTCTGCCCGAGTAGCACGGAGAAGGAGTAGGGCGGGCTCCGATGTCGAATACTCATACGTGGGATGGCTTTTCTGCTCGATGTGATTCTTTTCCATCCTGCTAAAATGGGTGTTCATCTATAACGCCAGATAGCAATGCAATTGGAGTCAGAGGAACACGCACCATGACCATCAAGGCGGGGATCATCAATGTGACGGGGTATGCGGGGATGGAACTTGTGCGCATCCTGCGTAGCCATTCCGAGGTTGAACTCGCGGCCGTCACGGGCCGTTCCGCCGCCGGTGAGCAGCTGGACGAATATCTGCCCCACCTGGACAGGATGGGATTGCCCATCGTCGAGCAGGATGAACTGGATGGCGTTGACGTCGCGTTCTCAGCGCTGCCGCATAAGGCGTCGGCGGAGGCGTGCGTTGCCATGCTGGGCAAGAACGCCCGTGTAGTGGACATCGCCGCTGACTTCCGCCTTCACAACGTCGAGGAGTACGAGGCGTGGTATCAGCCGCACCCCGCGCCGTCCTTCCTTGAAGAGGCGGTCTACGGCCTGCCGGAGTTGCACCGGGATGCAATCAAGGAGGCGCGGCTCATCGCAAACCCCGGCTGCTATCCAACCGGGGCGCTGCTTGGCCTAGCTCCTCTCGTTAGGGAGAAGCTCATTGAGCCGACCGTTATTGTGGATTCCAAGTCGGGCGTGTCCGGCGCGGGCCGCTCGCTCAGCCAGACCGTCCATTTCTCTGAGGCCAATGAGAATGTGTCCGCCTACGGCCTTTCCGGCCATCGGCATCTGCCGGAAATCACGCAGGAACTGCATGACATGGATCCGTCGCAGAAGTGGGCCGTGACGTTCACGCCACATCTGATCCCGATGACTCGCGGCATCCTGAGCACGATTTACTTAACCCCGTCGGACAATCGGCTCCCAGCGTCGCCCGAAGGCGCAAAGCGGCTGCGGGATCTGTATGAGGACTACTACGCCAGCGAGCCTTTCGTGCGTGTGACCAAGACGCCGCCACAGACCAAACAGACGGCCGGCAGCAACTTTACGCAGGTGTACCCGGTGATAGATCAACGGACAGGGCGGATCATCGTCGTTACCGCGCTCGACAACCTTGTTAAGGGAGCGGCGGGGCAGGCCATCCAGAACATGAACCTGATGTTTGGCGCGCCGGAGACCGAAGGCCTGGAAGAGTTCGCGCTGTTTCCCTAGACCGCTGTGGCTACCCAGAGGTATTGGCTGATAGGCCCGTCCGCGACCGGATAGTCCAGGCGCTCAACGCTGAAACCGGCCTCCTCAATCAGCCGCCGCCACGTATCAACCGGAAATAGTCCGGTCGTGTGGTGATCGAGTTCCATGCGTCGTTCGCCGTTCTCCGTGATGACGAACAGGAACGACGATTGCAACAAGGACGGGTTCTCGATGTCCGGTGATGAGTATTCGATATAGGTAAGTTCGCGGTCGTCGCGCGTGTGAGTGCGATGGTTGATGTACGGCCAGACGGGGCGGTCGATGTAATGGTCCGGCATCGTGATGAATACACCGCCCCGCTCAAGATGCGCCCGCGCCGTGGCAAACGTTGCCGTCAAATCTGCTTCTGACGTCATATAAGCGATGGCGTCGTGGATGAGGACGGCATCAAAGGTCCGTTCAAGCCGAATATCGCGCATGTCGCCGAGGATATGCTCCACACCGTGGTTGAGTCGCCGCGCGTTTTCCAGCATCGACTCCGAGAGGTCGACGGCCGTTGCGTCCACGATGTCCGTAAGGTGCGATAGAAAATGTCCGCCGCCGGTGCCGAGTTCCAAGGCGCGTATGGGGCGCTTGTGGAGGCGTGTCAGAATCTGGTTGCGCCAGTGTGGTGATTCGTCCGCGTACTCTTCCGGCGGGCTCATCAGAGGCCAGAGATAAGCGAGATCCCCGTAGAGGCGGTTACGCCCACTTGTATTGAAGAACGTCATTCGCTGGCTTGAGCAGCAAGGTGGCTGGCGAGGGCATGGTAGTCCTTACGGATGGCGCGCACCATGAATCGCACGCCCAGGCGCCCCATGAACTCCATGACCTTGTTGAGTCCCGTGATTTCGCCCCGCATGGACATGCTGGTATCGCCGCCATCTTCGTTTTCCTCCAGGCGGTAGAAGAACGTGTATTGGCCGCTGCCACTGCTGCCCTCCGACCCGTCGACGGTCAATTCAAGCGTGTCGGGTGGCTCATATTTGCTAATCCGAAAACGCTCCGTGGCGTCGCGAAAGAACATGCGGCGGGTCTCCTCATAGACCGTACCCTCGCCAATGTCGCCCTCTGACAACACTTTGATTTCCTTAAGGTTCGGCATCCAATCAATGAATGAGTTGACGCTCGTCAGAGCCTCGAAGACTTTTTGTGGGGGCGCATTGAATTGGACTTCTACGGTGAATTCAATTGCCATGACGCCACTCCCAACTTGCTTGCGCCCACCTTCGTTCCGGGCTCAATTGCTATTGTAGTGCGGCGTGTCACGGGTCGCTCGCGCTACAATCCGAGCGCGGCCGAGTAAGAGCGCAAGGCGCATGACAGAGGATTTGGGGGGAGCATGGCGGCACAGATGATTGCGGCAAACGGAATTGAACAGTGTTATGAGACGACCGGGCCTGAAGGCGCGCCGTGGGTGACGCTTGTCCACGGTTCCGGAGACAACCGCAACGGTTGGTGGCTGCAGGTTCCTGCGTTGGCGGAGTCTTTCCGCGTCCTGACTTATGACGTGCGTGGACACGGGGACACTGAGACCCCGGAGGACGATTCGCTGAGCCAGAAGACGTTCGTCGATGATCTTGCGGCCTTGCTGGACGGTTTGGGTATCGAGCGCACGGCGCTTATCGGCTATTCCATGGGCGGCGGTATTGTACGCAACTTTGCCGCGACGCACCCGAATCGGGTGTGGGGCGCCGTGATATCCAACGGCGGGAGGCTAGATCCGCCTCCACCCGCGAACGAAGAGGAAGCTCGCGCTGCACAGGCAATGCGAGAGGAGCGAATGGCCGGTATTCGCGCCGGTGGGATGGACTTTGTGTTTGAAGGCTGGCGCGAGCAGGTGTACACGCCCGAGTTTCTGGTCGCGCGCCCTGAGACTGTTGAGGCGCATTACGCGGTGACAACCGCAAACGACCCGGAGAAATATGTCCGTGTCATGGCAGGCATGGGCGGCCCGTCCGGCGTGGACGTGGCTAACATCACGTCCCCCACGCTGATCATCGTTGGGGCAGGGGATCAGTACACCGGGCCGGAGGCTGCGCAGGCATTGGCGGAGGCCATGACAGGGACGCAGGCCGGGGTCGAGGTGTTTCCCACCCGGCACGGCACGCCGTTCGAGCGCCACGAAGAATATAATCGGGCACTTCTCGATTTTCTAAACGAGAACAAGCCGACGAATTAGAGACGAGCAATCTGAAGACTAGCGGGCGGCCCAACGGCCGCCCGCTTTTTCGTCTGAGAGCAAAAGGGGAAGAGTCGTCAATTTCCCTCGCATACGGCCCCGGCTCTTGACAGCCCTTGATGCTATTTTACCGCGTCGATTCGTACAAAACCGCACATTCGACGGCGTGCTCCTTGACCCTTGTAATCCGATGGTTAGACTGGCCTGAATATCCGGCGCGGTAAGGGACGAAACCGCTCCGAGATAGGCGAGCACGGAAGGTTAATCGCACGGGGAGGGCGAAACCGATGTGGGCATACATAGTGCGCCGGCTGTTGCTGGCATTACCGACACTCCTGGGCGTAACTGTCGTTGTCTTTCTGATCATGAGGATTGCGCCGGGTGATCTGGCGCTGATGATAATTTGTGGGGCGAACGGGGACTGTACGTTCGATCCAGTTGCCCTTGACAATATTCGAGAAGAACTCGGGCTGAACAAGCCGCTCTATGTCCAGTACTTTGATTGGCTCTTTGGCATCCTGACGCTGGACTTTGGCCGGTCGTTCTTCTACAACGCTGAGATGTCAACGCTGCTTGCGCACAAAGCCCCGCTGAGCCTGCAAGTTGGGCTGATGGGTCTAATCTTCGGCAGCATCCTGGGCATCGCAGGCGGAGTCATCGCGGCTCTCAAACAGGACACTTTTACCGACTACTTCATTCGCGGCACAGCGATCCTCGGCATCTCCGTTCCGACATTCTGGAGCGGGATGATGCTCATCCTGATCTTTGTACGGACGTTTGACTGGATTCCGCGGCAGGGCTATATCCCCATTTGGGAAGATCCGATCGCCAACCTGGCGCAGCTGATGTGGCCTGCGCTGATCATCGGCCTCGGTTTCCTTATGGGAGTGCCGCTCCGCATGATGCGGGCAACCATGCTGGAGGTTATGCGTGAGGACTATGTGCGCACGGCAAGGTCCAAGGGTCTCAAGGAACGCGTCATCATCGTCCGTCATGCAATGCGCAATGCTCTGATTCCCGTGTTAACGCTGATCGGGATATTCTTGCCGATTACTGTGACAGGGCTTGTGGTGACGGAGCAGGTTTTCGGCCTACCTGGGATAGGTCGAATGATGGTAGACGCGATCAATCAGAGAGACTATCCGGTTGTTCAACTCGTTGTGACGCTAACCGGCTTTGCCGTCGTTATGGCCAACCTTGGCGTGGACATGTTGTACGGATGGCTTGATCCACGCATACGCTACTAGAGCATGAGGATGTTTCGGACGAAAGAAAGGTAGACCCGAAGGTGATTCCCTTTCGGGTCTACCTCCTTAAATACCGTGATGCGGGCAGTCAAATGCTTGACACGAGTAGGGGGCATCCATAGCATGGTGCGAAACACGGGCACCAGGTCGCGGCGCTAGCAGCGGACTGAGTGCCGATGACGCAGGCTGGCTTGTAGCCTACGGGGAGGGGCGAAAGCAGATGTGGGCATATGTAGTACGCCGCATATTGTTGGCTGTGCCAACGATACTTGGCGTGACAATCGTGGTCTTTCTGATCATGCGCATCGCGCCGGGCGACGTTGCCATCATGATGCTTGGCGGCGGCGAGGGCGGCGGAGGCATTGATCCCGAGGCGCTGGAGCGAATTCGCACCGAATTAGGCCTGAATAAACCGCTCTATGAGCAGTATTTAGGCTGGATTTATGGGCTGTTCACTCTCGATTTTGGCAAGTCCTTCTTCTACAACGCCGATATGGATCGGCTGATTGCACGGAAAGCCCCCCTTAGCCTGCAGGTAGGCCTGATGGGCCTCATCATCGGCAGCATCCTGGGGATCACCGGCGGTGTCATCGCTGCACTCAAGCAGGACACATTCTTCGACTACCTCATTCGTGGCGTCGCGATTCTCGGCATCTCCGTCCCAACATTCTGGAGCGGCATGATGCTGATTCTCATCTTTGTCCGAGTGTTTGACTGGATTCCCCGGCAGGGATACATCCCGATCTGGGAGGATCCGATTGCTAATCTGGCGCAGCTGATCTGGCCCGCGTTGATTATCGGCCTCGGCTTCTTGATGGGTGTGCCGTTGCGCATGATGCGAGCAACGATGCTCGAGGTCATGCGTGAGGACTACATCCGCACGGCACGCGCCAAGGGACTTAAGGAGCGCGTGATTATCGTGCGCCACGCCATGCGGAATGCCCTGATCCCTGTACTTACCCTGATTGGCATCTTCTTGCCGATTACCGTGACCGGCCTGGTTGTCACGGAGCAGGTCTTCGGCCTGCCGGGCATCGGGCGGATGATGGTGGACTCCATCAACCAGAGAGATTTCCCAGTCGTTCAGCTCGTCGTGACGCTTACCGGCTTTGCCGTCGTCGCTGCGAATCTGGGCGTGGATCTGCTGTACGGCTGGCTGGATCCAAGGATCCGGTACTAGGCCGACAGGCAGGTTTGTGAAGAAAATAGCAGCCACGTTCAGGCTGAAAAACGAGTAGACGGTACTCAAAGGGAGCAAGAAAGATGGCGGCACAGACTGAAGCGGTTGCAGAGATTATCGGGCAACGGCGACGGCGAAACATCCTACAGCGCAACTGGCTGCTGTGGAAGAGTCGACCACTTGGATTAGTTGGCTTGGGATTGGTCTTCCTCCTGATTCTCATGGCAGCGACCGCGTCAATATGGGAGATTGCAACGGCCGCCGCCTCAAGCTATGACGGTTTTATCGATTATCGCTATGCGTCGCAGATATCGGCTCAATTGGTTCCGCCGAACCCGGAGCATTGGTTGGGCGGTGACCGTTACGGGCGTGACCTGTTTACCCGGATTGTGTTCGGGGCCCAAATCTCCCTGTATGTCGGCTTCGCGGTAGCGATGGGAGCCGGAACCATTGCCGGCATCCTTGGCATCACAAGCGCGTACTTCGGCGGCTGGGTTGACCTGCTGGGGCAGCGCCTCGTTGACGTCCTCCAGGCATTCCCGGGCCTGATTCTTGCGATGGCCATTGTCGCCATCCTTCAGACCTTCAGCATTGAGGTCACGATCATCGCGATCTCAATCCCGGCACTTCCCGCCATGATTCGCGTTGTACGCGGGCAGGCATTGTCCGTTACGAAAACGGACTATGTGCTGGCAGGCCGAACTATTGGAGCCAGCCATCTGCGGCTCATTTTCCGGTATGTTATGCCGAACTCGATGGCTCCGTGGATCATCGTTGTGACGGGCCGGCTGGGCTCTGCAATCACGACTGAGGCATCTCTGAGCTTCCTCGGTCTGGGGGTTCCGGAACCACATCCGTCCTGGGGTGGCATGCTCAACGCCAGCGCGCTGGACTTTGCTGAGCTTGCTCCACACATCATTGTGTTCCCAGGCCTTGCTCTCAGCATGGCGGTGTTCGGATTCAATGTGTTTGGAGACGCGCTCCGAGACGTGTTGGATCCACGGCTGCGGGGACGCTAATTCCCCCGGAGGACGCATCGATACGCAATCGAGCGTCCGTAACGTCGACTGTGAGAATGACCCCGACGCTTTAGCCGGGGTCATTTCCTGCTAAGGTGGAATACAGGGAGAGTGCCTGTCTTTGACGGCCAATGCAGTGAGGCGCTTTAACCTATGAGACGGTTTGTGGTTTTGGTAGCGGCGTTCCTTTTGGGAACACTTGTTGTGTCCGGTTGCGACGGGGACGATACCTACACGATTTACTTCCAGTCCGATCGCGGCGGTAACTGGGACATCTATTCCATACAGCATGACGGCACGATGGAAACACAAGTCACTGATCACACTTTGGATGACCTTTATCCTGTCGTCAGTCCTGATGGAAGCAGGTTGGCATTTATCCGGCGTTCGGGCGATTCGACTGACATTATCCTGGTGGACACTGAAGAAGGGGAAGAAATCAACCTCACCAATGGCCGGGCAGGCGGAACTGTCGAGTCAATAACCTGGTATCCGGACGGGGAGCGGCTGCTCGTTACTCTTTCTAGTCCGGAGTTCGCGTCCGGTCGTCCTCAACTCTATTGGATGGGAGAAGATGGAATGGCAGACGACGATACGGGCATGAATTTGCTCGCTCAAGACACGGCCTATTCCTACCGGAATGCACGCCTGAATGGCGATGGCCAGGAGATTGCAGTTTCGGCAGCCCTCTCACCGGAGGTTGTTGATGTTCACATACTCGACAGTGAAGGAACGTTCATTCGCGTTATCCCGCAGGAAACCTTCCTAAGGCCAACGGGGGAATTCAGGGCGCCGAACTCCACCGAGAACTTCCCGGAATATGCTCCAAATGGCCGGGACGTCATTATGCAATCAGACGCATCTGCCACGACGAATCCCAGTAATGCCATTCACCTCTGGTATGTTTCGTCCCAGGGGCGGCGGAGCGCCGACCGCACGCCGGATGCGGCCTACAACAGCAAGCACCCGTCATGGTCCACCGTGCTGGACGGCCAGACTATCGTCTTTGTGAGCGATCGTGAGGGCAACGATGAGCTCTACCTTTGGAGCCTGGTCGACGAGGCTGTGCCGGTTCGCCTCACCAACAATTCTGCCAATGATTCAAACCCCAGCTGGCTCAAGAAGGATCCGGAAGCTGACTAGCCAACCACTAGGCTATCGATCATCCCGATTCCAGCGAGTCAGACGGCGTTCTATGCCGTCAACCGCATAGTAGACACCGAGCCCAAGTAGCGCCATGGCTATGACGCCTGCGTACATTTCCTCATAGGCCAGGCGTCCCCACGATTCAACGAGGATGTAATAGCCAAGCCCCTGCCGCGTACCGAAACTCTCCACGAAGAACAGAACGGCAATAGAGACGCCAGTGCTGACACGGAGGGCGGTGAAGAGCCCGGGTAACGAGGCAGGCATGAAGACGAATCGCAACAGCTGCAGACGGTTCGCACCCAGTGAACGCACAGAGAGGACCAGTTCCGGCCGCACAGTGCGTACTTCGTCACGAACGAGGATCAGTATCTGGAAGAACAGGATGAGAGCGATCATCGTCACCTTGCTCACGTCGCCCAGTCCGAGCAAGAGCAGAATCACGGGAAGCGCGACGATCTTGGGAATCGGATAGCTGAGGTAGATGATGGGCGCAGACAGCGTATAGAGCCTGGCGTTTGTGCCGAGTATGAGGCCGAGGGGCGCTGCGATCGCGATCGAAATTGCGATTGCAAGAACAACACGGTAGGCGCTGACAACTGCGTGTCCCAGCAGGCCTTCATCCAGCTGATCGATAAACGTCAGGCTGACGGGCAGGGGACCAGGCAGAATATTCGAGTTCACAAGCCACGACACCACCTGCCATACGAGCAGCGCAGCCAGTACCGCAACAATGCCGCCACCGAACGTTGCTGCACGACTTCGCAACCGGCCAAGCGCCGATTCATTCATCTTGCGGCTGCTGCTTCCGGGTTAGCGTTAAGGCCGGCTTTGACTTCGACAGCACGCCTGATGAAATCATCCGAGCCAATAAATCCGTCTTGTCCTGCGCCGGGGTTTTCGATAACCGTCGTCGCGTCGTCCGGCCCGGCGCCCATAATCAGAATCTTGTTGCCCAACATGACGGCCTCATTGATGTCGTGAGTGATTAGAACGGCACTAAGGCCGCGGGCTATGCCAAGGTCGAGGGCCAGCAATTGCAGGGTTTCTCGAGTAAGCGCGTCAAGCGCGCTGAACGGCTCATCCATGAGCAAGAGGGTTGGTGACACGGCAAGTGTCCGTGCAATGGCAACGCGTTGCTTCTGGCCGCCGGAAAGCTGACCGGGAAAGCGATTCGAGAATTCACCCAATCCGAGACGGTCAAGCCAGGACTGGGCTTCTGAACGCCACTCACGCCCGGGAGCGCCTCTCAGCCGCAGGCCCATGCCGACATTGCTGAGGGCAGTCTCCCACGGCAAAAGCCCATTGTCCTGGAGTATGAGACCGATGTCTCGGCGGGGGCCGCTGATGGGCTCTCCGGCGATTGCTACATCGCCGCTATCGGGGAGGCGCAGGCCGGCGAGTATGTAGAGTAGGGTTGTTTTGCCGCAACCGGATGGGCCGATAATTGCCCAGGATTCGCCGGCCGTCATCTCCCAGGTGAAATCCTGAAGAACCGCAGCGCCCCCGGGGTACGCGAATGTCACGCCCCCGAGGGCTGCGATAGGCTTCTGGTCAGACATGTCAGGCCGTCGGCCATCCGGACCGTGTCATCCCTACGGAATGAATCGTGGATGCACCCAGTGGCCGTACTCCTTTGCCGCGTCAATCAGACCCTTTTCAAGGAGCCAATCTGAGGCTTGCTGCGTCTCAGCAGCAGTCGGAACATCGTTGCTGGGGAATGGCGGAACGTTGAAGATTCCGACAAGGAATTCCGGCAGGCGGGCCTTCTCGGGGAGGAGGTACGCGTACTGATCCGGATTCGCGTTGATGAGCTGCACGGCCTCCTCATGAACTGCGAGGAACTTCTTCACGTTTTCCTCGTGGTCCGTCAGGTAATCGACGTTGAACTCCAGAACGCTCATGCCGAGACGACTTTGACGGTCGTCAAGAATGACAGTCCCGCCCGCGTCGACCGCAAGCGTGATCAGCGGCTCAGGCAGAACAGCTGCGTCCAACTGGCCCTGTGCGAGCAGTTCCATGCGGACCGGGATTTGTGTGACTTCTGTCCTCTCCACAGAATCGCGGGCGAGTCCGGCCTCGTCGAGGTACAGGTCAAGGTGGTATTCGATTAGGGAGTTGGTAGAGATGCCAACGTTCCTGCCCTCCAGGTCCGCGGGCGAGTCGATACCGCTGTCCGCACCGGCAACCAGGGCGATCATTGCTACATCGTTGGTGGCGCGGTACGTCGTCTTGACAATCGAAACATTGTGCTGCTCGCCATTGATCAACCCCGTGGCAATCAAGTCTGCGAGTTGGCCGTCGATGGCGCCAGATTCCAGAGCCACGTTGCGTTCCAAGCCGCTGGTGAACGTCTCAAACGTGACGTTGAGTCCGGCGGCCTCGAACAGGCCCTGTTCCTCTGCAAGGTAGAAGGGCACGCTGTCGATGATTGGCAGCAGCCCCACCCGGATCGGGGTGTCGTCAACTTCCGGTGTTGGTGTAGGGGTGGGCGCGGGTGTGGCAGTTGGTTCCTCTGCTTCACACGCGGCCATGGCAAGTAGCGCTACAACAGCGACCAGTGCCAGGATCAGGCGAATTCCAACAAATCTCACGATTCTTCCTCCTCACTTACTGCGTCTACGTCTTCAGGTCCGGTAGTCACCGCATCTCTGGTAATACCTTCGTATTGGAGGGAGGCCGGCAGCGGAAACCCTTCGGAGTCAACTGCGTTGAGCGCTCGGGCCGCGAAGTAATCGACGATCTCATCGACCGTTCGTGGCCGCAGGTAGAAGGCAGGGGCGGGCATCAGAATTGTTGCGCCCAATTCCGCCAGTCGCTTCATGTTGTCCAGGTGGATGGCGGACAAGGGTGATTCACGAGGGATGAGCACCAGCGGACGACGCTCCTTGATAGTCACGTCTGCCGCGCGGCGCAGAAGATTGTCGCCGAGTCCGTGTGAAATGGCCGCCACCGTCGCCATGCTGCACGCGGCGACAATCATGCCGCGCGTCGGGATTCCACCGCTCGCTATCGGCGCGCCAAGTTGATTGGACGTGTAGAAAGAGAAACAGTCATTGGCTGACCAGGCGTCGAGTGCCCGCGAGAATGGTTCGTCCATCTCCTGTGCCCATACCTGACGCCCTCCGGAGGTGATGGTGCAAACCACAGGGATCTGGACCTCCAGCAACGTGTCGATAATTCGTTTGGCAATGGCCGAACCGCTGCCGCCGGAGATTCCGACGATAACCGGGGATTGGGCAGTCTGCGGATTATGCTGCATATCCACTGCCCGATTCCATCAGGACGGCGACCGCCGTGAAGACAAAGACGATGATTGCGATGACGCCGTTGATGTTGAAGAAGGCAATGGTGACACGGGAGAAATCGTTCGCCTTGACGAGCGAATGCTCCCATGCGAGCAAAGCGGCGGCGATGGCGACGCCGATGTAGAACGGCCATGCAAGGCTCATCATCAGTCCCAACGCCACGAGGAACACGATTGTCAGCAGATGGGTTACGCGTGCCCACCACAGCGCCGCAGGAATTCCCCACTTGACTGGAATGGTGTGCAGCTTGCGCGGGATGTCGAAGTCGTAATCCATGCATTGGTAGATGAGATCGAATCCGGCCACCCACGTTGTGACGGCCATCGCAAGAATGACAGCCTCCAGGGGAAGTTCTCCCGACACGCCGATCCAGCCACCCGCCGGCGCGATGCCGTCTGCGAACCCCAGCCAATAGTGGCCAGTCCAGGTGAACCTCTTGGCATAGGAATATGTGATGACAATGATGGCCGCGACTGGTGCGAGTATGAGCGCAAGAGTGTTCAACATGTATGCGGCAAGGAAGAAGATCACGAGACTGACGAGCAGCATGCCGAGCATGTCGGACGGGCGGAGGAGCCTTTGGGGCAGCGCTCGCATGGCCGTGCGAGGGTTCTCCCCGTCCATCTCCCGGTCGATTAGCCGGTTTGCGCTCATGGCGACAGTGCGGGCCGCAACCATCGCCAAAGTGATCCAGATAAATTGTGAGAGCGTTGGCCAACCGCCCGCCGCAAGAATCATGCCAAGGTAGGCGAATGGCAGGGCGAAGATCGAATGCTCGAACCGGATGGAATCGAGCATGATGCCAAGTCGGCCCATATAGGACCAGGGGCGGGCAAGGGGAGGGCGACCGATGGAATCCATCAGATGCCGTATTCCTGCCAACGCCGCGTTACCCGCTCAATCACGGCCGGGTCCATGGTGATGTCCGGCATCCATTGCCGCTCTCCCATCTCGCCATCGCCGGACTTGCGCGTGGCGTCGATGCCGATCTTGCTGCCGACGCGCGCCGTGGGTGAGGCGACGTCGAGATCATCAATCGGCCCGTCTGCAAAGAAGATGTCCCGTCGTGGATCGATGTTGTTCGACAGTCGCCACACAACCTCTGAGGGGTCGTGGATATCTACGTCATCATCAAATACTGCGATAGCTCGTGCCAGAGACATGAGTCCGAGGCCCCACATGCCACTCACCGTCTTCTGAACGTGGCCGGGATACTCCTTCTTGATGGAGACGAGTACAAGATTGTGGAAGACGCCCTCTGCGGGCATGTGAACATCAACGATCTCCGGCAGCATCAACCGCATCAATGGCAGGAAGAGTCGCTCCGTCGCGACGCCCATCCAATAATCCTCTTGCGGCGGCCGGCCAACGACGATGGTGGGGTAGATCGGGTTTCGGCGGTGCGTGATGGCCGTGACGTGAAAGACTGGGTACGAATCCTGGATGGAGTAGTAGCCGGTGTGGTCGCCAAACGGACCCTCGGGGCGCCGCTCAGACGGATCAACATAGCCCTCGATGATGTATTCGGCCTGTGCGGGGACGTCCAGATCGACTGTGACGCCTTTAGTGACGGGCACCGGTTGACCGCGGAGGAATCCCGCCAGCACGTATTCGCTGACGTCCGCGGGAAGCGGGGCGGACCCGGCCCATATGAGAGCCGGATCACCGCCCAGCGCCACCGCGACCTCCATGCGTCCCGCGCCGCGCTCTGCCGACGCTCGCTCATGCTGCGTGCCGACTTTGTGCGTCTGCCAGTGCATCCCGGTGGTGTTCTTGTCATAGACCTGCAACCGATACATGCCGAGGTTATGGGTTCCGGTGTCGGGGTCTTTCGTAATGACGAGTGGAAGCGTGATATAGCGTCCGGCGTCCTGCGGCCACGTCTTGAGAATTGGCAAGGAAAGGAGATCAACGTCGTCGCCTTGAACGATTACTTCCTGCACGGGGGCGTCCTCACGCTCGACGCTACGTGGCCCAATGCGTCCAAGCTTGACCAGGTCGCCCAACATGCGCAGCTTGCCCATCAAACCTTCGGGCGGGCCGCCCTGCGCCATCGCCATCATCTTTTCGATCTGCGCGGGCAACTCCTCAAGCTTCTCCACGCCAAGAGCCCACGCTGCCCGCTGTTCAGTGCCGTACAAATTGATGAGCACCGGCGTGCCCCCGTAACCCTCGACGTTTTCGAAGAGGAGGGCAGGGCCGCCCTCACGTAAGACTCGTTGTGTGATTTCCGTAATCTCAAGGTCCCACGTGACGGGCGCGGTGACGCGTCTTAGTTCGCCGCGCCCCTCCAGGAACTTGATGAATTCGCCGAGGTCTCGATACGCCTGCGCCATGTTCAGTCAGCCCCCGCGCTAGTGGATGCCATGCTCGCCTTGTTCGCGCCCACGCTTGAAAGCAGGATTGACTTCAGCTGTGGCGCGGCTGATGTAAGTGGGGAAGGCTCTCCTGTATATAGCCACCGGAGGATGATTTCATTGAGGGCTCCCATCCACGCGTAGGAGGCGAGGGTTGTATCAAGCGGTGGGATTGAGCCGTCGTCCACGGCGGCATCCAGCCGCTCACGGATCAGGCCGGCAAACCTGTCGTGGAGCCGCAGCAGTGATTCATCGAACGCCGGCCCGAGCCCGACGCCACTGGCAAGCAGCACCTTGGCGAGCTTCGCGTGGCCGGCGAAGGTCTCCAGTGTCGATTCGATAATCGCACCAGCCTTCTCAGCGCCGCTGCGCTGACTTCCGATGGAATCATGAGCATCGGACAGAAGCCTGTCTGCAAACCGATTGACGAGGGCGAAGAAGATCTCACGCTTGCCGGGGAAATGAAAGTAGATTCCGCCTTTCGAACCGCCGGAGGCGCTGGCGATGTCGTCGACGCTTGCGCCGTGATAGCCGGAGTCCGCAAACACCTGCGCCGCCGCCTCAAGAATGCGCTCCCGCGTGGACGCTTTGCCGGTGTCTGAAACTGTTGAAATAACCACCCTCCCACAAAAACCGACTGACCAGTCGGTCGAATACTCATTCCACTCTATGAGAGCGCGTGTAAGGGGTCAATAGTAGCAGTACGTTAGCCCAACGTTGGTTGTATCCGATCTATTATGGAAAGCAACTCTTCGTAAGCTCCTGGCCCCCCAATAAAGTCCCAGAGTTCAGAACCCATCAATACTTGCCGTTCCATATCCATTATTTGTCTAGTGAACGAGTGGTCATAACGTTCACGAGTAATGAATGGATTGTAAGTAAGGCCTAGAAACGCCTCTGCACCTAGAATCCCGGCCCTCTCACAAATAGCAAGTTCATAGAGAAGCTTCCTCTTAGATTCAGCCGCGATGTCAAGGTTAGGTCTGGGGGTCTTCAATTCGATGAATGCGGGACCTCCAGTGAAGTCACCAATGTATAGGTCGGCAGTGACCGATGCCATTACCGGCCCTCCGCCACGTGAACCGAGAATCTCACCCATTTCCACCTCGTGGTCTGGTCTTCGATCGCTGGCCCTACTCCGAAGTGGCGTGCGTAGTTCTCTAACGATCTCTTCGATCATGTTGACTGCCGCAGTGTTGATGTTTCCTTCGACGACATATTCAAGGTGGACATCTGCAAACTTATCCCTTGCTACTTCGCGAGCCAAGGCAGGGTAGAGGTTAGTGCCCATGACCGTTACAATGCTTCTCTCTGCTCGAGCGGCGGCTATTGCAGCATCGGGAAAGATGATCCTATGGAACGGGTAAGAAAGCCTAATGTCCTCTAATGATCGTGGGGCCAGCTTTGCTCTGTGTTCGTCTACAAAACGCCGAAGTAATCTTTCAACTGCCTCTTGAGTCTCTTGCCGCATGGTTTAATTCACCGGCTTCCAGACGAAGATGCTCTCGAAGAAATCTCCGGCACGTCGGCCCGTCCGACGGTTGACGTGGCGCTCAAGCCGTGTTTCCAGCTCGAATCCTGCTTGCTCCCGAATTGAGTCGTAGAGGTTGAGCTTGTCGTTGACGATAACGACGACACGTGCTCCCTTTGCGAGACTCTTGCGGACATTAGCGAAGGACTGGGTCATGTCTTCGACGTAGGCAGTTCGCGCTCGTATCGACGAACCAGATGCTGCTGCGCCGATTTCACTCTCCGCTTCCCACGGCAATCCTAGTAATTCGTAGGAATAGCGATGCTGTTCGTGATAGTCGATGAGGCCTACGTAGGGCGGGGATGTTATTACGAGGTCAAATCTTGGAAACTCAACCGTGCGCGTGTCCCCGGTAATGATTGAAAGAGCTACATCCTTGCGGAGGCTTGAAAACTCCCTAATGCGCTTGACCGTATCCGTACTGTATCGCCGGAGGAACTGAGTAGCATTCTGAGTAGGCCTGCATATTCGTCCATGTTTGTAGCAGTGGTAAGGCTCAGTTTGTGGCTGCTTCGGAAAGTCGAGGTCGAAGTGCGTCGTCAGCCTGGCTGAACGTGCGGCTCGGGACAATATCAGACGCAGAACGTCGGAATATTGATATTCATGTATAAGGCGCTCGTAAGCCAGCAGTGCATCGAGCGCATCCGGGGCGAACCAGGATGTCAAGTAATCACTAGGATGGTAGGGAGTTCGAGACTCGCTAAATCGGAACTGGCCCGTGTTTAGCGACCTATTCAAAATGTCTCTAGCTTCGTATTCCAGCGCGTCAATGTCGTACCTGCCGGTCTTGACCCTAGTGACAAGGTTGTTGAACGCTGAGATATCGCAGCCGACAGCATTGATTCCAAGTGTTGCAGCCTCCACAAGGGTTGTTCCAGAACCGCTAAACGGGTCACAAACTGTAGTTGGCTGAAACTTTCGCAGGAAGATTTCGGCTAACTGTGGTACGAACTTACCAAGGTAAGGATGTAGGCTGTGAACATGCTTGGTACGGAGACGCTGTGGTAGGTCATCTTCTCGCCAATTGAGATTTAGCGACTCAAGCTTGGACTCGGACGTGATGGAACCAAAGTCCAGAAATGGCTCCTCAGCATAGAATGGCGAATAACCGTAAGGGGCTGCTTCCCCGGAGGGCGTGTGCTCTTCGCTCGCCACCACCGTGACCCTGTCCATGTGTGGCCGAATCCTCCCCCATGCTACCTGTACATCTGTAGAGTAGCATAGAAGCGACCTAACGTTCGGAGGGCGAAATGACGGATCGACGGCGCTCTGAAGCCTCTCCGGAGGCTGTGGTTAAGGCCACTGGCAAGGCCCCGGAAGAGTGGAACTCCATCCTGGATGCGGCGGGGGCTCGGGACCTGTCGCATAAGGAGATCGCCACGATGCTCCGGGAGGAGCACGGCGTGTCACCGTGGTGGAGCCAGCACGTAACCGTCGACTACGAGCGGGCGCGTGGGATGCGGGAGCGGCATCAGACCACGCGCGGATTCCAGGTCAGCGTGAGCAAGACACTCCCGGTGCCACTCTCGGAACTGTATGTCGCGTTCGCCGACACTCGACACAGGGGGCAGTGGCTGCCGGAGGCGCCGATCACCATTCGCAAAGACACGCCTGAGAAAACGACTCGCATGACGTGGACGGACGGCGACGGCACTGAAACGAGCCTCGATATCAGCTACTACGCGAGCGGCGACAGCAAGAGCCGTATCACTGTCATGCAGTCAAAGCTATCCGATGCCGAAGATGTAGAGGCGCGGCGGGCCTACTGGAAAGCCGCGTTGGAACGGCTGGTGGAACACCTAAAGCCGTAGCCCGCGAGTCTATTGACCTGGCCTAGTCCTCCTCTGCGCCGCCTGCGGGGGCGGGGAGGGCAGCGGATGGGGCGGTGATGTGGCCGTTTGTCGCTTCCGCGCCGTAGGAGATGGCGTTGAGGCGGGCGTAGATGCCATCGTTGGCCAGTAGCTGATTGTGCGTGCCGATTTCCACGATCGTGCCGTTGTCCATCACAACGATGCGCGATGCTTCACGAATGGTGGAGAGGCGGTGGGCGATGACGAATGACGTGCGGCCCGGCAAGAGCCGTCGCAGCGCGTCCTGGATGCGGGCCTCTGTACGTGTGTCGATGTTGGCCGTTGCCTCATCGAGAATCAGGATGCGGGGGTCAGCGAGGATCGCGCGGGCGAAGCTCACAAGCTGCCGATGGCCCACGCTGAGGTTCGCCCCACGCTCCTGAAGCTCCGTGTCATAGCCGTTATCCATGTGCATGATGATTTCGTGCAATCCGGCCCCGCGCGCCGCGGCCTCCACCTCCGCGCGTGTCGCGTCAGGCTTTCCGAAGCGTATATTCGCCTCGATGGTGTCGGAGAACAGGAAGGGCTCTTGCGGCACGATTCCCATTTGATGTGCGAGACTCTCGTGCTGTACGTCTCGCACGTCAAGGCCATCGATGGTGAGGCGGCCGCGTGTCACGTCGTAGAAGCGGGCGATGAGGCTGACGAAAGTGGTTTTGCCTGCGCCCGTCTCGCCGACGAGGGCAATGGTCTCGCCGGGCTCCGCATCAAGCGAGACATTTCGTAGCACCGGAATGTCATCTGCGTATGAGAACGAAACGTTCTCGAATGTGACGCGCCCGGTGATAGGCGGTATTGGCTGCGCGCCGTCTTTATCTGCGACCTGTGGCTGGGTGTCCAGCAACTCAAAGATGCGCTGGCCGGACGCCATGGCGCGCTGGAGCTCCGTGTACTGCATGGTTATGTTCCGGATGGGATCAAAGAACCGCTGTACCCACAACGTGAAGGCCACCAGGAATCCAACCGTCAACGCGCCCTGCAGGACCTGCCAGCCGCCATAGATGATAACGATGGCCATTGAGATGCCAACCATGATTTCCACGGCAGGGAACATGCCGGCGGTCAAGCGAGAGGCGCGAAGGTTAGCGTCGAGGTGATCGTGGTTGATATTGTCAAAGCGGCGCATGTTCTCGTCTTCACGGTTCATGCTTTGCACGACGCGTACCCCGGAAACGTTCTCCTGCAAACTGCCGTTCACGACGGAGATTGCGCGCCGCACACGCAGGAACGCTACACGTGCCCGCCTTTGCCAGAAGATCGAAATGACGATTAGAGCGGGAACAACGCTCAGAGTGACGACGGCAAGCGACCAATCCATGACGAGCATGATGACGACGATGCCGACCAGCGTTAGAATGTCACTGATTGTCCCGATGACTCCACCGGTCATGACCTGCTGAATCTGCTCGACGTCGCTTACGACTCGGGACATTAGTCGACCCACCTGCTGTTTGTCGTAAAAGCCCAAGGATTGCTTCTGAAGGTGCCCAAATAGCTGCGTACGGATATTGACCAGCATCGCGTGGGCCACCTTGGCCATATAGCGTGACTGGAGCCAGAGACCGATGGCATTAATCACGACGAGTCCGAAGAAGATGCCGGCCATCCACACAAGGCGCGTAGTGTTGCCTGTTGCAATGGCTGTGTCGACGGTGAGGCCGATGAATAGCGGCATGGCGACGCTGCTGAACGTGGCTGCCAACATCCCGATGACGGCAATCGTCGCCCACAGCTTGAATTGGCCAACGTAGGGTATCAGCCTGACAAGTATGCTCCGGTCATAGACAGCGCCGAGATTCTCATCGTCCCAGCCGTCGTAGTTGCCGTATCCTCCTCCGCCTCCGCCGCCCATCATGGCCGTGAACCTCCGCCGGCCGTGATCCCTTCAGGAGCGGCTTCAAACGCCTCTTCTTGGTGGCGCAGCTGCAGTTCGTAAATCTGCCGATAAGGACCTGGGTAGGCGATGAGCTCTGCGTGCGTGCCTCGCTGCACAATGCGGCCCTCATCCAACACGAGAATCTGGTCGGCTCGCAGAACGCTGGCCAACCGCTGGGCGACGACGATTGTGGTCCGCCCTTCCATCACCCGGTCGAGCGCCTGCTGGATTGATCTCTCCGTTTCCGCGTCCACGCTGGAGAGAGAATCATCCAGGATCAGGATGCGCGGGTTGAGCAGGAGAGTGCGGGCGATAGCGAGCCGCTGCCGCTGTCCGCCGGAAAGGTTGATGCCACGCTCGCCCACCCACGTGTCATATTGGTCGGGCAGGCTGCGGATGAAGCTGTCCAGTCGTGCTGCGCTGGCCGCGGCGATGATTTCCTCTTCCGGCGCCTCCGGCACTCCGTAGGCAATGTTGTCGCGTATCGTTGCCGAGAAGAGAAACACATCTTGCTGTACGAGACCGATTGAGCTGCGCAGGTGGTCCAGTGTCATATTCCGCACGTCCACTCTGTCGATGACGACTGCGCCACGCGTCGGGTCATAGAACCTCGGAATAAGGCTCACCAGGGTAGTCTTGCCACTTCCCGTCGCCCCGACCACTGCAATGACCTGTCCCGGCTCGGCCACAAAAGTTACGTCCTGCAGCACGTCATCCCGCCCGCCATAACCGAACGATACGTTGTTGAAAGCGATCTGGCCTGCGACAACGGCGTTATCAGTGGCATCCTGCTTCTCGCGCACCTCCGGACGGGCGTCCAGAATTTCGAAGATGCGCTCGCCGGACGCGACGGCGCGGGAGAGCTGATTGCCGAGCCAGCCGATCATGCGGATGTAGACCGTAATCGTCAGCAGGTAGAACAGGAAGGCGGTGAGGTCGCCGGGCGTAAGTTCACCCTGCATGACCATGTAACCGCCGTAGAGCAATTGGATTCCTGCGGCAAAGTAGACGGAGAACGTCATCAATGCCGTGTTGAGTGCCTGTTCGTCGTTGGCCGTGACATTTCGCTCGTAGAGTGTGTAGGCCTGCTTATTGAAACGCTCAGTCTCCTCTTTCTCGCGCCCGAATGCCTTGACCACGCGCATCCCGGACAGGCTCTCCTGGAGGACGGTGCTCAGGGCCGCCATCTCCTGCTGCACGGATAGCCAGACGGGGCGTAAGCGCCGGCTTGTGCGTGTTGTGCGATAGGCAATGAATGGCAAGACGGCCAAGGTTACCAATGCCAGCTGCCAGTTGGACTGAAGCAGCACGACGGTCACCATCAAAAGCATCACGGCGACCTGCACGATGCGGACCAACGCGAAACTGATCAGCATCCGTACGGACTCCACGTCCGCCGTGGCGCGCGACATTAGTTCAGCCGTCCTTGACGTATCGAAGAACGAGAAACTCTGTCTTTGGAATCGGTCGTACATAGTGTTGCGCAAGTCGTACGCAACAAGCTGGGAGACGGCCTGGCTGAAATAGCTCTGTCCGTATGAGGTAGCGCCGCGGATGATGGCCGCAACGAGAATCCACCCGGCGACTGTCAGAATTGTGCCTAGAGATGCCTGCTCAACCAGCCGATCAACTGCCCGCCCGAAGAGCCACGGAATGACCAGGGCGCTGGCGCTGGAGATGAACAGTAGGACGTACGTGAGTGTTGCCCGACGCCAATACGGCAGGAGAAAGGTCTGCAGTCGCAGAAATATCCGAACGTTATACCAAACGCCCGACTTTTGGGCGGGACGGTTCATAACATCCAAGTATAGCGTGAGTTACGTCACCTTTGCCCGCCTTCGCTAAAAGCGAAGGCCTTATGGGCGCGGGAAAAGAATGGGGCCGTTCCCGAGCAGATGGATGTCCTCCCCATCGACTACACCGTAGTCGCTCACCGTTCCCTGTACGAATACCCAGCCGCCTGGATTATTCGCCAGGCTCCCCACCTGCGACCAATCGTCCACCAAGATATTGAATCCGGGGATAAAGAGGTTTTCTTCGTTGGCGCCAAACATCTCTGCTTGCAACCAGATCTGATTCTCCGCAATTCCCTCCGCCTCGAACGCAAAGAGGCGCAGCACAAGAAGCACGCCATCATCGCGAACGTATCCTCCGACGGTTACGGCATCACCATCCTCCGGCGGGCGATTTCCAAGAGCATTGTGAGAGATTTCAAACGGGAGTCTGCCGCTGATTGTCATGCCTTGATCGGTGATTCGGGCAATCCCTTGCACGAAGAGAGTGCGGGAGATCGGCGCGGGTTCGTCCGGGAACCGTGTTGTTCGATAACGTTGCTCTGCGAGGGTCAGCGCATTGGCAACGTGTTCCTGAACGTGGGGTGGTGCGATCTGGTGGGCAATCTGGAGCATTGCGTACGCTCGGGCGGCAGTCTGTCGTTCGGCTTCGATGTATGCGCGACGACGGCCATCCGCATGGGCCAGCACAACTTCGCTGGCCTCGATGGAAACCCTCACAATATCGTCAGTGACAAGCGTGATTGATGGCTCAGCCGTCTCGTCACTCAGCTGACTAATCGCATCAGACTGTTGTTGGGCCTCCTGTTGCTGTTCAACGTCGGACTCCGTGTACCCGGCCTCCACGCGAGCGAATTCGATATTCTTGAGCACGTCACGACTGAGATCTTGTGCTTGTTGCTGGGCGCCGTTTTCTACGACGGCTGCGAGCTCCAAAGTGCGTCGTTCAATGAGTTCCAAGTAATAGATGGCCCGGCTTTCATCCGAGAAAGTGATTGCGAGCCGTGCGTGCTCAGTGGCGCGCTTTACAGGATAGAGTGGGCTATCGGGCAGCGCGTCCGTAGAGGCGTATGCAGCGCCCGTACTAAGGATGACGAATAGCGCCATGGAGGCGAATCCTACTGCCCAGATGCGCGTCCACCCGGAGGCGCGATTGCTCCACCACTCACGGATTGAGAGTCGCCCAGATGTCATGCGCCGGTTCGTGGCGAGATGATGGCGCACAGCGCCCTCAAAGCGCGTGTGTGCCAAGCGCCGTGCTGAGTCGTCACGGGTTGGGGCAGCGTCAGCCATGGCCACGGCGGCTGCCAGCAGAGGGCGTAGCTCGTCCGCGATGTCCGGATGGCGGCTCAGGCAGTCATCAATGGAATCACCGTGGCGGAGCGCCTCCAGGCACTCATTCACAATTTCCGAAAGGGCAGGGTCGTCAGGCGGCGGTGAGGTCATGGTGTTGCACCGCCTTGTATATTCCTCGGCAACATGAGCCGGCGCAGTGCTCGAATCGCGCTGTGCTGCAGCGCCTTCACAGCGCCTTCGTTGCGATTCATCACATGAGCAGTCTCAGAAATTGACAGGTCCGAGCCGAATCTCAGGGATATCACCTGCCGCTGCAGATCCGTAAGGACGGCCATCGCTACGCGCAGTTCCTGAAGGTCTGAAAATGTGTCCACCCTTTCTTGCGGGTCTCGATCACGAGAGGGGAGGGGGGGCGCATCATCAAGCGGCGTTGCAGTCCGAATTCGGCTGCGACGGTAGTAGTCAATAACGCGGTTGTGCGCGATGCGCATGAGCCACGCTGAGAACGGCACCTGCCTCCACTTGAATGTTCCGATTGCCTCTAACATGCGAATGAACACATCCTCTGTGATATCCTCAGCGTCCGCGTCACTATCTACGCGATAGGCGACGTAACGAAAGACCCTGTCGGAGTAGATTTCATAGAGTTGACCAAACGCCGCTGCCTCCCCCTTTTGGGCCTGCTGAACAATGGCTGCGATGTCATCATCAGTCAGTTGTGTTTCAGCCCCCGAGTGAATGCGTGCTGTTTCCTGGTTCATCCACTACATCCAGATAACGTTTAGGTTCCTCTAAGGGTTAGCTGCCCGTTGGCGTCGATTTCACTTTATCCTTTTTGCAGACGGCGAGAGATCAATGATAGACAACGACGCGTTTGACGCTATGCCTTGGCTCCTTCGTCCCATGCACGAGGGCGATATCACTCAGGCCGTCCAGATAGACCGTGACGCGTTTCCCGAGAACAGGTACGCGCCGCCGTTCCGACGCGATCTGCGTGAACGAAAGTATGCACATTATCTGGTTGCGGTTGCCCATGATGCGCCCTATAACGATTATGCCCGCAAGAACGATCTTCCACCTACTGATAAACGGGGAGGCAACGGGCGGAGACGTGGCGGAGGCATCGCGAACGCTGTCAAGCGGCTCCTCGGGGCAGGCACAGACGCGCCACCCCCGACTGAAGAGTTGATTGCCGGTTATCTCGGACTCTGGGCAGTCATTGATGAGGGGCATGTGACGAGCGTGGGTGTACGCAAGTCGCATCGAGGGCAGGGAATCGGTGAACTACTCATCATTGGCGCGGTGGAGGCGAGTAAGCTGCTCAATTGCCACGCCGTAACCCTGGAGGTTCGGGTATCCAATGAAGTCGCCCAGAATCTCTATAAGAAATACGGATTCAAGGTTGTCGGGCGACGCAAGCGGTATTACTCAGACAACGGCGAAGATGCCTACGTTATGACGACTGATCCAATCGATACGCCACAATTCTCCGGGCTATTTGGGGACCTCACGTATAAACATTCAGACCGTTGGGGCGCAACCTTCCGCACGTACGGGATGGAAGATGAGGACGACGAATAGCGTCGATTCCCGGAATGCGTTCGAAGCGACTTAGGGGGTCGGCGTCGGGGGCGGCGCGTACCCCACAAGTTCTACGTAAGCAGAACCACCGACGGGCTCGCCACGGAAAGTAATGTCCGTTTCCGTCAGTCCTTCCCAGTAAATGGTGTTCGGCGGGAAGGCGAGCGTGAACTCTTGATCGTCCAGCAGAGGTGTGAGCGTCATAGAGATGTCATGAGGGGGGATGGTGATTCGCCATCCCGCAGGGTACTCCCCGCCCGTGTGTGGACTAGTCCATGCGCTTAGAACTTCGACTGTGATGTCATCGCCGTCAATGTGTGTTGTCGCGCCGGATGGGTCGACCAATGTGCTGTACGTGACGACTTGCCCGTCGGACTCGCGAGCCTCGGCCACCATCAACTCATAGTTGTTGTCCATGGAGACTGCGAACCACTGCCAGCCGCTTGGATATCCACTGACGACAAAGTCGCCCCATTGGTGATCCATCCAGGCTTCACCGGTAACGTGCAGATCCTGCCCATTGACGGTGAGCGTTCCACGCAGGTCCATCTCTGTCCAACTGTAGTAATAGGTCCAACCGTTCAGCGCCTCCAGGTAGCCGGTCCTGTTATGGAGGACCGCAGGCTTGGTTGTCTCCACGGTGAGATCGAACGCGAATGTGTCCGTCGTTGCGGCGAATGAGTGTGTTCCATCGTCGCCGCTGAGCGCCCAGCCCCCGACAGAGAAATTAAATCCTGTCGCCGGTTGCGCCTGTACGCCCACGCCGAAACGCACTGACTGTTCCCTGAGTCCCTCTCCGACATCAAAAACGGACGCGTGGGACATGTAGCCCCCCTCATCATTCTCAGGGTTCGTCACCTGGAATATAACGAAGTGGAATCCGTAGGCGCCGCCGTTCTCGTCCTGCATGGAGCCGCTGTAGTACCACCACTCCACCGGGTCAGTGTGGGGCGCTTCATCTGCGGGCAGGCTGATTGGACGGGGCGTGTGGGCGGCCGTTGGGCTTGGAATTGGGGTTGGCGTAGGTGTCGCCGTTGGCGTGCTTGTGGGTGCGGGTTCAGGCGTGGGAGTTGGAGTTGGCTCGCCGGCGCAGGCTGCCGCCAGCACGGCAACAATGACCATGGCGAGAATGGTCGCGTGTCGCAATGGGGCCAACAAGCGTCTATTGAGAGTCTGAGAAATGTAGGTCGCGTCCATCTACTCTCAATTGTACGGGCACGCTCTCGCCGCGACATACGATATAGTTAAGGCGTCCATACCGTGTGAGGTCGCTCTATGCGCGCCCCCTGGAATGGACAGGGTAGGACGAATGGAAGAAACGGGAATGGACGGACTCACAGAATGAGCGCAATGCACGTACTGACACTTACGCCAACGGGCCCCATGATTGCTGCGCCTTCCGGCGCCGAGGCGGCGGCCCGATTCTTCCGTGGACTTGGAGATCCAACGAGGCTCCGAATCCTCCACATTCTTCTGGACTCAGAGCGCAGTGTCTCAGAACTCGTAGAGATTCTGGGGGCGCCGCAGGGCCGCGTTTCCAGTCACCTTTCCTGCCTTCGGTGGTGTGGGTTTGTTGACGCGGATCGGCGTGGCCGCAACGTCTTTTATTCGGTAACGGATCAGCGCGTGAGAGATATCCTGGCTCTCGGTGATGCCATGCTCACGGAGACGACGGAGCGCCTGATGTCCTGCACTGTTATTGACCAAGAGACCGTAAACGCCTAGACAAGCGGCCTCGACCTCAAACGCACAGCCGTCGGCACAAGCCGACAGGGATAATGCCGTCCTCGTATACTTTCTGTATATGAGGGCCTGCCGCTAATGTTCAACCTACCCTTTGCCTTTGCATTCAGCGCCGGATTTGTCGCATTGGCCAGTCCGTGCGGCGTGGCGATGCTGCCTGCATACATCGGCTACTACATCGGTTCACGAGAAGAGGGTTACGAGGAACGTCCCATTGCGCTGCGTCTTGGGCAGGCGATGCTTGTCGGAGGCACGGCGGCGCTCGCGTTCCTCTTCTTGTTCGGCACGTTCGGCCTCGTGTGGAGCGCGGCGGGAACAATCCTGCGCGACATTATTCCCTACATCGCAATCATTGTCGGCATCGCGCTCGTGCTGTTGGGCCTGTACATGGTCGTATTCATGCTGGTTAACAAGCGCTCCCTTTCCCTCATTCCGACCATTGGCGTCAATTGGGGCACGGGGAGCCGGGGGCTGACGTCCGTTTTCCTTTTCGGACTGGCCTATGCGTTGGCCACGCTAAGCTGCACGTTTCCCATTTTTCTCGCGATTCTCGCGCAGGGGCAGGTCATCGGCGGCTATGCAGCCTTCATCATGTTCCTGATCTACGGCGCAGGAATGGGAGTGGGCCTGATTGGCCTGACGCTAGGGGCGGCAGTCTTCAAAGACCTTATACGTGTGGTGATTCGCCAGGCGATGCCGATTGTGGAGTGGGCGAGTCCCGTTATGCTCATCGGCGCCGGCGCCTACATCACCTACTACTGGTGGGTCAACTGGTTCGCGTTCAACGCGGACCTTTAGGGCCGCTTGCCCGTGGCAGTGAGAGTCTCGATTGGCAGTTTGCGCGGCGTCTCTGGAAGCAGGTAGCGGCGGACATACGCCCGGGCAGGTTGTGAAAGCAGATACGTATCTCTTATCTGCCCGATGCCCCGTGAAATCAGGAGGAATTGACGTCGATAGAGCGAACGCATCGCCTCGCGTAAATCCTCTGCAGAGGTCTCAAGGCTAGCCGACAACTCTGTTAACGTCATGGATCGCTCTGCCCATGCCAGAACGAGCATCACGCGTTCCTCATCAGCGTTAAATGAGCTAACGGCGTTCTTCTCCGGTCGCGTTTTTCTTGCCTGCGCCATGTCTTTCTGTCCGTCTAGACTAGATCAGAGATGTTGACGTTGCCCAACCTCTCGAGCGCGCGGTCAAGGGCGTCGTCCCCGACGGTCAGCGAGCAGCGGATGAAACCTTCGCCCCACTCGCCGTAGCCGCGGCCGGGTGTAACAACCACGTTCGCCTCTTCTATGAGGCGGGACGCGAATTCACCGGACAGTACCCCGTCCGGTAGCTTGGCCCAGACGTACAGGCTTGCCTTGGGCGGGTCTACCTCAAGCCCCATCTTCCGCAGGGCAGGGATGAGCCGATCACGCCTCGCCTGGTAGACGGCGTTGTGGTGGTCGATGATGTCCTGCGGCCCCTCGAGGGCGGCGATGCCCGCCAACTGCACGGCCTGGAAGACTCCTGAGTCCACATTTGATTTGATGCGCATCAGCGCGTTGGTGACTTCCGAGTTGCCGACGGTCATGCCGATGCGCCAGCCGGTCATGTTGTACGACTTGGACAGCGAGTGAAACTCAATCCCAACGTCTTTCGCCCCTTCCACCTGCATGAAGCTCACCGGCTTGTAGCCATCGAATGCCACCTCTGTGTAGGGGCCGTCGTGGCAAACGACAATGTCGTACTTCTTTGCGAACTCCACGACCCGCTCATAGAAATCAAGCTCTGCAACAGCGGCCGTTGGGTTGTTTGGATAATTAATCCAAAGGAGTTTTGCCTTTCGGGCCACGTCCTCCGGGATAGCGTCCAAATCAGGAAGGAAGCCGGTCTCCCGTTGCAGCGGCATGTAATAGGATTCTCCGCCGGCCAGCATCGTCCCGACACTGTAGACCGGGTAGCCGGGGTCGGGAACGAGCGCAATGTCGCCCTGATCCAGGTAACACCACGCGATGTGGGCGATTCCCTCCTTTGAGCCAATCGTCGGGAGGACTTCGGTATCCGGGTCGAATTCCACGCCAAACCGCTTCTTGTACCAGTCGGCGACCGAGCGCCTGAATGCAGGCAGACCGTCCGATTCCGGGTAGCGGTGATTCGCAACGTCCTCCAAAGATGTGACGAGGGCGCTTATGACGTGTGGGGCGGAGGGCAGGTCAGGGTCGCCGATGGCGAGGGATATCACGTCCTCGCCGCGGGCGCGCTTCTCATTGATCTTGCGCGTGACCTCGACAAAAAGATACGGGGGCAACTGCGCGACGCGGCGCGCCTGCTCTGGTAGTGGCATTCGGCAGGGTCTCCTTCGTAATCTGAACCGACGGGTGGACTACGCGCTGAACCCATTGTAGCAATCGCGCGGACTGCCAACTTATGTTTGTGTTTGGCGAGCGCCCGCGCCTAGCATGGGGCATGAACGAGCAGGGAACAGAACCGACCTCCTCGGACGAGGTTGACGATTCCGCCGACGCAATCGCTGCACCGCCTCAAGCGCCGCTGATTCGCTGGCCTATCTACCACGGCTGGTGGATTGTGCTGGTGGGCGCGGTGTTATGGGGCTTGATAGGTTTCGGCGAATCCTATGCGTTGCTCGACCAGTTCTGGCTATCGGATCTCGACGGCTGGACAATCAGCCTGATTTTGGCCTCTATTGGTGGCAGTACGTTCCTTCTTCTCTTACCGGGTCGACCACTGGTTGGCATGTTTTCCGACCGCTACGGTTATCGCGTAGTACTATTGCCAGTGCTTTTGTTAGCTGCATTTTCGATTGGCGCATTGAGCGTATTTGGCGGGCCGTGGTCTATTTCGGGTATCGGTGCTTTCGTGCTCAACCTGTCGGCCGCAGTGTTGCCAATCTCCTTGGCAGTGGCTACCGCAAACCTGTTTCATCGGAACCTCGGGATAGCTCTTGCCGTCCTGCTCACCGGCCCAGCCTTGGCGCAACTTATCCCCACCTTCATTTTCGATATGCCTGTCATAGGACATGCCATGGTGAGAGCAATCCTGTTGGGGGACTCGGATACCCTTTTCCTGAGCCAAGGAGACCTGCTTTTAGCTACGGCCTTGCTGATTGGCACGGGACTGATGGCACTCATCCTCTGGCGTAAACCGCACGATCAATCGACTCAGCCGGCCCACTTGTCTCCGGTCGGCAGTAACTCCGGGTCGGTATGGCAGATTCTAAAGAGCCGCAATTATGTATTCTTTGTTGGCGCTCTGGCCCTGCAAGTGATTGGCATTTCGGCGCTCCTATCAGCAGTTTCAAGTACATCGCCGAGTTTGCGCACAATCCTTCCGGCAGTCGAGCTCTTTGACCCTTTTGTCGTCCCCCCTTTGTTAAGCATTTCAGGTTTGCTGGTAACAGGATGGCTCTCCGATCGCTATGACCGCCGAAAAATTGTGGCCTGGATCATAGCAGCCCAGATTCTAACCGCGCCAATCATCGTTCTGTATGCGGAGGGTGCAGCGTCATTGCTTCTCGCTATTTCGTTCGGTATCGGGTTTGGTGCGACCGGCGCGGCCAACCTGGCATTGCAGGCTGAGTTGTGGGGATGCAGACACTTTGGTGTGCTCATGGGTACACAGATGAGCATTATCTCTCTCGCCGCAGCACCACTGGCTCCTATTGGCCTGTGGTTCATACACGAAGAGATTCCAACTTCTGCGGCCTTACTGCTTGCAATCATCCCCCTTGCCATCGCCCTCATTCTCATCCTGCTCATGAAGCGGCCGCAGCTGCTTGTTGGCGGGGCGGCAGAGTCGCAGGTGGCGGTATGACAGCTGACGTTTCAGCCCCGCGCCGGCGTCGTCCGCGCCTTTTCTATGGGTGGTGGATGGCGCTCTCCGGCCTGTACTTGATGTTCTGGACGACAGGCGTCAGTTTCTTTGGGTTCAGCGCGTTCTTCGACAGCATCCGACTCGATCTGAACTGGTCGCGCGCGCAGGTTTCGCTCGGTCCCGCGATACTCGCTCTGCAGACCGCCGTGTTCAGCCCGACGATCGGCTTCCTGACCGACCGCCTTGGCCCACGTTTTGTCACCGCGATAGGCATGTTCCTTGGCGGGGCGGGGTTCATCGTGCTCAGCCAAGTGGAGCATGCATGGCAGTACTACGTCGCGTTTATCCTCATCGGCAGCGGCATGGGGGCGACATCCTATGTAATGGTCGCGACGGCCGTCAGCAATTGGTTCCTGCGCAATCGCGGTAAGGCCCTCGGCCTGACCTTTATGGGGCCAGGCTTTGCAGGCATCATCACGGCTCTGCTCGTGGTGCTGATCCGCGAATACGGATGGCGTGATGCCGCTCTTTTCACCGGAATCGGCACGTGGATTACCTGCATTCCGCTCGCTCTGGTCCTGCGCCGACGTCCTGAGCATTACGGCCTCCGCATGGACGGCGACTTACCAGAGGCGGATGCCTCCGAAAGCGGGCAATCCTCCACGATGACTGAGCCCGAGCCGACGCCAGGGGGAGTGCGTTCAATCCTGCTCAGTCGGTCTTACCTGCTCTATGTCGGCGCGCTTTCTATGCAGCAAATAGCTATCACCGCGATGGTTGTCCACCACATCCCCGCACTCGTAAGCTACGGCTTCTCTGTCGAAACGGCGGGCGCGATGGTCGTCGTGTTCACGGTCGCCAGCATACCGATGCGATTCTTCTCCGGAGCGCTCGCGGACAGATTCAACAAGAAGCTTGTTGTGGCGACAATGCTAAGCTTCCAACTCGCCGGGGGCATCCTGTTTATCTTCGTCGCCAACATCTGGGTGGCCATCCTCTTTGAGGTCATCTACGGCACAGGATGGGGAGGCAGTAACGCCGCGCGATTATCTTTACAGGGCGAGTACTGGGGGCGCGGCATCTTCGGCTCTTTGATGGGCTTGCAGGTTGGGGCAGGGGCCGTTGGCGGACTAATTTCACCAGTGCTGGTCGGCTGGCTAGCAGACGCTTACGATTACCGCATAGCGTTTATGACAGTTGTGCTTCCTCTTGCCCTTGCGGTGGTGATGGTCCTCCTTATGAACCACCCACATAGTAGAACTGCCGACTCCGTGAGACTCGCTACGTGAGAACCGAGAAGGTCGTCATGACCGCGTGGATGTTTGCGCGGCATCCCAGGCAGGTCTTCTACGGTTGGTGGGTGACGTTGGCGGGTACGGGCCTCGCGGCTTACACGGACGGCATCGGCTTCTGGGGTTTCTCCAACTTTTTCGCTGCGATGGTCAGACACTTTGGATGGTCGCAGGCGCTGGCCGGCATTGGGCCGTCACTGCAACGGCTGGAGTCGGGAATCAGCGCACCGCTAACGGGCTATCTCGTAGACAGGTATGGCCCACGCAAGGTGCTCGTCGTTGGTTATTTTGTCGCGGGTGGCGGCTGCATGTTGATGAGCCAGATCGAGAACATCTGGCAGTACTACGGAGTCTTCATCATCCTGGCTTTTGGTCTCAGCGCGGGCTCATTCACGGTGACGGCGGCCGCCATCAACGCGTGGTTCAGGCGATTCCGCGGCCGGGCCAACGGCATCATGTTGGTTGGGCCCGGCATGTCGGGCCTGCTAGCCGGCGCGTGGGCGTGGATTATCCCGGAATTCGGATGGCGATCTGTCCTGTTTGGCGCGGGAGTGGGTTTCTGGGTAGTGGGGGCGCTTCTCATCCCGCTTATCCGCAACAGGCCGCAGGACTACGGCATGGAGCCGGACGGTGGCGAAGCACCCGTGGACCCAACTGCGCCGTCATCCCGTGCGACCATCTTGCCGGAGGCCAACTTCACGCTTCGGGATGTCCTGAGGAGCAGGGGTTACTGGCAGTACGTGACGGCGAGCGCGTTGCTGGGCGCGTCATGGTCCATCATCACTTTTGAGGCGCTCATCCTACAGGAGAACGGATTCTCCAAGGGGTTCATTGCGTTCATGTTTGCGTGGCAGACATCCTCAAGCATTCCCATTCGTGTTATCGCCGGAACGGTGGCCGACTACGTTGATAAACGACTAGTGCTTGCAGCGGGGATCACCGTGCAGGCAATCGCAATCGTGCTGATACCCATGTCAACAGTGCCGTGGTTGACGATACTCGCCGGATTCCTGCTGGGAAGTGCCATCGGTTCACAATCATCGGTGCGGCTGGCGCTTCAGGCGGAGTATTGGGGACTGTCCATATTTGGCCGCGTTTCCGGTATTCAACAGGGGTTGGCCTCACTGCCGGCCATCGCGTCACCTATTGCCATCGGCTGGCTCTACGACCAGACGGAAAGCTATGTAATTGGATTCATAGTTGTCGCCGTGATCCTGAGTATGTCCATACCGCTGACGCTGACTGTGTCACGGCCACGCCCGCAAGCCCCCTCCGCTCCTTGAACCACACGCGGAACCACACGCGACGGATTGCGGGTCTATACTAAAATTCAATCCGCCCGTTCGCGGGCTTTGGTTTTTGTTGGGAGGTCGCCGTTAACGCAGCAGTATCGGTTCTGATGCATCCCAACCGCGTCTTCTACGGCTGGTGGTTGGCGATTGCCAGTTTCGGAGTACTCTTCTACACGGCCGGCGTTTTCTTCTACGGCTTTGCGCCGTTCTTTGCAGAGATTATTGATGAGTTTGGATGGCCGACTGCTGTGGCTTCTATTGCCTTCGCATTTCAGCGGACGGAACAGGGTATTTTCGGTCCATTCGTTGGCTATGTTGTGGACCGTTTCGGGCCGCGCAAATCAGTTATGAGCGGCATGTTCATTCTCGGGTGTGGGTTCATCGGACTGAGTTACATCCAGGAGCTGTGGCAATTCTTCGCCGCCTTTGCAGTGATGGCCCTTGGCCTCGCGTTCGGCTCCTTCCTCACGGTCAACACCGCAGTTAATTCCTGGTTCATCCGTCGTCGTGGCACCGCCATGGCCATCGTGTCCTATGGAGCGGGCGCGAGCGCCCTGCTGGTGCCGATTGTCGTTGCTCTAATCGCAGTGTTCACCTGGCGGGAAGCGCTGCTGTATCTCGGGTTCGCAACATTTGTTGTCGGGTTGCCACTTGGATTCTTGATGCGCGATGCGCCGGAGAAATATGGACTAAAGCCGGACGGAGTCAGCGACGAGCAGGCGGCCCGAAGTGCCGAAATGGATACGGACGACCGCTATGCGGATACGACGTTCACGGTTATGGAGGCGATCAAGACAACGACGTACTGGAAATACGTGGTTGCGAACGTTTTCGGCTTCATCTTCTTCGGTTCTTTCATCATTCACCAAATCATCGTGTGGAAGTCTTTCGGTTTGAGCCCATGGTGGGCGGCGGCGCTGGCGACACTCCTTCCGCTCTCCAGTTTCCCTGCCCGCATCCTTGGTGGAGTGCTTGCAGACATCTATGACAAGCGCAAAATCGTCGCAGTCTCATTCGCCTTGCAGATTATAGGAGCGGTACTCTTCTTCATCGCGCGAGACCCAATAACGGGTGTTCTCTTCGCCGTGTTCTTCGGATTCGGGTTTGGCCTCGGAAACCCGCCGCGATCTGCGCTGCTCGGTGAGCTCTTTGGGCGGCAGATCTATGGTCGTTTGCTCGGACTGCAGTTTACATTTACGTCGATCGGGGGCGTCTTTGCCCCAATCCTCGCCGGATACATGTACGACACGTATGGGGCGGACGGTTACCGATGGGCGTTCTTTGGACTGGGCCTCATGGCCATCATTTCCCTGTACATGTATCTGACGATGAAGCGACCACAACTGCCCGCTCGGCTCGCGGGGACCTACGTTGAGTCGGGGACCGCGGGGCGGTCTAGTTCGTGAGGAGCTGGCCGGCGTAGACGGTGGTTGCGGGGCCGGTCATGTAGACTTGGCTGTTCTGGTTGCCGTCCCACTCGATTGTGAGCGAGCCGCCCGGCAACTCTACTGATACACAGTCGTCCACAAAGCCCGCGATGCGCGCTGCGACAACGGCTGCGCAGGCGCCGGTGCCACACGCCATTGTGAGTCCCGCGCCGCGCTCCCATACGCGCATGGTAATCGCCTCGCGGGCTTGCACGTTGACGATCTCAAAGTTGACCCGCTCTGGGAAGAGAGAGTGGTTCTCCACGATTGGCCCGATGGTCTCGAGCGGGAATTCCGCGACCGGTGTGTCGATGAATGCGACGGCGTGCGGGTTGCCCATAGAAACAAAGGAAAGGATAAGGGCGTAGCCGCCTACCTCTAGCCCGTAACCCTCGACAGGTCCCGGCCTATCCACAGCGACAGGGATTTCGCGGGGTTCCAGTATGGGCGCGCTCATGCCGACACGTACCGCCTCAATGACTCCGCCCACGCTGCCGTTTTGCGGCCATACAGTCATCAGCCCGCCGAGCGTCTCGATTGGCAAACCGGCCTCGTTACGAATCGCAGAGCCATCGACAATGCCGCGTTCGACGGCGTATTTCGTGACGCAGCGAATCCCGTTGCCGCACATCTCCGCCTCGGAGCCGTCCGGGTTGAAGATCTGCATACGTAAGGTCGCGTCGTCTGAAGGGCGAATGACGAGGATGCCGTCTGCGCCGATGCCGAAATGCCTGTCACATGCGGCGCGTGCGACATCAGGCCAATTCGTGGAATCGGCGCGGGCGGGACCGCCTTCAACGACGATGAAGTCGTTGCCTGTACCGTGCATCTTCGTGAAGTTCATGCGCCAAGTATACCGTCGTCTGCAGTCAGAGTCCCAACGTAGCGCGTATCTGTTGCGCCACTCTCCCGGAGTCCTCTTCAGCGTTCACCCACGTGATGCGCTCATCATCCGCGCGGAACCACGCAAATTGCGTTCGGGCAAAGCGGCGTGTTTTGCTGATGATGGTCTGCCGCATTTCATCAACTGGCATGTGACCTTCAATATGCGTGGCTATTTCTCGGTAGCCAATGCTCCGGAATGACGAAAGCGACGGTGAGTAGCCAGCTGCTAACAGAGTCCGAACTTCGTCAACCCAACCCGCTTCCAACTGACTGTCGACGCGGTGTTCAATACGCACATCCAGCGCCTCTCGCTCCATGCTTACTCCCGCGATGCGTGTGTCCCAGGGCGGAGAGGTTTGTGTGCGCTGCTCGGAGAATGGCCGGCCTGTCGTCCTGACAACCTCAAGGGCACGCACCGTGCGGATCAGGTTGTTGGGGTGGATGAGTTCCGCGGCGGTGGGGTCCAGACGACGGAGTTCCTCATGCAGGGTGTTACGCCCTTCGGCCTCGGCACGCTCCATCAGCTTCTGCCGTAATTCGGGGTCCGGCGCCACCTCTGGAACGTTCCATCCTTCAAGCAACGCCCAAACGTATTGACCGGTGCCGCCTACAACGATTGGCGTCTTTGCCCTCTCATGGATGTCCTGTATGGCGCACTTGGCGGCAGTGAGAAACCGACCCAGGGAAAAGTCGTCATCCGGCTCAGATATGCCATAGAGATGATGCGGAACGCCGCTACGTTCATCCTCGGAAGGTATGCCTGTGCCGATCGTCATGCCGCGGTAGACCTGCCTGCTGTCCGCATTGATGATTTCGCCGCCAATGCGTTGAGCGAGCGTTACTGCTACAGCAGACTTCCCGACCGCCGTTGCCCCAACAAGCGCAATAACCGGTGTGCCCATGGGTGAATTAAGCCCTATTCAATGTGGCGCGCCTAAGCGCGGAATACCGGCTTTACGGCAGCTCCACCCAGGCGCCGCCCTGCCGCATTGAGGCGACAAACGCCTCCGCACCGTCAATTGATTGCAGGCCCTGCTGCAAGGTCAGGAGGAGTGGGGTTGGTTCCGCGCCGCCCATCACCCATCCGAGAAACTGCTCCTCGATATTGACCCGCCTCTCGTCCTCATACGCCTGTCTCAGATCGTCCGGCACCGGCACAATCTCAGCATCGCCGTCGCCTGAAGCGATGCGCACGGAAGAGAACGGATCGGCAGGATAAGCCTCAATGGTGATGGTCCCTTCCTCGCCGTGCAGTGCAATGTGCGCATTCTGAGTGGCTTGCGGCGCAAGATTGTCATGCGTGTAGCGCACGGCTACGTCGTCGCCAAGGTCCGCCAGGATGGCAGAGAAGCCAACCCGTCGATTGCCGACCTCGTGCTGCTTTCGAACGACTAACAGACGCTGGTGTTGTCCCAGCCATCGATTCAGGATGTCGAAGTAACTACCAAAGGCGAGGTAGGGCGTGTGCCACTGCATCTCCGCACTCAAAACGCGGCCAATGCGACCCGAGGAAAGCAGCCGCAGAACGAGTGCGTCCTCACGATCGTACGGACCGCCGGGAAACGCCGGATACTGTCGCGCTTTGAGTTCCGGTCGGGCTTCCAGCGCGGCAACAATCTCACGTCCCTCGGCACCGGTCATGGCCAGCGGGTTCATGGTAAGAAGATGCTTACCGTTTTCGAGCGCGCCAAGCAGGATATCGCGATGTTGAGGCGCTTGGGTGCCATTGAAGATGAGATCAACATCCGGGGAAGAAACGACATCCTGCCATGAGGAGGCCTGAGTTGCGACGCTAAATTGCTCGGCTACTCGGGTGGTCGATTCTGCGCTGTTGTTTGCTACTGCGACGAATTCGACACCCGGGACTCTTGCGAGCTCAGGCACAACGCGCCGTTGCGAAAATCGGCCCGCGCCGACAAGACCTATGCGAATGGTGGAACCGTTGGACATGCTGGTGCTTTCCTCCTGTGATTGAACGCGGCCGACTACTGTTGATCTCGCTGTGAGTTGGTTTTGCTAGACGAAGAGACTCCTGCTCGTCGTCTCCATGTGTTCAGTATAGACAAGAAGGCCGGATGGTCGGGGTGCGACGCGAGGCAACCGGCGTCATTCGCGCTCGCGTTCTTCCGCCGCCCGGACCAATGCAATGAACTGCTCGGCGTTGAGTGACGCGCCGCCGATTAGGCCACCATCAATGCCCGGCTGTTCGAGTAGTGACGCGACGTTTTGCGGGTTCATTGAGCCGCCGTACAGAATACGGACGGAATCAGCGACGTCTTGCCCGCGCGCGTCTGCAATTGTGCTGCGGATGACTGCTATGCCCTCGCGCGCGTCGTCCGGCGTTGCAGCTACGCCCGTGCCGATGGCCCATACGGGTTCATAGGCAATGACAACCATTGAAACGTCCTCTACGTCAATCAGCCCCCCCGTAGTCTGTGTTTGCAGCACTTCGGTCGTTTTATCGGCATCACGCTGTTGGAGGGTTTCGCCGACGCACATTATTGGCGTTAGTTCAAATTCGAGGGCGGTGCGGACTTTTGCGTTGACGAATTCGTCAGTCTCAGAGAAGTAGGCCCGGCGTTCGGAGTGGCCGACGATCGCGTAACTACACAGCCCTTGTAGCATATTAGGCGCAACCTCTCCCGTATATGCGCCGGATTCTGCGGGATACAGGTTCTGCGCTCCTAGCGCAACGGGGGATCCGCGTAGTGCTTCAGCTACGATTGGGAGCGAAACGAAGGGTGGGCAAACGGCCACATCAACGTCTTTTGGGACGCCAACCAGGTGGACGATGTTGTAGGCAAGAATCCGCGCTTCCGCGAGCGTGGTGTTCATTTTCCAATTGCCGACGATGAGCGGCCTGCGTTCAGATGTCATGTTCTCTCTTTCACAATGTAGGGCTCTTAAGCAGGTTTTAGGCGCCGAATTTGTCCAGTTTACCGGCGTTAGCGAGCGCCAACGGCATGATGTCCGTCGCCGCCATTGTTCCGAGCATTCCCTTCGCGCATTCTCGCTCCGTGAATGCCTCGGCGAAACCGGCAGTGACCTGTCGTGACCGGATCATCACGGGGACAGGGTGCCAGCTGTGGGCGGCCATTGCGGTTGGGGTTGAGTGGTCGCCTGCCACAACCAGAACATCAGGATCGAGGTCGAGCAGCGCGGGCAGGGCATTGTCGAGCCGTTCAATGGCGGCCACCTTGGCATCGTAATCGCCATCCTCGCCGGCGCTGTCCGTGTACTTGTAGTGAACGAAGAAGAAGTCGTGGTCGTTCCAGATCTCTTTGGTGGTTTGGATCTGGTCTTCGATGGTATCGCCCGTCTCGACGACGTTCATGCCCACCAGCTTGGCTAGGCCTCTGTACATAGGATAGGCGGCGATCGCGGCGGGATTGAGTCCGTACACATCGTCCATCTGCGGCAAATCCGGAGTCGTGGAGAAGCCTCGGAGAACCAGGCCATTAGCGGGATGGCGGTCGGCGACAGCAGAGGCGGCTCTTTCAAGGAATGTATTGATGATGCCTGCGGTGCTATCGGCCCACGGCTCAGTTGGCGTGACCGTCAGCGGGGCCAATCCTTCGCGCTGTGGGTCGCTGTCCGTTAGGGCGTCGCTGAGCTGCGGTCCGCCGTCCTCGGGACGGAAGAGCATGGCAAAGCGGTGCTCGCGGCCGGAGGCCACGATGGGCGTGGCGTTGTCAACGGAGATGCCGTTCAGCAGGGTAGTGAGTTCCGTGTTGGTCTCGGTCGGGATGCGGCCTGCGCGGCGGTCAGTGATGAGGCCGTCATCGTCGAGGGTGCAGAAGTTTCCTCGTGCGGCAACGTCGCCGTCACGGACATCCATGTCGAGGCCGAGGGCTTCAAGGATGCCGCGGCCGATGAGGTATTTGATCGGGTCGTAGCCGAACAAGGCGAGGTGGCCGGGTCCGCTGCCGGGGGTGATGCCGTGCGCGACGGGGATCGACAGGCCGGTCTGGGAGGAGCGGGCGAGGCGGTCGAGGTTGTCGGTCTGGGCCGCTTCAAGCTCCGTGCGGAGGGTCTTCGGGTGCGGGATGCCGCCGAGGCCGTCCATGACGAGCAGGACTATCTTTGTGTCCGTCTTACGGGCGAGGCTCTTGATCAGTTCAAAGTCGGCCATAACAGTGTGGACAGTATAGCGGGGTCAGCCCCCGTATCGGAGTACGGGGCAGGCCCTTCGACAGGCTCAGGGTGAGCGGAGGGGGATGGCGGCGGCGACCCCGCAACGGGCTCAAAGTGAACGGGGGGGTTAGAGCATGGGTTGGGAGCGGGGTTGGGGGCGGCGTTGGCGGGGGGCGCGGCGGAAGGTGGGGGCCTGGGAGAGACCTAGTTGAGGGATGGCGGGGCCGTTGCCGTTGAGGATGTCTTCGACTGTGGCGATCTGGACTCTCGGGAATTGGCGGTCCGGGTAGGCTTCCGGCGTGTAGAATCCGGCAGACGCGGCCTCATCGAGCATCGGTTTGGTGGGGAGACGCAGCGTAATCAGCAGGGACATTTCCGCCTTTTCTCGTTCCATGTCGCCCTTGAGGGTAGCGATGACGTTGCGACCAACCTGCCCGCTCTTGACCTGGACGATGACGGACTTGGCCTTGCCGGAGTTGTCATCAAAGAAGTTGATGTAGCCATCGATGCCGGCGTCCGCGCCCTTCTTCATGTCGCGCCCTGGGCGGGCCTCCACGAGGCCGAGCGCCCAGTATTCGAACTGGTAACGGCCGGTGTTGCCGCCCTCAAGTGAGAGGGCGCGGGCGCTCTCAGCATCCGCAGGCGAGCCGACGACCTCGTAGTCGGACAGGTCATCGCCGAACGAGTCGCGCAGTCGGCTGCGCATGAGGGAGATTGCGAGATGGGTGACGTCTATGCCGATCCACTTGCGGTTCAGGCGTTCCGCGACAGCGACGGCGGTGCCGCACCAGCAGAAGGGGTCCAGGATGACATCGCCCTCGTTGCTGGAGGCGGAGATGATGCGTTCAAGCAGGGCCTCAGGTTTCTGTGTGGGGTAGCCAAGGCGTTCGACGGCCTGCGAATTGATGGCGTCAATGTCATCCCACAGTGCCTGCGCCGGTCTTCCCTTCTGCTCATCCAGATACCGCTTACGCCTGATGCCACCGTTCTTTGTGAAGTGCAGCCGCCCCTCTGCGTCTAGCTGTTCCATCGTTTCTATAGGGACGCGCCAATATGAGGTGACTCCTTTGTATTCATATGTATATCCGCCGCCCGACAGACCCTTCGCGGTCAAATCGTAATCTGACCATGCTCGTCCATCAGGATCCTTGTTCCTGAATCTGGCGACGTATTTATCGTCGTAGTCCCGGAATTGGGTATTCCACGTCCACTCATCACCTTTTGAATAGAAGAGAATAATGTCCGTATTTGCGCCATATCGCGCCGAGTCGCTATGAGCCGTAGTCCGTTTCCACGTAATCTCGTTCCTGAATTTGGTCGGTCCAAAGACGGCATCCAAGAGGAGCTTGAGGTAGTGGCTGGCGGTGGGGTCGCAGTGGAGATAGATGCTGCCGGTGGGCTTGAGGACGCGGTGCAGCTCCACCATGCGCGGGGCCATCATTGTGAGGTAGGCCATCATGTCGTTCTGGCCGAGGAATGTGCGCATGGCCTGGAGCATGTCCGCGAGTTTGCGCGGGCCCGTGGTGACGACCTGCTGATAGTGCCATTCGGCGTCCGTGCTCCAGTGCCAGGTGTCGTCGAATGCCTGAATCTGGGCGGCGGACTCCGAGGAATCGTGCTCGCGGAAGAGGACGTTGTAAGTGGCGTTGGAGTTGAAGGGTGGATCGAGGTAGATGAGATCGACGGATTCATCCGGGATATGTTCCCGCATGATGGGGAGGTTATCGCCGAAGTAGAGTTTGTTTTGCCAGGTGTCTGGTGGGGTGGTCATGGGGTTAATGATAGGGGAAGCTGCGTTGAGCAGGGTATCGGATGTTTAGAATATATGTATCATGTTCCTTGAGGAAAGGGGCTAGAAAATGGCGAAGACCGTCGTCGCGCTCATAGAGTCCATCAAGCGTAGGTTTCAGACGCCTCGCCCGAAATGGACAGCCGAGTACGATCCAAATCATGAGGCGATCGTAGAGTTCATGCTCATGCCTTCGGATGTCACGGGCAAAATGACTTTGGATGAAATCCTCGCCTACACGGACATGGACGAAAGGGAAAAGGAAGAGGTGCGCAGCGACACGAAGTTTGGCCGCTTGCGGGCATTCGGACATTTCGGAATAGACGGTAGAGGCAGAGCAGCGCTAGTGCGAGAGTACCTGCGGCTTAACACGAGGAGGAGCCGCGCCACAGCCGTTAGAGACTAGATCAGGTTCGCCTATGTCTCGAGGTCCTCGAGGTTACGGACTTCAACCTTGGGGCACAAGAGACATTCGCGCTCTTCCACACCTTCGCCAGTAGTCTTCCACTCAGTCCATTCACAGTGAGGGACAAATCCGTTGTCCCGAAACTTCTCAAGAATGTAGAGCAACGCGTTTTGCCGGGTATCAAAGTTGGGCTCATGGAATGGTGCCTTCTCTCCCAAGGCCGCCCCCCAGACCGACGCTATCCAGTACAGTTTTGGGTCGTAAGGAGTCAGCCAGACACTCGCAGCATAGCTTTGTGGGTAGTCATCGCTTTCGATGCGATAGGAAGGTCCTTCATCACTATCCCCTATGCTGATATACGGGCTGTATTCTTCCAAGCCGTGAACTTCAAGCAAGATGTTGAGTTCAATTTCAGGAGAGTTTGCCCTGGCATTGGCTTCGTGTTCGTCCTTTGGTGTTCTGTCTGGATAGTTTGGCATTGTCACTCCTCAGTCGTTTTCGGGTAGAGGGAATTGGATGAGCCTGCGGAGTTTCTCGTGGTAGGCGCTTATGTGGGGGAACGCGGTGGTCGCGGTGGCCATGATTGATTATAGGCGCGGTTGGTGGTGGGTTGCGGAATTGAGGCTTTGGATTCTTCGCTGCGCTCAGAATGACGGATGGGGGTGGGGGAGGGTTCGCCCTTCGACGGGCTCAGGGTGAACGGAGGGGTGGGCTCAGGGTGAGCGCGAGAGGTTAGTCGGCGTCTTGGAGGGCGGCTATGCCTGGGAGGGTGCGGCCTTCCAGGAATTCGAGGGCTGCTCCGCCGCCGGTGGAGACGTGGGTCATGGCATCGGCGAGGCCGAGGGAATCGACGGCTTCTGCTGTTGAGCCGCCTCCGACAATTACGGTAGCGCCTGCGCGCGCGGGTTGTGGCCCTGTCGGGCCACGCGATGGATTCCGGCCTTCGCCGGAATGACGGAGGGGGTTGCCGGAATGACGGTCGGGGCCGCCTGCGTGGGCGTGTTGGGCCAGGGTTTCGCCTATGGAGCGGGTGCCGCTGGCGAATTGTTGGAATTCGAAGACGCCCATGGGGCCGTTCCAAAGGATCGTTTGGCAGAGTCGGAGGGCGCTGGTGTAGGCGTCTCGCGTTGCGGGGCCTATGTCCAACAGCATGGCGTCGTCGGGAATGGCGTCGGTGCTTACGACGGACGCCTCGGCTTCGGCGGATAGTTCGGTGGCGACGACGACATCGGTCGGTATCAACAGCTGGATTCCGCGGGCCTTTGCGGCGCTCTCGATGCGCGCGGCCATCTGCGGGCCGTCGTCTTCAAGGAGGCTCTTGCCGGTTCGCAGCCCGCGGGCCTCGAGGAACGCGGCGGCCATGCCACCGCCGACGAGGAGCATGTCTGAGGTCTCGATGAGTCGCTCCATGACGGCCATCTTGTCACCAACCTTCGCGCCGCCCATGAGCGTGGCGAGCGGACGGCGTGGCGACTCCAGGATGCTGCCCAACATGCGGATCTCTTTATCGAGGAGGAATCCCGCGACGGCGGGGAGGATATGCGCGACGCCCTCCGTGGAGGCGTGGGCGCGGTGAGCGGACCCAAAGGCATCGTTCACAAAGATATCTGCGAGGCTTGCGAGAGCGGCGGAGTGGTCAGGATCGTTCTGCTCCTCTTCGGGGTGGAAGCGGGTGTTCTCAAGGAAGAGGACTTCACCGGGGCCAAGGGTGGCGGCCAGCTTTTCGGTCTCCTCGCTGATGGAGTCGGGCGCGACGGTGACGGGGGATTCAATGAGCTCGGAAAGTCGCGCGGCCATTGGGGCGACACGCAACGAATCGTCAATGCCCTTGGGCCGGCCGACGTGGGTGGCGAGGATGACGCGCGCGCCGCGTTCACGGAGGTAGTTGATGGTTGGGAGGGCGGCGCGGATGCGGGAGTCGTCGGAGATTGTGGTGGTGCCGGGTTCAAAGGGGACGTTGAAGTCGACGCGAACGAGGCATCGCGCGCCGGAGACGTCGATATCGCTGACGGTTTTTTTCATGGTGATGGCGTTGTTTCCCTGAACCCTGCGGATGTTCCAGTTGATGATAGCAAAGGGGCCCGATGGATTCCGGCCCCGTATCGCGGTACGGGGCATGCTTTCGCCGGAATGAGGGGAGTGGCGGTACGGGGTTTGGTGGCGTAGGGGGATTCAGATTCCCGCCTGCGCGGGAATGACGGAGGGGGGGTGGCCCTTCAACAGGCTAGGGTGAGCGGGGTATCGACGGATGGCTGTCAGGGCTGGGAGGCCCAGCGGGTTAGGGCTTTTTGAGGGGAGGTTATTTCGTTGACTGACTTGTAGTAGTAGTCCTGCCAGCCTTCTTCGGGCAGGCCGGTGAAGAGCATCAGGTTCAGTGGGTAGAGCGCGCTCTCAGAGGCTCGGCGGAAGTCGTCCCGGAACAGGAAGGTGGGCTTCTTTAGCGCGATGGCCACTCCCAGTTCGATCATTACGCCCTCATCCGGCGGGACGCCGTTGACGATGGCGAAGATGGCGTCGCAATCAACGACATCGTTGTAGTTTTTCTGCCCCACTTCATAGGCCCATCCCTCTTTGGAGAAGTCGGTCTGATTCCCTCGTGCGAAGGGCTCCCAGACTTCCAGGCCGAGTTCCTCCAGGGCAGAAACGATGGGCGGAAGGAGGAGGGAGCGTTGTTGTTCGGAGAAACCGTACGGGTTTGCCAGGTAGATTGTCTTTGCCATTTCAGACTCCCCGCATGTTCAGTGGATGTTGCCGCCGGTCTCAGTGGGTGCGGTCTTGGGGTTAATGATAGGGGAAATGGGGTGGCGAGAGGGGTCTTTTGAAGGGTCTTTAACGGTAGGGATGGGGGGCTCGCTGCTTGACGGTGAATCGGGGGTATGCTACCGTCCGCGCATTGTCGTAACGCTTATAGGCGCTACGGCATCGTTCTTATGGACGAAGGGGGAGGAGAAGAAACCGGGCGTACTGTCGTCATCCGACCGAAACACGCATACAATAGATATTCACTGCGGCCCGCTAGCTCAATCTGGCAGAGCAGCTGACTCTTAATCAGCGGGTTCCAGGTTCGAATCCTGGGCGGGTCACTCGGTGAACAAATGGGGGAAGTGTCGGAACTGGCAGACGAGCATGATTTAGGATCATGTGCCGAAAGGCGTAGGAGTTCGAGTCTCCTCTTCCCCACGAGAATGAAGCCGACAGGTGTGGCGGCAAGATAGATTGTCCGAATAGGACTGAAAGCAGCGGGCATACGTGCCCTTGGGGAGTGCAGCGAGGAGGCTCTGTGGCAACCGAGACGTCTCAGCCCAAGGTTCTGGAGATCAAGGACCTGGTAACGAGGTTTTATACGACGGATGGCATCGTCAAGGCCGTCGATGGCGTGAGCTATGACGTGCATGAAGGCGAGATCGTCGGCGTCGTCGGCGAAAGCGGCTCCGGCAAGAGCGTGACCGCGCTTTCCGTGATGAGATTGATTCCGCCTCCGGGCGGTCGCATTGAGGCCGGAGAGGCGCTCCTTGACGGCGAGGACATGCTCAAGATGAGCGAGGAGCGTGTCCTTGAGGTGCGTGGCGCGAAGATCGCCATGATTTTCCAGGAGCCGATGACTTCCCTAAACCCCGTGCTTACCATCGGCCGCCAGTTGACAGAGGCGTTGGAGACGCACCTGGCGATGAGCCGGGAGCAAGCCTCGAATCGCGCAGGGGACCTGCTGGATATGGTGGGCATCCCGGACGGGCGCAATCGGCTGAATGACTATCCTCACCAGTTCAGTGGTGGAATGCGGCAGCGCGTGATGATCGCGATGGGCCTGAGTTGTGAGCCGCGACTGCTGATTGCGGATGAGCCCACGACGGCGCTGGACGTGACGATTCAGGCGCAGATCCTGGAGTTGATGCAGCGTCTGAACGAGGAGTTGAACACGGCCGTCATCATCATCACGCACAACCTTGGCGTGGTGGCGCGCTATGCGCACTGGATCAATGTGATGTACGCCGGAAAGATCGTCGAGTCCGGTCCGGCTGAAACGATTTTCAAGAACCCCCGGCATCCGTATACGATCGGGCTGTTGTCTTCGGTTCCGCGGCTCGATGAACCGCGCAAGGCCAAGCTTGATCCGATTGAGGGGATGCCCCCCGATCTTATGAATCTTCCAGGCGGATGCTCTTTCCGCCCACGGTGCCCGTTCGCCATCGATCGGTGCGCGGAAGAGTACCCACCGTTTGAACTGGTGGATGGAACGACGGACCAACATAAGGCATGCTGGGTGGACGTGACGCAGGTGTCCGCCGCGAATGCAGGGAGCGACAACTAATGACGCAGACAGACGTAGAAGTCACCGGGCACGGAACTGAACAGTACACCGGTGAGTACCTTCTTGAAGTTAACAATCTGAAGATGTATTTCCCGGTCAACTCCCGGGGAATCATCCCGCGACATGTGGCGGACGTGAAGGCCGTTGATGACATCAGCTTCTTTGTCCGGAAGGGCGAGACGCTGGGTGTTGTGGGCGAGTCCGGCTGCGGCAAGACGACCGTCGGACGCAGCATCATGCAGGTCTACAAGATCACCGAGGGCGAGATCATGTTTGAGGGGGTGGACCTGGCCAAGTTGAGCCCGGGCCGCATGCGCCGCATGCGCCGCCGCCTGCAGATGATTTTCCAGGATCCGTACAGCTCCCTGAATCCACGGATGACGGCCGGTTCCATCATCGGCGAGCCGATCCGCATCCATAACATGTCGAGCGGGCGGGGCGATTATGTGGACCAGGTGGAGGAGTTGCTGCGTGTTGTGGGACTGAACCCGTACATGCGCGACCGCTATCCCCATGAGTTCTCCGGCGGCCAGCGCCAGCGCATCAGCGTCGCCCGCTCTTTGGCAGTGCGGCCGAGCCTGATTATCTGCGACGAGCCAGTGTCCGCTTTGGACGTGTCCATCCAGGCGCAGGTGATCAACCTGCTGGAGGAGCTGCAGGAGCAGTTTGACCTGACGTACATCTTTATCGCGCACGACCTCTCCGTCGTCCGGCACATCAGTGACCGCGTGGCGGTGATGTACCTGGGCAAGATCGTTGAGATTGCGACGCGCGAGGAGTTGTATGAGAACCCGCTTCACCCGTACACGCGGGCGCTTCTCTCCGCCGTGCCGATTCCGGACCCGATCGTTGAGCGTCAGCGTGAGCGAATCGTGCTGACGGGCGACGTGCCGAGTCCGATCCGCCCGCCCTCCGGCTGCCGTTTCCATACTCGCTGCCCCATCGCCATCGATGTGTGCACCGAGGAGGATCCGGAGTTCCGCGAGATGGGGGGAGACCACTGGGTGGCGTGCCACCGGGTGTAGTCCGGCGAATCAACCCTGAACAGGGTAGGGGCCGCGGCCGAAAGGCTGCGGCCTCTTTGTTTGTTTTGCATATTGGAAATAATAGCGCAGTTATATATTCGCTACGGCAATTGTGAGTTTTGGGAACGCCGCCTACTGATAAGTTAGCCTACTACGATTTAGCCTCGCGGTCGCGGAGTTCTATTTCTGCTTTGCGTTTGAGCATGGCGTTGCGGACGGCGTTGACGTAGCTCTTGCCGCTGACGCCCATCTTGCGTGCGCGGCGTCGTTTGTCCTGGCGCTTCTCGCCTCGGGTGGGTCGCTCCGAATCATCTCGGCCGCTCATGGCGTTTGAGAGCTATGCCAGCCCGATTCTCTTGAAAGACTCGTCTACGTAGCGGGTGTAGTAGGTGTAGTCGAAGAGGGATTCTAGTTCTTCCGGGGTGAGGTGTTGGGCGACGGATTCGTTTTGGCGGAGGAGGTCGCGGAAGTCCTGGCCGGTGTTCCAGCTCTCCATGGAGGCGGTCTGTGTGATCTTGTAGGCTTCGTCGCGGGTGAGGCCCTTGTCGATGAGGGAAAGCATAACGCGCTGGGAGAAGACGAGCCCACGGGTCTTTTCGACGTTGGCCATCATGTTGTCTTCGTATACGCGCATTCCGCCGATAACATAGGTGGCGACGTCGAGGATATAGTCGAGGGCCATGGTGGCGTCGGGCAGGATGATGCGCTCGGCGGAGGAGTGGGAGATGTCCCGCTCATGCCAGAGAGCGACGTTTTCGAGGGCGGTGACGGCGTGGCCACGGATAAGGCGCGCGAGGCCGCAGATTCGCTCGGACAGTTCAGGGTTGCGCTTGTGGGGCATGGCGGATGAGCCGGTCTGGCCGGCGTGGAAGGGTTCTTCCAACTCGAGGACTTCTGTCCGCTGGAGGCTGCGAATCTCGGTGGCGAATTTCTCGAGCGATGCGGCGCAGAGGGCGAGCGCGGTGACGAATTCGGCATGTCGGTCACGCGGCACAATCTGGCTGGAGATATTTTCAACTTCAAGGTCGAGGAATCGGCAGGCGGTTTCTTCAACCTCCGGCGGCAGCGTGGCGTGGGTGCCGACTGCGCCGGAGAATTTCCCGACGCTAACGCCGCGAGCGGCCTGCTGAAGCCGCTGCTTCATGCGCCGCGTCTCCTCCACCCACAGGGCCAATTTGAGGCCGAGGGTGGTGGGTTCGGCGTGGACGCCGTGTGTGCGCCCCATCATCAGGGTGTCTTTGTGCTCGACGGCGCGGCGTGTGATAGCTTCTTCGAGCTTGTCGATGCCTTCAAGGAGGATGTTGGACGCGGCGCGGAGTTGGAGGGCCGTGGCGGTGTCCCACACATCGTTGGACGTGAGGCCTTTGTGGATGTGGCGGCTTTCCGGGCCGAGGTCGCGAGAGATTGAGGACAGGAAAGCAGTCACATCGTGGCGAGTTGTCTTGAAGGCCTCTTCCCAATGGGGCATGTCGAACGTGGCGCGTTCAAGCAGGGGGATGTCCTCGGCGGGAATCTCACCGTGCTCGGCCCACGCCTTGCAGACGGCAAGCTCAACTTCAAGCCACGTTTCGAACTTGAATTGGTCCTGCCAGACGGCCTTCATCTCCTCCCGGGCGTAACGGTCGATCATGTCGTCATCCTCGCGATGGTGTGGCGGTTTCTGGTGTCGTTGTTAGCCCTGCGACTGCTTTTCACGGAACGCGGTGTAGCTTTCACGGACGTGCGGGTGTTTGAGGGCGAGGATGGACGCGGCGAGGTAGGCGGCGTTGCGCGCGCCCATGGAGCCGACGGCGACGGACGCGACGGGGACGCCGGGGGGCATCTGGACGATTGAATAGAGGGCGTCGAGGCCGTTGAGGGCACTGCCGGTGGCGGGGACGCCGATGACGGGCAGGGTAGTGTAGGCGGACATGACGCCAGGTAGGTGGGCGGCTGCGCCGGCGACGCCGATGAGGACATCGATGCCGCGTTCCTCAGCGGTGCGGGCGTATTCCACCGTCTTGTCCGGCGTGCGGTGCGCGGAGAGGACGTTGGTCTCGTACTCGATGCCGAGGTCTTCAAGGACCTTTTGGGTTTGCTGGACGAGCTCCTCGTCGGAGCGGCTTCCCATGACAATTCCAACGATAGCGGCCATATGTATTACCCCCTTTTAGTGGGACCCCCTAGTAAAGATTATGGCATTTGTGTGGGAGATTTGACGGCGCGGAGGGCGATGTCTTTGCGGTAGTGCGCGCCCTGGAATTGGACGCGGGCGGCGTTGGTGTAGGCCTTTTCGCGGGCCTGTTCCATGGTTTCGCCGAGGGCGGTGACGGTAAGGACGCGGCCACCGGCGGTCACGAGTTGTTGGGAGGGTGGCCCTTCGACAGGCTCAGGGCGAACGGAGGTGAGCTCAGGGTGAGCGGAGGTGGGACCAGAGGGGACGGGTGTGGGCTCGGGGTCGAGGCGGGTGCCGGCGTGGAATGCGGTGACATCGTAGTCGAGGGAGTTAAGGCCAGTGATTTCGAGGCCGGTTGGGTAATCGCCGGGGTAGCCCTCGGATGTGAGGACGACGCCGACGGCGGGTTGGGGGGTCCACTCGAGATGGACATCCTCTAGTTTTCCAGCGGCGGTGGCCGCTGCGAGTTGGAGGAAATCGGATGTGATTCGAGGGAGGACTACCTGCGCCTCCGGGTCGCCCATGCGAGCGTTGAATTCAATGACCTTGGGGCCGTCGTCGGTCAGCATGAGGCCGGCATAGAGGATGCCGCTGTAGGACGCGCCGATCTCAACCATGCGGCGCAGGACAGGGCGGAGGATGGTGTCGCGGATGTCCGCCATCAGCTTGTCCGTGACGAATTCCGGCGGGCTGTACGATCCCATGCCGCCGGTATTTGGGCCTTTGTCGTCGTCAAATGCGCGCTTGTAGTCGCAGGCCGGGGGAACGAGGACCATCTGCTCGCCGTCGCAGAAGGCGAAGACTGAGAGTTCAACGCCTGACAGCGCCTCCTCGATGACCACCCTGTCGCCCGCCTCGCCGAAGTCGCGGAGTCGCATGACGTGGTGGAGGAAAGTCAGGGCGTCCTGCTCCGTTTCGCATACGGCGACGCCCTTTCCCGCGGCGAGGCCGTCCACCTTGATGACGTGCGGGGCTGGGTGGGCACGAACGTATTCAGCCGCCTGGGAGTAGTCGTCGAATTGCGACCACGCGGCGGTGGGGACACTGCCATCGTCCATGACCTGCTTGGCGAAGGACTTGCTCCACTCAATGCGCGCCGCCTCTCGTGTGGGACCAAGGCAGAGGATGCCGGCCTCGCGCACTGCATCGCCGAGACCGGCGGCGAGCGGGGCCTCAGGGCCGATGATGACGAGTTCGACGTTTCGTTCCTGCGCCGCTTGCACTATGGCGTCAACGTCGGTGGCGGAAATGGACACGTTTTCTGCGATCGATGCAGTGCCGCCGTTGCCGGGGGTCACGTAAAGCTCCTCAAGTCCTGCGCTCTGACGGAGCTTTACAGCAAAGGTATGTTCCCTCGCGCCGCCGCCGACAACCATGACGCGGGTAGGGTTGGTGACGGGACTGGGATGGAGGCGGTGATGCGTGTCCGGCATGGCGGGCTCACGCGGCAGCCGAATGACATAGGGGTTGAACGTGCCGCCGGGCTGCCGGACGAATAGGCCGCCATCGTCCGCATCCGTGAACAATACGCCGTCGGGGGAGCGGACGCGGGTGGAGACGAGACGTGGGGAGCGCGGGAAAAGGATGAGCAGGAACACTCCGGGGACGATGCCGATGACGGCCAGCACTATCGCCGTGTCACCGGAAATACCGCCGCCCCAGTACACCAGCCCGGCATAGGCGGCGATGCCAAACAGGAACCCGATGGTGAGTCGCAGCCAGAGGATGTGTCGTATCGGATCGCGGTTCGCGAGGAATGCGCCGACGCCGAGCAGGGCGAGCATGACGCCCAACAGGCCAAGCAGGATGACGTTCACCTGCTCAAGGTCGAGGAGTTCAATGATAGGGCGGGGGAAGAGGGCGGAGACGACGCCTGAGATTATGAACACGGCGGCAAGCACCATGAGGGTCACGCGCAGGAGGATGTTCTTCAGCATGGGGGGTTACCGGGTCGGGGAGAGGTGGTTATTCCCACTCTATCGTTCCCGGGGGTTTGCTGGTGATGTCGTAGACGACGCGGTTGACGTTTGGGGCCTCGTTGGCGATTCGCGATGAGATGCGCGCCAACAGGTCGTAGGGCAGTCGTGCCCAATCGGCGGTCATGGCATCTTCTGAGGTGACGGCGCGGATGGCAATGACGTTCCCGTAGGTGCGGAAGTCGCCCTGCACACCGACGGTGCGGGACGCGGTGAGGACTGCGAATGACTGCCAGAGCTCGCGCGTCAGGTTGGCGTTTCGTATTTCCTCGTTGACGATGGCGTCGGCTTCGCGGAGAGTATGCAGTCCTTCGCGCGTTATCTCGCCGAGGATGCGTATGGCCAAGCCGGGGCCGGGGAAGGGCTGCCGCCAAACGATCTCATCGGGCAGGCCGAGTTCTGATCCGACGGCGCGAACCTCGTCCTTAAAGAGGTAGCGCAGCGGCTCAACGAGTTCCAGGCGCATCTCCTCCGGCAGGCCACCGACGTTGTGGTGGGTCTTAATGACGGCTGAGGCGGTGTTGTCCGCCGTCAGGCTTTCGATGACATCGGGGTAGGTGGTGCCCTGCACGAGGAAATCGACTTCGCCGAGCTTGCCGGCTTCCTCCTCGAACACCCATATGAACTCTTCGCCGATGGTCTTGCGCTTGGTTTCGGGGTCGGTGATTCCCTCAAGCCGATCAAGGAATCTGTCCGTGGACTCGCTGACGATTAGATTCATGTTGAGATTGCGCTCGAACGTCTCGCGCAGTCGCTCTGGCTCATCCTTACGGAGCAGGCCGTTGTTGACGAAGATGCAGGTGAGGCGGTCTCCGATGGCGCGGTGGACGAGGGCGGCGGCTACCGCCGAATCGACACCGCCGGACAGAGCGCAGATCGCGTGGCCGTCTCCCACCTGCTCGCGGACCTGGGCCACCGTTGATTCGACGAAGTTGGCCGCGGTCCACGTCGGCTCGCACTGGCATACCTTTAACAGGAAGTTCTCGAGCAGCTGTTTGCCGTTGGGCGTGTGCACAACCTCGGGGTGGAATTGGATTCCGTAGTAGCCGGAATCGTTGACCATTGCCGCGATGGGTGAATTGTCCGTGAATGCCAGCGTCCGGAAACCCGCCGGAGGTGTGGTTACGTGGTCGCCGTGGCTCATCCAGACGGGCATCGTTGGGGGGAGATCCTCAAGGAGCGGGTCGGCAATCGTGGCGGCACGGTGGAGGACGGAGTGGCCGTATTCACGGCGTGTCGTGTTCTCGACGTCTCCGCCAAGCTGGTGGGCAAGGAGCTGCATGCCGTAGCAGATGCCAAGGATCGGGACGCCCGCCTCATAGACCTCCGCCGGCGCCATGGGCGCGTCTTTCTCATAGACGCTTGCCGGGCCGCCGGAGAAGATGAATCCCTTTGGCCGCAATCGTTGGATATCCGGCCACGGCGTAGTGGCAGGGAGCACCTCGCAATAGACTTTCAGTTCACGGATGCGGCGGGCGATGAGACGGCTGTATTGGGAGCCAAAATCGATCACGACGATGAGATCGCGGGCAGGCGGCTCCTCCGATTCTGCGTCCGGGTGTCGCGCCTCGGCGTGTTGGGCAATCTCAAGGTAGGTCGCGATTTCGCGATCATCGCCCGTGGCGATGCGGTGGCTAACCCCAGGATGCTCGTTAGTCACGTGCGCTGCCAGTCCCCCTGAAGGCGTTCGCGGAACGCGATTTTCCGCGTGCCGACGCTGCGATTGTCACAGCAGCCCCATTGACGCTCAGACTACTAACCGGTGCTATACTTGGTCAAGGAGTCACCACGTGACCGATCAAACCGTCGTAGACGAGGCAGCAGTTCAGGCAACGGACCCAGAGCTTCAGATTCGCGCAGCAGTCGTGATGCTTCGGGTTGGCGGAATAGTATGTTTCCCGACGGATACCCTGTTCGCACTTGGGGCTGACGCGTTTAACGCCGAGGCAGTCGAAAGGGTCTATCGCGCGAAAGGCCGCGACCATGGGCAGGGACTACCCGTGCTGCTCGCGGACGCCGAGCAACTTAACAAGGTGGCCATCGACCTTCCAAGCAGCGCATGGAAACTGGCTGATCTCTATTGGCCGGGCGCGTTGACGATGGTCGTCAAGCGCTCGCCGGATCTGCCGGATATCGTCAGCGGTGGCGCGACAACGGTCGCCGTTCGCGTTCCAAATCATCCCATCGCACGTAATTTGATCCAGGAATTTGGGCGGCCTGTTATTGGCACGAGCGCCAATCGCTCCGGTTCGTCTGACGCCCGCTCACTTGACGACGTGTTGGAGGAACTTGGTCCGTGGCTGGACTATGCGGTGGGGGAGGGAACTCTACCCGCCGGTGAACCGTCCACCATCGTTGATTTGACAACAACGCGGCCGCAGGTGTTGCGTGAGGGCGCGATTCCATCCAGCGAAGTCATTCCCGCCATCGCGGACTCCGATCCCAATGGGGGGCAGAATCCGCGCGCCGGGCGCACGCGCGTCGGCTAGAGAGCGGCGGCGAGAAGGCCTCGTTCCGGGGGTACTGACCGGTGGGGAGGGACGCTCCGATGCAAGCCCCGGCGTCTCTAGACAGGTTCCGTTCCGCAATCGATGAGGCCATTTCCCGCGTCCTAAATGACCGCCCGAGTCCGCTATTTGACATGATGCGCCACCACCTTGGGTGGGAGGACGGCGCGCTGACGCAGGGGGGCAAATACCTTCGACCCACTCTTGCCCTGGTAACGGCGGAGGCGTGCGGTGGGAAGTGGGAGGACGCTCTTCCCGCAGCGGTTGGGCTGGAATTGCTGCATAACTTCTCGCTAATTCACGACGACATCCAGGACGAGAGTTCATACCGGCGTAATAGGCCGACAGTGTGGAGCAGGTGGGGGGCGTCCCAGGCGATCAACGCGGGAGACGCGATGCATGCGCTCTCGCAGCTTGTGGTGCTCCGGATGTTGGAGGACGGCGCGCCGCCGCAGAGCGTGCTCCACGCGGTACGGATGCTGGATGAAACGTGCCTTGCGCTGTGCGAGGGGCAGACGGTGGACATCGAGTTCGAGAGCCGCATCGACGTGACCGCTGATGACTACAAGAGGATGATCGGCAACAAGACGGCGGAGGCGTTCCGGTGCGCGCTGGAGATTGGGTCGGCGTTTGCGGGCGGATCGGCGGAGCAGGGCAGGCAGCTCGGCGAGGCCGCGTATGAGATGGGTATCGCGTTCCAGATCCATGACGACGTGCTTGATATCTGGGGCGGGGAGATTATCGGCAAGGAGACGGCGCTGGATATTCGGGACGGCAAGAAGAGTCTGCCTGTTGTATTCGGTCTCATGCAGGCGGACTCGCCGGAGGCCAAGCGGCTCCGTGATATGTACGAGAGCGGCTTTGGCCCGGATGCGGTGGGGGACATTGTTGCCCTGTTGGAGTCTCTAGGCGCCCGAGAGTTTTGCGCGGCGGAGGCGGCCTCACACTGGGCAAAGGCGCAGGAGATGATTGAGTCGGCGGGGCTGCCGGATGATGGCGCGGCGACGCTGATTGAGATTGGGGATTATCTGATCGGGCGGCCGAACTAGCGGCTTGTCATTTCTTTTGTGTAAGGGGGGAGAGGGGCGCACCCGCTTAATTCCTTCGACAGGCTCAGGACGAGCGGGGCGTCAAGGCGTCGAAGCCTCGCGGATGCGGAGCATGAGGAGATCGCCGTCGTGCCATGGGGCGCTCGTGAGGCTCCATGTCCATGTGGCGGCGGTTTGGTTGACGGTGGCATCTGAGGCGTTCAGAGTCGTGTCGATGGAGCCGTCAAGCTCGATGAAGTCCAGCGAGTAGCCGGACAGCGACACGTGGTCATCCAGCGTCAGGACGACGGAGTTGTTACGCCAGATAAGGCTTTCGATCTCATACTCGTCGCTGCTGACGGTGAACTCATCCGGATCAATAACGCCGTTTGTCGCATCCGCGCCGATAGTCGTGCCGATGGTCACCGGATCGAAGAACGCTTCATGGAGCGTGTCTGCGGGAGCGGTGACGGTGATGATCCACGGCGCATAGGAATATGGCGGTATGTACTGGCAAGGCATGTATACAGCATGTTGCCGATTAGTCGCAAATTCATATGTCCCTCTAACTAAAGGACGGGATGCTGAAACTCGCTGAACATAACCGTTAGAAGCTACAGTATCATCGTCAAACTCTTCGTACTCAAAGAAGGGTGAATCCTCACCTGTCAGCCAGGTTCTGGGATAACCGGTGGCCCCCCTGCTCGAAGATTCATAAAGAACTCCGCCAGCCGCGGCTCCTGACAAAATACCTCTGCTAATAGCCTCCTTAGGGTGCGGGAAACCAAAATAATATTCATGGTCACGGTAGTACTGCTGGTAATGTAGGCTCGCAAGGACACATTTACGATATTCCTCGGTGTCACTTTTCCTTTGCCATGCAACCATATTCCGCAGCTCTTGCAATGAAATCGTCGGCTCGATGGTGCCCAGCGGCGACTTGGCATCCGTGATGAACTGTCTTTGGGATTGTCCCCTTGCAGAGTCGCCTCCCGTACCGCTTTCCGGCAACCACAATTGGTCACGCGCGTCTATCGTAAACCCGTGGGGTAATTCACCCTCATAATAATAGTCATCACTTATACTCCAGAACTGAAAATCCGGGACGTTCTGGGAGCTCCTCGCCGTCTCCCCACCGGCGGGAGTCACTGACTGTAAGAGCAATACTGCGGGACGTTCATCCTGTGGCGGGACAGGCGCCCCGGCCGGAACGGTAACCGTAAACTCTGTCGCTCCTGTTCCCTTCAGATATTCAACGGCCCTAAAACGGAATTGATTGCCATTCACGGACAGCAGATTGGCCAGTACGACAATGTCAGCCTCCCAAACACGCAGGCCGATTGATGGGGTTGCGTAGCCTTCATCCAGGGTTATGCTCAATGGCTCAACGGTGCCAAATTCGGAATCTGTGCCTTGCGATGCGTCACCTTCATCGGAGAGAGAGGATTCGGGCGGCAGCTCAGTTGGATAGGGCGTGGGAGTGGAGGTAGGCAATTCTCTAGAAGAAATGGTGGACGACGCAGGGGGGACAACACTCTCGGGCTCTCCGCAGGCCGCGACAGCTATGAGGAGGCCCAGGGCCAGTAAGCAAAGGCGTATGGCTATGTTGCCAGTGAAAAGGTTGAGTTTTCGATGTGACATTTTGCCGCCATTCGGTTGGCGTGGTCGGTCTCGGCGGCACGAGCCATTGGTTTCGTTTGGCTCTTCACCTGGGGGGCTGCCTGTTGCCAATCACCATACGCGGATGTGGTCGGGTGTCAAGGCGGGCGGTTCCTGATGGATTCCGGCCTGGGTGGGAATGAGGGAACAAAAAATGGCGGGGCGGGTCATTGACCCGCCCCGCGTCTGTTCCGAGGTATTGGCTGTTAGGCCGGGACGTTTGCCTTGAGGAATGCGAGGGTCTTTTCCCATGCGTCGGCGGAGGCTTCGGCGTGGTGGCCCTGGCCGGAGTCGTTGAAGAAGCCGTGGGTCGCGCCGTCGTAGATGTGCTTCTCGACGGACTTGCCGCGGGCGTTCAACTCACTCTCAAGCTGGTTCGCGCGCTCGGCCTCGTCGCTGCCAAAGACGGCAAGGACGGGGGAGTTCACGCTGTCCAACTGGTCGGCGGGATCAGGGATGCCGCCGTAGTAGACGACCGTGGCGCAGACGTCATCGTCCTGCGTTGCGGTCAGCAGCGATACGCCGCCGCCGAGGCAGTAGCCGATAACGGCGACGTTGCCGTTGGAGAGTTCAGAGTTCCTGATGTAGTCGATGGCTGCGCGTGTGTCGCGAACTGCGCGGCCGCGGTCGAGGCCCATCGCCAGCTTCTGCGCCTCAGAGGGCTCATTCACGACATCGCCGTGGAACAGGTCCGGCGCGATGGCGGTGTAGCCCTGTCGCGCGAATCGGCGAGTGACGTCCCGGATGTGCTCATCAAGGCCCCACCACTCCTGGATCACAACGATGCCCGGGTACTTGCCGTCTGCCATCGGATGCGCGGCATACCCCTTAACCAGGTCAACGTCGTGAGAGACAATCGTGTCCGGCATTTGTGTCCTCCCCATTTGGATTCTGCTTCTTGTGTGGGCAGCCGCGCCTGGCGCGGGTATATCCCCACCACGCCCCATCGTAGCAGTCAGGCAGGGGGGTGTGAAGTGCGAGGCAGGTGGGAATGCGTGTTGGGGGGTGCGTTCCTTGCCGCTTGGGAAGGCAGACCGTAGACTTGTGTGAACCAGCGGGAGGGGGCGGGTAATCGCTAGCGAATCCTTAACTGTTCAAGAGGCCGCGCGGCGTGTAGCGGAAAGCGTGGCGTCCGTCATCGTGGGTAAGGATGACGTCATTGAGTTGGCCATCACGGCGCTGCTGTGCCGTGGGCATCTTCTCTTTGAGGACGTGCCGGGGAGCGGCAAGACGACGCTTGCCAAGGCGTTGGCCGCCTCGCTCGGCTGCACGTTCAGTCGCGTGCAGTTCACGCCGGACCTGATGCCGGCGGATATCACGGGTATCAACTATTACAATCAGCGTTCCGGGGACTTTGAGATGCGGCAGGGGCCGATCTTCTCGCAGGTCCTTTTGGCTGATGAGGTGAACCGGGCCACGCCGCGGACGCAGTCGGCCCTGTTGGAGGCGATGCAGGAAGGGCAGGTGACGATCGAGGGCGAGACTCTGCCGCTGCCCGCGCCTTTTGTAGTCATGGCCACGCAGAACCCTATTGAACTTGAGGGGACGTTTCCACTGCCGGAGGCGCAGTTGGACCGGTTCCTTATGCGGTTGAGCCTCGGGTTTCCCTCGGCAGAGGAAGAGGCGCGGATGATCCATCGATTCAACGCGGACGATCCACTGGAACGGGTGCGGCCGGTTCTTTCGACGCAGGAGCTGCTGTCGCTCCAGGACCAGATTGCGACTGCGCGGGTGGAGCCGGCGCTTGAGGAGTACATCATCGGCATCGTTCACTCCACGCGTGATCATCCGTCACTGGATCTTGGCGGGAGCCCGCGGGCGTCGTTGGCGCTTCATCACACCTCGCAGGCATTGGCGCTGCAGCAGGGGCGGGATTATGTGACACCGGACGACGTGAAGCGTCTCGCACCATATGTGCTGACTCATCGCTTCATCCTGAATGCACAAGCGCGCCTACGTGGGCTGACATCCCTTGACGTCGTGGATGACGTTCTCCGCACCGTGCCCGTGCCGATCAGCGGGCAGCCGGAGGACGATGCCGTGGCCGAAGAGGTGGCCGCGGACCGCTAGAGATGCTCACCCTCACGGGCGGCTGGGTAATCACGTTCGGCCTGTTGATGGTCGTTGGCCTTGCGACCGGGCAGGGTCTACTCGTCGGATTGGGCGCTCTGATCATCCTGACCTACCTGGTTGCGTATGGGTGGAACCGTGTTTCGCTGGCGCGGGTGACGTTTGAGCGGTCTCTCTCCGAGACGCGGGCGTTTGTCGGCGATAGCGTGACCGTCAATCTTCGAGTGACAAATCGCAAGGCGATCCCCATGCCGTGGGTCACGCTTGAGGACCAATTCCCGTCCGGGCTCGAGGAGGCGGACAAGCCCCGCACGATTCGCGTGGAGCAGGGCTCATACACGACGACTCGGTCAACATCGCTTGCGCGGTACGAACGGGTGACGTGGCATTTCACGATGAAATGCACGAAACGCGGGCTGTATCGGTTCGGCCCGGCAAGCGTGACAAGCGGAGACGTGTTCGGGTTCTTCTTTAGTGAGCGCCTTGAGCCGCAGTGGGATCACGTCATCGTCTATCCGCAGACGCTGCCGCTGCCGACGATAGGGATTCCGGCGCGACGTCCGTTCGGAGAACAGCGCGGCGGCCTGCCATATCACGAGGACCCAAGCAGGCTGCGGGGTCTGCGACCGTTTGAGGCGGGGGACTCGCTGAGACGCGTGGATTGGAAAGCGACGGCGCGGTCGCAGGCGTTGACGGTACGGATCTTCTCGCCGTCGGTCTCAGAGACGATGATTCTTGCGCTCAACGCCCAGACGCTGTCGCAAGCGGAGGGGCAGTGGGGTTATTCACCGCTGCTGCTGGAGCGGGGAGTGACGGCGGCGGCCTCTATTGCGGAATGGGCCTATGCGCGAAAGATGTCCTTCGGGTTGATGACGAATAGCGTGTCGCCACTGACGGACGAGCCGATCCGGGTGATGCCGAATCGCACGCGCCAGCAACTGGCGACGGTGCTGGAAAGCCTTGCGGTGGTGACACCGCTGGGTAGGCAAGCTATGGGGCAGTTCCTGTTGGAGCAGACGCGGCGGCTGCCGACCGGCGCCACCGTCGTTCTGGTCACGAGTGTGATCGACGAGGAAACGATCGATGCGCTGCATAGCCTGCGGCGGGCGGGCGCAAGGCCGAGCGTGGTCTGGACTTCCGAGACACCGTCACCACTGCTGACTGATCCGGACATCATCGTGCATGAGATTGGGCATCAGATGGCGCAGCTGGAGCATGAAGCGGTCTTCCGACCTGGGGTGACTCGCCGCGTGGAACGCACCGCTCCAAGACAGGCGGTGACGCCATGAGATGGGCGCCGCTGGCACTGGAGGGCGCGCGCCTCACGATGGAGGTGGCGTGGATCACCATTGCGGGCGCTCTTGCGCTGCTGATGATCGGGGCGGGGGAGAGCCTGGTCCCGGTCTGGCTGGCGCTGATCGTTACGGCGTCCGGCTATATCCTCACGCGCTGGGTTGTTCCTGCAGATGCGCCCATGGCGGCGGCACGGGGCATCGTAGCGGGCGGCGGCGCGATTGTTATCTATCTCGGCGTTGTCATGCTGCCGCAGGTGGGCTGGGATTTTTCGTGGCCGCTGTGGTTCTGGCAGGACTGGCAGGAAGGGCGTCACCCAATCGTCGGAGGCATCATGCTCGGCGTTTTCTGGTGGCGCGGTACGCACCTTGGACAGGAATTCGTCTGGGTCAATACGCTGGCGCAGTCGTTCCGCATCGGCGTTGCGGTTGTCGTGGTAGGAGTGGTTGTTGACGTCCTTATCGACGGCTATTCCGGCGCGCCGATCCCCACGTTCCTCTTCTTTGGGATGGGCATTGCCTCGTTCGCGCTGATCCATATCACGTCAATGGACCCGGAGCAGAGCGCGGGTCTGAAGGATTGGCCGCGGATGATGGCGCTGACCGTGGGCGGCATCCTCGTCGGCAGCCTCCTGCTGGCCGTGCTGGCAGAGGGCGAGCTGGGTCGGGTGGCCGCGACGGTGTTCGGGTTGGCCGGACAGCTGTTCCTGCCAGTGCTGGCTGTTGTCGGCTGGATCTTTGAAATCATTATCCAGGCCTTTGTGTGGGCGTTCTTTGCCATGATCAACATCTTCTCCACTGAAGGGGAGAGCGTCGAATTCAACCTGCCGTCCGCGCCGGACTATGAGCGAATTTTCACGCGTGACGAGGGCGAGAACAGGCTGCTCTACTGGCTGTCCCGCATCCTGGGTTGGACGGCAGTGACGGCGGCGGTGCTGGGGGTCGGTTGGATCCTGTGGCGTCTATTCTCGGGAGTCCGCGGCCGGCGTTCCCAGGGGGAGATGGATGAGGAGCGCGAACGACTACAGAGCGAGACAACGATTGTCGAGGACCTCTCGTCCGTACTGTCGGCGCTGGCAGCCCGATTCCGCCGCTCGCCTAAACATGACGACGTGACGGCTGACCTGGACCCCAATAACCCAGTCTCTGTCGCACTCGGCGCGTACCGTGGACTTGTTGCGCTGGCAGATGATCATGGCGTTGCCCGTGAGGGGTGGGAGACGCCACAAGAGTTTCAGCCGGAGTTGAGTCGCCTGTTTGTGGGGCAAGACATCGGCATCTTCACGGATTCTTTTGTGCGGGCGCGATACGGGGGCATCCCGCCGTCGCGGGAGGACGTGGGACAGATCTGCACTATCTGGGCCAATATCCGTGAATTGTATCCGCCGCCACGTCATCGACCGGAGACGAAGGCCGCCACTGCGACAGCCGAGGAGGAGCGGCCGGTTCGCGCGCCGCTGCCGCGCTGGCTGCGGGTGCGGTCCGACCTGCGTCCCCACGAGGAGAGTCCGCCGCCGGGTATGGGCCCCGACGACGCGCGGATGATGTAGGCGGCGGCGTGGGAATACCCCGATGGATTCCGGCTTTCCCCGGAATGAGGGGATGGGCGTTATGGGGGTTGGTTGGCGGAACGGGATTCAGATTCCCGCCTTCGCGGGAATGACGGTGTGAGGCGGGAATGACGCCGTGGGGCGCGGGCGGTCAGTTGGGTAGGGAGATTACGTCCAGGGCGGTTAGGGCGAGGACCTGGGCTACCTGCTCCATGTCGGGGATGCGGACGTATTCATCGGGCACCGTGTCGGACTCAGACGCTCCTGCGGGGCCGTAGAGGAGACACGGGACGCCTGCGCGCCAGAGGTGCGTGGTGTCGTCGCCGGTGTAGGAACCTGGCAGGACGGTGCCAAATCCCTCCGGCTCGCGCCCCGTCACAGCACGGAAGCTGCGCAGGACGGCGTCCACGATGTACTCGTCCTTGGGCAGGTCGAACGGCTCCATGACGCGGGTGAACACGCGGTGTTTGGGGTCGGGCGGCATCTCGATTTCATACTGGAAGTTGGGGTCTTCGGCCTTGATGGCGTCCAGAACTCGCTCGATGTCCGCCCTGACGGATTCGGAAGACATGCCAGGGAGGAATCGCACGTCGACGAGGGCAGTGCAGAAGTCCGCGACCCAATTGGGACCGCGCAGGTCATAGTCGCGTCCACGCCCGCCGATTACCGCTCCGACATTGATGCGCGGGAGGCCGGGCAAGTCTTCGCGCGGGGTGTGGGTGAATTGGACGCCGTTGAGTGCAGGGATGGCCTTTGCCATGTTGGCGAGGGCGTCGACGGCCTCATCTTTGCGGACGATGTGGCGGGAGTTGCCGATGATGTGGACGGCGAACTCGACGACACCGGCGTGGGTGGTCAAGATATTGTTCGCGCCGTGAGGTTCCGGGATGACGGCCATGTCCGTGAGCGGGCCGTTCTCGCAGAGGTAGATCGTCCCGACGCCGCCCTGCAGCTCGCCGACCACGCAGGCGAGAACGATGTCACCGCGACGCTCCACGCCCGAGGTTCGCAGTGCCTCTGCAGCGGCGATCATAGAGGCGATGCCGGCCTTCATGTTGCGGATACCTGCGCCGTAAATGCGGTCATCCTCGACGCTCGGCGTCCACGGGTCGCGTTTCCAACCCATTGCGAGGGGGTCGATGTCCGTGTGGCCGTTGAGCATGAACGATTTGCCGCCGCCAGAGCCGGGGAGGGTCGCGATGGTCTGAAAGCGGCCCGGTTCGACCTCTTGCACCTGAACCTCGTAGCCGCGGTCTGAGAGGTAGGACGCGAGGAATCGGGCGATTTCAGTTTCTTCGGTCTTGAAGCTCGGAATGCGAACCAGTTGCTCCGCGAGACTCGTCATCTCGTCAGTGTTGGTGCTGCTGAGAACCTGCTGGGCTGCGTCGGTTGTCATGGTGATTTCCTCTAGTTGTTCGTCGGGGCTATGTCCAACCCAACCTGGTAGTATCTTTTGCCACCCTTGCGTCCAATTCGCCCGAAACCGGGCAGGGGAAAGTGGCAGGAGATGAGCGGCGTGCCGTTGTCGGCGGCGTCGTCCAACATCTTGCGCCGCGTCTCAGTCGTTAGCGGCCAATCGACGTCAAAGATGCAATTCCAGTCGTCTTCGACGACCTGCGCGGGATGGATAAACACATCGCCCTGGATGATGGCGTCCTCGCCGCCGGACGCAACGACAACGCTCATATGACCGGGGGTGTGGCCGGGGGTGTGGACGGCCCGGACTTCCTGAGTGAGATTGGTGTCTTCGTCGATGGTGTCGAGTATTCCGAGTTTGTCGAGGGGTTCCATGTCGCGGTACATGAAGGGGAAGGACATGCCGGCCTCAACCTCCGGCTTACGGAAGTGCTCAAGGTCAAGCGAATGGACGAGGTAGCGGGCGTTGGGGAAAGTTGGCTCGGTGGGGACCTCTTCTCCTAAAACCATGTTCCAGCCGGTGTGATCGGGGTGAAGGTGTGAAAAGAAAACGGTGTCCACGTCTTTGGCCTCAACTCCCATGGCGGCCAGATTATCCATGAGTTGGCCGAGTTCGCCCTCGATTGGGCCCGGGCCGTAACCGGTGTCAATGAGGATGGTTTGTCCCTGCGAGCGAACGACGTAGCAGCCGATCTCCAGCCGGATGTGCTGACCGGCGAACGTTTCAGGGAAGTCACCGCGATAGTCGTCCCACGCTTCCACAGGCACTTGAGGAAACAGTTCCGGCAGGGGTCTCGGATAGATGATGTTCATGTCCGTGACGGCGATGATTTCAGCGTCACCGACCCGCATTGTGAATTCGGACATCGCACCCCCATCGCGGCGCAGCTATTCCGGGCGTCGCGTGGCGCAATTGTAGGAACGGGGGCGCTGGGGGGTCAACCGGATGGGGGAGGGTTAGGTCTGGCGCCTTGAACGTTCTTCGGTTGATTGGCGAGAGACGGATGGGCCGTAGCCGAGCCCGCCGTCGAGTACGGCGCGGGCAACGCGCAGCGACAGCACCTCGCCGGTACCCATGTAGAGGCTGAGGTGGCGGGCGTCTCGGTACATGCGCTCCAGCGGGTGCACTTCCATGTAGGCGTGGCCACCGACGGCCTGCATTGCGTGGTCGGTGGCGTGGACGGCGGTGCGGGCGGCCATAAGCTTGGCGGCGTTCAGGTAGGCAGCGTCGGCTTCGTCGCGGAATCGGTTCTCGTCCACCATGCGGGCAGCCTGGTAGGTGAGCAGCCGTGCTGCTTCTACGTTGACGGCGATTTCGGCAAGGTGGAGCTGGGTGGTCTGGAGGTCTGCGAGCAGGCCGCCGTAGATGCGTCGCGTGTTGGCGTAGTCGCGCGCGAATGCCAGCGCTTCTTCCGCCGCGCCGAGCCCGCGGGCGGCGAGCAACGGCTGGATGGCGTTCATGCTGAGGCGGGCAATCTCTTCTCCCTGTCCGATTGCACCGATTAGGTGTGATTCGGGCGTATGGCAGTTGTCGAAGGACCAGTCGCAGTGGGGCATTCCCTTGAGACCCATGCCCTCATCGCGGCGGAGGAAGACTACGCCGGGCTGGGGGACATCGACAAGGAAGGCCGTCATGCCGGAGCGTATGTCTGGAGCGTCGCCCGCGCCGGCAAAGACGATGAAGAAATCGGCCTGCGGGGAGCCGCTGATGAAATCCTTTTCCCCGTTGAGGACGTAGCTTGAGCCGTGTTTCTCGGCGCGGGTCACCATGGATCCGAGATCCGAGGAGGCGTTGGGTTCCGTCAGGGCGAAGGAGCCGCGTTTGCTGCCGTCCGCGACGGACTTGACGTAGTTGCGGCGCATGTCATCCGTGCCGAACAGGCGCATTGGCCACGTGACTAAGGCGGAGAGGATGAGCATCTGCGCCGACGAGGCGCAGGCGCGGGCGACCTCTTCGACGGCGATTGCCAGTCCCATCGTTCCCGCGCCCATTCCGCCCTCGTTCTCAGGGAGCGCCAGAGCGAATAGGCCCTGGTCGCGAAAGGCCTCGAAGACGTCCTGGGGGTATTCGCGATCCTGGTCGATCTGCCATGCGCGTGGGGCGACCTTGTCGCGCACCAACTCACGCACAGTGTGACGCAGGAGGCGCAGCTCTTCGGAAAGGGTGTCGTCGAGGGTCATTATTGACGTCGCGCCCTCAATGGACGCCTTCGTCTCCTAATCGTCTGCGGCGCGACCGCCGCCGTCGACGCGTAGGGTTATGCCGCTGACGTAGGAGGCAGCGTCGCTGGCGAGAAAGACGCAGGCCAGTCCCATGTCACGCGGCGTGGCGAGGCGCTTGGCGGCCATTGTCTGCGCCTGCGCCGCAACGCGCGCATCGGCCTCATCGCCGTATCCGGCTCGCATTCCGACGGTGTCCGTGAGGCCGGGCGCGATAGCGACGACGCGGACTTTTGGCGCGAATTCGGCGGCCAAAGTCTGTGTCAGGTTGGTGATGCCGGCTTTCGTGGCGGCGTAGACGGGCTGGGCGATGGAGCCCGAGAATGCAGCGCCGGAGGAGAGGTTGATGATGACGCCCCTCTCGCGCTCGCGCATGACGACCCCGGCGGCCTGGCAGCAGAGGAACGTGCTCTTGAGATTGTTGCGGACGACTGCGTCATAGCCGCGCTCACTGATGTCCGGGAAGCGGGCGTAGAAGCTGCCTCCGGCGTTGTTGACCATGATGTCCAGCCCGCCGAATTCCTGAATGGTGGCGTCGATCACCGCATGAACGTCGGCGTCCTCGCGGGCGTCCGTTACGACGGGCAGGGCAGAACGTCCAAGAAGGCGGATCTCATCCGCCGTCGCTTCAAGGTCGGCTTCTGATTGAGAGCGATCCGCGACCGTGATGCCGGCGACGACAACATCTGCGCCGGCCTCGGCCAACGCGATTGCGATGCCCTTGCCGATTCCCTGGCCGGCACCGGTGACGATTGCGGTCTTTCCGTCGAGGCTGAATTCATGCAGGCCGGGCATATTTCCTCCTGGAATGGGTTGTGCCTTTCTCTGAGGATACTACTGCGCTTGTTGTAGCGGGCGCAGGGCAGGGGGGAGGGGTTAGGCGGGTTGGAAGATTTCTATGGCGTTGCCAGAGGGGTCTTCTACGATGACCTGTCTGCCGCCGGGGCCGCTGATGATGTCGTTGCGGAATGTCGCGCCCGCGTCTCGGAGGGCGGCGGCGGTGGATTCGATATCGTCGGTTTCGATGACGATGCGCGCCCAGCCGCCGGGCTCAGGTTGTGCGCCGTCCGGCATGGGGCGGGAGGCGGATGCGCGAGGACCGGCGAGCCAAAGGCTCAGGTCGTCACGGGTCACAATGGCCATTGCGGGGCCGAATTGCTCGGCTACGGAGAAACCCAGCAGTGACGTATAGAACGTCACCGATTGCTCTACGTCCTTGACGATGTATCGAACTGCTGCCACTTGTGCCTCCCAATGCCTTGCGCAGACCCTAATCGATCATAGCCTGAGTGTCGTCCGTGATACGTTAGTGTGGCAGCGCCCGACAGAATGAACCCGGCTCGGGCAGGGAATGTCCGACATGTCTTCATCGAACCACATCGCCGTTTCACCGGGAATCGCCGGGCGGCGCGGCGTCCAACTTGCGACACTTGTCGTCTTTGTCGCGTTCCTCGATTTCTTCATTGGACTACCCCTTGTTCCGACGTATGCAGACGAGCTTGGGGCGTCGGCTGCGATGGTTGGCGTCATTGTCGCCGTGTACTCGATCACGAACCTGCCGGGCAATATCGCGGCGGGTTATTTTTTGGATCGGTTTGGTAGGAGATTGCCCATCACGACGGGCTTGGTGGTTACTGCGCTTGCCCTGGCCGGATACGCGTTTGCGGACAATGAATGGCAGCTCCTCGGGGTGCGCGCGTTGCACGGAATCGCTGCCGCGGTCCTGACTCCCGGGGCGTTTGCCATGCTCGGCGATTCGACTCAACAGGGTCAGCGAGCGCGCAGGATGGGACGGAGCGCGGCGGGCATCGCAATTGCTGCCGTGGTGGGTCCTGCATCCGCCGGAATACTGGCAGACAGGATCGGATATGAGCCGGTGTTCCTCATTGCCGCAGGGCTGATGGCGGCGACTGCCGTGGTTTATGTGATTGGGTCGCGAGGCGTGGGAGAGGTACGCAGCGAGAAGGATCCTGCCGATCAAACACGCGAGCAGGGGGGTGGTCGGCTGGACGCGGTGGGCCTAGGTGTTGCCTCTGCAGTAGTCGTGGCCCTGACGATCGGTATCGGGACACTCGCCACATATATGCCGTTGCACGTTGAGGAGTTGGGCGAAACGTCGCGGGCGTCCGGCACGGCGTTCACCATCTATGCCGTTTTGGCGCTGATCATGATGGTGGGAGTGATGGGCGTATTCGGCGACCGCTTCAATCGGCTTGCCATCGTCGCGGGGGGACTGCTGCTCTTTGGAGCAGGATTGGCCCTCATGGCCTCCAATCACGATTTGTGGGCTGTTTTCTTAGGTATGGGTGTAGTTGGGCTCGGATTCGGGCTGCTCTTCCCTGCGGCCGCAGCACTTGTTGCGGATTCAGGCGGAGAGAGGCATCGAGGACTGGCGTTCGGCATCTTCTATGCGGCGTATTCGCTGGGCGTGGTCGCGGGGGCGGTGATGAGCGGTCGACTAGCGGATGCTGCGGACGGTCTGACAGGCACGCCGTACATGATTGCGGCGGTGATCGCTGTGCTGAGTATTCCGATTGCCGTCACGGCAATGAGCCGCGGGATAGGGGCGGTGAGGCGCGAGGGCGCGGTGGTGTAAAACGATTCAACTTGCCCGACAAGATCCAGATTCCCGCGAAAGCGGGAATGACGAGGGAAGTCGGGGCGCCCGGATTTGAACCGGGGACTTCCTGCTCCCAAAGCAGGCGCGCTGCCGGGCTGCGCTACGCCCCGTCTAACCCATTCTAGCGCGATGCAGCGAATGGGATTAGGAGTTTATTCCCAGGACGAGGATCCGTTGAAGGGCGGGCGGCGGCGCAGGAACTCTTCGAGGTCGTCAACGAGGTCCTGTGCGTCGGGGAACTCCGGCGAGCCGGGGGTGATGATTCCCGTGCTGCTCGGTCGCCCCGTCTGCTGTTCCGCCTCCGTTTCATCGTAGTACTGCTCAAGTTTGCGGACGTACTGCCGCATGGATGGCTCTTCCTCAATGGCCTCTTCACATTGCTCATAGAACGCTGCGGACTCACCCTCCAATTCGCGGAGATCCGCGCCTATGCCCATAGACTGCCGCAGTGTGTCCAGGATGGCGTGGATGATAGTGGGGTTGGGCGACGTCTGGATGTAGTGCGGTACATGACCCCAGAAACTGGAGGATTCTATGCCTCGCCGCTGGCATGCGTCCGCAATGACGGAGGAGATACCTGTGGGGCCGTTGTAGGAACCGCCGCGGGCGATGCCGAGGCGTTCCATAGTGGCCTTGATCTCCGGCGTCCTGCTGCTTCCGTTGACGAATGGCTTGCGGGTGTGCGGGACGGCGTTGAGCAGCGCGCCGAAGGAGATGACGTGTTCGACGCCACATTCTAGGAGGAAGTCGACAAACTGGTCGCTGAATCGGTTCCAGCGCAAGTGCGGCTCGATTCCGGAGAAGAGGAGGAGCGGCTCCGTGGCGTCCGTGCCCGGCGCGAGAGAGAAGTGATTCTGAGGCCACGTGAGAGACCGCACGCCGGTGTCATCGACGTTAACGATAGGGCGGTAGTCTGTGAAGTTGAAGAATTCCTCCGGATCGAACTCGGCGACGAGTTCGGCATTGCGCGCGCGACCAAGGAAATCGACGGCGCCGGTGGCGGCATCGCCGGCATCGGACCACCCAAAGAACGCCATGATGACGGTGCGGATATTGCGGGGAATCTCTCGGTGAAGACGAATGTCTTTCACAGGCCACCTCCGGTGGTATTGGGGCGCGTGAATCGCACGCTATACGCCATAGCTGCTCTCCGCACCAACTCCACTATAACAACATTGCTATACCCTAAAGGGAGCACGATGCACGCGCGAAAGGGTAGGCAGGACGCGTGTATTATTGGAGTAGTTACAAGTTTGTCGCAGGTGAAACGAGCAACCCATTGACCATTGAAAGAGTCATTCTTGCGGAGCCGCGCGGCTTCTGCGCCGGCGTCATCCGAGCCATTGAGGCAGTTGAGCTGGCCATTGCCCAGTATGGCCCGCCAGTCTACGTGCGGCGCCAGATCGTCCATAACCTCTTTGTTGTGCGAGACCTGGAGCGAAAGGGCGCGGTTTTCGTTGAAGAGGTGTCCGCCGTTCCTGCGGGAGGACGGATCATCTTCAGCGCGCACGGCATCGCTCCGATCGTGCGGGAGATGGCGCGAGGACGTGAACTCGATGTCATCGATGCTACGTGCCCACTTGTGACGAAGGTGCACGTGGAGGCCGTCCGCTACGTTCGTGACGGCTACAAGGTTCTTCTTGTCGGCCATGCGGGCCATGATGAGATCATCGGTACGATGGGAGAGGCGCCGGACGACATCATCCTGGTTCAGGATATGGACGACGCGGCCGTAGTCACCGTTCCTAATGAGGAGCGCGTGGCGCTTGTTACGCAGACAACCCTGAGCGTGGATGAGACGAAAGGCATCGGTGACGCCCTCAAGGCGCGCTTTCCCAAGATTCGAATGCCTGCGCGCTCCGATATCTGCTTTGCCACACAGAACCGACAGGACGCCGTGAAGCTGCTTGCTGAGGAAACGGATGTCATCCTTGTGCTGGGCGCAGAGAACAGCAGCAACTCGCAGCGGCTGCGAGAGGTGGCGGATACGGGGCAGTGCAGGGCATATCTGATGGACAGCCTCGAGGATCTGGATGAATCCTGGCTCGAGGGTGTGCAGTCAGTGGGCATCACCTCCGGGGCGTCCACTCCGGACTCTCTCGTGGAGGAGGTCATCGCGCACTTCATGGCTTCCGGGGTAGAGGACGTGCGGACTCTGAAGGCGTTGGAGGAGAACGTTACGTTCCTGTTGCCGCGGGAACTCAGTGAAGCCGCCGCATCCGGCTAAGGCGCGCAAAAAGGAAAACGCAGGCCGAATATCCGATAGTTCGGGTGGCCTGCGCTTCCCTTGGGGGTAGGGGAAGACTGGGTGCTGTAAGTTCTTTTTTTGTGCCCTGAAGGGGCTTAGCGTGCAATCCTCCGGGACTTGGTCTTGCGGCGCAGGAACGGCGGGAGATCCAGGTCTCCGTCACCGAGGGCATCCCGCAAGATCTGATCGACCACTTCGTCATCCTCAAAGGTTTCCTGCGCGGTCTCAAAGCCGGTGGCGATGAGGGTCAGCTGGACCTCACCATCGCTGGCTCGGTTGGAGACGACGCCGAAGATGATGTTTGCATTGGGATCAACAGCCGAAGCGATGATTTCCGATGCTGCGTGGATCTCAGCCAGCGACAGGTCGGAACCGGCGGTGATGTTGTAGAGAACGCCGGTTGCGCCTGTGATGTCGATCTCAAGAAGCGGGTTCTGGATCGCCGCTTTCGCCGCGTCCGTCGCCCGTGTGCTGCCACGCCCGTTGCCGAGGGCCATGAGGGCCTGACCGGAGAGGGACATAACAGTTCGAACGTCTGCAAAGTCGAGGTTAATCTCACCGGGGACGGTGACGAGCTCGGAGATGGCGTGGACGCCCTGTCCGAGTACATCGTCAGCCATGCGGAAAGCATCGTGCCAGGAGGCATCCGTCCCGGCTACGGCAAGGAGCCGCTCGTTCGGGACGATGATGAGGCTGTCAACGCAGCCGTGCAGGGCAGCGATGCCCTCTTCGGCTTGTCGGGCCCTGTGGTTTCCTTCAAAGGCGAAGGGTCGCGTGACGATCCCGATGGTGAGTGCGCCGGTTTCCCGGGCAACTTGGGCGATGACAGGAGCTGCGCCCGTGCCGGTGCCGCCACCCATGCCGCTAGCGACGAAGACCATGTCAGAATTCTTGACGGCTTCATAGAGGTCGTCGCGGCTTTCCTCTGCGGCCTGTCGGCCAATCTCAGGGTTGCCGCCCGCGCCGAGGCCACGGGTGATCTGGTCACCAATGCGAAGGCGATATGGCGCGTCCGAGCGCGCAAGAGCTTGCGCGTCCGTGTTCACGGCGATGTACTCGATACCCGGGACGGCCTCTCGAGCCATCCTGGAGACCGCGTTTCCGCCGCCGCCGCCAATGCCGAACGCCTTGATACGAACCAACCCATCTACATCTTCAGGCAGTGACATATCCGTAATCCTCCCTTTCTTCCGTTTCCTTTAGACCCGCGCTATTTCCCGGCTTCTTTCCCGCTTGCCGGTACCCGGAGCAACCGACGCATTCTTCCTGCGCGCGGCACGCTCTGATTTGTGGTCAGACGATGTTTCAGATGTCTCAGTTGAAGAGGGCTTCGCGCCGTTCCGCCCGCCGAATTTGCCGGTCAGGCGACGCCATGGTGTAAGGAGGCCGCCAGACTTTCTTCGCGGCTCGGAGTGGAACGACGGATGCGCCAGGGGATCCTCGAGCGCTCCTGCCCATATGAGGGTTCCAATGGCGGGGACCCATGCCGCGTTACCAGATATGGCAAGAGGTATGCCCTCAATGCCGCGCGGCGCTGCCCAGTGAATGGGCATGGAGATTGCCGAGCGTCCGAGTTGAGAGAGCCCGTCACGCAAGATCGGCTGGCCGGCGATGGCCAGGCCACCGGGCAAGTCGCGATCTCCCGCGATGCTCTCGATGGCGGTCTCAGTGAGAGAGAAGAGCTCTTCGGCTCGGTCACGGAGCGTTGCTACCATCTCAACCCGATCTATGTCGATGCCCTCATCGGCGACCGTTATTTCGGCGCGCGACGGGCCCACGTTGTTGGAGAAGGTCGCAACCTGTTCCAGCACAGCCTTGGCAGTGGGGTAGGGCAGATCGAGGGCGATTGAGAGATCGTTGGTGAAATGCTGTGCACCAATTCCGATCTTCGCCGAACCAAGATAGTGACCATAGTGCATGACGGTAATCGTGCTCATCCGCTCGCCAATGGAAAGAACTGCAGCGCCGCGCTGTCGCTCGGGTTCCGTCAGGGCGGCGTGACTCTCCGCCACCGGCCCGGCCATGAGGGCGACTCTGTCGCTTCCCACCAGCTGCGCGGCCTCATGGACCTTTGCGGCCGTGTCAGCCTCACATGAGACGGACATCGAGAAAACTCGAAGATCCTGGCCAGTCTTGCCAACCGGCAGGCGCTCGGTTTCCTTGCCGTCAAGCGAGTACGCCTGTGGGATGACCTGGATCAGGTGGCGGTCATTATGCGGAAAGGCAGGGCGGCTCTTTTCCACCAGCCGCTCACCGTCCGCTTCGACCACTGTTCCCCGGGAACCGGATGGCCGGATGCTTGCTTCAGTCTCGTGGAATTGGATCTGGCCGGTGGGAACGACAAATATTACGTTCTCAAGAGGGAAATCAACGGATGTCCGCAGTTTCCGGGAGATGCCGGCCAGGGCGTCTGCCAGATCATTCGCATCGACGACTGTCTGGTCTTCGATACCTGCCGAGGTCGCCTCGATTCCCGTGAGCATCCGGGTAGATCCCGGGCGATGCCGTGCGACGGCGACTCGAAGTTTCTCTTCACCGAGTTCGATGCCAGCAACTATCCGATCCATCTCTCGCCACTCCCCACGTTCCCACTGCTTCCCGCGCTACGCTGCCCGTCGTTCTCTCATCCCTGCGCTTTCCCCGCGCTGCGCTGCCCGCAGCACTCTAGTACCTCAATGCTTTCCCCGCGCTGTGCGCTGCCTATGAGTCCGATCCTCCGGTCACGCTGCTACGCGCTCTGCGATCCGCAGCCGGGCCGATCGGCTTGCGGGGTTGCGCGAAATCTCAGCGATTGACGGAGTGATTCCCTGCCGCCGTGGGAGCCTGACCGTTGCCGTGTGCTGGCACGTGCAGACGATTTGGGCGGTAGGGCAGAGGCAGTCCTTTGCCTCCTGGTGGAGGAATCGTTTGACTACGCGATCCTCCAGACTCTGGTAACCGATGACGGCCAATTTGCCGCCAGGGGCCAACAACTCCAGTGCCTGCGGGAGGGCCGACTCCAAGGCCTGGAGATCTGCGTTGACGACCATCCGAAGCGCCATGAACGCCTTGGTGGCCGGGTGTATTCGCGCCGCGCTGCGCTGCCCGACTGCGAGCTCGATGCACTCAACGAGCTCCCGTGTCGTGTTCAGTGGCCGCCGTCCCATGACTGTCCTCGTGATGGACCGTGCCGACCACGCGTCCTCCTCACCGTACGTTCTGAGGAGGTCGATAAGCTCCTGCTCCGGGAGATCATTCACCAGGTCTGCGGCGGTGACGTCTTGCCGAGGGTCATACCGCATGTCCAGTGGCTGATTGTCCTGGAATGTGAAGCCGCGACGTATGGCCTGCAACTGCCGAGAAGACAGGCCAACATCCATGATTATTCCCTGCGCCTGTGTAAAGCCGTGTGCGACTGCCACCTCTTTAAGGGACGCGAAGTTCGCCTGCACCAGCGTGTAAGACGCATTCGGCAGGTCCCCCAAACGGCGCGCCGCCGACGAAAGCATCTCCGGGTCAGCATCTATGCCCAGCACCTGGGCGCCTGCAGAGACAAGCGCCTCAGTGACGGATCCCTCGCCGAGCGTGCAGTCGATGAACTTCGCGCCGGCATGCGGCTGAAGCGATTCGATGACTTCGTCCAATAGGGCAGGGACATGGTAGATGTGCGAATTCGCTACCATGACTCCCTCCTTCTTCCCAATCTTTCTTTGTTCAGGACGCTCGATGCCTATTCCCGCGCGTCCCTTTTCCCCGTCGCATGAACAATGCTATGCCGAAATCAAACAACCCTCTAGGATTTGTCACGCAGTGTCCATTCAACGAAAAACGCCTCGATTTACGGGCTAACGCGCAAAGTTGACAGGCGGCGAAAAAGTGATGGATGATTGGGTCAGCGAAAAGTTTATTTCGGAGCAGTGGACACGTGACAACAAGGTCCCGATCGCGCGGGTTAACGCCTCCCTATGGCTCATACAGGAGCTGGGAGACATTCATCGCTTTCGTGAAAACCGACCTCGATCCATTGCCGGATCGGTTGGACAGCAGCGTTTGGCGTACCACGCCCTTCTCAGGCTCTACGCGATCTGCCATCCAGGGCGCTCTGCTCTTTTTCGGGCTGACGGATCCACAAGGGAAAACCGATCGGCGGCTTGAGAATCTAGCTAGGGCGCCAAACGACGAGGTGAAGCGACAGCTTCTTGCCGCACTGTTCGACGAGAGGTATGGGCCGTTGCTTGAGGGTATCGACCTTCCCCGGGCAACGCGTGGACAGATCAAGACGGCGTTTCAGAACGCTGGATCCGGCACTGAGACCTCCGAGAAGGCGGTCAGTTTTTTCGTCTCGTTTGGAAGTGAAGCCGGAAAAGAGTTGCACCCGGCACTTTTCGGCCGCAGTCAAGGGACAAGGACACGGCGAAAAACTGCCGTTAGCCGAAAAGATATTGATGGACAAGCCGAAAAAATTGAAGAGTTGCCGAAAAGGGAAGTTTCTTCCGAAAACTCCTCACCTGTAAACGAAAACATCGTAATTCGCCAGGATGGGATACATCCGGCCATTCTCGGTGTACTTGAGGCCCTGCCCAAGGACGGCCAGTCGTGGACGAATGCAGAGAGGGAGAAGCTCAAAGTAGCCTTTGGTTCGCTCCTCGACCTGACCTATCCGACTATTGATGACAGCAACGCCCGGATGCTCTGATGGAGGAGGCCCGGGACATGATCTGCGCCAAAGTTCCGTGCATGGCATGCCAGAGCCGCGTTAGACTGCTGATATGAGCGATATTCGTGTTGCCGTCCTTGTTGCGAGCGATTCAGGCGCTGTCGGAGACAGGGCAGACCGAAGCGGAAAACTAATTGAAGAATTGGTGACCGCAGCGGGCTGGATCGCTTCCGAAAAGGTCATCACACCGGATGATCGAGCTGTTATTGCCGCCCAACTGAGCTCCTGGGCGGACGGCGGCGACGTTGAGCTCATAGTGACCACGGGGGGAACCGGCGTCGGGCCGAGGGACGTAACTCCGGAGGCGACGCTCGATGTGGTGGATCGTCTCGTGCCCGGCATGGCGGAGCAGATGCGCGCGCAGACCGTCTCACAGACGCCGATGGCGATGACATCGCGGCAGGTCGTGGGCATTCGCGGGCAGACTCTCATCGTGAATTTCCCCGGTAGCCCGAAGGCTGTGCAAGAGTGCATGGACGTTCTGATGCCGGTACTGCCGCACGTTCTTGAGGTGTTGGCGCAGCCCCGCACGGACGAGCATCCGACGCAGCAGGCGTAACCGCTCCGGTGAAGGTCCACGTCGTCACACTCTTCCCCGGCCTCTTTCCCGGCCCACTTGGTGAGAGCATCATCGGTCGGGCGCTGGGCAGCGGTGTCGTTGAGCTGTGTCTGCACAATCTCCGCGATCATGGCGAGGGGCCGCACAGGGTTGTTGATGACACGGCGTTCGGCGGTGGCCCGGGCATGGTTCTTAAGGCAGGCCCGCTTGCCGTATCCATTGAGGAAGCCCGCCATGGGACGGGTGCGGGCAGCGAGAGCGAATCACCGGTTGTCCTGATGGACCCGCAAGGCGAGCGTCTCACACAGACCGTGGTGGATCGATTCGCCGGTCTGGACGACATGGTTATCGTTTCAGGACGGTATGAGGGGATCGACGAGCGCGTCCGCCAGCGGCTGATCACGCACGAGATTTCCATTGGCGACTATGTGCTCACGGGCGGGGAACTGCCTGCCATGGTCTTCATCGAGGCCGTCGCGCGTCGAGTGCCCGGCGTACTTGGGGGAGAAGACTCCGGCAAGGCCGACTCATTCGCGTCCGGCCTATTGCAGCATGCGCAGTACACCAGGCCTGCGGTGTGGGAGGATGAGGCCGTGCCGGAGATCCTGCTCTCCGGCGACCATGCTCGCGTGGATCGCTGGCGTAGGGAGCAATCACTGCTGCGGACGCTGGAAAGAAGGCCGGACCTTCTCGATTCTGCGGAATTGTCGGAATGGGAGCGGGCGTTCTTGCGAGATCAGGGATGGGAATAAGGGGATCTGCCCCCCCACGCTAAACCTCTCCCGCAAGGGGGGAGGGGACTGACGTGCCGGCTCTGTTCTGGTGTGTGCCGCCGTGCAGTCGTGTATACTCACTAATGCTGTCGCCGACGCTGAATGCAGGCGGCGCCCCAAACTATTTGGAGTAGTCACATATTGTCATGCGTTTCCGCGCGCGGAAACACTTATGAAAGGCGCTTGAACCATGGACGTCGGCCATCTGCTGACCTCAATTCCCAAGCAGCATCGTTATCAGCACGTTCGCCCGGGCGACACCGTCCGCGTGTACTACCGGGTTGTTGAGGGTGAGCGCGTTCGCACGCAGCAGCTGCAGGGCGTGGTGATGTGGATGACCCGGAGCGGCCCGAATGCGAATATCACCATCCGTCGCGTGATCCAGGGAGTCGGTGTTGAGCGCACATTCCTCCTGAACTCGCCGCGCCTCGAGCGTATCGATGTCGTACGGCAGGGCAAGGTTCGCCGCGCCCGACTGTACTACCAGCGTGGCCGTACCGGCCGCCGCGCCCGCATCAAGACTGGCACGCGTGCCCGCCGCATCATCGAGGAGAGTCCGGTGCTTGAGGCCGACGTTTCGGTTGCCGTGGCTGAGGATGCCGTGGTTGAAGAAGAGGTTGAGGACGAGGCCGTTGAGGTCGAGGATGACGTTGTAGCGGAGGCGGAGGAGGAAGCCGAGGCATCGGCGGAAACCGAAGAGGCCCCCGAGGCGTCTGAGGCTGCGGAATCCGAGGAATCATCTGATAGCAGTGACTCCGCAGATTCTGAGGAAAACCAGAGCTAGAGTCTCTCACGGGGCAGTCGGCGTATTGCTCATTCGTCTCCTATCCCGCGGCATGTCAGTATCTTCACTGCGCATGGTCAATCGCCGGTTTCTGCCGGCAATCATCGTTGCTACCGCCATCACTTTCGCGTTTATCCTGTCGGGCTGCTCGGACCCTGAACCGACGCCCACACCTGTTTCCGTAACCGATGAGACGGGCGTCCCACGTTTTGACAGTTCCGTGACTGTCACGCGCGTCATTGATGGGGATACTGTGGATGTATGCTGCCCGGAGGCGCGAGTTCGCCTGCTCGGCATCGACTCCCCGGAAAGGGATGAGCCGCTGTATGACGAGGCGACGGCGTTTGCGGCGCAGTTTGCCGACGGGCAGAGTGTTCGCCTTGAGAAATGCGTAGAGGAGGCTGACCGGTATGGCCGACTGCTGCGACACATCTTCGTCGATGAGACGCACGTCAATCGGGAGATGGTTTCCGCAGGCCTCGCCACGGCGTATGAATTCTCGCTCGAACTCAACCCATGCTATGTCGCCGAGCTGCGGGCGGACCAAGCCGCGGCACAGTCGGCCGGCCTCGGCATGTGGGAATAGCCTGTCAGCCATTAGCACTGAGCGTGCGGAGTGGGCGTAGTGGCGTATGCGCAAGTAGCGGTTAACGCGCCGGGCGCGGGGCGGCGTTCCTACAGTTATTCCATACCGGATAAGCTTGCCGATCGTGTGCGCGCCGGGCACGGCGTGATCGTCCCGTTCGGTCGGCATACGTTCCAGGGAATCGTGCTTGAGATTACGGACGAGCCGGGGTATTCACGAACGCGGCCTATTGAGTCGCTTGTCGCCGACGATCCGGTTATCGCGGATCCGCTCATCGGCCTCGGCGAGTGGATTGCAACTTACTACTACACCGATCTCTATACGGCCTACCGTCCCATGCTGCCGCCGGCGTTCGAACAACGGCAGACGATCATCGTGCGGGTGACGGAGTCGGGGCAGGACGCGATCGAGAACGTGTCGCCAAGGCGAGCGGAGATATTGGATTTCGTTATGGACGCCGGTGAGACGACCACTGCCGCCATCCGCGACGAGTTCAGGGCGCGGGCCGCCCGCGACGTGACGGCGTTGACGGGCAGGGGCTATCTCGATGCATCCGAAGTATGGGAGGGCCCGCGAATCTCTCCTCGCATGGATGTTTTTGTTGAGGCGACCATCGCCCATGAAGAACTGATGTCTAAGGCAGAGGAACTGCGGGCGTCCGGGGCGTTTCGACAAGCGGATGCGTTGGAGGCCCTTGCCGCTAACCCGGGTGGGCGGCTATCCGATCTGCGACGTGTGTCCGGGGCGTCGCGCAGGTCCTGGGATGCACTTGCGGAGGCGGGCGTTATCACGCTGGAGCAACGCGAGACGCGGCGCGATCCACTTGCTGGGCGCGCCGGTTCTCCACCCATGCCTGATCTCCAGCTGACTCCTCACCAAAAAGACGCGCTGAATCACGTGACGGCGAGCATCGACACCGGCGACTCTGATACTTATCTACTGCATGGCGTGACGGGGAGCGGCAAGACGGAGGTGTACCTGCAGGCGTTTCGCCGGGTCATCGAGAAGGGCAGGCGGGGCATCATGCTCGTGCCTGAGATCGCGCTGACACCGCAGACTATCGGCCGGTTCTGGGAGCGATTTCCGGGTCGCGTCGCCGTCCTCCACAGCGGGCTGACGCTACGAGAACGGTATGACGAATGGCGAAACATCGCGGAGGGGCAATTCGATATCGTCATTGGCTCGCGGAGCGCCGCGCTCGCGCCCATGCCGGACGTCGGCCTGATTGTCGTGGACGAGGAGCAGGAGTGGACGTACAAGCAGGAGTCGCCCACGCCCCGCTACCACGCGCGGGACGTTTCCATTGAAAGGGCGCGACGAGAAGGGGCGGTTGTGGTGCTCGGCAGTGCGACGCCGGACGTGGGCTCAATGTACGCCGCGCTCAGGACTGAGATTACGTTGCTGGAGCTCCCCGGACGGATTACGGCCGCTCAGGACGGCAGTGACACGGGGTGGACGGAGCGGCCGCTTGCGGACGTGGACATCGTGGATCTGCGGCAGGAGTTGATGGAGGGCAACCGCAGCATCTTTTCACGGGCGCTGAGAGAGGCGATGACCGACGCGTTGGGGCGGGGCGAGCAGGCGATCCTGTTTGTGAATCGGCGCGGGGCGGGGCAGGCGGTGCAGTGCCGGGCGTGCGGCCATACAATGCGGTGCCGCCGCTGTACGACAGTGATGACCTACCACGCGGACGAGAGGATCGTTTGCCATTTATGCGGCGACAGTCGACGCTCCCCCACCCGCTGTCCGCGCTGCCGACGCAATACCATCCGGGCTATCGGTGTGGGCACCGAGCGTGTAGCAGCGGAGGCGGAGGCCGCGTTTCCGGGGGCGCGTGTGATCCGGTGGGATCGTGATGCAGTGGCCGAGGCTCGGGGACATGAGCCGATCCTCGGGGAGTTCGCGAATGGTCGCGCCGATATCCTTGTCGGCACGCAAATGATCGCCAAGGGACTTGATCTCCCCGGTGTCACTGTGGTTGGTGTGGTGAATGCGGATATTGGGCTGCACGCGCCGGATTTTCGCGCTTCGGAGAGGGTGTTTCAACTACTGTGCCAAGTGGCGGGCAGGGCGGGGAGAGGCCATGCGCCGGGTCGGGTGATTGTCCAGACGTATGAACCGGAGAACCAGGCGATACAGGCCGCGGCGGCGCAGGATTATCGGCAGTTTTACCTAGAAGAGACGCAGTTCAGACGGCAACTTCGCTACCCGCCGTACAGTCGGATGGCGCGGCTGACGTGCGCCCGGGTATCGCGGCGAGACGCGCAGTCGGCGGCGGAGCAGTTGGGGCGGGCGCTGCGTGCTGAGATTCGCGCGCGGGGAATTATGAACACGCGGGTGATCGGCCCTGCTCCGGCTGCGTGGGAGCGAGTGCGCGGACGCTATCGCTGGCAGATCACGATTGTTGCTGATGAGCCGACGGAGCTGCTGGAGACGGTCGCTCTGCCCCCCGGCTGGATAGTGGACGTGGATCCGATGAGCGGTGGCTAGCCTCAACCCTTGCTGTTGTGTTGCGGCTGTGAACTGTGCGGCTATACGCTCACGTGAGCAAGAAGCCAATTGACGGAGGAAAACGATCGGATGGAACCCAGGATCAGCATTATTACTCTCGGGGTCTCGGATCTGGCGCGCTCGACGGCGTTCTACCGGGACGGACTTGGATTCCCGGTGCATGAAGCGGGCGGGGATGAGATTACGTTCTTTGAGATGAGCGGTATGATGCTTTCGCTCTATTCACGTGACGACCTTGCCGACGATGCTGAAATGCCGGAGCAGAAAGGGACACCCCAGCCCGCCATGCACGGATTCACCATCGCGCACAACGTGGCATCGCGGGAGGAAGTTGATGCCGTTCTGCACCTTGCGCAGTCGGCCGGCGCGCGCATCGCCAAGCCCGCGCACGAAACGTTCTGGGGAGGCTACGGAGGGTACTTTGCGGACCCGGACGGTTTCCTGTGGGAGGTGGCGACCGGCGCCGGTCTGCCTGTTGATCCGAGTGAGTAAGGTGAGCGGCACGTCATAGCATCAACAATTGGGGGTGAATCATGTTCTATGAACTCAGACAATACGAGGCGCATACATCGCGAATGAACGACCTGATCGACAGGTTCGCGAACGTGACCAGCGGTATGTTTGAGCGGCACGGGTTCCGGGCGGTTGGGTATTGGCGCGAGGAGGTGGGGATTCCACATCGGGTGATTTATCTGCTCGCGTGGGAGAGTTGGGAGGCACGGGAGAAGGCGTGGGCGGCGTTCTATGCCGATCCGGAGTGGCCGAAGTCAAGGGAAATCTACGGCGAGACAACGTCGCACATGACGAACCACATCCTGGAACCGCTGCCGTTTTCGCCGCTGCCTTAAATGCCTAGGTGGGCTGTGGCCGCCCTTTCGGGCGGCGGGATGGATTCCGGCCTGCGCCAGAATGAAGGTGGGAGCGGCGTCAGGAGATGATGGAGCGGCGGCGGTTGGTGTAGTAGTCCACCACGATGTATTCGCCGAGCCGTTCCGGCGACGTGTAGAAGACGCGGCCCTTGTTGATCCGCGTGATCTGGTCGACGAATTCCATCAGGTACGGATTCTGCTCCAGCATGAACGTGTTGATGGAGATGCCGGCCCGCGTGGTGCGCGACACTTCTTTCAGCGTCTCCTGGATTGTGCGCGGGCTCGGCGGGTATTGCAGGAAGATGCGGCCGTTCTCGATGTGGGCCGTCGGCTCACCGTCTGAAACCATGATGATTTGCTTGTTGCCGCCCGCGTGCCGCGCCAGTAGTTTCTGGGCCACAACCAGGCCGTGCTGAATGTTGGTGTACGGCTCGAACTCGTCCCAACTCAGGTAGGCGAGCGTCTCCGGTTTCATCTCCCGCGCGTAGGTTGAGAATCCTACGACGTAGAGGCTGTCGCGGCTGAATTGCGTCCTGATTAGAGTATCCAGCGCCAATGCGACCTTCTTTGCCGTTACGAAGTTGCCGCGCATCGCCATGGACAGGCTGAGGTCGATCAGCAGCACCGTGGATGCCTGTGCCATGTCTTCGGTCTCGCGCACCTGGAAATCGTCAGCCTCCAGCCGTACCGGTACGCTTTGGCCGCTACGCATGACCGCCGACTGCACTGTGCGGCGAAGATCGACGTTGAACTCGTCGCCGTATTGATAGGGGCGTGTGGCCTCCGTTGGTTCGCCTCCACGGCCACGGATGCGCGCATTGTGGCGGCCGGTGTACGTCCGCCTCAGGTAGCCGAATATCTCAGCGAGGGCTTTCTCGCCGATCTTGCGGATGCCGCGCGCGGTGAACTCATGGGAGCCGTCGTCCGATTCCCGAAGCAGACCTTCCTCGACGGCATGTTCGGCCAACTGGCGCAGGCGTTCAAGTGACTGTTCCGCGTCTTCTCCCAGGATTTCACTGACCTGCTCCGGGTCAACCTGGTCGATACTGCCTCCGCCGTAGAGGGCGCGCTTGAGGTCGTCCTCCAGGTTGTCCATGCGGTTCAGTTCGTCCATCAGGTTGAGGGCGTCCTGCAGGGCGACGGGCTCATTGCCGCTGAACCGGAATTGTCGACCGAATTCACCGCCGACTCGCAGCATGTCCAGGTTGGCCTGCAGCTCCGACATCTGTTGGCCGAGCTCCGGGTTGTCCAGCATTCCGGAGATCATGTCTTGCAGCTGTTGGCGTTGAGTCGGCGAGAGGCTGCTCATCAGCGACTGTGCCTGCGCGGCCTGGTCCTGGAGTTGATCGATGAGCTGCTCGATGTCCTGCGGCGGAGAATCGCCGAACGCGCCGCCCCATCGCTCCATGAATTCGTCGAACCCTGTGTCTTCGTCGCCGCGGATATGCCTCTGCAACATGCTGTTGAGTTCGTTCATCATCTGCGCGGCGGCGTCGAGGTCCTGCTGCGTGATGTTTTCAAGATTCTCACGGAGGTCCGAGAATTGCCGGTCGACGAATTGCTGTTGGATAAGGTTCTTTAGCTCCTCGAACAGCCGCTGCGCCTCCGGCTCCATGAATTCGTAGTCATTGAGATCACGGACGGCATCGCCAAGATTGTCGGGCAGGGCGTTCAGGGTTGCCTCGTTCCTTTGCGCCATGTCCTTGACGCGTTCGGCGAGGCGGGCGGCGGTTTCAGGGTCTATGCCAGCCGGGGGGTTCTCAATCGCCGATTCAGCGGCCGCCACACGCTCGGCGATTCCCTGCCGTTCCGTATCGATAACCTCTTTGAGCCTGTCGCGGAGATTGTCCAAGATGCTGCCGAGGTCGTGTTTGCGCAGGATTTCCTGTCGCTGTTCGCGCAGGCGGCGAAGCATATCGTCCATTCCCTGCACATCAACTTCACTGTCACGAGGATGCGTGCCCCGCCGCATGATTGACCGGAGGGACGAGTCGACGTCCCCGCGGGCGAGGACATCATTCATCAATTCGTTCAGCAGGGCCTCATCAGCCGCCTCTGACAGAAGCTGTGTGCCGTCCCAACGAGAGAACCGAAAGTTTGGGGCCACGGAGCCGCCTCAGCCGCGATAGCGGTAGCCACCCTCGTGCTTGTCCTTGTTGATCTTCCTGCTGAGATGCAGTCCGTCCAGCACGAACTCCACGACCGACGCCTGCGCCGCTACCGAGCGCTTCACGCCAAGTCGATTGGCCGCGTCTTTCAGCTCCGGCAGGTCCTTGAGCCAGCCGGACAGATCCTTGGACGGAATCATGTCGCCCGTGTCGATGGACAGGCCCTCGTCAAAGCGGCGAATGATGGCATCGAACTCATTGACGGAGAAGTGGTTGTTGAAGGTGTTCAGAACGGCGCGCTTGGTCAAGTCCTCGATGATGCGAGGCTCGCGGCCCTCCTCCACGCTCTCCAACTCAACCTTGCCCGCCGTGGACGTCAGGAAGTACGCCATATCACTGACGCGGGGCACGGCCTCTTTCTCCTTGAGACGGAGGGCGCGACGCACGGCGTTGGAGGAGATGGTCTCATAGTTACCGATAGATACACGCACGCTGACACCGGAGCGTTGGTTCACGTCGCCGCTCTTGCGGGCAAGGTTGGTGAACTCGGCGACGGTTTCCTTCATGTATTGCGGCATGGTTAGCGACACGCCGACATCCGCAATGGGCTCGCGCTCCGCGTCCATGATCTCAATCTCATGCTCGAGCGTCTTGGGATAGTGGGTGCGAATCTGCGCGCCAAAGCGATCCTTGAGGGGGGTGATGATTCGTCCGCGGTTGGTGTAGTCCTCCGGATTCGCGCTCGCAATCAGGAACAGGTCCAGCGGGAGCTGCACCTTGTACCCCTTAATCTGAACATCGCGCTCTTCCATGATGTTGAACATGCCGACCTGGATGCGCTCCGAGAGGTCAGGCAGCTCATTGATGCAGAAGATGCCTCGATTGGTCCGGGGGATGAGACCGTAGTGAATTGTGAATTCGTCTGAGAGATAGCGTCCCTCCGCCACCTTTATGGGGTCGACCTCGCCGATGAGGTCCGCAATGGTGATGTCCGGAGTGGCGAGCTTTTCACCATACCTGCGTTCGCGGGGCAGCCACGCGATGGGCGCAGCGTCGCCCTCCGCCTCTACGCGCGCAAGGCATGAGCTGCAGGTGGGAACGTAGGGGCTGTCATTGATCTCGCAGCCCTCGATGACCGGCACTTCGGGATCAAGGAGGCCGACGAGGGCGCGGATGATGCGCGTCTTTGCCTGCCCGCGTTCGCCAAGCAGGATTATGTCCTGACCGGAGAGGATGGCGTTCTCGATCTGCGGCAGAACCGTTTCCTCATAGCCAACGATGCCGGGGAACAGTTCCTCGCCAGTTCGGATACGCGCGACGAGATTCTTGCGCAGTTCGTCCTTAACGTTCAGGACGCGGTATTCGCTCTGCCGTAATTCGCCAATCGTTTTCGCCTGGGTCATCGTCCGCCTCCCCCGCTTTGTGTTCCACACCCGGCCGTTGGACGGCGCGTCGTCTTATTGTCCTTTCGCCGTTCGAGCGTGTCAATTTGGCAACAATCCGCCTTACTATTGACGCACGACAGAAACGAGAGGTGATGTGTGGCCCTTTTACTTACGGAACAGGACGTTCGAGACCTTGCGTCGATGGAGGACGCAATCGACGCGCTGGAGAGCGCCCACAAGAGCCAGGGGGCGGGCAGGGCAGTCAATGACCCGCGCCGTCGCCTCCGCGCTCCGCACGGCGCGGTCGCAATCATGCCGGGCGGTGACGCTGAGACTGGCCACCTTGGATTCAAGACCGCGTTCTACGCCGCCGGGGCCGTTCACGTCCTTCTGTATGACATGAACGAGCGCAGGCTCGCGGCGATCGTCCAGGCGAATTGGCTTGGCACCCTGAGAACCGGGGCAGCGAGCGGCGTTGCGACAAAGTACATGGCGCGCGAAGCCGAGGGGCAAATTGTGGGCATCATCGGTACCGGCACACAGGCTCGGACGCAGGTCACGGCCGTTTGCGCCGTCAGAAATGTGTCCCGCGTGCTCGCCTATGGGCGGGATGAAAACCGGCGACAGGCGTTTGCGGAGAGCATCAGTGAGCGGGCGGGGGTGCCGGTAGAGCCCGTGGACAACCCACAAGCTGCAGGTGAGGCTGACATTGTGATTGTGGCGACGAACGCGTCGTCACCGGTGTTGGAGGGCGCTTGGCTCAAGGCGGGGGCGCATGTGAACGCGATCGGCTCTAACTCGCTTCTTCGCCGGGAAATCGATCTGGCCGCAGTGCAGAAGGCGGATGCCATTGTGGTTGATGACCGCGAGCAGACTGCGCTGGAGAGCGGCGATCTGCAGGAGGCGATTGAGCGGGGGATCGTTGATCTGGCGCGACTGCCTGAGCTTGGGGATGTGGTCGCAGGCGGGGAATCCGTCCGCCGTTCCGACAATGACATCACGCTGTTTGAGTCGCACGGTATTGGGTTGTGGGATGTTGCGCTCGCGACACATGTTTACCGGGCGGCGGTGGAGCAGGGGAGAGGGAACGAGGTAGATATCTAGGGTTGCTTCTTCTACTACACTGAATACGTAGGGAGCACTGCCCCAAGCCAATAAGGAGAAAAGCGATGACGCAAACCGAAGCGGAAATCCTGATGTATGCGACGACGTGGTGCCCGGACTGCGCGCGCTCCAAGCGACTCCTGGACAAGCACAACGTCAAGTACACCTGGATCAACATTGAAGAGGCGCCGGAGGCGGCGGACATGGTGCGCAATCTCAACAAGGGGATGCAGGTTGTCCCGACTATCGTGCTGCCCGGCGGCAAGGTTCTAGCCGAGCCGTCCGACAACGAGCTCAGCGCCGCTCTCGGACTGAACTGACCACATACTGTGGCGAGACTCGCTGCCAAGACATACCTGCCCCCCATTCTGCTGCTCACGGTTCTGGCTATCAGCGTCGGGCTGTTTGCCGCGTGTGCGGAGCCTGAGCCGGTCACAGCTGCCGAAGCTGCCGAAATCAAGTTGGAGCTGGATGGGCGTTCGTTCCGGCAATTCGACCCGGGTAGGGACGACAGTCCACGGCGAGGGGTCATCATCGATTTCTTTGATGGTGTTGAGGTGTGGGCGCAGTACGCGGCAGGTGATTATGCCGTCGATGAGTGGCGGATATACGCGCCGGATTACCGCATCGAGAAGTCCGGCGATCTATCGGACATCACGATTTACCTGGAGAACCCGCGGTCCGAGCGCATCCTGACCGAGCCGTGCGAGGACTGCATTCCGATGGAGGGTTTTTCAATCTCCATCCGCGATGCTCTTGATGAAGACGACATCCGTTTTCGTCCCAATGATCCGGATGACGTGCTGCCGTCCCCGTTCCCGGTGTTTACGTCTTGGACGCGGTTCGACGAGGACGAGTATTTCGAGTGATCTGCGGTCTTGTCGAGCAACGCCCTCGGTAAGGCAGGCGCTATTCGTACCAGCCGGATCCGAAGATGTAGCCATCGTGCAGGACGGCCCATGTGTGCTTGCGGGAATCCTCGCCGCTGCCCGGGTTGCGGATCACGTATTCAACCCAACGTCCCTCCTCGGTTGCTGCAAGAAGGTCATCCCCGTAGAAATAGCCCGTTGGATCAACTCGTAGGGCAGGATCGCGGTCACGCAGGTCAGGATTGAAGTGGCCGATCGTACGGCCTGTTTCCGTATCAACTATGAAGACATACCACTGGCCGTCCACGCTCACCGGGTCGTCGTAGTAGTTGAGCGCTGCCTCAAGGCCGGAGGAGTCGTATAGGTTCATGGCTTGCTGAACCATCGCCTGCGTGAACGCCGGCTGGTCAGACTTGCGTGGGCCGTCCTCGTACCAGCCGGAACCAAAGATCAGGCCATCATGGGTAACCAGCCAGGAGTGCTTGATCTGCGAACGGCCGGTATCAGGGTTGAAGAAAACGTACTCGGACCATTCGCCGTCTTCGTCTGAGTCATCGGCCACAATCCGGCCTGACGGATAGCCGTTCGCGCCGATGACGTCCACGAGAGGCACGCCAACGAGATCCTGGCTTGCGCCGTGAACGATGAGGCGTCCACTTTCGTCGGCGATGAACATGTACCACTGGCCATCAACAGTGACAGGGTCGTTGTAATAGTCAACGAGCACATTGCGGCCCGAGGCGTCATAGAGATTGAGTGCCTGGCCGACGTACTCTTGCGTGTAGGCCGGCTGGTCAGACTTGCGCGGCCCGTCCTCATACCAGCCTGAGCCGAAGGTCAGGCCGTCATGGGTAACCAGCCACGAGTGCTTGATCTGCGAACGGCCGGTATCAGGGTTGAAGAAAACGTACTCGGACCATTCGCCGTCTTCATCCGCGTCATCTGCCGCAATCCGACCGGACGGGTAGCCGTTTTCGCCCTTGACGTCACTGAGCGGCACGCCAACAAGGTCCTGATTCGCGCCGTGCGCGAGGAGGGTTCCATTCTCATCCGCGATGAACATGTACCATTGGCCGGTTGTGCTGTCCATCGAATTGTAATAGTCGACAGTTTCATCAAGTCCGTCGGCCTCATAACGGTCAATGGCCGCCTGCACATATGCTTGCGTATAGGCCGCGGGCTGACTCCCGGGCGCATCGAGCGTCGCCACATCGTCTGCCTGTTGCTCAGCACAACCGAATGACAACGCCAGCATTCCCGACGTGAGGATCAGAAGGATTGGCAGCGCAGCGCGCGCTGTGAGCCTGGAAATGGCGTAACGGAAAGGGATTGTATCGATCATCAAGGGTGTCCTTCCGCAAACCGGAGTTCACATTATTTTGAATAGTCTAGCGGCTACGATTCCTCGTACCAACCTGATGCGAAGATGTAACCCTCGTGCAGCACGGCCCACGTGTTCTTGAGTTGTTCTTCGCCACTATCAGGGTTCGTGATAACGTACTGGACCCAGCTGCCCTCTTCCGTCGCCCCAAGCAGATCATCTCCGTAGAAGTAGCCTGTGGAGTCGACTCGTAGGGCGGGGTCGCGATCACGCAGGTCAGGATTGAAGTGGCCAATAGTGCGGCCCGACTCAGTATCGACGATGAACGCGTACCATTGCTCGTCCACGCTATCCACGCTGTTGTAGTACTCAAGCGCTGCCGGCAGGCCTGAAGCGTCATAGAGGCCAATCGCCAGCCTCACAGTGTCCTGCGTGTATTGGGGCTGATCCGACTTGGACCTCTCACCACTCGACCAGGACGATGAGCCGAAAATCAGGCCGTCGTGTTCGACGACCCAAAGGTGCTTGAGTTCGACTCTCCCCAAGAAGCCCGCAGCGAGGTAATCAATCTGGATGCCCTCTGCGCTGGCGCCGTCGATCACCATCTGGCCGGCAGGGTAGTGGTTGTGTCCTTTGAACTCAGAGTCGTGCACGCCAACCCAGGACGGGAATGCCGCCATCGAAACGATGTATCCACCTTCATCGAGGACGAACACATGCCAGTCGCCGTCGAGGCTTTCGTCTGAGTTGTAGAAAGCGATGACTTCTTCGCGTCCATCTCTTGCGTGACGATCGATGGCCTGCTGAACCAGCGCCTGCGCGTACGCCAGGGGTTGATCCTTTGACACGGTGACTTCGGGTTCTTCAGGTTCGACGGTCGCTGTGGCGACAACGACATCCGGTTCGCTCTCGACCGTTGGCTCCGGCGATTCACTGGAGCAGGACGCCAAAAGTATGGCAGCCGCAGCCAGAACCAGGAGCAAGGCTAAGACAGGAATGTGTTGTGCGATCCGCCTCGGGGCAGTGTATGGAGTAAGAGACATCATCTTCAACAATAGCCTCCGGTTGGTGTTGGGCCGGCTAAACGGGTGCCTATGGAACGCGCCACAGCAATGCTATTGTACGACGGGCCGCAGCTATTGAGACTGCACCAAGCATAGCAATCTCAAAAAAGTTGACACCCCCAACGCGCTTTGGTAAATGTGGGACATTCCACTAATTGGCGCGCGAGAATGCATAGACTTGGATGATACGGAGTATCACTACATTGTTGTTTTCCTGGCAGCCTGATTCAGTGGGAACTGAGTAACTCAGATAGCGACCAAAGTCCAGTAAGAGATGAGATGACATAGGCGTAAATGATATGAGACTGAATATCAGAAACATGGCAGCCAAAAGCGGCGTGCCATCGCCGTTGAAGTTACACCGACATTTCGGTAAAGGAGACAGAATGAAGACTCGTTCAACACGAAGGCGGAGTCCGGCGAAGGCGCTGAGTCTCCTGTTGCTAACTCTCGCGCTTGCCATGGTTTTGGCCGTTGCAGCCTGTGAGAGCGACGATGATCCCACTGCGACACCCGGTTCAAGCGGGTCGGATTCGGCCACGGAGCAATCCACCAGCAGTACTGACAGCACCGGAACCGACAGCACGCAGACCGATTCCTCCGGGGATACGGGGATGGACGACGATCCGCTTCTCGTGGTTACGACGACCAATATCGTCGCCGACTGGGTCAGGAATGTTGGAGGGGATCGGGTAGAGGTAATGAGCCTGCTGCCCGTTGGCGGCGACCCGCATACCTACCAGCCCGGCGCGCGGGACGTGGCGAACATCGTGGATGCCGACCTTGTCCTGACCATAGGTCTCGGGCTCGAGGGCAACTGGCTTGAAGAGCTGATTCATAACGCAAGCGCGGATGAGTCGCGCATCTTTGCGCTTGGCGAGGCCATTGACCCAATTGAGTTCGCGGAGACCGGCGGCCACGAAGGTGAAGAGGAGCATGCGGAGCTCATTGGACGTCTGCTGATTGCGGACAGGGACCAGCCGACACTTTCCGTCCTTGATCTGACCGAAGAAAACCTTGCGGAGATGAGTCTTGAAGTCGCGGCGCCCGCCGCGAGGCTCTATTCCAGCCCCAGCGGCCGATTTGCCTTTGCTATCGCCCGCGGCCCTAGAGACGCCGGCTTGGATCGCGTCCACATCTTCGATGGCGGGATCTACCTGGAGGAGCACGAAGGGCACATGGACCTGGAGATTGAGCCCGTGTCCCGCCTCACACTTGAAACCACAGACCAACGTCCCGTTCATGTGAGTGTCCACAACGGCTGGACCGGCATCTTCCATGACGCCAGCGGTCGTATCGCCTTCTTCGAGGAACATGACCTTGAGGATGAGCGCAACGATTATGAGCCGATCTGGATGGAAGCCGGCTTGCAGCATGGCGCCGGTGTCGCTCTTGGCGAAGAGTTCTTCATGGTGACGTCAAACAATCCGGACTACCCGGGCACTGCCACCAGCAGCCTCCCGCTCGGGGGAGAGATCCGTGATGCCAGCGGAGTAGTCGTGTATAGCGACAGCTCTCGCGCCTGCCCCGGGATGCACGGGGAGGCCGCGAACCATGACGGCGTCCTGCTTGGATGCGTGGGTGGCGTCCTTTTCATCGAGGGTCATGACGGCGAATACGAGCACGAATTCATCGAGAATCCTGCGGAGATGAACACGGCTGCGCGCATCGGCACCGTCTGGGGGCATGAGGACGCAGCAAACTTCTTTGGCTCCGCCAGCTATCGGCATGAGGGTGAATCGGTCTACGACGGCCTGTGGCTCATCGATGCCGAGGGCGGAGAGATGATGCAGGTTCTTCCTTCTCTCGAGGAAAAGAGAGTCCTCAGCGTCGTCTGGGATGCCCATGGAGAGGAGATCTTCGCTCTCGCGTACGATGGAACGCTCAATGTCATCGAAGCTGAGACCGGCGAACTTCTTGAGACGGTAGAATTGCTTCCGCCGTTCGATGCCGATACCTCACCGTCACTCATGGCTGTTGCAGGCCTTCTGTACATCTCCGACAGGGCAGGCGGCCGCATCATCGAATACAGCCTGGAGGACGGGGAAATCGAGCGGGAGTGGCCCATTGGCGGTCAGCCCGGCAGCCTCGCGTTTGTTGGCGTCGGCGCGGCACAGGACTTTGAAGCGCACGACCACGGCCCGCTGGATCCGCACTTCTGGTTCGATCCGAACCGCGTGCAGGGGGCAGTCATTGAGATCGCCACCCTACTCGCAACGATGGATCCGGCCGGCGTGGATACCTACACAGCTAACGCCACGGCCTATGTGGCCGAATTGCAGGAGCTCGACACGTGGACCGAGCAGCAATTGAGTGGCATTCCGACCGATGATCGAATCCTGATTACGTCACATGACAGTCTGAGCTACTTCGCCGTTGTCTACGGATTTGAAGTGGTTGGCACTGTGATTCCCGGCGGAACCACGGAAACGGAATCATCTGCGGAACAACTTGCCGACCTGATCGAAATTGTTGAGCACGAGGGAGTTACCGTGATATTCGGGGAGACCACCATCAGTGAGCGCATAGCCCAGACGGTTGCCGAGGAGACGGGAGCGGGATTCTACAGTCTCTACTCCGGTTCGCTCGGCGCGGTGGGCAGCGGCGCGGACACGTTCATCACAATGGTTCGCACCAATGTGGAGATCATCGTGGAGGCGCTGAGCTAAACAACACTACTTCAAGGAATCCTCCCCTAGGGAGAGGGGTCGGTGGTCTGCCCGGGCCTCCGACCCCTCTTTGGTTACGGCGGCGGCGCGCGTGTCCATCCGTGCGTCGCCGCTCGTCGCGTTTGCATATAGTGGTACATCACTCTTGGCGAGAGAGAGGGAGGACTGAATGACGTCCGGAGAGGCGACGATTCGGGGGTTCATGGAGAACACGACGGCGGAAGCCCTTGCCGATCCGCGCCTTCGCAGTCTGTTGAATGGCACCATGTCCTCCGAGGAGATGCAGGCATTCTTCCGCCGCTTTCTTGTCACGCATCTGAACTCCGTACAGATCCTTGCCTTTCTCACGTCCATCGCACCGCCTCAGGTTATGGAGACGATCAAAGAGAACCTGTTAGAGGAGATGGGCTTCGAGGAGAGCGAGAAGTCGCACCCGGAACTCGTGGAGGACCTTGCGCGCGGACTCGGCTACTCGGAACAGGACCTGATTCGCGTTCACGCGGAGGCTGATGAGGCCCGCAGAGACTTCATCTCTTCTGACATTCCGTATCCGACGACGCGCGAATTCGGTCTCGCCGTGCTGCTTGAAAACGTTGCCTTTGAGTACTTCCTCTCTCGCTTTAGTGACGGCATGGCCGAGTCGTTGGTCAAGCATTACGGGCTCACTGCGGAGGCCGTGATGTGGTTCACGCTGCACGGCGAGGTTGATATTCGCCATGCAGAAGAGGGGCAGCTGGCCATCCTGGGCTATGCGTCTCACTATCGGTTCGGGCCGGAGGAGTTTGAGCAGATTGCCCGGCGGACGTTTGCAGAGAATGTGGTGTTGAATCGCTACTTTCCTCCCGATTCCGAGACGCCGGTAAGCCCCGGGCCGGGCACAATACAAGCCATCGATGTCCTACCACTCCGTATCCCATTCCAACAGGCGTTCACGCATTCCACCATGAGTCGCGCGGAGAGCGACGCGATTGTTGTGCGTGTCACGGGCGCGGACGGTGTGAACGGCTACGGCGAATCCCTGCCGCGGCCCTATGTGACGGGCGAGGATGTTGAGGCTGTCGTTGCTGCACTGCGAGATGATCTTGGGCCGCGGGCGCTCGGCCTAACGCTCGATTCCGGCCTGGCTGCCGTGCCGCAGATTGACGAGTTTCTCATGGAGTGGAAGCGGAATCGGCCAACGTCCGTTGGCATTGTCGCGTGGAACGCGACGGCATGCGCGATGGAGCTTGCGCTTCTTGATTGGGCCTTCAGGCGGGTGGGGCAGTCCGTCATGACGTGGCTGCCGCCTGTCCGGGCTAGCGTCACGTACACCGGCGTCATCGATGCCTCAGACCCTGCCGCTGCAGCGCAGACCGCACGGCGCTTTGCTCAAGCAGGTATGAAGTCAGTAAAGGTGAAGGTCGGCATCGATGATGACGCCGCGCGGTTACAGGCCGTCCGGGAGGCGGTGGGCGATGACGTTGAGATTCGCGTGGATGCCAACGGTGTCTGGAACGCCGATGCAGCTGTTGCCGCTCTCAATGCGCTTACGACCTACAACATCGTTGCCGTGGAGCAACCGGTTACCGCCGGAGACCTTGACGGGATGCGCCGGGTTCGGGAGGAGACGGGGCTCCGTGTCATTGCGGATGAATCGCTCGTGACGGAGGAGAATGCGGCGGCGCTCATAGCTGCAAAGGCCTGTGACGTGTTCAACATCCGCGTGTCCAAGTGCGGTGGGCTGATTGCATCGGCGCGCATCGCCCGGATGGCTGAGGAGGCGGGTATCGGAGTGCAGGTAGGCGCGCAAGTGGGTGAAACATCATTGCTTTCGGCGGCGGGGCGCGCATTGGCCGCCCATGTTCTAACGCTCGAGTATCTCGAAGGGTCTTTCGGTACGCACCTGTTGAGCGAGGACATCGCATTTGAACCGGTCATGTTTGGTTATGGAGGCCACGGAGAGCTATTGCCACGCCCGGGGCTTGGTGTGATTATTCGCGAAGACACCCTTGAAGAATATGCGGAGTCTGTAACGCGCATCGGAAGGTAAACCCCCATGTCCCTCGTCTCCCGCCTTCTCAGCATGCAGGGTAGTTTCGCCTGGCGTTCATTCAACCGCGCCACGCAAGATCCGGACGCGACACAGCTTCGCCTGCTCCGGCAGATTCTGAAAGCCAACGCAGAGACGGCATTCGGGCGTGAACATGGTTTCGCGTCGATCGACGGCTTTGAGGCCTACAGGGAGGCGGTGCTGGTTGGCGATTATGAGGCTGTGCGTCCGTGGGTGAACCGCATCATGGCGGGTGAGCGCGGCGTCCTCACGCGCGATGATCCGTACCTGTTCGCGATGACGAGCGGGACAGCCGGCCAACCCAAGCTGATTCCGGTAACAACCGCCACCAGCAAATTCGTCGGCGCGCTGTCTCGCCTCTGGCTGTACCGCAGCACCGTTGACCACCCCGGAACTCTTGACCACAAGGCGCTGATCATCGTCAGTCCGGCGATTGAGGGCTACACGGATGGCGGCATCCCGTATGGCTCCGCGTCCGGTTACATCTACCGCAATGCCGCGTGGATAGTGCGTCGGCGCTACGCCGTTCCGTATCCGGTCTTTGGGGTTAAAGAATACGAGGCCAAGTATTACGCGATTATGCGGTTCGCAATCGAAGAGCAGCTCTCGCTGTTAGCCACTCCCAACCCCTCCACCATCCTTCGCCTTATGGACACTGCCAATACGCACGCCCAGCGCCTTATCCGTGACGTTCACGACGGCACGATATCCGAGAACGCGGACATTGAGCCCGAGCTGCGTGCGGAGCTTACAGCTCTTCTGCGCCCCAATGCGGCTCGCGCCGCAGAGTTAGAGTCGATCCTCGACCGTGAGGGAGTGCTGAGGCCGCGCGATTACTGGCCGCGCCTTGCGCTCGTGGCGTGTTGGAAGGGCGGGAGCGTCGGGGCGACGGTTGAGCGTCTCAGTCCATGGTTCCCGGACGGCATGGCATTCCGCGACCCCGGGTTTCTCGCCAGCGAGGCGAATTTTACGCTGCCCATCCAGGATGAAGGCTCGCGCGGCATCCTTGCGGTCACCGGCAACGTGTACGAGTTCATCCCGGAGGACGATATCGACTCGCCCAGTCCGCGCATTTTGACTGCCGGCCAACTCGTGGACGGTGAGAGCTACTACATCATCGTCACGACGCAGAGCGGGTTGTACCGCTATGACATCAACGATGTTGTCCGCGTGAACGGCTTTCACAACCGGACGCCGAAGATCGAGTTCTTGCGCAAGGGCAGGGACATGCTGAGCCTTGAGGGGGAGAAGCTGCACGTTTCGCAGCTCATCGAGGCGATGCGAGAGGCGCAGTTGGCGACCGGCGTTGCCGTCGAGTACTTCCGCGCCCTCGGCCATCCAACCGCCAATCGGTACAGTTTGCAGCTGGAACTCCGTGACGCCGCCGCGCCGGATGATGCCCTCGTCCGGTTGGGCAGGGCGGTTGACGAAGGTCTGTCCCGACTGAATATCGAATACGAGCAGAAGCGGGAATCAGGGCGGCTCCATCCCTTATTGATCCAGGTGATGGCAGACGGTTGGTCGTCTCGCCGCCTCGCCGCGAAGATGGCCAGCGCCGTTCGCGACGTCCAGTACAAGGATGCTCTGCTGGCCCTCGCCGAGGATGACGCGGATGAATCGGAAGTCAGGCGAGAATTGGCTTTGTGATGGGAATCCCGTGCCTGTCCGCGCCTGTATGTTCTGGTATACTCGGATAGAACAGAGAAGAGAAAGAACAGAGGAACGGCGACAGCCCACGGCGGAGGCAGTTTGGATCGGCAGACCAAGACCCAGATCATCGAAGAATATCGAGGGCACCCTACAGATACCGGTTCCACTGAGGTTCAGGTCGCAGTACTGAGCACACGAATCAGAGACCTGACCGGGCATTTGCAAGTCCACCGCCACGACCATGCGACACGGAGAGGGCTGCTGATGCTCGTCGGCCAGCGGCGCCGACTACTCCGTTACCTCCGCCGAAAAGACGTCGGACGATACCAGTCCCTGATCGCGTCACTCGGCCTACGCAGATAGTCGAAACGGCTCCGTCTTCCTCCGGCGCGAAAGCGCAGGAGAGTTAAACGGCATGATTCATAAAGTCGAGCGCGAGCTCGCAGGACGCACCCTTACCATCGAAACGGGCGAACTCGCCCAACAGGCCAGCGGGGCGGTTACCGTCCGCTACGGCGACAATATCATCCTCGCCACCGCCGTCATGGCACCCACGGCGCGGGAGGGCATTGATTTCCTCCCACTCACGGTGGATCTGGAGGAGCGCCATTACGCTATCGGCAAGATTCCCGGCAGCTTCTTCCGACGGGAGGGCAGGCCGGGTGGAGAGGCCATCCTGGCCGGGCGCATCACCGACCGCACCATTCGCCCGCTGTTCCCCAAGGGATTGCGGAATGAGGTGCAGATCATTCTCACGGTGCTCTCATCGGATCGCGAGTATCCCCTCGATACGCTTGGCGTGATTGGCGCGTCCGCGGCGTTGACCATTTCACATGCGCCATTTGAAGGGCCCGTTAGCGGCTGCCACGTCGGCTACATTGACGGCGAGATTGTCATCAATCCAACTTATGCGACAGGTGACGACAGTAGCCTTGATCTGGTTGTTGCCGGTTCCCAGAACGCCATTGTCATGGTTGAGGCGGGCGCGAATGAGGTCGACGAGTCCGTGCTGCGCCAGGCGCTTCTGGCGGGGCAGGAGGCCAACCGCATCGTCATTGAGATGCAGGAAGAGCTGCAGAAGCTCTGTGGCAAGGAAAAGGTCACAATCGAAGCGCCTGAAGAGAACACCGTTCTCCGCGAGGCAATTGAGTCGCTGGTTGGCGAGCGTCTGCTTGAGGCCGCTGCCGGGCTCGGCAGGCATGAGCGCAACGAGACGACCAAGGCCCTGCTTGAGGAAACTCTTGAGAGCCTCTCCGGCGACCATGAGGCATCTGAAATTGAGCACGTCTTTGAAGACGCATTCACAGACGCCGTCCGCGCAAGCATTCTTAACGACAAGCGCCCCGATGGCCGCACGCATACAGAGATCCGGCCTCTGACGAGCCGGGTAGGCGTGCTGCCACGAGCGCACGGCTCCGCGCTGTTCCAGCGAGGTGAGACGCAGGTGCTCAACGTCACAACGCTTGGCCCACTCGCTGACGCCCAACGAATCGACTCGCTGACGCCCATCGAAACCAAACGGTATCTGCATCACTACAATTTCCCGCCGTATTCGGTGGGAGAGGCGAGGCGTGTCGGCACACCCGGCCGTCGCGAGATCGGCCATGGCGCGCTGGCAGAGCGGGCGTTGCTGCCCGTCATACCCGGCGAGATGGAGTTCCCGTACACGCTGCGGCTCGTCTCTGACGTGCTCGGCTCCAACGGCAGCACCTCAATGGCCAGCGTCTGCTCCAGCACTCTTTCGCTGATGGACGCCGGAGTGCCGATCAAGGCGCCGGTGGCCGGAATCGCGATGGGGCTGGTCACGGACAAGACCGGCGCGTACGCCGTCCTGACCGACATCCAGGGTCTTGAAGATCACCTCGGTGACATGGACTTCAAGGTGGCGGGCACGGCGGAGGGCGTGACGGCCCTACAGATGGATATCAAGCTCACCGGCATCACGGATGAGATTATGGAGAAGGCGCTTGACCAGGCGAAGACAGCCCGGCTTGAGTTGCTTGCCCACATGAGCGAGACCATCGCGGAGACCCGGACGGATCTCAGCCCGTTCGCTCCGCGCATGACACGCATCCAGATCAACCCGGAGCGCATCGGCGCGCTTATCGGCCCCGGCGGCAAGACCATCCGCAGCATCGTTGAAGAGACCGGCGCGACTGTGGACGTTGAGAACGACGGCACGGTGTTCGTTGGCGCGTCTGACGGCGATATCGCGGACAGGGCCATCGGCATGATTGAGCGGCTGACCAAGGATATCGAGATCGGCGAGTCGTTCAAGGGCAAGGTTGTGCGCACGACCGACTTCGGCGCGTTTGTTGAACTCGCGCCGGGACGGGACGGCATGGTGCACATCTCTGAGCTGGCCCACTATCGCGTGGGCAGCGTAGAGGACGTTATCAAGGTTGGCGATGAGGTTCAGGTTCTTGTGACGGACATCGACCCAACGGGCCGCATTCGCCTGTCTCGCCGCGCATTGATCGAGCCGGATGCGGAGACGCCACCGGAGGGCGCGGAGGTGAATACCGGCGCGCCATTCGATCAACGGCAGGGCAGCAATGACGGCGGCGGACCGCGACCGTCGGGCAATGGCCGCCCGCCGCGGCGCAGGCCCGACGGGGATCGTGACCGTCCACGCCGCCCTGAGGGCGATCGTCCTCCACGCCGACGCATGTAGGCACAGTCATGGCAGCGCGACCCGGCATCACCGTCGCCGTCCACGGCGCTACCGGCCGAGTGGGGCGCGTGTTGGTGAATGCTGTCGACGGGGCCGATGACTTGCGGCTTGTCGCGACGGCCAGTCGCTCCACTGCAATTGCACTAACGAGAACAGGGGAAGACGCGCGGCTGCATGACACCGTTGAGTCGATGCTTGCCAGCGAGCGCCCGAGAGTTGTCGTGGATTTCTCGACACGTGACGCGGTTCTGCCGCTCGCGAAGGCCGCGGCCCGGAGCGGGGCAGACTTCGTTACGGGCACGAGCGGCCTATCGCCGGAGATCCTCCATGAACTGCGTGACATTGCTGCCGACAGCAATATCGGCGTCATGGTCGGCCCAAACTTCAGTCTTGGGGCCGTCGTCCTGGAGCGCTTGGCGCAAGAGGCAGGCCGGCATTTTGCGTATGCTGAGATTATCGAGATGCACCACGCGGGCAAGGCGGACGCGCCGTCCGGCAGCGCAATGGCCACCGCGCGCGGGATGCTGGAGGCGCGAGACGGTGAAGAATTCGCCAATCCCTCCGCCCAGATTGAGAACCTTGAGAACGTCCGTGGCGGTGATATCGGCGGCGTCGCTATTCACGCCGTGCGGATGGCAGGCCTGATGGCGCATCAACAGGTGCTTCTTGGCGGTCCGGGCGAGACGCTGACGCTCCGCCATGATGTAATAGACAGAGAAAGCTATATGCCGGGTGTCCTGCTCGCGATTCGCGAGGTTGGCAACCGGCGCGGACAACTGACATACGGCCTCGGCGCGCTGCTGTGGCCGGAGCAGAAAGGGGAATGATGGCGAACAGTGATCGGCCGCACGTCGCGATTGTTGGCGCGACCGGCCTTGTGGGCGAAACCTTCATCAACATTCTTGAGGAGCGCGACTTTCCCATGTCGTCCCTGACGCTCATGGCCTCCGCACGGTCCGCAGGCAAGCGCCTCAAGGCAATGGGCGATGAGTTTGAGGTCGTCGAAGCGACACCGGACGCCTTTGAGGACATCGATATCGCGCTGTTCTCGGCGGGCGGCGGCACGAGCAAGCAGCTCGCGCCCGAGGCCGCAAAGCGGGGCACGGTCGTTGTCGATAACTCGTCCGCGTGGCGCATGGACGCGAACACGCCTCTTGTCGTGCCGGAGGTCAATCCTGACGACGCCCTTAGTCACAACGGCATCATCGCGAACCCAAATTGTTCGACTATCCAGATGGTTGTCGCTCTGTGGCCGCTTCACCGAGAGAACCCCATCAAGCGCATTATTGTGGACACTTATCAGTCCGCGTCCGGCGCCGGACGGCTGGCTCTTGAGGAGATGTTGGAGCAGTCGCGTGGCGTGTTGAATGGGGAGGAGGCTCAGCCGAGCGCCTTCCCGCATCGCATCGCATTCAATGCCATCCCACAGATTGATGTCTTTGAAGAAGACGACTACACGAAGGAAGAGATCAAGATGGTGCGAGAGACGCAGAAGATCATGCACGCGCCGGAGATTGCCGTCTCCGCCACCTGCGTCCGCATTCCCGCCGCATTCGCGCATTCCGAGGCCGTCCACGTGGAGTTCACCAACCCCATCTCGCCCTCAGACGCGCGGGACATTTTGTCAGCCTCGCCGGGCGTCATCGTGACCGATGATCCCGCCAGCAGCGCCTATCCGATGGCCATTGACGCGCAGGGCAGGGACGAGGTGTTCGTCGGGCGAATCCGCAAGGACACGGCGTTGGACAACGGTCTCTCCATGTGGGTGGTTTCCGACAATATCCGCAAGGGCGCGGCGACGAACACCATTCAGATCGCCGAACTCCTGGCAAAGAACGCGCCCGTCGCCGCCGGAAGGTGACGCGATGCAGACGCACGAAGCCCCATCCATCGAGGAGCGCGCCGCAGCAATCGGCGAAAACATCGCACGGCTGCAGCAGCGCATGGCCGAGATTGCGAGTGAGGCCGGACGCGACCCGCAGTCTGTGCATCTGCACGGTGCGACAAAGGGTGTCGAGCCCGAGCGCGTGATTGCCGCCATTCGGCATGGCCTGACTCACTTCGGCGAGAACTGGGTGCAGGAAGCCGCCCCCAAGATCGCTGAGGCAAACGCCCTGGCGGAAGAGCAGGGCATCTCCCCGCCGACATGGCACATGATTGGCCACCTGCAACGAAATAAGGCACGGCAGGCGCTGGACGTATTTCAGGCTATCGACACCGTTGACTCGCTGCGGCTTGCCGAGACGATCAGCCGGCGGGCGGAGCAGATGGACGAGGGTTCAGTTGATGCGCTCATTGAAATCGACTTCACCGACAACCCGGATCGCGGCGGTTTCAAATTGGAGCTTGAGTCGGACGGCGGACAGCTAGGTCAGTTCATGGAGGACGCGCAGCGCATCATCGAGCTGCCGAATCTGAACGTGATTGGCCTGATGACGGTGGGGCCGATGTCGGGGGACGCCGAGGCGTCTCGACCCGGTTTCCGCCGCCTGCGCGAGATCCGGGATGCTCTCAATGACACGGTTGAGTCCGCTTCGTTGACTGAACTCTCCATGGGAATGACCAACGATTTCCATGTTGCCATCCAGGAGGGCGCGACGGTCGTGCGGCTGGGAACGGCCATCTTTGGCCCCCGGCCTGCAGGCCGCACCTACTAGCTCGAAACGTACTACAATCCGTTTATCGACTCGGGGAATCGGTAGTCCGACGTGTGGGGGAGTGGACGATGAGAGACCGCAATGGCGCGCTCTTTGGACGGGTGCTCACGGCAATGGTTACGCCATTCGATAGCGATGGGAACGTCAACTACGAACAGGCGGCGAAGCTGGCACAGGCCCTCATCGACTCCGGTACAGAAGGACTTGTCGTCACGGGTACGACGGGCGAGGGACCAACGTTAACCACCGAAGAAAAACTTCGCCTCTATGAGACGACGCTTGAGGTGGCGAATCGCAACGGCGCGCACATCATCGCCGGCACCACCACATACAACACCGCCGAGAGCATTGAACTCTCGCAGGAGGCCGAGAAACTCGGCGCGCACGGCATCCTGATGACCGTGCCGTATTACAACAAGCCTCCGCAGGACTCCCTGTACCGGCATTTCGTAGCGATTGCAGAGTCCGTCGGCATCCCCGGCATCTTGTATAACGTGCCGAGCCGTACCTCTCTCAACATGACCGCCGCCACTACTGCGCGCCTCAGCCACGTTGACAACATAGCCGGTGTCAAAGAGGCGAGCGCAGACCTCGGACAGATTGCGCAAATCATCGAGACTGCAAACGACGGCTTCACCGTGTGGTCAGGCAATGACGCCGACACGCTGCCGGTGCTGGCGGTTGGCGGATATGGCGTTGTCAGCGTGGCCGCGCACGTGGTGGGCAAGCAGATTTCGAGGAAGATTTACGCGTTCCTTGACGGCGCGCGCGAGGAATCGGCGACCATCCACCGGGGCCTTCTGCCCCTCATCGACGCGCTGTTTGTGGTGGCGAACCCCATCCCCGTGAAGCATATGTTGAACAGTGTCGGCATGGACGTTGGCGCGCCGCGTCTGCCGCTAACTGAGGCGGACGATGCCACCCGGGCTTATATCGAGGACGTTCTCTCCCAGTACGACGTAGACCTGCCGGTGTAGGGGATTCCACCCCCACCATAGCCCTCCCTCATCAAGGGGAGGGGAATCCTTCGCGATCGACCTAGAGCGCCGGCCTTACGATGATGTTCTCGTCGCGGCGCGGTCCGATGGACAACATACTGACCTGTGCCTGTATGTGCTCCTCAAGCCGATCAATGTAGGCGCGAGCGTTCTTGGGCAAGTCCTGTACGTGCCGAAAGTCGCTGGTTGGCTCCATCCAGCCCGGCAACTCCTCATAGATCGGGACACATTCGGCCAAATCTGCCGAGGAACTTGGGGGGAAATCGAGCGTCTGTCCGCCAAGTCGATAACCGGTGCAGATCCTGATTCTCTCCACCTGATCCAGAACATCAAGGCGGGTCAGGATGACCGATGAATAGCCGTTGACCAGGTTGGACAGCCGGGCCATTGGCGCATCGAACCAGCCGATGCGGCGGGCGCGTCCTGTCGTGACGCCATACTCATGGGCCACTTCCCGGATATGTTCTCCGTGCTCATCGTTGAGTTCAGTGGGGAAGGGACCGCCGCCAACACGGGTGCAGTACACCTTGAATACGCCGACGATGTGGTCGATTCGGATTGGCCCGATACCGGCGCCCTGGTAGGCGCTGCTTGCGCCGGGATGGGAGGACGTGACGTATGGGTACGTTCCAAAGTCGAGATCGAGCAGCGTGCCCTGCGCCCCCTCCAGCAACACTTCTCGCTGTTCCAGCAAGGCGCGGTTGATTATCAGTTCCGTTTGTTGGATAACGCCGCTCAGCCTCTCCGCCCAGTGCCGGCACTGCTCATAGATTTCCTCAACAGCGATTGCCGGGTGGCCGTACACGCCCTGCAAGACCAGGTTCACATACTCCATAGCGATTTCCAGCTTGGCGCGCAGCCCCTCGCGGTCGAGGAGATCTCCCATGCGGAGTCCACGCCGGGCAGTCTTGTCCGTGAACGCCGGTCCGATGCCGCGCCTTGTCGTGCCGATGGCGTTGGTGTCGAGCCGTCCTTCTTCCAGTTCATCCAGGAGCCTGTGATACGGAAAGACGATGTGGGCGCGGTCGCTAATCAGCAGGCGCGACGTATCGATATTCGCGGCTTCCAACTGGTCCATCTCCCCAAGCAGGACATCCGGGTCGATGGCGACGCCATTTCCAATGATGCACGTGGTCTGGGAGTTGAAAATGCCTGCCGGAACGAGGTGGAGCCGGAACTCGCCCAGATGATTTATGACGGTGTGGCCGGCGTTGTTGCCGCCAGAGAACCGAACAACGTAGTCGGCTTGCTCCGCGAGCAGATCGATGACCTTGCCCTTACCCTCATCTCCCCACTGCGCTCCGATGACTGCGGTTGCGCCCATTTTCACTCCAGATGTTAGTTCTGTGTGCGACCCAATAAGTATGGCACAGCGGTATCTTTCCATAAGCTGTGGTAGGACAGATTACCCGTGCCGACGCGGTGGATGCAGTCCAGATTCGGGCTGTGCTAATGCTATACTGAGGCTACGGTAGGCACTTGCGGAATGGGGTAAGCGAGGGGGCGGGGTGTACCAGAATTCTGACTTGCGGATCTTTTCCGGTAACGCCCACAAAGCCCTTGCGACTGATGTCTGCCAATACCTCGATATCGAGCCCGGCGCGGTCGAGGTTTTTCAATTCTCCAACGAGAACATCTTCGTACGGTTCCGTGAGAACATTCGCGGGCGAGACGTCTTTCTCCTCCAGCCGTTTTCGAGCCCCGTAAACCAGAGCATTATGGAGCTCCTGATCATGATCGATGCGGCCAAGCGCGCCTCAGCAGGCCGTATCACGGCTGTCGTCCCGTATTACGCCTATGGCCGCACGGACAAGAAAGACCAGCCGCGTGTTCCCATTACGGGTCGGCTGATCGCAGACCTCATCCAGGTGGCGGGGGCGGAGCGGGTTCTCACCATCGACCTGCACGCCGGACAGATCCAGGGATTCTTCAATATCCCCGTTGATGAACTGACAGCGATTCCGTTGATTGCAGACTATTTCCTTGATACTGATTCCGCAGGTGTGGTTGTCGCGCCCGACGTAGGCAGTACAAAGCGCGCACGCGATGTGGCGGAACGATGGGGAGAGCCACTGGCCATCATCGAGAAGCGCCGATTCGGCAACAGTGATCGCTCGGAGAGCGTCACCGTTATCGGTGATGTGAAAGGCCGCAAGGCGATCATCGTTGATGACGAGGTCAACACAGGCGGCTCGCTCGTGGCGGCGGCGGAAACTCTTCTGGAGCATGGCGCGATTAGCGTGTCTGCCGCGGTGACACACCCCGTGCTATCGGCGCCAAGCGGGGGCAGCCTGAAGGGGAGCCCCATCGATCAACTCGTGGTGTCAGACACGTTGCCCATCGACGACAAGAACACGGACGGAATGAACATCAGGGTCGTGTCCGTCGCGCCACTGTTGGGTGAGGCCATCAGGCGCATCCATTACAACCGATCTGTCGGAGAGATGTTCGAGCAATAGCGACGGCGTGACGCGCGCCGCAGCACTAGCTCGGCGCACCGCCGCGGGGCAGGGAGGCGGCCGGGGTGTTAGCCGAGGGAAAGTCGTTCATCACCCTGCAGGGCATGTCTGCCGAGGCCCTATTACTGGCCGTCAGGGAACTCGCCGAAAGACCATTGCCGGATGGTGTAGCGCCACCAACGCGAGACGGGCGTGCGGTCGCGACGGCGTTCTATGAAGCGAGCACGCGGACGCGTCTTGGTTTCCAGTTCGCCGCCCGCGCATTGGGGCTGGATGTCATTCCTCTCGATGTCAGCGCAAGTTCGGTCAACAAGGGCGAAAGCCTGACGGACACCATTCGCGTGCTGGCGGATTACGGCATCGCCGCGCTGATACTCCGCCACCCTGACACGGAGTCCATGACCGTGGCGATGGCGGCGAGCGCCTGCCCTGTGATCAATGCGGGCAACGGGGCGGGGGAGCATCCCGTCCAGACGCTCATCGACATCTCCATGATCTACCGGAGATTCGGCAAGCTGAGCGGCCTGAACGTCACGATGACGGGGGACGCGCTGCACGGGCGCACCATTCACAGCCTGATCATGGCCCTTTCCCTGTTCGGCAATAGCATTACCGTTGTCTCAGATCCGGGTCTGCGACTGTCGTCAGACCTGGGCTCATCAGCCGTCAGAATGAGCGCTCCGAAGCTGATAGAGACCGAGTTTCTGAATAGCGGTATCCTTAAAGAGACCGACGTCTTATACATGACGCGGGTTCAGGCCGAGCGCGGCTCGGCAAACAGGCCAATCATCATGACTGAAAAGACACAACAGGATCTGAATCCGAACGCCATCGTGCTGCATCCCATGCCGCGCACGGTTGAGTTGCCGGAGTGGTTTGACGCGGATCCCCGCGCTGCCTATCTCCACCGCAACCGCATCGGCCTGGGTGTGATGACGTATGTGCTTGAAACGGTCATTGGCGGAGGGCGCAAGGCGTGATCAGCAAACTCCGCAAGATACTCGGTGACGGCAGCGAACGCGCCGTCAAGCGCATGCGTCCGGCCGTCGATGAAGTCAATGCGCTGGAAGGCCATTTCGCGCGTCTCAGCGACGATGAACTCAAGGGAATGACTTCCCAGTTCCGTGAGCGCCTGTCCGACAAGGACACCCTGGATGATCTTCTGCCTGAAGCGTTTGCCGTTGTGCGTGAGGCGTCAAGGCGTGTTCTCGGAATGCGCCACTTTGATGTGCAGATCATTGGCGGTATCACGCTGCACCAGGGGCGGATCGCCGAGATGCGGACAGGTGAGGGAAAGACGCTCGTCGCTACGCTCCCGGTGTATCTCAACGCGCTGACGGGCAGAGGGGTCCACGTCATCACCGTGAATGACTATCTGGCCCGGCGCGACTCCTCATGGATGGGCGCTGTCTATCACGCTCTCGGCGTATCAGTCTCCTGCCTGCAGCACGACGAATCCCTGCTGTATGACCCCGACAATGAGGAGTCGGAGGATGTCATGCGCCCCGTCCACCGGCGGGAGGCGTATGAGGCGGACATCACGTACGGAACCAACTCCGAGTTTGGATTCGACTACCTGCGTGACAACCTTGCGCTGACGGCCGAGCAGCGTGTGCAGCGTGAGCTTGTCTACGCCATCGTGGACGAGGTCGACTACATCCTCATCGATGAGGCACGGACGCCGCTGATCATCAGCGGTCCAGGGCAGACGCCGACGCAGAGCTATGGACAATTCGCCCAGCTTTCCCGCCGCCTGACTGAAGAGGCTGACTTCTCCATTGACCCCAAGACACGGGCAGTCTCGCTCACTGAGGACGGCATTACCAAGGTCGAGCGCTCGTTGAACATCGACAACCTCTATGCGCCGGAGCACTATACGGCAGTCCATTTCCTTGAGAATGCGCTCAAGGCTGAGTTCGTCTACCACCGCGACAAGGAATACGTCGTTGACGGTGACGACCAGGTGGTCATTGTGGATGAGTTCACGGGCCGTCTGATGCCGGGCCGCCGCTATTCCGAGGGTCTCCACCAAGCCATTGAGGCGAAGGAGAACGTGGCAATTCGGCGGGAGTCAATGACCCTCGCCACCGTTACGCTCCAGAATTACTTCCGCATGTACGAGCGCCTCTCAGGTATGACGGGGACGGCTTCAACGGAGGCGGAGGAGTTCCTCAAGATCTACAGCCTTGATCCGCTGCCCATTCCCACCAACATGCCCTCCGTCCGAGAGGATAGTCCCGACCTCATCTATCTGAACGAGGATGGCAAGTTCAAGGCCATCGTCCGTACCCTCAGGGAGCTCCATGACGAAGGTAGGCCAGTGCTTGTGGGTACGGCGTCCATCGAAACGTCGGAGCGTCTCAGCGCCCTCCTTCGCAGCGAGGGCCTGGAGCACGAGGTCCTGAATGCCAAGCAGCATGACCGCGAGGCGCAGATCATTGCGCAGGCCGGCCGTCTTGGCGCGATAACCGTGTCCACCAACATGGCAGGACGAGGCACGGACATCATTCTCGGCGGCAGCCCCGAGGGGCGGGACCCCGACGAATGGCAGCGGGAGCATGATGAAGTGCTCAACCTGGGCGGCCTGTTCATCCTCGGCACCGAACGGCACGAGGCGCGGCGCATCGACAATCAGCTCCGTGGCCGGGCAGGGCGGCAGGGCGATCCCGGCGCGTCGCAATTCTATGTATCTCTAGAAGACGAGATCATCAAGCGGTTTGGCGGAGACCGGGTCAAGTCGATCATGTCATGGTCGGGCTTGAAGGATGACGATGCCGTCGAGAACCGTATGGTCTCGCGGGCCTTTGAGAACGCACAGGTGCGTGTCGAGGGCAACAACTTTGAAGTGCGTAAACACCTGGTCGAATATGACGACGTTATCAACCGCCAGCGCTCCATCGTCTATTCAGAGCGCGCCAAGGTTCTGCAGTCCGAAGACTTGCGTGAAAACATCCGGCAGATGATTGCCGACGAGTGCGCCTTCATCGTTGACGCGCACCTGGAAGACCGCGACCCGGCCAACTGGGATGTTGAGGGGTTTATCACAACGGCCCGCGCCGCCTTTCCGACTCCTGAATGGCTTGAGGCAGGGCAGATCCTTGATCTGACACGAAGCGAGATTACGGACGAGTTGATCGAATACGCGCTGGCCATCTATGAGGAAATCGAAGAGAGGTTTGGCGCGGATCGGCTGCGGGAACTGGAGAGCCTTGTCCTGCTGCAGACGCTCGATAATCTGTGGGTTCAGCACCTGACTGCCATGGAACAGATGCGCCTGAGCGCCGGACTGCAGGCATACGGGCAGCGCAATCCGCTGGTCATGTATCGGCAGGAAAGCCATGGCATGTTCCAAGAGTTGATGGACCGCCTTCGCAACGGGATTGTCCGCACCGTGCTCCATCTTGATGTGACGGCACAACCGGTACGGCCAACAACCCTTACTGCGCCGAACGGCGTCGCGGCAAATGGCGGTGTAGCGGCACGCGGCGCAATGGCGGAAAGCCCGATGGCGTCTCAACAACGCGACGCGAGCGGGCAGGCGCCTGACGCCCAGGCCGCGCGCGGCCCGGTTCGACGCGCTACTCCCAAGATTCGACGCAATGACCCCTGCTACTGCGGCAGCGGCCTCAAGTACAAGAGATGCCACGGAGTGGCCGCCTGATGTGCCGCCTTCCAGGTACGCCGACGATCCCGACGGCTGAGTCGCTATGACTCCGCAGTCGCGAACCTCCGCGCAGACGGTGGTGGACGTTGAGGCGCCGCATCTCAACGAGACGGAAAATCATCGTCCCGCGCAGGAGATCGTCGACTCGTTCGTCGAGGACGTGCGCGGCGGAGAGAACTGGTTTCTGGCCCTGCTCAGTGCCGTCGCCGAATGGAGCGCGCCGAGCGAGGAACTGAAGGGTCGCACATACACCTATGTCATAGCCGGAGAAGCCTTTGACTGGCTGCTGCTTGCCGAGCGGCTTATTCAGACGGCGGGCGACGTGATACCCGAGCAAGAGGCGACAAGGCTGCTGTTCGAGGGCAAGGCACCCGTCCATATCAACGCCGACCTCTTTCGGCGCTGCATCGGCCACGGCAAGCATGCCGCCCACCTGAACTTCATGTACGGAATTGTGGTGGAGGAGGCGTTGCAGCAGGCCATCATCGAGGAGGTCGCCAAGGCGCAGCAGAATCTCGGATCACGAGAAGGCTATATCGAGGACGAGGCCATGACCCGGCTCTACGGCGCGTCGAGCGGAGATCTACGCACGGAGTTCCGCCTCGCGACAGGCCGCAAAGGCAATGGCCCCGTCCGCACCTCATTGGACGAATTCAAGACGTTCACGTACTGGCTGTTCAAGCGGCGTGTCTCCAAGAGCGATCCAGCGCGCCTGGCAAGCGACACGCGCAAGGGCATCCTCGTTCTTGAACGCATCAAGCCGCCCCTGTGGCAGTGGTCCCAGGGAGAGAACGAGTAGGCGAACGCCGTCGTTCCTGGCGGCAACAGGGAATTGTGGGCGCTCGAGTGCGTCCGCAGGGAAACGGGGAGACAAGCAGGGTGCCAAATCGCCTGATCAATGAGACAAGCCCGTATCTACAACAGCACGCGCACAACCCCGTGGACTGGTATCCGTGGGGGCAGGATGCGCTGGCGGCGGCGCAGGAACGCGATGTTCCCATCTTCCTCAGCATCGGCTACTCCTCCTGCCATTGGTGCCATGTCATGGAGCGGGAGTCGTTTGAGAACGATGACACCGCAAAGCTCCTGAATGACAATTTCGTTTCTATCAAGGTGGACAGAGAAGAGCGTCCTGACATCGACTCCGTGTACATGGACGCCGTGCAGGCGTTGTCCGGTCACGGCGGTTGGCCGCTCAGCGTGTTCCTGACGCCGGACGGTTCACCGTTCTTCGGCGGCACGTACTATCCACCGGAGGACAGGCCCGGAATGCCCGGCTTCCCGCGCGTCCTCACAACCGTCCTGGAGGCATACGGCGCGCGGAAAGCGGAGATCAAGGAGGCGGGGCAGAGTATTGTTGACCACCTCCGCCGCGCCACCGTCGCCTCAAGCGGGCAAGACTCGTTGCTGTCAAAGGACCTGTTCGGGGAGGCATTTGCGCGGCTCAGCGGCTCGTTCGACGCGGCGAACGGCGGGTTCATGGCCGCGCCCAAGTTCCCGCAGCCCATGCTGCTCGAATTCCTGATGCGCTATATCTCCGCCAACGACGACGACGCCAACGCTCGCGCGATCCTTGAGACCACGCTGGAGCACATGGCGGCGGGCGGGCTGTATGACCAACTGGGCGGCGGGTTTCACCGTTACAGCACAGACGCGCAATGGCTGGTGCCTCACTTTGAAAAGATGCTGTACGACAACGCCCTACTCGTCGGCGTCTATCTTCACGCCTGGCAGATCACCAAGCGGGAGGACATTCGGCTTGTCGTAGAGGAGACAATCGACTTTCTGTTGAGGGAGATGGTGTCGCCCGAGGGCGGGTTCTACTCCACGCTGGACGCTGACAGCGAAGGCGAGGAGGGCAAGTTCTACGTCTGGACGCAGGCTGAGATCAGCGCGGCACTGGGCGATGAGCCCGCTGCGGCCCTGTTCTGCGACGCTTACGGCGTGACCGAGTCCGGCAACTTTGAGGACAGTGGTTCCTCCGTCCTTAGCCGCGTGGCGTCCGACGATGATCTTGCCGCACGACACAGCATGTCTGTTGAGGACGTGAGGGCGTCTCTCTCCCGCTCGCAGCAGACGCTGCTTGAGGCGAGAGAGGGCAGGGTACGGCCTTTCCGCGACGAGAAGGTTCTGACCGGTTGGAACGGGCTTATGCTACGGGCGATTGCCGAGACGGCAGGGGCGCTCGGCAGGGAGGACTACCGCGCCGCCGCCGCGAAGCAGGCAGGGTTCCTGGTTGAGACGATGCGGACGCCAGAGGGCCGACTGCTGCGAACGTATAAGGACGGCGAGGCGCGCATCTCTGCCTATCTTGAAGACCACGCCAACCTCGCCAACGGCCTGCTCTCCCTCTTTGAAATCACCTTTGACCGGCGCTGGCTTGATGAAGCGGTCTCGCTGGCGGACAGCATCATCGAACTCTTCTGGGACGACTCGGCATCACTCTTCTATGACATTGGGAGCGACGCGGAGGCGCTCGTAGTCCGCCCCCGCACCGTGTTGGACAATGCGACACCTTCCGGCGGCGCGGCGGCAGCGGAACTCCTACTACGCCTTCATGCCCTCACTGGTAACGGCAAATACCATGACATTGCAGAACGGGCGCTGCGCAGCGTACACATGTATCTGTCGCGCTACCCCACGGCAGTCGGCCATTGGCTCGCCGCGCTTGATTTCGCCATCGGCTCCACGAAGGAGATCGCGCTCATCGGCGACAGGGCGGCGGACGATATGGGCGACCTGCTGGACGCTCTGTATACGCGGTTCATGCCGAACAAGATTGTGGTTGCCGCCACGCCGGATGAGGCGTTTGAGTGGGGCGATCTGCCCGTGCTGGACGGCCGCTCCATGATCAACGACAAGGCGACGGCCTACGTCTGCGAGAATTTCATCTGCATGCTGCCTGTCACAACGGTTGAGGGCTTCCTTGAGCAGCTTGACGCGCCGCCGCCAACGGTCCAGTTCCTCGCGCCGTAGCGCAGTGACGGTATGGAGCGACTGTTTACCCCGTGGAGGGCGGAATTCGTGACGGGTCAGACCGGAGAGCAGGCCACGCCTGCCTGCTTTCTCTGTGAGAATCCAACTCTCGACAAGGACGATGAACTTTACATCCTCCATCGCGCCGAGCGTTCGTTTATCATCCTGAATCTCTATCCGTACAACACCGGCCACCTGATGGTCGCGCCGTACGAGCACATCGGCGCACTGGAAGAGTTGCCTGCGGAGACGGGCGCGGAGATGTGGGCTCTCGCTCAGCGGAGCGTGGGCATCATCAAGGGGGAGTACGGTCCGGACGGATTCAACGTCGGCATGAACATCGGTCGTCTGGCGGGCGCGGGCGTGCCGGGACACCTGCATCTACATGTCGTGCCACGCTGGGGCGGCGACACGAATTTCATGGCGGTGGTTGGCGAGACGAAACTAGTGCCAGAGAGCCTTGACCGGACGTATGCGCGGCTAAGGCCGCTGTTTGAGGCTGGCTAAGAGGGAATCCTGGACCCCCGCATTCGCAGGAATGATGGGGTGGTGGCGGGCTATCGGTGCTCGGGGACGGGCGGCTCCGGGATCGTTCCGCCAAAGACACGCTCAATCGCCATCACGTGACTGCAGGAGCTCCAGCCCTCGAAGAAGTCGCAGTCGCACGTAAAGACGCCGTCCGTGAGTTCAACGACGTGCTCGCTGTTGTCGCCGGAAATTCGGACGCGAAACGACTCGAACCTAATTCGGTCGTCCCGTTCCTCGGCGTACTTCCGCGCCTTCTCGATCTTGCTGATCAGGCTGGAATTCATCTGCAGAAACCCCCTTGAGCCTCGGTCGATTCAGGAGTCAAGCTACCCTAATCCCATTTTGTCGATGGGTGAAAGACCGGATTTTGTTGTCCCGCGCTGCCATCGGATTGGGTCATGCTACGTTCTGAGGGGTCTTGGGTCAAGGGTAGAGACTCCAAATTTCATGGCCGTGCCCGCGTAGGGCGGAACTCGCCGATGTTAGGATGAGAACTGCTATGGCGCGTATTCGGGCAATCTCTCTGGATTTCTACAACACCATCGTCAGGTTCGAGCCGCGACGCGAGCAGATTCAAGCCGCTTCCTGCGCCGAATTCGGCATCACATTGGACACGAACGCCGTCCTCCGCGCTTACCCCGCCGCCGACCAATTCCTCTCGGAGGAGAATGGGAAACTTCCCCTGAGCCGCCGTACACCGGAGGCAGTTAGAGAGCTATGGGGGCGGTATGAGATGCTGCTGCTCGCCGGCGCGGGAGTGACCGTAGACCTTGAATTGGCAAGCCGCATCTTTGAGCGGGTGTGGGAGGCTCGGCAGGGATTTGCGATGTTCCCGGATGTTGTGCCGTTGCTGCAAGCGCTCCGGGAGCAGGGTTACTCCGTTGGTGTCATCACCAACTTTGAAGGAGGGCTTGCCCAAACGCTGCTCGATCTCGGCATCGCTGAATTCATGTCCTTTGCGGTCACGTCGGAGGAGATCGGTGTAGCCAAGCCCAACGCCCCGATATTTGAGGAGGCGCTGAAGCGGGCAGGGGCGAGCGCCGATGAGGTTGTCCATGTGGGCGATCAACCGCTTGCGGACGTGCAGGGCCCGGCGGAGGTTGGTATTTTATCCATTCTTCTGGATAGGGACGGCGTATTCGAGGGCTACAAGGATGCCCGCGTGATCAGCTCACTGGAGGAGTTGCCGGACCTCCTCGACCGCCTCAACGCTGAATGGACTTCCTGAATATATTCATAAGCGTTGTCTTCCCCGTCTTCCTGATGGCGGCGGTCGGCGCGCTTGTTCACAGGTTCAGGCCAATCTCACCGGAGCCGCTGAGCCAGGCCATCCTCTTCATATTCAGCCCTGCGCTCGTGTTCAACGGCCTCGCTACCACGCAGGTTGCGCTTGAGGACCTCGCCCGCATCGCCGCGTTCAGCCTGCTGCTGCTTTCGTCGCTGTATATCATTGCCAGCCTGGTCGCCCGCGCGATGAGGGTGCCGAAGGATGCCCAGACGACGTTCGTGATTGCGGCGTTGTTCATGAACGCGGGCAACTACGGGCTGCCGGTGGCGCTGTTTGCCTTCGGTGACGAGGGCTTGGCCATTGCCGTCGTCTTCTTCGTGACGCAGGCCATCCTCGCGTGGACAGTGGGGGCGTTTATCGCCTCGCGGGCCCAATCGAATCTGGTCGGCTCCCTCATCTCTGTGGCCAAGCTGCCCACCAGTTACGCTGCCGTCGGCGGTCTCGCCGTCAGCATGTTGGCCATCGACCTGCCGGACTATATCCAGCGGCCCGCGCAAATCATGGGCGACGCGGCGATTCCGGCCATGCTGATCGTGCTCGGGATTCAGCTTGCGTCAACGCGCGAAATGGCCGGAGCGCGGGCCATCGCGGGTGTCGTGGCGATCCGGTTGGTGCTATCGTCTCTGGTTGCCTATGGGCTCGTTCAGCTGCTGCAATTCGACGATTTGACTGCTAAGGTGCTCATTGTCGTTGCCGGAATGCCGACGGCGGTGCTGACCATCATCCTGGCGACCCAATATAGGGGCAGGCCGGAGCTTGCGAGCGGGATCGTGGTGGCAGGGACGCTTGGCAGCCTCGTCTCCGTGACGGTTGTGCTTTCCCTGGTGGGGGCGGCTTGACGCGACGACGTTAGGCGGACGTGCGGGCGGCCTCTATCTGCGTGCGGAGATTCTCCGCGGCGGCCCGGGCGGCGTCCGCAAAGTCGGGGCCGTTGGATGCATACAGGATTCCCCGGGACGAATTGACCAATACACCCCCGCCTTCCGCGTCGAGCGTTGCCGACAGGGCCGACTCAAGCTCACCACCCTGCGTGCCGACGCCGGGAACGAGGAACGGCATGTCGGGGCAAATCTCACGGATCCTTTGCGCTTCGGACGGGTACGTCGCGCCCGTCACGAGGCCAATGTTGCCGTTCGTGTCCCACGAGTTACTAAGGTGAGCGACAGCTTCGTAGAGGGGCATCGTGGCCCTGTCGTAGGCGGCGTTGAGACCCTGTATGTCCGCGCCGCCGGGGTTGGAGGTGCGGCACAAGATGAACACTCCCTTGTCCTCGTAATCAAGGAACGGTTGGAGGCTGTCCCGTCCGAGGAATGGATTGACGGTGATGGCATCAAAGCCAATCGTCTCGAAGAGGCCCTTGGCGTAGAAGCGAGCGGAGTTGCCGATGTCGTTGCGCTTGGCGTCGCCGAGCACAGGCACGCGCCCGTTGACGTGGTCGACGATTCTCTCAAGCGCTGCGTATCCTGCCGAGCCATGTGCTTCATAGAACGAGAGATTCGGTTTGTAGGCAGAAACAAGATCGATCGTGGCGTCGATGATTGCGATGCAGAAATCCGCAATGTCGCGGCCATTCATCTCGGCAGGATCAGGGTCAAGACCGACGCAGAGCAGGGATCTGTTGCGTTCGCTCGCCTCGCTCAGCCGCTGCCGGAATGTCATCGTAGCCGTTGTCATCAGTACCCCTTTCCTTTTCTCGCAGCCCCCGGGGTTCCATCGTACCTCACGGACAGGCGCGCCTATAATCTCTACGTGACCATTTCAGTGCTTGGAATCGCGGGCGGGACGCGGCGTGGCGGCAACAGCGAGACGCTATTGGAGCGGGCGCTTGCTGGCGCGCGAGACGCAGGCGCGGACACGGAACTCATTAGCCTCCTCGATCTTTCAATCAACCCCTGCATCTGCCCGCAATCCGAAGACTGTATGCTCACCGGCGTTTGCACGGTGCTGGATGACATGCAGGGTCTTTACGCCAAGCTCCGGGCTGTCGACCTGATCTATATCGCATTCCCTGTGACGTTTCGCGGGGTGCCCGCTCAGACGAAGGCGCTCTACGACCGCACGCAGCCGCTGTGGATCCGTAAGTACGTGATGGGGCAGCAGTTGCGGGGAAGCGAAGAGGCGGGCAAGGCGCTCATCATCGCCACCGCCGACCGCGATGACCCCATGGAGTTCGACGGCGCGGTGCAGGCCACCCGCTCATGGTTGGTGAGCATGCACTTCCTTGAGGCGGAGCGTCTGCTGGTTGCCGGTGTGGTACGCCCCAACGACGTGCAGGGCAAACCTGATGCTTTGGCGGAGTCTTATGACCTCGGCGCGAGGTTGGTCCGTGGCGACTAGCGAGTCGCGACGTGGGTGTCGGAAGAAGTCGCTCAGTCTGCCTGAACTCTATGACCGCCTCTTTGCCGAATATGGCGAACAGCATTGGTGGCCGGGCGAGACGCCGTTCGAAGTGATGGTCGGCGCGATCCTGACGCAGAACACGGCGTGGACGAACGTGGAGAAGGCGATCTCAGCGCTGCGGGAGGCCGATGCTTTGAACCCGGAGGCGCTGCGGACTCGGCCACTCGAAGACATTGCCGCACTGATTCGCCCGTCCGGGTATTTCAACGCCAAGGCTCTCAAACTGCGCGCGCTCGGAGATTATCTTGCCAGCTATGGCGATGACATTGAGAGACTGTTTGCTTCCAAACCTCTCGACGAATTGAGAGAGGAGCTTCTGGCCCTCCACGGCGTTGGTCCGGAGACTGCGGATTCAATGCTGCTCTACGCCGGAAACATGCCGTCCTTCGTCATCGACGCCTACACCATCCGCGTGCTGAGTCGGCTGGGAATCATTGACCCGGACAGTAAGCCAAAATATGAGGACGTACGCGCACGCTTCCAGGAGTCCATTCCTACGGATGTCCAGCTGTTCAATGAGTACCATGCGCTGCTCGTGGCGCATGGCAAGGACGTGTGCAAGTCTCGAAAGCCGCTCTGTTCCGAATGCGTACTGGTAGGGCTCTGCCCGGTGGGTAGCAGCGTTACGGCTTAAGTGCGCGTTCCGGGGATTGCGGGTTCCCGCGAAGGCGGGAAGGACAGAAGGGACTAGTCAGTGCGGCGTTCGTCACCGATTGGGTAAACGTCCGTCAGGAACTGATAGAAGTCTGAATCGAGCGGAACCACAAGGGTTGTGCCGTCAGTCAAGGAAACCTCATATGCTTCAAGGGTTCTGACGAAGTGGTAGAAATCGCGGTCGGTGTCAATGGCTCGACCCTGGATTCCGATGGCCTCCGCTTCACCTTCACCACGAATGGTCCGCGCTCGCTCGTTGGCCTCCGCGAGAATCTGGGCGCGCTGCAGATCGGCTTCAGCCTCGATCTTGGCTCTTTCCTCTTCACCTTCGGCGCGGAAGCGGTTGGCGATACGGATTCGCTCCGAACGCATCCGGTCGTAGACGCTGCTGGCAACCTCAGGCGGGAAGTCTGCTCCGACGATGCGGACATCTACGACGGACATGCCGAATTCCTGTGCTTTGATGTCACTGCGCTCTGTGACGTTGCGCATGAGAGACTCACGGTTATCGCGGATGACTTCGATCTGATCGTGCGTGGCGACCTCCTCGCGGATTTCTGAGGAAATGATGGCCTCCAACCTGCCGCGAGCGCCCAACTCAGTGCGGACGACCTCGAAGAACTGCCGGGCGTTGATAATGCGGTAACGGGCGTAGGAGTCGATGATGAGAGCCTTCTTCTCGGCGGTGAGGAATTCGGACGGCTCCGAGTCAAACCGCAGTAGGCGCTTTTCTATACGGTGTACTGACTCAATGAACGGCGTCTTGAAGCGGAGGCCGGGTTCGGTAGCTTCACGCCGATACTCTCCGAGGCGGGTAATGATGACCTGCTCAGTCTCGTCGACGACATAGACGCTCTGACTGAGAAGAATTAGGAGGGCACCGCCCACCAAGACGACGGCAATGGTGATCAGTCGCTGTATGTTCGGGCGTGCGGCGGGCTGCTGCATGACTAGGCCCCCGCCGTTCCCTGGTCGGTCAGCGGCAAGAACGGCAGAACGTTGGCGCCGATTTCATCGTCGACGACGATAACCTCGACCCTCGGGAGGATACGCTCCATCATTTCGATATAGAGGCGGCGACGTGTTGCTTCGGGGTGGCTGCGGTACTCACGCAGTCGCTCAAGGAACCGGCTGGCATTACCCGTCGCCTCACGCACGCGCTCTACCTTGAACGCCTCGGCTGCCTGGACAACGCGCGCGGCCTCACCGCGGGCACGGGGGACGATGTCTTCCCGATACGCCTCGCCTTCGTTGATGAATCGGGCGCGGTCCTCGCGGGCGCTGATGACGTCCTTGAAAGCCTCCTGTACTTCGTCAGGCGGCTGGACGTCCTGCAACTGCACGTTAATGACCATGATCCCGGTGCCGTAGTCATCCAGCAGCCGCTGCAAGAGCTGTTGCGTTTCAACTTGAACGACTTCCTTGCCGGTCGTCAGCACATCATCAATGGGTCGCTGCCCCACGACCTGCCTGAGTGCCGAGGCCGTGGCGTCTCGCAGTGTTTCCCCGTCGGGGTGTCCACCCTCTGACGGATCCTTGACGTTGAAGAGGAATGCGCCGGCGTCACGGATACGGTATTGAACAACCAACTGAGCATCGACGAGGTTCTCGTCGCCGGTGATCATGCGTGACTCGGCAGATCTCTGAACGGCGCCCTCACCGGAACCGATCTCTCCGACGCTTCGGAATCCAAGCTCCATGCTCTGGACGCGCTGAATGCTCAATACGTCCTGGCGCTCCACAGGCCAGGGAATATGCCAGTGCAGCCCCTCTGTCTGTTGGTCGCCGTTCCAGTTTCCGAATGTGCGGACGATGGCGACCTCACCTGGGTTGACGATGTAGATACCGGAGCCAAGCCACACGAGGACGATGACTCCAAGAAGGATTCCGCCGATGCGGCCGATTGGCATAGCAGGGCGCTGGCCCTCTCCATCTGCAGCAGGGCGTCTCGGGGGACCCTGGCTGTCGCCTGAGCCGCCACCCTTCAGTCGATTGATGAAGTCACGAATCGGGCGCAAAAGCTCATCGAGCTCGCTGTCGCCCTCTCTGCGGGGTTGTCGCTGATAGCCCATGACGCGTGGTAACCGCACTAGAGGGTGCGTCCCGCGCTTGCCGAGAAAAACAAAGTGAACACTTTCACGCTCCCATTATAAGCAGATTGGGAGCGCGGTTGGGGAGATTGCACGCCTTGAAGATCCTGCCTCTAAACGGATTCGAAGGCTAACCGGACTCAGAGTCTTCTGTAGCGGCAACGGCGGACTCCGGCTCGTTGATGGTCTGAACGATCATCTCTGAGAGATCAAGAACACGCATGGTCTCGTCCTGGCCGGTTACGCGCACGCCATCCTCAAACATCTGGGCGCAGAATGGGCAGGCGACTGCGATGACATCGGCTCCCGCCTCAATGGCGTGCCTGGTGCGTCGGTGGTTGATCTTTTCGTGGCCGGGTCCGTCCTCCATCCACATGTGTCCGCCGCCAGCGCCGCAGCAGAACGCGCGGTTGCGGTTCATCCCCATCTCCGTGACCTTGTCGACTCCCGGGATGGCGTCCGCGACTTCACGTGGCGCATCGTAGACGCCGTTGTGCCTGCCGAGGTAGCAGGGATCGTGGTAGGTGACGGTGCCGAACGTTGGCCCCTGTCTGGTCTGATCAAGCGTCAACCTGCCATCCGCGACGAGACTCTGGAGATACTGCGTGTGGTGCATGACCTGGTAATTGCCGCCGAACTCCGGGTATTCGTTCGAGATGGTGTTGAAGCAGTGCGGGCAGGTTGTGACGATTGTCTTGACGCCGTAACGGTCCAGCGTCTCCACGTTCTGCATGGCCTGCAGCTGGAAGAGGTACTCCATGCCGATGCGGCGGGCCGGGTCGCCGGTGCAGGACTCTTCATCGCCGAGGATGGCGAACTTGATTCCGGCGTTAATGAGGATGCGACCGGTTGCGCGTGCGATGCGCATGGAGCGGTCTTCCATTGAAGCGGCACAGCCGACCCAATACAGGACTTCCAACTCCTCCGGCTTTTCTACCTCAGATATGAGCGGGACATCGAGCCCCTCGGCCCATTCCGTTCGGGTGCGGCTCATGCCGCTCCACGGGTGCCCGCGCGTTTCGAGGCTACGCAGCGCCGCCTCTGCCGTTTCTGGCAAGCGTCCTTCGTTCATGACAAGGGCGCGGCGCATCTCAACGATTGTCGGGACGTGTTCGATAAAGACCGGGCAGGCCTCCATGCATGCGCCGCACGTGACGCATGACCAAAGGTCTTCTTCATCAACGACCTCACCGGCCGGAGCCATGATGAGCTCCTGATCCACTTTGGACTCGTCGCCGCCCGCCTTGTACAGGGCATTGCCGTAGGAGCCGACGTATCCCTTAAGGTTCTGGATGACCATCATCGGCGAAAGGGTCTTGCCGGTGATGTTGGCAGGGCAGTTGTCCGTGCAGCGGCTACATCGTGTGCAGGCGTCGCCGTCCATGAGTTGTTTCCATGTGAAATCGGTCAGCGTTGCCGCGCCGAAGGTCTCCCGCGTTTCAAGGTTGGGGATGGCCTGCAGCTTGCCGCGTGGCTCAAGGTTGCGGAAGAACCAGTTGGCGGGAGAAATCCACGTGTGGCTGAACTTGGACAGCGTGAATGCGGCGTACAGCAGGGAACCCAGGACGGTGGCCGAGTGCGCCCACCAGATGCCCCGATAAAGCGTTTCCGCCGTGTCTGCGCGGATGCCGACGAATTCGTAGAAGAATGCGGCGAATGCAAAGCCGCCGGGCGACCAGATAGCCCAGTCCGGATGGTCAAGATACTCGATGCCGAATGAGGTCTCGCCCAGCTGCCTGAGCCCCTCGAGTCCGAAGCCCTGGAAGATAAGGATGATGGCGAGTGTCAGGATGATCTTGTCATCAAGGAATCCGGGTGAGTGTGGTTTTCCAATAGCTGAGCGGCGGAAGATTGCCATTGTGAGTCCGGCAAGGGCCATGAGTCCGCCGATGTCCCACGCAAGCGAGGAGTAGAGGTACCAATTGCCGATGGGCCACTCCAACACTCCCTGGTGTTCAAGCGGGTAGAGGAACTCTTCTTCGATGGTGCCAACAGCGGTTCCAAGGAAGAGCATGGACGCGCCCCAGAAGATGAGCAGGTGCATGAATCCGCCGTAGCGGTCTCGCAGGAATTTCTCATGGCCGTACCCCTGAGTAACGAGGAGACGGGCGAACGCGAAGCCGCGTGTGATTGGGTTGCCGAGTCGGTCTGCCGGCTGGCCTAACTTCCAGAGCTGAGCACGCTCATAGAGCTTGTAGAAGATGTAGGCAACCGTGAGACCGGCAAGCGCGAAGAGGATCCACTTGAGGTCGCCTATCGTCCAGAGAAATTCCTTTTCAGGAGTCACTGTGCCGCCCCTCCCGCCCAGTTTCGGCTGTTCCGGTCGCCGTTCGGGGAAGTATAGCACGGGGTAGGGGAATTCCGGGTTGGAAACCGCCGTTCACGTGGCGCCCGCCACGTTTGTGCAATTTGACACTATTCAACGCAGAATGCTATACATTTATTGCCTCCAGATGCTGGGGGCGTTCCCATGTAAGACGGGTTTTTTGGGGGTATGAATGCGCATCATCGTAACCGTTAAACAGGTGCCCGATCCGGAGGCGCCGCAAAGCTCATTTACGGCGGATCGGGCGGCCAAGAGAGTGGCCGTTGCGTCAAGCGTGCCGGCGGCCGTGAGCGACTATGACAACTATGCGACGGAGGCGGCGCTTCGCATCAAGGACGCCGATACCGATTCAACGGTCAGCGTCGTGAGTCTCGGAGAGAGCCACGTGCTGGACGTGATCAAGCGACCGCTTGCGATGGGCGCAGATGATCTCTTCCTGGTGCAGGACCCTGATCTGCCGAACGGCGATCCGGTGACTGTTGCTGCGGCGCTTGCGGCGGCTATTCGCAAGATTGGCGATTTCGATTTGATTCTCTCCGGCAGGCAGTCTTCCGACCTTGACCAGGGAATTGTGGCCACTGCTCTGGCAGCGATCCTCGATATTCCCGTTCTCACAAATGCAATTGCCATTGAGGCCAGCGGAGACGAGGTGCAGATCGCCCGCATCGTTGATGACGGCATCGACACGGTGGCGGCGCGACTGCCTGCACTGGTGACGGTGTCCAACGAGCTCGGTCAGCCCCGATACGCGACGATGCGCGGCATCATGGCAGCCCGCCGCGTGGACCCAACAGTGTGGGGCAAGGGCGACCTTGAGGCGATGGACGCGGCCGATCCGTTCACGCAGGTCGTTGACCTGTTCGCGCCTGAGAAGTCATCCAACGTCGAGATGATTGAGGGCGAGACTCCGGCTGAGGCGGCCAAGGCGTTGGCCCTTCGACTGCGCGAAGAGCGATTGATTTAGACCGGCCCAAGACAGAAACAATCCCGAATCACGAAACGAGAAGGAGAACAACAAATGGCCGGTGAGAACGGCATTCTGATAGTTGCGGAGACGGGCGCGGACGGCTCATTGAACTCAATCACGAACGAGTTGATGTCGGCGGCGCAAGGGCTGTCGGCCGACCTGGGCGAGCCGATTTCGGCTGCGCTCATCGGGAACGGCGTGGGAGACCGCGCGCAGGACATCATCAATCTGGGCGCGGACACCGTTTACCAGGTGGACGGCGACCAATTCGCCAGCTACCTGAACGAGACATACACACCAGCAGTCATTGCCATCGCACAGCAGGCAAATCCGCGCATCATCCTGATTGGCCACACGCCGAACGGGCGTGATCTTGGGCCATACCTTGCAGTACGACTTCAGACAGGTATCGCGTCTGACACGTCCGGGCTGAGCATCGCAGACGGTCAGCTTCAGGCAGCGAGATCCGTAGCGGGCGGCCTGTTCCGACAGGTTGTTTCGTTCCCGAAGATGCCGGCCATTGCGACGGTTCACATGAAGGCGTATGACGGCGCGGAGGCGCAGAGCGGTCGCTCCGGCAACGTGGTCAACGTTGACGTTGGCCTGGACGCTTCATCCGTGCGCTCCCGGTTCGTCAAGCATGAGGACGCACAAGTTGAGGGCATCCGTCTTGAGGACGCGACGATCGTTGTGACCGGCGGGCGTGGCATGGGTGATGAGGCCGGTTTCAACGAACTCTATAAGCTCCAGGAGTTGCTGCCGCAGGCCGCGGTTGGCGCGACACGCGCGGCAACGGACTCCGGTTTCTGTGAGCAAGATCTGATGATTGGCATCACGGGGCGCGTTGTCTCCCCGGATGTCTACATCGCGATTGCATTGTCCGGCGCGAGCCAGCACATGGCGGGCTGCTCCGGCTCCAAGAACATCGTGGCGATCAACCGCGATCCTGAGGCGAATATCTTCAGTGAGTCGCGCTTCGGTGTGGTCGGGGATTACAAGCAGGTTCTGCCGGCGCTCATCGAAGAGGTTCAGAAGCTGATGCAGGGCTAACGGCCAAACGTTTCGTTACGACGAGAAACGTTCGGGGCGGCTCATTGAGCCGCCCCGATTTTCGTTTTGCCGGTCTTGTGAGAGTGCTAGGATTCTGCGCTTCCGTCGATGATCTTTTGGGCTAGGTGCTGCGGCACTTCTTCGTAGTGAGAGAAGCGCATGGTGTACGAGGCGCGGCCCTGAGTCATGGAGCGGAGCTCGGTTGAGTAACGGAGCACTTCAGACATGGGCGCCTCAGCCTGCACGGTGGTGACCTCGTTCTCGGTCGTCATGCCCTGCACGTGGGCGCGCTTGGAGTTGAGGTTGCCGATCACGTCGCCGGTGAAGTCGTCCGGAGTGATGACTTCGAGCGTCATGACAGGTTCAAGGAGAACGGGCTGCGCCTGCTGGATGCCCTGCTTGAGTGCAGTGGACGCGGCGATCTTGAACGCCATTTCCGATGAATCCACAGCATGGAAACTGCCGTCCACGAGCACGGCGCGCACATCGACGATCGGGAAATGAGCGACCGCTCCCTCGGGCAGCGTCTCGCGGATGCCCTTTTCGACGGCGGGGATGAAGTTCTTGGGTACAGAGCCGCCAACGACCTTCTCGCCGAACTCAAAGCCGTCGCCGCGACTAAGCGGTTCCAGTTGAAGGACGACGTGGCCGTATTGACCATGGCCGCCGGTTTGCTTCTTATGCTTGTATTCAGCACGTGTTGAGACGCGGATCGTCTCGCGGTAGGGCACCTTGGGAGTGCCGGTCTCCACCTCCACGCCGAACTTTCGGGCCAACTTCTGAACGGCAACGTCGATGTGGGAATCGCCGAGGCCGGAAACGATGATCTCATGCGTGTCGCTCTCGCGGGTCATCGTGAGGCTTGGATCCTCCTCGAGCAGCCGCGCGAGAGCCGGGCCCATCTTGTCCTGGTCCGCCTTGGTCTTGGCCTCGACAGCCACGCTGAAAATCGGCTCCGGGAATTGGATGGCGGGGAGAGCGATACCTGCCTCACGTGTTGATAGCGTGTCGCCGGTGCGTGACACGCCTAGCTTGGCGACTGCGCCGATGTCCCCCGGGGCAAGGCTGTCCGTGTTGGCGTGTTCCTTGCCGATAGGAATGATGATCTGTGCGATGCGCTCCTGCTCATTGTGGGCGGTGTTCCAGGCGTGGCTGTTGGTATGCATGGCGCCGGATTGCACGCGGAAGTAGGAGAGCTTACCAACGAACGGGTCCGCCGTGGTCTTGAAGATGAGGGCTGCGAGCGCGCCGTCCGAGTCCGGAGTGATGGTCGCCTCTTCGCCGGAAGCGGTCTGGGCGGAGGGGGCGTCCACATCCGCGGGACTCGGCGCAAGGTTTGCCAGGACATTCAGCAGGGCATCCGTGCCGGCGCCTGCCTGGCCCGACGCGGCGAGCACCGGGAAGACATCGCCCGACGTGACACCTGCCCTAAGGGCGGCAAGCAATTCCTCGTCCGTGATGTCCTCACCCTCTAGGTACTTGGTCGCGAGGTCATCATCCGCTTCCGCCGCGGCCTCGATGACCTGCTCTCGGTAGGAGTCGATGTCCACGCCCATGTCGGCGGTAACGTCCGATTCGGTGCCGTCCTCCAGAAACGCCTTCTTGTTCATCACATCGATCACGCCGCGGAACGAATCACCCGCGCCGACGGAAACGATGACTGGAGCGCAGCCGTTTCCATAACGGTTGCGAAGCATCGAGAACATGGCGTCATAGTCTGCATTCTCGCGATCCATCTTGCCGAGGACGATCAGGCGGGCGAGGCCGCGCTCTGATGCTCTCCTCCATGCGGCGTCCGTGCCGACTTGCGGGCCGGTGGAGGCATCGATTGCGATGAGGGCTGAATCCGCGACGAGCAGGCCGCTGAGCATCTCGCCAAGGAAGTCCATATATCCGGGCGTGTCGAGGATGTTGAGCTTCTTGCCGGCCCACTCAACGGGCAGGACGGAGAGGTTGACGGATCCGCCGCGGCGCTCTTCTTCGGGTTCGAAGTCGGAGGCCGTGGTGCCGTCCTCGATCTTCCCCATTCGACTCAGCGCGCCAGACCGAAACAGCAGACGCTCTGCGAGCGTTGTCTTGCCGTCCCCGTTGTGTCCCAGGAGCACGATATTGCGAATGTCGGATGTCGAGTAGTTCTGCATTCTCCTCCCCCCAACTGCCGGTCTGCCTGGCGGCGACCGGGTGATTTATCGAACCATTCTACGGCAGGGCGCGCAGTGTCTCAATGCGTCGCGCCTATACTGGCCACATGGGTCCCGTTCGCGCGTTGCCCCTCCGAATAACAATTCTCGCTGCGGCGGTTCTTGGGGCGTTGATGGCGCTGCCAGGGTGCGTCGCGCCCGCGGGGGACATCATTGCCGGAGTCCGGGCGTCCGCAGCACATGACAGCTTCAACATCGCAGTGTGGGAGCTTCGCCATGCCTCAGACATCGTTGCGGCGCTCAACACGCCTCCCGAGAATCCCGACGCCATCGACGAGTATTTCGAGACGACTGCACGACTCCGTGAGGCGACGGGCAGGGCAGAGTGGCTGTTGGCAAACCGTCCTGCCGATGATCCCGAATTGCTTGAGGCGTTGGAACGAGAGGAAGCTATCGAACGCGATCTTGAGGATATTCGGGCGCGGGCGACCCTGGCGCTGCGCGGGCTGACGATGAACACGATGCGAGAGGCAGGTCTGGTTTCGGATCCGCCGGTGCTGGGCGACATAGTCTTTCCTCCGGTCTCGTTCGTGATGGAGGAGCTTCCAAAGGCGCTTGTGGTGTCACCGCGAGATCGAATCACATTGATGGAGTCGCTGCCGCTACGGCCGGACATCTCGACGGAAGAGATTCGCCGATTGGAAGAGGCGTTGTCAGATAGGGGGCTCTCGGCGCTTGTCGTGAACATCGGTGGGATGGGAACGTATCCGGTGCTGGTCAAGGCAACGTCCACGCGTGAATTCACCATTCGGACGATTCTGCATGAGTGGGTTCATCACTACCTGTTCTTCCACCCGCTGGGTCAACGGTATGGAGCGGGCGGCGATATGACAACAATCAATGAGACGGTGGCGAACATGGTGGCGGCGGAGACGGGGGCGTTGGCCCTGGATCAGCCGCCGCCGGTGTTCCGTGTGCCAGAGCCGCCCACGGAGACCCATCGCGATCCGGGCGTGTTTGAGTTCGGGGCGTACATGAGGGAGACGCGCGTGGAGGCTGAGCGACTGCTTGCGGACGGTTTAGTTGATGAGGCAGAGGCGTACATGGAGGAGCGGCGCGTCCACTTGAATGAGACGCATGGCTATGCGATTCGGAAGATCAACCAGGCGTATTTCGCGTTTCATGGGAGCTATGCGGACTCGCCGGCGGGAGGAACAGTCAGCCCGATTTATGGGCAGCTGATCGAGGTACGGAATCAGTCGGAGTCCGTGGCCGAGTTTCTGAGGACAGTCCGTGAGATCAAAAGCCCGGCGGACTTGGAGCAGTTAGCGAGGGTGGAGTAGGGGAAAACTCATGCCCCTTACTAACTCTTTTCGACGAGGCGACCGGCAAGGTACTTATGGATAACGCTGGAGAGGAGAGTCTGGTAGGGGATGCCTTCCTCACTGGCCCGCAAGTGGGCAAGTTTGTAGTCCCGCTCCGTGAAACGCAGATTCACCCGCTTGGTCTTGTTGAAGGTATTGCGGGCGGCCTGAGTAGCAGCCTCAATTTCCCCCTCAACGTTGTCTACGGATCGAAGCTCATCGCGTTCGAATCGCTCGAGAATGTCCCGCTCTTCCTGATCCATCCTGGAGATCATGGTGTTACCTCCTGCCGTATTCTCGCATTGCTTTCTGGCTGGGGATGATTGTCTTTAGGAATCTGCTGCCGTCCTCTTGAAGGACAAACGGCACCAGGTGCAGATAGTCGTCAATGTCTACGACGTAGATCATCTGGTGTGGATACCGTTCCTGATTCGGATGCTCCACGACGTCTACCAAGCCTCCCTGTTCGATGGCGGATACCGCATTCTCGAAGGATACTCCTCGTTGTTCAATCAATTGTCTATTCTTCTCCGTGTCCCACTCAAACTCGTTGGCCATGCGCCCAATGTAGCATAATGTGTGCGCTTCATATGCCTTATGTGTGCATTATAGCACGCACTATGCAGTTGTTCACTATTGTGGCTCAGCCCCTCGTTGTTGTGCGATGACGATGCCGGCGATTGGAAAGAAGAAGCCCGGGGAGAGCATTGCTCTCCCCGGGCTCCTGTGCTGCCAAACTTAGTGCGGGATTGGCTACGTGACGGTGAACTCGCTCCACATGCCGAGCTGGTAGTGGGTGGCCACGTTGCAGAGGAGCATGTACTCACCTGCGTCAAGGCTGATGGTAAGCTCGTCCGAGCCGTCTGCAGGTAGGTCGGCCTCAAGCAGGCTGCCGAGAACCGTGCCGACTCCGTCGACCATGTTGCCGCTCTCAGAGATTAGACCGGCCTCCGTGGGCAGGTCAGTGAGGTCTGCGGCCATGCCGGCTTCATTGAGCTTGACGACCTTGAATTCATGCGCGATCAGGCCCACGTTCGAGATGTCGAACGTCACCGAGCCTGCGGCGATCGACCCTGGGGAGGCAACCATGGTGTACGTGCCGCCCTGGTCATCCATTGAAATTGCGACGGTATTGCTGCTGCCGCTTGATCCGCCCCCGTCATCGCCATTGCCGCCGTTGCCTCCACAGGCAATCACTCCAAGTGAGCCAACGATAAATAGAAGACCAACAAGATAAACAAGAGACCTGCGCATGTCTTTAGGAATCCCCCTTTTGATACGTGCTTTAGTGCGTATTGTCAGCTTGTTAAATGTATCACATTTGAATACGGACGGGCGTGTGAGGAACGCGTTCAGGCTGCTTTATCAAGGGACGGGCATAGCGTAGGATGAGTTGATGCTGATCAATCAGTCTGTCTCAGGGTCGGCGCTGCGGGCCAGCGGACTCGCGTATTGGGAACTGCTCAAGCCGCGCGTAACAATCCTCCTGACGTTCCTGGGCGCCGCCGCCGCCGTCATCGCTTCAGGCGCAGATCCGGCGCAGTCGGGCAGGGTGGCGTTGATTACGCTGGCCGTGTTCCTGGGTAGTGGCGGGTCGAACGGGCTGACAAATTATCTTGATAGGGCGCTCGATGCGCGTATGTACCGGACGCGCGGACGGAGCATCCCGAGCGGCCGCATCGTTTCGGCTGAACGCGGCCTGTACTGGTCGGCAGGGTGGGTGCTGGCAGGAGTCACGCTAGCGTTCCTGGTGCATCCATTGGCAGCGTTGGCGGGGGCGACGGGCACGCTCGCGGCAATATCGTTCCGCAAGACTGAGGCGACGCATTTCCTGGGCGGTGTATCGAGCGCTGCGCCGGTGGCGGCAGGGTGGCTGGCGATGAATCCCTCGTTGAGCCCGACGATTGGGCTGTTGGGGGCGTTCGTCGGCGTGTGGGTGATCCATCACGTGTGGGCAATCATGTTGTTCTATCGGTCGGACTATCTTCAAGCAGGAGTGGGTATCTTTCCGCTTCGGTCAGCTTGGCGGAGCGCGCGGCCGCTGTTCCTATCTTTGGCTGTGTTGCTTGTTGTTTTGGTGGCGGCGATGGGCTTCGTGGCGGAACAGGACATCGTGTACTGGGTGATGGCGGGCGGGTTTGCGCTCTACAACATCTGGGGGACGATGCAGTTGGAGCGGGAGTCCCTAAGTCCCGCCGTTCAACGCCGCCGCTTCAAGACTGCATCCTACAGTCTATTGTGCGGCGTGTTCACAGCCCTGCTGGTCACGACTGTGTTGACCGCAGTACAGTGAGCCTCGCCTCTTAGCCGATCTTCGGAATCGCATGACAACGTCCACCCCGTATTTCCGTGTGACGAGCCCGGGCGAATCCCTCGTGCCGGGTCCGCGAACCGGTGTCCTCATCACGCCTCATGGAGAGATTCAGACCCCTGCTTTCCTACCCGTGGCCACGCAAGGCAGTGTGAAGGCATTGTCTCCGTCTGACGTGGTGTCGTTGGGCGGACAGGTGGTGATCTGCAACGCGTATCACCTTGCTCTCAGGCCGGGCGTGGACTTGATTGAACAGGCGGGCGGGCTGCACGGGTTCATGGGATGGGATCGACCCATCGCGACAGACTCCGGCGGCTTCCAGATGACTTCGCTGGCCCACCGACTTCGTATCTCAGACGAGGCGGTTACGTTTCTTTCCCATATCGATGGGACTCAGTTCCACCTGTCGCCGGAATCCGCAGTGGCGCTGCAAGAACGGTTGGGCGCTGACATGATCATGTGTCTCGATCAGCCGCTGAATTATGGTGTTGATAGGGACGGGGTGGAGCGCGCATTGGTTCGCACGCATCTGTGGGCGGAGCGCTCTGCCCGCGCGCACCGCCCGGAAATGGGACTGTTGTACGGGATCGCGCAGGGCGGAACAGAAGCGGATCTTCGGGTAGAGTCGTCACGGTTTGTCGCCGCGCTTGACGGGACGCAGGGAATAGCGATTGGCGGCCTGAGCCTCGGTGAGCCGAAGGACGTGATGTGGGAAATGGTGGACGTTTCCATGCCGCTGCTGCCGGTACACAAGCCCCGCCATTTGTTGGGGGTGGGTTCCCCGGAGGACATTGTTGAAGGCGTTGCGCGGGGCATCGACACGTTCGACTGCGCGTTGCCGACACGAGTGGCGAGGAACGGGGCATTGTACACGCCGCAAGGTCGGGTGGACATCCTGAACGCGCGGTACACGCAGGACCTGGGGCCGGTGATGGAGGCCTGCGACTGCGAGACCTGCGGGACACATTCTGCCGCGTATCTTCAGCACCTGTTCAAGGCGAAAGAGTTACTCGCGTATCGGCTGGCGAGCATCCACAATCTGCGATTCATCCATCGCCTGTTTGATGACGCGCGATCCGCCATCACAGCAGGGACATATGAGCAGTTCAGGCGGGATTTCCATGCCGCATACACGCCGAGCGACGCGGCGGCGCGGGAGGAGCAGCGCGGCCTGTGGCTGCGTTCACAACAGGCGCGCGAACAAGCGAATCTGCCTGACGAATGGGAGTCGGACCCGGGGCTGGACTAGATGTGGCGGAATAGTAGAGGTTAGCCGCCGGCAACGGCGGGGACAATGCTAACCTCGTCGCCCTCATTGAGGGGCGTTTCGAGGCCGCTGAGGAATCGGACATCCTCGCCGTTCACGTAGATATTGACGAACCGGTGGAGTTCCCCCTCGTCGTTGAAGAGGCGCTCCTTGATTCCGGGGAAACGCTCATTGAGGATCGCGAGCGCGCCATCAAGCCGATCACTGCTGGCTTCAATCTCATCGACGCCATCCGTCACGCGCCTTAGGGGCGTGGGAATCTTGACTGTGACCGACATAAACAACTGGCTCCTTTGATCTTGTTTGTGTGTTCTCTTTGCGAGAGTGAACCTGCCGCGTACGTGCGGCGTTTCTATAACTATAGCGGAACGGCTGAGACGTTGGCAGTCAGCCCTCGATGACGTCCCCGGGGACGGGGTCGACGCGGACGCCCTTTGACGTGACCCAACTTATGCCGCGGTCGACTTCATCCTGAGCGCCTTCGAGTTCCAGGACGACCCAGCCCTGGTCCTCTTCCACGTTGGCGCGGCGGATGTTTGTGACCAGTTCAAATTCGCGTCCCAGGGACCAGATGATTGGCTCCTGGATGAGCTCCGATGCAAACGTGAACCGAACCCGAACCTTGGCCATGATTACCCCCATGAATCCCTGTTATTCCGGTTTGACGTCGAATCAGGCGGGATGCGGTTAGGCATCCTCGGCCTTGATGGCGTCTTCGAAGTCGCGCAACGAGGCATTGATATTGACAGTCTGCGCCACGTCCTGAACCGCCTCCTGCGTCTTGAGGCCGTTGCCGGTGATATAGGCCACGGTCACCTCATCCTTCCCGATGAGGCCTTTGGCAGCCAGCTTGCGGAGGACGCCAATGGTGACACCACCGGCAGTCTCGGCAAAGATGCCCTCCGTCTGGGCGAGGAGCTTCATGGAATCGACGATCTCCTCGTCGTTGACGGCGTGACCGGTGCCTTCGCTGTCCTCGATAACCTTGAGCGCGTAATAGCCATCTGCGGGGTTGCCGATTGCGAGCGACTTGGCAACGGTATCGGGCCGGACGGGACGGATGTCCTTGATGCCGGCATCGTAGGCGGAGACAATGGGCGATGACCCTTCCGCCTGCGCGATGTGCATCTTCGTGTTCGGCTTGTTGATTATGCCGATATCGTGAAGCTCGTTGAGGCCCTTCCAGATCTTGGTGAACATGGAGCCGGAAGCGGCAGGAACGATGGCATGATCAGGCGCGTGCCAGCCGAGTTGCTCCGCCGCCTCATAACCCAGCGTCTTGGAGCCCTCCGAATAGTAGGGGCGCACGTTGATGTTGACGAATGCCCAGCCGTAACGATCCGCGATCTCCGAACAAAGACGGTTCACATCGTCGTAGCTGCCGTTGACGGCGACAAGGGTCGGGCCGTAGATGGCCGCGCCAACAACCTTGCCGAGTTCGAGATCGGCAGGGATGAATACGTAGCATCTGATGCCGGCGCGCGCGGCGTGAGCGGCAACGGAGCCGGCGAGGTTGCCGGTGGAGGCGCACGCAAGAGTGTCGAATCCGAAATCACGGGCGGCGGTGGCGGCAACCGAAACGACGCGGTCCTTGAAGGAGTAGGTCGGGTTGACGCAGTCGTTCTTGAGATAGAGTTCGTTCAGCCCAAGCGCCTTGCCGAGCCGATCCGCCTTGATTAGAGGCGTGAGGCCGGCGTTGATGTCAACGCGATTCTCAGGATCCGCAGGCAGGAGTTCAGCGTACCGCCACATGGAGGGGGGGCCGTTCTTGATGGACTCACGGGACATGACGCGGGCAATCGCGTCGTAGTCGTACTGAACCTCGAGCGGCCCGAAACAGAAGTCACAGACGTTGATGGGCAGGAGCTCGGATTCTCGCGAGCACTCCTTGCATCTGAGCGATGTCGTGTAGGGCATTCAGTTTTCCCTCAAGTCCGTTTGGACACGCTGTACGCCGGCTCTGGTTGCCATGGCGGTCAGGTTCCAGCGCTGTCGCCGGTTAGTTCAGCGATGCGTTCAATCATGCGGCCGACATCCGCGATTCGGGATTCGACATTCACCGCGTCGAAGTATCCCTCGTAGAAGTTCCTGTGCAATTCGTTAGCAACGGCAAACCCGTAACGCACGGTTTCGTCATAATCGTTTTCCGCGAGGAACGAGTTCAGCACGTTGTATAACCCGCGATGAGAGTCATGGTTGATTCCTCGTTCCTCACCCGCCGCCTTGATTGCCTGCGCGGCGGCACCCCACGCCTTATCAGAGGCCTGACGGAAATCGCCGCGTGCCAACTCCTCAGTCGCCTGCCGGTAGAAGAGGCGACATTGTGTGGAGTATTCTTCCCGTTCCGTCTGTGCCATCAAACCCGTCCCTTTTCGATTCCCGTCTGCGATCGGCCAATGTGAAATCAGCCGACTGAACTATTGTAGCAAGGGGAAGGCAGGGTGGGGTGTCGGTATCGCGGTGGTGAGGCGAGCACGCCGGTCACACCAATGCGACTCAGAATGTTCTTACGTCGTCGTCGAACCACTTCATGAGCAGAGTGTTTAGCGAACCGTCGTCTTTCATTTCTCCGATTGCGTTGTCCAGCTTGTCACGAAGTTCGTTGTCGTCTTCTCGCAGCCCGATGCCGATGCCCATGTCGAGGAACACGGACGGCCCCACGGTATCCAGCGCCCCTCCGTTCTGCCTGACGATCTCATGTGCGAATTCTTCGTCGAACATCGCGGCATCGATCTTGCCATCCATGATGGCTTCAATGATCTCCTCTACGGAATCGAACTCGACCAGTTCAACACCGGCTCCCGACAGGTAGTCAGAGTGGACCGTCTGCACGAAGGCGGCGACAGTGCCGTTTACCACATCATCAGTCGCGCCGCTCAAGGCAACGTAGAGCGACGGGGCAGGCGGGAAGTACGGCTGTGTGAAATCGATGATTTCGTCGCGCTCGTCCGTGATACTCATTCCGGCCAGGATGGTGTCGTACTGGTCGTCCAGGAGATTCGGAATGATCGTCTCCCAATCGTTGGTGACCCAGCTGCATTGGAGGTCTGCGAGGCGGCATAGCTCGTCGCCAAGTTCTCGTTCGAATCCGTCGACTTCACCCGCATCGTTGACAAAGCTGAAGGGAGGATAAGCGCCTTCGGTTCCCATTCGGACGGTCTCGTCTTCTCCCTCACAGGCCGCGGCAGCGACTGCAATGAGAGTAAGTACACCGATGACCAACGCTGTAAGAGCCAGTCGATTTAGTCGTGTCATGTTGCTGATGACCATATCAAAAGAATAGGGGGAGGCCTGCTGCACAGGCCTCCCCCTTTGAGCTTCGTTCCGTTGTGGCGAAACTACCGATTCTGCCAGTTGGGCGCTCGCTTCTCTGCGAAGGCGAGCGGGCCCTCCTTGGAATCCTCGGAGCCGCCGACGATGCGGTTGACCCAGCCGCTGAACTGGTAGTGCTCGTCGATGAACAGGTTGCGCCAGAACTGCGCGGTGGCCTTGACGCCCTGTACGGCGATCGGCGCGTTCTCGGCAATCATCTTGGCAATCTCAACAGCGCGGGGCAGGAGCTGGTCAGGCTCGACAACCTCGTGTACGAGGCCGATGCGCAGGCACTCCGCCGGCGAGATGCGATCCGCCGTCAGGCCGATGTACATGGCCTCACCGACAGGAACGAGTCGCGGCATAAGGTGCATGCCGGAGCCGGGCATGATTCCGCGCTTCACCTCGAACAGGCCCATGTAGGCTTCCGTGGAGATGATGCGAATGTCACAGTCAATTGCGCGCTCAGTGCCGCCGCCAACCGCTAGGCCGTTGATGGCTGCGATGAAGGGCTTGGGCGAGCGGGCGAACTGGAATAGGGAACCCGTGGGGCCGGCTCCACCACCGCCGGAAATCTGGAACAGGCGGCGCGCCCGCTCCTCCGCGTCGATCTCGCCCTTGTCGTAGGCCTCATTGACCTCAGCGGTTCGGGTGTTGCGATCGGACATTTCGCGCAGGTCTGCGCCTGCGGAGAATGCGCGGCCGTTTCCGGTCACGATACCGACCCACATGTTGCGGTCGTTATTGAAATCATGGAGCGCAATCTGCAGCTCCTCGTTCATGCTGCCGCCCATGGCATTCAGCCGGTCAGGGCGATTCATGGTGAATGTGGCGTAGTGTTCCGCGTCATTCTTCTCATACAACAGTTCAGGCATTTGGTTCCCCTCCCACCATGTGGATAGTGCTGCTTAAGGCGGACTAAGACTACGTTTTTGGCAGGTTTGATGTCAAGTTGACGGCGTGGGGGCGGGATAGAGTGGCTTTGACATGATTCGCGCGTCACTGGTAGGGTGAATCGGGCTTGGCTAAGCCCTTTAAATGGGGGTATTACATCGTTCCGCAGCGGGTACTGCTTGTATGAGAGGCGGTGCCTTGCGCAGGGAACAGTCACGAAAACAGGGGGGAATAAACCATGCGTATGACACTTTCAGCCATCAAGGCGGACGTAGGCTCAATCGGCGGCCACACAAGGCCGACCGAGGAGATGTTGGACAGGGTGCGTTCAGACGTGCAGGCCGCCATCGACCGAGGTCTGCTCATCGATGGCTACGTGTTCCACGTGGGCGACGACATCGCCATCATCATGTCCCACACGCGGGGCAAGGATGACACGGAGATTCACCAATTCGCATGGGACAGCTTCCTGGCGGCGACTGCCATAGCGCAGGAGTACGGGCTGTATGGTGCGGGACAGGACCTGCTGGTGGACGCGCCATCCGGGAACGTGCGTGGGGCAGGGCCGGGCGTGGCCGAGGTGGAGTTCGACCACGATCCTGTCACGACCAATAGCGCCCGTTCCGCGGAGTCGTTCATGATATTCGCGGCAGACAAGTGCGGGCCGGGCGCGTACAACCTGCCGCTGTTCCTCGGCTTTGCCGACCCGATGTATTGCGCCGGGTTGATGCTCCCACGCATGATCGAGGGCTTTGACTTCAACATCATCGACATGAACAACACGGGCGGCGACAGCATCCTGACGCTCCATGCGCCGGAGGACTACTACCAGCTCACGGTGCTGCTGCGCGACAACGAACGTTTCGGCATCGAGAGCATCTCGTCGCGGCGGTATGAGGGGCAGGACGCGGTGTCAGTTTCCGCGCAACGGCTGCACAACATCGCCGGCACGTACACCGGTAAGGATGATCCCATCGCCATCGTGCGGAATCAGGGCATATTCCCCGCGCCGGAGGAGGTCCTTTCGACGTTCACGAAGGCGCACTACATCGGCGGCGACGCGCGCGGCTCCCACAACATGCCGCTGATGCCGGTGCCAATGAACACGCCGGTTACCGGGCCGTACTGCCTGCCGATTGTTGAGTCGCTTGGCTTCTCAATGAACGCTGCGGGCAAGTTCTCGGCCAATTATGTCGATTTCTTCGACAACCCTGCGTGGGACCTGGTGCGGAACAAGGCGCAAGAAAAGGCGCTGTATATGCGTGACCAGGGCTGGTCCGGACCGGCGATGCTGCCATACACCGAGCTGGAGTACGGCGGATTCCGCGACATCGTGACCGGCCTCGAGGAGCGCTTCGCTTTCAAGGCCGAGTAGTTTTCTCGGTTCGCGATCAGCGTTGGTGGGCCTGAGTAGTTCGGCTTCCGCGTTCCGGTGCCGCAGGCGCTTGCACATCCGCAGTTTGCCGCGTTCGCAGGGATGACGGCTTAGGTTGCCTATGAAACTTCTTGTTGGCACTGGGAATCCCGGGAAGGTGCGGGAGTTCTGTGAGTTGCTGAACGGACTGCCCGTTGAACTTTTGACGCCCGTGGATATCGAACTCGATATCGAGGTGGAGGAGACGGGCGACACGCTGGAAGAGAATGCGCTGATCAAGGCGCAGGCGTATGCCAACGCGGGCGGTCTGCTGACACTCGCAGACGATTCCGGACTGTTTGTGGATGCGCTGGGCGGCGCGCCCGGTGTAATCAGCGCTAGATACGGCGCTCCCGATGCCAGGACGGACGAGGATCGTGTGAACCTCTTGCTGCGCAACCTGTCGGACGTGCCGGAGGGTGAGCGTAATGCCGCGTTTCGGTGTGTCATTGTCATCGCCGAGCCGGGCGTGGATACCGTTCGCATGGCCAAAGGAGAGCTGCGGGGTATAATTGGACAAGCTCCGAGGGGGACGAACGGATTCGGATACGACCCGGTATTCGTCGTGCCGGAATATGGGAAGACGGTAGCCGAATTGGATTCAGATACAAAGAACGCACTCAGTCACCGTGGCCGGGCAGCGCGCGCCGCTCGGGAGATCATCGCCGACATGGCCTCTACAGCGGAGGGAAATACGCGAGCATGACCGTTGCCGCTCCAATAAGCGTCAAGGACGTGTTCGGTCGCCTTCTGCAAGACCTCCGTATCTCCGTCACGGATCGGTGCAATTTCCGGTGCTCATACTGCATGCCGGCTGAGATATTCGGCGAGCGGTACGAGTTCCTGCCGCGCGATCAGATTCTGACCTTTGAGGAGATAGAGCGTCTGACACGCATCTTTGCCGGTCTTGGCGTGACCAAGATTCGCGTGACTGGCGGGGAACCACTTCTTCGCAAGGACTTGCCGGAGCTGATTCGGATGCTTGCGGCAGTCGACGGCATCGAAGACCTCTCGCTGACGACAAACGGGTACTTGCTGCCGCCCATGGCCAAGGAGCTGCGAGAGGCAGGACTGCGCCGCGTCACCATCAGCCTGGACAGCCTGGACGATGAGACGTTCAAGCAGATGAACGGCAGGGGGTTCGGGGTCGACCGGGTGCTGGAGGCCATCGAGGCGGCGGAAGAGGCCGGCCTTGGGCCTATCAAAATCAACAGCGTGGTGCAGCGAGGCGTGAACGATGACTTCGTGACAGACCTCGCCAAGTACTTCAAGGGCACTGACAAGATTGTCCGGTTCATCGAATACATGGACGTCGGCACCATCAATGGATGGAAGCTGGAAGAGGTGGTGCCGAGCAGGGAACTTGCGGCTCGCATCAATGCCGAGAGCCCCATCATCCCGATCGACCGCAACTACAAGAGCGAGACATCCGCGCGCTATGCCTATGCGGATGGCACCGGAGAGATTGGGTTTATCTCGTCCGTATCTGAGCCATTTTGTGACGACTGTACCCGCGCTCGCCTCTCTACGGACGGAAAGCTTTATACCTGCTTATTCACAGGGGACGGCCACGATCTGCGCGAGGGGCTACGCTCAGGCGCGACCGATGATGAGATCCAGGAGCTGATTACGGGCGTCTGGGAGCAGCGGACGGATCGGTACTCCGAGGAACGCACGAGCGAGACCACCGCGCTGGGCGACAAGAAGCCGGAACGGGTGGAGATGTATCACATCGGCGGGTAGGCGAGGCCGCAGCCGACAAAATCCGATGGCTGACCAGGAGAACCCCGGGAGACTGTCCCACGTCGATCCGACGTCGGGGCCCCGCATGGTCGATGTTGGCGATAAGGACGTGACGCGGCGGGAGGCCGTCGCGCGGGGCAGAGTTGTGATGTCGCCCGAAACGCTTACTGCCATTCGCGAACAAGCGACACCAAAGGGAGATGTCCTCTCCGTGGCGCAGTTGGCCGGTGTGATGGCCGCCAAGCGCACCTCTGAGTTGATTCCGCTGTGTCATCCGCTGCCGCTGTCTTTTGTGGGCGTTGAGCTGACGCCGGGAGAGGACGGGGCAAGCGTCGAGATCGAGGGCACCGTGCGGACGACGGGTCAGACGGGCGCCGAGATGGAAGCGTTGACGGCGGTCAGTGTTGCCGGCCTCACGGTCTATGACATGTGCAAGGCCATCGACCGCACTATGAGGGTTGAGGCCGTACGTCTGGTATCCAAGTCAGGTGGCCAGAGCGGGGACCTGCGGCTAGAGGAGTAACTGCGTTACGGCTCTGGTTCGCGATCAGGCTTGATGGTTCCGCGAATTCGATATACTGCGTTCCGGCTTAGGCGCCTATTCCCCTCTTTCGGATACCCGCTTTCGCCGGAATGACGGATGCCCTAGTCCTGGCTGCCTAGGAGGAAGCGGCGGGCAATGTTGGCTGTCTCGTCAGGGACCTGCATGTAGATTGCGTGACCAACGTCCGACATGACGAGGAATTCGCCGTGGGACAGCGCCTCAGCGAGAGGCCTCTGATGTGACTCCAGCAGGTTGTTCTCTTCTGCTACGACGATCAGGATGGGCATGGTCAGGCGATCAACGCCGTCAATGAGCATGAATTCGTCGGTCGCCATTTCATCCACGTTGTAGGAATTGACGCTCCATGCTGCCTCGGCACGACCGTCAGGATGGACGATTGTCTCCTCGTTGAGCACATCGTCCAGCGCCTCCTGCGTCCAGACGCTTGTCATGCTGTTGGATTCAAGTCGGCGCTTGAGATCATCCAGGGAAACCCAGCTGTTGCGTCGGCCCGGGCCGGGCTTTTCTGTCAAGTCTTCATTGAGGATGTTGACACGCACCCAGTGGGCGGGACCCTCCGGCACGGGCTCCACCATCACCATGCCGAGCACGCGGTCCGGGTGGTTTGTGGCGTAGAGGCCGCTGATTGCGCCGCCGTAGGAGTGGGACATGATGTAGTGGGGCGGCAGGTCGAGTTCCTCAACGATGCCGGCCATGTCCTGAGCGCCTTCGGCGGCACGATAGCCGGTTGTCGGCGCGTCCGATTCTCCGTGGCCGCGGGTGTCCAACGCGATAACGCGGAAGTCGTTGCGGAGACGCCGGGCGACGGCATTCCAGCTGCGACCGGTACGCCGCCCACCGTGGACGAGCAGGAGCGGAGTCTTGTCGCCGCCCCAATCAAGCGCGTGAAATGTCACGCCCTCAACGTTGACGAACAGGCTCGTGCGCCCTTCGGATTGTTCGCGGGTGATGACGTCAGCCACAGGACCTCCAGGTTTGGTTTGTGTGTCTTGGATCTGGGCAGGGGATCAGGCGGGGTACCACTGACGACTTTCCAGCATCCCTTTGAGATAGGCCATCTCGCCCGCGTGCATCGAGCAGTCGTGCATGACGCTGACGAGACGGACACCAACGGTCGGCATGGGGTCCCACCGCGGCTCGTTCAGGACGCGGTCGAGCGCCTCGGGCGTGATGGTTTTCAGATACTCCTGCGTGCGGGCGTAGACGGCGTCGTAGTAGTCGATGATGACGGACGCCTCCGGAGACTGAAAGGCGCGGACCTCGTCCATGGAGTGGCCGACACCGTTATTCTCAGGATCCGGCGGCATGTTGAAGCGCTCATGCCATCCCTCTGCAATCCACGCCTGTTCGCGCCCGGAAAGGCCACAAATCTGGTGATCCTGTACGCGGGTCAAATGCCAGGCATTCCACCCGAGGGGATTCGAATTCTCGTCGAGTTGCTTCATCAACTGCTCGACTGTCAGACCCTCGATGCACCTGGCGAGCAAGCCACGCACCCGCCCAAAGTGATCGATTGCCATTTCTCCGATATTCATCCGCCTTCTCCGTGTTTCCTGAGTTCCGGCCTTGTCGGCTCAGACCTTTTGGTGCTGCGTCGTGTACCAGGGCAGCCCGTTGGCCATTTCAATCTTGTAGTCGGAAAAGAGAACCGGGTAGCGTTCCTGGACAATCTCAGCGATCTTGGCGAAGACGACACGGATTTCCTCCTCGGAACTGGGATCCGTGCGCGCCTCGAGGATATGACGGAGGGCACGGATATTGGTGCTCCAGCCGATGCTTGTTGAGACACCGATGGGCGCGATACGACGCATGGCGGAAGTGATCTCCTTCTTGCGTGAGAACTGCGCGCCGTCCTCATCCAGCTTGTAGTGTTCCGCCATCATCTTCTGCAGTTCTTCCAGCTTCTGGAAGGTATCGACGAAGACCTCCATGATGTGCTCATCCTCGCGGACGGCGGAGGGCGCCCACATGCCAAGGTCATCCAGACGGACGAATCGCAAGCTCTCCTGTGAGATGGCGGTGCCGGCACGGTGTCGGACGAGTTCATGGGTGAAGACGCGGCTGACGCCGGTGATGGCGAAATTCAGGACGCTGTGTTCCAGGACGGAGCCGTGACCGGTAGCGATGATGTTCTTGAGGTGAGCGGCGTTATTCGGGCGGACGCGGGTGACATTGGGATTGAGGCCGGGTTCAAAGGAGCGGTAGCAGAGGCGTCCCATAAATTCGGCCAGGCCCTCGACGTCCGTGGCCGCGTCTGTCGACCAATCCGGAGCGCCGATGTGCTCGAGGTAGGCGCTCAGCCCCTCGGGAATAATCCTGGTTTCTCCGACCAGAAAAACGTGCGGCTCAACGCCGTGCATGTGCCCTCCAGATGAGTAAACCGTTACTGAAAACTGTAGCACGGGTGGGCGATTGAGGCAGGGTGGAGACGGGGAATCTTTACCGTCGTCATACATGACCTTAACGGTGACTTAACCCCAATTGTCTGATACTCTGGCAGAGTGGTTATGTGGAATATGAATACAGCACCTCTACCGTGGACGATTCAAGGGCGATAAGGACGGTCGCTCACCGGGGCGCGAAGGCACTCGCGCCCGAGAATTCTATTCTTGCATTCACTACAGCCGCCGAACTTGGCGTTGCTGCCATTGAGACCGACGTCCGTCTGAGCGCGGACGGGCTGCCCGCCATCATTCACGATCCAACGTTGTCGCGGACGCACGGGCATAAGGCGCACGTTGGCGCCACGACAATGCCGGAATTGCAGTCGCTGGGCGTGCCGCCTCTCTCCACGATGCTGGACATCTTTGCTGCTGACTTCGATGTGATCATCGACCTCAAGGAAAAGAGCATCAGGCTCGCGGAATCCGTGGGTCGGGCAGTAGCGATGTCCGGCCGAGCCGGCCGGTGTTTCGTGACGGGATCAGACCTCAATCTGCTGCGGCGGGCGCAGGCGCTTGCCGAGGGATTGCGGCTGAGCTGGACCATTGGAGCGCGTCACGGAACGCTGACGCCTGCAGCGGTTGTTGAGGCGTCAGTTGTTGGTGTTTCAGAGCTGGCGGTGCAAGCGTCCGAGGTGAGCGCGGAGTTGGTGGCGCAGGCCGGGTCGCTGGGGATCGACGTTCGCGCATACGGAATCAGGTCACCGTTGGGGGCCCAGGAACTGGTTGCTCTTGGCTGCCGGACGCTGACACTGGATGGCCCGCGCTGGGTGATGATGCCCAGGCAATTGGCACTTCCGTTGGTTTCGGCTGCCACGTAGCGACGGCCCCTTTCCCTCGCATCGAGTACGGGGCAAACTCCAATCCTCTCCTCCAAGGAGGGGGAAATTTTCAGTAACTCTTGGTCGCGGCGCATATACTGGCCGTGATGGTTGGTGTTGGGGATTCCCGGTTCGATTCTGTCAGTGCCGGCGCGCCGGCGTTGGAGGCGCGTCGACTGCGAAAGCAGTTCGGCGGCAGGGACGTCGTGAATGGTGTCTCACTGCACGTCAACAGCGGCGAGGTCGTTGGCCTGGTTGGGCCCAACGGCGCGGGCAAGACGACCACAATTCGCATGATGCTCGGTATCCTTGCGCCCGATGAGGGAGAGGCACGAGCGTTGGGCGGTCCGCTCACCGCGGAGACGCAGGAACGCATCGGCTATCTCCCGGAAGAACGGGGGCTGTATGAGGGACTCAAGCTAACTGTCGTCCTGTCGTACCTGGGGCAACTCAAGGGATTGAGTCGACGTGAATCCGCCATTCGCGCGGAAGAGATGCTGAAAGCCGTCGGTATGTCCGAGCACGCTCACAAGAAGGTGCGTGAGCTGAGTCGCGGGATGACGCAGCTTGTTCAGTTTGGGGCGACCCTGCTGCACAGGCCGGACATTCTCGTTCTGGATGAACCGTTCTCCGGGCTCGATCCGGTCAATTCGCGTCGCATGAAAGAGCTTCTGCTGGAGGAAAAGGAACACGGCGCGGCAATCATCTTCTCCACGCACCAGATGACAGACGTAGAGGAGCTTTCAGACAGGGTGTTGATGATCGATGACGGAGAGGTGGCTCTGGAAGGCGCGCCGTCCGAGTTGCGACGGCGGTATCGGGGCGACACAATCCGCGTCGAATCCCCCGATGAGTTGCCGGAGACCATCAGCGGAGTGGGGGACGTTGGGCGTTCCGGGGAGGCCGTCACGTTGAGGCTCTTTGAAGGAGCGACGGCGGAACAGGTGCTCAGAGAGTTGCTCGACGCAGGGATGCGGATCGAGCGGTTTGAGGTGGCACTGCCGACGTTGGAGGAGATCTTCATACGGGAAGTGCAGGGGCGAGAATGACGGGGGGTGGCGAAGTGCAGGGGCGGAGGGACGGTGCGTGAATAAGGCGCTCATTGTTGCTCGGCATGAGTTGACGACGATGTTGTCGCGGACCGGATTCCTGGTTATGACCGCGCTTGTGCCTGTCGCCATGCTTCTGCTCGTGGGCGGCATCGGAGCATATGTCTTCTTCACGTCAGGCGAGGACGACGCGCCAGAGTCGCGGACGGTTGGGTATGTCGATACTGCGGACGTCATTACCGGCTATGAGCAATTGGGGATAACGACATTTAGGCCTTACGCGAATGAGACGGTTGCTCGTGCGGCTGTGGCCGCGGGTGACGTAGATGCGGCCTATGTCATCCTGCCAACCTATCTGCAGACTGGCACGGTTCGTGAGATAACACAGAGCGGAGGCGGGCTGGGGCTGCAGACCGGAGGCAGCAGGTCCGCCTTTCGTGATTTTCTTCGCGCAAATCTTGTCGCGGACCTGGGGGACGATAATCGCGCGGGGCGCGTGATTGCTCCGGCGTTCTTCGTGACTGTAGAGATTGACGCCGGTGGTCAGACGGCCGAGGACTCTTTCGACCCCGCAACGCTCATCTTCTTCATGGCGATGGCGTTCGCCATCATCTTTTCCATACTCGCGATAACGGGCTACCTTCTCCAGGGGCTGAACGAGGAGAAGGAAAACCGGGTTATGGAGATCCTGCTCTCTACCGTCAGTCCGGACCAGCTGATGCTGGGCAAGCTGCTGGGGTTGGGCGTGGCGGGCATGATTCAAATCGGCGTGTGGATGGGTTCAGCAGTTGGCCTCCTGTTTGGGGCGTCGATCTTCGTGGACGATATTCCCGTGCTGGGGCTTCCCTCGCTGCCGCTCATCCTTGTGGCGTTTGCCTACTTCCTGCTTGGCTACGCGTTCTTCGCGGCGCTGATGGCGGCTCTGGGCGCAGTCATAACGTCACAGCGGGAGTCGCAGCAACTGACGGTCATCGTCATTCTGCCCGCCGTCGCCCCGTTCTGGTTCTCGTTTTCGATCATCGACGACGCTGGCGGGTTGCTGCCGCAGATCATGACGTACATCCCGTTCACTGCGCCCACCATGTCATTGGCGCGGTTGGCACTTGATGCCATGGGGCCGCTGGAGATTGCCGCGAGCCTGATCGCGCTGGCGTTTTCAGTATTCGTGGCCGTGAAGCTCGCGCAACGTCTCTTCCGAAGCTACCTGCTTGTCTACGGACACCGGCCGCCGCTTGTGCAGCTGTTGAAAACCGCGGTGACAGGACGTCTGTAGTGGCGAGCTATTACTGGCCGCCGCTCCGCAGCAGGCGTTCACCAATGATCAGGCCTAGCACCACATAGATGGCGTCCACCAGCGGAAAGTAGATTGTGTGTGATAGGGCGGCGTCGCCTGTCTCACTACTCGTGTCCAAAAGCCAGAAGTACTGCCAGAAAAACAGCATCAACAGTACGACGGAGCCGTAGAAGAGGCCGTTGGCGATGGCGCAGGTGTAGTTGTCGGTGTTCTGAGGGTCGAGCTGCCACCGGTAGAGGAAGGTCAGCACGACCATGAGGATGGCGCCGAGGGCCATGAAGTAGTTGAGAATCGTCCAGATTGGGTAGTCGGGCGAGCCGTCGTGGATGAGCGGTGTGATCATGAACAGCAGGGCTACGGCTATTGCCGTCAATAGGAGATACGCTCCAAAGAGGCGAGTGAGTATCTGGGCCATCGTTTGCTCCTTCCTCAATCTCGCACGACCTACATTTCAGTCTTCAGCGTACTCCAATGACCGCGACAAGACTGGCCTCTATAATGGATGCATCAATCGAGCAAGATAACTGTTCGTCAAAGAATATGACTTCCGAACTCTCGCGAGAGGATGACTCTGCCGGATCACCGACTGATGTACCGGTTCCCACCGAGTACATCGAAGGCCAAAAAACACCACGCCGAGGCGAACCAGCTTGTCCGCAGGCTTCGTAGATACACCTGGTCGAGTAAGTTTTATGCCTGCGCTCCTGAAACTGTGTCGAAGCTCGCTGTTCGTAGGGGTGTACAATTGATGCTAATCCCCCGACAGAGTTAGTGAGCAACTGCATGCAGTCTCGACCCCAGGATCGCGAAACCCATTCAGCAGTGGCGTCTGATCTGATAATCCCTACCAACTACAGGGCGGGCTACGAGTATGCCCGTCTTGTCGATAAAGAGATCGCGGACAATTACATCGCCCACACTCATATCGGCGACCCGGTCATGGACGCGGTGGTGGAAGAATTGGCGTCGCTGACGCGGTCCCAGGCCCACCGGTTCATCAAGGCCGGTATGGATGAAAACTACGAGGAATTGCGGGAAGCGCCGCAATTGGTGCGGGACTTCTTCTCTGATGTGCCTCCGCCTGACCCCGAGTGGCTGGATTTTGACGAATTCCGCCCGGGAAACCGTGCCTTTCAGAGGAATGCCGTTCCTATCCTTTTGGCCTTCGTGGCCGGCGTGCTCATAGACGGCTTCTCGACGCTCATCAGTAAGTCCTTCGTTCAGACCGGGCGCATATTCGACAACGGCGTCTGGCGGCTCAAGCAGAACAACCGACATCAGGTGGAGATATTTCTTCCCGGCGGGCTGGAGAGGTATGGCGACGGGTGGAAACTGTCAGTCCGCATCCGGTTTGTGCATGCCCAGATTCGGCGGTTGCTTGCAGAGTCCGAAGAGTGGGAGGAGGATGCTTGGGGGGTGCCGCTAAGCGCAGCGCACCTGGGCTATGCCGTCTCCTGTTTCGCCGCTCGCGCGGTCAAACACTCGGAGTCGCTGGGGGCAAGTTACACCGAAGAAGAACGAGCAAGTTTCCACGATGTCTGGCGCTATTCCGGCTATCTCATGGGCATCCCTGAATCCATCCTCTTCACTAATGAAAATGAAGCACTGCGGCTGTATCGGATGGGCTCAATTATCGAACCTCCACCTACGATGGATGCGATCGTCATGACGAATGCGCTGATCAACTCCGCTCCCCTGGTCGCGGGCATTACGGATAGGCATGAGCGGGCGAAGCTGGTGGAAGGTGTCATCTACCCCGTTTCCCGGGCGCTCGTCGGAAACGAACTGGCCGACAAATTGAACTTTCCAAGGGGGAGACTACCCTTCCCTCTGTTCTGGTATCGGCTGAACCAGCGAATAAAGGCACTGAAAGGGCGGTTCCTGAAGAGCGCGAGAGGCGCGAATTTTGCGACCCTTCTCGCGGCATCGGCGTACACTGACGCCGGGCTGACATATCGGCTGCCCGACCACGTCCATGCTGAACGCTCCAGCGACTGGTAAGTGGCCGTTAGTTGAGTGAGGCGGCGACGGCCGTTGCGGCGAGATTTCCGCTGCGGACGGCGGATTCCATAGTGGCCGGCCACCCTGTCTGGGTCCAGTCTCCCGCGAGGAAAAGGCCGGGTATGGTGGTCGATTGTGGAGGCCTCTGGTCCTGGGTACCGGGCAAGCACCGGAAAGTTGCTTGCGGCTGCTTGAGGACACGAAAGTAGGTCATGGAACTTGTGGTGGTGTCCGGGAGCACGGCGCGGAGTTCGGCCTCAGCCATGTCCCGCAACTCGTCCTCCGTCATGACGGCCTCACGCCATGCCGCGCTAATCGATACCAATACGCGCGAGTTTGCATCGACTGATTCCTGCATAAGCGAGCGGTTGAATATCCATTGGATCGGGCTGTCAACCACAGTCAGGAACGGTTCATCCATAACCGGACTGTCATAGCCGATGTGTAGTCCCACGATTGGCGCCCATTCCAGCTGCGGCGGGTTGACGCTGCTTAGGGGGGTGTCCGCATCCTCGCTGATCACCAGCCTCTCAAGGCCGTCCCACGGCACGGCGCTGATCACCGCGTCCGCATCAATGGTTTCCTCGCCAACCCCCACTCCCGTGACGCGGCCATTCTCGAAACACAGGTCGCTTACCCGACGCCCCATGATGAGTCGGCCGCCGCGCGACTCGATGAAGCGGCGCGCGCCGTCGCTGATCAAGGTTGAAAGCCCGACACGCGAATAGCCGAGGTCAGCCATACCTTTACCGGCCAACAGGGAATCCTGGAATGCCATGATGCCCATGTAGGCGCTGGCGTCGTCGATGGTGTCGTTGAGGATTGGCAGCGTGATGAGCTCCCAGAGAGCTGCTATCGTCCTGTCATTCTGTCCGTGTTGCAGGAGCCAGTCGCGAAAGGACATCGACTCCAACCGTTCGCGCTCGCGTTCCCTGTTTGTGCGGCGGATGCTCATCATGCCGCGGACGACTCGCAGCCTGTCCATCGGTCCAAGATGCCGGTAGAGCAACAGGGAAGGGAGCACATCGAGTGGGGCGGGGAGAAACCGTGTCGATGACAAAACTCCCCGCTTTCCGTCCCTGTCGGCCACCGTCACATGGAGCCGCTGTTGAAGCGTTGTCTGCGTGAAGGCTTCAATCTTGTTGAGAAAGTCGATGTATTCAGTGCAGCAGCGGAGGAAGACATGCTGGCCGTTGTCCAACTCCATGCCCGTCCGTGGATCAATAAAGGAAAAGGCCCGACCGCCGAGGTATTTTCGGCGCTCTATCAGGGTGACGGTGATGCCGCGTTCGGCGAGGGCACATGCGGCGGAGAGGCCCGCAAGCCCGCCGCCAATCACCACGCAGTGGCTACGCGCTCCATCGGGATGTAACTCTGAATCCACAGTCGTACCGCCAACCCGACTTTCTCGCGGGTTGACAGGCCAACCCGACCTTCAAAGACGTTGTAGTTCCTTGCTTCGATTCTATCGAGAACGCGACCATAGAGTCCGCCGAGAACAGCGGGGAAGGCGCGTGTCCGGACTGGCAGGAGCTTAAGCAGCCGCTTTCCGCGATTGAAATACTCCCTGGCGCGAGCCACCTCAAACTCCATCAGGCTGCGAAACTGATCATTCACCGTGCCCGCGAGCAAGTCTTCCTCGCTGTAACCGAATTGCCGCAGATCCTCCTGCGGGATGTAGATGCGACCTCGCTCGGCATCCTCACGCACGTCACGCAGGATATTTGTTAGCTGCATTGCGAGACCGAGGTCGATGGCGTATTCGCGGGCTCGCTGATCCGTGTATCCCATGATCTGGATGCAGATAAGGCCAACGACGGATGCTACGCGATAGCAATATGTCGCCAGGTCCTCAAAGGTCTCATATCGAGAGATGGTGAGGTCCATCTCAACGCCGCGCGCCACCTCAATGAGATCTTCGTAGGGGATGCCATACTCCGCGGCGGCATGAGCCAGGGCCTCAAATACTGGCCCGTCGGGATTCCCGGCACGCGCTTCCTCCAGCAATCCGTCGATGCCCTGGATCCGCCTCGTCTTTTCGTCGATGGGCAGGTCATCGTCGGAGAGATCGTCGCAGAGGCGGCAGTAGGCGTAGGCGGCGTACATGGCGCGTCGTCGTTGGCGGGGCAGGGTGACGAACGCATAGTAGAAATTGCCCGCCGCCTCGCGCGTTATTCTGCGGCAGTGTTCGTATGCCTCAAGGGGTGGGGTGGTTAAGGGTGACATCGCGTTCCGCTCTTAGATCTGCCTCGAAAGCTTCATCTGGAGCCACGTCTTTGTCAGCAGCCACGTCTTGCGCGCCTTTGTCACCGTTGGGCGCCGGGAAAGCACATCATAGTTCTGCCTTTCGATGGCGTCCAAAACGCGGACGCCGCCCAGCGTGAATAACTTCACATGCAATTTGAAGATGCCTTCGAGTGTATCGACAAGCGGCAAGCCGTCATCGAATAGCCGCCGGGTCCGGTTCACCTGGAAGGCCATGAGATCACGAAAGGCAGGGGTGTACTCGCCCCGCGCAAGTTCCTCCTCCGTGTATCCGAACCGCCGCATGTCCTCCAAGGGAAGGTAAATCCGCCCCATGGCGTAGTCGCGCTTGACGTCCTGCCAGAAGTTGGCGAGTTGGAGGGCGGTGCAGGTGGCATCAGACAGCGCACGGCGCTCCGGGTCGTTCAGGCCGATCAGGGTCAGATACAGCTGGCCAACGGGGTTTGCCGAATGACGGCAGTAGTGCAGCACGTCTTCGTAGGTTTCATAACGCGTGTTGAGCTGATCCATCCGGTTGGCCTCAATGAGGTCAAGAAACGGCTGGCGATCTATGTCAAAGGACGAAATGGTGTGTTGGAGGGCGAGAAACCGAGGCTCGGTTGGGGAGCCGGAGTAGCATTGCTCCAACTGCGCCGTCCATTCGTCCAGCAGGGTAAGGCGGTTACCCTCGGCCTCGTCGCCGAGGTCATCGACGCCGCGGCAGTACGTGTAGATGGCGGCAACATGGGGTAGCATGTCGTCCGGCATGAGGCGGGACGCGACGGAGAAATTCTCGTAGTGCGACCGCGCGATGGCGATGCACTCGCGGTAGGCGGACTCAAGTGAGGCGAGAACCTGGGCCGCCTCGCGCGTCCGCATTATTTCTCTCCCTGAACTCCCATGACCTGGAGGACCAGGCGGCGGGGCCGAGGTCGATCCAACTCAATGAAGAAGATCCGCTGGTACATGCCGAACTTGAGTCGCTTGTCGAGGATAGGAATCGTCTCGCTGGTTCCCATGATGATCTGCTGGCAATGGGCATGACCGTTGGGGGGTTCATCATCGTTCATGTTGACGGTGCGAATCTCGAAATCGTTGTGCAGATAGCCGCCCTCGCGAGGGGCGAAATGCTCAAGGATGTGGCTTAAATCTTCAAGAAGCAACGGCTCCATCTCATTGATAACGACGGCGGCCGTGCTGTGCGTGGAATAGACCACGACGGTCCCGAATTCGATACCTGTTTCTTCAATGATGTCTTGAACCCAATCAGTCACATCCACAAATTCAGGCGCCTGGCTTGACTGGATTTCGATTGTGTAGGAATAAACCTGGTATTTGCCCTCACCGACAAGGCCGCCTCGCTGAGCGCCAGATGTAGATGCTCGTGCCTCCATAGCGTTCTCCAATCTGTGGGCAAGCTGAACTGTTCTACAGTCAAGAATACAGCGGCATGCACGATTTTCAAAACCTTGTTCTTGAATTTGTTGGATTCTCGCTCCCATAATGGCTTCGTCATCGGAGAGAGGGGTATTCCGTCATGATTGAATGGCTTGGTATCGAGCACCTCTTCGAACTTACCGGCGCTGAGGCCGTGGCGGGATTCTTCACGCCACTCGCTATCTTCGCCGCGTTCTTTGTGGCGCAGTTCATCCTGCCGGGCAGGAAAGTCCCCGGGTACGTCACGGATCCCGAGACGGGGCAGCCGCGCAACTACCGACTGAAGGGCATCCTCGTATTCCTCCTGGCAGTCGCCATATGGGCAACTGAGATCACAGGAATGCCGCGTGACTGGTTCTATCGTTCATCCCTGTACGCCATCGCCGGCGGCACGGTCTTCACACTGATCATGTCCATCGCGGCGGTCTACAGCCAGCCGAAGGGTGACATCAGCAATCCGCTCCTCGCGTTATGGGAAGGGCGGGCGCGAGAGATATCCCTCTTCGGTGAGCGCGTCGATATCAAGATGTATTTCTATGTCGTTGGCGGCACCATGTTGTCGCTCAACGCCATGTCCGGCGCTGCGTGGCACTACGGCCAATTTGGGAGCGACTTCAACCCCGGCGTCTTCCTCTACGCAGCCTTCTTCACGTTCTACGTGTTCGACTACTTCATCTTTGAGCGCGTCCAGCTCTACACCTACGATCTGATCTATGAGCGGATGGGATTCAAGATGTTCTGGGGCGGCATCGTCATCTACGGTTGGGTCTTCATCCTGCCGCTGTGGGGCATGGCCGCGCACCCGCACCCCGGCTTCTCGACCTTCTGGACATACTTCTGGCTCATCGGCGCTACGGCGCTCTTCCTCTTAAGCTGGAGCATCGGGCGGGGAGCGAATCTCCAGAAATACACGTTTAAGCGTTGGCCTGACCGCAAGTTCCTTGGGATCATCGAACCGAAGTACATCGAGGCCGGCGACCGCAAGATTCTCTACACGGGCCTCTGGGGCGTTGCCCGCCACTTCAATTACATGGGAGAGGGATTCTTGTCCTTCGCCGTCGGCCTCTCATTCGGCCACTTCTTGAATCCGTGGGCGTGGGCATACTTCGTCTTTGTCGTGTCGTTCTTCACGTGGCGTCAACGTAGCGATGAAGCACACTGCGAGGGGAAGTACGGCGCCGAGAATTGGGCTGAATACAAGTCCCGCGTCAAGTGGCGAATCATGCCCGGAATCTACTGAAGGAACAGGGCACTGCCTTGTGAAATGGTCTTCCGGCCACGGCGTACCGGGGTGGACGAGTTTAGCGAATCCCCTCTTTAAGGAGTGCTCGCACGGTTCTCTCGGGCTGATGCCTCGCGGGCGCAGGCTGGTGGGGGTGTCCACGAAGTAAGACTGCTGTTATTCTGATTGAGCGCGCCTCCGCAAACAAGTCACGTGGTCAAAGTTTCGTTGCTAATCGGCAGGGCCGCGCGCGCGCCGCGTGAGTCCGTCTCCATTACTGCGAGGCCGTAGATGGTCGAGCGAAGTCCTTGACATTCGTGGTATTTCGCTCGAGGATTGAAAGAGAGCGTTGGGGTGAGGTGAAAGGAATGGGTATGATGCCAGCCTTGTCTAAGTATGTGAAAGCAATTGAGCCCACGCGGAGCTGGGTGATGATTGCGGCTATCTCGGCCTTTGCGATAGTCACAGTCCTCGCAGCTTCTGCATGTGAAGGAGCTGCAGGAGCTCAGGGACCACAGGGCGATGCCGGACCAGCAGGGGCTCAAGGACCGCAAGGCGTGGCAGGCCCGCAAGGCGAGGCAGGACCGCAAGGCGTGGCAGGACCGCCAGGAGCCACAGGACCTCAAGGACCACAAGGAGACCCGGGTGGTCCTCAAGGCCCGCGGGGTGCGACCGGTCCGACAGGGCCGACAGGACCGCAAGGTGAAGAAGGATTGCAGGGTGAGACTGGACCTATGGGGCCAATTGGTCTCACAGGGCCGACAGGACCCACCGGACCCACCGGACCCACCGGACCTCAGGGCATTCAAGGACCTATCGGACCTTCAGGCGGACCTGAAGGACCGCAGGGTGAGCAAGGCCCAGTCGGACCTCAGGGACCCATCGGACCTCGTGGCGCACAGGGTGAGGCAGGCCCACAAGGCCCACAAGGCATACAAGGTGATAGGGGTCCACAAGGACTGGTAGGACCCACCGGACCTGAGGGACCGGAAGGTGCGCAAGGGGCGGTAGGCCCAACAGGACCAGAGGGACCAAGGGGCGAACAAGGCGATCCAGGGCCAATAGGCCCCGAAGGGCCCCAAGGGCCGGAAGGTCCTGTAGGACCCCAGGGCGCGGAAGGACAACGAGGGCCGCAAGGTGAGGCTGGACAACGTGGAGCGACGGGAGCGACAGGTGCGCCAGGTCCCCATGGACCTCAGGGCGAACAGGGCGAGCCTGGAGTAGCCGACGTTCGAATCGCGAGATCGCAAAGCTCAGCGAACAGCGATGCCGATAAGACTGAATCCGTGCTTTGCTCGACAGTTGGCTCAGGCTTCTCTGCGGTATCCGGCGGCGCGGTCGTAGACTCCTCAAATGATGGCGTAGCCATCGTAGAATCCCGCCCGGTTGGAGTGCTTGGCGGAGTTCCAACAGGATGGCAGGCAAGTGCCACAGAGATGAATGATGTCACTGGCAACTGGACACTCACTGTCTACGCAGTGTGCGCCAAGGTAGCAGGGTAAACCGGCCAGGCGACAGAAAAAGCAGCCGTAAAGAGAGGGATGCTTAGTCGATTGATTCGATGAAGCCACCTTGAAGACTTGAAAGGGGCCGCTCCCATCAACTGGGAGCGGCCCCTTCGTTCTGTCTTACCGCCCTCGGCATACTCTTTCGTCTGCGACGTCTCATTTCCATGTGATGTTAGGGTTGCGATGGGGGGCGTCACGAAACGGAGTGCAGGAATCAGGCGCCTCTGACGTTGCCTGACACCTGCCTGCATGGACATTCCGTGCCAAGTGCGTTAACATCGGCAAACGTTTGCCTCCTCATTTCCGATTCTCGGCACAAGGATGTCTGGCTTCGGACGAGGAACGATTGGGGGAGTGACAATATCTATGACAAGCAACGGAATGCACATGAACGGCAGCCGGCCTGCCACGTTTGTTCCCGGTGGGGATGTGGTCTGCTTTGGTTTACTGACCCACTGTCTTCTACTCAGGGTCGACGAACTGCCTGATCACAATGGCGGAGTGCCAATTTTAGACTCAATGGAATCCCTGGGCGATGATGCCGCCATCGCTGCGAGCATCTTGACTCGGTGGGACGTGCCAACGCGGCTCATCACCTCACCGACCGGAAATGACAGCCGTGGTGAGAGGGTGCGGGAACATCTCGACGCCTGGGGCGTGAATGTCCGCCAGGACATCAAGGACGGATGGCCGACTCCGTTCGAGGTCTCGATCATAGATCCTGACGGTGGCCGAACGTATTTTCAGAGAAGAGATCCGGAATCTATGGCCGAATTAAGGCCGCCGGATTCTTCCCAGCTCAACAACGCGGGACTACTCTACGTCGATTGGTATGACGGCCCCAGCGTTGTTCATGCAGTGCGGGACGCCGTTTCTCAGGACGTGCCCGTCTATCTCAACCTGGAATCCCAATACGACGGTGAATCGTGGATCACGGACCTGATCGGAGAATCCAGCATCTGCCAGGTTTCGCTGGATGTGCCCGAAGCATCCGGTGATCCGACGGACATCGCTCGCAGCCTGATTGACCGCGGGGTGAAGTTGGCAGTCGTGACGCTGGGCGCTGACGGGTGCGTGGTTGCACAGGGTGAGGAGGCATATCTCGTTAGGCCTCCGCAAGTGGACGTGGTGGACTGCAATGGAGCGGGCGCGGCCTTCTCAGCCGGCATCATGTACGGGCTGTGGGCGGGCTGGTCACTGGAGAATATCGGACGATTCGCCGCCGCCTATGCGGGGCTCAAGTGCGGGATTTCCGGTCTGGCGGAACTGCCGGTCAGCGATATCCAGGAGACTGCTGCATCCGTCGAGGCGCAACTACTGCAGCTCTGACGGTAGCGGTTCTAGTTCTTTCTCACCCAGAAGACGCAATAGCGCATCGGCTTGTGGTCGGTGAAGTACAACAGGCCACCAAGCTTGTCGCCGCCTTCATCCTCAACCAGGGAGCAGCCGGACTCGTCAAGCATGCTCAGCAGGTGATGCTCGTCATAGAGTTGGAATAGCCTCGCCACTCCATCATTTCCAAACGCCGGGTCGCTCACTTCTGCGATGCCTGATCCGACCTTGAACATCAGCTGCAGGACTCCTCCGGGAGCCAGGACTCGGGCAAACTCCGGGATCGTTGTAGACTCAACGTCCTCCGGCGCCAGATGTTGGATAACGGCATTGCACAGGATGAGGTCGAAGAATTCAGACTTATATGGCAGGGGCTCTCTCAAGTCGGCGATGCCGATCTTTTCGGCAATTTCCGGGTGTTCTGCCTTCCCCAGTTTGATGTTCTCCTCGACCGCGTCGATTCCGTGTGCGTCAAATCCCCATGAATGGAAGAGGGCAACGTCACGTGCGCCGGCGCCGCATCCGGCGTCCAGGCTGCGTTTGCCCGGCGCCAAATTACGTGCGCGATTGAGTAGATCCATATCGCCATTCAGCCGCGGATGAGACACATCGTCGTATTTCGAATGCGAAAATTCATGAGACATCTGGGAGTATCTTTTGCCATGCTCCCTATAGAACTCTAGTGACTCAAACTGCATTTAAACCATCCCTTCGACAGATTATCCGACCGGCCCAACGGCGTAAGGCCACCGCTAGATTTTACATTGACTTAACATTATTGTAAAATCGCTCCTCAACCTTACAGATGCGCTATTGAATACCTGTTCCGTCGTGGCCAGGTGCGGGGTGGTGGGTGAAGATAAGATGGTTTTAGTGGAACACAGCGTCCATCAATTATTTGAAATACAAGCTGCCAGCACCCCGAATGCTGAGGCAATCGTATTCAGCGATGGGCGAATGACGTATACAGAATTGAACCGTTCGGCGGACGCGCTGGGCGCCTGGCTTCGAAGCCGCGGTGTGGGAACCGATGAGCCCGTGGGCATCTTCATGGATACGTGCTCCGAGTACATCCTGGGGGCCCTTGCAACACTAAAGGCCGGCGGGGCATTCATGCCAATGAACGTTGACTCTCCCAAGCCGCTGTTGCGGGGCATCGTGTCGGAGGCTCAGCCAAAGGTCGTGCTCACCAAGAAGCGATTCCTGCCCAAACTGGCTGAGTTCAGCGGAACCCGGATTCTGCCCATCGATAGCGACCACTCCTGGCGCGGGCACGAGAGCGAAAATCATACGGCACGCGTCGACAGCGGCGATCTGGCATTCATCCCCTATACCTCCGGCACCACCGGCGACCCAAAAGGGGTGATGCTGAGCGTGGGAGCGATGATGTCCTCCTACGACGCCAGGTACACGTACAGTTCCTACAACCTCGGTGATAGGGTCGGTTGCAACATCTTCTTCCCCTGGGAGTTTCTGCGGCCGCTGCTGAAGGGCGGGACAGTATATGTGATTCCCGATGAAGTCATATTTGTTCCGCGGGTGCTCGCCAGGTTCATCTCAGAACACCAACTGTCCGAGATCCTCTTTACGCCGTCCCTGCTACAGAGCGTCTTGAACTCTTCGGACCACGGGCATCTCCGGGAACAGATGGCGTCTTTGCGTGTCGTCTGGCTGAACGGTGAGGTGGTGCCTGCCAGCCTACTCAGGCAAGCGCGGGACGTTTTGCCGCCAAATGCCCGCCTGTTCAATACCTACAGCATCAGTGAAACACATGACGTCTGCACCATCGACCTGACTGAACTGTCGTTGGATGGGATGGACACGTGCCCGGTCGGCTTTCGAATGGACGGCGTCGAGCTTCGCGTACGTCCTGAAAATAGCTCAGCCGTGGAGACAAGCGGTGTAGGGGAGCTTCTCATTGGTGGCAAGGGTGTGGCGCGGGGCTACCTCAAGAGGCCGGATCTGGATGCCGAGAGATTCATCACGCTGGATGGAGCGCTCTACTACGCAACCGGTGATCTTGCAGAAGTTGCTCCCGACGGAATGACGACGATTGTGGGTCGGACCGATTCCATGGTCAAGATCAGGGGATACACCGTGTATCTCGGCGCGATTGAAGAGATGTTGCGCAGACACTGTGACGCCGCAGATGCGGCCGTTGTCGTTGAGACCCTGGACGAGACCAGCAAACGGTTGGTTGCCTATGTTGTTCGCGGCCCGAATGCCGCCTGGAAGCTGGACGCCCGGAGCGGCGCGAGCAGGGACTTGCGAAACGTGCTGGAACGATATTTGCCGCTCTACTCCGTCCCATCTCATTTCATTGAGATGGACGCGCTACCGATCAATCAGCAGACCGGCAAGCTGCAGCGGAAGGCTTTGCCCTCGTTGCGCAATGGGGCATCGCCGGGTAAGCGACGCACAAGACTGACCGAGCATTCCACGGCGGCAGAGAGACTGGCGGTCTTGCGCGAGCTGTGGGCTGACACGCTGGAGCTCAACCTCGACGATCTGGAGGACGACTGGAACTTCTTCGATCTTGGCGGCCACTCGCTGGCGGGCATGGCTCTCACAATCGCCATCGAGGAGACGTTCGGGACTGAACTGAGCGGCGTCGAGGTATACGAGTACCCCACCATAGGCCAACTTGCGAGATATCTGGAGAATGACGGGGCAGGGGGCGAAGCATCCGGCGCCACTCTGGCTCAAGACGCACAGCTCGACCCGGAGATTGCACCGCGCGGCGACGCTCAGGTTACGCGATTGAGCGAGGCATCGTCCATCTTTGTCACCGGAACGACCGGATTCCTTGGCGCATTCCTTCTGGATCAGCTGGTGCAGTCCACTGGACCGGATACGACGTTCTACTGTCTCGCACGCGATGGCGGTGATCCGGGAGAGGGCGCGTCGTCCAATCGGGTGCTGGAGGCACAGAAATTCTACGGGTTGCCCAGCCAATCTGAGGCTGATCGGATTATCCCTGTCTCGGGAGACCTCACGCAGCCCATGATGGGACTGGGCGGCGACAAGTATGACGAATTGGCGCAGGAGATTGACCTGGTATTCCACTGCGCCGCCTCCGTCAATTACGTTTACCCGTACTCAGCCTCCAAGCCCCATACAGTCGGCGGCACAACGGAGATTCTCAAGTTCGCTAGCGCCGGCAGGCCAAAGGCAGTGCAGTACATCTCATCCAGCGGCGTCTTTCCGGGCGGCGACACCACTCCGTACCTGGAGAACAAGGAGATTGACGGCTGGGTGGATCGGATGGAGGGGGGCTATAACCAGTCCAAGTGGGTCGCGGAGCGGCTGGTCTGGCATTCCGTTTCGCGAGGACTGCCGGTCTGCCTTTATCGGCCCGGCAACATCGGCCATCACAGCCAGACGGGCACCGCCAACCCGAATGACTACCTCGCAATCATCCTCAAGGCCTGTGCCCGGCTGGGCAGCGCCCCGGAGGCTCCGGACTGGTACTTCGAAATGACCCCCGTGGATTTCCTTGTCTCCGCAATCGGCAAGATTGCCGATGATCCAGGCCATCTGGGCAGGGTCTACAACGTTATCCAGCAGGACCCGACTCCGGCAGACCAGGTCTTTGACCTCATGCGGCGCAACGGCCACATCACGGAGATCGTTTCGTTGACGGAATGGAAGTCGAGACTGCAGGCGAAGGCCGACCATGACGATGACCTGGAGTTGAAGATGCTGGTCCGTTCGCTTGACTCGGTAGAGCCGTACCTGACGGATACCAGCGTCTACGACATCAGCAAGTTCAACGAGGCGCTATCAGGAATCGGCCTTACGATGCCAAACGTTGGCGCCGACTACGTGACCATGTTCCTGGGGAGGTAGTCGCCTAGGCCGCAGCTTCCTCGCCCACGAACTCCTGCCGCCCCTGGATGATTCCTACGCCAATGGCCGCGATGCAGAATGAGCCGAAGAGCAGCACGATATTGCTCGCAATGGCGACCCCGTGCAGGTCTATGGCCGGAACGTGCTCTGCAATCATCAGAACGGCGAAACTGAGCAAGCCCGTGAGCGCCAACCCCAACGATGCGAGCTTGAAGATGTTGGTGCCCTTGGAACGGCGTGCCAAAGCGTACCCGAATATGGTCGAGCCGATGGATGTGACGTACAGGAACGCAAAGTGAATGCCCGCAGCCGCCGCAAAGAGCGTGGTCGCCATTGCCTGTTCTTCGGCGGGAGCGCTTCCGACACCGTGCTCAATCACGTGTATCAGGACATGCCGGAAGCTCAACTCAAGGATCAGCAGAGCGTACCCAACCAGGAAGATATTCAGCGCAAAGCGGGACACAATGTCCATCGCTGAACCACCGCTGAAAGCTCGGTGCAAACTATGCAAACCGAACCAATAAAGTACGACGCTGACGACAAATAGAGAGGTCACGATCTGGGCCAATACGGCGTTGTCGGCCAGGACGCCCGCCGCATCTTCAAAGCTGGAAGTATCCACAGGATCAATCAACAGCCCGCCTGGGGTGAATATCCCCGCAACGAAACCAATTGCCACAGCAACAATGAGTGCCCAACCGGCCGTCGAGTTAACAGTCATATCGCCCCCTCCGTATAGGTTTATTTCAGATGGTAGTCCAAGTAGCAAAGGTCGCGCAAAGACCGGACTTGTCCAGCGCAGAAAAGTCTGGAAGAGTTACGGGGGCAGGATGCCTCATAGTAATCTGCTGAGATGTCGTTCAATTTCGTGATACTTGCCGTTTGCACGTCCTTGTTCGCGTTGCGAGTGCTGGGGCAGGTATTGGTTGTAACAATCGCCCCGCGTTGGCTCCCTGCCAACGAGCACTGGTACTCCGGCCTGATGCCGTACAGATATCTGTTGCCGTCCCAATTGGTCCTGTTGGCAGTGATGATCGTGATAACCGTGGCGGTTTATCAGGAGAACGCCGTCTTTTCGGGCGATCTATGGGAAGCGGCGGCTTCCTACCTGGTAGTTCTGGCGGAGGTCTACTTCGCCTCGATGATTATTCGCTACGTTCTCACCATGATTCGACACCCCGAAAGAAGATGGTTTCAGCGAACCATTCCCATCTGGTTTCACATGGTATTGGCCATTGCGCTCTGGTCGTTTGCCGACTATCTCCGCGCATGAGTTTCGGCGACCAGGCGAGCCACCCGTCTGGAATCGATGCGGATATTGTAGAGGCCGCCTCGTCCGTCGTAGTTGTGGCCCATGAAGTACAGTCCTTCGTGCCTGGAACTCCGCACCCTGTCCTTACGTTCCCCAAACCCGCATTCGTCTCTGGCGCCGTATGGGCCCATCCATTCGATCGCGGCACGATAACCGGTTGCCAGCAACACGGCGTCACCCGTCCACGTTGAGCCATCCGAGAATCGGACTCCGTCTGAGTTCATTTCCGCAATTCCGGGGACGTGCTTCACTCGTCCCGCGCCGATGAGGTCCAGTATTCTGCGCCCGATCACGGGAACGTCCTGGCAGCCGGCCAGCGAACGTTTCCTCGGCAGCCGGGCGGATGTTGGCCTCAGCAGTTCGCCAAAGCGTGCCAATCCCCACGTGATGCGGCGTTGCAAGGTGCCCGGAAGGGCCGACAGCAGCCATCCAAAGTACTGGGAGGGGATGCCGGCGATGCTTCTCGGTATGACATTGGCCCCGGATCGTACCGATAGTGTTACGTCTCTGCCGGCCTCGGCCAGTTCAGACGCTATCTCCGCGCCGGAGTTCCCTATGCCGACGACTAGGACACTTTGCGCCGGACTCTGGTTAGGCATGCGATATTCACTGCTGTGAGAAATCTGCCCGCAGTAGGACGACATCCCATCGAATTCGGGCAATATGGGCTCCGACATTATTCCGGTGGCAATCACCACTACCTTCGCCCGATACTCACCGTTGCTCGTTTCGACCAGCCATCCTTCGTCTTTTTGCCGGAGGCCCGTAGCCTCCACGCCTGCGTGAACCTGCAAGCGAAACTGGGCCGCGTAGCTATCAAGGTATTCGATGAACTCCAAGCGAGAGGGAAACAGTGGCGTCCGGCGAGGAAACGGCATCCCGGGAAGAGAGCTCAAGTGCTTGCCCGTATGCAGCCTCAGACTGTCGTACAGATGCCTCCACGTCCAACCCAGACGCTCGCCTCGCTCAAGGACAACACTCGACAATCCCCGCGCGCCCAGTTGCTGAGAGACCGCAAGAGCGGCAGGGCCTCCTCCCACAATCACGGCGTCCGGTTCATTCATCATCAACGATCTCTGAGCGGCGCGCGGAATCTGTGTGCTCGGTAGGATATTTGCTTTGGTGGGCGGCGAGGGGCTCGAACCCCCGGCCTTCTGCGTGTAAAGCAGACGCTCTAACCAGCTGAGCTAGCCGCCCACAGGGTGGCAAAAGTGGCGCGCTTGGCGGGACTCGAACCCACGGCCTCAGCCTCCGCAGGGCTGCGCTCTATCCAGACTGAGCTACAAGCGCGTGTCACTTACGGCCGATTTCGGCCTCAGTTCGTCCAGCCTGTCGTGGTGCCGAGGGAGAGATTTGAACTCTCACGCCCGCTAGGGGCACTGCGCCCTGAACGCAGCGCGTCTGCCGTTCCGCCACCTCGGCACGAAGTTGCCGACTAGACTGTCCGTAGTGCGATATCCATTATGGCACGGTGCGTCGCCACGTGGGGAATGAGACCTCAATCTGAGGCCAAACCGGAACGCTATCCAGCGGCTACTCGAATAGCGAAGCCAGTCGCTCCAGCCCGGCCCGCGCGTCCGCCCCAAGGGTCACGCGCATCACCCGTCGTCCGCGTTGAATGAGCGCGCCGGCATCGCCTGCCGCCTGTGCGGTTAGCAATCGTCCAAATGTGTAGTCGGTTTCTGGAACCGGGACATCGTTCTCCGATGCATCATCCACAACCTGAAGGAAGAGGCCGTTGTTCGCGCCGCCCTTGTGGAGTTGTCCGGTGGAATGGAGGAATCGGGGACCGTAGCCACCGGTTGTAGCCACCTTTGCTTTCCGACCAAGCACTGACCGCAGTTGGCCAATCGACTCCCAAACGCCATCGCTGGGCGCAAGGTAGGCATGGACACCGATGTAGTCGCCGGACTCCGCTGATGACAGCCACTCTGCTGCCACAGATTCTAGGTCTGCGTCGTCAATGGAGATGATGCGTCCTGCGTCTGCAGATGAGTCGCCGCCAGCCATCGCCTCACGAGCAAGGTCCTTGGCAAGCTGGACGTCCGGTTGATCGAACGGGTTGATGCCGAGCACGGCTCCGGCGGCAGCGGTGGCGATCTCCCATCGCATCATCAGCCTGCTGATCTCGTGCGTATCCTCAATGATCTGAGCTACGTGCGCCCACTCTGGCACCAAGCTACGTACAGCTTCACGCTTCTCCTGCTCCGGCTCGGTGCGCAGACCGATGTAGACCATCACCCGATCTTCGCCATAGTCCGGGTAGTCCCAGACGGGTTCCTGGTCGATGGGAACAATACCAACATCGAGCTTGCCGGTGCTCTCCGCAATAAGCTGCTCAATCCACGTTGGCAGGCTGCGCAGGCTCGGGGACGTTACAAAGGTCAGCTTGTCACGACCGGCAAGGGCGCATTCGCCGATTGTCGCGCCCAGCCTGAGCGCCTGCTCCAGTTCCTCGTCTGATGCGTCCCGGGCAGACTGAACGGTTGCGAGCAAACTGCCGATATCAACGCCGATGAGGGCCGCAGGGACGAGGCCGAATTCGCACAGAGCGGAATAGCGGCCGCCAACGTCTGTCGGCGCAGAAAACACTCGACGGAATCCGCGTTCGCCTGCCAGCCGCTCCAGCGGCGTGCCTGGGTCGGTGACGGCGACAAAGTGCGGCCCGGGATCAGTGCCCATCTCAGTCAGCTTCGCCCAGAAATAGTAGAAGAAGGAGAGCATCTCAGTCGTGGTGCCCGACTTGCTGGACACGACGAAAATAGTTCGTGAAACATCAAGCGCATCCGCGAGTGCGGTCACGGCGGCGGGATGGGTACTGTCGAGCACTCTCAGGCAGGGGTGGCCCTGGGCGTTGCCGAACGTGGTCTGGAAGACCTCCGGCGCTAGGCTTGAGCCGCCCATGCCGAGAACGACAACGTCGGTGAAGCCTTCGCTCGCAACGTCACGACCGAATTGGGTCAGGTCCGCGACCTTGGACGCCATGGTTGTGGGCAGGTCGAGCCAGCCGAGCCGATTCTCAATCTCGGGTGTGCCGCGCGGCGCCCAGAGCGTTGGGTCGTGATCGAGCAATCTTTCGATGAACCCGTCCGCTTCCCACTGCCGGAGCCGCGCTTCGATGCGTTCGGGAATTCCTGCTTCGTTCGTCATTGTTCCCTCATCACACGTATGGGTCTTCTAATGCGTGTCAAAGAGCTCCTGGTAGCGTCCGATCTCGGCTAGCAGCCGTTCACGTTCCTGCGGTGTGGGGTTGTCCAGATCCACGAACGGTGTCAACGGCCCCAATGTCCGAATTGCCAGGGTCAGCAGAAGCCGGGCCTTGACCGCCGAAAGGTTATCTCCCGTGATGAAAGTGTCCTGCGTCGGCTCCCGGGGAATTCGCCCGCGCAGGCCGCGACTCGTCAGCACGACAGGGATGCCATGTCGCCGGACGGCCCCCTCCAATGCAGGGCGCTGGAATCGGTGTGGCACGCCGCTGTACGCGAAACCCTCAACCACGATGCCGTGGCCGGGATGAGATGTGTTCCCGCCGCGTTCAGAAACCGCACGGTCTATCAGCGCCCGAACCTGTACGTCGTCCGCGCCCGCGTATGTCTTGACGATGTCCACCGTTGGAAGGGCCAAGGGCAGAGAGCCATTGCTCAGCACCCGCGACTCCGCCGTGTGCAGCCGCGTCGGCGCGAAATAGAACGAGACCTGATCAGCCTCAATACTGCCGATGGCGGATGCTGAGCCGCCGAGCGACGCAAACCCTCCGGGCCTCTGATTCGTCTTGGTCACCTCGCGAGCCGGAAAAATCTGCTCATCAAGGATGACCAGCACGCCCTTGCCACCGGCCTCCGGCGATGCCGCAACGCGCACGGCGTCCCAGAGATTCCAGTCGCCGTCGTTGCCGATGCTGCCGTGCCTGCGCTGCGAGGCCGCCACGACCACCGGCTTATGAGAGTTCACGGTGTAGTTAAGGAAAGCGGCTGTTTCCTCCGTCGTGAACGTTCCGTGTGTGACGATGCAGGCATCAACGTCCGGCTGCGCAAGAGCCTCATTGACCGTGTTGGCGATGAGGACGAGTTCCCGCATAGAGAACGTTTCACCGCCGCGACGCAACTCGCCGCCGGTGTCCGGATCAATGACCATCTCCACCCGCAGATCTGCGACGTCAGACAGCAGCCCATTGCGGCCATTTGTGTCGACGCTGAAACGGTCGATTTCCTCAATGACACGCTTGGCGGCGAGATGGAATTGAGAATATACATCGGGAGGCTCATGCCCGGGTTCCATATAGGGCAGGAGATAGAGGCCATCCTCCGGTGTCAGAGTGACTTCGTGGAACTCATCCCCCCCATCGTCCACGGGGTTGCCGTCTCTATCTTCACGCCGAATGCGTACCGTGACGGGTTCATGGAGGCGCTGGGCGCGCAGAACGTTGAGCGGCCCGCCCGCCTTGCTTGACGTGACGAAAGGCAGGCCGTTCTGGATCGTGCCTCCCGTCGGGACGATGGCGATTGTCGGCTTGTCTGCCATCACCGTGTTATCCGCCCTCGATACCAAACAGCCGCGCCGCGTTGCCGCCGAGGATGGCGTTGCGATCGTCCTCGGGTAGATCCAATTCCGTCACGTCGGCCTTCATTGGTGGAATCGTCGTGTAGGGGTAGTCCGTCCCGAACATGATCATGTCGTTGCCCATGAGTTCACGGGCGAACATTATCGCCGGCCTGAGTCGCGAAACGGTGTCAATGTGGACGCGCTTAAAATACTCCCAGGGGCCCTTGTCGTTCTCACCCCAGTGACCTGCGCGCGGGCCGCCCGTGCGATTCAGCCGCCCCATGAGGAAGGGCAGGGTGCTGCCGAGGTGGCAAAGGACGAACTGGAGGTTCGGGTACTTCTCCATGACGCCGCTGAGGATGATGCGCATCATGGCCGTGGATGAGTCAAAGAGGAATCCCATGTTGACGGCCATCGTCCAACCCTCAAGATGCTTTGCCATCACAGGCCAGCTTGGGTGGATCATCATCACGACGCCGAGTTCTTCTGCCCGCTCATAGATGGGCCACAAGTCCGGCTCATGCAGCTGTTTGCCCGCCACGTTGGAGGTCAGCATCATGCTGCGCAGGCCAAGGTCATTAACCGCTCGGTCCAGCTCTTTGACCGCCGCGTCGGGGTCCAACAGCGGCAGCGTGCCCATTCCCAGGAATCGGTCAGGGTTGTCCTTCTGGATCTTCGCGATGCCCTCATTCGCGGCGGCGGCTAGTTCTACGTTCAGCACGGGGTCGTCAGCAACCTCGCCCGCAGGAACGATGCAGCTCATCACGTGCATGTCCACGCCTGCCTCGTCCATGTCATTGACGCGCGTCTCCAACCTGAACATGCCGGCGGGCATGGTATAGGAGTCCATGTCGCTGACGTGGAAGATGATGTCGTCGCCACTACGTTCCATATACGGAAATGTGTTGCGATTCAGCAGCAGATCAATGTATTCGGGAACGGCGAAATGATTGTGCGTATCGATGTGCATAAGCGGAAACTCCAGACTCCCCCAATTGCGGCCGGTTGATCCGTCGTTATTGTAGCGCCCACGCTTGAACGAGCGCCGCTTCACGAATCTAGTACCATTAACAGAACACTGATAGCGCAATCTGGATGAGCAGCGCGGAAAGGAGACCTGCACGTGGCGACTTTGAGCCGGTCAATTGGCCTGTCGCGTGAGCAGCGCATTACGGAGCTTGGGCGCGATCTGCTCAGCGCCGCCTACCTGCGCGGCAGCTTTGTTCTCCGCTCCGGCCGCACCAGCAATTACTATTTCGACAAGTACCTCTTTGAGACCAAGCCCAGCATCCTGCGCCGCCTGGCCGCGTTCATGGCGGAGCTTGTGCCTCCGGGCACGGATCGCATCGCGGGCCCGGAGCTCGGCGCGGTGGCTCTCGCAACAGCCCTCTCCCTTGAGATGGGCCTGCCGTTCGTCATCGTCAAGAAGGAGCAGAAGTCTTACGCGACCGGCAACGTTGTGGAAGGTGAACTATTCGCGGGCGAGCGCGTCCTGCTTGTGGAGGATGTCGTAACGACGGGCAGCCAAGCCATTGAGGCGGGCATCGCCTTGCGCGCCGCCGGTGCCACGGTTTCCGATGTCCTTGTTGTCATCGATCGCGAGGAGGGGGCGCAGCAGATGCTCGCCGCCGCAGGCTACCAACTCCGCGCGCTGTTCAGGCGGCGCGACCTCGGTATCTAGGTTCGGCGCCCAAGGCGCTACAGTAGTGCAATGAACGAATCGCATATTGTCGACCTTTTGAAGTCAACAGGCTGCCTTGTTGAGGGGCAGGTTGAGGGCACTGACGAGCAAGGCGGCTGGGTTGCCGGCGCGATGGAGCCGCTTGCGAATCCCACGGCCGTCTCCGAACTGGCCGGATGCCTCTCTGAGACACTGCCGTCCCCCGCGCCCGACCTCATTGCAGCGTGGCCGGGCCTGGATAACATCGTGCTTGCATTCGCAATCGGCGTGCAGATGGACAAGCCCGTTGTGCTTCTGTCAGATGCCGAGGGACTGGTTACAGCGTCCGGCAACGTTGAGGCGAATGAGAGGGTCGCCCTGGTTGGGGTGACGCTGAGCGAGCGCGACGCCAATCTCGCGCGTGCATTTGTTGAAAACAAGGGCGGCAAGCTGGCCGTCTCAGCTTCACTGGTTGGGGTGGGGCAGGTCACAGGTGAGCTATCACTTGTGACGGTTGAGGTGGGGGTTGATGGCAACGACTGAGCAGGAAGTCGCGGCTGCATCAGCGGACGCGGCGGAGGAATCTGAGGCTGTCGTCGCCGAAATGCGTGCCGACCCCGGCCGTATCGCCGCCGACTTTGAAGTCCTCTCCGCCATAGGCGGTGAACCGGGCGGCGGCGTGTCTCGCATTCCGTTCTCTCGTGAGGAGCGTGACGCGCATGACCTAGTTGCCGGCTGGATGCGTGATCTCGGCCTGACCGTCCGCACGGACAGCTTCGGTAACACCTTTGGAACGCTTCCCGGGACCGAACCCACACGTCCGGCAATCGGCTTCGGCTCGCATCTTGATTCAGTGCCGCACGGCGGGCGATTCGACGGCGCGGTCGGTGTGCTTGGCGCACTGGAAGTGATTCGCTTGTTCAACGAGACGGGCGTTCAGACGGCTCATCCACTTATGGTGGTTGCCTTTGCATCGGAAGAGGGCGCGCGATTTGGCGAGCCGTGCCTTGGCAGCAAGGCTGTCGCGGGTGTGCTGCAAGAGGCCGACCTTGAGCGGCTGCGTGACGCGAACGGCACCACGCTTGCGCAGGCCATGCGCGCCCTGAGTTTTGATCCATACGCAATGCCGCAGGCGCGTTGGGCGCCCAATACTCTGGCCGCATTTCTTGAACTTCATATCGAGCAGTCGCGGTCGCTGGATGAGGAGGATGAGCGCATCGGGCTGGTGGACGCCATTGCAGGAAACACGCGGATACGCATCGCGATCCGTGGACGGCAGGACCACTCCGGCGGCACGCCTATGTCGCAACGGCAGGACGCGCTGGTTGCCGCCGCGGAGGTCATCGTTGCTGCTGAATCAATCGCCAACGAGCCTCGCCGCCGCGCCACGGTTGCCACAGTCGGACGTCTGCATGTATTCCCAAACAGCATCACCACCATCCCTGGCGAAGTGGAATTCTATCTTGACGTGCGCGACGTAGACAGCGATCGGCAGCGCCTGACCACGCAGGATATCGTTACGCGGGCAGAGGAAACAGCTGCCCGGCGCGGTTTGCGCTGCGACTGGGAAGTGGTCTCCGATACATCGCCCGTCGTGCTGCCCAAGTGGCTGCGCGATCTGACAACTGCCGCCGCCGAGCGCCTCGATGTTCCGCACCGCGTTACGACGAGCGGGGCGGGGCACGACGCCGGCATTCTCTCCCGCGGCATTCCTGCCGCGATGCTCTTTGTCCCGAGCCGCGACGGCCTCAGCCACTGCCCCGAGGAGTGGACGAGCATGGAGGACATCGCCATCGGCGCGCAGGCGCTCGCGGAGAGTATCCGTGATATCGACACATTCCTGACGAAAGAGGTTGCCGAATGACATCCGAACTTCTAGACGCCAACGGGACGATTCCCGTCTTCGCGGGCACACACGTCCCGCAACTGCGCCTGCCGTCCAGCGTGCGGCTTGAGGTTATGCAGACAAACGGCCATCAGGCGCCCGCCGCAACGTTCGTCGAAACGGAGATCATCTCCAACGAGGAGATTGCGCCGGAGCACTATCTGATGCGCGTGCGCTCCGAAGCTTTGGCGAATGGCGAACCGGGTCAGTTTGGCGTCATCCGCCCCGGTTCCGCAACGGACGTCCACCCAATCCTGCCGCGTCCCATGGCGGTCTATCAGTACGACAAGTCTGCGGGTACTGCGGATTTCGTCTACCGCGTTGTGGGTTACGGCACGGCTGCCATGGCTCAGCGCAGGGCCGGGGACATCGTCGAGATTGTCGGCCCCGTCGGGCGGCCGTTCCCCATTTCCGATACCACCAACGGAATCCTTATTGTTGGCCGCGGCATCGGTGTGTGCTCGCTGACGACGCTTATCGACGAGGCGAACCGCCGCAACATTGAGATCTATGCCGTATTCAGCGGGCGTAACAAGGACGTTGTGCTCGGCAAAGACATGATCAAGAAGGCCCGTGGGCACGCTCTCTATGTCGACGACACGGACGGGAGCAGCGACGTTAGTAACGTGGAGCCGTGGATCAGTGAGATCATCGAGTCCGGTCGCGTACAGCAGGCCTACGTCTGCGGCTCCAATCGTTTGATTGAACTGACAACTAAGCTTGCCGCGCCCGCGGACGTTGAGGCCTACGTCTCACTTGAGGCGCACATGGCCTGCGGCCTGGGCTACTGCCATTCCTGCGCGACAGGCGCGTTTGGAGAGTCGGCTGAGTCGCCGCTGGTGTGCCGCGACGGCCCCGTCTTTCGCTGTCACCCGGCAGGGGTTACTGTATAGGCGATGGCCGTACAGGACACTGAGACCGACAACAGATTGGCGGTTGACCTCGGCGCCGGGCTGACCCTCAAGAACCCGGTCATGCCTGCATCCGGCTGTTTCGGGCCGGAGATGGGAACCCTGTTTGACCTTGGCCAATTGGGCGCGCTTGTTCCCAAGACGATCTTCTACGGAGAACGCGCGGGTAATCCCGCCCCCCGCACCGCCGAATCCCCTGCAGGAATGCTCAACTCCATCGGCATACCGTCGCGCGGCGTCGAGCATTTTCTCACCGAGCTACTGCCCGAATATGCCAAGTATGATTCCCCCGTCATTGTCAGCATCGGCGGGCTGGGGATCGAGGAGTATGACCGCCTTGCCGAGCGACTGAACGGCGAGCCCGGTGTTGCGGGCCTTGAGGTCAATATCTCCTGTCCCAACCTTGAGGCAGGCGGCATGGAGATTGGCGCGAGCCCGGCCAATGTTGAGCGAGTCCTGCGCGGGGTGTCCGACCGTTTCGACGGCCCGGTCATCGCCAAGCTGACGCCGAACATTACATCCATCGCGGACATCGCCAGGGCCTCTGAACAGGGTGGCGCGACGGCCATCTCCGCCATCAACACGCTTTCCGGCATGGTCATTGACGTGGACAATCAACGCACCGTTACGGGCACGATGACCGGCGGCGTGTCCGGCCCGGCAATCCGTCCCATCGCGGTTCGCATGGTCTGGCAGGTGTGCAGCGCTGTGTCGCTGCCAGTTGTCGGTATTGGCGGCATCACGTCCGCGAAAGACGCCCTGGAGTTCATCTTGGCAGGCGCGACGGCTGTTGCTGTCGGCACCGCCAATTTCACGCGCCCCACGACGATGCTGGACGTCATTGACGGACTGAAGACCTATGTGGAAACGCACCACCTGAGCAGCATCGGCGATGTGCGAGGGCAACTCGAAGAGGGAATGCGCGTAGCCATTGAACCGCCGCGTCCGGCCACACCGGTTGCCGGGCGAGCCGAGTAACATCAATCTATGAATATCATCGGCAGTCACACCGTCCCCGCGTCGCGAGAGCGCGTATGGGAGCTTCTGCATGATCCGGAGGCCCTGCAACGTATGGTTCCGGGATGCCAGACTCTCGACGCGGAGACGCCCACCAAGTTTTCCGCGACCTTATCCGTCGGAGTCGGGCCAATCCGTGGCCGGTTCAGCGGGGCGGTTGAAATCGAGGACGTGGCAGCGCCGGAGTCGTACAAGATGACCCTAAACGGACAGGGGCCGACGGGGTTTGTGTCCGGCACGGGGATGATCAACCTGAGCGAGGACGGCGAGGGAACACTCGTGGAGGTTGAGGCGGACGCGCAGGTCGGTGGGACTCTGGCGCAGATCGGCTCGCGCATGGTGCAGACCGCAGTTCGGATGTTGATGGGGCAGTTCTTTGAAGCGCTATCGCGAGAGGCTGCCGCGTCCCAATAGACCGGCCACATAGTTGACCGCCCGCGCGCAGTGGGAATAGCATCGCCTCAGGGTACGTAAGAGCAACGGGGGCGGGTGCGACTATGGCTGATTCGATTCCTGTAACACTGACCATCAACGGCACGGAATACAACATTGATGTTGAGCCGCGTTTATTGCTTGTCCACGCTATCCGTGACGTCATCGGCCTGACCGGCACGCACGTTGGCTGTGATACGTCCCAGTGTGGCTCGTGCACCGTTCTTCTGAACGGAGAAGCGGTCAAGTCATGCTCGATGCTCGCCGTGCAGGCGGACGGGCAGCAGATTGAGACCGTAGAAGGGCTTGCCGCCGCCGACGGCACATTGCATCCCATCCAACAGGCGTTTGCGGAGAAGCACGGACTCCAGTGTGGTTTCTGCACACCCGGCATGTTGATGCTCTCCAAGGCGCTTCTCAACGAGAACCCGAATCCATCGAAGGACGAGATTAAGCACGCGCTGGCCGGAAACATGTGTCGTTGCACGGGGTATCAGAACATCGTCCTGGCAATCGAATTCGCGGCCGGTCAACTTTCCCGGTGAGGTGACCGCCATGACCACGAGCAGCCCGCCTCGCCAGATCGGCCAGTCGCCCCGTCGCAAGGAGGATGACCGCTTGCTGCGAGGGCAGGGCGCGTTCTCCGACGACATCAACATCCCCGGAACCGTGTGGGCGCACTTCGTCCGCAGCCCGCATGCCCACGCCCGTATTCTCAACATCGACTCCTCGGCTGCAATGGCTCATCCGGGAGTATTGCGTGTTCTCACCGGAGCGGATGTTCACCCTCCCTATCACCCCATACCGCCGGTTCTCGCCGTGCGGGACGCGGAGAATCGCGACAATGAGGCCGGCGCGCCCGCGTTCACTCTCATCGCCAGGGACAAGGCCAAATACGCCGGGGAAATCGTCGCCATCGTGGTTGCGGAAACCCGGGAGGCGGCCCGCGACGCGGCCGATCTGCTGATGGTCAGGTACGAGCCGCTTCCGGTGGCTAATTCGCCGGAGCAGGCGATGGAGCCCGGCGCGCCGAGAGTACATGACGAACGCTCCAATGAGCAGGTTCGATGGCTCAAGAGCACGGAGAACGTATCCAGCACCTTTGAGGACTCGGAGATCATCCTGCGGCATGATTTCGTGAACCAGCGAATTCACGCCGTCCCGATGGAGCCGCGTGCCGGCATCGCCCACTGGGACCCCGCCACACAGTTCCTCACCGTCTGGGCATCTATTCAGGGTGCACATGAACTGCGAACGCAGATGGCGGAAGTGCTTGGCATTTCTCCCGATCAGATTCGCTCCGTCGCTCCGGACGTCGGAGGAGGATTTGGCGCGAAACACGGTGGGGAGGTGGAGTACTTCTTGCTGGCAATCGCCTCGATGGAACTCGGACTGCCCGTCAAGTGGGCTGCTTCGCGCACCGAAGAGTTCTTGTCGCTCAGCCACGCGCGCGGAAAAACCTCGGAGTTTGAGATCGCCGCCGATCGTGATGGCCGTGTCAAGGCACTGCGTCTAAGGCACACCACGGATTTGGGCGCGTTTCCCAAGGGGGCAACCCCAATCGTTGCGCAAACCTCGGCCATCATCGCTACCGGCGTTTACGGCATCCGAGAGGCCGCGTTTGAAGTCCATTCCGTCTATACGAACCACACACCGGAGGGAGCCTATCGCGGGTACGGTCGGCCCGAGGGCATCTATCTGATTGAACGCGCTATGGACATGCTGGCGCGTGACCTGGATATCGACCCTGCGGAAATCCGTAGGCGGAACATGATCCAGCCGGAGGAGTTTCCGTACTATCGCACGCCCGGCGGAGACATCTACGACAGCGGGAATTACCCCGAGGCGCTGGAGCGGGCCCTGGAGGTCAGTGGCTACGAGAGCCTACGGGCACGGCAAAGTGAGATGCGTGCGGACGGGAAGTACCTGGGAATCGGGCTGGCGTCATGGGTCAAGACCGGCGGGTTTGGCCCTTCGTCGCTGGATCCCTCATCGTCCATGCCGGAGTGGGCTCGCGTGAAAGTCTCTCCCGGCGGCGTAGTGACCATCTACACCGGCTCGTCACCGCACGGGCAGGGCAACTACACGACCTACGCGCAGGTGGCCGCCGATACACTCCATGTCCCGATAGACGATATCTCTGTGACACACGGCGACACGGCAACGGTCACGTACGGGATGGGCACGTTTGCCAGCCGCAACATGGTTGTGGGCGGAATGGCCGTGCTACAGGCCTCCCAGAAGATTCTCGACAAGATGACCCGATTCGCTGGTCACGCTCTCGGCAGCGACCCGGACGGTGTGGAGTTCACGGACGGCGTGTTCAACGCCAACGGCTCGTCGATCACCTTCCGTGAGGTTGCAGCCCGAATCAACCAGGTCCTTGAACGGCCCCCGGGCATGGAAATGGGCCTGGACGAGTCATCGTTCTACCAACCGACTCACCTCACCTTCAATTACGGCACGTATGTTGCCGTGGTGGAGGTTGATCCGGAAACGGGCGACGTTGACCTGCAGCAGTTGTTCTGCGTGGATGATCAAGGCGTCGTCGTCCATCCGGTCATCGTGGAAGGGCAGGTTCACGGCGGCGCGGCGCAAGGAATCGGGCAGGCGCTCTATGAGGACATCGTCTACGACGAAAACGGGCAGTTGCTCAGCGGGTCCCTGATGGACTACGCGCTGCCGACAGCGGAGATGATGCCGGAGTTCATCTCTGAATTCATCGAGACCCCGTCGCCCACCAACCCGCTCGGGGTCAAGGGCATGGGAGAAGGACCGACGACAGGCGCGCCCCCCGCCGTGGTCAACGCAGTTGTTGACGCGCTCGCCCCGTTCAATGTTCGTGACATCGTGATGCCGCTAACGCCGGAGCGCGTGTGGCGCGCCATACAGGACGCGCAGAATGGAGATCAGTCATGATTCCCGGAGCATTCGACTATGCCGCCCCTGATTCTGTCGCGGAGGCGATAACTCTCCTCCAACAGCGGCCCGGGGAGGGCAAGATAATTGCCGGCGGTCAAAGCCTCTTGCCGATGATGAAACTCAGGGTCGCCATGCCTGGCCTCGTGGTTGATTTGCGCAAGACGCGCGGCGAGTTGTCCCATATCAGCACGGACGGCAACAATCTGCGGATCGGCGCGATGACGAGCCATGCCCATATTGCCGGGTCCGACGTCGTGCTTGATACTCTGCCGGTGTTGGCTGAAACGGCTGCGGAGATTGCGGACGTGCAGGTGCGGAATCTTGGCACGATCGGCGGCAGCATCGCTCACGCTGACCCGGTTGCCGACTACCCCGCCACGCTGCTTGCGCTTGATGCGCGGGCGCAAATTGCGGGCCCGAACGGCGTTCGTGTTGTATCCGTTGATGAACTCATCATGGACGCGTTCATTACGACGCTGGCTGAGGATGAAATCATCACGGAGATCATCATCCCCATCTCAGACGGTCAGACGGGCGCAGCCTATCTCAAGTTTGCGAATAAGGCGTCACACTTTGCCATCGTCGGCGTGGCTGCGGCAGTTTCGCTGGATGATAGCGGGTATTTGTCCCGCGTCGCCGTCGGCATAACGGGCGCGGCGTCACGCGCGGCCCGTGCAACGGCCGTTGAAGATGCCCTGAGAGGGCACGTGCCGACACCGGACACCATCGCAACGGCATCCGCTATGGCGGCGGATGGCCTCGAGTGCATTGCGGATCTGCACGGTTCGCCGGAGTACCGGCAGAATCTGTGCCGTGTACTAACCAAGCGCGCTCTTACCAAGGCGGTAGAACGGGCGCGGGAATAGCCACGAGGAAGGACGGAGACATGGCCACAGACACGAAGCTTGTCGGGCAATCAGTCGCCCGTCGGGAGGACGAGAAACTCCTGCGTGGTCGCGGCGCATTTGTCGAGGACATCAAGGTTCCCGGCATCCAATGGGCGAGCCTTGTCCGCAGCCCACATGCCCATGCGCGCATCCGCAGCATCGACACCTCGGCTGCCTTGCAGACGCCCGGCGTCACCGCCGTTCTCACCGGCAAGGACATTCACCCTCGCTACGGTACCAATCCGACGGTCTCACTGAAGTTTTACGACGCGGAATCAGCTCCGTATGACCTGATAGCAGTCGACAAGGCGCGGCACGTTGGTGAGGTAGTTGCTGTTGTAGTTGCAGATACCCGCTACGGAGCACGGGACGCGGCGGATCTCATCTTTGTTGATTACGAGCCGCTTGCGCCTGCGATTGAGGTGGAGAATGCGCTAAGAGATGATGCCCCTCGCGTCCATGACGACCGGCCAAACGGAATCATTCACTGGCGCTATCAACTCGGGAATGTCTCCCAGGCCTTCGAGGAGGCCGCAGTTATCGTCCGTGAGCGAATCGTGAACCAGAAGATTCATGGCGTGCCGATGGAGCCTCGCGCCGGCCTCGCACACTGGGATGCCGTGCAGGAAACGATGAGCCTGTGGGCGACGGTGCAGACACCGCACGCGCTGCGCGATCACCTTGCCGAGATTCTGCACCTGTCAGCGGACAACGTTCGTGTCGTTGCGCCGGACGTTGGCGGCGGTTTCGGCGTGAAGCACGAGGACCCCGAGTATGCGCTCATCTGCATCGCGTCGATGCACCTTGGCGTTCCCATAAAGTGGGTAGCCACACGGACTGAGGACTTTTTGGCGATGCACCAGGCGCGCGGTAAGACATCCTATCTTGAGGTTTCCGCGGATGCAGACGGCAAAGTGACCGCTCTACGGGTACGCCACCTGCATGATCTCGGCGCGTATGCCAAAGGACCTGAGCCGTCGCTGTCTGCCTCATCCGCCATGATCTCAACAGGCGTTTACGACATACCTAACGTGGAATTCGAGGTTGAGAACGCCTACACGAATACGACACCGCAGGGACCGTACCGCGGCGCGGGCAGGCCGGAGGGTATTCATCTTATCGAGCGCGGACTGGATCGCCTTGCGAGTGAGCTCGGCCTTGATCCAACGGAGATTCGCCGCCGCAACTATCTCCCGCCTTTTGACCAGCCGGTGCGCTCCGGCGGGGGGGATATGTTCGACAGCGGCAATTATGAGGCGTCGCTCGACCAGGTACTTGAGTTGAGCGACTATCAAAACCTGCGTGAACAACAGCAGCAGGCCCGCACCGAAGGGCGACACATGGGAATCGGCATCGCCTCCTGGGTCAAGACGGGCGGCTCCGGCCCCAGCCCGGTTGATCCCAGCAGCAGCCGCTACGAATGGGGCAGGGTGCGTGTTGACCGAGGCGGCAAGGTGATGCTGTTCACCGGCTCGTCCCCACACGGTCAGGGCGGCGAAACCGTCTTCGCCCAGATTGTCGCTGACGTTTTCGGCATTTCCGATGATGACGTTGCTGTGCTCCATGGCGACACAGCTGTCATCGCGCACGGCGTAGGGACATACGGCAGTCGCGCCCTTGTGACGGGCGGCATGTCCGCCAAGATTGCCGCCGAAAAGGTGCGCGACAAGATGCTGAGGCTGGCCTCACACATGATGGGCTGTCAGCCCGACCAGGTGACGCTGGACGGCGGCGTATTCACCTGTACGACGGACAAGGAGCGTCAACTCCAGTTCGCTGAGGTGGCGGACGCTTCCTTCCAGGTGCTTGCGCGCCCGGACGATATGGAGTTCGGTCTGGATGAGGATTCCTTCTTCCAGCCCAGCGGCCTGACATACAACTTCGGCACGTACATCGCCGTTGTGGATGTAGACACCGAGACCGGAGACGTCGATCTCCAGCGCCTGTTCACCGTTGACGATCAGGGCACTATCGTGAATCCGATGACGGTTATAGGGCAGGTGCATGGCGGGGCGACACAGGGCATCGGGCAGGCGCTGTACGAGATTTCCGAATACGATCAGGCCGGACAACTGTTGAACGCCTCGCTGATGGACTATGCGATTCCAACGGCAGAGATGACGCCGGAATTCGTTGTGGCGTTCTCGGAGACTCCTTCACCGCTGAACTCGCTGGGTGTCAAGGGAATGGGCGAGGGCCCCACGACGGGCGCGCCGTCCGCCGTTGTGAACGCTGTCGTAGACGCGCTCTCTCCTATGGGAGTGAGCCACATAGAGATGCCGCTAACGCCAGAACGTGTCTGGCGCGCTATCCAGGACGCACAGGGATAGGGGGACTCCGTTACCGCCCTGACACGTTGAACAGAAAGGTCACAACGTCACCGTCCTGGATGATGTAGGTCTTGCCTTCCTGGCGGAGCGTGCCCCGTCGCCGTGCCTCCGGAAATTTGCCGTCTACGGTGAGAAAGTCGTCGTAGGACGTGACCTCGGCGCGGATGAATCCACGTTCCATATCTGTGTGAATCTTCTTGCCCGCCGCCTGGGGCGCAGGCGTGTCCGCCTCAAGCTGCCACGCGCGCGTCTCATTTGGCCCGACCGTGTAGAAAGTGATCAGGCCCGCAACCGACTGCGCCAGGCGGGACAACTCGCCGGTGGAGTCAGGCGGAGCGCCCATTTCCTCCCGAAACGCCGCGCCCTCTTCCGGCTCCAGCTGCGACAACTCTTCCTCAAGTCGGGCGGAGAGCGCGATGCAACCGGTTGTCGGACTGCCAAGCTTCTCATTCCACTCCGCGGACAGGGCCACACCCCGGGACAGGTCGTCCTCCGCGATGTTGAGCACGATGATCAGCGGCTTGGTGGTCAGGAAAGTGAACCCTGAAATCATGCGAGCTTCGTCCGGCGTCATGTCTACGCTTCGGATTGCCTCGCCGTTTTCGAGGGCAGTGTGGAGGCGACGCAATAGGTCCGCTTCGGCCGTCAACGCATCCCGTTCCGTGGCGCGCGCGCTCTTCAGGGAATCCTCAATGCGTTCCAGACGCCGCGTGACGACGGCCATATCCGCGAACACCATCTCCATGAGCATCGTCTCGATGTCGGTGTCCGGGGTGGGATCGGGCAATGCCGGGGAGCGGAATGCGCGAACGACGAGAAGCAACGCGTCAGCCTGGCTCACCCCCAGCAGGTATTGACCCTGGATGCCACGGGACTTGCCCATCTCCGGTGGCTGCCCTGGAATATCGACGAATGAAAGCTCTGCCTGTACGACGCGCTTCGGCTCAACAAGCTCAGTGATGCGGTCCAGCCTTGGATCAGGGATTCGCACGACGCCAAGGTTGGGTTGCGTGGCTGCGCTGAACGCGCCTGTCTCTGCATGGGCATGCGTTAGGGCATTGAGCAGAGTGGTTTTTCCGCTTGAGGGCAGGCCGATAATACCAACGTCCATCGTGTGGCTAGTCGAAAGCGTACAGGGTGCCGTTGTCGGTGAGCACGAAGAGTGCGCCGTCTGCGTAGGCGGGCGCTGAGGAAATTTCGTCTCCAAGATCGATATCCCACAGGTGTTCGCCCGTCACGACGTCCAGGGCATAAAGGATGCCGAACTCCGAACCGATATACAGAACGTCATTGACGATTGTGGGGGCGCCAGTCCGGGTAGGTACATCACTCAGAGCCGTCTCCCATAACAGTTCTCCCCCGGTGAGGGTGAATGCGAGGATGTTGCCCTCCCTGGTAGCGAAGAAGGCGCGGTTGCCGGAGATTGCGGCGTCCGCCCAAACCTCTTCCCGGATGCTCTGAGTCCACACCGTGCCGCTTTGCGCAGGTGGGAATGGCGCGAGGCCCCAGATATAGAACTGCGACCAGAATCGGAGCACAGTCTTTTCAAGCGGGAGATTCTGCGAACGGATATTGATTGCGCGGACGAATCCCCGAGCGTCACCAAGCGCGGCCGTGCCGTGACTGATTGCGGCAGCTCCCTCAACAGGGCCGGGGACCACGTAGCTAAATCTCGTCTGACCTGTTTCGCCAACGAGCCCGAGAACCTGCCTGCCCCGCGTTGGGATGATAACCATCCCTTCGCTGATGGACGGCGGCGAGGCCATGCCGACCTCCATGTCAATCTCCCACCGCTTCTCGCCGTTCCCCGCATCAAATGATTGGATCACGCCGTTCTGAGAGGCCACGTATGCGCTGCCGTCGGCCACGCCGACCCACGAGAATAGTGGATTGGCAATCAGCGATTCCCAGATCAATTCCCCGGTGTCCGCCTCAAATGCGGCCAAGGTGGAATTCCTGAAGGCGATGTAGAGGCGATCATCAGCAACGACCGGCGCCGAGTCGATTGGCCCCGGCCCCCGCTGTTCCCAGATCAGCGAATTGTCCTCAGTCGAGTAGGCCAGGATACGTGAGTCGAGCGTCGACACGAAGATGCGGCCGTTGTCGATTGTCGGCGACGACGTCACTTCCGAACCGATTTCCAGACGCCACCGTTCAACTCCTTGCGGCACTATGTCCACGCCGCTAACACTTCCGCTATTGGCTGCTCCACCACGCGGCGTCGTCCACAACCCGTTGCCCGCTTGTGCTGTCAGCGTGGTTGTTGGGGGCCCGGTCAACAGGCCGGGAGGCGCGCCGCGGTCGTAGACGAACAGTGCGAGAAGGGCAAGTACGGCAAAAGCGATTGCCCCGCGACGTATCCATTTCTTTTTGGTTCGGTTGCGTTGTGTTTGTTGGGCAAACGCCTCTCCCTCAATTCGATTCCGCACCGGGGTCTCTCGGATGTCCCGCCAGCACACGGCGCACCGAGTCACGCTTGCAAGATTGATAGTCAGGCACTCCCCGCAAACACGGAACTCACCCGTTCCATCCCCGTCCGCGCTCACACGCGACGGTTCGAATTGAGCGATGTCGTCCAGGATTTCCTGCCGCGCGGTCTCGTCGGGCACCACAATCTGCGCATCCGGCATGGAGAGATTGTTCCGAAACTCGAGGAGCGTTTCCCGCATCTCCTGGGCCGATGCGAAGCGTTCATTCGGATCCCACGCAAGCGCCTTGCCGGCAATCTCGTCGAGCGCGGCGGGCAGTGCAGGATTCAGCGCAGTGAGCGGTGCGATGCGCCCCTCCTGCTGCTTCACCCGCACAGTGTCGCGATTGTTGCCGGTGAAGGGCAGGTGGCCTGTCAGCGTCTCATACAGCACCATCCCGAGTGAGAAGATATCCGACTTTGGCCCAGGCTCGGAACCACGGAGAACCTCCGGCGCCATGAACGCCGGCAGGGGGATCTGCAGAGACGACTGCAGGCCGCTCATGCTGATAGATAATTCGGACAGCCCGGCGTTCCGGAGTTGCGCGCCGGATACGGGCGTGACGAAGACATCGCGAGAATTAACGTCACCGTGAATGAGACCCGCATCATGCAGCTCCTGCAGCCCCGACGCTGCCTGGGCTACGAGCTGCAGCGCCTCATCAAGTTGCAGTCCTCGTGTTAGCCATCCACGGAGTTGCTCGCCACGCGCCGGCTCATGCACCATCCAGAATGTCTCGCCATCCGGGTGGATTTCCAACAACCTGCCGAGATGTGCATGATGGACATCCAGATGCTGCTCCATGAGCGATCGAAAAGGCCCAAGTGTTGCCGCGTTTTCAAGGGCGCGGACCCGTGGCTCGCGGATTTCTACAGCATCGCCACTTTCGCGTTCGATGGCGGAATAGACTGAATACAGGGATGTCCCGGGCAGGGCGGCAATAATGTCGTATCGCTCTTGCAGCGACGAGGGCGATGATGTCATAGGTGTTGCGGCATATTCTACGTGGGTGCGCGTCGCGCGGCAATGTTGGGATTGGGGATTACGGTGCTGGAAATCTACTACGGCGAGGACGACTATTCCCGCAAGCGCGCCATCGATGCGCTCCGGGAACAGCTTGGCGACCCGGACATGGCCTCCCTCAATACCGTGACCCTCAGCGCCACCGACACAACCCCCGCTGAGGTCATAGCCCAGGCCGGAGCGGTGCCTTTCCTGGCAAGCGGTCGCCTCGTCGTTGTTGAAGGGCTGCTGGCCGTGTTCGCTCGCTCGCAGGGCGGTGCAGGAGGAAGGACCGGGACGGGTGGACGTCGTTCCCGGCAAGCGGCTCTCGACGATTCTCAGCAACAATCACCGGACCCATTCCGGGGATGGGGTCAATTGAAGGAGGTCGCTCCCAGCTTGCCGGAATCGAATATCCTCGTGCTCTCAGATGCAAATGCCACGGACTCCAATCCGCTGCTCAAACATCTCGCGCCCGTGGCCACCGTCCGCGTATTTGCGCCCCTGAGAGGCAATGACCTGACCAACTGGATTGGCCGGAGCGTGCAGGAACGGGGAGGCCAAATGGACGGCGCGGCTCAGCGGGCTTTGGGGGACGCGCACGGCAGCAACCTTTGGGCGCTCTCCAATGAGATCGACAAGCTCATGCTCTACGCAGGACCTGACAGGCCGATCACGGTTGAGGACGTCACCACAATGACCGGCGCAACGCGCGAGGAAAACATCTTCGCGATGGTTGATGACGTGATCGAGCGACGCTATCCTCGTGCCCGGGAACGAATCGAAAGGCTGCGGACGGACACCGGAGCGGCCGTACCGCAGATAATGGCCATGCTCGGCACGCAGGTGAGGCGACTTCTTGCCGCCAAGGACGCGACCGATCGCCACGTTTCACAGGCCGAATTGCAGGAGGCTATCGGCTCACGCTCGGATTTCGCCATCCGCAAGACCGTGAACCAGAGCCGCAGTTTCACGATGCCTCGCCTGCGTGAGATGCACCGCGCCATCCTGGACTACGATATCGCGCTCAAGACCGGCCAACTCAACGAGGATACGGCAATGGAGCTGCTCATCGCAGATCTCTGCGGTGTAGGAGCGACCGGACGCCGTTAGCGTCGAACGCTAGCTCGTTCGCTCCTCAGTGAGCGGGTTATAGCAGGCGAGGGTGTGGCCTTCGTCTATCGTCACCAGCGGCGGCATCGGATTTGTGCGGCAGACCACGGTTGCCTTGTTGCAGCGTGGCAGGAACGGGCATTCGTCAGGCGCGTCGAGCAGGTCCGGTGGCGCGCCCGGGATGCCGCGCAACGGCCTCATATCCCTGTCCAGACGGGGTATGGCGTTCAACAGAGCCGCCGTATAGGGATGCTTGGGGTTGTGGAACAGCGTGACCGTGTCGGCGGACTCCACAATGCGGCCGCCGTACATGACGATCACGTTGTCCGCCGCACGAGCGAGGACGCCCATGTCGTGAGTGATAAGGATGACTGCTGTCCCCGAGTCTTTAGCCAGTCCCATGATTCGGTCCAGGATCTCGGACTGCAGCGTCACGTCAAGCGCCGAGGTGGGTTCATCAGCAATGAGGAGCTCAGGCTCCAGTACAAGCATCATTGCCAGCATCACCCTCTGACACATGCCGCCGCTCAACTCCCATGGATAGCTCTGCATGACGTGCTCGGGGTCCGGCAGGCCGAGCGAGGAAAGCGCAACCAGCGTCTGTTCTTGAACCTCATCCGCGTCGACGCGCCCGTGGGCGTTGAATATCTCAGCGATTTGGTCGCCGATGGTGATGAGCGGGTTTAGCGCCGCCTGCGGGTCCTGGAAGATCATCGCCATGGCCTCGCCGCGCATGATTCGACGATCATCTTCATCCATGTCGTCGAGGTCGGTTCCCCGGAAGCGAATGCGCCCATCCACAACGCGGCCAGGGTAGGGTACGAGTCCCATTATCGAGAGGCCGGCTGTCGTCTTGCCGCAGCCGCTCTCACCGACGATGCCCAGGATTTCCCCTGGCCGAACGACAAAGCTCGTATCCTGTACGGCCTTGACCGTGCCGGCCTGCGTGAAAAAGGACGTGCGGAGATTCTCGACGCTGAGCAGCGGCTCGATTGACGCAGACATGCGCTAAGGTTACGGCAAGGGGGCAAGGCGCGCCATTGACATGAGCGCGCGCGCGTACATAGAGTGGGCTATGGCGGCAAGCGGAACCCAACCTGCCTGAAGGAGCCACCAGCGTGGTTGAGAGTGGCAAGTATTGGATTATCGCGGCTATGGCAGTTGCCGCCGTTCTCGTTCCCCTGAGCCTCATGATTTTCTCCGGGATGCTTCAACGCATCCGAATTCGCCCTTCAACTCCCGCCGACCAGGAACCCCGTTTCATGCGAATGACGTATGAGTCCGGCATGGTTCCGACGGGCGATGCGAATGTCCAATTCAACTTCCGCTTCTATCTTTTTGCTCTTCTCTTCGTCATCTTTGACGTTGAAGTGATTTTTCTCCTGCCTTGGGCAGCGCGATTCCTCTCAATGGGGTGGGTGGCGTTCATCGGCATGGCGATATTCTTACTACTTGTGCTCGTTGGATTTCTCTATGAATGGAAGAAGGAGGCGCTTGAGTGGCAGAAATGATTCCGACGCCGCCCGGGCCTGAACAGCTGCCGTCGCCCTACGGCATCCCCCTCACCGTCACAACCAACCAGATGGACAACGAGGAGGGGGAGGTCATCGAGAGGCTGCGGGCCCTCGCGACAGAGCAGCATGTCGATGAGCCTATCGAGGTCCCGGAGTCACTAAAGCGATCCGTGCTCGTCACGTCGCTTGATGCGCTGCTGGATTGGGGACGCTCCAACTCCGTGTGGCCGGTGACGCTCGGCCTCGCCTGCTGTGCCTTTGAAATGATTGCCGCTGTTATGCCGCGTTTCGACCAGGCGCGCTTCGGCATGGAGATATTCCGGGCATCGCCGCGGCAGGCCGACTTGATGATTGTCTCCGGCACCGTGACGTGGAAGATGGCGCCCGTTGTCCGCCGCATCTATGAGCAGATGCCTAATCCCAAGTGGGTTATCTCCATGGGCGTTTGCGCCACGAGCGGCGGGCCATATTTCCAGGGCTACAGCGTCGTTCCGGGCGTCAACCGGCTTGTGCCGGTTGACGTGTATGTGCCCGGCTGCCCGCCGCGGCCCGACGCGCTTCTCCACGGCTTACTCAAGCTCCAGGAAAAGATCAAGCGTGAATCGCTCGTCCGCGAGAAAGAGCCGCGCCTGAGAAAGCTCATCTCCTGAGGCCGCATGACAATCGCCCTTTCAGGTCACGACATAGCAGAGAAACTCCGCGCCGTCCTGCCGGATGCAGTCGAAGAGGAGCGCGAGGAGTGGGTCGTCGTTTCCCCTGATTCCATTGCCGAAGTCTGTCGGATCCTGCGCGACAACGATGAGACCGATTTCCGGATGCTGCGCTCGATCGATGCCGTCGACTTCATCGACCGTTTCGAGTTGCGCTACGGCCTCTTGTCGATCCGCCGAAATCAGGAGGCAACACTGAAAGTCCGCGTGTGGGGCAGGGACGAACTCAGCGTGCCATCGGTAACGCCGGTGTGGGAGGGGGCGAACCTCCAGGAACGCGAGATCTATGACCTATTTGGGATCGAATTCGAGGGCCACCCGAACATGAAGCGGATTCTGCTTTGGGAGGGGTTTCCAGGCCATCCTTTGAGGAAAGATTTCTCATAGGGCGGCATGGCAGTGACCTCTGAAATGAACAGCGATAACGCCAACTACGATATCGAGCCGGTACTGCTCAACCTGGGGCCGCAGCACCCGTCCACACACGGCGTATTCCGCATCCGGGCGCTGTTGGACGGCGAGGAGGTCGTGGACGTTGAGCCGGTGTTCGGTTACCTGCATCGCGGCAGCTCCAAGCTCGCAGAGGAGCGCAGCTATACGCAGGTCATCACACTGACGGATCGCCTGGATTACCTCTCCGGGATGACTAACAATCTGGCCTATGTTCGCGCCGTTGAGGCGTTGGCGGGCGTAGAGGTGCCGGAGCGGGCGCAGTATCTCCGCGTGATGACCGCCGAGCTGATGCGAATCGCCAGTCATCTGATGGCGCTCGGTTTTCTCATCAACGACCTCGGCGCGTGGGTCACTCCACTCATGCACATGTTCCGCGAACGTGAGAAGGTGCTCGATCTCTTTGAGATGATCTGCGGAGCGCGCATCACGTTCAGCTATATGAGGATCGGCGGCGTGTCCCATGACCTGCCGCCCGGATTTGACGTGGCCGTCAACGGATTCCTGGACGACTTCGAGGACCGCGTGGCGGAGTACGAGAAGCTGCTGCTTGGGAACGAGATTCTCATCTCACGGATGAAGGGCATTGCGCCACTTACCGGCGAGCGCGCCATTGAATGCTCTGTCACCGGCCCCAACCTCCGCGCCTCCGGTGTTGATTTCGATCTCCGTAAGCAGGCGCCGTATGAAGTCTACGACCGCATGAACTTTGACGTTCCCGTGACGCAGAATGGCGACAACTGGGACCGAATGTGGGTGCGGCTGCAGGAGATGAAAGAGTCGGCCAAGATGGTGCGGCAGTGCATGGCGGAATTGCCGGACGGCATCACGCGCACGGAGGCGGATTTTTTCATTCGCCCGCCCGTCGGTGAGGTCTACAGCGGCATTGAGGCCACCAAGGGAGAACTCGGCTTTTATCTCGTCAGCGACGGCACAATTGCGCCGTACCGCTGCGGCATCCGTGCCCCTTCATTCATCAACCTCACCGTGCTACGCGAACTGTGCATCGGCTGGAAGTTGGCCGATCTCATCGTCAATTTCGGGACCCTGGATATCAATGTTGGTGAGGTTGACCGATGATTGCCGACCTCACTCGTGATTTTCTGGAAAACTATCTGTCGACCGACATTGTCGACATCCTGATGCCGCTGCTGGGCTTGTTTATCGTCGTCAATATTCTGCTCGGCAGCGCGGTTATGCTGACCTACGCCGAGCGCCGCCTCGTCGCCCGAATGCAGAATCGCATCGGCCCGAACCGGGTTGGTCCGTTCGGCCTGCTGCAGGGCGTGGCCGATCTCATGAAGCTGGTGCTCAAGGAAGACCTGACGCCGCGGGCGGCAGACAGGCTTGTCTTTCTCATCGCGCCGATCCTCTTCTTTGCACCAGCCATCGCGCTATTTGCCGTCGTTCCGTTCTTTGATGGGTGGACCGTAGCCGATCTGGACGCGGGCATTGTCTATGTGATTGCCGTAACGTCCATATCGTCACTTGCGGCGTTTGCGGCGGGGTGGGCCTCGAACAACAAGTACTCGCTGTACGGCGCAGTGCGCGGCGTGGCGCAGCTTGTCAGCTACGAAGTGCCGCTGATCCTTGCGGTCACATCCGTGATTCTCCTTTCCGGTTCGTTGAACCTGCAGGAGATCGTTGAAGCGCAGGGCATCCCGTTCGTGCTGGTGCAGCCTCTTGGATTCCTCATCATGTTGATTGCTGTCACCGCGGAGCTGAACCGAACGCCCTTTGACATCAACGAAGCAGAGTCGGAGATCGTGGCCGGTTTCCACACGGAGTACACAGGCACCAAGTTCGCGCTCATCTACGGCGCGGAGTATGTGGCGGCACTGGGCTGGTCGGCGGTCATCGTCACCCTGTTCTTCGCGGGCTGGAAGCCGGACCTTGGCGGCATCATCTGGTTCGGCATCAAGACGTCGGCGATTGTATTCCTGTTCTTCTGGTTCCGTGGCACGTGGCCGCGTGTACGCATCGACCAGATGTTGGCGCTTGCGTGGAAGCTTCTGTTCCCGCTGGCGACGATAAACATTCTCGTCACGGCGGGCGAGGTGCTGGCGATGCAGGCGCTGTTCTCGCTCGAGCCGGGCGAGGCTCTGCCGGTCGCTGCGTTGGCCATCATCGCCGCGATCAACATCGGCCTGACCGTCGCGGTGCTGGCGCTGCTTGCACGAGTGCCGGGCCTTGCGAAGTTCGATCAACAGCTGGCGGCCCCGGCCGGGGCGAAGGTGTAGGAGGCAGGCCATGGCTCTATTTGGCACGGGAGCGATCAAGGGGCTGATGGTGACGCTCGGCTACATCCGCCGCAAGCCGTTCACCACCCAATACCCGGAGGAAAAGCTGGAGCAGTCGCCACGATTCCGCGGCAACACATTCGTCTGGTACGAGGAGCGCTGCACCGGCTGCGCTACGTGCGCCAAGGGATGCCCGCTCGGCATCATCCGCATCGTCACGCACCCGGAGCCGCACTCACAGGTCGGCAGCGACTATCACGTCGATGTTTTCGACATCGACACAGGTCGCTGCATGTTCTGCGCCCTGTGCGTTGAGGTCTGCCCCTACGACGCGTTGCACATGGGCGGTGATTTTGAGCAGGCGTCATATGGGCGTGAAGACATGGTTATTAGCGTTGAGGATCTCAAGGCGATGCCCAAGAAGCCGCGCACGCAATTCCGACCGCAGATGGAGATGATCGGCCACACGGGCAAGGACGAACTTGAGGAGCATGAGGCGGGGCGGTGGTCACTCTAGCGTTCTTCTTTCTAGCCACCGCAGCGATGATCGGCGCGCTTGCCGTCGTGACTGCGCGCAATCTTTTCTACGCGGCCCTCGGCCTGCTTGTCAGCCTGGCCGCCGTGGCGGGTATCTATATCACGCTTGATGCTGATTTCCTCGCGCTGGCGCAGTTCCTCATCTATGTGGGCGGCATCGCCGTCCTGATCGTGTTCGCCGTGATGATGACGGCGCAGATAAACCGCGCGAGCAGTTCGCATCGTCTCTGGCCGTTGGGACTACTGACCGGCGCGGCGACGCTGGCCGGGCTGGCCTACATCATGATGACGACGGAATGGCGCAGCGAGGGCAGGGGCGAGACGATTTCGCCCATGGTGGGCGACGCTGCGTCCCCCGGCGTCCATCTACCGGATTTGTTGTTCAGCACGTATCTCTTGCCGTTTGAGTTGGCAGGACTTTTGCTACTTGTGGCGACGATTGGCGCGCTCGTGATCGCGCGGGAGCGGTGAGGCAGGGCAGGGGAATGGACACTCTCGCGCTCGAACACTATCTCCTGCTTTCAGTCGGGCTGTTCGCTGTTGGGCTGGTCGGAGTGCTCGCCAAGCGGAACGTCATCGTAATCCTCATGTCCATTGAGCTGATGCTGAACGGTGTGAACGTGGCCCTGGTAGCGTTCTCGCGCTATTCGCCGGTGGATGAGCTGGCGGGCCATATCTTTGCGATATTCATCATCACCGTGGCGGCGGCTGAGGTTGCCATCGGCTTGGCGATTCTGCTGACTCTATTTGCGCGGCGGAACACGGTGGATGCGGCAGAGATCAACTTGTTGAAGTGACGAACTGGAAAGAGATATGTGGGTTGAATTCAAACGGGTAAAGGGACTGAAGGCCGCGGAGATGTGGAAGACCCTCTACGAGGGAGAAGGGCTGCCGACCCGCATCATGCCCGACCGCGTGGAGCAGTGGGGCGACGAATTCGCCGAGTTCAAGGTCTGTGTCCCCCGCGCCCGGGAGCACGTCGCTGAAGAAATCGAGCGGAAGGTTTAGCACGACCCATGCTCAGCACACAGGGGAACCTTCACCGCCAAACGGTGGAACTAATGCGAGAGGCCCAGCTGAACACGCAGCGAAATCTTCACCGCAGAACACTGAAAATAATGCAAGAGGCTAAAGCTTAAGAGATGCCGGAAGCAGCAGTCTGGTTGATCATTGCCGCGCCGCTCGCGGCGGCCGTTTTCAACGGCCTGATCATCCGTCCCCTGTTTGGGCCGGTGTCACGGATTGGATTCGATGCCACCGTCGGCGCAATCGGCATATCGTTCCTTCTTTCGCTCTGGGCGTTGTCCGTCGTCTGGACAGACCAGGAGGTCGTCCTTCCCTTACACGAGATTATCCGCGTCGATGAGTTTTCGCTTCGAATAGGATTGCTGTTGGACGGGCTGACGGCCATCATGCTGGTTGTCGTGACGTCTGTGAGCCTCCTTGTGCAAATCTACTCGCACGGCTACATGAAGGAGGATCAGAGCTACGTCCGGTACTACACCTTCATGGCCATGTTCACGTCGGCGATGCTGACGTTGGTCCTGGCCAACAACCTGATCCTGCTGTTTGTTGGCTGGGAGCTTGTCGGACTGTGTTCGTACCTGCTGATCGGGTTCTGGTTCACGCGACCGAGCGCGGCGGCGGCTGCCAAGAAGGCCTTTATCATCACCCGCTTCGGCGACCTCTTTTTCCTGCTCGCAATCCTCGGTATCTTCCTGCTGTGGCCCGACGATACGCCTGTCACGTTCGCCCTCAGCGACCCGAATGCCTCCATCGATCTGCTCAGCGCGGGCGGTGCGGCGCTGACAGGGACGGGTCTGACGCTCATCTGCCTGGGCATCATGGCAGGCGCGGCGGGCAAGAGCGCGCAATTCCCGTTGCACACGTGGCTGCCGGACGCGATGGAGGGCCCCACACCGGTCAGCGCGCTCATCCACGCCGCGACGATGGTCGCCGCAGGTGTCTTCCTCGTTGCGCGGTTCCTGCCGCTGTTCGAGGAGGCGGAGACTGCGCGGACCATCGTTGCACTCATCGGCGGATTCACGGTCGTCTTTGCGGCGTCGATGGGCCTTGTGATGAACGACATCAAGCGCGTGCTCGCCTATTCGACCGTGAGCCAGCTGGGTTATATGTTCCTAGCACTTGGGTTGGGGGCGCTCGGCCCGGCATTATTCCACCTGTTCAACCACGCATTCTTCAAGGCGTTGCTGTTCCTTGGCTCCGGTTCCGTCAACCACGCCACCGGAACGTTTGACATGCGCTTGATGGGCGGGCTGCGACGCGTCATGCCGTGGACGTACGGCGTATTCTTCATCGGCTCGCTGAGCCTTGCCGGCATCCCACCGTTCTCCGGTTTCTGGAGCAAAGACGAGATACTCGGCATTGCGTGGTCGTATGGCGGCACGCTGGGCACGATTCTCTTCGTACTCGCGGTAGTCGGCGCGTTCATGACGGCCGCCTATATCTTCCGTGCACTGTTCATGACATTCCACGGCAAGTACCGGGGCGGCGAGGCGCAGGAGGCGCACGGCACCGTGGACGCGCATGAGACACACGACGAGGGGCACGGCGCGACCCCGCACGAATCGCCGTGGGTCATGGTTATTCCGATGGCGATTCTCGCCGTGCTGGCAATCGGCTCCTGGTTCATCAATTTCCCGGTAACGCACTGGTTCACCGACCTCTTAAAGCCGCTTGGCGCGCACGTGGAAGAGATCCAGATCGTTCCCGCTGCTATTGGACTTGTGGCGGGTTTGCTTGGCATCGCAGTAGCGACGGCGCTGTACCGGGGCGGCGCGGTGAGCGCCCCGTCCATCAGCGGACCACTCGCTCCCATCACTAATCTGCTAACCCGCAAGTACTACATGGATGAGTTTTACGAGGGCGTGATTGTGCGCTCCGTACTTTACGAGCGTCTGTGGCGGTTCCTCGCGTGGTTCGACAGCGACAAGGGCGTTGTGGACAGGGCAGTCAACACGCTGGGGCTATTTGGGCGCAACCTCGGCAAGGGTATTCGCGTCGTCGAGAACGGCCAGCTGCAGATGTCGCTCACGGTGTTGTCCATCGGCGCGGTAATCATCGTGGCCGCATACGTCGTGTGGGGAGGCGTGGGCTAGGTCATGCAACCCTTCGACGGCCTCATAACGCTCATCGTCTTCCTGCCGGTCGCCGGCGCGGCAGTCATTGCGGTGGCGGGGCGCGAGCAGATGCTGGTGCGGCGCATCGCGCTCGGCGCCATGATCCTCAATCTCATTCTCGCCACCTACGCCTGGCTCTCGTACAGCGCCAACGGCCCGATCATCGAACAACTTGGGCAATATGGATCAAACCCGTGGATTCCGGGCGTCAACGCTTCCTATCTGCTGACTATCGACGGCCTCTCGATGCCGCTGGTCTTCCTCACGGCCCTGCTTGGAGTCGTGGCCGTGCTTGGGTCGTGGCACGTCAAGGAGCGAGTCCGCGAGTATCACGTCTGGCTGCTGATGCTCCTGACCGGTGTGCAGGGCGTGTTCGTGGCGGGCGACCTGCTCCTCTTCTTCCTGTTCTGGGAGGTGGAGTTGGTGCCAATGTATTTCCTCATCGCGATGTGGGGCACTGGTCACCGCGAATACTCTGCGATGAAATTCGTTCTTTACACGCTCTTCGGGAGCGCGTTCATGTTGGTGGGAGTGCTCGCCCTGCGCTTCGCGATCGGGTCGTTTGACATGGGCGCAATGACGCTTGCGGGGCAGGAGGGCACACTGCGTGCCGCGTTCCTGAGCATGGACGTCATCTTCCTGATGTTCCTGGCAGCATTCGCCATAAAGCTCCCTGTCTGGCCGTTGCATACGTGGCTGCCGGACGCGCATACGGACGCGCCGACCGCCGTCAGCGTGCTGCTTGCGGGAGTGCTGCTAAAGATGGGCGGCTACGGCCTGATCCGCATCAACGTCGGAATGTTCCCGAGCGAGATGGAACAATGGGCGCCGCTGCTGGTCATCTTCTCCGTCGTCAGCATCCTCTATGGCGCGGCGGTGGTGTTCAGACAAACAGATCTCAAACGGCTTGTCGCGTATTCGAGCGTCAGCCACATGGGACTCGTCTTATTGGGGGTGGCCTCATTGGGCGCCGTGAGTGTCACCGGCGCGGCGTTGCAGATGTTTGCGCACGGCACAATCACAGGCTTGCTGTTCCTCGTCGTTGGGATCATCTATGAAAACACTCACACGCGACATATCCCGGACCTTGGCGGCCTCTTCTCGCGGATGCCTGTGGTTGGCGCAGTATTTGTGTTTGCGGGACTCGCGAGCCTTGGCCTGCCGCTGCTTAGCGGATTTGCGGCGGAGTTGATGGTCTTCCTCGGCAGCTTCGACGCCTACCCATGGCAGACGGCCTTTGCCGTGCTGGGCATAGTGCTGACAGCAGGCTACATCCTGTGGACGGTGGAGCGCGTGTTGCTCGGCCCGCTCAAGGAAAGGTGGCAGTCCGTCAAGGACGCATCACCCGCCGATTTCGTGGCGATGGCGCTGCTCGTGCTGCCGATCATCATCGTCGGTGTCTATCCGGCGTTGGTGGCCGACGTATTCCGCGACGCCGTGACGCTGCTGGTGGGCGGAGGGTAGGCGGCGATGCCAACTCAGATTGACGCCGCCTCTCTGGGCATCGACTTCGGCCATCTCGCGCCGGAGATTATTCTCACACTGGCTGCCATCACCGTTGTGCTGGTTGACCTCGTCGCACGAGACAAGCGAGTTCTGGCGTGGCTGAGCGCCCTTGGAGTCGCCATGGCGGGCGGCGCTGCCGTCTGGCTTTGGACGTCCGACGCGTCCGGAACAAGTTACTCCGGCATAGTCATTACCGACCTGTTTGGCACGATGTTCAAACTCATCGTGCTTGGCGGCACGCTGCTGGCCATCCTCTTCTCACCCGCGTATGTTGAGCGCCGCCTTTCGCGTTTCCACGGTGAATACTACGGCCTTCTGTTGCTGGCTACCGTCGGCATGATGCTGCTCGTCTCGATGGGCGAGTTGATCTCTATCGTCCTTGCATTGGAGATTCAGACCTTCGCGCTGGTTGCGCTGATCGCGTTGCTCAAGGATGCGAAATCCACTGAATCCGCGCTCAAGTTCTTGCTTCTCAGTGCGGTCGCGACGGCTGTCATGCTGTACGGAATGGCCATCTTGTTTGGCCTGACCGGCACGACGTTCATCGCGGACATGCCGGGCGTGGTGGCGGAGCGTGTGGCTGAGGGCGGCTTGGCCAACAATCTCGCGCTGATCCTTGCCGCCGTTCTGCTCATCGTGGGTTTCGGATTCAAGATTTCCAGCGTGCCGTTCCAAATGTGGGTCCCGCCGGTGTACGAGGGTGCTCCGACACCCATCGTCGGCTACCTTTCCGTAGTGTCCAAGGCGGCCGGATTTGCCGTGCTCATGCGACTGTTCGTCGTCGTGTTGGAGCAGGCGGGGCTGGATCTGCTGGACTGGCCGTTGCTTATCGGCGTGCTGGCCATTGCCTCCATGACCATCGGCAACGTTGTGGCCATCATTCAGACGAACATCAAGCGTCTGCTCGCGTACAGCACGATAGCCCAGGCCGGATACATCCTCATTGGAGTAGCGGTGATGGGCAACGGTGGGGCTATCGTTTACGAGCTAGCGACGAGCGGTGTCATCTTCTATCTCGCCGCCTACACGTTCTCCAATCTGGCGGCATTCGGCGCGCTAATCGCCCTCAGCCGTCCCAACGGCAACGACTCCATAGAAGAGTTGACGGGCGGCTACTCACGGTCGCCACTTGCCGCCATTGTTCTGACGGTGGCGCTGATTTCCCTTGTCGGACTGCCGCCGACGGGCCTCTTTGTCGGCAAGATCTACCTCTTCTACGGGGCAGTGCAGGGCGATCTGTGGTGGCTGGCCCTGGCGGGCGCCCTCAACAGCTTTGTATCCGCCTACTACTACCTGCGGCCTGTGCGCCGCCTCTGGCAGTCCGGCGGGCCGACTGACGTTGTTAGCGATACGGCGCGTTCCTTCTCATTGCGGGCCTCCATGGTGGTTAGCCTCATCGGCGTAATCGTTCTGGGTATCGTTCCGTTCTGGCTCATTTCCCGTGCCACGGAGGCCGCCGCGTCCTTCACACCTTGAGTGGGGTTCCCAAATCACGGGGTACGGCTCGATACGTTATGATTTCCTAACGAGTGACGGCAACAGCGCGACACCCGCTGGGGCCTGATTAAACAACCTGTTGGAGGTAAGCAACTATGTTTGACCGTGTCCACCACGCCGGAATCGCCGTAGGCGATCTCCAGGGAGCAACGGACATCTTTGCAGACGCGCTTGGGCTTCGCGTGGATGGGATTCGCTCTCCGCGACCCGAGGGGCGAGCGCAGCGTGGGGCGGACCCCACAGACATCATTGATATTCCCATTGGTCACTCCGAGCTTGAGCTGAACGCCGCCGCCGCAGAGGGCACGGGCGTCCACCGGTTTGTGGAATCACGCGGCGGACTCGGCGCGCTCCACCATGTGTGCCTGCACACCACCAACATGGCTGATGACGTTGGACACCTGCGTGCCTCCGGCCTCCAGCAAGTAGCCGCGCCGCCGGATGTCCTTGCCGAGAACGAGCCGTGGACTGACGTCGCATTCTTCCATCCGCGGGACTGCATGGGCATCCTGCTTGAGATATGGACCACGGAAGTTCACCGCGTCGATATGCGCTACCAGGGCGAGGGTCTATTCACTCGCATGGCGCACATTGGTGTCGTCGCGTCGGATATCGAGAAGTCCCGTCACTTCTGGACGAATGTCATTGGCTTCCGCGTCGACATGTTCAAATCGAACGTCCTCAAGGGTGGCCGGCATGTGGACTCCGACAACGTGACCGTACTGGATCTGCCAATGGGCGACTCCGGCATCACGTGCGTCCATCCCAACGACAGCGAGAGCGGCACGGCGCGCTTCCTTGAGAAGTACGGCGCGCGGGCAGGGGGCACGATGCACCACATCGCGCTTGCCACTGCCGACGTCAAGACCGCCGCGGACGTCGTTCAGTCGCGAGGGCTTCAGCTCATAGGCCCCGCGACTGATGACAGTGCGTGGATTCACCCGAAGAGCGCGGCCGGCGTCCTGATTGAGATCGTCAAGGACGATCTGGGTCAGCCCAGGCCCCTCAGCCGCTCAGAGCGAGCTCGAGCGATCCGACAGGGCAAGGTGGTTGGTCGGACGAACCGGGAGCTTGCAAGCGAATACGGAGTGAGTGAAGCCGAGGTTGAGGCGATTCTGAGCGCGCAAGGGCCCCAGGACTAGCGGCGGCTGACAGAGCCAAGACTGAAAACGAAGTAGAAACCATCACCGATACGGACAACAGACAGAGTAAGGAATTTTAGAATTGTTTGACAGAATTCATCATGCAGGACTTGCCATAGCCGACCTGGTTTCAGCCAAAAGCGTCTTTGCGGACGCCCTTGGCCTACGCGTCGATGAGACTCGCTCCCCGCTGCCGGACGGCAACAAGCAGCGCGGCCCGGATCCGACGGACATACTGGACATCCCCATTGGCAATGCCGAACTTGAAATGAACGCGCCTCCGTCTGACGGCACGACGCCCGGCGGCACACACCGATTCGTTGAGCAGCGAGGCGGCGCGGGTGCGCTCCATCACGTTTGTCTCCATTCCACCAATGTGCCGGATGACATTGCCCACCTGCGCGCGGCCGGCCTACAGCAGATTGCCGCGCCACCGGAGGTCCTTGAGTCCAACGAGCCGTGGGATTCAGTCGCTTTCTTCCACCCGCGTGACTGCATGGGCATCTTGCTGGAGATATGGTTTACCGATGACCATCATGTCGGCGCGCGTTACCAGGGCGAGGGTATTTTCACCCGCTTGAATCACATCGGTGTTGTATCCGGTGATCTGGACAAGGCGCGGCATTTCTGGACGAACGCAATCGGAATGCGCGTTGACATGCTCAAGACCAACGTTCTCAAGGGAGGGCTGAAGGTCGAATCTGACAACGTGCGGGTTCTCAACATTCCCATGGCTAACGGTAACAGTGGCGTCGTGGCCATCACACCGGAGGACGGTACAAGCGGCACCGCGCGTTTTCTTGAGAAGTATGGCGGCCGCGCCAATGGCACGATGCATCACCTCGCATTCGCGACCAAAGACGTGAAGACCGCTGCGGACTATGTACAGGGCAATGGCCTCAAGCTCATCGGCCAGCCCAACGATGAATTCGCGTGGATTCACCCCAAGAGCGCCGCGGGGGTGCTCATTCAGATTGTGAAAGACGAGGCATAGCGGCGGGGCAGGGACGCGGGACGGTTTCCACCTGATCCTGGAGACCGCGCCGACCGTCTGACGCCGCCGCGCAAGCTCGGCATAATGGCGTTCCCATGAAACGAGTCGGCATCCTCTACCAGACACGAACACCGGAACCGGAAACGGTCGCGGTGGTGTTGGCCGACCAGGCGCGGGCGTTGGGTCGCGATGTCTGGCTCCAATCGTCATGGGATGACGGCGTCGATCAGATCAATGGCGATACTGATTTAATCATCAGCGTGGGCGGTGACGGAACGCTCCTGCGGGTCGCCCGCCTTGTGGCCCCTTCGGGTATCCCCATCCTCGGAGTCAACGCCGGCAGACTCGGGTTCCTAACGGAGATCGATGCATCCGACGCGACTGGCCTGCTTCCCCGTGCATTGAATGGGGAAGGACGGATCGAAGAGAGGACAATGCTGGCCGTCGAGCATGACGGCGCATCGTCATACGCCCTCAATGACGCGATCATCAGCCGCGGTGGCCCTGCCCGAACCGTTCAGGTCGGCATCGACGTGAATGGCGCTGAATTTCTTGCCTTCCGCGGCGACGGCGTCGTTGTCGCCACGGCAACAGGCAGCACTGCGTATAATCTCTCCGCCGGCGGCCCGGTGTTGCCGCCCACGACGGCAGAGTTGATCATCAATCCCGTCTCCGCGCACCCCGCGTCTGAAGCTCCCGTCCTTGTTGAGCCAGACGCAAAGATTGTCATTCGAATCAGGACGGATCACGGCGCGGTCCTCAGCCTCGACGGGCAAGACGATTTCGACGTCCATGACGAAGCTATAATTACCGTCCGGCGGAGCCCTTATCTCGCGCGCCTGTTGCGGTTCAGCGACGCCGGTTACTTCTACCGCAGCCTCAGTGATCTTCTCAATCGCCGCCGCCGCCACCCGGATCTGCCGGATGTGGACGGCGCCAATGATGAGGTTGCCGCGCCGCAAGGAGTCACTGTGTCATGACCACTCTTGGCAAAACTCTTGCCGCAAGGGAGGCCGTCCTTAGGGAGCGGGGATTCCGGGTGCGCGATGCACGCCTGAGCGATGTGCCGCGAATGGCGGAGATGATCAACAACTTTGCCAGCCAGGGCGAAATGCTGCCGCGCAGCGCGTCCGAACTCTATGAGAATATCCGGGACTTCCTCATCATCGCCGACGCAAACGATGAGGTCGCCGCCACCGCCGCGCTCCATATCCTCTGGGACGACTTGGCTGAGATCAAATCCGTGGCAGTCAGCGAGGCGCTGCACGGGCAGGGCATTGGCGCTTACCTCGTGGAGAAGTGCGTTGAAGAGGCGGCGCGGATGGAGCTACCAACCGTCTTCGTCCTGACCCACAAGCCCGGCTTCTATGAGAAGCTGCAATTCGAGCGGGCAGACGTTCTCGCATTTCCGCGCAAGGTCTGGTCGGAGTGCATCCGCTGTCCCAAGTTCTCAAACTGCAACGAGATTGCGATGAGCAGGCCGGTGGCGCGGGAGTTCACGGCTGACCTGCCGGACGATGACGATCTGTTAGACCCTATTCCGAACCGGGCCTAGGCTTCCTTCCGTCGTTCCCGGGAAAGCATGTCACGTACTCTGATACGGGGCAGGCATTTAGCCGGTCTAACCACAGAGCAATAGGAGAACGTAATGGAACGCCTTTCACGCCGCGCCGTCTATGAGGGCCGCATTGTCACCGTCTATGAAGACCACATGCAGCTGGACGGCGGGCGGGAGCAGATGTGGACGACAATTCAGCATCCGGGCGCAGTTGTCATGGTGCCTGTCGATCCTGACGGAAATATTCTCCTGGTCCGCCAGCCTCGCCCGTCGGCCCGTGATGTCCTGCTGGAACTCCCGGCCGGAACACGCGAGGAAGGTGAGGAGCCTGTCGTGACCGCGCGACGCGAGCTACAGGAAGAGATCGCCCACGATCCCGGAACGATGACGCCGCTCGGCGGCTTCTACAGCGCCCCCGGGTTCTGCGATGAGTTCCTGCACCTCTTTCTCGCTACGGACTTGAGTCCTGTCGAGGGGGTTGAGCCGGATGCGGACGAGGAGATTACCGTCGTACCCACTCCTCCTAGCGCCGTGCCGGATCTTATCCGAAGCGGCGAAATCCGTGACGCCAAGTCCATCGCCGGTCTGCTGCGTTATCTCTACATGGAGGGCGGGCTCACTTAAGAGTGCCGCGTCTCCCCCCAACACCTTCTCTCGTTGCGTTACTATGACAATGAATACAAGCGGAGGGCGCGATGCTCTACATATTCCTGTGTACAGTCACGGAAGAGGGCCAGCAGGCAATGCTGCGCGACCCGGAGATGTTTTCACATGTCGCCGACGACGTTAATGTGGACGGCACTCAGTTGCTCGCTCGCTATGCCGTTCTCGGACAATACGATTACGTTGCCATGGTCGAGGCCCGCACCCACGAGGATGCCGCCCGCCTTTCCCTTGAACTTGGCGCACGCGCCCACGTCCACATAGAAACACTTGTCACTATTGCCGTCCGCCAGTTGGCAGACGGGCCCGATGGGGCGCTTGAGACGCTGACCTCCGTGCAACGTCCCGTTCTTGCCGGTGATGAAGGCAATGATCCGCCGGACTTCGCGGGACCGATATCTACGTCATAGCGGGGGAAGCTCTCTACTCGCCCCTCCAGTGTGTGAGTAAGTCGAGAGCAAGTTCAGCTTTCGCGGCAACAGCGGAATAACCTATACTTTGTTACAAGAATCACACGTTTCACGGAGGTCGCTTGGCCTCCCTTTTGATGACGTAAATGGGTAGGGGAGAAACACACAATGACAACAGCGCAGCAGCCTGCCGTCGGAGCGCCGATCGGTCGTAATGACGGCCCGGACAAGGTCACCGGTTTGGGGCAGTACTCACTTGACGTGACGCTTCCCGGGACCTTGTGGTGCAAGATTCTGCGCTCCCCGTATCCCCACGCCCGGGTCAAGTCCATAGACCCGTCGGCGGCGCTGGCGCTGCCCGGCGTTCATGCGGTTCTCACGCCGGATGAAGTGCAGGGACTGCGCTTCGGAAAGCGGATCATGGATGAGCATGTGTTGGCGTATGATTCTGCGCGCTACATCGGCGATACAATCGCCGCCGTTGCCGCGGAGGACGAGGACATTGCGGAGCAGGCGCTGGCCCTCATTGACGTGGACTATGAGGAGCTGCCCAGCGCCGTCACGATGGACGAGGCGTTGTCGGCGGGTGCGCCGATTCTCCACCCGGAATTCAACTCATACGAGGGCATTCCTGCTGAGCAGGAATCACCGTCCAACATCTTCGCGAAGGGCACATGGGGCAAAGGTGACGTTGCCGAAGGATTCGCGGAGGCCGACCTGATCGTCGAGTACGAGTACACGACTCCACGCACGCACCAGGGTTATCTTGAGGTTCACAACACCATTGTCTGGATCGATGAGACCGGCCACGTGCAGGTCTGGCTCGGCTCAAAGTCGCCATTCGCGAACCGCCGCGCCATCGCGCTTGTTATCGACGAGGACCCCGACAACATCACCGTCAACTATGCGTATGTGGGCGGGGACTTTGGTGGCAAAGGCGACATCACTGGCGTGCCAGTCTGCTATTTCCTTGCCAGGAAGACCGGAAGGCCCGTCAAGCTGGCGTTCGACTATTCAGAGGAGTTCTCGGCCATGAATCCCCGGCATGAGAGCACCATGCGCGTCAAGGCGGGCGTCAAGCGCGACGGCATTCTCACGGCATGGGAAGCTGAGGTCTATTTCAACTCCGGCGCGTACGGCGGCTACAAGCCCGTGCCCGGTTCCAACCTCCCCGGCATCGCGGAGATCGCGGGGCCGTATGTCATCCCACACGTTCAGATCGATGCCTACCAGGTCTACACCAACACCGTTCCCTGCGGATTCCACCGCTCACCGGGAGAGGTGCAGGGCATCTTCGCGGGTGAGTCGCATATGGACCTCATCGCGCAGGAACTCGGCATGGACCCGCTGGAGCTCCGCATCAGGAACGTCCTGCATGACGGCGATGAGACTCCCGTAGGCCGCGTTTTCCTCGACGTGAAGGCGGAAGAGGTTCTGCGCGAGGCCGGTCGGCTGTCCCGCTGGGACACGCCTAAAGGCGACAATGTCGGACGGGGCATCGCGTTCGGCCATCGGACGCAGGGCGGCGGCCAGACAACCATCAATATCAGCGTCAACGCGGACGGCAGCGTTCTCGCCGCCAGCTCCATCTACGACCCCGGCATGGGGAATCACACCATGATGCAGCAGGTGACGGCGGATGAACTCGGCATCGACATCTCACGCGTGTCGGTTGTTCCGCTCAACACAGATCAAGCCGACTTTGACACAGGTGTCGGCGGCAGCCGCGGCAGCTTCATCATCACGGAGTCAGCATTCATGGCCGCAGATGATGTCCGCGGCAAGCTTAAGAGACTCGCAGCCGAATTCAACGGTTGGGACGAGGAAATCGTGGAGTTCGAGTCGGGCGCGCTGGTCAACTCGCGAACCGGCGAGTCGGTCCCGATGGAGCGAATTGCTGAAAGATCCGGGGAGCCGGTGTTGGGGCTGGGGCGGCTGGAAGAGGCCGCGCAGAGCCCGTACACGTCTTTCGTGGCCCAGGTGGCGGAGGTGGAGGTCGACCGCGAGACGGGTGAGCCTCACGTCAAGGTCATTACTGCCGTTCACGACACCTCACGCATCATCAATCCCATCGGGTTCTACGGGCAGATCGAAGGCGGCATGATCAACGCTTACGGCTTCGCCATGATGGAGGAGCTGACCGTCGATGAGGGCGGCCGCGTGACGAATCCCTCGTTCGCCGACTTCAAGATGCCGACAGAGCCGGACATCCCAGAACTTCGCATTGGCCTTGTCGAGACGAGCGAGGGCAGGGGTGCCTACCGCGTCAAGGCCGTCGGCGAGCACTCCAACCTCACAACGCTCCCGGCGATCGCAAACGCCATCGATGATGCTGTTGGCATCAGGGTGAACAGCGTCCCCTTCACCGCGGAAAAGCTCTACCAGGCCCTCAACGAGTAACTGCGTTACGGCTCTCGGTTCGCGATGGGGTTGGGTGGTCCCTCACGTTAGGTTGCCGCGCCCCGGCTTGTTGACATCGTTCCACTTATCACTGAACCTCTCCCTCGAAAACGGGAGAGTGAGGAGAGCAAGTGAGTTTGATGAGTGTCTCTGTTGAGGCAGTCGTGCAGGCGTTGGAACGGGCCGAACGTCCGTTGCGCACCCCTGCAATGAGAGCGATTGCGAGGGACGCAGCCCGACAACTGACGCGTGAGCGTGTCGACGTTGAATCAGTTTTCGCGCTGTGCGATGCGCTGATTGACGCTGAATCCCAGACGGAAGGGGCGAGGACTGTCGCGTTCGAGATTTCCTATCGGCACCGCGGACTCAGGGACGCACTTGACCGCCGGAAACTGGAACAGTTGGGCCGCACGCTGGACGGCTGGGCATCGGTCGATCACTTTGCCCGCAAAGTGATCGACCCGGCTTGGCAACGGGGCCAGATTTCGGATTCCGCCGTGATGGCGTGGGCCCGTTCAAAAAACTTCTGGTGGCGTAGGGCAGGGCTGGTCTCGACCATCGCGCTGAATGAGCGGCATCTTGGCAGGGGAGATGCCGCACGTACGCTGGCAATCTGTGAGTTGTTCATCGACGAGAAGGCAGACCTGCATATCAAGGCGCTGAGCTGGGCGCTGCGTGAATTAGGTCAACGCGACCCGCAGCCTGTTCTGAAATTCATCGAGCGGCATGAGGTCAGGCTCGCGCCCCGCATCATCCGTGAGGTTCGGAACAAACTTACCACCGGCCACAAGATGGCCAGACCGTCGGAGGCGATGCAACGGCGGATGCAGGCTCGCGCTCGCCCGTGACACAATACCGGCATGACGGAGCCAACCGAGGATCGATTAGTCGCACCTGAAACGCAGAACGAGGAAGGCGCACTTGAGAACGGCCTGCGCCCTCGCCGCCTGCCGGACTACGTCGGCCAAAGCCGCGTCATTGACAACCTCAAGGTCTCCATCCAGGCCGCGCTGCAGCGCAGTGAGCCGCTCGATCACGTTCTCTTGCATGGCCCGCCCGGCCTTGGCAAGACCACGCTCGCCTTCATCATTGCCGCGGAGATGGGCGTCAGTGTCCGTGTCACCGCCGGACCGTCGTTCACACGCGCCGGCGATCTCGCGCAGATGCTTACGCAACTCCGGCCTCATGATGTCCTCTTCGTGGATGAATTTCACCGCCTACCACGGTCAGTAGAAGAAGTCCTCTATCCCGTGATGGAGGACCACGTGCTGGACATCATGATCGGCAAGGGGCCCGGCGCGCATTCCGTTCGGGTCAGTCTGCCGCCGTTCACGCTCGTCGGCGCAACCACCCGCTACGCGCTACTCAGCAACCCGCTGCGCGACCGTTTCGGCGCGACATACCGGCTGGATTTCTATACGCCGGAAGAGATTGGCAACATCCTCGTTCGCTCTGCCAAAGTGCTGAATGTTGATGCGACGGACGATGGGTTGGGCGAGATCGCCGGGCGGTCGCGTGGGACGCCGCGCGTGGCAAATCGACTACTGCGTCGCGTCCGCGACTACGCGCAAGTCAAGGGCGACGGTATCGTGACCGGAGAGGCGGCGCGTGAGGCGCTGGACAGTCTCGGCATCGACTCGCTCGGACTGGATGATACGGATCATCGCGTGCTGGACAGCCTGATCAATTCGTTTGGCGGCGGGCCTGTAGGGCTGGAAACCCTGGCATCGTCAATCGCGGAGGAGCCGGACACCGTCATGGATGTGTATGAGCCGTATCTACTGCAGCTGGGCTTCCTGGACAGGACACCGCGGGGTCGCCGAGCCACCCGCCGCGCCTATGAGCACCTCGGTGTCGAGCCACCTCCACAGAACGGCGGGCCCGACCCAAACCGCCCCCAATTGTTGTAGATGGCCGCCCAATGAGGGCAGATGTACGCGCGTTTACACTCTGACTCCCGCCTGGCTTATAATTTGAGTTGCCGCCTATGACTGTCATTCCGGTTCGCCAAATACCTGACCCTGTCCTGCGCGAAAAGACGAAGCGCGTGCCAAGCATCACACCCGCGCTGCGTTCGCTTGTCGATGACATGATCGAGACCATGTACAAGGAGCATGGCGTCGGCATTGCCGCCAACCAGGTAGGGCGCAGCCTGCGTATCACCTATATCGAGATTCCTGAGGAGCGCGATGAGGACGGCAATGTCGTGCAGGAGCACTTGTCGCACATCCTGATTAACCCGGAGATCATCCGCCGCGTTGGTGAACGAGAGGTCGAGGAGGGCTGCCTGAGCCTCCCGGGCTGGCGCGGAAAGCTGATCCGCTCCGAGCGCGTGACGGCCAAGGCGCTTGACCTTGACGGGCGGGAGATCAGGATCAAGGCGGACGGACTGCTGGCGCAGGCGCTTGAGCATGAGACCGACCACCTCAACGGCATCGTGTACATAGACCGCATGGAGAACATCGAAGAGTTGTGTCCACTTGATTTGCGGGCCGATGAAGATGCTGAACGGCAAGCGTCCGAAAACGGGGAATCCAAGCCGCCGCCCGATCCCAACCTTGTGTGGCGACTGCGCCAGCCTGTCGCGCCGGTCGCGCGCCGACGATGAGCGTTAACGTGCCCCCCACCGACGTTCACGGGACATCTATCGGCGAGATGCTTGAGCGCGCTCGCGTCTTTCTTGCGAGCCAGCAGGTCGCCGCGTGGATGGTTGGCGGATCCGTCCGTGATATGCTCCTCGGCGTCCAAACTGCTGACGCCGATCTGGTAGTCGATGCGGCAAACGTTCCGGAGCTGGGCAGACGGTTCGCCGACGAGATCGGCGGTGCGTTTTATCAGCTTGACCAGGAACGGAACTATGTCCGCGTTCTTTCCGCAGAGGATGTGGAGGGGGAACGAACGCGGTTGGATGTCACGCCGCTTGGTGATCAAGATATTGCTACTGAACTGTCGCGGCGTGATTTCACGGTCAACGCAATTGCGCTGCCGCTGGAGAACTGGCGGACGCCGGATAATCTCATCGACCCGCTCGACGGCTGCGCTGATCTCAGACGCCGTGTCCTCCGCGCCGTCACACCCACCATCTACACCGATGACGGTATCCGCCTCATGCGCCTGGCAAGACTGGCAGGGCAGTTGGGGTTCACTATCGAGGACGAAACGGCGGCATTGGCCAAACGCGACTCCGCTCATATCGGGGACGTTTCGCCCGATCGGCTGCGCGACGAATTCTGCAAGGTGTTAGGGCTTCGCGATGCGAAATCAGCCTTGCGCCTGCTCGATAATATCGGCGTGCTCAGCCGCATCATGCCGGAACTCGATGCCGCGCGCGGCGTGACACAGCCTGTCGAGCACTATTGGGACGTATTCAACCATCTCATCGAGACCGTCGGATTCATGGACGATCTGCTTGACGCAGGCAGGCGCATGACCGACTCCACCCTCTCGCAAATGCCGTGGAGCGAGAACGTCGCTAACTATTTTGCAGAAGAGGTGTCCGGCGGCGCTGATCGCGCCACGCTGACCAAACTCGCCTGCCTGCTGCATGACATTGCCAAGCCTCAGACCAAGACCGTGGAAGAGTCCGGCAAGACACGCTTTCTCGGCCACCCGGAGCAAGGAGCGGAAACGACGGAGGCGGTGATGGAGCGGCTGCATTTCAGCCGCCGAGCCAACGCCTACGTCACGCTGGCCGTTCGGCAGCACCTGCGACCCATGCAGCTCAGCAACAATCTTGAAACCCCAACGCGCCGCGCCCTCTATCGCTTCAAACGTGATCTGGGGGATGCGGCAATCGGGGCAGTGTGGCTTGCCATGGCAGACTTTTTGGCCGCAAAGGGCCCCATGCTCGACCCTAATGAGTGGCGAAGGCGAGTCAGCCACTGTAGCCTAGTAATGGAGTCGATACTCGACGAGCCTGCTGATGACATGGCCGCGCCGCAGTTGGTGAATGGCCACATGCTCATGGAAGCGCTTGACGTTGGCCCCGGCCCACAGGTGGGGCAAATACTTGAGGCTGTCAGAGAGGCGTTGGCCGCCGACGAGGTGTCGAGTTCTGAGGAGGCATTAACGTTTGCCCGCCGGGAATGGGAGGCACGGTTCGGCCCCCTGGCAGGCGAGCGCGGGGAAGATGATGCAGTGAGGAGAGGAAACTGAGTTGGAGCGAGTGAGCGGCTTACTCGGTGCAGTCGCTAGTCGGCTGCAGAGATGGATCATTCCTGGTTTCATCGTTTTATTTGTCCTTTTTGCGGCGCTCAGCCTCATGCGAGATGAATGGCGCATTCCACTGACGGACATCGAGCGCGGCCAGCAGGATACACCGCTTGGCCTGACGCTCGGTCTGGATCTACAGGGCGGCGTCCACCTCGTATATGAAACCGTCGATCCGAATCCCACTCCGGAACAGTTGAACGGTGTGGTGCAGATCATCCGCACGCGCGTCGACCAATTCGGAGTAGCGGAGCCCCTCATTCAGACGCTTGGCGCGAACCGCATCGTTGTTCAGCTGCCGGGCGTGCAGGACGTGCAGGCGGCCAAGGACCTCATCGGTGCGCCCGCCGTCCTCGATTTCCGTGAGCTTATCCCGATCCCAATCGAGCCCGGGGAAGATACGGGGGCCACAACCGACTCGGCATCTGATGACGCGACCGATGCGGAGGCAACTCCTGAACCAGAACCCACTATTGATGATGGCGCAGAATCAACACCTGTTCCGGCTGATCCAACGCCGTCCAGCGCTGCAGAGTCAACTGCGGGCCCGTCGGACGGAACAACGTCTGCGCCTAAGTTGGCAAATGTCTCGCCATCTATAGCGGCTCAGACGACCCCCGAGCCAACTACAGTGACCACCCCTCTGCCATCCGCCACTGCGGTGACGACCCCGGAAACGACTGCTACAGAAGAGCCAACCCAACCCGTAGTAGAAACGCCGACGCCTGAGCCTGATGCTGAGTTCCGCCTTGAGTGGGAGATCGCGACAGCGGTAGTTGACGGCGAAGAGGTTGAACTGACGGGAGACCGGCTGGAGCCCGGCTCCGCGCAGGTGGGATTCAACCCGACAACGGGCGCGCCAGAAGTGTATTTCCAGATGGACAGCCAGGGCAGGGAGGCGTTCCGCCTCGTTTCACGACGCCTGGTCGGCCAACTGATGGGGATCTTTCTTGACGATGAAGCCATATTGACGCCCCGCATACAGTCCGAGATTCCAACGAGCCCACGCATCACCGGACTCGATCTTGCAGAAGCGCAGATCCTCGCCATTCAGCTCAACGCGGGCGCGTTCCCAATCCCGCTGGAGAAGGAGCCGATCCTGGAGCGGGACGTGGACGCATTCCTTGGGGCCGACGCTCTTGAGCGGGGCCTGCGCGCCGGAATGGTCGGCATCCTGCTTGTCGCACTGTTCATGGTGCTCTATTACCGCATGAACGGCGTCGTTGCGGCCGTCGCCCTCATCATCTACGCCATCCTTGTCCTCGGCACGTTCAAGTCGATTCCCGTCGTGCTAACCCTCTCCGGCCTCGCAGCATTCGTCCTCTCGTTTGGCTTTGCCGTCGACGCCAATGTCCTGATATTCGAGCGGATGAAGGAGGAATTGCGGGCAGGCCGCAGTATGGGCTCAGCGATCGACATCGGATTCAATCGTGCCTGGCCCGCTATCAGGGACGGCAACTTCACGACGCTAATCATCGCCGCCATCCTCTTCTGGTTCGGCGAACGGCTGGGCGCGAGCCTCGTGCAGGGCTTTGCATTGACGCTGGCCATCGGCATCGTGCTCAGCATGTTCAGCGCGCTGGTCATCACGCGCCGCCTGCTGCGCCTGGTGACCAACTTTGAGCCGCTCCGCAAGACGAGGTTCTATATTCCGTAAGGGGAAGCCGAGAATGATTAACTTTGCGAAATACCGGGCCACGTACTTCCTCTTTTCCCTCGTGCTTATCGTTGGCGGTTTGGCAGCCCTATTCCTCGGGCCCGGACTGAGCTTCAGCATCGAATTCAGCAGTGGCGCGGCCGTTGATGCCACATTTGTCGCCCCGACTGAGCAGGAGGCCGTAGAGGAGGCCATCGATTCGCTGGGGTATGAAGGGGCACTAGTGCAGGGGATCGGCGACCGTGAGTTCTTCCTGCGACTGCCGTTGGCGGAACAATCCGAGCGGCAGCAGCTGGACGTGCGCAATGCGCTTGAGGAATACGCCGGACCGCTGCAGGGCTACAGCTTTGACCTCGTCTCGCCTGCTGTCGCCCGCGAGACAGTGAGGAACGGCTTGTTTGCCGTCCTGATAGCCGTCGTCGGCATTCTCGGCTACATCGTCTACGCCTTCCGCAGCATCCGCCACCCGTTCCGCTACGGCATCGCAGCCATCATCGCCCTTGTGCATGACATCGCCGTTGCCTTTGCCCTGGCCGGACTGTTCATGCTGGTCGGTTCGCAATGGCTCCATCTGGAGATCAGCAGCATGTTCCTTGTCGGCGTCCTGACCCTGCTCGGCTACAGCATTAACGACACCATCGTCATCTTTGACCGCATCCGTGAGAACATCCTGCGTGATACGAACCGCGATATCGTCGCCACAACCAACTACTCGATCATGGAGAGCATGGGGCGCTCCATCAACACGAGTTTCACGACGCTCGTTGTCTTGTTGGCCCTGTTCCTGCTTGGGCCGGTAACGATCCGGGATTTCCTATTCGTCATGATTATCGGCGTCGTGTCCGGGACATACAGCTCCATCTTCACCGCCTCACAAGTCATCGTTTCGTGGGAGACGCGGAGCTTTGGCAATATTCCGTTTATCGGCGGCGGGCGTGGCGGCTCGACGTCTTCAGCGGCCACGTCGCCTAGCGCCTCCTGATGCAGGGACGATAGCGAGGGCAGGGCGTTCACGGAGGCCAGACCATGACCGTCACGACTGAACGCATCACCATAGACAGCGACGGCATTGAGCTGGTCGGTGCGATCTCCGTTCCTGACGGGCAGGGGCCGCATCCGGCAGTTGTTCTCTGCCATGGAATGCCCGCCGCCCGCCCTACGCCAACGGCAGACATCACGCTCTCTGCCCCAACCGATGACGGCCTCACATACGCCGAGATTGCAGAACTGTGCGCGCACCGCGGCCTCGCCGCAGTCATCTTCAACTTCCGCGGCACGGGCGAGAGCGACGGCAATTTCCATCCGCTGGGATGGGCGCAAGATTTGGAGGCCGTGTTGTCATGGGTGTGGGAACGTCCCGAGGTGGACATCGACCGCATCGGCGTGCTTGGCTCGAGTATGGGCGCTCGCGTGGCAATCCACGTTGCCGCACGCAGGCCAGAGGTGGCTGCAGTGCTTTCCTTCGCGTCACCGGCGCGCTCTCGGTGGAGCCGCTCGCCAGAAGAGATGGTGCAGAACGCGCGAGAAGTGGGAATCATCCGTGACCCCGACTTTCCTCCCTCGGCACAACGCTGGGCCGATGAGTACCAGGAGATGGACGTGACACAGTCCGTTGGACGTGTTGCGCCACGTCCGTTGCTGCTGATGCACGGGGACGCAGATGACGTCGTGTCGCCGGACGACGCACACGCGCTCCTGGAGGCTTCCGATCAATCCGTGACGGAGCTGATGATGCTGCCGGGGGCGGGGCATCGATTCCGCAGCAACGTGGAAGCCGTGGACATCGCCGTCAACTGGCTGGTGAAGACGCTCTCGGCGTGACGGCTGGGACATGACCGGCCTTCTCGAAACGCTTGGCGGGTGGATCCAGGAAGTCATCCTCGCCATCGGTTACCCCGGAATAGTCTTTCTCATGGCCGCCGAAAACATCTTTCCACCTGTGCCGTCTGAGTTCGTGCTTCCATTCGCCGGCGCGTTGTCCGCAAATGACGAGCTGAATTTCTGGGGGGTTGTCGCGGCGGGCACTGCAGGCTCCGTCATTGGTGCACTGGTTCTCTACGCCGTCGGATACTTCGCCCGAGAAGCCGGCGTGCGCCGCATAGTCGTTACATATGGAAAATATGCGTTCATCTCGGAGAACGACCTTGACCGTGCCACTGCGTGGTTCGAACGCTACGGCGAAGCGGCAATCGTCTTTGGACGGCTGATTCCCATCATTCGCAGCGTGATTTCAATTCCGGCGGGCTATACCCGCATGAACCTTCTAAAGTTTCTCCTCTTTACCACCTTGGGAACATTCCTCTGGAGCCTGTTGCAGGTCTATATCGGCTGGGTGCTGGGCGAGAACTGGGAGAGGATCACGGAAATCACGGGCCCGTATCAAAACGCTACGCTGATACTGATGGCGGCGGGTGTCGTGGGTTTCTTCGGCTGGCGCGCCTACAAGTGGAGAAGGAACAGGAGTGATTAAGCGAACGCTCATCCTGATTTTCGGCATACTCATCGGCATCGTCCTGGCGTCATCGATGTGGCCAAAGAACCGCAGCCCTCTCGTCCAGTTCAACGCGAGGGGCATTGTGCGGATCGTCATTAATCGACCGGAGAGCGACGAGTGAAAATACTGGCGGTCATCTTTATCGTGACCGCCGTCACGTTCTCGTAGCAACGCGCTCCGATTCAGTGGGCCAACGGCGAGAGATCAGGCATGTGCTCCCCGGTGTGGCTTCGCGAGCGGCGCGCAACTCCTGTGCGGAGCGCCGCCTTGCTAACCGCCCGTGATACCGCAGTCACCACTCGTGAATTGAAGAGGCTCGGGATGATGTTCTCCTCGCTCAACTCACGATTAGAAACCACGGCGGCTAGGGCCTGCGCGGCAGCCATCTTCATCTCCTCATTGATGGTCCGCGCGCGGACATCCAGCACGCCGCGGAACATGCCGGGGAAGCAGAGGGCGTTGTTGATCTGATTCGGGTAGTCGGAGCGCCCCGTCGCCACCACGCGTACATATTGGTGCGCCTCTTCCGGCGACACTTCGGGGTCGGGGTTGGCCAACGCAAAGACGATGCTGTCACTGTTCATGCGCGCCAGATCTTTGGCCTCAATGACTCCCGGCCCGGACAATCCAATGAAAAGGTCTGAGTCATTCAGTCCTGCGCGAATATCTCCGGCGAAGTTGCGCGGGTTTGTGTTCTCAGCAAGCCACATCTTGCCGGAGTTGCCCTCAATGTCGCCGCGATCGCGGTGAATCGCTCCTTGCCGGTCGAAAACGATGATGTCACGCAGGCCCGCAGCGACGAGCATCCGCGTGGTCGCCACGCCGCTCGCGCCGGCGCCGGTCATGACGGCGCGAAGCTCGCCGATATCCTTGCCGACGATCTTGAGCGCGTTTAGCAAGGCAGCCGTAACCACGACTGCCGTACCGTGCTGATCGTCATGAAACACGGGGATATCCAGCTCCTCCTTCAGCCGCTCCTCGATCTCGAAGCAGCGCGGCGCGGAGATGTCCTCCAGGTTGATGCCGCCAAAGCCGACGGCCATCGCCTTGACTGTCTCCACTATCTGATCCGGGTCTCTGGTATCAAGGCAGATTGGCCAAGCATCCACGTCAGCGAGTTCCTTGAAGAGGATGGCTTTGCCCTCCATGACGGGCAGGGCGGCCTCCGGCCCAATGTTGCCGAGGCCCAGCACTGCTGTCCCGTCCGAGACAACGGCCACCGTATTGGCCTTGGACGTAAGCGACCAAACAGACTCAGGGTTTTCGCCGATGAATGAGGCAACACGTCCCACGCCGGGCGTATACACCTGCGAGAGATCACGGTGATTCTCAACGGGTGTGCGGGTGTGCATCTCGATCTTGCCGCCTGTATGCACGAGGAACGAGGGATCTGTGAATGCGATGATCTTTGCGCCGGCCTTGCGCAGCGCCCGCGCGACGCGCTGTCCGTGCTCCATGTTCATCACACCGATGGTGAGATCACGGACGATACGTTTGCCACGCGTGCGGACGAGATCGACGGCAGTGATGTCGGCCTCGTTGTCTCCGACTGTGGTCGTAATCATGCCGAGCATGCCGACCTTGTTCTGATACTCAAGGCGTATGGTGACGGTGTAACCGTATTCGGGATAGTCGGATGAGACCACGTACACCTCCCCCAGGCGCGTCGCGCTTGAGCAGTCAGTATAGCCGCCGCCGACCCACCGCGTCATGAGATTGTGTCACATTTCCACTCTCACTGACGCCGCCGGTTCCTCCGGCCTCACTCCCCGAACGTCACCATCTGCGCCTCATCCGCGCTCATCCTGACTAACTCGTCAACATCAAGCGCCGCTTCCATGCGTTCCGCCTCAACAATGGATGACCGCAGAATGGGATGTTTCGGCACGAAGAGAGAGCAACAGTCCTCGTCCGGCAAGATTGATATATCAAACGTTTCTAATCGGCGTGCCTCGGTGATGATCTCCTGCTTGTCCATGCCGATAAGCGGCCTTAGCACGGGCATCCTCGCCACCGAATCAATCGTGGAAATATTCTCCACGGTCTGGCTGGCCACCTGTCCGATGCTCTCTCCGGTCACGAGGGCCAGCGCGTTTACTCGCCGCGCCAACTCCTCCGCCACGCGCACCATGAATCGTCTGTAAGCGACCACTCGGTACGCCGGGTTGACCGCCGCGACGATCTGACGCTGCGCGTCCGCAAATGGCACAAGGTGCAGGCGTGATCCGAATTGTGATTCGTCCAGCACACGCACGAGGTCTCGCGCCTTGTCCCGCGACGAACCGTCCACGAGCGGGAAACTGTGAAAGTGAACAAAATCCACCGTGCATCCACGTCGGAACATGCGGGCCGCCGCGACCGGCGAGTCGATGCCGCCCGACAACAGCGCCATGACGTGGCCGGAACTGCCAACCGGCAGCCCGCCCGCGCCGGGAACGGACTCCACGTAGACGAATGCGTCTCTCTCCCGCACGTCAACGCGCAGATCGATGTCTGCCCCTCGAAGCTTGACCGCCGCACCCGTTTCCTCTTCTACGAGAGAGCCGATCTGTGTGTTCAGGTCAGCGGAGGTCATCGGGTAGCGCTTGTCAGCCCGTGATGCGGATACCCGAAAGGTCTTTGCGCCGTTCCACTCGGCGCGAATGGTTTCCCTGACACCGTCAACAATCTCGTCAAATGCCAGGCCGGTTCGGAGCGCCGGTGCGATTCGGGCGATCCCGTACACACGCGAAATGACTTTCAGGGCAGGGGAGGCATCGGACCCGTCGGGCAGATCAACACGAATCTGGCTGTGTTCCTGCCGAACAGGGTGGTCCAGCCCCGCCCGCGCCAGCGCCTTGCGCACGTTGGTGGCCAACGCGCCGACAAATACGCCGCGGTTCTTTCCCTTCAGTGCCACCTCGTGGTAGCGAATCAGCAGATGTCTTGACATTCGCCTCGTGCCATTCCGTGTTCCATGACTGCTCATCAATACTAACGTGGTCAGCCCGGGGCACGCCTCGCTCCTTGACATGCAATTGGAGGGCGGCGTACAGTCGGCATGAATTATTGCCTTGGACACGCAGAAAGTGGGGGAGTGGGAGATGCCTGAAACAGATCCTGTTACCGGTTACGAGTTTTCCGACAGCGAGGTTACGGAGATCGACAACGGCAACAACCGCGTCGGCACCAAGTTCCGGCACGATAGCAAGTGGTACTACTTCAGGAGCCTGTCTGAGCGGCAGAAGTTCATCGGCAACCCTGAGGCGTTCCTCGGCGGCGGCGAGGATTCTGACAGCAACGACTAGGCGCCCTTACGCTGCGGGCGGGGGCACGAGTTCATCAACAAGGTCCCAATAAGCGGTCGACAGCGACGGATCTCGATCATTTAGGTAGTCGCCGAGAGTAGGGACTATCACTACGTTCGGCGCGATTCCCGTCTCCTGGATTTGACGTCCTGACGGCGTGTGCCAGTTTGAGACGGTCACGTACAACGCGGAGCCGTCACTGAGTTCCTGGAACGCCTGCACGCTGCCCTTGCCGAATGTTCGAGTGCCGTACACAGTGGCGCGTTCATGATCCTGGAGCGCCCCGGCCACGACCTCCGACGCGCTGGCTGAGAACCCGTTGACGAGCACAGAAAGGGGCAGTTCATAGGCCTGCCCATCCTTGTCTACCTCCCATTCGATGCGGCGGCCCTCCCGCGTTACCTCGTACATCGCGAGTCCCTCCGGCACGAATTCCCCGATGATGCTGACTGCACCCGACAGTGAACCGCCGGGGTTGGAGCGAACGTCCAGAATCAGCGCCTCGATGTTTCGCTCGAGCAGCGTGCTGAGCGCCTCATTGAAATCATCACCCGTTTCCCGGTGGAAGCGTTCCACCCGGATGTAGCCGATCAGCGGTCGTTCTGAGCCTTCGCCAAAGATTCGCGTCTCAAGGGATGTTGGCACCACTCCACGCACGACCGTAACGCTCATCCGGGCGGTCGGGTCGTCCCACGGCCGCCTTATCTCAAGCACAACCTCCGTGCCGCTCTCTCCCTTTACAATCTCCACCAGCTCATCGACGTCCATCTCAGTTACATCTATGCCGTTCACGGAGATGATGCCGTCGCCCGCCTGCAGGCCTGCCGCCTCCGCCGGGCCGCCAATGAATACGTCTGAGATCACGTTAATCTCGCTTGTGGTTCCAACACGGGCCCCAATGCCCTCATACGAGCTCTCCGCGAAGAACTCCTGGGCTTCCTCATACTGTCCCGAATCCAGGAACGTGAGGGCAGGGTCCTCTCCGCGCACAAACAGCCCCCGCCGGGCAGCCTCCGTGACTGCTTCGAGTGGCGCGTCAGGGAAATCTCGCTGGAGGATCTGCATCGCTCGCCAGATGTCCTCGAGGCCGGGCGGCACAGTTGATGGTACTCCTTCATCCGAACTTTCCACTTCGGTAAGGATGCGGTCGGCTGTATTGAAGCCCCGCTCTCCGGTAGCCGCAATAGTCATGAAGTAGATGGTGCGGTCGATGTCGTCCTGGTTGGGACGGAGTGGAATGCCTGTGGTCTCTTCAAAGACACGTATCGCTTCAGTGAGAATGCCGAAGTTTCCCGACCCGCTGAACGATATTCGATCATCGCTTGGCGCAACGAACGTCTCACGAACGCCGGCAACCAGAACGATGAACATCAACAGCAAAGACAGTCCAACGGTGAACGACACCGCGCGGCCCGGGTTCTGTCGAGTCTCAGGGGGAAGTTCGGACTCAGGCTCGTAAAGATTCATTGCGTGTCCTCATTCTACGCGCGGCAAGCCACACCCACGAGGTGGGCTTGCTGCCGTTGCATCGTATACTTGAACGCATAACGACCCTTAACGGTTTCCCGTCTCGAGCGATTTAAGCGGAGGCAGATGAGCAAGCGACGCAACGGCAGCAGTCCGGGATCAAACGGTCACGCAACGGCCCGGCCCGGCGAGCGTGCGCTGCTTATCGGCGCGGCAGTCAAGAGCAGGGGAGCGTCCTGGTCGCTCGATGAGTCCCTTGATGAACTCAATGCGCTTGTGCAGAGCGCCGGCGCAACTGTTGTGGCCGTTGAGCGCCAACGACTCGATCGATTCACCCCTCACTACATGGGCAGCGGCAAACTCGAAGAGATGCTTAGCCTCGCCCGTGATGAGGAGATATCCACCATCATCCTCGATGACGAGTTGACGCCAACCCAGCAGCGCAATCTCGAAGAGTCTTTCAAGGTCAAGGTACTGGATAGAACGGCGCTGATCCTGGATATCTTTGCGCAGCGCGCCCAATCCATGGAGGGGCGGCTGCAGGTTGAATTGGCGCAGCATGAATACCTCCTGCCGCGCATTCGCGGCCAATGGAGCCACCTTGAGCGACTTGGCGGCGGTATTGGGACACGAGGCCCCGGCGAATCGCAGTTGGAAACGGATCGCCGCCTGGTCCGCAACCGCATCCACCGACTGAAGGGGCAGCTGGAGGACGTGCGCCGCCGTCGTGCTCAACATCGTGAATCCCGCAAAAACAAGGGCCTGCCCACGGTCTCCCTTATCGGCTATACGAACGCCGGCAAGAGCACACTGATGAACGCTCTGACACGTGCCGACGTGCTTGCGGAGGACAAACCATTCGCAACACTGGACCCCGTAACGCGCATGATGCGGCTGGCCGGAGGCGAGGGACTGCTCACAGACACCGTCGGTTTCATCCAGAAGCTCCCACACAGCCTCGTCGCGGCTTTCCGCGCAACGCTTGAGGAATTGGAGGACGCCGACTTGCTCCTCCACGTAGCGGACGCCAACGCGCCTGCTGCGTCCATGCACTACAAATCGGTGCTCTCATTGCTGGACGAGCTTGAGGTGGCTGACAAGCCGCGCATCCTTGTTATGAACAAGATGGACCTTGTTGATGCCGAATCGTCGCCCGAGTACCGCGTCCTCGTGGATCAGGCTCTAAACAGGACGCCAGACCTCGCCATCATCCCCGTGTCGGCGCTTTCAGGACGCGGCCTTGACGACCTCCGCAGCGCGATCGAATTCAACCTCGCCTCCGCCGTCCGCGCCTAACCGCCCAGCCATTCCAGGTAAAGGCGCGTACAAAGCGACCCAAGCATTGCCGCCTCCTGCAGATCTTCCGGCGCGGCCCAACACCAGTCCTCGTAGAGCGTGACCGGGTCCCCCGAATCAACCTGGCGCACAGGCAGTGAGATGGGTAGGGGAGAGTTTTCGTCCCACAGCATCCCATAGACCGTCATTGATTGTGAATTCGCCCCGTCGTCGCGCTGCCCCTCATGGATCCTCATAAGACCTTCGATAGACACCTGAAGTCGCAACTTGTCCTTGAGGACACGTGACACGGCTTCTTCCTCTGATTCGCCGTCCCGTGCAGTGGCGGCTGGCAAGCCCCACAATCCGCCGAGCGGATCATCCGGGACCTTTGGCCGCAACACAGCGACCACGCGCTCAGCGCCGCCGGGCTGCACGGAGCGAATCGCCACCGAGACAGAACGCTTCACGTCTAACGCCTTTCGCAGGGTTCAGGGTCAAAAACTGTCGGGCAGTGGACTAATGGCCCATTTTCGTTGCGGCACATCTTACTTCGCACAATAGATATTATGTTGTTTTCAAATAGCTATGGGCGAGCGAGAGCCAAACTGAATCCGCTATCCCCGCCGTTGACATCCTCTAAGCTGTGACCCCACGATAATCTTCAGAGCGACTCGTACACGTACAGTTCCGCTCCGACATCGTCATGAACAAAGTCTACCGAAACTACATCATTGGCCTCGTGGCCGTCGGATTCATTGTTTTGAACCCGCTCCATCTGCCATGGTCGATGCAATGGTTCATTGAAAATCAAGCCGGTACAGCGCTGGGCGAATTCGTCGCCACGTACGAGTCACAGATCATCGTCGGCGCGACCGTTTACTTCACGGCGGTGATGATTCCCGTCTACATCTGGCTGTGGCGTCGGAGGCGCAATGCCGGGCAAACTCCTAGACGAGAGGCCCCTGCACCGATTGAAAACCCGGAGCCGGGCGAGCCGACCTACCGCGGCCCCGGTGGAGGCAAGCGCCTACCGCCAAGCATGAGGCCCAAAGCAAACCGACGCCGCCGCAGGCGCTAGAAGCCGCCCGCCTGCCATGAGGCGTTACGAGCCGGAGACCGTTAAAGACATCGTTCTCGGCTACCTTGGGCGCGGTGGGTATATGCTGCCCACCAATGAATCCGGCGAGGAACCGCCCATTGGCGACCTCGTTATCTTGCATGGGCGCGGCCACCGGGCCGTCGCGCGATTCGAGTTCGGCGTGTCGCCTGGAAAACTCGAACCATCCGCTGTGGAGGAGTTCAGTAACCAAAAGGAGTCCTTACAGGCAACTGCCGCCTTTCTGATCACTGACGGAGAACTGTCGGACGCTGCGCGAGAGCGCGTAGAGGAGGCAGGTGTCACGGTCATCGCCGGCCAATCGTTGGAGAACCTGGTCGTGGCTTATTGTGGCGCGACGTGGCCTCCACTAAGGCGACCTGAGGAGCCGCTGCCGTTCCAGAAGTACATTCCGTGGTTCGTAGGAATCTCGCTGGTCGTGATCGTGGCCCTCGTTTTGGCTCTGATCTCAGCCGAATTGACCATACGACCGCCGGATTGGTGAGGTTAGGCGCGTCTCGCCCGCTGCCTGTCCTCGCTGTCGATGATGATCGTCACGGGTCCATCGTTGACCAGCTCCACGTCCATCATCGCCCCGAATCGCCCCGTCTCAACGGTCAAACTCTGACTCCGCAATTCGGTAACTAGCAATTCATAGAGACGCTCTGCCTCCGCGGGTTGCGCCACTCCTTTGAAACTGGGTCTGCGCCCCTTGCGCGTATCCGCGTACAGCGTGAACTGGCTGACAACAAGCAACGAGCCGCCCGTCTCGGTCACGGAGCTCTCGAAATGCTTGTCACCGTCGGCGAAGATGCGAAGGTTAGGAATCTTCCCTGCGAGGTAACTGACGTCATCCTCAGTGTCGCCGTCCCTCACACCGGCAAGGATCAGCGCACCGTGCCCGATTTCCCCGACTATCTCGCCGTCAACGCGCACGCTCGCGCGTGAAACCCGCTGGACGACGAGGCGCACGCTGCGTTAGTGCGGATGCGGGTGTGGGTGCGGATGGGTGTGATCCGATGCGCCGGCGGAGGCATGGTCGTGATCGTCGCCACCGGAAGAATCCCCGCTGGAATCACCGCCGTCGTCAGAGTCCTTGGCAGGCGGTTGCCCGGTCTTTCTCCCGCCGTAGTCGTTCACATAGAAGCCGCTTCCCTTGAAGACAACGGCGGGCATGGAGATGCGCTGCTTCCCCTCGCCACCGCACTCAGGGCACGTCGCCTCTCGAGTGTCGTGATACCCCTGCCGCACGGCAAAGCGGTGTGAACATGATTGGCACATATAGTCGTACATCGGCATAGCTGGTATTCCCGTTGACTCGTGATTGAACCGAAAAAGTCTTTGTTGAGAGAGAGATGGCCCTCACAAATTAGTAGGCGCCGACTCCCGTGTCCGGATCCATCTTGCCCTGGTCTTCGGCTTCTCCTTTGCGATTCCAATAGCTGCCAAAGCCGGTCTTCTTCTGATCGCTCGTGTAGAACCCGTCCGCGTTGTACACAACCTGCGGAATATGGAGAACCCGCTTGCTCTCTGTCTCACAGGTCGGACAAGGCGCAACAGGTTCGGAATCGAAACTCTGTCGAAGCTCAAAGCGTTGTTCGCAGCTCGGGCAATCGTAATCGTATCGTGGCGCCATTATTTCCCCGTTCCCTCGTGGCCGCGCTGACGTGGATTCGCGTCAACCGCCTACGGCCATACGGGCGCATTGCGTGTTCTTTTGTCCTGTTGGCGGCACATAAGATTGTATGTGTGGTCGTATCTGAGGTCAACCTAAGCATCTCACGGCTCGCGTGCTATACTGAGCCAGATACACATTGCGGATTCAAAGGGGTGGCTCTTGACGACTGACGGTGGGACAACAACGGCCGGCGAGGAAACGGCGACGATTCAGGCTGCGGCGGAAACGCCGCCAACTCCGGAAAACGGCGATAAGCCTGAAATCACCATGAAGACGCTGTTGGAGGCCGGAGTCCATTTTGGACACCCCACCCGCCGCTGGCACCCCAAGATGAAGCCGTTTGTGTTTACACAGCGCAACGGTATCCACATCATCGATCTTCAGAAGACTCTCAACCGGCTTGAGGCCGCAGCTGAGTTCGTTCGTGAAGTTGCGTTGTCCGGCAAGAAGGTGCTTTTCGTCGGTACAAAGAAGCAGGCGCAGGACGCAGTTTCCTCAGAGGCAACACGGGCCGACCAGCCTTGGGTCAACCAGCGATGGCTGGGCGGCACCCTCACCAATTTCCGCACCATCCAGTCACGGATTGACTACCTGGTGCGGCAGGAGGACCGCCGCTCGAAGGGAGAGTACGCCTTCCTGCCCAAGAAAGAGGCCGGACGCCTTGAGGACCGCATCGCCAAGCTCAATCGCTATCTCGGCGGCATCAAGGAGATGACAGAGATGCCCGGCGCAATCTTCATCATTGACGCCGCCCGCGAAAAGATCGCCATAGCTGAGGGGCGCAAGATGGGAATTCCCATCGTCGCCATCGCTGACACAGACTGTAACGTTGATCTCATTGACTACCCTATCCCCGGCAATGATGACGCCATTCGCGCCCTCCGCCTGATGACCGGCCACCTAGCCGACGCCATCATTGAGGGCGCCACCGAGGGACAGAACATGAGACAGGAGGGCGAGGCCGCAGCAGCGACCGCCTGACCCCCCCGCCCTGATAGAACGACATCAAGCAAATCCAGCCCTGCAATCGCGCGGGCTCAAACAAGAAACAGCAGGCACTGACCGCGCCGCCCGGGATGGATGGCGCGTGAACGATAACGACAGGAGTGTGGAGTGACGACAATCTCGGCTGACGCCATCAAGGAACTGCGGGAGCGCACCGGCGCCGGCATCATGGATTGCAAACGCGCCCTAGAGGACGCGCAGGGCGACATGGACAAGGCCAGTGACTTGCTCAAGGAGCGTGGCATCGCCACCGTCGCCAAGAAGGCCTCCCGAGCGGCAAATGAGGGACTCATCGAGACCTACATTCACGCTGGCGGTCGCATCGGCGTCATCGTTGAACTTAACTGCGAGACCGATTTCGTCGCCCGCACGGACGATTTCAGGGAGCTTGCCCACAACATCGCCCTCCAGGTCGCCGCGATGAATCCGCAGGCCGTCGACGATGAAATTCCTCTTGATGATCTCGACACGTCGGAGGGAGAGCCCCGTCTGCTTCACCAGCCATTCGTCAAGGACGGAAGCCAAACGATCAGCAACCTTCTGACCGACGCCGTCGCCAAGGTAGGCGAAAACATCGTCATCAAGCGCTTCGCCCGCTACGGCATCGGCGAGGAATAGAACGCGGACACGGAGACGCAGAGAAAAGAGGCTGCCACGCTGGACGGCGACACACCGCGGCGAGTCCTCCTAAAACTCAGTGGCGAGGCGCTGATGGGTTCTCGCGCGTCCGGCATTGATGTCGATACCGTCCGTGTCGTCGCATCAGAGATCGTTGACGTACTGAATACCGGCGTCCAGATGGGCATCGTCGTGGGTGGCGGAAACATCTGGCGCGGCAGAATCGCCGAGGAATCCGGCATGGATCGCGCCACAGCCGACTACTCCGGCATGTTGGCCACCGTCATCAACGCCCTTGCGCTCCAGAGCACGCTTGAGAGCCTTGGCGCGGACGTCCGCACCCTCTCCGCAATCGCCATCCAGGCTGTTGCAGAGCCGTATATCCGCCGACGTTCCATACGTCACATGGAGAAGGGTCGCATCGTTATCTTCGCCGCCGGAACAGGCAATCCGTACATGACGACGGACACGGCGGCCTCCCTGCGTGCCGTGGAAGTTGGCGCGGACATCCTTCTTATGTCCAAGAACAAGGTGGACGGAATCTATGACGCCGATCCCAACGAGCACTCGGACGCGAAACGCTATTCCGCCATCAGCTATATGGAAGCGCTCAATCTTCGCCTCGGCGTCATGGACAGCACGGCGTTGACCCTTTGCATGGACAACAGCCTGCCCATCGTCGTCTTTGACATCTTTGACACGGGAAGTCTTGGCAGAATACTGAGTGGTGAGACGGTCGGTACGCTCGTCAACGCGAGCGGCTCGCGCTGAGCGCGCCCACCGGAGGGAGGACACGCCATGACGCAACAGATTCTCGACGATGCCGAGCATCGAATGCAGGTCACTTGTGAGGTTCTTGACCGTGAATTGGCAGGAATCCGCACCGGCCGCGCTTCCCCTACCCTGATCGAGGAATTGCGGGTCGATTACTACGGAACCCCCACCCCGCTCAAACAGCTTGCGACCATCACGGCTCCGGAACCCCGCCTCCTTGTCGTCCAGCCCTACGACCGATCCGCAACGACAGCTATTGAGCGTGCCATCCTCCAGACGGATCTGGGGCTTTCACCCGTCGCGGACGGCCAACTGCTCCGCATCCCCATCCCGCACATGACGGAGGAACGCCGCAAGGAGATGAGTCGCTTGGTGCGTTCCAAGTCCGAGGATGAGCGTGTGGCCATTCGAAACGTCCGTCGCGACGCCATGGACCATCTGCGCCGCCTGCAGCGTGACAAGGATATATCCGAGGACGAAGAACATCGTGCGGCAGACCAGCTCCAGAAGATCACCGACCGCTACACAGGTAGGGTCGATGAGATGGGTGCGGCCAAGGAAGCCGCGGTCATGGAAGTCTAGCGCCCGATTGGCCCGCGCCCCGCATGACACCGCCCAACAACGAACAGGACTCCGCCTCAACTCCCCGGCACGTCGCCATCGTCATGGATGGCAACGGACGGTGGGCGCGCGAACGAGAACTCCCACGCGAACAGGGTCACCAGCATGGCCGCATCAAGCTGCATGATGTCGTCCGTGCGTTCTCTGAACGAGGCGTCCGCTATCTGACGCTCTACGCATTTTCCACGGAGAATTGGCGGCGTCCGTCCGAAGAAGTCCAGGGTCTGATGACACTCGCCGCTGAGGCCATCAAGCAGGACGCCCCCCGCCTGCACCAGGAGGGCGCGCGCCTTCTTCATCTTGGACGCAAGGATCGCCTCGACCCCGACATTGCCGCCGCCATAGACCGCGTCGTTGACACCACGAAGGACAACACCGGCATCACGCTCAGCGTCGCGTTCGATTATGGAGGCCGCGAGGAGATCCTCGCGGCGGCAAGATCACTCATGCGCGACGGCGTGGCAGCCGACAGCATTGACGAATCTGCATTCGAGAGCCGCCTGTTCACCAACGGTCTGCCGGACCCGGATCTGATCATACGCACCGGAGGAGAACTGCGTATCAGCAACTTCCTGCTGTGGCAGGCTGCCTACGCGGAGCTCTATTTCACGCCAACCCTATGGCCTGATTTCGGCCCTCAAGAGGTGACCAAAGCTCTCGACTCCTACGCCGCCCGCAAACGCCGCTTCGGCGGCGTAGAGGGAGAATAGGCCAACCTTCCTTACTCCCCTCCCCCATAATCTCTTTATGGGAATGAAGCAGGAGGACGCAACCAGTAAGCGGGATTCACTGCCTCTACGGCTGGTCACAGCGGCCGCTGGCATCCCGATACTGGCTCTCGCCATCTGGTTGGGTGGCATACCCCTTTTGCTCGTTACCGGGGCGGCGGCGCTGGTGGCGATCTGGGAACTACGTGCCCTGCTCCGGCGCTTTGGCCTCATGCCGTGGTTGCTCGCATCTCTCTCCGTCGCCACGTTCCTCGCTGCCGGACTTGCGCTTCGAGATCTGGACAACGGCCTCGCCTGGCTGTCCTATGCCATCCTCATCACGTTCGCATCGGACACTGCCGCTTATGCCGTCGGCAGACTCGTGGGTCGCCATCGACTCGCCCCCACCATCAGCCCCGGCAAGACGTGGGAGGGCACAGTGGGCGGAATCATCGGCGCGGCGGCAGTGAGCGCCGTCTTTGCGTGGTTCATCGAACTAGATTCCCTGCCGCTTATGGCAGCCACACTACTTGGCGCGGGGCTATCCGTGCTTGGCCAGCTGGGAGACCTGACCGAGTCCTGGCTCAAGCGAAAGGCGGGCGTCAAGGACTCCGGAAACCTGCTTCCCGGGCATGGCGGCATCCTTGATCGACTCGATTCCCTGCTGCCGATTCTCCCCGCTGTATTTGTCTATGTGACCATCGTCACTACTATGGAATGACATGAACCACTCTCAGAAACGCATCGCAGTCCTTGGATCAACGGGGTCTATCGGCACGCAGACGTTGGACATTGTCCGCCGTCACCCTGACCGATTCCGCGTCGTCGGTCTTGCAGCGGGACACAACAGCGATGCCTTTCAGACGCAGGTGGCGGAGTTTCTTCCCACCCTGTCAGCCACTGGTGACGCTGCGACGCCGGAGGGACTTGCCCACATCGCGGGTAGCTCAAGCGTGGACGCCGTAGTCCTCGCCATACCGGGCCTCGCCGCACTTGCCCCTGCCCTTGCCGCCATCAAGGAAGGCAAGACAGTCGCCCTTGCGAGCAAGGAAGTCCTCGTTGTAGCGGGTGAACTCGTGATGAGCGAGGTGGCCCGTACCGGCGCGGCGCTCCTCCCTGTTGACAGCGAACACAGTGCTCTCTGGCAATGTTTGGCGGGAGAGCCGAGCGATGCCGTTAGCCGCCTGATCCTCACAGCCTCGGGCGGCCCGTTCTTTAGGCGCAGCAATGAGGAGCTTGAATCGGTCACGCCCGAAGAGGCCCTCGCTCATCCAACGTGGCGCATGGGACCCAAGGTCACCACTGATTCCGCCACCCTGATGAACAAGGCATTTGAGGTCATGGAGGCGCGTTGGCTCTATGACATCGATTACGACCACATCGATGTCATGATTCATCGACAGAGCATCGTCCACTCGATGGTTGAGTTCACCAACGGCACGCTCAAGGCGCAGCTCTCGATGCCGGACATGCGCCTCCCCATCCAGTACGCGCTCGCCTACCCGGAGCGTATCGAGCGCCCCTCAGATTGGCGGGAGATGGACTATTCCGTTGAACAGACTTTCGAAGAACTGGACCGCGACCGTTTCCCATGCTTCTGGATTGCAATTGATGCTGCCCGAAGCGGTAAGACATACCCCGCCGTCCTCAATGCCGCCGACGAAATCGCCGTTGAACTCTTCCTCTCCGGCGCCATCCCCTTCAACTCCATAGCAACTCTGATTAGGGACGCGCTAGACTCCCACACGCCTGTGAATCAGCCTACTCTTGACGACCTGCTTGCGGCTGACACGTGGGCGCGCGACCACGTCCGGAACGCGGCGAGAGAGCGCTGACGTGTCGATCCTCATCACCATCGCCGCATTTGCGGTCGTGCTCAGCTTCCTTGTGCTCATTCATGAGCTCGGACATTTCTGGGCGGCGCGTCTGCTCGGCATTCGCGTCCGGGAGCTCGGCATCGGCTTTCCGCCCCGCGCCAAGGGTTTCTGGCGTAACGGCATCGTCTATTCCCTGAATTGGCTGCCCGTCGGCGGGTTTGTCCGGCTTGAAGGTGAAAGCGACCCGACCGTGCCCGACGGCTACGCGGGCAAGCCCGTATGGGCGCGGGTCACTGTTCTCGTGGCCGGCTCCGCCATGAACATCCTGCTCGCGTGGTTCATCTTCAGCGCCCTAGCTTCCCTGCCCGTCGACCGGCTCGTCGACAGCGAGATCATGATCGAAGAAGTGGTGCCCGGTTCCCCTGCGGACGAGGCCGGCCTGCGTGTCGGCGATGTCATCCGTGGCGTGGACGGTCAGGACATATTGACACTGGGGCAGCTCTCCGACCGCATCAACCGCGCGGACGGCGACGAAGTTGTGTTGCGCGTACTGCGTGGAACCGTCCCGCTTGCCGTCTACCTTGCTCCCCGTGCAAACCCCCCGCCCGGTGAAGGGCCCATGGGCGTGTCGATACGGCTTCTGAACCCCGTTTTTGAACGCAGCGCCGCGCCGGTCTGGCAGGCGCCATGGAATAGCATCGTCCTCATGGGCAATGTCATCACAAGCACCGCGACGGAGATCCAGCGCGTGGTCGGATCCTCTAGCAACCCCGGCATCGCCGGGCCGGTGGGTATTGCACAGGCAACGGGCGAAGCGGCGCAGGATGGGCCGATTTCCCTGCTGATCATCGTCGCCCTGCTGAGCCTCAACCTGGGCATCCTGAACCTGCTGCCCATCCCTGCCCTGGACGGCGGCCGCATCCCGTTCCTCATCCTGGAAGTTGTTCGACGCGGACGTCGCCTCTCGCCCGAGCGCGAGAACGTGGTCCACCTAATCGGCTTCGTCTTCCTGCTTTCAATGGTCCTCTTCGTCACCGTCGGCATCGACCTCCCCCGCCTCCTGGGCGGAGAATCAGTACTGCCGTAAACAACCTCCGTTCCCCGTAAGACCCTCGGTTCACCCTGAGCATAGCGAACAATTTAAAGACGCATTGCTACTCACACAAATGTTCGCTAGAATTTAGTCGTCAGAATGGAGAGTGCCGCGCCTGAGGCAGATGCTGCGCCAGCAACGCGGTTAGTGAGCAGAGAATCGCGGGGGTAGGTGAGGCAAATGATGGCAAGCTACCAGCCTAATGCAGACGACTATATCTGGCCGGGCTTTCCCTGCGTTACTTTTCCAGGAGGAGGTCTCAACGGAATCGTCCAAGTTGAAGACTCCCCGAGATCAGGTGGGGGTTACACGATTGATTTTGTTGGCAGGATGAGAATTCAAGATCGTAATCTCCTTCTTCATCATCGCGCTCTTTTGACTTCAATGCTGATTGACTTGCGGGAGCAAGGTGAGCAGTGGCCACAGGTAACAGTCGATCTAATCAACAGAGCAATTTCGGCTCAACCAATGTCAGTAGATGAGCGGGCAGTTAGACTCCTTCGCTTCTTAGCAGGCTCGACCACCGAAATAGGCAAGGCATATAACATAGATCGTGGTATGCACCAATTGCTCGCTTGGTCAGAATCCACGAGCGCAGGCGAAGTTGGTTACTTAGTAGACTATCTCATTAATCAAGAATGGCTCGCTGGAGTTGCAGGAGCTAAGGCGCGCTATGGTGATTACCTAGTCCCTAGTGATATCAGAGTCACAGTCAGCGGACACCGGAAAGTCGCGAATGAGAGTGCGCTAGTTCAATCTGCTCAAGGATTTGTCGCAATGTGGTTGGGTGAATCTATAGCGGATGTGTACGAGAGCGGAATTCGGCCCGCCATAGATGATTCAGGCTTCAAGCCGATGCGAATAGACCAAGAGAACTTCACTGAGAGAATCGAAGACAGAATCATCGCAGAAATACGGCGGTCGCGATTTCTGGTAGCCGACTTTACACATGATGCAAGAGGGGCTCGTGGCAGTGTCTATTATGAGGCCGGTTTTGCACATGGGCTTGGCTTAGACGTTATCTTCACTTGTCAACGTGACCAGGTGGACGAGCTTCACTTTGATACTAGTCACTACCCACACATCACCTGGACATCTCCCGAAGATCTACGAAACCAACTTACGACTCGTATTCTGGCGGTAATCGGAGAAGGGCCCCTAACGCAGTCCGTTCAATAACCCCCACCCCTGACATCCAGTCTCACTTCCACTGATTCTCACGCCCCCTATGGTATGGTGGAAGTAAGCATTAGGAAGAAATCGACGCGCGCGGACAGGAGTAGGTCCGATGAATCAAAGACGTCTTTCCCGGCAGATCCAGGTAGGTGATGTCCCCGTCGGTGGCGATGCTCCCATTGCCATCCAGTCCATGACCAAGACGGACACACGGGACGCCGAAGCAACAATCTCCCAGATATATGAGGTCGCCGCAGCCGGATGTGACATCATCCGCCTCGCAGTGCCCAACATGGACGCCGCCGCGGCCCTCAAAGAGATCTGCAGCCGCGCTCCCATCCCCGTTGTCGCAGACATCCACTTCCATCACCTGCTGGCGCTTGAGGCCATCAAGAATGGCGTCAGCGGCATCCGACTGAACCCCGGCAACATCCGCGACGCCGACAAGGTGCGTGAGGTCACGACCCTCGCCAAGGAATACGACATTCCAATTCGAATTGGCGTCAACTTCGGTTCCCTGCCGCCCATCGGCGGCATCGGCAAGACCGGTGATTTCCACCGCCTTGCGGACGGCGTCAACAAGCTCGCCAAGGCCAGCCAGGAGGGCGAAGGCGACTACACCGTCGTCGACCACATGGTGGCAACCGCCCTGTGGGAAGTCGGAATCCTGGAGGAATTGGGATTCGACCAGATCAAGATCTCCGTCAAGGGATTCGATGTTCCCATGACAGTCCAGGCCTATCAGCGGGTCGCCGAGCAGGTCGACTATCCCCTGCACTTGGGAATCACCGAGGCGGGCACGCCGTTTGGCGGCTCGATCCGCAGCGCCATCGGCATTGGACACCTGCTCCACGAGGGCATCGGTGATACCATCCGCGTCTCGCTCGCCGGAGACCCCGTGAAGGAGGTCGAGGCCGGTTGGGAGATCCTCAAGTCGCTTAATCTTCGCAACAAGGGCGTCACGCTCATCGCCTGCCCGTCCTGCGGCCGCGCCGACGTTGACATCATCAAGTACTCACAGATGGTGGACGAGGCTCTCAAGCAGGTCGACAAGCCCGTTCGCGTGGCCGTCATGGGCTGTGAAGTCAACGGCCCCGGCGAGGCAAAGGATGCCGACGTGGGAATCGCTGCGGGCAATGGCCGCGGCATCATCTTCCGCAAGGGCGAGAAGGTCCGAGTCGTTCCTGAGGACGAGTTCGTCTCTGCCCTCATGGAGGAGATCGAGAAGATCGAAGTCGATCCCGAGCTCGCCGCAACCTAGAGCCCCCTTCCACGCCCCAACTGACAACGGCGACGTTGCCGCTGTATCCTATTCGCAATAGATTCGCGCGTAGGCTGCGACGCCTGCGTGTGCCCAATGGGAGGATCAGCCCGTGACTAACGGTTCAAACATGTCCAAGCAGGAGTGGCTGGAGAGCGTCTACGGCCCCGCCGTCGCCCGCAATAAGGAACGGCAGGAGCGATTCGAGACCACCTCTGAAATCGAGATCGATCCGCTATACGACCCCAGCGACGTTACTGAATCTGAATTCGCCAGCAAGGTTGGCTACCCTGCCCGCTTCCCCTTCACCCGCGGCGTCCAGCCCACCATGTATCGTGGCCGACTCTGGACCATGCGCCAATACGCCGGATTCGCCTCAGCCGAGGAGACCAACCGCCGTTACCAGTACCTTCTTGAGCAGGGCCAGACCGGCCTCTCCATGGCCTTTGACCTTCCCACGCAAACGGGTTACGACTCCGATGCCCCTCTCGCCCTCGGTGAGGTCGGTAAGGTCGGCGTACCAGTCGCGCACGTTGAGGATATGGCTATCGTCTTTGACGGCATCGACCTCGCCAAGGTCTCAACGTCCATGACCATCAACGCCACCGCGTCGATCCTTCTCGCCTATTACATCGCCGTGGCCCGCCGTGAGGGCGTCCCCACCAAGGAACTCCGCGGCACCGTCCAGAATGACATCCTCAAGGAGTACATCGCGCGAGGCACCTACATATATCCCCCTGCCCCGTCCATGCGTCTCATCACGGACCTCTTTGAGTACTGCGCCACTGAGACCCCCGCGTGGAACACCATTTCCATCAGCGGCTACCACATGCGCGAGGCCGGCAGCACAGCTGCCCAGGAGATCGCGTTCACTATTGCGGACGCCATAGCATATGTTGATGCTGCCATCGCGGCCGGGCTCAAGGTAGACGACTTCGGTCCGCAGCTCTCCTTCTTCTTTGTCGCCCAATCCAACCTCCTTGAAGAGGTCGCCAAGTACCGCGCCGCGCGACGCCTGTGGGCGAAGATCATGGTCGAGCGGTTCGGATCAGAGAACCCTCGCTCCCAGATGCTCCGCTTCCACACACAGACCGCCGGTGTCACACTCACCGCGCAGCAGCCGGATAACAACGTCGTCCGCTCCACCCTTCAGGCACTCGCCGCCGTTCTCGGCGGAACACAGTCCCTGCACGTCAACTCCAAGGATGAGGCCCTTGCCCTGCCCTCGGAGGACGCCGTCACGCTCTCGCTCCGCACCCAGCAGGTTCTCGCGTACGAGTCCGGCGTCACGGACACTGTCGACCCGCTCGCCGGCTCCTACTTCGTAGAGGCCATGACGGACAAGTTGGAAGAAGAGGCGCGCGCCTACATCGAGCGCATCGACAAGATGGGCGGCGCAGTCCGGGCCATTGAGAACGGATTCCCGCAGCAGGAGATCGGCGACGCCTCATACAAGTACCAGACGCAGGTTGAGAGCCGAGAGCGCACCGTCGTCGGCGTCAACTCCTTCACATCCGGCGACGAAACACCCATGGAGATTCTCCGCATCAACCCCGAGGAAACGAAGCGCCAGGTTGACCGCCTTGAGCGCGTCCGCCGTGAGCGAGACGGCCACAAGGCGCAGTCAACTCTTGAGCACCTTGAAGCCGTCGCAAAGAGTTCAGACAACACCATGCCCGCCATCATCGACTGCGTGGAAGCCGGAGCCACCACCGGCGAGATCTGTGACGTGCTCCGCGGCGTATTCGGCATGCACAAGGAGCTCCTGGTCGTCTAACTACACATACCAACAACACCCTCTGCCTAAAGGAGAGGGTTGGGTGAGGGGAAAGCAGGGAGGATAACCAACGGATGTTTAAGAGAATCGACCATATCGGCGTCGTCGTCCGCGACATCAAAGAGGCAACGGACGCCTACGAAAGGCTATTTGGCCTGAAAGTCGCCGCCCAGGAGACCATTGAGGAACGCGGGCTCATCGCCGCCCTCGTGCCCACGTCAAACGTGCGCTTTGAGATTATGCAGCCCATCAACCCGGAGAGCGCCGTCGGACGGTTTATCGAGCGCCGTGGTGAGGGCATCCAGCACATCTGCTTTGAGGTCGAGGACATCCGCGCCACCATCGCGACACTCAAGGAGCGCGAAGTGCAACTCATCCAGGGCGAGCCGGAAGGCGGATTCGTCGGTGAGGTCGAGTTCATCCACCCCCGCGCCGCCAACGGCGTCCTTACGGAGATCGCGCAGGTCACCCGCCACACCCCAACCGAGCATGATCTTCGCGTCCATCACGTTACTATCGCCGCCACGGACCGCGACGCCGCCGTCGAGAATTGGTCAAAGAGCTTTGACCTCAAGCTGAACCGAATGTCGGAACGAGAGAGTGCCGGAATCATCGCCGGCTGGCTTGACGCGGGTGACGCAGAGGTTGAATTCGCTCAGCAGACCTCAGACGAAGGCCCGCTTGCCAGGTTCATTGAGGAGCGAGGCGCCGGCGTCTTTGGCATCGTCCTGGAGACAGATGACGCGGAGGGCCTGACCGAACACGTCAGAAGCCAGGGCTTGCGCGTGATAGAAGACCCCGAGGGCGACAACGTCATCCGCGTCGTCCATCCCCAGGACTTCTTCGGCACCCTCATCATGATCAACCAACGCTGACAGCCGCTCTGAAAGGCAACAACAATGACAGACCAGCAAGATCTTCTGCTACAGCGATTTGACCAGGTAGGCCTCCTTGTCCGGGACATCGATGAAGCCGCTCAGAAAGTGGAGGATGTCCTCGGACTGAGCGCCACCGTCAAACGTGACGCCTACGACGAGGGCTATCGCGCCGCAATCATCCCGTTGCGCGTCGGCCGCCTGATTCTGCTCCAACCCACAACCGACGACAGCCCCTTGGCCAAACAGCTTGAGGAACGCGGCGAGGGCATGCACCACGTCAGCTTCCACGTTGATGACATCGAGCAGGCTACAGAGGAGATCCAGAGCCGTGGCGGAGAGTTCATCGTCCATAGCCCCCAACAGGGCATCACGGGCAAGAACACCATCATCAGCCCTGCCAGCACCGGCGGCGTCCCCGTGGAGATCAAGGAAACTACCCTCTTCACACCCGGCACGTCGCGGGACATCGGCCTCCACCACGTCACCATCCGCACCTATGACGTGGGCACGGCCTCGGCGACATGGCAGCATCTCTTCCGGATGCCCCTCAAGCGGCGTGCCGTCTCCGAGGGCTTCGGCATGGACACCGCGTGGCTCGACGCCGGCGACGCCGAAGTCGAATTCGCCCAGGACCTCAATGAGAACGGCCCCGTCTCCCGCGCCCTCAAGCTCATGGGTGAGGGCCTCCATGCCGTCGTGCTTGAATCTGACGACCCCGAGGCCGTCGAGGAGCGCGTTCGCGCTGCCGGCGTCCGCATGATTGTGGACGACGGCGAGCCAACCAACGTTCTCCGCGCCGTCCATCCCCTTGATTTTCTCGGTACTCTGGTATTGATAGCGCAGCGTGACGCGGCCCATGCGGGGATGAACCGCACGCAGCCCGCGGACGACACGGCGCACTAAGGGCGAGCGTCACTAAACGCCCGCGCCACGGAGAGGAGTCACAACAATGACAACAGCAACAGCCCCAGCCCGAGTCCTGATCGCCAAGCCCGGCCTTGACGGACACGATCGCGGCGCAAAGGTCGTCGCCCGCGCCCTGCGTGACGCCGGCTTTGAAGTCATCTACACCGGCATCCGCCAAACCCCTGAGATGATTGTGCAGGCCGCCGTGCAGGAGGACGTGGACGCCATCGGCCTTAGCATCCTCTCCGGCGCGCACCTTGATCTCCTCCCTGCCATCGTCAACGGACTGCGCGAGAACGGCCTTGATATCCCCGTCTTCTCCGGCGGCATCATTCCCAAGGAAGACTACGAAGCCCTAAAGGGAATGGGCATCACGGCCATCTTCGGCCCGGGAACCAGCCTTAAGGACATCGTCGACTTCACCCGTGAAGTCACGGGCACACCCTCCCCCGAAGACTAAGCCCGCCACCTCACCGGTCCGGCCCCGTCATTCTCGCGTAGGCGGGAATCCAGAAATGGAGCGTATCCACTTAAGCTGGAACGCGGCCACCAAACTCCATAGACCCACCAGACATTATTCGCGAAATTCAAAGATGTTAGTGAACGTCAGCGGCCTCATACAAGAGCCTATCGGCGCGCGCCGATCCTACGGCTTCATCGGAGAAGATGTCGGGAGCGCCCTCGTCAACTGTGAGGTCGAGCTTATGCGCACTGATGCCGGCATCCTCGTCTCCGCCACCTGCGACTGCGAACAACAACTGACCTGCTCGCTGTGTCTCGAGCCCTACCGGCAGAAGCTCAGCTTCTCGTTCGACGAGGAATACTTCCCGATCATCGACATCGCAACCGGCCGCAAGATGCCGGAACGCGACACATCGGAAGACCTGCAGATCAACGAACAGCATCACCTTGATGTCGGCGATGCCGTTCGTCAGTACCTCATCATGCATGAGCCTCAGAACCCAGTCTGCAAAACTGACTGCCTTGGCCTTTGTCCGCAGTGCGGAGTCGACCGCAATACGGTATCCTGCAAGTGTCCGCCCATTCCCGCTCGTAGTGAGTGGGCCAAGCTGCAAGAGCTTTGGGCCGACAAATCTAACGACTGATTTACGTAGAGAACGGAAAGATTAGGCTGAGGCAATTTAGCCGCCATAGCCGGAAAGGTCTTTAAGAAATGCCGCCACTACCTAAGAGGCGACGCTCCCGCGCCCGCCAGAACAAGCGCATGGCACACACTGCCAAGTCGCCCATCCTCACATCGCAGTGCCCCAACTGCGGCAACGCGAGGGTTGCTCATCGTGCCTGCCCTTCCTGCGGCACCTACAATGGCAGGCAGGTCGTCACGCCCCGCCGCACCGCCGAATAGCCGCGAACAAGAAGGGAGCAGTTGAAAATGACAATCGCGTATCTCTTTCCCGGCCAGGGCGCCCAGGCAGTCGGCATGGGTAAGGACCTCTATGATGCCGTCCCTGCCGCCAAAGCCATATTTGACGAGGCCGATCAGGCTCTCGGGTTCTCACTCTCCCAGCTCTGCTTTGAAGGCCCCATGGAGGATCTGACGCAGACAATCAACACCCAGCCCGCCATCCTCACCGCGTCCGTCGCCGCGCTTGAAGCCGCGCGGGAAGTGCTCGGTGACAAGGGCCTCACCCCGTCATTCGCTGCCGGTCACAGTCTCGGTGAATATTCCGCGCTTGTTGCCTCCGGTTCGATGACCTTCTCCGATGCCGTCAAGCTCGTCCGTGAGCGCGGCCGCCTCATGCAGGCCGCAGGAGATGCGGCAGAGGGCGCGATGGCAGCCGTCATGGGAATGCCCGAAGACCAGCTGCAGGCCATCTGTGAGGCCAACGGCGTGGACATGGCCAATCTGAACTCCGCTGAACAGATTGTCATCAGCGGCTCAAAGACAGGTGTCGAGGCGGCACAGAAAGCCGCTGAGGAAGGCGGTGCCCGCCGCGTCGTGCCGTTGCCGGTCAGCGCGGCGTTCCATTCCTCGCTCATGGACCCAGCCGTCCCCGGCATGCGCACCGCCCTTGAAGGCGCATCCATCTCCGCGCCCACCTACCCTGTCGTCGGCAACGTCACCGCCCAACCGCTCGAAACGGCCGATGAGGTCGTCGATGAGCTTGCCCGCCAGATCCGCAGCTCCGTCCAATGGTTCCGCACCGTGGAGTACCTGCGTGACAACGGCGTCGCCACGTTCATTGAGATCGGACCAGGCAAGGTTCTCACCGGCCTCGTCAAGCGGACCTTCGATGGTGCGGAGACCGTCAACATCGGCAACCTGGAGGAGCTTGAGGCTCTCCGAGCCTAGGCAATCGTCGGTCGTGTCCCAAGCGCCTGCGGACGGCGGAGCCGTCGAACGATTCGCCGAGTCGCGCCGCAGCGCCCGCGCCATTGCGCTCCAGGCGCTTTATGAGTGGGACGCCGTCAGGCATCCGCCCGCCGACTCCGTAGGCCGAATCGCCGACGATTTCCTTGAGGACTCGGGCCGGGATTCTATCCTGTCTTACGCCGCAGCCCTCGTGGATGATGTGCAGCAGGACGAGGCTCGCCTTGATCGCCTGATCCAGGAACACGCGACCGCCTACCCCGTTAGCCAGCTTGCTACTGTCGACCGCAACGCTATCCGCCTCGCGCTTTCCGAAATAACGAATGCGCGTGTGCCAGTGGCGATTGCCATCGACGAGGCCGTCGAACTCGCTCGGACATACGGCGCGGAATCCTCTGCCCGTTTCGTTCACGGCGTATTGGGGGGCGTGCTTGCGGAACTCTCGATTGACCCCTAATGTAAGTCTAGGAAGCAATACTCAGCGCAGGGAGGAAATATCACGTGGCTACCGTTGAAGAGAGAGTCAAAGAGGTCATCGTTGCGCAGCTTGGCGTCGAAACGGAAAACGTCACCCTCGGAGCGTCTTTCACTGAGGATCTCAACGTCGATTCGCTCGATATGGTTGAACTCGTGATGGCGTTCGAAGAGGAATTTGAGAAGAGCGCCGAATTCTCCATATCTGATGAGGACGCCGAGAAGATTCTCACGGTGCAGGACGCGATCAACTACTTCAAGGATGAGGTTGGAATCGCTGACGAGTAGACCCGGACTTCAGTGTAGGGGCTTTGGGACTGGGTTTATGACTAGCGTCGAACCCATCCCAATCCGTTGTGGCTATGGCCTCCCCTGCTGCTGATGCGGCGGAGGCCCTCCGCGCCATTGCCCTCGAAATCTCGGCCTGCACGGAGTGCCGACTCTCTGAAGGCCGCACGAACGCTGTCCCCGGTGAGGGCGCGCCGGACGCTGATGTCATGTTCATCGGCGAAGGGCCGGGTTTCTACGAGGATCAGCAAGGTCGGCCTTTCGTGGGCGCCGCCGGCAAGTTCCTGGATGAGCTACTTGCCACCATCGGCTTGGAGCGCAAGGACGTCTACATCACCAACACCGTCAAGTGCCGCCCGCCGGATAACCGAGACCCCCGTGATGACGAGCTCGACACCTGCGAGTCCCTCTACCTCCGCAGACAGCTCCAACTCGTGAACCCTACCCTGCTCGTGACACTGGGGCGCTTCTCACTTACCCGTCTCTTCCCGGGGCAGGCCATATCCCGCGCCCGCGGCCAACTCCTCTACAAGGACGGCCTTGCCGTCTACCCCGTCTATCACCCCGCCGCCGCCCTTCACCAGCAGCGCTTGCGAGATGTCATCGTGGAGGACTTTCGCAACATACCAACGGTCCTTGAAACTGCCAAACGCCGCCTGACCGGCGCAGTGGCGGACCAGCAGGCCGGCTATGGCTCCGACGAAACAGACACCAGCGAGAGCTCCGGAGAACAATTGAGCCTCCTCTAGGCCCGTGGTCACCATGTCTACTTCTAGCCCCCCACTCCGCATCATTCCGCTCGGCGGCCTTGGCGAAATCGGCAAGAACATGATGGCCATCGAGTACGGCGACGACATCCTGATAATCGATTGCGGTCTTATGTTCCCGGATGAGGCGCACCACGGTGTCGATATCGTTCTGCCGGACGCTCAATATGTCATCGACCGCGCCGAGCATGTTGTCGGCGTCGTCATCACCCACGGCCATGAGGATCACATCGGCGGCCTGTCCCACATCCTTCCGGAGCTCGGCGTGTCCGTCTATGGCACCGCCCTCACTATCGGGCTTGTCTCCGTCAAGCTCCGCGAGTCCCGGCGTCTTCGCGGCATCACCCTCGAAACCGTCGAACCGGGGGACACGTTCGGCCTGGGCGTTTTTGACGTCACCCTTTTCCGCGTCAACCACTCCATCCCTGATGCAACCGGAGTCATCATTGACACTCCCGTCGGAACGGTCGTCCACACGGGTGATTTCAAACTTGACCACACGCCCGTGGACGGCAAACCGACGGACTTTCAACGCCTCGCCCAGGCGGGAGAGGACGGAGTTCTCCTGCTGTTGTCAGATTCCACATATGCCGACGTCTCTGGCCACACGCCTTCGGAAGCTGTGGTGGGAACGGCACTGGCCCGCTACATCGGTGAAGCGGAAGGCCGCGTCATAGTCGCCAGCTTTGCCTCCCTCATCTCTCGCATCCAGCAGGTAGCGGATGCCGCCGCCGCCCATGGGCGCAGGCTCGGCATCATCGGTCGCAGCATGGTTGATAACGTCCGTCTAGCAACGGAGCTCGGCTATCTCCGCATCCCGGACGGACTGCTCATCCCCGCCAATCAGCTCGACTCCAGCGTGCCCGAGGAAACCGTCATCATGACCACTGGCGCGCAGGGTGAGCCAACCTCCGCCCTCGTCCGCATGGCTCGCGGCACTCATCAGCAGGTTCACATCGAGCCCGGCGACACCGTGATTCTCTCCTCCAACCCCATCCCCGGCAACGAGGCCGTTGTTGGCCAGACCATTGACGGCCTATTCCGACTCGGCGCGGACGTCCTCTACAGCCGCACGGAGCAGGTCCACGTCCGCGGCCACGCCAGCCAGGAAGACCTCAAGCTCATGATGCGCCTCACCAAGCCGCGCTATTTCGTTCCTGTCCACGGTGACTTCCGCCACCTCGTCCACCACACCCGCCTCGCAGAATCCGTCGGTATCCCGGAGGACAACATATTCCTCATGAACGATGGCGACGTGCTTGAGATCGATGATGTGGGCGATGCCAGGATTGCTGAGAGTCTTGACCTGCGCGACAGGTTTGTTTCCGGCATCCACGTTGGCAGTGTTGACAATGAGGTTCTGCGTGAGCGCGCCGCCCTCTCCCGCAACGGAATCGTCACTGTCTCTGTGCCAATCGATTCTGAGACCTATGACCTCGTGGGCGACCCGGTGATCTCCATGATCGGCTTCCTTGACCAGGAGCGCGCCGATGACCTCTGCATCCGCCTCGTAGAAGTGGTGGAGGATGCTGTCGCCAAGGCCCAGGACGCCGCCGTTTCCAAACCTGCTGCCGGCCTCAGCGCTATTGAATCCGCCGTCCGCGAAGAACTCAACAACGTCATCTACAAAGACACCCGCCGCCGCCCCCGCCTCCTCATCCAAACCACACCGCTCTAGCCAACCCCTCGCCGTTCGCCCTGAGCTTGTCGAAGGACATGAGCGCACCCCCGCCCCTCAAACACCGCTACAATCACTTACAGGAAACTTGGGGGGACGGAAACAATGACGGGTACGAACGACAACGGCAATTCCAACACCGATCAACAGGGCGCGCTCAACCACCTGCGAATCATCGAGTACGGTGACATTCCCGCCTCATACGCCGCACGATGGCTTGGCGACCTCGGCGCGGACATCATAAAAGTTGAGCCGCCCGGCGGTGATCCCAACCGTCACCTGCCCCCATTCGCCGGCAACGTCCAGGACCCGGAGCGCAGCCTCGCGTTCATCAACGCCAACCTCAACAAGCGTTCCATCGTGCTCGACATCATTGACTCCGATGCCGACCGCCAAAGCTTTGTCGACCTGCTGGTGGGTGCTGACGCCCTAATCGAGGCCACGCCCCCAGGCACACTCGAGTCCATCGGCCTCACACAGGAGTCGTTGCTGGGGCGCAATCCCCACCTCGTCACAACATCAATGACCCCATTCGGCCAGTGGGGCCCCTATTCCGATTACAAGGGCAGCCACGCCGTCATTGAAGCCATCTCCGGATTCATGAGCGCCCACGGTGATGACACAATGCCGCCGGTCGCGACACCCGCCCACCAGACCTACCAGGTCGCCGCCGTCCATGCCGCCTACCTCACACTTGCCGGCATCCGCCATGCCCGCCTCACCGGCGCAGGACAGCGCATCGATCTCTCCATCGCAGAGGCCACAACCTACATGGGTTCCAGCGCCATCGCCCGATACACGCAACGCAGCGAGATTGTGGAGCGCAACGGCTCCAAGCCCCAGGGCGGCGCATCAAACATCTTCCGCTGCAGGGACGGCCGCTACGTCTATCTCTCCATCTACATCCTCCCCCACTGGCACCTAATCACGCGTGAATGGATGGAGGATGCCGTCCTCTCCGCTCCCGAGTGGGACGACCAGGAATATCGCGGCGCGAACGATGACGTCATCAACGCCATATTCCAGTCGTTCATCGAGCAGTTCGACGCCGATGAGTTCGTGGAGGAATGTCAGCGCCGTGGCCTGCCCTGCGCACCCGTCAACACGCCCGGCGATTTCCTTACCAGCCCGCAGCTCACCCACCGCCAATGGATCCAGGAGCTGGAGCATCCCGTCATTGGCAAGTACCGCGCCCCCGGCTTCCTCTTCAAGATGAATGAGACGCCAATGCGCGCATGGCGACACTCACCCAAGCTTGGTGAGCACCAGCAGGAAATCCTGGCCGAAGCGCAAAACAAACGGCAACCCATCGCCGCCTCCGCCTCTCGCAACGGCCACGCGCAGGATGAATCCATGCTCGCCGGTGTCCGCGTTGCCGACCTCACCCGCTTCTTTGCAGGCCCCATCGGCACCATGTTCCTTGGCTTCTACGGCGCGGAGGTCATCAAGGTTGAATCGGAGCTGCTCGTCGCCAATCGTGACGCCAATGGCCCCCTCTACCCTGACATGAACCGCAACAAACTCAGCGCGACCATCGATCTGCGTCATGAGGACGGCAAGAAACTCATGGACAGCCTGCTCAAGGAGAGTGATGTCTTCGTTGACAATTTTTCTCCGCGCGTGATCGACCGCCTTGGCTTTGGGTGGGAGCACAACCGTGAGGTCAACCCCGGTGTCGTCCAGATTACCGCGCCCGGCATGGGGCTGGACGGTCCCCTCACCTCGTGGGTCACGTGGGGCAATCAACTCGTCGCCTACACCGGCCTCTGCTCCATGTGGGGATTCAAGGAATCGGAGATGGCCGCGCACGGCAAGCTCGTCATACCGGACTATCTCGGCGCCAGCCTCATCGCCCTATCATCCATCTCTGCGCTCGAATACCGCGACCGCACCGGCAAGGGACAGTTTATTGAACTCGCGCAGGTGGAGGCGCAGGGCGCAATCATGGGCCCAGCCATCCTGGATTCCACTGTCAACGGAAACGAATGGGAAGCGATGGGCTACAACGAGGTCCTCGGCAGACACTACGCTCCCTACGGGGCATATCCCTGCAAGGGCGACGATGAATGGATTGTCGTAGCCGTAGAGACAGACGAGGAGTGGCAGGGTTTCGTGCAGGCGATGGGTTCACCGACCTGGGCACAGGATCCCGCCTACTCCACCCATGGCGGCCGTGTTGCCGCAAAAGACGATCTCGACGCACAGATCGGCGATTGGACGCGCGCCTACACCAAGCGGCAGGCCATGCGAATCCTGCAGAAGAACGGCGTCCCGGCCGCCGCCAAGTATACCGGCGAAGACCTCTATTCAGACGTCCACTTCCGCCAGCGCGGACACATCGTCGATGTCCATGAGCCGCCGTGGGGCGACCTCTCCCACCAGGGCCTCCCGGGCATCCCCTCGCTGGCCGAAGCGCACGGCGACGGCCCCCCGCCCTGGATCGGCGTTCACAACGACTACGTCTTCAAGACCCTGCTGAGCCTCACCGACGAAGACTACGCAGAAGGCCAAAACTCCGGCGCCATCCGCTAACCACAGTACCCTCCCCCCCTCTGTGCTACAGTACCAGCGCAAAAGGACGTGCTCAGATGCCCCCCACGGCCCGGATAACCTTTACGCTCGCCGCTGCATTGGCGGCGCTGATTCTCGTACTGGCCGCGTGCGAAAGCCCAACCCCAACTCCGACACCTCCCCCCTCCCCAACCCCAACGCCTGAGCCGACACCTGAGCCGGCCCCCGTGGAGCGTCTGGCCTGGTTCGATGCGCCGACAGATGTCCCGCATTGGGTCGCGTGGAGCGCGCTTCGCCGAATGGCTATTGACGACGAGCCCCTGAGCCAGCAGATAGCCTCGCTCGAGTGGGTGATTGACGGCATAACCGCCGAAGAGGCCGGTGCCCTCGACGACTTATCTTGGCTTCTTCGAGAGAATCCTGACATCGCTGCTACAGCCCTGAACCTGCCGTGGATGGCGACGAACGGCGACATTACCCCGGATGACCGGCGCGCCATCCGCGCCGCAGCGGATGCCGACGCCGAACTCGGCGCTGAGCTTGCCGCCTACGGCTGGCTCCCGGATGGAGCCACGACAGTTGAAGCCGATGCATTGGAAACCCTCGGAGAAATCGTTGCTCCCGGATTCACCACCCAGACCGCTACCGGCATCGGCGCGATGCGAATAGACCGCTCCGACAGTGGTGCACCGCCATTAGTCTCCCCTGGAAGGCTTGAATTCGCCTTGTCTCTCTCTCAATTCTCCTGGATGCAAGACGACGTAACATCGCCTGAAAGTGAATTTATCGCCAACCTCAGCGAATTCACTGAAACGGTCGGCAGCCACCATGCTGACGCGGTGGACACTATCGCGTCCTATGACTGGGTCCAGGACGGGATAGCAACGGACGAGCCTGATTCGCTGTTGAGCTATGGGCCCCTCTTCGAGGCTGCAGGCGAGGAAGACGGCGATGTACTGGAGATCATCCTCGAATACGAGTGGATTGCAGATAACCTGCTTTCAACTGAAACGCGCTATGTTGGGATACTCACTTCCCTCCTCAACGCCGGTTCTGCTGATGATGCCGACGTAATTCGAACAATGGTTAGCTACCGTTGGCTCGCGGGCTCGATCAATCCCCCTGAATATGTCCTGCTCAATGAATTCACCAATCTTCTGCGCGTGGAGGAAACCGAAGGAGCGGATTATCGTCAAGACATACTGGGTTTTGACTGGCTCTCGGACGAAGTCACCACCGAAGAAATCGCCGGTTTCCAGCTCCTGTCCAATTCCGTCGAACACCTCTTGCCGCAACGCCCGGACGCCCTGGATTCCCTGCTCGCATATGAATGGCTGCAGGATGATGTCCGGGAAGACGAAGTTTCCTCAATCCGCGCATTGGGGCGAGTTATTGGACACTACGGTGTCGATACCGACGACTTCATCGGCGCTTTAGTCGCACGACCCTGGCTGCGCGACGGCGTACAGGAGAACGAAGATCGGCTTCTGGACGAATACGACGACTACTTGTCTTATGAACGTCCTCCTGACACTACCGTGCCGTCGCGCCTCGCAACGTACCCGTGGCTGGATGATGGTATAGCAGACATTGAATTGTGGTTCATTGACTCAGCAATGACCTTCCATCGTGAGTTCTCCTCAATCGCTCCCGAAACCGCTAATGCCATCATCCAGAATTCAGGATTGGATCCTGATTCCCTTGAAGGTGTTATAGACATATTCTGGAACTTCAGAGAGGTCGTAGCTGCATCCAATTCAGTGTATGACGGCAACCTTACTCTCGAAATTACTCGCCTCCCCTGGTTGTTTGATGGCATGGAACGTTTGGAAGGTCGGTGGTTGTCCGAATACGCCTGGCTCTTGCGTGAGCTCGATGGAGGGAACGAGGAATTGGCGCGTTCCCTACTCGCTCGGCCGTGGGCTCGCGACGGAATCTCAGCCCAGGAGCAGGAATGGACGCATCAGTATCGCCGCCTTTTGGAGGAAATACCCGCAGAATCCCGCGGAATGGCACTCGAATTCGCTGACTTCCCTTGGTTTCAGGAGCAGATTGATTTCATGGCGGCGGGAATCATGGGCAGAGTGGCCCTCCTCGCCCTCAATAACGATCCGGTTATTACTGACCAGAATTGGTTCGGTGAAGGGATCAGCGAGTCGGACGTGATTAGGCTAATTGCCCTCCTTGACGCGAAAGCCCGTTCCAAATTCCAGTACGAGGATCTATTGGAACAGAACCATATTGCTCAACGGACTGTAACACTCCCACTCGCCGGTGACGTTGGGCTGTACGTCGTACGGCACACGGAGTTCCCGGATGACGACCCCACGCTTGACTTGATGGAGCAGGTTATCGTGCACCTCGAAGAGTTCATGGGCGTGCCGTTTCCCCGCAATCCATCCATCACACTGATTATCGAACCCAGCACTCGGGCGGGAGAAACGCCGCAATTCGGCGTGGCGTACGCCGCCTTATCGCACATTGTTTCCTCCGCCCCTCGCCATAACCCCGGCTTCCATCTTGCCATCTTTCATGAAATGTCCCACCTGTATTGGGGGGGCCACAACGGCGCCCTGCCATGGTGGAATGAAGGCGCGGCGGGCTTTCTGCCGGACATCGCGCGGGACGCGCTGGGACATGAAACCCTGGAAGAGCGGCACCATCAACTGCTGTGGGACACGCGAAACGGTTGCTGGCATCAGGGCGTCACTACTATTTCCAGGTTTTACCACTTGCAGAAAACGCAGCCGCAAGTTGCGCGAGATCGCGGAATCTGCATCTACGCCCTTGGCGAGATATTCCTGATGGAGATGTACCTGCTATTGGGTCGGGATGCCACATCCGCCGCGATGCGACAGATATACGTTGATGCCCGTGACTCCGGTTGGCTTGATCCCATCACGGATCAGCAAATCTATGACGCGTTTCGGGCCAACACGCCGGATGATAAATTCGATGACTTCCGCAGATTGTTCCTGCGCCTCCACGGCGGCTCCCGCGTCGACCTCTCCGAATCGGCCCCCTAGCCCCGGGCTGTCATTCTGAGCGCAACTCCCCGTCCAGGTGCCGCAGATACTGGAACGTGAAGATTCCCGTTTCATGCGCGTCCGACCATAGGAACTGCACCGCGTACCGCCCCACCTGCATCCAGTCGATAGCGATCACATCCTCAGGCACGTCGTCCTCAAAGACCACGCGCTGATTCGTCCCCTCCAACACGCACATCGCACACGGGCAATTCCCCCGCAGGAACCGATACGGATAATGGCTCCCGTGCCCGTCCTCCCATACCGCGTGGATGCCGTCCGGCTCCAGCCGCAGGATCGTGATGCCCGGAAACCGCTCGGGATTCTGTCGCGTCGTCATGCGCTCAGTGTACGTCACGCCGTACAATTGACGCATCGAGGCAGACTCTTGAACAACGAAGCCACGGGGAGGACGAAACGGTGACAGCAGGAAGCAGGCCAATCGGCGAGCCGGGCATCGCGGAGCTGCCAGAGCAGCGAGTCGCATACATCAACATGCGTGGTCCGTACGAGCAGTTCCCGGAGGCGATGCACCGCCTCCTCGCGTGGATAGAATCCGCGGGCGCGCAGATAATCGGCCCTCCCGGCGGCACCTACAAGGACGACCCCTCCACTACCCCGCCCGACCAACTGAATTGGGACGCATGGGCGCCCATCGCTCCGACAACTCCCGAACAGGACAAGAACGACGATGGCATCGGCGTCATCAACGTCCCCGCCGGCCGCTACGCCAGCGTTCTCCATAAAGGGCCATACGATGGCATCCCTGCCTCATACGGCCTGCTCTTCACATGGCTCGCCCAGCAGCAGATCCAACCCGCCGCCCCGCCCATGGAGGTCTACTTCTCAGACCCGGCCAACACTGCTGAGGCAGACCTAATCACAGAAGTCCGCGTACTTATCATGTAGTTCGCCGAACGATGCTCGCACGCGTCTCTACTGCGGCGATCTTCATCGGGTTCGCACTCCTCTGTATGGCGTGCTCTGATGAGTGGAAACAGGTTGAAGTCGAAGACGCGTTGGCGGCAGGCCCACCAACAGGCCTCGAACCGGCCTCTCCTGAACAGGTTGCTCAACTCGCCCTGCAGCGCGCCGACCGTATACCGTCGACTACAATTTCTGTCAAAAAGATGACCAGAGAGGAACTCTCCTTCTCGCGTCTGATAACTGTAGACATTCCTGACGATTCCCTCGTGTGGGTAGTTCTCTATGGCGGCCCTGTGCCGGATGATGCTTCGCGTGTCTATCAGCAAGTCTGCGTACTTGACGTGAGAACTTTGGCAGATCACGGCTGCCAATACACTGCCAAGCGCATGCCACCCGTCGCGCGGACGGCCCTGGCAGGCTAGCCGGCCCTTATTCCTTACGTCAGCGCCGGCGCCAACGACGGCGACCTGCGGTGTTTCGTCCCCTGCTCGAAGGCAAACGCGTAGTTGAGAAGCGTCGCCTCCGTCCACGGCGTGGAGATCATCTCCAAACCAACAGGATGACCGTCCACCGTATACCCGGCCGGTACCGTAATGGCGGGATAGCCGCTCCACGCAGAGAGATGACAGTTACTCCCCGTCTGGGCTTTGCCGATCGGCGCAGGCGGCAAACTCAACGTCGGATACACAAGCGCATCCAGGTTGTGCTCTGCCATCGCAGACTGGACCGCGGTCTGCGTGAATTCCGTGCTCTCAGCCAACGCCTTCAATGCCTCCGGCGAATTCGTTCCGCCAGTCGGCGTGTACGGCATGATAAGCGGCGCGCCGGAATCAATCTCTCGCAACTCCTCATAGGTCACCGGCGCGAGATCGCCAAGACCCTTGAGATACGCATCGAGAGCATCGCCGTTCTCATACAGCCAGCGCCCCCACGTATTGTCGCCTTGCGAGAGGATGGTCTCTCCATGCAGGATCTCAACCGGGTCCACCACCGTCGCACCAAGACGTTCCAGTTCCGCTACCGCGGCATTCATCACCGTCGTGACCTTGTCGGCCTCCGGTCCCGTCCCGAAGAACGACCGGATCACACCGAGCCGAGCGCCTTGTAGACCCGTTGAACTTAGCCCCTCTGTGTAGGACGTGGGAACATGACCCTCTGCATTCGCCGTGACCGGATCTCTCGGATCGGGCCCCGCGATTATTCCCAGCACAGTCGCAGCATCCCGCACGGTACGGGTCATCGGCCCAACCGTATCGGAAGTCGGCGCGTCAGGAATAATCCCTGCGTTGCTGTTCAGCCCATACGTTGGCCGCAGACCGACAAGTGACCCATACGCCGATGGGTTCCTGATCGAGCCTCAAGTATCGGTGCCGATGCCGACCACGCCGAAATTGGCCGCTATGCTCACACCTGAACCGGCGCTCGACCCTGATGGATTTACGTTTGTATCGTACGCATTGCGAGTCTGCCCACCGAGACCGCTCGCGCCGTTGATGCCCCGCGCCATCTCATCGAGGTTTGACTTGGCAAGGATGATCGCTCCGGCATCACGCATCCGCGTAACAATCGTCGCATCATCCGGCGTCAGCATCCCGTTCAGCGCCAGGTTGCCTCCCGTGGTCGGCATGCGATCGGCCGTATGCATCAGGTCCTTGATGATGACGGGAATGCCGTGCAGCGCGCCCCACTGGCTGCGAGACAGATTCCTGCTGTCGATCTCCTCAGCCAGTCTCAACGCGTCCGGGTTGATAGAGATGATGGAATTGAACGCCGGGCCGGACTTGTCATAGGTACTGATGCGCATGATGAACGTCTTGACCAACTCTCGGCAGGTGATGTCACCCCTCTCCAGCGCGTCATGGATGTCGGCAATCGTTGCTTCCATCACATTGAACCCGCCGCCGGACTGTGCATCCGCACTCATCGCTATAGCCCCCTAATACGTAACGGCACCTCGTGACGCCGACGACACAAGCCGTGCGTACTTCGCCAGCGCCCCAGTCGAATGCTTGGGAGCAGGCTGCGTCCACCGCACCTGCCGCTCGGCCCACTCAGCCTCTGACAGCTCAACGTCAATGACGCGATTGTCCACGTCCAGCACGATGATGTCGCCGTCCTCCAGCAAACCCATGGGCCCGCCGGTCATTGCCTCCGGAGCGACGTGCCCCACCGCCAGCCCGTGCGTGCCGCCTGAGAAACGCCCATCCGTGAGCAGCGCGACTTTCTCACCGAGCCCCTGCCCCGTGATAGCTGCGGTCACTGCAAGCATCTCGCGCATTCCGGGCCCGCCCTGCGGACCTTCGTAGCGGATCACAACAACGTCGCCCTCAACAATCTCACGCGCTTGCACCGCGTCAAAGGCGTCCTCCTCACGATCAAATACGCGGGCCGGCCCACGATGGTGACGAATCGGCGTACCTGCAATCTTGATGACCGCGCCCTCCGGCGCGAGATTGCCCTTGAGAATCGCAATACCGCCCGTCGGCCCAATGGGATCCGAAGGCTCGTGCAGGATGCCGGAGCCACCGCCGGGCTTCACAGGCTCCAGCGTCTCGGCCAAGGTCTTGCCTGTGACCGTCGTGCAGTCGCCGTGCAGGTAGCCCGCGTCAAGCAGCCTCTTGAGGATGACCGGCACACCGCCAGCCTTATCCAGGTCGGACATCACGTACTGCCCGCCCGGCTTCATGTCCGTGATGTATGGCGTCTTGTCACTGATTGTGCCGAAGTCCTCAATGTCCAGCTCCACGCCCGCCTCGTGCGCCACGGCCAAAAGGTGCAGCACAACATTTGTCGAACCGCCCATCGCCATCGCCGTCGTGATGCCGTTCTCGATGGCTTCGCGCGTAATGATGTCGCGCGGTCGGCGATCCTCGCGCACCATGTCAACAACCTGCTCGCCGCTGCGGAACGCAAGCTGCTCCCGGCGCGCATCGACAGCCGGAACGGACGCCGACCCCGGAAGGCACACGCCCATGGCCTCAAATACTGACGCCATCGTGTTGGCCGTAAACAGGCCGCCACAGGAACCCTCGCCGGGGCACGCGCACTCCTCCAGGGCCGTCACGGCCTCCAAGGGAATCGTCCCCGCCGCATACGCGCCAACGGCCTCGAAGACATCAACAATCGTCACGTCCTGCCCCTCATAGTTGCCGGGCAGAATGGTGCCGCCGTAAAGGAAGATCGACGGGATGTTGGTCCGTGCCATGGCCATCACGGAGCCGGGCAGCGACTTATCGCACCCCGCCAGCGTCACCATGCCGTCCAGCGCCTCCGCCATCGCGACCAATTCGAATGAGTCGGCAATAACGTCGCGGCTGACCAGCGACGCCTTCATCCCCTCGTGCCCCATGGCGATGGCGTCCGAAACGGCGATCGCTGTGAACTCGATGGGTGTCCCGCCTGCCGCTCGTATCCCCTGCTTCACATAGTCGGCCAACCGGCCAAGGTTGAGGTTGCACGGCGTCACCTCATTGGCGGTGCTTGCCACGCCGATGAGCGGCTTCCGCAGGTCCTCCGGTGTGAACCCCATTGCATAGAACATGGAGCGATGCGGCGCCCGCTCTACCCCATCCGTAACCTGCCACGAATTCGGCTTTGGCGCCGGTCCCTGTGTCATCTCGTTTCCCCCTCGTCAAATAACCCGTCCGTCTTTGCTGCCATGATGAAATCGTTGACGTGCAGTCCCTTGATCTTGTGCGACCACCACCAGATTGTCGCCCTGCCCCATTCAGTTGAAATAAGCGGGTGGTGCCCCTCATCCTCTGCGATCTCACCGATGCGATTGGTGAACGCAAGCGCTCCGGCGAAATCCTTGAATCGATACACACGACGTAGTTTCAGAACGCCGCCGTCATCCAGCAGCTCCCATTCAGGCACCTGAGGATGGAACGACGCGATCTGCTCCTCAGTCACGCGCGGCGAATCCGCGCGACACGCCACGCACTTCTGCCCCGTCAACTCAACCGCCTGCGTCATTACACCAACTCCCTGCAAGTCCACCCGTCATTCCCGCGAAGGCGGGAATCTGAATCGTATTTCCCAACCTAACCTTGTATCGCAACTTCCCTCATTCCAGCGAAAGCCGGAATTTATTCCTCCTACCTCGGCTGTTGCATCAACTGCAGCACATTCCCGTCTGGGTCCTTGAACGTTGCAATCCACCCGCCCCATGCCTCTTGCTCCGGAGGACGAATGAACTCAGCCCCATTATCGGCCATTCGGGCATGGACGGCATGAATATCGTCGACGCCAAGATTGAACATGATCCTGAACGGGTCCATCGCCTCCTCAGTCCATATCTGACTATGCCGGCCGATATTCAGCCGCAATCCAGGTCGCACATCGAATGTGATCAACTCACCGTGATCCGAATGCTGTTCCAGCCCCACCACATCACGATAGAACGCAGCCATCTCTCCCAGCCGCGTCGTAAAGATATTCACCCCGATAATGTCCTGAATCATGGTCGCGCCTCATCAACGAACGTCCTCGCTGCCCGCCCCGCCAGTCCCGCGAAATTCGTCGCGATATACCTGAAACCCCGACCTTGCCACTCCACCGCCTGCTCCGGCGTGCCGACAATCGTTCCCGCCACGAGCCCAGCGTTCATCACGGCGCTCCCCGCCTCCGCAATCGCATTCACTACTCGGTCGTCTCGAGTCTGCCCCGGAATCCCCATCGACGACGACAGGTCCGTCGCCCCAAAGAACACAATATCGATGCCCGGTACTCTGATAATGGCATCAAGATTCCCCAGCGCCTCAACAGTCTCAATCTGCACGATGACGAGCATTTCGTCGTTCGCCGTGGCCGCATAGTCAGACACCGACTCCCGTATCCCGAACCCACCGGCCCGCACACCCGCCAGTCCCCGCCTGCCCTGCGGCGGATACAGCGCCGCCGCCACGGCCCGCTCCGCATCCTCACGAGTGTTCACCATCGGCATCTGCAGACCCTGCGCGCCCGTATCAAGATGTCTGAGGATATTCTGTGGTTCGTTGATTGCCACACGAACGAGGGGAGTTGTCCCTGATGCCTCCGCCGCTCTAACCATATTCGCGACGGTCTCAATGTCCTGCGGCCCATGCTCTGCGTCGATGATTACGAAATCAAAGCCCGCCCACCCAAGTAGCTCAACTACCTCTGGGCTCGGCAGATTGCAGAACGACCCAACTACGGCGTCCCCGCCCCGCAGCCGCGCCTTGACCTCGTTACTCCGCGCCATCCTCTCCCCATTCGTCATTCCCGCGCAGGCGGTAATCTGAATCGCATTTCCCAACCAGACCCCGAACGCACAGTCACCTCATTCCGGCGAAAGCCGGAATCCATCCGGTCCCCCCTTTACTCGTCCCCCAGCTTGAGCAACGCCAGGAATGCCTCCTGCGGCACCTCGACGCGCCCCACGCGCTTCATCCGACGCTTCCCTTCTGCCTGCTTTTCCAGCAGTTTCCGTTTTCGAGTCACGTCGCCGCCGTAGCACTTGGCCAGCACGTTCTTCCGAAGCGCCCTGACCGTCTCACGTGAGATGATTCGCCCGCCGATAGCCGCCTGAATAGGTACATCAAACATCTGGCGCGGAATCGTTGCCCGCAGCCGTGATACCAGCGCCCGACCCCGGTGATACGCCGCATCGCGCGGATAGATCGCGCTCAACGCGTCCACCGGCTCCTCGTTAACGAGAATGTCCAGCTTCACCAGATTCGCCTCGCGCGGATCGATAATCTCGTAGTCCAGCGAGGCATACCCCTGCGTCCGCGATTTCAACTGATCAAAGAAATCGATGAGCATCTCGGCCAGCGGCATCTTGTACCGCATCGCCACGCGCGCTTGCCCGCCGACTGCCCCCGCACCGTGCTGGATGTATTCCATTTCCTCATATTCCGCCCGACGCTCGGACATCAGCTCCATCACCGGCCCGACTACTTCGTTTGGACACAGGATTGTCGCGCGGATCCACGGCTCATACATCGTGTCGATGGTGGTCGGATTTGGTAGTTCGGCTGGGTTATGAATGGTGAGGGTCGAACCGTCAGTGCGCAGAATGTCGTACGCCACGCTTGGCGCAGTAATCAGGATCTCCAGATCGTATTCGCGCTCAAGCCGTTCCTGCACAATCTCCATGTGCAGCAGCCCCAGGAACCCGCATCGGAATCCGAATCCGAGCGCCACGCTGTTCTCCGGCTCATACGTGAGCGCCGCGTCGTTCAGTTGCAGCTTGGAGAGCGCGTCCCGCAGATCACCGTACTCGGAGTCGCCCGACGGATACAGCCCCGCGAAGATCATCGGCTTGAGTGGTCGATACCCGGGCAGTGGTTCAGATGCGGGCCGCTCGGCCAACGTGATCGTGTCGCCCACGCGACACTCGCGCACGTCCTTGAGTCCCGTCGCGATATACCCCACCTCACCCATAGAAAGCCCGTCCCGAGTCGAGATCAACCACGGCGTGAAGACGCCCACGTCCAGCGGCTCAACCTCGCGGTCGTTAGACATCAGCTGCAGGCGTGATCCGGGTGGCACCGAGCCGTCATACACCCGCACATACGCAACGACCCCTCGATACGGGTCGTACTTGGAATCAAACACCAGCGCCCTCAGCGGCGCGTCCGAATCTCCCTTTGGCGCCGAAATCCCATGCACGATGGACTCCAGCACCTCCTCCATGCCGATGCCCTCTTTCGCAGAGGCACGCACCGCGTCCTCCCCCGGCAGCGCCAACATGTCCTCGAGTTCCGCCGTCACCTCATCGGGCCGCGCGCTCGGCAAGTCAATCTTGTTCAACACTGGAACGAGATTCAGTCCTAGCTGCGTTGAAAGCATCGCGTGTGCCAGCGTCTGCGCCTGAATTCCCTGCGATGCGTCGACTACCAGAAGCGCGCCTTCGCAGGCGGACAAACTGCGCGAGACCTCGTAGCTGAAATCCACGTGCCCAGGTGTGTCGATGAGGTTCAGCTGATACGTGTTGCCGTCTTTCGCCTCGTATAGCATCCGGACGGCCTGTGACTTTATCGTGATGCCTCGCTCGCGCTCAAGATCAAGCTGATCGAGAAGCTGATCCTGCATCTCCCGCTGAGAAACAGTCCGTGTCCGTTCCAGCAAACGGTCAGCAAGCGTCGACTTCCCATGATCGATATGGGCGATTATCGAAAAGTTGCGAATCAACTGAGGGTTTGTGCCAGCCATCCCCCGTATTATAAGGTTCAATCGTCCTAAGTATTGGAGCAAGCATGACAACCACCAATCCTCACGTCCTCGTCCTCCAACACGCAGACCCCGAACACCCCGGCCTCATCGCCGACGCCGTACAAGAAGTCGGCGGCGGGCTTGAAATAATACGGTGCGACCTTGGTCAGCCCGTGCCGGAGGCGCTCGACGAGTACGGCGGCCTCATCATCATGGGAGGCCCACAGTCAGTCTATGAAGAGGACAGGTTCCCCTACCTCCGCGACGAGAAGCGTCTCGCCCGTCAGGCCATCGACAACAACCTCCCGCTCATTGGCGTCTGCCTCGGTTCACAGATCGTCGCCGATGTACTTGGATCAGAAGTGCATCCGAGCAGAGGAGTTGAGATCGGTTGGAAACCCGTTACTCGCTCCGGCGAGGCTGCCGGAGACCCCGTACTCTCCGCCCTCCCGGAAACTTTCACACCTCTCCACTGGCACGGCGACGTCTACGACTTGCCAGAGGGCACAATACCTATCGGTTCCTCTGAGATGACCCCATGCCAGGGTTTCATTTATGGAGAGACTACGTATGCCTTGCTGTTCCACCTCGAAATGACCGAGCCTCAAATCATGGACATGGCAAGGCTCTTCCCGGACTATGTTCGACGTGGCGGCCTCGACCCCTCGGATTTGCTATCAGAAACTCCGGCCTGCGCCGCTGCCATCAAACCGATCGCCACCGAAATCCTCACCCGCTGGGCAACACTACTCACCCGGTAAGCGGTCGCACGCCCTCAACCCCCACCGCGTTCCGTAACTCCCCCACCGTCTGTCCCAACACCGGATGCCGCACATCCGCCGCAATCTCTCCCAACGGCGCCAACACGAAACCACGCTCATGCATGCGTGGATGTGGGATCGTCAGCCGCTCCGACTCCATCACCACTGGCTCCCCGCCATCATCCACATAGAAAAGAATGTCGATATCCAGTGGCCGCGGCGCATTCCGGAAACTCTCGATCCGTCCCGCCCGCGACTCTATGCTTTTAACAGATTCCAACAACTCTTCAGGTGACAGTTCCGTCCGCAGCGCCACGCACGCATTAAGGAAGGCGGGTTGATCTACATACCCAACCGGTTCCGTCTCATACAGCGACGAAACCGCCACCACGTCCCCGACGCCGCCTAGCTCGGCAACTGCCCCCCGCAGCGTCGCCTCACGATCACCCAGGTTGGCCCCAAGTCCCAAATAGACCGTTCTCAACGGCGCACCAGGGCATCCGCCATCCGCGCCACCCGCACCATCTCCTTGACGTCATGCACCCGTACAATGTCCGCCCCCTGCGCGATACCCAATGCCACGGTCGCCGCCGTCCCTTCAACCCGTTCATCCACTGGCAGGTCCAGCACTCGTCCGATCGTCGATTTGCGACTCGTCCCCAGCATCAGAGGCAACCCCAGCGCCGATTTTATTTCTCCTAGACGCCGCAGGACCTCAAGGTTATGCGACACCGTCTTACCGAACCCGAACCCCGGATCGACGATGATTCGATCCCGCTGTACCCCAGCCGCCATCGCAGCCGCCACACTCCTCCGCAGGCCCGCCACGATATCCGGAATTAGCCGTGTGTAACCCGGCTCAGGTTGGTTGTGCATCAATATAAGCGGCGTGCCATGCTTTGCTGCTACACGGGCAAGCGCCGCATCCCTCTTCAACCCCCACACATCATTGATGATCCGGGCCCCCGCCTCGATAGCTGCCTCCGCAACTGCCGTCTTATGGGTATCAACACTCACCGGCACATCGGTCCGCGCTACAATCCCCCGTATCACCGGCAGGACTCGATCAATCTCTTCATCGACAGGTAGTTCTTCGTAGCCGGTTGCCGCCCCGCCCGCCTCCACGCTTGCCGAATACCGAGGCCGGGTCGACTGCCCCCCAACGTCGAGGATGTCCGCGCCCTCATCCACAAAGCGCAGCGCCTGTTCAACGGCCGCATTCACATCCGTCACCCCGTCCCCCGAAAACGATTCCGGTGAGACGTTCACAATCCCCATCACAAACGTCCGCCGTCCCCACTCAAACACCCGACAGTACCCCCAACTAACGGCACGTTGTACGGAATAGCCTAGCTCTGCTAGCATAACCGCACGCTTGAATAAGCAAATTCGGGGGTGGATTCCAACAGCCCATGACAATGCAGGATAAGCTCGAAGAGCTTGCCCAACGCCACGAGGCGTCACGCGCCGGTGGCGGCGAGGCAGCCGTTGAGAGGCAGCACGCACGCGGCAAGCTCACTGCGCATGAGCGCGTCGAACGCCTCTTTGATCCAGATTCCTTTGTTGAGCTTGACGCCCTCACCGCCCATAACGTCCTTGAATTTGGCCTGGCTGACCGCCGCGTTCCCGGCGACTCCGTCGTTACCGGCTACGGCACAGTGGATGGCCGAACCGTCTTCATTTACGCCTTTGACTTCACCGTCCTCGGCGGCACCCTTTCCCTCACCGCCGCCCGCAAGATCAACAAAGTGCAGGACATGGCGACCAAGACCGGCGCGCCCATCATCGGCATCATGGACTCAGGCGGCGCGCGTATCCAGGAGGGCGTGGACAGCCTCGCAGGCTACGGAAACGTGTTCGTTCGCAACGTCCTTGCCTCTGGAGTCGTCCCACAGATCAGCCTCATCATGGGCCCCTCCGCAGGGGGCGCGGTCTATAGTCCCGCAATCACGGACTTCATCATCATGGAGGAAGGCGTCGGCCAGATGTACATCACCGGGCCGGATGTCATCCGCGCCGTCACCGGTGAAGTCGTCACCCATGAGCAGCTTGGCGGCGCGACGCCCCACACCACCCAGAGCGGCGTCGCCCATTTCGCTGCCCCCGGTGAGGACGAGTGCCTCGATATTGCCCGTCAACTCCTTAGTTTCATGCCCTCCAACAACGAGGATGATCCCCCGGAGTTCTCCACTGATGACCCGGCCGACCGCCTCTGTCCGGAGCTGCGCGAGATGGTTCCGGTCAACCCCAACGAGCCCTATGATGTCCGCGAAGTTATCCAGTGCATCGTCGACAACGGCGAGTTCCTTGAGGTCCACTCCAGGTGGGCCGCAAATATCGTGGTCGGATTGGCGCGATTCAACGGCCGTTCTGTAGGAATCGTGTCCCAGCAGCCCATGGTCCTCGCCGGAACGCTGGACATCAACGCCGCCATCAAGGCAGCCCGATTTGTCCGATTCTGTGATGCCTTCAACATCCCCATCGTCACCCTGACCGATGTGCCCGGCTACCTTCCCGGTGTTGAACAGGAGCACAGCGGCATCATCATCCACGGCGCAAAGCTCCTCTACGCCTACGCTGAAGCCACCGTCCCCAAGGTCAGCGTCGTCACTCGCAAGTCCTACGGTGGCGCGTTCCTGGTCATGTCGTCGCAGATGTTGCGCGGAGACATCGGCTACGCGTGGCCCGGCGCACAGATGGCTGTCATGGGATCTGAGGGCGCGGCCGACATCATCTTCCGCGACCGCATTCGAAGCGCGGAGAATCCCGACGAGGAACGCCAGCGAGCAATCGAGGAATACAACACGCAGTTCCTCAACCCTTATATCGCCGCAGCTCGAGGCTATATCGAAGACGTGATTGATCCTGCCGACACACGCAGGCTCATCATCCGCGCCCTTGAAATGCTGCGCAATAAACGAGATACTATGCCGCCGCGCAAGCACGGGAACATCCCTCTCTAGAACTAGAGCTGCGCGGAGCGAAATAAGGAACACATGACAACGAATGGCATAAGCGAAAGCCTGCGCGCCGCAATCCTCGCGGCCATCGAAGCGTATGAGCAGGACGAAATGCCCATCCGCAACCTCGCGTCCTCTTCTACTGACGCGTGGCGTGTCCGTGGCCGCAGCATGATCATGAACATGCGCTACGCCACAGGGCGCACCCTGCCCGCCCTGCCATCCCGCCGGCGGGGGGCATCCCAGATCTCGGGGAGAACATCCTGATGACAACAAACGGCGCAAGTCCCTTCGCGGCCGACGCCGCGCCCGTCCGCATCGCGGACATCACACTTCGCGACGGCCACCAGTCCATCCTCGCCACGCGGATGAGGACGCCGGACATCCTCGAGATCATCCGCATGTTGGATGACGTCGGCTTCCACGCCTTTGAGGTATGGGGCGGCGCAACCTTTGACGTCATGACGCGTTTCCTCAATGAGGACCCGTGGGAGCGTGTCAGGCTCCTCAAGTCCGTCGCGCCAAAGACACCGTTCATGATGCTTCTGCGCGGCCAGAATCTCGTTGGCTATCGCAACTACCCCGATGATGTCGTCCACGCATTCGTCCGCGAGGCTGCCGAAGTCGGCATCGATATCTTCCGCGTCTTCGACGCCCTCAATGACACCCGTAACTTTGAGACCGCCTTTGAGGCCATCGCGGCCAGCGGCAAGCACATCCAGGGAACCGTCTGTTACTCCGTCACGGATCGACACATGGGTGGCCCCGTCTTTACCCGCGACTATTTCGTCGATAAGGCAAAAGAGATCGAGAAGATGGGCGCCCACTCACTTTGCGTCAAGGACATGGCTGCCCTGCTCGCCCCCTACGACGCCTATGACCTGATCAGCGCCCTCAAGGACGCAGTCTCCATCCCCATCCACCTGCACACCCACTACACCTCCGGCCTTGGCCAGATGACGCAGCTCAAGGCCATTGAGGCAGGCGTCGATATCGTCGATACCGATCTCTCTCCTCTCGCACTCCGGACGGCCCACCCCGCCACCGAGCCATTGGTCGTCGCGCTCGAAGGCACGCCGCGCGACCCGGGCATCGATCTTAACCGCCTGATTGAGGCAAGCGACCGCCTCGAGCAGATCCTGCAAGAGAAATACCTGCACCTGCTCGACACCAAGAAATTCTCAATCATCGACACCAGCGTCCTCACGCACCAGGTGCCCGGCGGCATGACCTCCAACCTCATGTCCCAGCTCGCCGAGGCCGATGCGCTCGACCGCCTACCGGAGGTCCTGGAAGAGCTGCCGCGGACCCGCAAGGATCTCGGCTACCCGCCCCTTGTCACTCCGACAAGCCAGATCGTGGGTATCCAGGCAGTTCAGAATGTTCTGTTTGGCCGCTATGAACTGGTCAGCCAGCAGATCAAGGATTACGCCTTCGGCCTCTACGGCCAGCCGCCGCTCCCAATGGACAAGGACGTCCAGAAGATTGCCCTCAAGGGCTACGAGCGCGGCACCCGCCCGACAAAGAAGCGCCCCGCCGATATCCTCGACCCTGAAATGGACGCCGCCCGTGAGGCCACAAAGGACGTGGCCAAGAACGATGGCGATGTTCTCATTTATGCTCTCTACCCAGTCACTGGTCTCCGATTCCTCCGTTGGAAGTACGGTCTTGAAGAGCCGCCGCCGGAGGTCAGCCCGGACTACAGGCCTCCGGCAGTCGACGCGCCCGCAACCGGCACGCCGCCGGCCGACCTCAGCGCCGCCGCCCGCACGTTCAACGTGCACGTCGGCACAGAGCGATTCCAGGTAATCGTCGATCCGGCTGACGGCCAGTCAAGCGGCCGTGTCAGGCCAATGGCCCCACGGGCAGGAGGCGGTCGAACCCCTCAGCCCCCACCGCCCGCCCCGGACACCCCTGCACCATCCACACAGAACGCCCCGGAGGGCGGCGCGCTCCTAACATCGCCAATGCCCGGTCTTGTTATTCGTGCCGAGGTCGAAGTCGGTCAGTCCGTCAAGGCTGGCGACACCATCATCGTTATCGAGGCGATGAAGATGCAGAACATGCTCCCGTCACCCGTCGACGGCGTCATCGTTGAACTCCCCCGCGCCGCCGGTGACCGTGTCGCTCGTGGCGATATCCTTGCCGTCATCGGCCCGCCCCAGGACTCATAAGGCGCAAGACCCAAGATGGCCTATGCTGTCCCCCGATCCATCATCTAATGGTCAATGGGCTGACTATGAGAGTTGGGAGGCTTCTGTGGGTAGTTCCGGCGACATTGCTGCCCATGATGCTGATTGTTGGGTGTGGAGACCCACGACCTATCGAAACAGCGACGCCGGTAATCCATACCGTGGTTGAAAAGGATGCTTGGCTCATGCGCTCTAATGGATTCGTCGCATTTGGGCTGGACGATGTTGAAAACGTGTGGATGATGGACGTGCATTGTCTTTCGTCCGAAATTGCTGTCGCGATGGAAAGGGTTGGCGGGATTTACACGGAAGGTGCTGCGGGCCATTCCGTGCCGGTTACCGCAGCAGCGAACGGCCGCACGCGAGAAGAGACATGGCTATATGTCCCACGGGAGGATCAATTCCGGGAACAGGACTATTTGCTTGCCAGCAATCCCGGTATTGTAGTTGGCCAGTTATCAGACGGTGAAACGGTGAAATACAGTATCCCGACCGACGCCAACCCCTATATTGTCAACTTTGAAACCACCGGGTTGGTCGAGCATGTTCCCGATCCCGAAGAGTTCTGTTGACAGGTGTAAAGATGTTTGAGCAGTGGAAGAGGGGGAGAAACTCAGATGGCGTATGACGTCACATTTATTCCGGGCGATGGAATTGGACCTGAAGTTTCAGGTGCGATGCGCCGCGTTATCGAAGCGACGGGCATCGAATTCAATTGGGACGTTCAGGAAGCCGGCGAGGCTGTCCTTGAACGCGAAGGGGAGTTAATCCCTGATCGAGTCCTGGACTCTATTCGCAAGAACGGAGTCGGCATCAAGGGCCCGCTCACAACTCCTGTTGGCACCGGCTTCCGTAGCGCCAACGTGGCACTCCGCAAGGCGCTCGATCTCTATGCCAATCTGCGTCCCTCCAAGAGCTACCCGGGCGTCCGCTCCCGGTACACGAACGTCGATATCGTTGTCGTTCGGGAAAACACCGAGGACCTCTACGCGGGCGTTGAATTCGAAAAGGACGCCGAAGGCACGGCGGAAGTCATCGACTTCCTTCGCAATGCCTCCGGCCAGCCCATCCGTGACGACTCCGCCATCTCAATCAAGCCCATCTCCGTCACGGGCAGTGAGCGCATCGTCAGGTTCGCTTTCGAGTACGCAAAGGCCAACAACCGCAAACTCGTCACCGCCGTCCACAAGGCCAACATCATGAAGTTCTCAGACGGCCTCTTCCTTGAGGTCGCCCAGAATGTCGCCAAGGACTACCCGGATATCGAATTCAATGACCGCATCGTTGACAACCTCAGCATGCAGATGGTCTCACGCCCGGAGGAGTACGACGTTCTCGTATTGCCGAACCTCTACGGAGACATCATTTCAGACCTGTGCGCCGGTCTCGTCGGCGGCCTCGGCCTCGCGCCCGGCGGCAACATTGGTGAGAGCGGCGCTGTGTTTGAGCCTGTCCACGGCTCCGCGCCGCGCTACACCGGTCAGAATCGCGTAAATCCAACGGCCACGATCCTCACAGGCGCGCTCATGCTTCGGCACCTCGGTGAACAGGAAGCCGCCGAGCGTGTTGAGGGCGCAGTCGCCGAAGTCATACGCGAAGGCAAAGACGTGACCTACGACTTCAAGCCGGACCGCAACGACCCCACCGCCGTCGGCACGCAGGAAATGGCAGACGCCATCATCGCCAAAATGCAGTCCGGCAAGCGCTCCTAAATCACGTACGCAAGCAAACTGAACCCCAAAATGCAACGAAGGAAAGGACAATCATGCGCAAGAAGGTAACTGTAGTTGGTGGTGGAAATGTCGGCGCGACGGCGGCACAGCGAATCGCCGAACGCGACTACGCTGATGTCGTGCTTGTTGACGTCGTTGAGGGAATGCCGCAGGGCAAAGCCCTCGATCTCGCCCAGAGCGGCCCGGTTCTTGGATATGACTCCGCCGTCACCGGCGCGAACTCCTATGAGACGACCGCAAACTCCGATATAGTCGTCATCACCGCCGGCATCGCCCGCCGACCCGGCATGACCCGCGACGATCTTCTCCGCACCAACATGGGAATCATGGACAGCGTCGTCAGCGAGGTAGTTGCAAAGTCCCCGGATTCAATCCTCCTCATCGTCTCCAACCCCCTCGACGCAATGGTCTACCATGCCCACAAGCTCTCCGGTTTCCCGAAGGAGCGCGTGGTTGGGATGGCCGGCGTCCTTGACACGGCCCGAATGCGTACCTTCATTGGGCAAGAACTGAACGTCTCCGTTGAGGACGTTCAAGCTTACGTGCTTGGCGGCCATGGCGACACCATGGTTCCGCTCGTTCGCTACACCACCGTCGGGGGCATTCCGCTAGAGAATTGGTTGCCCAAGGATCGCGTTGAGGCTATCGTGCAGCGCACGCGCGACGGCGGCGGTGAGATTGTAAGCCTGCTCAAGACTGGGTCCGCCTTCTACGCTCCTTCCGCGGCTGTCCTGCAGATGGTGGATTCGATTCTGCTGGACAAGCGCCGCATCGTCCCCGCCGCCGCCTATCTCGACGGTGAATACGGAGTCAGCGGCGTCTTCATCGGCGTGCCGGTCATCCTTGGCGAGAACGGCGTGGAGAAGGTGATAGAACTCGAACTCACCGACGAAGAGCAGGCCGGTTTCCAGAAGTCCCTTGAAGCCGTCAACGAACTCGTGGAGGCAATGGCCAACCTGGGCTAGGAATCCTTGCGTCGGGCATAAGGCTCCCGCTCATAAACCCGCGCCTCCCACAGCCCCGCGGGGCGCTGCATGACCTTGCGTAGTCCTGCATCGTGCAGTGTCTCGTCGATGACCGTTGGTGAATGGTCATAGACGCGAAACCTCTTTCGCGTCACTGCCAGCATGAGATTGATGACCCGGATGCCGGTCCGCATCCAGATGGTCCGGCGCGGCATCGTCAGCGCCAGGAATTCGCGAGAGTGGGCGCCCGAGGCGGCCAGCAACTGCTGGACCGAGGGGTAGCATCAAATGGCGCGGTCGAGCGTCACGATATCCGCTTCCGGGATTGTGTCGGCAAGGTCAACAAAGTCCCCTTGCCGCTCCTCTACCTTATCCGACAGGCCCATTTCCTCCGCCAGCTCCAGCGCCCCGGCAATGTTGGTTGGCGAGGCATCCACGCCCGTCGCGCTTTCCGCACCCGCAAGAAGCAGCTCCAGGTGCAGCGCGCCGATCCCACTGCCGATGTCCAACACTGACTTTCCCTCAAGCCCCCGCGCCTGCAGGAACTCAATCAATGCCAATGCGCGTTGCCCAAGCCCGTTCTTCCGATACCCGGACAACTGCCCTGACGAATAGCCCTTGTTGAATTGCTCGCTGAGGTTGTTCACCCTTACGAGCTCGCTGCCATCATCACCGTCTTTCCTGCTCATAAATCTCAGTGTAGGTGCAATCGACCCATTCCGTTTTCCCTCTGCTCCGCAACTGGCTATTCTGGACTTGAGAGATACCCCGCCTTGCGGGTCCACTGGTAGGAGATTGGCACATGACTGACGCGCTCATAGCTGAACTGGACGCATTCGAGGGACATGCCTACGCAATCTCATTCTCGCCGGACGGCAAACGGCTTCTGGTCGGCGGTTTCGGAGGCCTTATCCGCGTGTACGACACAACCTCATGGGAAGAGGTTGCTCAATACGTTCACCATGACAAGAGCACAAATCACATAGAATTCGCGCCTGACAACGACACCTTCGCCGTCTCCTCGTCCGACCGCACCATCAGCGTCTGGAAGTCCAACGGCACTGAGCCCGCCGCCATCCTAAAAGGCCACCGCAACACGGTTATGGGCCTGTCGTGGTCGCCGGACGGCAACTGCCTCGCATCCGCCGCAACCGACACCACAATCCGCATCTGGGACCCGGCGAACCCGGACGACAAACCCACCTCGCTAAAGGCCCCTTATAGAATCGGCGCTCAGGTTGAGTACATGCCGGACGGCGAGACGTTGATCACTGCAGGCGGTGGCGACGAAGCCCTGGTGTGGTCCTTGGAATCCGGTGAGGTCATCGCTCAGATGCCCGGTCACGACAAATCCGCTCGTGCCATGCAGCTAACCGCAGACGCCTCCCGGGTGATGACGCAGGACTTCGACGGCGGGATTCACATGTGGTCGACAGCCGACTGGTCCCTGATCGAGTCCCATGACATCGGCTCCAAGGCCCCCCGCTCCGTCAGGCTATCGCCGGATGGATCTCGCCTGGCAGTCATGGAAGAAAAGCGGGTTCGCGTGCTCGCCCTCCCCTCGTTGGAATCCGTAGCCGAATACCCGTTATCCATCAAGGGTGTGCACCTGGCTTCGTTCAACCCGGACGGCAACCAACTCGCAGTAACCGCCGCCGACGGCAAAGCCCGCGTCTGGAATCTAGCCTGATTTTTCCCTCTCCCTCAGGGAGAGGGCCTACCCAATCCGTCATTCCCGCGCAGGCCGGATTACTTCCGCGGCATCCCCGACAACTCGATGAACGGCTCCGTCGAGACGATATGCCGTTGCAGGCCCATGTCCCGCACGCTGAATCCGAGCGCCGTCCCAATCATTTGAGGCAGGTGCAGCACCGGCATGTTGATGGGCTTGCCTGCGCTCTTTGCGGCCTTGGGCTGGAACTCGTCCAGGTTTAGGTGGCACAGCGGGCACGGAGTCACCAGCGCATGCGCGCCCAGCTCCTTCGCCTCAAGCGTGTGATTGCTCACCATCTTCAGGCCGTTGTCCTCGTTGATGGTCATGATTGGGAAGCCGCAGCATCGCAACTTGCCCTCGTAATCGATAGGCTCTCCGCCAAGCGCCTCGATGATGTACTCCAGGTACTGATCCCTATGCGCGTGCTCTTCGTTCATCCCGAGCACGTAGCGAGGCCGGAGAATATAGCACCCATAGAACGGCGCAATCTTGAGGCCGTTCAGTGGCCGCACAACCATGTCCTTGAGATTTTCCAGCCCGAGCTCTTCAACGACCGCCCACATCATGTGCGTCACGCGGACGGTGCCCTTGTACTCAAGGCCCTCCTCGGCGAGGCTCTCATTGATCTTCGCCAGGTAGTCCGGCTTCTCGCGCAGCTTGTAGTTCACCCCGCTCATCACGCCCTGGCATGTTGAACAGATCGTCAGCAGAGTATCCAGCCCCATCTGCTCCGCCAGCGCGAAGTTACGCGCATTGAGCGTATCGACAAGCTCCTCATTCCGCTCGCCCAGTACGCCTGCGCCTGTGCAACTCGCCTGCTCAAGCTCAATAAGTTCCATGCCAATCTTCTCGGCAACCGCTGTCGCGGCAGGATACAGTTCGGGCGTGCCTGCCTTGGACACGCAACCGGGCCAAAAGGCGTAGCGCATCGTTCTCTATACCCCCAACCTGTCGAATAGGCGGCCGATATTCTTCGCCGTCGCAATCTTCTTGTGCATCAGCGGTGGTAGCCGGCGCTTGAGGAGTCGGCGAATGCCCATCGGAGCAAGCTCAATCCCCGACCGGAAGAAGCCAAACGTCTTCATAGCAAGGCTAAGCTCATTGAGGCGGCCGCTGTGCTTCACACTCGATGCGAACGCATCAACGTGGCGCGCCCCTCTGGTGTTTGTCAGCCCGGCATCCATCGCCATTGCCCGTACGTCCATGATCCGCTCCATCGGTGCAACATCCTTCGGGCAGGCCGACACGCACATGAAGCACCGCGTGCAGTCCCACACACCGTTCGGCTCCGTGTACAGCTGAAGCCGCTCTTGCTTGTGGCCGTCACGTGGATCGCCCGCAAAACGGAAGGCCTTGGCCAACGCGGCCGGCCCCAGGAATCCCTTGTCCACCTCAAGCACTGTGCAGTCTGAGACGCACGCGCCGCACATGATGCAGTTCATGGCGACCGCAAGTTCCATCATGGAGTCGTTCGATACGAGGTATTCCTTCTCCGGCGGCGGTCCCTCGGGCTGCAGGTACGGCTGCACTGCGTTGACCTTGTCCCAGAACATGTCCATGTTCACGACAAGGTCCTTGATGACCGGCTGATTGCCCATCGGCTCGACGGAGATCACGTCGCCCTCAAGCTCCTTGAGTTGGGAGACCATCGTCTTGCAAGCGAGGCGCGATTTGCCGTTGATCTTCATCGCGCAGGAGCCGCAGATGGCGCTCCGGCAGGAGCAGCGCATGGACAGCGAGCCGTCCTGCTCGTCACGAATCGACAGCAATCCATCTAGGACCGCGCCGTACTCCGGCAGGTCCACCTGGTATTCCTCGAAATGTGCCGACTCGTCCGTCTCCGGATCGTACCGCTTGACCTTCAGAGTTACATCCATCAGTAGGACCTCACCTGTGGTTCCCATTTCGTCATCGTCACCGGCAGATAATCCAGGACAGGATCGCCGTCCCCGCCGCGGTGAACGATGGTGTGCTTCAGATATTCCTCGTCGTTGCGATCGGGATAGTCCTCCCGCGCATGTGCTCCCCGGCTCTCCTTGCGATTGATCGCGCTGACCGCGATGACCTCCGCCACGTCCAGCATGTAACCCAGCTCCAACACGGAAAGCAGATCCGTATTGAACACGCGCCCCTTGTTGTGAACGGACACGTTCGGGAACCGCTCCTTGATGTCCCGCACGGAGTTGAGCGCCGCCGTCATTCCCTCTTCGGTTCGGAACACTGCGATACCGTCATTCATCGCGTTGCCCATTTCGAAGCGAAGTGTGGATGAGCGGAGTCCGTCCGCCGGGCGGCCGAAGATTCCCTGTATGGAACCCTCCTGGTCCGCCAACTCGGCCTCTTCGCTGATCGGCGCCCAGTCGTTTGCATTGGCGTACTCAGTCGCTCCCGCGCCGGACCGCTTGCCGAACACGATTGTATCGAGCAGAGAATTGCCGCCCAGTCGGTTGCCGCCATGGACGCTCACGTTCGCGCACTCTCCGGCAGCGAATAGCCCCTCGACACCTGCCCAGCGCCCCTGCCCCGTTATATCCCACGTCCGGCCGTCAACGTCCGTCTTGATGCCGCCCATGATGTAGTGGTGGCCGGGCTGGATAGGCACCGGCGCCTCAAGGATGTTCGTGCTCGCGTAGTCGCGCGCCAGTTCATAGATCTGCGCGAGTTTGGTCATGATCAGGTCGCGCCCAAGATGCCTCAGATCGAGCAGGACGCAGCCGTCAATGCCCCGCCCCTCGCGGATCTCCATCGTCTCCGCTCGGGACACGACATCGCGGGAAGCAAGCTCCTTCATATTCGGCGCGTACTTGTCCATGAAGCGCTCGCCGTTGGAGTTAAGCAGATAGGCGCCCTCGCCGCGCGCTCCCTCTGTGATGAGTACGCCGTTCGCCTTCATCGTCGTCGGATGGTGCTGCACGGCCTCCATGTCCATGAGCGTCGCGCCCGCTTGGTACGCCAGTGCTTGCCCATCCGCCGTCACAACGAGGCCGTTTGTCGTCGGGTTGTAGACCTGCCCGATCCCGCCCGTCGCGAGGATTATCGACTTGGCGCGGAAGACTTCAACCTTTCCTGTCGGAATCTCCAGCGCAATACATCCGGCAATCTTGTTGTCCTCGACCAGCAGCTTTGTGACGAACCATTCCGAGTAGGTGGTAAGCCCACTCTTGAGCAACTGCTCCCACATCACATGCAGAAGAACCTGCCCCGTCTGGTCCGCGACAAAGCACGTGCGGTTAACAGACGTGCCGCCGAAAGCGCGGGCATCAATCGTGCCGTCGTCGTTCCGGTTGAAGATGACGCCCATGCGCTCAAGGGCGTAGATGTCGCCCGGCGCTTCCGAACAGAGAATTTCGATTGCATCCTGGTCGCCAAGGTAGTCGCTACCCTTGACAGTGTCGTAAGCGTGCGCTTCCCAGGAATCGCCTTCGCTGACCGCCGCCTGCACACCGCCTTGAGCGGCGGCTGAATGGCTGCGCGTCGGATAAATCTTGGAGATCATGGCGACGTCCGCGCCCATCTCCTGTGCCTTCTGTGCGGCCCTCATGCCCGCAAGACCGCCGCCGATGATGATGACCTGGTGTTGGCGCATAGTGCTGCCGGTCTCCTCCAACCCAAGATGAGAATGTGACGCGAGTTTAGCATGGCGGAATCGACGCGCTCAACAGCGGGCCTCACGCCTTCACCCTTCTCGCTCTGCCTGCCACGCGCTACCATTGACCTATGCGCATGTCCCAGATGTTCGGCAAGACCCTGCGGGATGACCCGTCCGACGCGGACACCGCCGGACATCGACTCCTCATTCGCGCGGGATTCGTCGCGCAGGTCGCCGCCGGTGTTTACTCCTACCTCCCTATGGCGCTGCGGTCAATGCGCAAGATCGAGAACATCATCCGTGAGGAGATGAACGCCGCGGGCGCGCAGGAAGTCCTCATGCCCGTCATCCAACCCGTTGAACTCTGGCGACAAAGCGGACGCGAAGAAGCCTTCGGCCCCACCCTGCTACACCTCAATGACCGCCGTGAGCGACAAATGGTTCTTGCCCCCACACATGAGGAGGCCGTCACTGATCTCGCCCGTCGCCACGTCCGCAGCTACCGCGATCTGCCCATCAACCTCTACCAGATTCAGACCAAGCTCCGCGACGAGGCCCGCCCACGCGCCGGTCTCATACGTGTGCGCGAGTTCCATATGAAGGACGCCTACTCCTTTGACGCTGACCAGGATGGCCTCGATGTCGCATACGACAAGATGGTGCAGGCCTACTGGAACATCTTCCGTCGCTCAGGGCTGGATGTGGTCGCCGTCGAGGCAGACAGCGGCGCGATGGGCGGCAGCGACTCGCAGGAATATATGCTCCTCGCAGACACCGGCGAAGATGAGTTGGTCAACTGTCCCGCCTGTGGCTACGCCGCCAACGTCGAACGTGCGCTCTCCCGCTACGCCCCGGCACCCGACACTGGCGAGCCGAACGACATCGAAGTCGTTGACACCCCCAACATGACCACCATCGCCGAACTCGCCGAGTTCCTGTCCATCGAAGAGAGTCAGACCCTCAAGGCTGTCTTTTACGTTCACGATGGTGAGTTCATCTTCGTCGCCATCCGCGGCGATCTCGACGTTAACGAAGTCAAACTCGCCAACGCCCTCGGCGGCGGCGAACTCCGCCTCGCCTCCGATGAAGAGGTCAAGGCGGCGGGCATCGTCGCCGGTTCAGCCTCTCCTGTCGGCATCGAGAACGTTCGCAAACTCGGAGACCTCTCCGCAACGCAGGGAGCCAACTATGTCGCCGGCGCAAACGATGCCCACAAACACTTCCAAAACGTCAACTATGGCCGCGACTTTCAGCTTGATGACGTCATAGACATCGCCAAAGCAGAGGAGGGGCACGGCTGCCCCCGCTGCGACGAAGGCACGCTCAATTTCTCTCGCGGGATAGAGGTCGGCCATGTCTTCAAGCTCGGCACGAAATTCAGTGAAGCATTCAGCGCGAACTACGTCACGCAAGACGGCGAGGAAAAGCCCATGTTCATGGGTTGCTACGGCATCGGTGTCGGTCGTCTACTCGGCGCGGCTATCGAGAGCCGTCATGATGACGACGGCATCATCTTCCCAGGCAGCATTGCCCCCTACGACATCCATCTCGTCTCCCTGAATCCAGGTGATGAGGAAATAGCTAACGCCGCCGAGGAGGCCTACAACGCACTAACCTCGGCCGGCCTGGAAGTCCTCTTTGACGACCGCGACGAATCCGCCGGGATCAAGTTCAGCGATGCTGACCTGCTCGGGATGCCCCTGCGTGTCACCGTCAGCCGCCGCTCCATGCGGGATGGCCGCAATGCCGAACTGAAACTCCGTAGCCGCGACCGTGATTCGGCGACAATCGTCCCTATCGAGAATGCCGTACAGGAAGCCCGCGGCCTTCTCAACGAACTGTCGGGCCCCAACTGAGATGTCTGCCTTTGACGAGAGGCCGAGACGCTACATAAGATTGCCAGAGAAGAACAGCGAGGCGTCATGACGGCATCGTCTGAAACAGAGTCCCGAACATCCCCAATGTGGGGACTTGTACAGCCCGCCGTTCTCCTGGTCTTGTCAGAGGGACCGCAGCACGGTTATGCGCTCTTGGAGGCGCTGCAAGCTCGCGGCTACCTACCGGGCAAAGCAGACGTTGGCAATCTCTACCGTGGCTTGAGGCGGCTTGAAAAATCCGGCGCAGTCACGTCTGAATGGGTGCGCCAAAGCGGCCCCGGCCCCTCTCGTCGCACCTACCAGATCACAGATCAAGGCCGCCAACTTCTTTATCAAGAGGCTCTCGCTCTTGCCGACCGCGCCGGAGTCATAGCCAAACTTCTCAACGAGTATCGCCGCCTCTACCCCACCGGGCCGGATGGGCGCTGAGCCGCATGGCGCAAACGCCAACCCGCTGCGAAGCTCCCATTAACGACCTGCCCGCAGGACTAACACCCGGCCCAAGCCGTCAAGGCCGGTGAACGCCGTGCCGCTGTTTAAACTCCTCGCGTTTGTGCTACGCCTCATCCCGCGTCGGCTCATCATCCTGCTCATTCTTCTTGCGGTTATCGCCGTGGTTGTCCGTTACGCGGCACAGCGCCTTGCAGCGCAGAGACGCCCGGCGCCCACCCCGCCCGAAACCCCACCTCCTCCCCAGCCCCTGAGTCGACCAACCCAACCAGGACAGCAAGACTGGGAGTCGGAATTCGAAACACGGTACGCAGTGCCGCGCTCGCAACCCGCCGCTCCCCCGGTGCCGTGGAGCATTCGGCAAGTCCTGATCTCAGTGGCCGTGATTGCCCTGGCTTTTCTGGTGGTCATCGGAGGCATCGGTGGCCTCGTAGAGGTCGTCGCCGTAAGCGGATGGGGTGAGCACGTCGTACTGCTAGTTGCGACGCTTGCCCTGCAGGGCGTCATGCTTCTCAGCGTTTGGATCTTTGCCGTTCGGCCTTTGGGAGGACGTTGGGCCTCGCTGGGATTCCGTCAAGTCAGGCCAATCTCGACCACACTCATCGCTATTGCGGGTATTACCGCCTGCCAGGCGGTTGTGGTCGGCTACGTCCAACTCGTCGACTGGCTTGAAATCGATTTTCTCGTGCCACGTAACCCGTTCGAATCCTGGGACATCGACCCAATTTCGTTCGCCATCATCGCCCTCTCCGCCGTTATCATCGCTCCCCTGTTTGAAGAGATCTTCTTCCGTGGTTTCATGTACCAGGCCTTCCGGAAAACAATGCCCGTTTGGACCGCTGCCATCCTGACCTCGCTCGTCTTTGGCATGGCTCACATCGACCCTGCCATCATCATCCCCATTGCGCTTGTGGGTATGATTCTGTTGGGCATATACCGTTGGACCGGCAATCTTTGGAGCAGCATCATCACACACGCTGGCTATAACGCAATTGCAGTGACCGCCCTGGCAGTACAATCGTGGGGCGGATAGATCAGGCCTTCCGGCGCGCCCGGGAAGAAGAGCGCGCCGTGATAGCCCCCTACTTCACCGTCGGCTACCCGGACGTTCCCGCCACGGTTGAAGGCGTTAGTGCCGCCATCCGCGCCGGCGCAGACCTTATTGAGCTCGGCGTCCCGTTCAGCGATCCGTTGGCGGATGGCGCAACCATCCAGAAGAGCTCAACCGCCGCTCTCAACAATGACGTCACGCTGGAAAGCTGCCTGGAAGCAACACGCCAGATCCGCTCCCGGTTCCAGGACACCGCAATCTTCCTGATGGGCTACTACAACCCCTTCTTGCAGTACGGGATCGAAAAGCTGGCCGATGAGGCCGCCGCCGCAGGCATTGACGGCCTCATCGTGCCCGACCTCCCACCCGAGGAGTCCGGCCCTCTGGATGACGTTGTCGCCCGCCACGGCCTTGACCTGATCTACATGATCGCCCCGACAAGCCCCGATGAACGCATCGAAGCTATCGCGCGGCGCGCACGCGGTTTCATCTATTGCGTGAGCCTCACTGGCGTCACTGGAGCGCGTGACGCCGTCTCCGCAGGTGTCCCCGCCCTCATCCAACGGGTACGCGCCCATACGGATATCCCACTCGCGCTCGGATTCGGAATCTCCCGTCCTGACCACGTCGCATCCGTCAAGCTGATTGTGGACGGCGTTGTCATCGGCAGCGCCATGGTGAACCTCATGGGAGACACGCCCGCTGCGGAGCGGACGCAAGTTGTGGAAAACTATGTGCGGAGCCTTGCGGACGCCGGGCGCCGCTGAGACTCATGAACCTCACCAGATTCGGAGGAGAAATATGACTGCGGTACGGGGCATCAGGGGAGCAACAACGGCGGATTCTGACACGCGAGAGGCCATTCTCGAGGCAGCGGAGGAGCTTCTCCGGGAAATCTGCGCCGTCAACGAGGTTGACCCCGCAGACATCGCATCGATCTTCTTCACAACGACTCGGGACATCACCGCCGAGTTTCCGCAGGTTGCCGCCCGTGTGGGAATGGGCTGGCAGAATGTCGCTCTCATTGGCGCCCATGAAATGAGTGTTGAGAATGACGCGGAGCGGTGCATCCGCGTCCTCATTCACATCAACACGGACAAGCGCCAGGATGAAATGAATTTCGTGTATATGCGCGGCGCAACTCACCTTCGGGCCCGCGGCCGCATCCACACCGACGAATCGTGACGCCCGTTCATGAAAGCCTTTGAGGAAATTGAGCGAGCTCGGACATCCTCCGGCTCCGTTCTTACAATCGGCACCTTTGACGGCGTCCATCGCGGACATCGGCACATCATTTCGCACTTGGCGCAAGAGGCCCGCGACAACGGACTGCAGGCGGGCGTCCTCACATTCACGACCACGCCGCGCGAGGTGTTTCAGCCTGACGCCCCAATCTCTAATCTCTCAAGCCTCGACGAGCGCATCAGACTGCTGAAAGAAGCCGGCGCGGACTACGTCGTCCCCGTCACTTTTGACCGTGATCTGGCCGGCGTCAGTGCGCATGACTTCGCCCGCCAGCTCGTTGAGATCCTTTCGATGCGTCGCCTTGTCGTCGGCCCCGACTTTGCAATGGGCCGCCGTCGGGAAGGCACTATTCCCGTCCTGACCGAGATTGGCCAGGAACTAGGCTTCACCGTCTTGCCCATGGATGAGCTGCAGGACGGCGGCCAACGCATCGGCAGCTCCGTCATTCGCAGCCTGCTGATTGACGACGGCAACGTCGCAGCTGCCAATGACATGCTTGCCCGCCCCTATGGCCTCTCAGGAACCGTGCAGGAAGGCCACAAGCGCGGCAAGGATCTCGGTTTCCCAACCGCCAATATCTCCGTCCCTGCCCGCCGCGCCGTCCCAGCCGACGGCATCTACGTCACCCGCGCCCACCTCGGAGACCGTGTCCTGCAATCCGTCACAAACATTGGGGACAATCCGACATTTCACGATGACGAGCGCATGATTGAGACCTTCATCCTCGACTTTGATGAAGAGATCTACGGCCAAACTATTGGCGTGGAGTTTCTCGCCAGGCTGCGCGGTGAAGTCGAATTCACAACTGTCGACGCTCTCGTTGACCAGATGCGCATTGACGTCCAGCAAACCCGCGCCCACTTCGCTCAAAACCCCTAACAGTGACCCCCCCATTCCTCTATACTTAGAGCACGGGCGCGCCACGGCTTAGCGCATGCCGCCGGCACGCCCCCTAACCGCAGCGAATTTCAACGTCACAGGAGCGTTTACGTGAATCTACGCACACCCGGCCCTACCCCCATCCCGCAAGACATCCTGAATGCCTTGTCCGGCCCCATGATCGACCACCGCGGCCCCTTTTTCCGTGATATCTACGACCGCGTCAGCGCCAGCCTCAAGCAGCTATTCGAAACACAAAACGATGTCCTCATGCTTACCTCCTCCGGCTCCGGCGGACTAGAGGCAGCCGTCGTCAACACCCTCTCACCCAACGAGCCGGTTCTGGCTGTTGAGATTGGCGCGTTCGGCGTCCGCCTCGGACGAATGGCTGAGACATTCGGAGCGGATGTCCGATGGCTGCGCGTCGAATGGGGACAGGCGGCCACCGCCGATTCCGTCGCCGAGGCGCTTGACGCCAACCCGGACGTCACCTCCGTCCTCATCACCCACAACGAGACCTCGACCGGCATCACCAACCCCATCGGGGAGATCGCCCAGGTCGTCAAGCAGCGCGACAAGCTCCTGATCGTCGACGCTGTCTCCAGCCTCGGCTCCCTCCCCTGCCCGGTAGACGAATGGGGTATCGATGTCGTCATCACCGGCTCCCAGAAGGGGTGGATGGCCCCGCCCGGCCTCGCCATGGTCAGCCTCAGCGACCGCGCATGGGACGCCGTCGAGAAATCCACCATGCCGAAGTTCTATTTCGACCTGAAGCAGGCGCGCGACTACTCTGCTCGCAGCCAAACGCCGTGGACGCCCGCCATCCCCATCTTCTATGGCCTTGATGCCTCTCTGTCGCAGCTGTTGGATGAGGGCCTGCCCGCCATCCACGCGCGCCACCAAGCCGCAGGCGACCGCATACGCGCAGGCGTCAAATCCCTCGGCCTCTCTCTCTTTGCTGAGAACGAGGCATACGCCTCCAACACTGTCACCGCCATCAAGTGTCCGGACGGCATCGCCGTCGCGGACATCCGCAAGGCCGCCGCTGACATGGATGTCGTCCTCGCAGGCGGACAGGCGCGGCTCTCCGACTCAATCTTCCGCATAGGCCACCTCGGCCATATGCCGGATGAAGAGCTCGATGAGGCGCTTGATGTGCTCGGCAAGGCGCTCCAACAGGTCGGCTTTGCGCCCGCCACGGCCAACGTGTAATTGTCCATGCGAGTTCTGATCGCAGACCCAATCGCGCCCGACGGCGCGGAGATTCTCGAACAACGCGGCGTCGGCGCGGAGACACGTCTCGGCCTAAAAGAGGATGAGCTGACCGCAGCCATTGGCGACTACGACGGCCTGATCGTCCGCAGCGAGACGAAAGTCACCCCCGGCGTACTCGCCGCAGCCAGGAATCTTCAGGTTGTTGGCCGCGCCGGTGTAGGTTACGACAACATCGATGTCGAAGCCGCAACCGGCCACGGCGTCATAGTCGTCAACGCCCCCTCCTCCAACACCATCTCAGCCGCCGAGCACACACTTGCCATGATGCTTTCAGTCGCCCGTCACGTCCCGCAGGCCCATTCATCGCTCGCGGGAGGCGAATGGAACCGCCGCAAGTTCCTTGGTACGGAACTGCGCGGCAAGACCCTCGGCATTGTCGGGCTTGGTCGCATCGGGACCGAAGTCGCCCGGCGCGCCGCCGCATTTGAGATGCGTATTCTCGGCTTTGACCCCTTCGTCGCTGAGGAGCACGGACGCCATCTCGGCGCTGAAATCGTCAACCTGCCTACCCTCTTTGAACAGTCGGACATCATCACGCTCCACACTCCCATGACCGACTCCACGCGCCGCCTGATCGGCGAGCCTGAACTTTCCCAGATGAAGAGCGGCGCGATCCTCATCAACTGCGCCCGAGGCGGACTCGTTGACGAGGACGCCCTCCGTAGCGCCATTGAGGACGGTCACATCGGCGGCGCAGCCCTTGACGTCTTCATTACGGAGCCGCCGGAGGACAGCCCTCTCTTTCAACACCCCAACGTCGTTGTCACCCCGCATCTCGGCGCATCCACCGAAGAGGCGCAATCCAACGTAGCCCGTGAAGTCGCGGAGCAGATGATCGACGTCTTTGAGGGCCGCACACCCCGCTACGCCGTCAACGCCCCCCTCGTCCCGCCGGAGACCGCCGCCGAACTCGCCCCATACGTTCCGCTCGCCCTCGTGGTCGGACGCCTGGCCTCGCAACTCGCGGACGGCCAACCGGAACGCCTCTCTATCTCTTTCCGAGGCGCTGTTGGCGAATTAGCGACGGACATCCTTGCCGCCACCGTCCTCAGCGGTTTCCTCCAGACCGGCACGGAAACGCGCATCAATATCGTCAACGCAGGAACGGAGGCGAACAGGCGAGGCATTCACGTCCAGCAGAGCAAGGACGCGACACAAACACCCCCCTACACCAACCTCGTCAACCTGGATGTGCAGACAACGGCAGGCGAAACAACAGTCGGCGCAACCCTCACAGAACGCGGCCAGACGGAGATCGTGCAGGTCAACGGCTACCAGGTCGGCATCATCCCCACCGGCGGCCATTGGATGATCATCAGACACACGGATCGCCCCGGCATGTTGGGCAGGATCGGCACCGTCACGGGCGAGAACAACATCAACATCGCCTCTCTCCACGTCAGCCGTGAGTCCATGCGCGGCCCTGCCCTCACCGTCGTCAACGTCGATGAGTCCCCGGAGCCACGCCACATCGACGCCATTCTCGGCATCGACGGCGTAGACGCCATCCGCATCGTGAACCTGTAATCTGAATTACGGACCCCAAGGTCCCCTCCCTCTTGATGGGGGAGGGTTAGGGTGGGGGTGAAAGTCCCCCAAGACCCCTCTCATACGGAGATGGTCGAGGCGAGAGTAGAAGTGACAACATCACCTGAAGAAGCGAGCCAACAGGTGGCGCGTCTGCGTGACCTCATCCGCCGCCACGACCACCTCTACTACGTCCTCGACAGCCCCGAGATCTCCGATGGCGAATACGACGGCCTGCTACGCGAACTCCGCCGCCTTGAAGACCTCCACCCCGCCCTCGTAACGCCGGATTCCCCAACCCAGCGCGTCTCCGGTGAGCCGTCTGAGCGATTCCAGACCGTCCGCCACCCCGTCCCTCTCCTCAGCCTTGGCAACGTCTTTAATGACGAGGAACTTGAGGCATGGGAACGTCGCGCCATGAACCTCATCCCCGGCGAGGCCATCGACTACTACTGCGAACTGAAATACGACGGCCTCGCCGTCGCGCTCACCTATGAGAACGGCGTGCTTGTTCGAGGCGCAACACGGGGCACAGGAGTGGAGGGCGAGGATGTCACCGCCAATCTCCGCACCGTCCGCAGCATCCCGCTCAGCGTTTCCGGCGACAATATCCCCGCGCGCTTCGAGGTGCGCGGCGAGATTCTCTTCCCCGTCGACAAGTTTGTGGAACTCAATCGCGAGCGTGAGGAGCGGGGGGAGCGTATCTATGCAAACCCCCGCAACACCGCCGCCGGCTCGGTCAGGCAACTCGACCCGCAGATCACCGCAGCGCGTCCGCTGGAACTGTTCGTCTATTCACTCGGATGGGCGGATGGCGATGTGCCCGAAACTCAGTCCGCAACCCTCGAATGGCTCGGTGGTCTGGGTTTCAAGGTCAACCCCGGCAATCGCAAGGCCGCAACACTCGCAGAGGCCATGCGTTTCTATCAAGACGCCCTTGAGCAGCGCGAATCATTGAACTACGGCACGGACGGTGTCGTCATCAAGGTCGACTCTTTCCGCATACAGCGCTTGCTCGGTGTCGTGGGTCGCGAGCCGCGATGGGCCATCGCCTACAAGTACCCCGCTGAGCAGGCCACAACCCGCCTCGTCCGTATAGGCGTCAACGTTGGCCGAACCGGCGCCCTCAACCCCTACGCGGAACTTGAACCTGTCCAGGTCAGCGGCGTCACCGTGAAGATGGCCACCCTCCACAACGAGGACTACATTCGCGAACGCGATATCCGCATTGGCGACGTCGTTACTGTTGAACGCGCCGGAGAAGTGATTCCGAAAATTCTCGGCCCCGTCGTTGAAGCCCGCACCGGCTCTGAGGCGGAGTTCACCATGCCGCCCACGTGCCCCGAGTGTAATGAGCCCGTCGTACGGCGTGAAGGTGAGGCCATTCACCGTTGCGTAAACCCCGCCTGCCCCGCCCAAGCCTATGAACTCATTAGGCACTACGTCAGCCGCCCCGCCATGGACATCGACGGCGTCGGCGAATCCCTCGTCAAACAGTTCCTGGAGGTCGGGCTAATACGTGATTCAGCCGACCTCTACACCCTCACCGTCGAGCAACTCGCTGACCTCGAGCGCATGGCGGAGAAATCAGCGCAGAACGCCATCGATGCCATCGCTCTTTCGAAAGAACGCCCACTTGCCAATGTCATCTTCGCGCTCGGAATCCGTCACGTCGGCGCAGAGACGGCCCGCATCCTCGCCGAACGCTACGGCGATATGGACGCCCTCGCCGCCGCCACGCAAGAACAACTCTCGGACATCTACACCATCGGCAATATCGTCGCGGACAGCGTCTACACTTGGTTTCGTGACGAAGAGAACCTGCGACTTATCTCAAAGCTCCGTGAAGCCGGTGTCCGGATGCGTGAGGAGGTCGTCCGCGCCGCCGGTGATCTCCCGTGGAACGGGCAGGAGATCGTGCTGACCGGCCGTCTCGCCGAGTTGTCGCGACCCCAGGCGGAAGAAATCGTGCGCAGTTTGGGAGGCAAGGCCGGACGAAGCGTGACAAAGAACACCACGCTCGTCGTGGCAGGCCCGGAGGCCGGCTCCAAGCTCGAAAAGGCACAGCGCCTCGAAACCCCGATCATCGACGAAGACGAGTTCCTGCGGCGCGTCGATGAGGCGCACCGTCAGGTTGGTATCAATCTCCAGTAGCGAGAGTGTCGCGAGTTGCCTTAATGACCGAGCAAGAACGCCCCGCCACCGGTCCCCTCCTCATCTTTGGCCTGCGCAACCCCACCGCACGCTACGCCAATACTCGTCACAATGCAGGCGCAATGGCCGTCCAGCGCCTCGCCAAGCGTCACGACATTGAATTCCAGCAGCGCACCAACGGCACGGTAGTCGGGCGCGGCGACCTGTGGGGACGCGATGTCCGCCTAATCCTGCCCGGCACATACATGAACGTCAGCGGGGATGTTGTCGGCCCCTTGGTGCGGCGGTTCGGCCGCCGCCTGGATTCCATCCTTATCGTCATTGATGAGATGGACCTCCCCCTCGGCATCGTCAGGCTGCGGCCCTACGGCAGCGCGGGCGGCCACAACGGCATGAAGTCCATCATCAGCGCACTGGGCACCCAGGAGTTCCCCCGCCTCCGCATCGGCGTCGGCAGGCCGGAAAACGGTGGCATCGACCCCATCCAACACGTCCTCGCCAGATTCCGCCCCGATGAACAGAAACTACTCGATGCCGGACTCGACCGCGCTGCGGACTGCATGGAACTCCTCATCCGGAGCGGCATCAATGAAGCCATGAACGAATTCAACGGCAGGCAGGACGTGTGACGCTCGTCTCCTCCGAACCCCCCGTGCAGGCGGGGGCATATGCAGCGCGGAGCGCCGCCCTCCTCTTGATCCTCCTCGTAGCCCTCATGGCAGCCGCCTGTGACCCGCAGACCGAATCCACACCCGTGGCCAGCGCTACCCCCACACCACCTGCGACTACCCTCCCAGGCAGCGGTGACGGATCAATCCATACCCCCCTCCCGATTACCACCCCAACTGTGCGGCTCACCCCAATAACTAACGGCCAGACTCTGACGTTTGACTCGCTCCGCGAACCAACACCGCTGGACGTCTACTCTCTTGCAAATCAGTTCTTCCCGGACGCCGACCTCTCCCCGCCCAGCGCGCCTCAAGATGAAGTCGGTGACACAAGGCCTTTCTCTGTCTACAACCTTCACCGGAGTTCGCGTGTCGAGATCGATGCCCGCCTTTGCGCTACGACGGAACATGCGGACTTCTATGTCCAGGTGGGCCTCGGCCTGCCGTGTTCGGCTCTCAATAACGATGTAACGGGCCGATTTGAGGACATTCTCCGCCCGGCAGTCATCAACAACTTTGCCGGCGACCCATCCGTCGCGGATGACCTAAGGATCGCCATCGTCCACGCAGACATACCCGGCTTCGGCGGCTACTTTGATGCCTCCGACCTCTACCCCACGGACATCAACCCCTACGCTACCGGGCGACCCACCCTATACCTAAACGCGGCAGGTGACAGGGCCGGCAACCCCCGTGAGGACTCCTACGACACCCTTGTCGCTCATGAACTCCAACACGCTATCCACCAGCTCTCTGACCCTGATGAATCGACGTGGGTGAACGAAGGACTCTCTGTCCTTGCGGAAGAAATCGTCACCTCATATTCCCGCGCCAGTTTTTTCCTGGTCGGCTGCCCTCCAACGCAGATCATTGCATGGCCCCCCGTCCCTGGCACTGCCGGCTGCAACTACGCCGGCTCCGGACTCTTCATGCGCTACCTCCATGAAAACTATCCCGGCCCTGACGACACCCTCAGGCAGCTCGTCGCCCAACCATCCAATGGCCTCCGCGGCGTCAACTCCTACCTCGCCGAAATCGGCGCAGATAAAGACGTTCTACAACTGATGGCCGATTGGGGCGCTGCCAACTACTTTAACCGCCGTTCCGGAATCGGTTTCAATGGGGATTTGGATGTCCGCCCGTCTCCCACGTCGCAACTTGACCAGAACGACAGACTGTTGAAATCCTTCACCCAATTCGCTGCCCAATACGCCCAACTCCCCAACGAACCCGGTGCGTACACTATCGAGTTCCAGGGCGACACAACCACTCCCTTGCTCCCCCGCCTAGACGACACGGCAGGTTCGTTCTGGCACGCGGGAAGCGAAGACTCAGCCGCCTACTCTCTCACAAGGGAATTTGACTTGCGTTCGGCAAATGCCGACGACGCAACCCTCACCCTCCTCCTCCGCTATGACACCGAAGAATACTGGGACTACCTTTACGCCACCGCCTCCACAGACGACGGCCAATCGTGGCAGGTTCTCCGATCACCCTCCATGCAAGACACTTCGGAGATCGCCGTCGGCAGTTCAATGTTCCCTGCGGGTTTCACCGGAAGCAGCGGCAACCGCGCGTTGCCCCAATGGACCCTTGAAGAACTGGATCTCTCGGACTTTGCGGGTGAACGAATCCTGTTCCGGCTGCTCTACCTCACCGATCAATCCATCAGTCTTGACGGCGTCTCTTTGGCCGGAGCGTGGCTCCCCGCCGCCAACTACGGCTGGGTTGCCATCGACCACCCGATACCCGTTCCCCTAGCCTCGGCAACAAACAATGACCAACCTGACGGCGGCTGGACTCCCGATGGATTCTTCTTTAGCAACAACCTCGCCAGTCAGGACTACGCCGTCCGCCTCATGACAGTCTCCACAACAGGAGTAGCGACAATCACTCCAATGCAGATCGACGACACCGGCCACGGAACCCTTACATTCGACAACACCGCGGGCAATATCACAGACGCCGCCATCATGGTCATGCCCTTCGCCCCCCAAACCCGCCAACCCGCCGACGCCACCCTGACCATCCGCGGTGCGCCGGATTCCGACTAGGACTTCCACCCGCCCTGAGCCTGTCGAAGCGTGAGCTATGCCCCTCCGCCCACCACGACAAAAAATGGTAGCGTTAGTGAAAAAGGGAACAATCTCCAAATGGATAGAGCCAAACTCATAGCCGTCATAGGCGGCGCAGCCCCCCCTCCCTCCGCCCTCACAGCCGCCGAGGAAGTCGGAAAACTACTCGCAGAACGAGGCATGGGCGTCGTCTGTGGCGGTCTCTCCGGCGTCATGGAAGCCGTCTGCAAAGGCGCATCTGAAGCAGGAGGCCTGACAGTCGGCCTTCTCCCCTCCTACCGCGAGGCAGACGCCAACCAATACGTCACGATCTCCATTCCCACCGGCATCGGCTACGTCAGAAACTCAATGGTCGTGCGAGCGGGCCGCGCTGTCATCGCCATCGATGGCTCCTACGGCACCCTGAACGAGATGTCCTTCGCCCTCTCAGAGGAGATACCCGTCGTCGCCCTCGACAGTTGGGAGTTCTCCACCGGAGGCACCCCGGACACTGCGGTCCACCGCGCCTCCACACCTCAAGAGGCCGTCGATATGGCAATCGCACTCGCGGAAAAGAGAGGCGACGCATGAGCGGCATCGAAACCGTCCACGCAAGGGAAATCCTCGACTCCCGCGGCAACCCTACCCTCTCCGTCACCATCGCGCTCGCAGACGGCTCACGCGGCACAGCCGCCGTCCCCTCCGGCGCGTCCACCGGAACATTCGAGGCCGTTGAACTCCGTGACGGCAACGCAACACGCTACGGCGGACGCGGCGTCCTGCAGGCCGTCAGCAACACTAACACCGTCATCGCCGACGCTGTCCGCGGGATGGACGCCCGCGAACAGGCCGCAATCGACCGCGCCATGATCGAACTTGATGGCACGCCCAACAAGGCAAGGCTCGGCGCAAACGCCATCCTCGGGGTCTCGCTCGCCGTCGCACACGCCGCCGCCGCCTCGCAAGGGCTCCCGCTCTATCGCTACCTCGGCGGCGACAATACCGCCCGCCTGCCCGTCCCCTTCTTCAACATCCTGAACGGCGGCGCGCACGCCGCCGACTCCACCGATTTCCAGGAATTCATGGTCGCCCCCCTCGGCGCGCCCACCTTCGTGGAAGCCCTGCGGATGGGCTCCGAGGTCTACCACCAACTCCGCGCCCTGCTCCGGGCAGAGGGCCACAACACCAACATCGGCGACGAAGGCGGCTTTGCCCCCTCTCTCCCTTCCAACCGCGCCGCGCCCGACCTCATCATTCAGGCCATCGAGAACGCCGGACTAAGACCGGGCGTGGACTGTCACCTCGCCCTCGATGTCGCCGCCACGGAACTCTATCAAGACAATGGAACCTATAACCTTGAGCGCGAGGGGCGTGTGGTCACGGCCCAGCAGCTTGCCGAGGCATACGGCGAATGGGCCGCCGCCTACCCTCTCGTCAGCATCGAAGACGGACTCGGAGAAAGCGACTGGCCCGGCTGGGCAACGCTCACTGAATCGATCGGCTCCCAGATGCAGCTCGTCGGCGATGACCTCTTCGTCACCAACCGGGAATTCCTGGAGCGCGGTATCCGCGAGAACGTCGCCAACGCCATCCTCATCAAAGTCAATCAGATTGGCACGCTCACCGAAACGCTTGACGTCATTGAAATTGCCCGCAACGCCGGCTATGCCGCCATGATCAGCCATCGCTCCGGCGAAACTGAGGACACAACAATTGCCGATCTCGCCGTCGCTACCGGCGCAGGTCAGATAAAGTCCGGCGCGCCCGCCCGCGGCGAACGCACCGCCAAGTACAACCGCCTGCTCGCCATCGAAGACGAACTCGGCGACCGCGCCATCTACGGCGCGACGGATCTACCGCGCGGCGCATCCTAAGCCGCGACCCATTGACACGCATCCTGTAGAATCACGGCAGGGACTAGGGGAACATCAGGGGATTCACCACGGAGGAGACATGACCACTCGCATTGGCATCAACGGCTTTGGCCGCATCGGTCGGCAGGTTCTCAAGGCAACGCTGGAGCGACACCCCGACGACCTCGAGGTTGTTGCTGTCAACGACCTGACGGATCCTGAAACCAACGCCCATCTCCTCAAGTACGACAGCACCTATGGCCGTTTCCCCGGCACGGTGGAAGCCCTTGAAGACGGCCTCTCCATAGATGGCAAGCAGGTCAAGGTCGTCGCCGAGCGCGACCCAGCCCGCATCCCGTGGGGGGATCACGGCGTGGATATCGTCGTTGAGTCCACCGGAATCTTCACTGACGCCACCAAGGCCGCGGGCCACCTCGAGGGCGGCGCAAAGAAGGTCATCATCTCCGCCCCTGCCAAGAGTGAGGACCTCACCGTCGTCCTTGGCGTCAACGATGACACATATGACCCCGGTACCCACCGCATCGTCTCCAACGCATCCTGCACCACCAACTGCATCGCCCCGGTCGCCAAGGTCCTCCATGACCGCTTCAACATCCGCAAGGGCCTCATGTCCACCATCCACTCCTACACGAACGACCAGAAGATCCTCGACCAGGTGCATGACGACCTGCGGCGCTCCCGAGCCGCCGCTGCCAACATCGTTCCTACATCCACCGGCGCGGCCCGCGCAGTAGGCCTTGCCCTGCCGGAGCTGAACGGACGCATCCATGGACTCGCTTACCGCGTGCCCACCACAACCGTGTCCATCGTGGACTTCACCGCCGAGATTGACGGCGACGTGACTGCAGAAGAGATCAACGACGCCTATCGTGAGGCGGCGGCAACGTCCATGCAGGGCATTCTCGATGTCTCGGACGAGCCGCTGGTAAGTTCAGATTTCCGCGGAGACCCTCATAGCGCCATACTGGATTCGCTCTCGACCATTGTTATCGGGGGCGATATGGTGAAGGTGCTCGCGTGGTACGACAATGAATGGGGATACAGCTGCCGGGTCTCTGACCTGGCGCAATTCATGGCGAGCAAGGGACTCTAAAGCCTCAGCCCGCAACGCAGACCGACGCGGGCCGGTGACTACAAGTCCCGCGTCGAACATTGCCTGATCTCCGTCTCCGTCAGCTCGCTCCCTATGCGGGGCTGATTGCGCTCGCGCTCAGCCTCCGCTGGTACGGCCTCGATTGGGGCGGCTACCACCCGGATGAGTGGCCGATACGGAGCTTCGCGTCCGGGCTGGGCATGCCCGGTTCCGTTAGCGAATTCTTTTCCACTGAAAGCCCCCTCAACCCCGGATGGTTCAATTACGGCACCCTGCCCCTCGTACTTATTGCAAGCATCGGCTGGATAGGAGATCAGCTCCGTGAGTTAGCCGGTTTCATCCCGTACCGTGAAGTCCTTTGGCGCGGCGCAACCGGCCTTGCCGACGCCGCAACCGTCGTTCTAATCATCCACATTGGTCGGGAACTGTATGGCCGCACCGTTGGCTTTCTTGCCGCCGCCCTCTACGCGCTAGCCGTTCTCCCTATCCAACTCAGCCACTACTACGCCGTCGACCCGCTTATGACCGCCCTGCTTTTGGGCAGCTTGTTGGCCTCCATCCGGTTCCTGCGCTCCCGCGACCCGCGCATGGGCTACCTTGCCGCCGCACTCCTCGGCCTCGCCATCTCAACCAAGGCCACCGCCGTTGTCTTTTCTCTGCCTGTCGCCATTGCGTGGCTGGCTTTCCTGTGGATCCCCATACGGAATAAGGGCAGCGCCGAAGAAGTCCGGATTGCGCTGAGGCGGACTATTTTCGCAGCCCTCATCGCCTTAGCCGCCTTTGCCATTGCCCAACCCTACGCGCTCATCGACTTCTCAACGTATCTGAACGATGTTGTGACGCAGGCCAACATGGCGCGCGGCCAACTCGAACTGCCGTTTACGATCCAGTACGAGGAAACGACGCCCTGGATCTATCACCTCCGCAACCTGGTCATATGGGGACTTGGCATCCCGCTTGGCGTGGCGGCGCTGGCTGGCACGGCCCTCGTTGCTTGGCGGGCTGCCCGCAACCGAAACATCATCGAAATCCTGTTCGTAGCCGCCCTTCTCATCCCGTTCCTGTGGCTGGGAGGACAACAGGTCAAGTTCATGCGCTACCTGCTGCCCCTCTATCCCCTCCTCTGCATCGCCGCCGCCCTAGCCGTCCTCTATGGCATGACGTGGCTTTCCCGATTTGGGCGGAAGGGAACGTGGGCCGGAGCGTCGCTCGCAGGCATCGTCATCGTCCCGACTGTCTTCTACGCCATCGCCTTTACAACTGTCTTTGGCGGTACACACACCGTCGACCGTATGAGCACGTGGATCACGGACAACGTTCCGCACGGCTCGGTTATCACGACCGAAACCTGGGATCAGCGATTCCACGGGGAGCATCGTTACGATATCGAACCCATTGAGGTCTATTGGCCCGACAACACTTCCAAGGCCCAGATTATGGCTGCCCAGATCGGCCGCACCGACTACATCTACATGTTCAGCAATCGCGGCTATGGCTCCGTCTCCCGACTCCCTGAGCAGTTCCCCGTGATGCGCGACTACTATGATTCGCTTTTCGACGGCGAACTCGGCTTTGAGCTTGCCCATATTGAGGCCACGTACCCGTCCTTGCTCGGCATCACGATCGCCGAGGACACGGTCCGTTATCTGGACTTTGAACCGGCCTCATCGGACGTCATTCATGGCGGAGCGAGCGGACTGATTCTCGATCTCGGTATGGCCGACGAGAGTTTCACTGTCTACGAACGCCCCAAGCCGATGCTCTTCCAGAAAACGACCCCTCTCTCTGAACCCGAGTACGCGCAGATTCTCTCCGCAGGACTTAGCCCGCCGGGAAGGGATCTCGCCGCCTCTGAAGGACCTTCCCTCCTGATGTCACCTGAACTGGCAGAGGCGCAGGACGACGGCGGCACGTGGACGGACATCATGCCCGTCGAAGGGCGCGGCTCTGGCACGGAGCTCGTGCTGTGGCTGTTAGCCATTCAGGGCATTGCGCTGGCCGGGTTCCCGCTCATGGCGCGCATATTCCGCCCGCTGCCTGACAGCGGCTACTTACTAGGCAAGGCGCTGTCCCTGCTAATAGTCGCCTACCTCGCATGGCTCGGCGCAGCTCTGCAGATCATCCCGTTCTCGCGCATGAGCGTCACCGCCGCCATACTCATCCTTGCCGCGGCGTCCGCATTCGTCGCCTACAAGTCACGGCGGGAACTGCTGACTCTTATCCGTCAACGATGGCGTTGGCTCCTCACGGCTGAGGCCCTCTTCCTCACCATCTTCATCGCCCTTGTTGTTCTGAGAGCCGCCAACCCGGACCTCTGGCATCCGTTCCGTGGCGGCGAGAAACCCATGGACGTGTCCTATCTCACCGCCGTCACGCGCTCCTCGTTCATGCCACCCTACGACCCCTGGTTCGCGGGAGGCCACCTCAACTACTACTACTTCGGTCACTTCATCGTCGCCACGCTCATAAGACTCACAGGAACCGTGCCCGAATTCGCCGTCAACCTCGCCATTCCCACCTTCTGGACGATGACGTTCTGTGCCGCCTTCTCCATTGGCGTGAACCTCGTCGAAGCGACAAGACAACGACTCCGAACCTCCCAGTTCCCCGCCCTGGGCGCGATAGTGGCTGGCCTCGTCGCCGCTCTCATGGTGGCGATCGCTGGCAACCTCGATGGCCTTGTTCAGATAGCGGAACGCATCGGCCCGGCGGCGTGGGACACGATAACGTTGTCGGATTCAGGCGGAGTCGGTAATCTCCTGACCGTCTCAGCCTCCGCCCTCAGCGGCGAGGGGTTCGATTTCTGGCGCTCCAGCCGCATGGTCGCCGTCCCCGGGACAATCAGCATCACTGAGTTCCCGTTCTTCTCGTTCCTATTCGCCGACCCCCACGCACACATCTTTGCCATGCCGTTTGCATTGGTGGCCGTCGGCCTGAGTCTTACTGTCGCGCTCGCCCTCTACGACCGGCGCAACCGGGTGTCACTCGCCCTGCCCTTTGGCGCGCTCGCTCTTACGCTTGGCGCGCTATTCGCCGCCCATTCGTGGGACTACCCAACGTTCCTGTTTATCGCCGTTGCCGCTATCGCGATTGCCCTTCTGGCGAGAGGAACTGCCACCAAGGCGACAATCATAAGGGCTCTCATTTCTGCGGCGCTGCTTGTCGCGGTTAGCTTTGCCCTCTTTGCCCCTTACCACGCCGCCAACGCCACCTTCTATACCGAGATCGTTGGCAGCAACGAGCAGACCCCCGTCCGCTCCCTCCTCGCCATCTTTGGCTTGCCCCTCCTGATCATCGCCGTCTCTCTCCGCCCGGCAGCATCAGCAGCGCTCGGCCTCCCGGGCGCGGGGCTTCGCGAACTGCTCAGAGAAATCCGATCACGCGCATGGCCCGCAGAAGACACGGGCAGCGCATACCTATACCGGCTGGGTAGCGTGGTCGGCGGCGGCGTCCTCATCGCGGGAATCATCGCGTTATTCATCATGGGCTTCAGCAACGTCGTAATCACCGGCGTGTTGGCTGCGATAACCCTCGCCCTCACGCTCTCTGCCCGCCTACCACTCCCCGTCAGGCTTTCATACGGCGCGGCATCCCTCGCCTTTGGCCTCATCGCCGCCGTGGATGTCCTCGCAATCCAGGACCACCTGGTGCGGATGAACACCATCTTCCGCGTCTACTTGCAGGCATGGCTCCTGCTCGGCATATCGGCCGCATTCCTACTCTGGTGGATGCTCCGCTCCGGCGGCACGTTGAGGATGCCAGGCATCGGCCGCATCTATCGAATCTCGTTCTACGCCATATTGGCCGTCGCCGTAGTCGGCGTTTCCATCTACCCCGTCCTCGGGACGAAAGCCCGCCTCGCGGACCGCATTGACACGACCATTCCCCTAACCTTGGACGGCTCAGCCTACATGCAGGACGGGACCTACCGCGACGTTGACGATACCGAAATCGTCCTGCGTCACGAACTTGACGCCCTTCTCTGGCTCCGCGAAAACGTGGACGGCGTGCCTGTCATCGCCGAGGCTGGTCTCCCGCCAGTCCAGAACGACACACCCTACTACCGCATCCAGTCACGTGCCGCCATGTACGCCGGCCTCCCAATGATCGTCGGCTGGCCATGGCACCAGCGCCAACAGCGTGGCATCGGCATCGCGGAGCCGGAGATCGACCGCAGACAGGCAGACGTGAGAAACCTTTATTCCTCCGGCTCCCCCACCATCATCCAACGCATCCTGGACGAATATGATGTCGGTTACGTCCTCGTCGGCCAGACTGAGCGCGCCTACTATCCCAAGGAGACTGTCGCCGTCCTCGAACGTCATCAACAACTCAGGCTTGCCTATGAGAATGAAGCAGTTCGGGTATATGAAGTACGACAACGATGAGTCCGGTCGGTTTGGCAATTCGGGCGCGAATGCCCAATACTAATCACAGCAGTTTCGCTAGCGAGGTACTTGCTTGGCCGACGTCATCGCAATCATCCGGGATATCGTCATCATCGTCTGGGGTGTGCTTGGCATACTCGTATTCCTCGCTATCGTCCTCGTTGCCCTCAGCATTTTTCGAGCCCTCAAGCCGATCCTCGAAAATGTTCGCGGAACAACGGGAGAGGTTCGCACGGCCACGCGTCTCGTGACCGACGCCATCATCCGCCCCGCCGTCCCGGTCATCAGCTTCTACACGGGAATCCGGCAGGGTTTCCGCGTCCTGCGCCGATTTGGCCGCCGAGGCCAGGGCTGACCGTTCTCACTATTGGGCAACATCTCGGAACTGCCTTATAATTGCTTCGAGAAGCCTTCGGCGCACCACTAATACAAGCCAGGCGAGGGAGCAGCGCAATGGTTGAACAAGATGACAATGCTAATGCCAATGCCCTGACATTCCTTTTGGGCATCGTCACCGGTGTGATCGTTGGCGTTGTTCTCGGTGTGCTTTTCACGCCGCAGTCCGGCTCGGAATCGCGAGCCGATATTCGCACACGAACTCTGGGCCTGCGTGAGCGCGCCCGAAACATCGGCGAAACAGGGAATGATGCGCTTCGCGACGCCATCTCCGAGGGGCGCGACGCCGCCATGCGTGCCGGGCAGGAAATGCAGGACTGGATTCAGCACAACCGCGGCGACGGTTCCGCAACCTAGACTCGCCAACTACCGCCAACGCTGAACTAGAATCGCCCCATCCGTTGGACAGGGCGCACTTCTTTCTCCTGAGTTGCCCTACTCAGGCGCGACGCCCGTCAGCGCCTCTCTCAGCGCCGGCTCTTGCTCCTCTCGCGTAAGCGCTAGGACAACCTGGCCCGCCTCAAGCTGCAGGCCGTTCTCCGGTGTTCTCACCGATTGATCTGTACACACAATCAGAATAATCTCGCTGTCCCCGGGCAGCCGCAGCAAGCTGACCTCTTCCCCAAGCAAGGGCGAGTCTCCCGTCACTTCAACCTGGCACAGCTCCCGTCCCGTCCCGCGTAGCGACAACACCTGCGTCAGCGGTTGCGACGGCATCTCCTGCGCGATCTGCGACATGATCACGTCCGTTGAGTTCACCGTCGCGTCCACGCCAAGAATGCTGAATATCTCCCTGTTCCGCGGATCGTTGATGCGCGCCACCGTTCTCGGCACCCGGAAACGTGCCTTGGCCACCTGGCAGGCAATCAGGTTGTCCGCGTCGTCGCCTGTTACGGCCACAAACACGTCCGCCCTGCCAGTCCCCGTATCCTCCAGCACGCTCACCTCGCAGCAGTCCCCCTGGTAGCTTGCGCTGCCGAGATCTTCGGCGATGACGGCACAGCGGTGGGCATCCTTCTCGATGCACAAGACTTCATCCCCGTTGGCCAGCAGGGCTTGCGACAGTCCGAAGCCAACCTTACCCCCGCCCGCCACAATCACGTACATATCGCTATTCGTCCCCCGCTGTCCCGTCTGACTCGTCAAAGATCATTTCTCGCATCAAGCCGGTCACGAACCGTGGCGAACTGAGCGTCTGAAGACCCAGCTCGCGGAAAACGTCGGCCCGGCTATCGTCATACACACGCGCGATCACGCGGGGCACCTTGAAGATGTGCTTTGCGACCTGTGCGGCCATCAGGTTTCGGTTGTCACCCTGCGTCACCGACACGAACACGTCCGCGTTTTCTATCCCCGCTCGTTGCAGCGCCGCCGAATCAAGCCCATCACCGATGATTGCATTCCCACGGAATTGTGCCGTGAGACGCCGGAAAGCGTCCTGCCGCACGTCCATGATTGTCACGTCATGGCCTTCGTCGGTCAGGCTGCGAGCCAACCCGGACCCTACTCGTCCGCAGCCCATAATCAGAAATCTCATTGTTCGCTTATTCCCTGTCAGTCTGCCCGGTCAGCGAGCGCCGTTCTGGTTGATGGGCGCGCGGAGAATCCACAAAGCCGATGGAACGTGCTGCAGCACGTGGGCGGTTGAGGAACCCAGACTATAGTCTCCATAGCGCCTTTCGTGGTCGACGCCCATAATCACGAGGTCCGCGCCGCGCTCCACAGCCTCCGTGACAATCGCCGGCCCGGCCTGGCGAGCCTGCAGCAGTTCCGTGGCAACGCTGGTCTTCTTATGCGGCCAATGGTCTTCAATGTCCTTCAGGATCCGCTCTCCATTCCGGACTTGCTCATCCATAGGAGCATCCAAAGGCACTGCCCGCGGCACCTCAATGATGTACAACACATGTACGCGGCCGGACGATTCCCGCGCCACCTCGCCCGCCACTTTCAGGGCAGACTCATCCAGTGACGATCCGACGAGCGGTACAAGAACCGTCTGCGCGGTGGGCAGCCCACCCTTCCCGCCAAACAGGCTCGCGAACGATTCAACCCACGACCCGGAACCAGTCTGTCGCCGTAAGTTCCTCATGACCGCCTCAGCTATCCCTCCGCGCCGAGCGATCGGCCGCCTATCAAATGCAAGTGGAGGTGCGGCACGCTCATATGCGCATCCGGGCCGCAGTTGATCGCGAGGCGATACCCGGACTCGGAAATGCCTTCAGATTCTGCCAACCGGTTCGCAACGCCCGTGAGAGTTCCCATGACCGGCAGTTGTGCGTCAGTGATTTCCCCAACGCTCGGAATATGCTCCGTCGGAATGATCAGGATGTGGACGGGCGCGCGCGGGCTGATGTCGCGGATAGCAAAAGTCTGGTCATCCTTGTGCAGGAACTCGCTCGGTATCTCCCCGTCGCGAATCCGACAGAATAGACAGTCTTCTGACTCTGTCACCGCCCGGCCTCCACGCCTACCCTGTCAGGCTGTACGTCGCCTCGGCCTCCGCCACACGCTCATCCTTCTTCAGCTTGTCCAGGTGCGTGCGCACGTTACCGGCCGCAGCGCGGCGCAGATCCCTCTTCAGGTTCCGCGGATAGATGTCCTTGACCATCTCGTCGACCTTTTCAATGCCCTTTTCCAGCGACGAAACCACTTGCTCTTCGCGCTCCTGTCGATGTGACATGTACCACGCGACAAGCCGACGCCCTCGCGGCGGTGCTACCACCCCGCCATGCGCCGGAGCAATCGTGTCCACCCGCAGCTTGGACAACTTGCCGAGAGTCTTCATGTACTCGTACAGATCCTGAACGGACGAGGACGAGGAACCCAGAATCGTGTCCCCGGTGAACAGTATCCGCTCAGCTGCCAGGTGATAGCAGACATGATCGACAGCGTGGCCCGGTGTGAAAAGCGCCCGTACAGCGGTCCCGCCGCCCGTTCTCAGCATCTCCCGCGACTTGAGGGGAACAACAAGCTCGTCCTCATGCCCCAGTACGCTGCGCAGCTGCTTTGCCAACTTCGGATGACAGCGCACAGGTGCTCCCGTCGCCTCCTGGATCCGATCGATGCCGCCGGTGTGATCACCGTGGCCGTGAGATATGAGGATCCCACCGATTTTCGGTGAGCCGAGGCCTTCCCAGTACTCAAGAATTTGCTTCGTCCACGAGCGATCATGTTCGCCGGTATCCAGTATCAGCATCTCCTCTGACGGATCGCCGATGAAATAGATGGTGGTTCCGCCCGGATGCATGTAGTGGGTATCCGCGATATGGCACGCGTAAACGTGGTCACTGATCTGCGTCATTTCTACTCCTCACGGTTATCCGCCGCCCGGTTCATGGTGCAGGCAACGCGAACGACTTTAGCGCGGCAGCAAGCGATGGTCAACGCCCATCCTGCCCTTTTCCGTCAAACTGCTCAAACTGCAGGTCTTCAAATTCCTTGTCCAATCCTGCCAACACAAGTACGTCGCCCTTGCCAACCTTTTCGAATCTGTCCGGCTGAATCAGGGCCTCATTCCGATTGCGAATGATGAGCACCACGCTCAGTTCATTCGCCTGCCGAGGATGCACGAGGCCAAGTTCCTCGATGGTTCTTCCCGCCATCCCGTCATTGACCACCACTGTGCTGATTCCGTAGTCGCGGCTCAGTTCAAAGTAATCCTGAACGCCTTTGAATGACAGGCTGTGTGCAAGCCTCTCGGCCGTATCAAGTTCCGGGAACACAACCCGATCCGCGCCCAGCTGCCTGAGCGCGTTCCCGTGTAACTCATCCCGCGCCCGGGCGACCACGTCCTTCGCGCCGAGTGTCTTCAGCAAGACCGTGGTTAACAGGTTGGTTTGGATATCGCCGCCAACCGCGACAATCACAGATTCAGATTCCGGCACGCCGAGTTCGATTAGCGCTGCGCGGTCGCTCACATCAGCGACCATCACATGCTGTAGCAGGGCCGCCGATTCCCGTACCCGGTTGGGATCCTTATCGACGGCAAGCACGTCGATGCCTTTCAATTGAAGGTCGCGTGCAACCCGCTGCCCAAACCGGCCGAGTCCCAGAACAGCTACCTGCCCTTTTGCCACGTCAGTACCCTCCGCTGAGGCGATCCTGTACTAGCCTATCCTAACTTCCCCTTCCGGGTACCGGAATCGCGCAAACCTCTCCCGGTGAGCCAGTTCAAGCGCAAGGAAGAACGGCGCAAAACGGCCAACACACATAGAGAGAATAATCACGCTCTTCCCAAAATCTGACATCCCAGGAATCGTCCCGGTGGAAAGCCCCACAAGCCCGAACGCAGAGACCACGTCGAACAGAATCTCTACGAAGTGTGCCTCTTCAACGATGTCCAGCAGCAGCGCGACTGAGTTGACCCACACAAACGCGAAGCTCGCAATCGTGATAGCCCGCCGCACCTGCACGTCCGCAATCTCCCGACCGAAGATCGACGCGTGGGTGAGGCCCCGAATACTCGTTACAACTGACGTGAACATCACCATGAAGGAGTTGATCTTGATGCCGCCTGTCATTGAACCTGCCGCCCCGCCGATCAACATCAACCAAATCAGCATGAAGAGCGTGTGCTCATACGTCTGGTCCACTCCAAACGTGCTGAATCCGGATGTCCGGTTTCCCACAGCCATAACGAGACTGTCCCAGATGCGATTCGGTATGGGCTGAGAGCCGAGAGTCGCCGGGTTGGACCACTCGGTAACAAGGATGCCGATGAAACCGGCAGCCGCAACGCCCACCATTCCTGCGATAACGACCTTCACGTCCAGAGGCAGCGTCAGCCATCGCTTCTGCCGGTAAATGACTATGAGAATTGCCGCGCCCGTCGCTCCAATGAACGAGAGCATCGTGATTGGCCCGGCCACCAGTATCGAATAGCGGTACTCAAAGAGGCTCGGCGCGCCACCCGTGATATCGAAACCCGCGTTGTGGAACGCGGATACCGAGTGGAAGAGCGCAAACCAGCCGGCCTCGCCCGGGCCATGCCCGGCAACAAGGAAACCAACTATCAAAACGAGGAAACCGATCAACTGCAGGACGATTGAGATTCGGATGACTTCCTTCGCTTCTTGGCTGACGCTCCCCAGTGAGCCGCCTCCCAGCGTTGCCCGCAGCGACTGTCTGTCCGACAGCGATGCCCGCCGCTCGCGTCCAAAGATGATGATTGCAAGGCCGGCAACATAACCCAGCCCCCCAACCTCTATCAGGAACAGGATTATGAGGTGCCCGTAGATCGACCAGTATTCGCCGGTCTCGACGAGAATGAGTCCCGTGACGAAAGAGGCGGACGTCGCCGTGAAAAGCGCCGTGATGAAATCGGTCGTTGTGCCGTCAGCAGTCGCCCACGGCATCAACAGCAGTGTCGTTCCAAGCGCGATAATCAGTCCGAAGAAGAGCGATATCCGTACGTACGGCGTGCTCAGGAATCGGGGCAGTCTCGGAGCGTTTGGTCGGCTAATGGCGAGTCGACGAGATTGAGTGCCAACGGAGCGGCGCACAAGCCGCTCTCGGGGGCGCTGTCGATTATCGACCCCCATGGCAGACTAGCCTTCAGCCCCAGTGAAAACTATCACGCAACGATTGTAAGCCCTGCCTGCAACCCACCTGCACGCCAAAAAAGAAAGAGGCGCCCCATCGGGACGCCCCTCCAAGCTCGAATTGTTCGAAGACCCTAGCCCTTGAACCCCGGGTCCTCGCCCTCCTCCATCATCGTGATCGCGCGCTCCGCAACCTGCTTGAACACGTCATACGGCTGCGCGCCCACAAAGAAGAATCGCCCGATGACGTAAGCCGGAATACCCGTGACGCCGATGTTCAGCGCGTCCTGGTATTGCCGCTCAACCTCTTCCTTGTACGTGCGATCCTCAATGTGCTTGTGCATCGTCGACCAATCAAGGCCAACTTCCTCGGCGATCGGCTTGAGGTTATCAACCACGCTAAGATCGACGCCGTCGCCCCAATAGGCCCTATACGCCGCCTCATGGAATGCCTCGCCCGCGCCCGCCTGCTTGGCGGCCTCGGTCGCCTCCAACGCGAGTCGCGTGTACGGCACGCGCTCGGGCCTGTTCATCACGATGCCCGCGGCCTCCGCGGCCTGCTGCACAGGTGAGTTCGGATTGTTGTACCGCTCAGGTCGGGCAATGCCCTCCGGCGGCAGATCAGGACGCAGGAAAAACGCGCGATAGTCTATCTCGACGTTGAAGTCCTGCTTCAGCTTATCGACCCGTTCCTGGCCGATGTAGCACCACGGTCAAATGTAGTCGTACCAGACCGTAACCGGAAGAATCGTTGCTGATGCGGTCGCCATAATGAACTCCCTTGCTCGCGAGCGCTGCCCCGAGTGACTCCATTACTATACGCCCCCCGCAACGGCCTTTGTACTACATCGCTCGCTTTGCCCAACCCCATCAACCTCCCTTACCATTGTTCTCAGGCCAATGACAGCAACAGGCAACGATTCAGACGAACCAAAGAGCGGCGCGCGTCAACGCGGGCAAGCGGAATCCTCTATTGACCGAACGGAGACGGCTGTTCCGAGCAGAGCAGCCAGAAACGCCGGGCTCTTCCTGATCCTCACCGCCCTCGTGACATTGGTCGCGGTCGCGGGGCGCGTAGCGGCAGATGCGGACCGGGACACCGTACAGGAGACACTGGCTGCAATCGCTGATAGCAGGTTCCCCTACGCCCTGAGCGGTGCTGGCAGGCTCGCGTCGGGCATAACGCTCACGGTGGCCGCTTTCTACCTGTACCGAACGTGGATCATCCATGAGCGACGTGTTACGCCCATTGTCCCCGGCATCCTTGCCCTTTCAGGCGTCTTCACCACAATCTCCGGCCTTACCGCAATCCTGCTGACCGCAACATTGCCCGGATCGGGCGAAGCACCAAGCTCGATCCATGAATTCATGGACGGGTTCCATTGGCTCACCGGTGTCGCAGGCTTCTCTATCGTGGGCCTTGCCCTCGTCGTTGTGTCCCCCTGGCAGTACCGGTTTGGCGGAATTCTCCGCACTCTGGCGCCTGTTTCTGCAGTCGTTGGAGCGGTTATGCAGCTGATATGGATTCAGGATTTCACCGCCCTGCATCGCGTGTCCGGCATGGTCTTCTTCGTATGGCTCATCGCTATCGGCCTGATACTGATTACAGGCCGCGCGGAACGACAGGTTCGCTCATGGATTTCAGGCGGTAATTCTCGTTTCGCGGGCAAATAGCCGAATGGGGCAATTGATATCGCACGAGGTCTGCTATACGGGTACAATAGGCGAGTGGGAATGTCTGCGGATTGGTTCAGATTGAGATATCCGCAAGACGGCGTCCCCATCGAGCAACTACTGAGGCAGGTGAAACTCTGTGACCACAGTTGACGAGACAATACAGGATGTTGCTCCTGAGTCCAATCAGGAACTCAAGAGCATCGCCCAACAAGATTACAAGTACGGTTTCATAACCGAAGTCGAATCGGACACCGTGCCGCCGGGCCTTACCGAAGACACCGTCCGCCTGATCTCCTCCAAGAAGAACGAGCCTGAATGGATGCTGGAATGGCGTCTCAAAGCCTTCCGCCACTGGGAGTCCCTGCTGGACAAGGAGCAGCTCCCGGACTGGGCGCACATCAAGCACCCGCCAATCAATTTCCAGGACATCATTTACTACTCCGCCCCCAAGCAGAAGGAACAACTCAGCAGCCTCGACGAAGTCGACCCCGAGGTCCTGTCCACCTTCGAAAAGCTGGGCATTCCCCTTGAAGAACAGAAGATGCTGGCCGGCGTCGCGGTCGACGCCGTCTTTGACAGCGTCTCGGTCGCCACCACCTTCAAGGCAAAGCTCGCCGAACTTGGCATCATCTTCTCCTCGTTCTCGGAGGCCATCCAGGACCACCCGGACCTCATACGCAAGTACCTTGGCTCCGTTGTCCCCTACACTGACAACTTCTACGCCGCCCTCAACGCCGCCGTCTTCTCCGACGGCTCCTTCTGCTATATCCCAAAGGGCGTCCGATGCCCCATGGAGCTCACAACCTACTTCCGCATCAACACCGAAAACAGCGGCCAGTTCGAGCGCACGTTGATCGTCGCGGACGAGAGCTCATTCGTCAGCTATCTTGAGGGCTGCAGCGCCCCCATCCGTGACACCAACCAGCTTCACGCCGCCGTCGTTGAACTCGTCGCCATGGACGACGCCGAGATCAAGTACTCCACCATCCAGAACTGGTACCCCGGCGACGAGAACGGAAAAGGCGGCATCTACAACTTCGTCACCAAGCGCGGCAAGTGCCTGGGCGCGCGCTCCAAGATCTCATGGACGCAGGTTGAGACCGGCTCCGCCATCACATGGAAATACCCCAGTGTCCTCCTCCAGGGCGACGACTCCATTGGCGAGTTCTTCTCCGTCGCCCTCGTCAAGGGACGTCAGCAGGCGGACACCGGCTCCAAGATGACCCACATCGGCAAGCGCACCAAGAGCACCATCATCGCCAAGGGCGTCTCCGCCGGGCAGGCTGAAAACACCTACCGCGGCCTTGTGCGCGTCAACCCGGGCGCAGACGACGCGTGGAACTTCACCCAATGCGACTCCCTGCTCATCGGCGATCAGTGCGGCGCGCACACCACCCCTTACGTTGAAGTCAAGAACAAGTCGGCCTATCTGGAGCATGAGGCCTTCACCTCCCGCGTCAGCGAGGACCAGCTCTTCTACTGCAACTCGCGCGGCATCTCCGTGGAAAAGGCCCACTCCATGATCATCAACGGGTTCTGTGAAGAGGTCTTCAAGAAGCTGCCCTTTGAATTCGCCGTTGAGGCCACGCGGCTCCTTGAGCTCAACCTTGAGGGCACCGTCGGCTAGACAGCCTGCAAACGGCAATCCGGCAAGCACCATATGACCACCACAAGCCCGCTCGATACATACCTCACAGATTTCGCAGGCGCCGCACGGGACTACCAGGCCGCGCGCGCCGGCCGCGACCCTGATTGGATTGCGGACATCCGCGCCGAGGCGTTGGATAGCTTTCAGGAACTCGGCCTCCCCACCACCCGTCGCGGCAATGAGGAATGGAAGTACACGGACATCCGTCCACTGGTTCGCCAGGGATTCGCGGCGCCCACATTCTCGGAGCCCGACTCCGCCACCAACGTTGACATCAATTCCCTAAACGTCGGCGACTCCTCATGGCATCGGCTCGTCATCGTTGATGGCCGATACACGCCGGAGCTTTCCGCTTTGGACAGCTTGCCGGACGGCGTCGTGACGGGAAACCTCGCTGAAGCCGTGCATTCCCAAACAGATGCAGTCCGCGCCCATCTGACCCGTCTTGCAGACCACAAGGAGCAGGGCTTCACCGCCCTCAACACCGCCCTCGCGGCGGACGGCGCGCTCATCCTCCTTCCACGCATGGCTGCGGTCGAGGAACCCATCCAGATTGTCTATGTTTCCACCGAACAAACGCAGGGAACGGCATCCATGCCCCGCACCCTGATCATCGCCGGAGAGGACAGCTCCGCGTCCATCGTGGAGACACACGTCTCCATGTCTGACGATGCCCATCTCACCAACGCCGTCACGGAAATCGTCGTCGGCGCGGGCGCGAGCATCTCCTACTGCAAGGTCCAGCAGGAGAGCGAATCGACGTACAACGTCTCAACCACGCAGGTTGAGGTCAACGAGAACGCGACGTTCCGCTCCATGGCAATCGACATCGGCGGTCGGCTCACCCGCAACAACCTCACCGTCATCATGGCGGGCGAGGGATCGAACAGCGATGTTCGGGGCGCGTATGTCATCAGCCGTGACCAGCACGTGGATAACCAGGTCATCGTCGACCACCTCGTCGGTCACAACGATATGAACGAACTCTATAAGGGAATCCTGGATGGCCACGCCCGCTCAGTGTTCCACGGCAGTATCATCGTCCGCCCCAACGCCGCCAAGGTGAACGCGATGCAGGTGGACAAGAACCTGCTGCTCTCCAATGACGCGGAGGCCGACACCAAGCCCGCGTTCTGGATCTATTGCGATGATGTCCGCTGTGGACACGGCGCAGCATGCGGTAACCTTGACGATGATTCCATGTTCTACCTGCTGAGCCGCGGTATTGAAGAAGAAGAAGCGCGGATGATGCTTATTCGAGCCTTCGTCTCGGAGATCGTAGATGCAATCCGGGAGCCGTCCATTCACGACCACGTTGCCGCGCTCATCGCAGACAGGCTGGATAATCTGTAATCGAGAATTTGCATCGTTGTGAATGATTTAGAGGGGACGGAAACGCCCCGTCCCGGCAAAGGAGTGGAGGTGCCATGACCACGGATTCCGCGCCGCTCCGAATAGCAGTTGTCGGCTCTACAGGCTCGCTCGGCCAGATCGTCCTCTCGGTTGCCCGTTCCCTGGGTGACAACGTCAAAATCGTCGGCCTCGCCGCAGGTTCCAACCTTGAGCGTCTTGCCGAACAGATTCAGGAATACCGCCCCACACTTGCGGGTTTCGCTCGTGGACGATGGCGTACCGATGTACCGGAGGGCGTGGAATTCATGTCCATCAATGACATGGTCTCCTCGCCGGATGTCGATATGGTCGTCATCGCCAACGTCGGACGAAACAGCCTGGAAGCCGCATGGGCAGCCATTGACGCGGGAAAGCGCGTCGCCATCGGTAACATAGACACCCTGTACATCGCCGGCGCGCTTCTAACGCGCCGCGCCAAAGAGACCGGCGCGACTATCTACCCCCTCGATGACGAGCCGATGGGCGTCTGGCAAACCCTGTGGGGCGAAAACACGGAATCCGTCCGGCAGGTCACCATGACCTCAACGTGGGGCACAGTCCAGGCCCGCCGCCTGCCCCGTCACGGAACGCAGCTCCCCTCCACGATGCCGAACGCCCGCCCCGCCCGAGCCGTCGGACGCAAACGCGCAATCGATGCATCCACGCTCATGGTGAAGGCAACGCAGGTCGCCGTGATCAACTCCCTCTATGACATCCCGCTTGAGAACATCAATATCCTCTTCCATCCGCAGGGCCTCGTACGTGCCCTGACCGAGTTCAACGATGGCTCCGTCAAGTCCGCGCTTTTCATCCCGGACATGCGCGTCCCCGTCCAGCTCTCCCTCGCCTACCCGCACAGGTGGGCGAACGCGGAAATCAATCGTGTCGACCTTCTCGAAGAAGGCCGCCTGTCCTTTGAACCCCTGGAACATGAGCTTTTTCCCTGCTACCAGATCGCAATTGACGCCGCCCGACAGGGTGACACCTACCCCGCCGTCGTCGCGGCGGCCAACGACGCCGCTATTGAACTCTTCCTCTCTCAGCAGATTGGATTAACTGACATCCCCAAGATCATTGATCGCGCCGCCAACGCTCACCGCCCCCAGCCCCTTGATGACCGCTCAAGCATCATTGAGGCAATGGACTGGGCCAAGACCTATGTTGGAGGCCAGGTTCCGGAGTAATCGCCGGAGCACGGTTATCTTCATTCGGAATTAATGCGCCACTAATCCAACGGAGGACGAATGAATCACTGGCGAGCGCTCATTATTGCCCTCCTCGCCGTGGCACTCGTTGCCGCGTCAATCGCATGCGAAGACGAAGACGAACCCCTACCAGCTGTCCAGCCGACACTTGCGCCGGAAGTGACAACACCGGTCACCGCTCCTCCAACAGCCACGCCTGCCCCTACCGCGACACCTGAGCCGGCAGCCACCGCCACGCCGCGCCCTGAGCCAACAGCCACGCCGGAGCCCGACCAGGAAGTGCTGACCATCCTCTATTGGCAAGCGCCAACCCTGCCCTTCCCCTATCAGGCGTCCGGGTTCAAGGATCGGGACGCCGGAGCCGTCGTACTTGAGCCCCTGGCCGTTATCGATCCCGACGGCAACCCCGTCCCACGACTCGCTGTGGAGATTCCCTCCGCCGAAAATGGCGGCATCTCTGAAGACGGTCTCACCATCACATGGCGACTGCGTGAGAATCTCAAGTGGTCCGATGGGAGCGACCTCACCGCTGATGACGTTGTCTTCACCTGGCTCTATTGCACAACTGAAGGAATCGGTTGTCTCTCTGAACACAGCTTTAGCGCCTTTGAGTCTGTTGAGGCCGTGGGCGACCGGGAAGTCGTCTTTACCCTTGGAGAAGAATCCAGGAACCCGGTACTGCTCCTTGCTGGGACTAACACTCCGATCATCAGCAAGGCCCAATTCGAGGACTGCATCGCCACAGCCACACCTAATTGCGATGAGCAGCACCGAATTCCCATCGGCTCCGGCCCATATCAAATCGTCGAGTTCATCCCCAACGATCGCGCGGTCTTTGAACGTAACTCGCACTATTGGGGCGGACGGCCGCATTTTGACCGCGTCGAGCTCATCGGTGGAGGCGACGCCGAGTCAGCCGCGCAGGCCGTCCTTATAGATGGCACCGCGGACTATGCCTGGAACCTGCAGGTGACCCCGGCTCAACTAAATCTGTGGGTTGCCAACGGGCGCGGCGAAATCATCACGGCATTCGCAAGCGATGTCGAACGCATCGTCGTCAACCAGACGAATCCCCACACGGAGAACATGGACGACCGCTCGGAGTACCTTGGCGGAGAGAATCCACATCCGTTCCTGACGTTCACGCCCATTCGTAAGGCCATGTCCATGGCCATAGACCGCCAGCGTATCGTTGATGATCTCTACGGATCCGGAGGTGAGCCGACCTGCAACCTCGTCACGGCGCCCGCGCGGTTTGTCTCCGATCGTAACGACGGCTGCGTCGTTCAGGACATCGAGGGAGCCAAGTCGTTGCTCGATGAGAACGGTGTGACTGACTCAGATGGTGACGGCATCCGCGAGTACAACGGCGTACCACTCACGCTCACCTACCAGACCACAGTCAACGCTGTCCGTGAAGGCACATTCGCGCTGATCCAGGGTTGGTGGGCTGAAATCGGCATCGAGAGCACACTGATAACACACGATGCCAGCATCTTCTTCGGTGGCAATCCCGCCGAACATACGGAGTCATATCGTCGCTTTATCGCGGACGTCCAGATGTACACAACCGGCACCGGTCTGGATCCGGCAAGCTACTTTTCCTCATATCAGTGCGACCATATCCAGTCGCGCGAAAACATGTGGGCAGAAGAGAATAACGCTCGCCTGTGCAACGAAACCTACGATTTGATATACATGCGGATGCAAGAAGCACAATCCGAAAGCGCACGCGAGGCCGCCCTGCGTGCCCTCAATGATGCCATCGTGATTTCGGCATATGAAATTCCGCTCGTGAACCGTGGGTTCGTCTCAGCCAAGGCAACCTCCCTTCAGGGTGTTGTCATGAACGCGTGGGACAGTGAACTCTGGAACATCGCAGACTGGTATCGATAGGCGATCGGCCGTTAAACCTGCGGGAATGCACTACTACGACCTCCATTCTCACTCTGTCGCCTCCGACGACTCCCGCGCGACGGTGGAACAGTACCTGAAATGGATCGGCACGCTGAGGAAGCGCGGCTTGAAGGTGGACGGTATCGTCCTGACTGAACATCGTCAGTTCTCCCTCGACGCAGATTACTCCGATTTGAGCGAGCAATTTGGTATCACCGTCCTGAGAGGAGCGGAGCTTGATACACGCCACGGGCATTTTCTCGTCTACGGCATCTCCGACAAACTGGCGAGTGCAATCGATCCAACGGATGTCGCAATGGACCCGTTTCAGCTAATGGAAACAGCAGAGGCGAACGGCGCAATCGCCATTCCCGCCCACCCCGGACGCGCCGGTATCGGCCTCGCCGCGTGGATCTCTGACGGAATAGAGTTCCCCCAGGTATCCATCGTTGAGCGCCTGAATGGCGGCAACCGACCGGAGGAAGCTGATGCAGCCGAGAAATTGGTGGCGGAAAAAGGCTACTCTGGAATCGGCGGCAGCGATGCCCACTTTGTCAGCGCCATCGCTCGCTGCCTCACGGCTTTCGACTCACCGATCTCATCCGAGACGGAGCTTGTCGAGGCCCTGAGAGCATCGGAGTTCACAGCCGTCCGGCTGGAGGACACACAGGAGTAACCTCTTCTTGGGGAACGGGAGGAACACGGAGTAATGACAACATCCGACGCGGCAGGGGCAGATGCGGCCACCCCACTGATCACGTTCAACGAAGCCATATTGCACGTCGAACAGATGACGGGAGTCATTGAGTTGACGCAGGAGATGGTCGATCGTTATATCGAGCTAACCGGTATTCCCAAGATCGAACTGGAGGAGGGTGAGCGACAGGAAGCCCCCATGGCCATGCTCAACGTTTTCTTCACCAGGAACCAGGAACGGGGAGCAGACGTTAACTTGGAGGGCGCAACCGTCGGCCTCAACGCCGGTCGAGCCATTGAACTCCACGCCCCAATCTACGTCGGAGACCGCCTCAATCGCTACGCCATACTGCAGGACGTCTACTCCAAGACCGGCCGCTCCGGCACGATGGCCTTTGAGGTCTGGGAGATACTCTTCCGCAACGACGCAGGCGAGCTTGTCGCCCGGGCACGCGACTCCATGGTCTATCGCGCGCCCGGCGTTCCGCCTGCGAGGAACGCGGAGGCGCAATCATGACTGATATACAGGTTCACGCGGACATCGGCGATGAGGTCCCGCCCATCGAATGGACCCCCGACACGTCATGGGTCAAGGACATGATGGCGCTCTCAGGCTGGCTTAATGACAACGACGCCGAGCGAGGTTCCATGAACGGACTCAGCCGGTTCACGGACGAGGAGACTGCCCGCAGTGAGGGCTTCAATAGCATGATCGTCCCCGGCAACCTCGGCATGACAGCCATGGAAACCGCCCTACAGCGTTGGCTGCCCAACGGCCGCATCGAAAAGCTCGACTGCGTGTTCCGGATGCCCGTCAACCAGGGCGAGACATACACCGCCACCGGAGTCGTCACCGACCGCCACGACGAGCCCGACCGTGTCATCCTTGAGATAGACGTCTACCTGCTCCGCGCAGACAACCAGCGTCCGCAGGGCGGAACGGCGGTCGTTACTATCGCGACAGGATGAACAGGAATCAACAGATCCATACCCTAAGCAAAGCTGATCCAATAAGGAGGATTCAGGAATGGCAATCTACTCAATAAACGGTAAGACGCCTCAGGTTGATCCCACCGCGTGGATTGCCCCGTCGGCGAGCGTCATCGGCGATGTGGTAATCGGGCCCAACGTCAGCATCTGGTTCAACGCAACCCTGCGTGGAGATTCCGGCCGCATCACGGTCGGTGAGAACACCAACATCCAGGACGGCGCGGTGCTCCATGAGGAAACGACCATCGGCGCGAACTGCGTCATCGCCCACATGACCCTCGTCCATCACGTCAAGACCGGCGACAACGTCCTGATTGCCAACGCCGCAAAGTGCGTCGGCGCGCCCGGCCCCGCTGAAATCGAGATTGGAGACGGCGCAATCGTCGGCGCAGGCTCTCTTGTCACGCCCGGTACAAAGATCGAGGCGAACACGCTTGTCATGGGCAGCCCCGCCAAGCCCGCCCGTGAAGTTGATGATCGCTTGCGCGGCGTCCAACAGGGGCCGCTACAGGCCTATCTCAAGAGCAAGGACGACTACAAAGGCGACTCATTCCAACAGGTCGGCTAGCCGTCGGCACCTCATTCCGGCGAAAGCCGGAATCCATCCGATCTCCTCTCCCTCGGTGAGAGGGTCGAGTGAGGGTTTCTGCCGGCGCTTTACGCCCCTCCCTGCAACCGTGACTGATACAGATAATCCGTCACGGCCAGGATCGCGTTATACAGGTATGCAATGTACTCGTGCAGCGGCAGGTCGAGCGGCCTGATCTCCTCGCGCCGATCCGCATACTCCTGCGAGCCAAGAGTCTCAAACGTCGCCCTTACGACGAGTTCATAGATCTCCCCGTCCGGGCAGACCACGATAGGCCCGCGATCCGGCGACTCCATCTCGCGCGGCTCCACCTCAATCGCCTCGAGGGGCGAATCGGGAAACACGGCCGGAAATCGCTCGATCTGGTCGATGGCGGCCAGAAGTGTCTCGCGCAAATCTCCAACGCTCCGCTGCAAGACGGAATCGCTTCGCGCTCGCAGTGTTAGCGGATCGATATGCGGCGATGACGGAGTACCCTGCACCATTCTTCCTCCGGTTCTTGGACATCTCCTTCAATCAATACCACACTACGAGCGTAGCATTGTGCACCTTTTTCTTCGCGCAAGACGGTATCGGTTTTGTTCATGTGTCTAAATTCCCGTTCATCCTGAGCCTGTCGAAGGGTGAACTTCCCTCCGTCATTCCCGCGTGAGCCGGAATCCAGAATCCCCGTGTCATTCTGAGCGCAGCGAAGAATCCGGGGCCTCTAATTCTCTAACACTCCACTGTCGCCGTGGATTTCCCATGCCTGAACAACCAGAACTTCAACCTGCAAATCGGCGTTCAGCTTTGACCACCTTTCGGCGAGCGACGTATCATGAATAGGTTGCGATCGTGCCCGGCAACGTAGCTCAGCGGCAGAGCGGGCGCTTCATAAGCGCTAGGTCACAGGTTCGAATCCTGTCGTTGCCACCACACGAGACACATGCCGAAGCGCGACGGCCAGAACCGTCGCGAACGATCCGTCTCCGCGCCAGCCTGAGTTACAACGCGATGGAGAACGGAGCGTGCCAAGGCAAACGGTGGGCGGTTAGCTCAGCTGGTTAGAGCGCTTCCTTCACACGGAAGAGGTCACAGGTTCGAGTCCTGTATCGCCCACCATTTTTGACGGTAGACAGAACCGAGCCGTTCAGGGCCATCTCCTCGGCGTCCTTCCCTCCTACGGGACCATCCTGAGGCATGGGGATGGTGTACCGCAGGAGGGCGTTGTCGGGCATCACGACGATCTCCTTGACGAAGGACTCTATGAAGGCCCTGCGCTCGGTCAACTCGCTCTCGTTGAGGAACTCGCTCATGTCCTGGGCGTAGGCCGCGATGGTCTCCACGTCGTCCAGCACCTCCCTGCGTTGGGAGAGGATAGTCCTGGCCTCTGCCGCTGCATCCTCAAGGCGCTGCTGTCGCTCCCGATGCTCCCTGATGCGGTCCGAGGCGTCGGCCATGTCGAGGTCGGTGTTCTCCACCAGGTGCCAGACGCGGCTCAGCTTGCGCTTGACCTCCTCAAGCTCCGTCTCAATGGTCTCCAGTTTCTGGCGCTGCTCACTCGCCACGCCGTCCATCTCCTCGTCCACGATCTTGACCAGTTCGGTGATGTTGGACTCGGTGAGCACGTTCTCCCGTATCTTCCCCACCACCATCTCCTCGAAGCGTCGGGCATTGAGCCTGGGGGTTTCGCAGGCGTCCTTGCCCCGCTTCATGATGGACTGGCAGACGTAGTAGGCGAACTGTCCGCTCTTGGCGTCCTGGCCGGAGAGCGCCCTGTTGCAGGACTTGCAGCGGACCAGGCCGCTGAGAAGGTAGGTGCTTCCCACCCTGCGGGGATGCGTCCTCTTCGGGGCGCGGGAGCGCATCAGCCTGTTGACACGCTTGAACTGGGCCTTTGAAACGATGGGCGGGAAAGCCTTCTCGATCCGCACCGGGTCGGCCTTGCCCTTGCCGGTAGCGCCCCAGAGAAGAGTTCCCGTGTAGACCTCGTTCTTGAGGATGAAGTGGACGCCGTTCTTGGACCAGAGCTTGCCGGTGGCGCTGGCGATGCCCTCGCTGTTGAGCGTTCGAGTGATCTCGGTCATCCCCGTGGCTGCCTCGGCCATGTCGAAGATGCGCTTGACGACGGGGGAGGTGTCCGGGTCGATTTCGAGGGTGGGTCTCTTCTTGGCCCCATCCTGCACCATGACGCGGTTGTAGCCGTAGGGCGTCCTGCTGGCGACCCAGAAGCCGCGTGAGGCCGCCTCCCGCATCCCCCGCCGGACCTCCTCGGCAAGATTTTCCGAGTAGAATTCGTCCACGCTCTCGATGATTCCCTCAAGGAGCCTGCCGGTGGCGGTGTCCTCGGCCTGTTCGGTGATGGAGACGACGCGAACGCCCTTGCGCCTGAGCATGGACTTGAAGGCGACGGCGTGCTCACGCTTTCTGGTGAATCTACTAAATTTCCAGACGAGAATCTCTCTAAACGGGGCCTCTGGCTTGGCGGCCTCGTCGATCATCTTGCGGAACTCCGGGCGGTCGGCGACGCGTCCGCTTTCGGCCTCGTCCACGTACTCGCGGACGACGGAGTAGCCGTTCTTGTCTGCGTAGTCCCTGAGCGCCCTTAGCTGGGCGGCCACGGACAGGTCCACGTCCTGGCGGTCGCTGGAGACCCTGGCGTACAGGGCCACGGGGGTGTAGTCGTGTCGTTCACTCATCTGTGTGTCCTCCTTGTTCAATCCTGTACGGCCTGACCCGAAGTCCGGCGTTCCATCCGTTCCTTGATGCGCCACTCGCGCTCCTCCATGTAGAGGCGGATGGCCTCCCGGAGCAGTTCGCTCACGGTGCGCTGCTCCTCCTCTACCACCTCCCGCACGCGCTGGGCCAAATCCGGCGGTAGGGAGAACGTGATGGTATCGGTTGTCCTGGGCATGGTCTCTCTCTTTTTGCCTGTCTAGGTATCGCTCAGTCTTACTCTTATCATGAACGAATCGAGGTGTCTCCGTCAAGCCTCACGCCTCTGTTTCGGGCAGTCTAAACAGGGTAAAATTACGGCGAGACATTACTATGGCGAGGTTCATTCTGTTGAGGACTCTCAAGTTGTCTCTCTGGAAGCTGTTGCTGGCGATCATGGTCGCCGGGTTGGCGGCTGCTTTGCTCGCGTGCAGCGACGACACGGAACCCGTGCTGCTGGCCACCGAGGGCGACTACCACCCTTTCAACTTCATCAACGACGACGGCGAGATCGACGGCCTGGAGCGCGAGCTCGGGGACGAGTTGTGCCGCAGGGCCGAGCTTGCGTGCGAGTGGGTGCTGAACGACTGGGAGAGCATGATCCCGGACCTGGTGGCGGGGCAGTTCGACGCCATCATGGCCGGGATGAGCATCACCGACAAGCGCGACATGACCATCGACTTCACCGAGCCGTACTACCCGCCCACTCCGTCCGTCTACCTCGCCGTGGCGGGCGCGGGCGACGAGGCCGTTGAGGGTCGGTTGGGGGCCTACGCCAACACCATCTATTCGGACTACTTCACGGAACGGGGCATCGCGTACATAGAGTTCAGCGACGAGGACGACCGGTTGGCGGCGCTGCTGAACGGCGACATCGACGCGATGTTGGTGGACCATGCCTACGCCACGGAGAAGCTCTCGGAGTACGAGGGGCGTCTGGCCGTCGTCGGCCCCTCCGTACTGCTGGACCGGGGCATAGGAATAGGCGTGCGCAACAACAACGACCTGCTGGCGAAGCTGAACTCTGCCCTGGCCGAGATGAAGGCCGACGGTACTTTGAACGACCTCATCCGCAAGTGGGTGGGCGAGGACGCCTCGACGTTCTAGCTGGTCTAAGCTCCCGATTCGCGCACCCCTGCGCCGGTCGTTAGGCTCAAACGCCACGTCGTCCCTCGGAGTCATCCCCTAAGTCGCCTCGCCGTCCGTCGCAGTCCCCCTCCGAATCGAGGCGGCCTGCACTCCTTCGCAGGTGTGTTCGGACGGCGACCTTGGCTAGGATGCGCAGCCCGTTGCGGATCATCCTCTGCTGGGCCGGGGTGTAGGACTCCATCGGCCTGTCGGAGGACGGTCCGGGTGCGTCCGGTTCGCGTCTCTTCTTTTGCCGGTTCCGCTTATTCTGTCTATTGGTGTCTTTCATGTTGCACAGTCGCAGCGGCGGTAGATTGGGCCGCTGGCCTCTCGTTACAGTGTTCGTGTTGGCCGCCAGCGCCGACGGAAGGGAGCGAGCGCGGGCGGCGTCTCTATTGGCGAGTCCTCATCTGGGGACTAGCCGTGTCTCACCCCGCCGTGCCGCCGCTGCGTCATACGCCCGGCGGGGTTCGGGTCTAGTTGTCCTCCGTGAAGAAGGTCATCTGGAACCCCTGGAAGCCCTCGCCCATGAGGATCTGAAGCCCTCCGGGTACCTGGGCGGCGAAGCGGACGAGGGAGTGGTGCGCTCCCCCGCTGGGCTGGGCGCCCTTGCGCCAGTCGCGCAGATGCTTGGGGTCCACGCCTATGGCCCTGGCCATGCCGGCCCAGGTGAGGCCGCTAGCCTCCTTGAGGCGCACGAGGCGCTCCGGGAAGTCCTTGGGCAGCAGCCGTCGGACGGACAGGCTCCACTCGTACTCGGCGAACGGTTCGATGTTCCCGCCGGGGCGGGAGTCGTCAGTCTTGTTCATCTCTCTCCTCCATGGTGAAAAGGTTGTTGAAGTGATCCACTCCAAGGACCTTGAGCATCCGGCGGCGGATGCTTCCGGAGGGCGAGCGCTCCCCGTTGACCAGCATCGACACGTAGGAGGGGCTGACGCCGATCTCCCTGGCGAGCCAGTTCTGGGAGCGGTTGAGCATAGCGAGCCGCGTCCAGAGGGCCGCCGCGTCGAGCCGGACGACGGCCCGTCCTCCGCTCCTCCGGTGGCCTTTCGGTTTGTTGACGTTCCGTTCGTTCATGATTCCGTCTCCTTGCGGTTCGTTCATCGCTCAGGAAGCAGCTGAGCGGGTTCCGGGTCTTCGGGTGTGCGCCAGGCGTGTCCCAGCGGCCCCAGAGCGTCGATGGCCCCTTTGTGAGAGACCCACAGAGGGACTCTCGTGCCCTCCGCCCGCATCTCCTCCCTAGCGACGCGCAGGAAGTGCGCGGCGGCTATGTCGTCGTCGAAGACGATGAGGACTGCTGGCCGTACGCCGTGGTCGTCGGTGGGCCTGTGAGACGAGTAGTAGCGCAGATAGGGGGCGAGTCGAGTTGACATGGTTGAAGGACGCACGGCTCTTCGCTCCCACTCCAGGAAGAAGGGCCAGGTCGTCTCGCCCTTTCTGAGGACGCCGAAGGCGTCGGGGTTGACGGCGCGCATCCGGCCCTCGTGCCTGAAGTGGCGGGAGGCCCGCATGGGCGGGTCGAACTGCACAACATCCCATCCCAGGAGTGGGGCCTGAGCGCTCAGGGCCGCGAGGAATGCGTGGACCGCTTCGGTGTGCTCGATGTTTCTGAGAAGCTGACGGCTCCTCCTGCCAGTGACGTTGCGCCACTCGAACGGCCCTCCGTCGTCCTCCAGGGCGGCGCTCCACCGCCTCCTCGCCACGGAGACGGACGTGCGGTCCCTGCGTGCCAGCAGGGAGAGACCCCGGTCGGTGAGGGCCAATCGTCCACCCGCGTCACGAGGGCGGACGACCAGGCCGAAGCCCTCCAGAGGAATGACCAGCTGGGAGACCCGCTGATGGGAGACGCCGAGGAGTCCGGCCAATTCCTGCGGTGCGATCCAGGGCCAGTCGGAGATGAGGTCGAGGGCGCGCTTCTCGGAGGGCCGAAGCAGAAGGGGCAGCATGGGGTCGGAGATGTCCCGAACCGCTCCTCTATAGGGCAGGTCGGCCGGAACGGAGACGCGCTGCGGCTCCTCCTCCACGGGGAGTTCTCCTCCCGGTTCTGTCCGGTCGATGACGTAGCCCAGCCCGACAGATGCGCCGATCCTGGCCGGGGTCCATACCGGGTCGTCCGCTCCCGCCATCACTGCCTCGCGCTCCAGGGCGAACAGGGCCGGAACGTCGGTGGCGGAGAGCATCCTGCGGGCGTGTCTGAGCCGCACCTCGTCGGGCGCTAGGACCAGCACAGCTCCGGGAATGGCCTCACCGCGCAGCCGCCAGAGCCTCTTGGCAAAGCCCGACCGGTCGGCAGTGGGTCCCTGTCTGACAATGCCCACGGTCCTGCCGTCTGGAAGTGTCACGGCGGCGTCCAGACGCACGGAACGGTACTAGCGGAAGCGTATGGGGAAGGCGACGTCGGAGAGGATTGAGGCCAGGCGGTAGATCACGGCCAGGGCGTCGAGACGCTCCAGCAGGCTGCGACGCCACTCCGCAGAGACGTGACGAGTTCGCACCAGTTCCTCGATGGGGGCGTCCTCCTGGTCGGCGAGCTGTCTCAGTCCTGCGGCGGTGAGGTGGAACCTCCGCGCCGGTGGGAAGGGATCGACGGCGTGGAGGGCCGAAGCGCAGAATCCGCCCGACTCCAGCTTCCTCACGGCCTCGTGGACCGCGCCCTTCGACCAACCGGATACGGCGACCATCTCGATCCGGTCGAGGAAGGGCATGTGGGATAGGAGCCGGAGCATTTCGGCTTCGCAGCCCTCTGGTCTCATATCTGCTCCTCCTCGCACTCCTCGGATGTCCTTTCCTCTTTCGTCTCTTCGGCGCCCTCCGCCTGCGCGGCCTCTTCCATCTCCTGGACTCCCTTGTGGTAGTCATCCACCTTCCTGTTACCCTCGGCGTCGGCGTAATCCCCCTCGCGGGCCGATACGGTGTAGCCTTCAGTAGCTGCACGTATGCGGTCGGCGACGGCGGCGTCTCCCTCGTCGGGCTTTCGCACCTCCATCGAGAAGGCGGGCATCCGCTCCTTGCCAACCGTGGCGCGGACGTAGCAGTGGTGGACGGGCAGCGACACGATGTCGTCCTCGCTGACCCGCTCCTTGCCCAGCTCCCACACCAGCGTCCTGGCGTCGTTGCCCGCCACCTGGAAGACGGCCAGACAGCCCACGTTGGCCAGGATGGTGTCCCGCATGGTCAGGGAGAGGTCGTCCAGCTTGGCCAGGCTCTGGGTGGCGAGGATGAACGACGCTCCGAACTTCCCCAGCTCGCTGAGCATCGACTCGTAGTCCACGCCGGGCATGGACTGCATCTCGTCCACCACGACCAGCGCGCCTCGGCGCTGATTCAGCCGCAGGCTTCCTTGCTCCCGTATCACGGCGTCCACTAGGTTGAGCAGGGACGCCCCCACGAGGGCGGCCACGTCACGGCCCACCGTCCCCTGGGAGGTGGAGACGAGCAGGACGCCGCCGTCGTGGATGGTGCGGCGCAGGTCGATGGTCGAGCGGCGCTGGCCCAGGATGGCCCGCGCCCGCTTCGACGATGCGTAGTAGGAGAGCCGGGTCTGGACGGGTGCCAGCGCCTCCGCCTTGTACTGGTGTCCCCACTTGCCGAAGTCCCTGGCCCACCACTCCAACAGGTAGGGGTCGGAGACCCTCTTGCGCACCTCCTTGCCGAACGCCTCGTCCGACAGCAGCTTCAGGCCGTCCAGGATGGTGTACTGCTGCTCCGCCTCCATCTGCTCGTTGGCCTCGTGAAGGGTCTTGACGGTCTGTTCCAGGATCGACTGCATCCTCGGCCCCCACTGCTCCCACAGCCCCTTGGCGACGCGCACCACCGAGTCGGCGGTGCGGTCCCGGTCTGAGAAGACGCGGGTGTCCAGCAGGTTGATGCCGGGGGAGCGGGTCTCGTCGGACAGGTCTATGAGCTTCACCCTGTCGGCGAGGGACTCGGGGACGTGTTCGAGGATGCCCGCCACCAGGTCGGTGTGGGGATCGATGACGACGATGGCGTCGGGGTCCCTGCCCGCCGCCTTCTCCCGCATCTTGTGAACGACCACGTGGTGCATGAGGGTGGACTTGCCCATGCGGGTGCGGGCCACGTAGAGGTGGTGACGGCGGAGCAGATCGTCGGGGAATCTGATCTCCCGCTTCGTCCCTGCGGTGGTGTCTCCCACAAGCGCGCCGCCCCTGGTTCCCTTGGCCGATGGACTGAGCGCTCTTGCTCCGGAGCGCTCCACCATGGGCGTCTCGTCACCAGCTCCCGGCGGGTGCCACAATGCGGCAACCTCGCGGACGCCTAGGACGCTGCGCTTGCCGAACAGGCCGGGGCCTGTAGGGTAAAGGGCGTCAGGGTCGGGAGCGATGGGCCGGACTTTGCCGACCTTGAACCGTGCTCCGGCGGGGTTGTCGAAGTGGTGGTAGGCGGCGGCCGCTCTCTTCAGGAGCTCCTCCGCTCGCTCGCGTCCCGTGCCGGCGGGCATGATCGCCATGACCTGTATCTCGGCGTCGAACGCGATCCGGGAGACTTTTTCGCGTATGAGCAGCGGGTCCTCGACCCGGTTCCTGGACTTCTTCCAGCGCCACCAAGCCCAGCCGCCTGCGGTCAGCCCTAGAGCCGTTCCAATCCCCAGCAGGACGGCCTTCCATACATCCCCGTCCTGCACCCACAGGTAGCCCTGGAGGGCGGCGAGAGCGCCGATGCCCAGCACGGCCATCGTCACGCCGTCCATCTGCAATGGCTTGGTCTGGTAGGTGTAGGAGGGCTCCCGCAGCTCTGCGCCGGGCCGCTTGTGGGCCTTCTCCATGTGATGCTGCGACCAGTCGGGGCCGAGGGAGCGCAGCAAGAGGCGCGCCACCACCCGCTCCCCTTCGTACAGGTTCGACAGCGCGCCCATGAGGGCAATCAACGGGTCCGAGCCCGGGTCGAGGAGGTCGTCGTCCCTGAAGGTTCTGAGGGGGACGTACTCGGGGCCGTCGGCCCGCAGCGTCATCGACCATGCCTGCTCGCCATCTCTGAGCCACAGGGGGTCTTCGCCGGGGTGCACCTTCTCTATCCTGGCCTGGGGGTAGTGGGCGGCGATCTGACCCCTCACCACCCGGTCGTCCTGGCAGCGTGCCATCAGCGTCACGCCGTCCATGTCTCCCACCAGTTCCAGGGAGAAGGGCTCCGGCACCGCGATTGACTGGAGCAGGTTCTCCACGCCAAGTAGGGTGCGCTCCCCTGTCCTGGGCGGTGTCACCGCCAGCAACACGGGGCTTTTCTTCCCTTCGTCGTTTCCAAACAGGATTTCTCTAGGGTTCAATTTCATTGGGGCGCTCCTTTCTGTATGGGTCTTTCTTGCGTTCTCGCCCTTCTATCGGTGGCTGCCCGGTCGCCACTCGATGACCGCCGTCTCCTCCGGCGTGGCCTCGATGCGTACGGGGAAGCGCTGTCCCCTGGCCAGCAGCAGCCCGTCACCGCGAGGGCAGGACAACAACCAGCGCTGTAAGTCTTCGGGCAGGTCGAAGGCGTCGCCCACGGTGCTGATGGCGGCAGCGTCCTGCTGCAAGAGCAGCTTGAAGGCGGCGTTCTGGAGGAGGGCGCGACCGGAGTGGCCTGTGATGGTTCGTGAAGAATCCTCGGAGAGGAGGTCTTGGACGTCCTGGGTGATGAACTGCAACCCCAGACGATGCTTGCGGGCGCGCTTCGCCATAGAGACCATGAAGGCGGCCCCTTCGGGGTGCTGCATGATGCTCCACACCTCGTCCACCACCAGCAGACGAGGCTTGGGGTTCTGGGCGGCGGCCGCCCACACCGTCTCGGTGCAGACCATCGCGGCGGCGGGCCGCAACTCCGGCTTCAACAGCCGCAGGTCGAAGACCGTTACGAGAGCTTCGCTCCCCAGCAGGTCGTCGCCCTCGTCGGAGAGGAGATTGCGCAGACTGCCGGTGGCGAAGGGCCTCAGCAGATGCGCGATGTCCGGGGATTCACCTTGTAGATATGTGTAGAAATCCCTGAAGCCGGTTCGTTCGCGGTGTTGGGCGTAGTAGCCCGCCAGGGCGTGGTCGAGGGATGCCCTGCGCTCCGCGCCGAGGCTCTCCCCCACCATCACCTCGATGAGGCGTCTGAGGCTGCCGATGCGCTGGAGCATCTCCTCGTCGTCTCCCCGGTCGATGACGAAGGGGTTCATGCCCTGGCCGGGCACGCCGGGAGACAGCACCCTGCCTCCGGCCGCTCTCGCCATGTCGGCGTACTCTCCCTCCGGGTCGATGACGTAGGCGGTGACGCCTCTCGTCAAACCTCTGAGCACGCCGAGCTTGGTGGCAAAAGACTTGCCGCTGCCCGACCTTGCGAGGACAGCGGTGTTGGCGTTCAGGTGCGTCCCGTCCCAGGGGTCGTAGACCACCGGGGAGCAGGCCCGCATGTCGATGCCGTAGAGGGTGCCGCTGCGGGTGTCCAGGTCGGGCGGCGAGAAGGGGAACAGCCGGGCCAGGGACGACGTGTCCAGCGTCCGCCACTCGGCCACGGCGTTCAGTGCCAGGGGAAGCGTGGAGAGGATGCCCTCCCTCTGGCGGAAGGCCAGGTTGTCCAGCTTGCCGAGGGTGGCGGCAAAGTGGGCCTTCGCCCGCTGGGTGATCTCCTTCAGCGAGTTCTCGTCCTTCGCGTGAAGGGTGACCGAGAGCGAGGAGTGAAACAGACGCTCCCTGCCGCGCTGCACCTCGTCCCGGAGACGGGTCACGTCCTCCAGGGCGATCTCCGCCTCCGGGGACATAGTGCGGCCCCGCTTGAACGAAAGGCTCTGCGCCGACTCGAACCTGACCTTCTGCCACTCCAGGGTCCTCGCCGCCTGCTCTGCGGGGATAGGCCCCAGGTGGATGGACAGGTCCATGGGCGCTCCCGCCGCCATCAGCCCTTGCAGGAACCCTGGGGCCAACGACCTCGGCCACTTGCCCAGGTGCAGGGAGCGCACCAGGCGATCACCGACGCGCATGTCTCGGCGGCTGACCTGCACCTGGACCTCCTCGTTGTCGTCCATGTCGGAGGGGGAGCCGCCGAGGGCGGCCGACACGAGGAACATCCGAAGCTGGCGGCCTCTCAGCAGGTGGACGGACAGCCCGGCTCTCGACAGCAGGCCCCGCAGGTCGTCGATGCGGGTGTGCTCACAGACGGCGTAGAAGCGCCGGTCGAGGATGCCGTCCCTCGCCTCAAGGTCGGTCAGGAGACGGCAGAGGGACTCGGCGGCGGCCCTCGTCTGCGGAGGCAGGTCTTCCGGTTGCGACTCCTTCAGCTTCTCGCGCATCCCTCCGAGGCGCGGCGGGTGCTGCCTGATGAGCAACTGGGCCGGGAAGTCCAGGGCGTTGAGCGCCCCGGCGAAGGCCCCCAGCTTCGGCTCGTCGATCTCAAGCCCCATCACCTCGCAGACGCCCAGCTTCACCCCGTCCAGGCGCACCGGGCCGTCGTCCTCCAGGTGGGACAGCATGAAGAACAGGGGCAGCTCGGGCGGAATCTTGGGAGAGGTCGGCTCGGCCGCTCCATCTGGTGTCTCCCGTGGAGCGGTGAGGTCCTCTTGCGGCCCCTGATCTCCACATCTCGTTAGTCGTCGAATAAGCTCTCTCAACAGGGTGTCTTCCTTTGCTCTAGGGTGTCGGGATGGGAACAAGGCCGCTCCGCAGGAGGGCGGCCACGCCCTTGGCCGAGAGGACGAGGACGAGGCCAACCACCGCCAGGACGACGGCGGCCTTGGCCCTGCCGCCGCGCTCCTCGCCGCCCTCGGCCATCAGGACGAATCCCGCCCAGACGATGGCGAAGACGGCAACTCCGGCCCCCGCGTAGGCCATCGCCGTCAATACGCGGTCGAAGGCGTCGAGCATGGCCTGTTCCTCCGGGGGCGGGGCCGCGCCGGTGGTGGCCAGCGCAGCCCCGGCCAGAAGCGTCATTGCCACTACCCGCCTCACCACGGCCACTCCCATCCCAATCTGCGGAACCACTCGGTCAGATCGCCGCCGGGCGTCTGCTCGGCTGGCGGGTCTTCCGGCTCAGGCTGAGGCAGTGCCAGTACCTTGAATGGGTCGTCCGAACCGACGGCGGACTCCGAGGACAGGGAATCTTCCCTTGTCTTGACGATGGGAGCTTGGTCCACCACCTCGGCCTTGATGTGTTCGGGGTGGACGATGGTGATCGTCACGTCCTTCTGGACGGTCTCGCCTAGTATCGACAACGTGGCCGAGACGGTGTGCTCCGTCGTGGTGCCGTCGTCGTTGGTCACGGTGACCGTCTCGCTGACGGTCTGGGTCGTCCCAGGCCTGAACAGGCTCACCGTCTCGGTGCGTTTTTCCGTCCGCTCCGGGTGGTGGGTGAGCGTCGTCAGCGGAGGAATGGGGATACTAAGAGTCGCCTCAAGGCTCACGTCCACGCTCACGGCGTGAAGGGCCTGACCCGTTGGCACATCGAGCCTGAAGCTGGTCTCGCCATCGGGGACGAAGGAGACGCTCGCGGTCGATGATCCCGTTGCGGCTGAGAGCGTCCCTGTGATCCCCGTCACCGCGGCTTCCATGAGCGCCGTCTCGGAAACCTCGGTGTGGCCTGCAACCGTCTGAAGCTCCACCTGCTCCTCGATGGTCGATACGCAGATCGACTCGATGACGCCGGTCACGGCTCCCGGCGTCCAACCGAGGGAGGTCATGGTCAGGTTGCACAACTCCCCCTCGACAGACGGCAGTGAAAAGGGAAGCTGTGCTTCCTCCCAGGTGAGAGCTCCGGCTTGGCCCAACGTGTCCTCCCACGAGACGGTGAAGGAGGGCATTGGGCCATTCAGGGGCAGGGAGTAGTCGATGCGCTCCCCTTTGGCGAGGTTTGCCGAACCCCAGAAACGCAGGGACGTTCCCTGGCTGCCGCCGAAGGCCCGTACCCTGATGTCCAGGTCCGTCGCCGCCCGCAGCGTCACTGCGGCGCGGTCGCCGGAGACGATGAGTCCTTCGACGAATATCCGCCGCCCCTCGACCGGCTCGGCCACCTCGAAGTCGATCTCATCCCGCCACGGCTCGTGGCCGTCGGCCAAGGCAACGTCAGGGACGGTGGCGACCGCCGCCACTGCGACGACGGCCACCACCGCCATCCAACCCTTTGGACCGTGGCTCTGGCTGTCCCTCCCCGCCTTGCGTCGGCGCTTGCCGAACCAGCAGTGGGGACGGAAGGGTCTTCTTTCCCCGTTGCGCTTCTGCTTCTTGCGGCGACGCAGCCTCTTGAGGGTCTTTCCGGCGCGCCTCGCCATCAGGCGCAAAGGGCCGGGACCGCTCTTCACCGGCTGAACCGGCGCAAGCGGCTCGGGACGCACCAACTGGGACACCGCCCCCGCGTAGACCCGCGCCCCCAGCCGGTACTTGAGAAGGTCGGCGGCCACCAACGGCAGCCGCCGACCCCCTATCTTCCCCACGACAACGGCGATACCCATCAGGCCGAACAGGACGGCGATTCCCATCCGCACCTCGGACGGCCCCACCGGGGCGTAGCGGTATGCGCCATAGGACAGGGCGCACACCGCCACGACCGCCACGATCTGCGGGAAGGTGAACCACAGCAGCACCCTGTCCTCGGCCTGCACGTGGGTCGGTACCTCGTGTTCTCTCATTCTTTTTCTCCTTCCTCACGCTCGTCTAGCTGTCCGGCGCTTCCGGTTCGGGCAGCGCGTCTTCTATGTCCACCACGGGATCGACGACCGCATTCATCACCAGTTCCACGACGCCGTAGGCCACCAGCGCCAGCACGACGCCCGCCAGGGCGGTCATCATGGCGCTCTTGCCCCGCTCCATCTGGTGGGGCGCTCCCGATGCCGTCAGGTACAGGTAGGCTCCGTAGATGAAGAAGCCCACGCCCACCGCTCCCACGACGCCCAGCAGGATGCCCACCAGGTTCGAGATGGTCTGTGTCAGTTGTTCCATTCCTTTTCTCCTCTCGTATTCCGAGCCTTCCGCTCGTCTCTTTCGGTCGCTTTCCTTGAGTTCCGTTACCTGCACATGGCTCCGCCTCCGTTGCGATATCGCGTCACTCGCTGGCGCTCCTGGGTGCCTCGCCTCCCATGTCTCCGCCGCCCGATGGGGTTGCCATCGAAGCCGCCGAGCTGAGGCCGCTTGACGCAGCCGACAACCCCGCGCTGGCCGCAACCGCGCCCACGGCCATGCCTCCCGGCCCTCCGGCTGCCCCGCCCGCCAACAGCCCGATGGTCCGGGCCGACCGCACCATCGACGCGGGAAGGTTCATGCCGAAATAGAGCATCGAGAGCCAGCTATCGAAGGTCCCGGCGTTGCCCAGCAGCGACGGCACCCTCGTCGCCATGTAGACGAAGGCCAGCGACATGAGCAGCTTCCAGACCAGGTCCTGCACCGGCTCGAAGGCCGCTATAAGGGCCACCTCGTTCAGGAACCCGAACCCCAAGGCAAGGGCGATGAGCTGGATGGCCTGCTGGAACACCGTCGTCATGAACAGCCGCAGCCAATGTCTTCCCCATCCCGCCGTGTGCGGCAGAATCCACAGTCCCAATGCAATGGGGGCCAGGGCCAGCAGGATGTCGATGAGGGCAAGCCTCAAGATCATCTGCACGATCACGTACAGCACGAAGAAGCCGTAGACGAGATAGAGGACGGCCAGCAGCAGGGCCATGCCCACGCTCCCGGCCTGCACAGCGGTCAGCAGGGTCTTGAGGGTGGAGCGGAGCATGTCGCCTGCGGTGATGTCGAGGGATGCGGCGACGAAGCCCGACACAGCATCGGCAACGTCGATGACCAGCGCGCACCACCACAGGGAGGACGCGGCGGCTACGAGGCCCAGCACCAGCCTCGGCACCATCTCCCGCCATCCTGCCTGCTGACGGCCCACGTGGTCGGAGATGATGAGCGAGAGGCCCATCCAGCCGAGGATCACCACCAGCGCGCCGGAGGTGACGGCCCAGACGACCATCCACGCCTGCTGCACCAGGTCGTGGGCGTAGGTGAGGTCGGGAGGAGTACCGGTGAGGATGTCGCTCATGGGCTACCCGCCCCCGCAGTTGTCGGCGTCCTCGCCGCTGGCTCTCTCAACGACGCCGCAGAGGGTCCCGTGGACTCCCTCGATCATCCAGCCTGCGAAGGCCCTCGCCCAACGTGCGGGATTGAGGGCCGACAGAATCTTGTCCCAGATGCGGCCCGGCTCGTGGACGGGGACGACGGCGTAGAAGTCGCCCCGGTTCCCGTCCTCGGCGTCCGCCAGCATGACCAGCAGGTAGGCCCTATCGGGGTCGAGGTCGGGCTGCTCGTCGAGTTTGGGGTACTCCCACGAATACTCCCAGCCGTCTGAGCGCTTCTTCTCTCCGCCCCTGACCCGGTACATGGCGGATATCCAGTCGCCGGTGTCGGCGTCGCGCACGGCGTAGAAGAGAGTTGCGATCTCGCGGTCGAAGATGGGCCTTGCGACGAACTCGCCGCCGCCCTTGCGCTCGACGAACTCCCGGTCTGCGTTGACCAGAGTCAGTTCGTCAGGTGGTCCCTGGGCCAGGGCGATGTTGCTGGTTGGAATGGCGACCAGCGCCGCCAACAGCAGCGCGATTGCCAGCGGAATAAGCCGTCTAACTGACCGGAGCTTCGATTTCTGCGCCAACTCGTTCACCTCTATGCGGTTTGCTGCGACTCATGGGGTCGCAGCCATCGCAAAAGAGTGTGAACAATCGAAATGCGGCTGAAAACTGCCTGTGAGCACCACCCTCGCAGGGGGGTGTTCGACACCCTCCCCTGCGCCCCCCACCCCGCGAGACACTCCTCCCAGGAATCTTGGAAAACCGCTCTCTCCGTGATGTATTGGGGGTGTACAGGAGATCGAGTTTTGTCGGTGACGCATCAACCGGGTCGTGGCAAAGCTGAATCAGGGGTAAATCGGCCCCCTATTGGACGTAAGTTGTGAACACTTTGTCGCAAGTCCCCAGTCCGGTTGAAAGCGCGAAAACGGGATTGATGTGGGGGTGCATGACGCGGCCCAATATCAGCGACCGGTCGGAAAACGGGCCACAAAAGTCGATTGATGTGGGGGTGCGGTACGTCCGGCGAAAAGGGCTGGCAGGACCGGGGCGCGGTTCCCGGAACCAAGGAGGAGACATGAATACGACCGAACACGGCATCGAGGACAGCAGGGACGTGGAGAACGTCTACCACATGCGACTCATGGCGCTGCTCAGGGAACTGGTGCGGAATCGAGGTTACAAGGGCGCGGCGCGTGTGCTGGAGATCGACCCGGAGACGGTGGCCGAGAGCGCCAAGACGGGAAGGCTGTCCCGTCGGGTGCGCGACTCCCTGGAGCGGGCGTTGCAGGAGGGCGTGGGTTCTGCGGCGGCCAGGCAGCGGGAACGCAACGAGAAGCTGGAGGCGAGGGTCGAGGCGCTTGAGCAGGGACGTGAGTCCTTTGCGCAGGCGTACGACGACTTGGGCAAGGAACTGCGCAGACGGATGGCTGCCATCGAACGGGAGGTGGGTGAGCTGCGGCAGGGGCACTCCCAGGGGACCGGGGCCGGTCATGCCGGCGCCGGTCCCAACCGGGAGGACGCTGGTGGGCCGGACATAGGGAGCAGGCCGAAGTTGCGGCGGGAGTATCCCGACCTCGTGACCCTTGATCCCGCCGATGACGACGAGGGCGTGTTCGGCGATGCGTGGACGCTCATCGCCCAGTGGCGGGAGATGAAGGCGACACACCACAACGACGGGAAGGGCTTCGCGTGGCTGACACAGAGGGAGCGTCTCCTGACCGTTGAGTTAGCGCTCCTCGAAGAGCACGGGATGACGCTGCCGCCGGAGAAGCAGCCCCTGCACGGCCTGGACCGAAGCGGTCAGATCAACTGGCGCAGGACCGCGCTCCTCGACACGCGGAGAGCGCTCAGAAAGAGGGAGCTTCTGCGGCGAATATTGACGTTGGGATTGCGGGGCAGATAGCCGACGCGGGAGTGGGTGAGATTGCCCTGTGAACTTGAGTGAAGTTTTGTGCACACTTGGGGCGGCAACCGCCCGAAAGTCTTCCCATCGGGTTTTCTGTCGGGTAATAATGGTTGCACTGTTAGGCTTTTCCAAGGTTTCCGACCATAGAAACCTGGGTGCGTGATCCCTGTTGCACGGGCTTTGCCCAAGAGGGAATGCTGGCAATGCGTAGTTTGACGTTGGTCCTTCGCAACCAGCGCGGGCCGATTCGACGGAGTTGACGCAAGGGCCTCCGTCCTCGGCTCAGTCCGGCGGTGGAAGTTTGACGTTGGTCCTTCACCCGCAGGGCACACGTCCGGCGATGCGGAGTTGATCGCTTCGGTCGCTGGACACCGGTCTGACGGCTGAGGTTGATCGCCTCATCCGTCGGACATGGGAACGACGTGCTCTGAGCGCATCGTTCTCACCCGGTCAGCCGAAGTGCGTCTGTCGCTCCGGCTGGCTCAATACGTCTGCGGGATGGTTGGCACGCAGCCTCACCGCAGCTTCGACACGCGCCGGTCTGCAACTGAGAAGTAGGCTGGCCGCTTCACGTCTTGCAATTCTCACCTCGGTCGCTTCCCCGTGATGTGACCTTGGGCCGAGCTGCGTCTTTTTCATTCCACTTCGTCCCCGCGTCCGGCATCCGACCGTGGGCGGAGTGCGTCTTTCGTCAACGGAACCCATCACAAACAATCCGCGCTGTGGATGCCGCGCGGGTCAACAACATCGAGGAGGTGCATATGCACGTTGAGTAACCGGTAGGCGGGGTAGAAGACATCGGAGTCCGCTTTGACGGCTCTACGCCCCGGCGTCCGGCCTGGAGTTCCCACGTCGCTGACGACGGGGCTTCCGGCCTCTCGCATACAAGGCCCATAACAGTTGGTGAGCAAAGGGCCGCCTCTCCTCTCAGGAGGAAGGCGGCCCTTCTCTTTGCCCGAACTAGGGCGAACGCAAGCCAACACCAACACCCACGGAGACAGTCCCGGACACCGGGACGCCAATTTCGAGCGGGACTGTCTCCACCCCACCGGGGTGGCGGCCGTCCCGCTTCTTCATTCAAAGGAGAAGCGACATGACGACGGCAACCACCACAACGACCAATCGGACGAACACGACAGATATAGCGACGGATGAGGCGGCGCCAGCTGAGCGCAGGGGCAGGCCGGAGAGCGAGTTCAGGGCTGCTGCGAGGAGGAAGGGCCTCACCATGAAGGAGCTGGCGGCCCTGATGGGCGTCAGCGCCAGCTACCTCTCCCAGGTGGGCACGGGCAAGAAGCCCTGGACCCCCAGCCTGCGGGAGAAGGCGATGGCGGTGTTGGGAGAAGTCCCCGGACAGGGAATCGTCTACCGCCAGACCGAGGCGGTCGAGGGTGAGAGTACCTTCATCCGGGAGCAGGCCCGCAGCTATGGCATGAGCCTGGGGGAACTGGCCGACCGGGTGGGAATCTCCGCCAGCTACATGACCCAGGTGGCCAGGGGCCAGAAGCATATGGGTGTGAAGCTCCAGGCCAAGATCGAGTCGGAGCTTGGGACACGGGCCAGGATTGCCCCTGCGAAGCTCGCCAACCGCCTGGGAGAGGTGGTCGATGGGACAGAGACCACCTACATCCGCGAGCGCGCCCGCGCCCTGGGCATGACCCTGAAGGAGTTGGCCGACAGGGTCGGGGTGTCCTTGAGCTACATGAGCATGGTGGCGCGTGGTCACAGGCACATGGGGGTCAAGGTGCAGGCCAAGGTCGAGGCGATACTTCAGGCTCCGGTCAAAGTCGAGGCCGCCGAGTGCCCCGACATCGACCGGCAGGTCATCTGGGAGCAGATGGATGCGCTGGGGATCAGCCAGAACGAGGCGGCACGGCGGGCCGGGATCAGTTCCGGTCATCTCTCCCAGATCATGAACGGCCAGCGCAGCCCGTCGGGTGTGGTCCTCAGGAGATTGCACGGGGCGCTGTTCCAGCGCACTGGGTCCGGGGAGCGGGTGATGCCCGCCGAGGTCAAGGTCTTGGGCTGGAAGAAGAAGGAGCGCAGCGGGATGGTGGTACGCGGCGCTGGGAGGGGAACCATCCGCACCGGCGGTCACGTGCCCTGGGGCGCTGAGGTGGAGTACGCGTTCCGCACGGGATACGACGGCCGGGGGAAGGTGTTGTTGGACCACGTGGTGGCTCCGCCCATCTCCGCCATGCTGGCGCAGCCGCAGGCGGGGACGGCCTGAAGCAGAAACAGCCACATGAACGGCTCACACCGAGCCGCAATCACGAGGCCCGCATCTTCGCTGCCTCGCACATTCAAGTAACCGCCTGGGGGCGTTGCCGGGATCCGAGCGCCCCCATGGGGCGGCTTTTGTGTCCCGGCTTCGTCCTCAAGCCACCAAGCACAGGAGGAAAGACACCATGAACCTCGGAGACTTCATCGACACGTACAAAGACGCCATCGCCCAGCGGGTGGTGGAGTCCTACCCGCCCCTCTACCGGCCCTCGGACAACGGAGGCGACCTTCCCCGCCTGCTCAGGACGCCCCTAGGGGCGCAGGCCGACGCCATCAGGGGCGCCGCCCTCTCCCTACAGACCCACCGGGGCACGACCGTCGTGGGCGAGATGGGAACGGGCAAGAGCTTCATCGGGGCCGCAGCAGCATACATGGCGGGCTTCGAGCGGATTCTGATAATCTGCCCGCCTCACCTGACCGGCAAGTGGAAGCGGGAGGTGGAGCAGACGGTGCCCCTGGCACGGGCCGCCGTCGTCACCTCCATCACCGACCTGGAGAAGCTCAGGCTCTCCATCGGCTCAGGCCCCCTCTTCGCCGTGATGAGCAGGGAACGCGCCAAGCGTGCGCCGCGTAACGCGGCATAGGATACCCGACCCAGTCGGGAGAAACTCGGAGAACGTTTCTGGGTCAACCGACCTACCTCAAAGCGAAAGCCGAGGGGGACAACAGCATGTCGGTAAAGCGGCTACGGTCTGAAAGCGTTGTAAGGCCGGTTCCGCAAGACCCGCGCGATACGGTGAAAGCTAGACTGCCTGAACCCCAGATCCCAGACGGTGTTACGTTTCACCCGCCGGTAGAACGCTTGCAACCCGGCGCCACTCATTGCACTGGCTAGAGCTTTGGGCCAATGCAACTCCGATGAGCGGGCGATGACCAATGTGGTCATGCAAGGGAACGAACGGGGCACCTACAGTCGCGCTAGATACGTCCTATGTCGAAAGACGGGAGGGACTGGGTTGACACTGCCCAACGCGGTACGTCAGAACCAGAATTGGCCCCAGGCCATGGAGAAGACGGCACGCAGCAGGACAATACCCAGTAGGAGTCCAATCCAACGCAGCATTGACCTCACGGGATGCCCACGTGTGGCCTTTGGTAGGTAATACCATCGGACTAGTCCGATGACGCCACCAGCCATAAAGGTGAAGACCAGATGGCCAAATACGAAAAGCTCCCAGTGCAGTGACATGCTGCGACTCTACAAAGACTCCAACCCCAAAGTCAACGGAACGCGGGATTGCCTACGGAGGGAGACCCCTATGGCAACGGAGCCCTCGTAGTAGTCCGAGCCGGGGAAAGCCCGGTACATGGCGAAGGAGGGCAGGTGGTTACGACGGAATACAACAGGGAGGTTTGCACAATGCAAGACGCCGAAACTGTACTGAACGTCATCAGCAAACGCGGAGAACGAGGATTGCCGCTGGAGAACATCTATCGGCTGCTTTACAACCGGAACCTTTACCTGCGGGCCTACGGTCGCATCTACTCAAACCAGGGAGCTATGACCAAGGGCATAACCGCAGAGACCGTGGACGGCATGTCACTGGCGAAAATCGACCGCATCATCGAAGCCTTGCGCTACGAGCGGTTCCGGTGGACGCCGGTGCGACGGGTCAACATTCCCAAGCCTAACGGCCAGACCCGCGCCTTGGGCATACCGCCGTGGCCGGACAAGCTGCTGCAAGAGGTCATCCGGATGATTCTGGAAGCCTACTACGAGCCGCAGTTTTCCGACCGTTCCCACGGCTTCCGGCCCGGCCGGGGTTGCCACACCGCTCTAAGCAACGTGACTACCTACTGGTCTGGTGTCCGCTGGTTCGTCGAGGGCGATATCAAAGGGTGCTTCGACAACATCGACCACGAGGTACTGTTGTCGGTGCTCGGCGAGAAGCTCCACGACAACCGCTTCCTACGCCTGCTCAAGTACCTACTGAGAGCGGGCTACATGGAGGATTGGAAGATGGCCGCACCCTGAGCGGTACGCCGCAAGGAGGTGTGGTCAGTCCCATCCTAGCCAACATCTACCTAGACCGGTTGGACAAGCACGTCGAGACGGTGCTGATACCAGCACATACCCGTGGAATCAGGCGACGACGAAATCCAGAGTGGACGCGACTGAACAATCGCGCGGCATACCATCGGAAGAAGGGCCGCCACAAGCTGGTATTGCAACTGCGTAAGCAGATGCGCCAGCTACCCACCGTGGACCCCATCGACCCAGAGTACCGCCGGTTACGGTACGTGCGCTACGCGGACGACTTCGTGCTGGGTTTCATCGGGCCAAAGGCCGAAGCCGAGCAGATCAAGGAGTCCCTGAAGACGTTCCTGCGCGACTCGCTCAAGCTGGAGCTATCCGGGGATAAAACTCTGATAACCCATGCCACCAGCCAGGCGGCCAAGTTCCTCGGCTATGAACTCGTAAATCAGCAGGCTAACGACAAAATCTACCCCGACGGGCAAAGACGAGTCAATGGCCGCATCGGGTTGCGGGTTCCCGCCAAAGTCATCGAACAACACTGCCGAGCCTACATGCGAAACGGCAAACCGGCAGACCGCCCTGCACTCACCCACGACGAGGATTACTCCATCGTGGACAGGTATCAGGCGGAATTCCGGGGCGTCGTCCAATATTACCTCATGGCCTACAACGTCTCCCACTTTGGGAAACTGCAATGGGTCATGGAGTGGTCGCTGGCCAAGACCCTTGCGAACAAGCACAAAACCACATGCCAGAAAGTGTTTCGGAGCTACAAGAGCACCGTGCACACCCAGCATGGGCCACGGGTTTGTCTTCAGGTGGTCAAGGAACAGGGCGAGGGAAAACGCCCCAAGGTGGCACGGTTCGGTGGCATACCCCTGAAGCGGAACCGGCAGGCCGTCCTCGTAGACCAACAGCCGACACGACGCAGGTTCGAACGCAACGAGCTTATCAAACGGCTCCTAGCGCAACAGTGCGAGCTATGCGGGGCAACGGAGGACATCAATGTCCACCACATCCGCGCGCTCCGCGACCTGAACGTGAAAGGCCAAGGTAAGAAACGCCCGTGGATACAGCTCATGGCGGCGCGGCGACGCAAGACCCTCGTGGTCTGCCAACCGTGCCACGTGGACATCCACGCCGGTCGAAGTAATCCGCAATCGCAGACATAGCCACTGGAGAGCCGGATGACGCGAAAGTGTCACGTCCGGTTCGGAGGGGGGCCGACGGAAAAGTGCTCCGATAACACGGAGTAACTCGCCGGCGGCCTACCCAACTGTCCTACCGCTGGAAGGCCGCCGTCACCTACCGGTGGGCCACCTCCAGGGGAAGGCTCGTCAGGGACGAGGAGACGGGTGATCCCTTCCGGGTCCCCTGCTGCCCCGACTGCACGACCCAGGTGGTGGACAAGGACGGCGTGCCTTTGACCGACGCCGACCTGAACCGCCGCAAGCGCGCCTGCTCAGACTGCGGCTCTCCCCTCTGGCAGGCCGACAAGTCCGGCCCCAAGCGCTACCCATTGGCCGATTACATCAAGCACAGGATGAATGGGTTCTTCGACCTCTGCGTCTTCGACGAGTGCCACGAGTTCAAGGGGCGAGGCTCCGCCCAGGGAATCGCCGCCGGCGTCCTAGCCGATGCCTGTGGCAAGTCCCTCAGTCTTACCGGCACGATGATGGGAGGGTATGCAAGTACATTGTTCCACCTGATCTACCGCTTCTCGCCGGAAATCAGGACGGAGTTCGAGAGGTCGGACGAGCACCGCTGGATACAGCGCTACGGCTTCGAGGAGCACTCCATCGGCAAGCCCGACGACGACGCGGTGGAGGACGGCAGAAGCAGCAGACGCCGCAAGTACCGCAAGGTGACCAGAGAGAGGCCGGGACTCGTGCCATCGGCCCTGTTCCACCTGATCCACAACACCGTGTTCCTCAGACTCTCCGACGTGGCATCGGGGTTGCCTCCCTACGAGGAGCAGATACTGCTCTCCTCGATGGACTCGGAGGAGGACGGGACGGGCTACTCCCAGCGCTCAGCCTACGACACCGTGTTCGAGGAGCTGCGCAAGGAACTGGCCGAGGCCCTCAAGAGCGGCTCCAAGCGGCTGCTGGCCACATACCTGCAAACCTTGCTCGCCTTCCCGGACGGCTGCACCAGGGGGGAGACGGTCTTCGACCCCAGGTCGGGCGACGTCATCGTCCAGGTGCCGCCGCTTTCGGAGGAGAAGCTGTACCCCAAGGAGAAGGCGCTCATCGACCTGGTGGCCGCCGAGCGTATGGAGGGACGCCGGGTGCTGGTCTACGTCACCCACACGGGGACCAGGGACGTGACGGAGCGGATGGACGACATCCTCACCCGCCACGGCTTCCGGGTGGCGGTGATGAAGGCCGACGCCGTCGCCCCCGACAAGCGGGAGGCGTGGGTCGCCGACAGAGTGAAGCAGGGCATCGATGTCCTGATCTGCCACCCGCGCCTTGTCCAGACTGGACTCGACCTCATCGACTTCCAAACGATCGTCTGGCAAGAGGTCGAATACAGCATATACGTGACCCGGCAGGCTTCCCGCCGGTCGTGGCGCATCGGGCAGACGCGCCCGGTGAAGGTGGTGTACATGGCCTACCGCAACACGCTACAGGCCGACGCCCTCAAGCTGGTGGCCAAGAAGCTGCAAAGCTCCCTCGCCGTCGAGGGCGAGTTGCCGGAGGACGGTCTCGCCGCATTCGGAGACGACGGCGACGACCTGATGATGGCCCTGGCCCGCAAGATCGTCAGTGGAGACGAGGAAGAGAACGACACCGAGACGGTGGAGGAGGTCTTCGCCCAGGCGCGGAACGCCGAGGCCGCCGCCGAGGTACTGCTGGTGGACGACGGCTGGAAGGTCGTCGAGATCGAGCAGAAGACGGTCGAGGTGAACGGAAACGGACACCACGCCAACGGCAACGGTCAGGATGACCTGTTCGGCATCGGGCCGACGGTCGAGCTTGTCCCCACCAACGGGCACGCGCCCGCAAACGGGAACGGCCACGTTCCGGTCCCGGTCAACGGCAACGGGGCCAATGGCCACCACGACGACGAGGCCGACGAGCCGCAGCAGTCGCTGTTCTCCTGGGCCGAGTTCATGGCCGAGCCGGTCAAGCCGAAGCGCCGCAACGGGAAGCCCCAGCCCGCCACGATGTCCATGTTCGAGTGGGCGATGGAGCTGGAGCAGGAACGGGAAAAGGAGACGGTCTACGCAGGGCGCTAGGCCGCAACACAAGTGGGGGAGGACACCTAGATTTGGGTGTCCTCCCCCACTCAACTATATGTGGCGCCTTTTTGCGTTTAGCATTTCGATAATCGCGTCCGTGCAGTGCGTAGGGGACCAATTGAAAACGCCCGAGGCACTCCACGCGGCGGTCAGCCCTACAAGCCGAGTGCACCTGCGCACTGCACGACTATCCCACGACAGGAGCCGCTTCCTGTGCACGGCGGGCCATCGCTAGGTCGTAGCTGGCCTGACGGCGCATCCAGAAATCGGCATTGCTCCAGCCGATGCGCTCTAAGGCAAGGGCCACCTCGGGCGATATGGCGCATCGTCCGTTCAGCAGCCGCGAGGCCGTGTTCCGGCTGACTCCCAGGCGGGTGGCAAACTCGTTGACGGTCCAGCCCACCTCCTCCAGGTCGTCCCGCAGACCGGCGGCTGGATGGGTAGGATTCTGTGCGCTCATTAGCAGTCCCTCCTTCAGTTAGTGGTAGTCCTCAAGGTCTATGTCTACAGCCCGGCCTTCGACGAACCGGAAGGTCACCCGCCAGTTGCCGGATAGTCGGACGCTCCAAGTGCCCCGCCGGTTGCCGCGCAACTGATGCAGTCGGTAGCTGGGTCGGCGCATGTCTGCGGGTCGGACGGCTTGAGCCAGGTCGTCCAGGATGCCGTTGAGGCGGGCCACATGGTCGGGGTTGATGCGGCTGATATCGTCACGTTCCCACAATCGCCTCAATCCCGCATGTCTGAACTCCATGTCCTGCATTATACCATGTGGCGCCACATGGTATAATGCAGGATGAGATCGAGCCCCACTGTGCGTCGTTTCCCAGATTTTTGGGAGGAACGCTCAACCTCGCGATGGCGTCCTCCCCTCAAGGCCGTGTGTATGCAGTCCTGTGGCGTTTCAGGAATGTGGCTGGGGGAGCTCCATCCTACCTAGCTACAGGAGGTGATCGACCGGCCTACCGGAAGCCTGTCAGAATCAGAATCACCGGCGGTCATGGCAGCTCAATGTTCGTGGGTAACCCTGGCTCAAAGATGCTGGGTAAAGACAGGCGCCCAGCCTAGAGTGGCTTAGCTTTGATCAAGGGCGAATCCCCGCGTCTGCGGACATTCGCCTCCTCCAATCAACACACCATCTTCCCGCACTTGACCGCCGTTCATCTTGACATCCCCGTCCAGATTGGCGGATACTTTACGCTGGTTTCATGTGACTGCGTTGATTACAGCTAGAAAATATAGCGATCCAGTGCCCGCACGCCGTCGTGGCATAAGCCGGACGACAGGAGGTTCGACGACATGACCAACCAGCTGAGGATATTCACCCCCCCCCCGATTTTCGAGCGCGGGGTCTCTGATGAGGCGACCGGCGGCGACCTTCCTCGCATTGATGCTGCTGCTGGCCGCGGCCCTGGTTCTCTCCGGGTCCCCCCAGCAGGCTGAGGCCCAGACAACTCCGCAGAAACTGGTCGGCAACCTCATTACGAACGTCGACGGATTTGGTTCGATGAGCAACGACCACGCCCAGTCGTTCACGTCCGGCGACCACGCCATGGGATACACCCTGACCAGCATCGATATCTTTTTTTCGAGATCTCGCTGACAGTCAATTCGCGTCGAAGTCAGTAGTCACCATTCGCAGCGATTCCGGTGGAAGTCCGGGGACGGTGCTCGCCACCCTGACGGATCCCTCCCCCTTCGGAACCTTCATCGTGCAAACACGCAACTTCACGGTGCCGGGCGACGGCCTCGACATCGAGCCGAACACCCGGTACTGGCTGGTTCTTGACGTTACCGCCGCCATGTTGGGAAACAACAACATTGGCAATACGAACTCGGATAACGAGGACGCCGGCGCAGCCTCCGGTTGGAGCATCGGCAACAGCGGCCATTATCGAAGCCGTACCTCCACCGGCGGCTGGACCCCGTTTGGGAGTTCCAGGGTCATCGCGATCAATGGCTTCCCGATTATCCCGCCGCCCCCGCCAACCATACCGCCCCTGCCGCGGGCCAACGCCGACGGCTTCCAAGTAGTGGCCGCCGACTGGCCGCTGATCCCGTCGGGCATCGAGCCGGGCGACAAGTTCCGGCTGCTGTTCATGACCTCGACCCGGCGGGATGCCACGTCCACGGACATCGCCGACTACAACGAGCACGTGCAGATGGCCGCGGCCAGCGATGAAGCCCAGGTGGCGATCAGGGAATTCGCTGGCGGCTTCAAGGTGGTGGGCTGCACCACGGCGGTGAACGCCCGCGCCAACACCGACAGCGAGGCGACCGACCCGGACGCGCCGATCTACTGGCTGAACGGCGTCAAGATTGCCGACGACTACGCCGACTTCTACGACAACACCTGGCAAAACCAGGTGGAAGCCAGCACCCGCCAGGAGACCGGCGCGCCGCCACCCACCACTTCCCTGAGCGCATGGACCGGATGCCTGAGCACCGGCCTGGCGGACTCCGTCAAGGGGGAGTTGGGCGGCAGTGTCGGTTCGACCGCTCTCGGCGCTCACGTCGCCAACGCATCTCCGCTCAGTCACAGTTTCGCAGACTCCACGGAGTTGTGGCCGCTCTACGCCCTGTCCCCGGTGTTTGAGGTGGAGGAGCCGGTCAACCCGAATGAGCGGTTGGACCTATCGGTGTTGGACGACAACAGCCCGGCGGGGTTCCTGTTCCGGGTGTGTCCGGAAGGCAGGACCTGCGACCCGAACGCCGGGGACGGCGACACGAACTGGGTGCCGACGTTGAACCCGATCGTGAAGCTGCAAGAGGGCGGGGATCCGGTGTCGTACCAGTACAAGTTCCACTGGCCGGGGGATCCGCCTGAGTCGGGGACGCATGTGTGCGAGAACGGCACGTGCCGGCCGGTAGCTGATTTGTGGGTGACGTTCAATGTCGATGCGTTCTCGGATTACCGCAACGCATACCGCCACGACCGGGACCGGATGAATTGTTTCGACAGCCGCAACACAGGCAGCGGGGGGCACGGCGCGGACACGTGGGGCGCGTACGTCAAGCATCAGGCGAACCGGGACCGGATCGCCGCTGGCGACACGTCCAAGCTGCCCACCAACGAGCTGTGGCTGCACGGCACCGCGGACGGCAGCAACGTGGGGACCTACCCGGAGCGCACCGCCGGCGCGGAGGTGGTCTCGGACATGTGGGGCGGTTGTGCGCCGTATCCGAATGCTTATTCGACGTTGAACCATGACGATTGGCAGACGGTGACCATCGGCGCGGGCCACGACCCGGACGCCTTCAGCCACGACTTCATCATGTATCACCAGGTCAACTGGGGCCACCTGGACCGCATGGGCGGCCTGTTTAGCCACCAGGACCCCAACGTGAAGGTGCACATCGTCGACGACGACGAGTGGGAGCAGAACATCGAGGTGGCGTCCTTCGACGGCACCACCACGGGCGAGTGGATTCTGCTGGAGCGGCAGGGGCTGCAGAAGGCGCTGCCGGAGGCGATAGCCAAGGAGACGACGTACCAGTTCAAGGTGCGGCTGGTGACCAACCGTTCCAATCACAGGAACCTCACCCCTGGCAACTTCACCCCGCAGAGATATCTGCTCGACCCGCAGAAGTCCTGGATCAGCATCTGGGCGGAGCCACCATACCGAGGGTCGGCGAACGACCCTCCCTACGGGATCAATATCGGGTGGGGCTATGGCATACCCATGAATGCGGAGGTGATCGTCAACATCCGCGCCGAGGCGAGGGCCTCCAAGGGTCCGCTGGTCATACGCCAGCGCGCCCCTTCCCTGCGCTTCCGCACCGACACGGACCTGCCGGAGCGGCTGGGCGCCGACCCGAGCGACCCCGTCACGACGATCGGGACCGACGCCTCGCGGACGAGCAACCGGTACTGGTACGAGAACTACGAGCACGCGACCTGCGTGGACTGCAACCTGATGAACCAGGTGACTCCGGTGGTGAACATCACCGGCAACAGCCAGTCCATCGAGGGCGATTCGGTGTTCTTCGCGCTGACGGCCAACCCGTCGGGCGCGGAGGTGCCGGTGGACGTCAAGGTCGCCGCGGAGGGCGACTACGGGGTGGTGACGGGCTACCGCACGGTGACGATTCCGGCCGGCGGCGTCCTTAATCTGTTCCTGCCCACGGAGGACGACGAGAAGGACGAGCCGGACGGCTCGGCGACCCTCACCATCCTGCCGGGCGACGGCTACAGCGTCGGGGCCACGGCGACGATGACCTCGACCATCCAGGACGACGACGACTATTCCGAGTCTCCGCTGGTCAGGTACGCCGCCTTGATCGAGCGGATCAAGACGGACATGCAGAGTCCGAACTATGGCAATGAGGCATACGACCTCAAGCGCGTGCTGAAGACGCTGGGGGTGCCGGCGTACGCCGACTCACCCGGCCCGGCGGTGAGCGTGGGCGAGGCGACCAACCGTCGCACCCTGCCCGGCGGTGAGCGTGGGCGAGGCGACCAACCGTCGCACCCTGCCCGCCGACAACCCGCACTGGGAGGGCATCGCGGAGGCGATCCAGTACAAGCTGGACTACGACGCCTGGGCGACGGTGAATCCACCGCCGCCGGACCCCGACCCGGTCATCACGATCTCGGGCGGCAGCGGCATCACGGAGGGCGGCACGGCCAGCTTCACCATCAGCGCCAACCCCGCGCCGACGAGTCCGATCACGGTCAACGTCGGCGTCAGCCAGACAGGGGACTTCGGGGCGACGGGCGCGGCCACGGTCAGCGTCAGCGGGGCCACGGCCACCTACACCATCACGACCACCGATGACAACGTGGACGAGGTCGACGGGTCGGTGACTGCGACGGTGCAGTCGGGCAGCGGCTACACCGTCGGCACGGCGTCCACGGCGACGGTCGCCGTCGCTGACGACGACTACCCCACGGCTCCTCTGGTCCAGGCGGAAGACCCGCTGGTCAAGTACGCGACGCTGGTCCAGTCGTTCTACGACCGGATCACGGACCGGGCCACGCACGGCGACGACGCCTCGGGCGGATGGAACAAGCGGTTCCTGAAAGCCATGGGCCATCCGGAGTACGTCAACTATCCGCAAGACGCGGTGACAGTGGCGCAGGCGACGGACCTGTATAACCACGGCGGTCCCGGGGCCAACACGGCCTGGGAAGGCACCGCCGAGGCCATCCAGTACAAGCTCGACTACGACGCCGGGACGGTAAATCCGCCGCCGGACCCGGACCCGGTCATCACCATAAGCGGAGGCAGCGGCATCACGGAGGGCGGCACCGCCAGCTTCACCATCAGCGCGAACCCCGCGCCGACCAGCCCCATCACGGTCAACATCGGCGTGAGCGAAAGCGGCAGCTGGGGCGCGTCGGGCGCGTCCACGGTCAGCGTCAGCGGAGCCACGGCGGCGTACACCATCGCCACCAGCGACGACAACGTGGACGAGGCCGACGGCTCGGTAACGGCCACGGTGCAGTCGGGCAGCGGCTACACGGTGGGCAACGCGTCCTCGGCGTCGGTCAACGTGTCGGACGACGACGCGCCGCCGGCAACCCCGGAGATCACCATCAGCGGAGGCGCTGGGATCACGGAGGGCGGCACGGCCACCTTCACCATCAGCGCGAACCCGGCCCCTGCCAGCCCCATCACGGTCAACGTGGGCGTCAGTGAAACTGGCGACTGGAGCGCGACGGGCGCGGCCACGGTCAGCGTCAGCGGGGCAACGGCCACGTACACCATCGCCACCAGCGACGACAACGTGGACGAGGCCGACGGGTCGGTGACGGCCACGGTGCAGTCGGGCACCGGCTACACGGTGGGCAACGCGTCCTCGGCGTCGGTCAACGTGGCCGACGACGACGCGCCGCCGCCGGCAACCCCTGAGATCACCATCAGCGGCGGCAGCGGCATCACGGAGGGCGGCACGGCCAGCTTCACCATTAACGCCAACCCCGCGCCGGCCAGCCCGATCACCGTCAACATCGGCGTCTCGCAGACCGGCGACTTCGGGGCGTCCGGCGCGTCCACGGTCAGCGTCAGCGGGGCCACGGCGACGTACACCATCGCCACCAGCGACGACAACGTGGACGAGGCCGACGGGTCGGTAACGGCCACGGTGCAGTCGGGCACCGGCTATACCGTCGGGACGACTTCGACGGCCACGGTAACGGTGGCTGACGATGACGTGCCGGAGATCACCATCAGCGCGGGCAGCGGCGTCACCGAGGGCGGCACGGCCACCTTCACCATCAGCGCCAGCCCTGCCCCGGCCAGCCCGATCACGGTCAACATCGGCGTGAGCGAAAGCGGCAGCTTCGGGGCGACGGGCGCGGCCACGGTCAGCGTCAGCGGAGCCACGGCGACGTACACCATCGCCACCAGCGACGACAACGTGGACGAGCCGAACGGGTCGGTGACGGCTACGGTGCAGTCGGACAGCGGCTACACCGTGGGCAACGTGTCCTCAGCGTCGGTCAACGTGGCGGACGACGATGACCCGGTCCTGAAGAACTCGGTAACCATTTCCATCGAGGACGCTTCAGCATCGGAAAGCGCTTCAGACCTGGTGTTCCGGGTGACCCTTTCCGAGGCGTCGGATGAGGACATCACGGTGATGTGGAGGACCCTCGCGTCAAATGACCCTGACCGCCGGGCGCGCGGCGGGCAGGACTACTGGGATATGGGCGGAGAGATACGGATTCGTGCGGGCGAGACCAGTGGAACGGGAGCCGTGTGGCTGAATCAAGACTCGAGGGACGAGCCGGACGAAGTCTTCACGGTGTACCTCCACTCCCCGGTAGGCGCAACGCTAGACCGAGATGAAGCGACCATGACCATCATCGACGACGATTAGATTCCCGCGCCGGAACCCCAAATCAACCAATCCAGGGGCCGGCGGCGATGTCGCCGCCGGCCCCTGAACTTTGCAGCAGGCTGAGGTTCTCTCGGGGGGTCTGGATTGACCGGGAAGTCTGGGTGAGCGGCAACCCACAGGTCTTCGTAAACCTCAACGACGGAGAAGGGGCCAAGGAGATCGCCGATGGCTTTGCATACGGCGTAGTCACCAGATAGCAAGGACACGACCATACTGGAATAGGGGGATTGATTGGCCAAGTACCTGTATCAGGCAAATTACACACCGACGGGGATGCAGGGCCTGCTGCGGGAAGGCGGCAGTTCGCGACGGAAGGTCTTCGAAGAGATGGGCAGGGAGCAAGGCGGACATCTGGAGGCGTTCTACTACGCCTTCGGCGGTGCGGACCTGTACATCATCTTTGACCTGCCCGATGCGGCGACGGCAGCCGCGATCTCCCTTGCCATCACGGCGGGAGGCGCACTCAGCATCAGTACGGTGCAGTTGCTCACCCCAGAGGAGATCGACTCAGCTACTCGGAAAACGGTGAACTACCGCCCTCCGGGGGCCTGACTCCCAATTGAGACGTGCAATGGGTGGCGGCGAAGTTCTCTCTGAAGAGCGGACGCTGGTTTGAGGCGGCTAGAGAACTGCCTCACTTCTCACCTACGGAGGCTGAACATGTCGAAGATGCGGCATCTGCCAGCATCAGCCGTTCCACGTCTATTGTCGTCCTCTATCCCCCGTCAGGTACTCGCACCGCAGGTGATGGTTGCTCAACCGAGGAACTGGGCAAATCAGCCCGAGGCCCGTCGGAGTACACCAAATCGAACTCCGAAGCGCTCCCGCTCTCTAAGCGAGCTACTTCGAAGGATGAGGGTGGTTCCATAGGAGCCACGCCAACGGATGGCTTCAACCACATGCAGGCGAGCAGTCGGCCGATGTGGCCAATGGTAGGATTGGCGTCGCCCCTTTCCAGCTTGGCAATATAAGCTTGGGACACCTTCGCTCGTTCCGCCAGTGCCGATTGGGTCATCCCGGCGGCCTCCCTTGCGTCGGCAAGCGCCGCCGCGACAGTAAGCCTAGCGGTCTCCGAACCAAACTCCTGTCGATACTCGATGTCTTCCAACCACTCGGTGTGGCTGTCCTCGACCTGATGCTGCCTCATTGATCTCCTCCTCATCTTTATCTTTCAAGATGCTCAGCCCGTAGGCTTTCGGCTCTCTCCAACTCCAAGCGTGGAGTTCGTCGCGACCTCTTTCGGAAGCCATTCAGCATGACGTACCGATCAGCTTCAGAGTGCCAGAAGTAGAAGATACGGTGCTGGCCGGCGCGAAGCTGCCATACGTCATTCATCTTCTCTGCCCATCGCCTCGCAACGAGACGCTGCGAGCCCTCCTGCCCGAGGCGCTCAACGAATGCCCTGATTTTCGCGGCGTCGGTCTTCTGTCCAGCGTGATAGACGCTCCGTATGTACTCATCGTAGGGAATGGCACCGTTGGGCCGCCTATGGAATACTACTGGGTACATTGCACGAATATAACCCTTCTGGTTATGTATGTCAATCGGCCTGTGCGTTTGACTACAGGTATACAGAAGGAACAGAATGGCATTAGTTAGGGCGTTGTCCTACTGGACCTTTCTGTTAGCTTCGCCACCTAGACAAGGATTTAGGGATGCAACAAAAACCGGGGCCTCGGTTGGAACACCTTGGGTCTGGACGTTGGGAGCATGCTGGCGTTGTTCTTCGGTTACGGCGGCGGTCATTAACAGTATCGTGGAACCAGTCTTCAGTACCCGACCCTTCGATTTCACGCTGCTTCTGTTCGGTGTCGGCTGTCTTCTCATTAGTTGGCTGGCCCTTGAAGTCAACGTCAGGAGACGCTGGCCGCTGACGCAAGAGAGGTCTGAGCAAGTGGCTACACCCTCCCTTGCGATTGGCTATTCCCCAGTGAAATTTGGGGCGGCCTATCTGCCATGACTGCAAAACGAGTTCAGAATCCTCACAACCCCATCCACAATTCAAAGATGGTTCTGTCTATCGTCAAAATAGGCCCACCACCGCATACGGTAGATACCGCCATCTTCGAGATGTGGCTTGGCAGCCTGTCGATCCACCGAGGACTCGCGATTCCTGTAGTGTGACGCGTCGGCACGGACCGTCACGTTGGTCGGTAGGTGGAACGGTCTTCGAGTTGTGGCTGGGCAGCCTGTAAGCCACTGTATGCCAATAGTATAAGTCATAGCTGGTCGCCCCGTCCGCCCCTGCACGCGGCCTTTCTCGTTGTCTCGCACTTCCGTAAGATGGTAGAATTGCGGAGTAGGAAGTCGCCTATGAAAGGGGGACGCATGAGAGACGCAGACACCCCGGTACCGATGCGGGCATGGCTCACCACGCCACCATCCCGCCCTAAAGATGAGACGGCTCGCTTGGGTAAGGAGGTCTACGAGCGGGACATCCGCACCCAGGTCGAAGCCCACCACCATGGAGAGGTCGTTGCCATCGACGTGGACAGCGGGAAATGGGCCATCGGCGATGAGGCGTCTGAAGCTGTGGATCGCCTGTGCGTCCAATACCCAGAGGCCCATGACATCTGGTGCCTGCGAGTAGGCCGCAGGGCAGTATACAACTTCGGTGGCAGCACGTTACGGAAACTCACGTGATCCAGGGCTACGTGAACGAAGCCTATGAAGCTGTCGTACCCCTCACTCTGCAAGGCCAGTCGGGGCAGACAAGAGAAATCGAGGCTGTCATTGACACCGGCTACACCGGATTCCTCACCGTGCCTCACTCGTTAGTGATGGAACTAGGGTTACCCTACCGGAACCGAGACTTAGCGATTCTGGCCGATGGCAGTGAAGCAACCTTCGATGTCTACAGGGTCACGGTACTCTGGGACGGCCAGCCAAAGCATGTTGATGCCTACGCCGCCGACGCCACTCCTCTAGCGGGTATGCGTCTGCTGGATCGCCACAACCTGAACATCGACGTTGAGGACGGCGGCCGCGTCGTCATCCAAGCCAGGGAGTAGCTTCGACCCAACCGCCCCGTTCTTCCTCATCCGCCCTTCTTCGCATCCTGCCATTCTCGCCCATCGGCCCCGCCCGCCAAAGCCCGGCAGCCCGGCGCGGACGCCCCCACTTAGTTGCGCGCCGCACCATAGTTGGCGTATAGTACTGTTGCTACAGTAGAGCTTGTTCTTGTGTATATTGAGTGTTTGGGGCGGACGCCATGATGAAAGCGATGAGAGCATGGTAATCGTTCACAGAGGCGCTTCCTGGTCGACAGCATCGCCAATGGGTCGGTTGTCTCTAGGCGAGGCCGCGTCCCGCCGCTCCGCCCTCGTTCGCCCATCGTCCCTGAGCAGCCGCACAGCGCGAGTGCGCGTGTTACTGTTACCCCCCCCCCCCCCGACACATATGTTCTAATACCTCTAGGAAGCCCGCATCACGTAGGGCATTCCTACTCCCTTCCCTCTCCTCCGGCCCCACTCCCGCCTCAGAACCCTCCCTCCCCGCCTATCTCCGGGCGGCGTATCCGCGCGTCTTGTCATTAGGCTGCCTGCGCCCAACTGCCCCTCCGAACGCCCCCTTTGGGGATAGCGCCGTGAGGAAGCCGGCTAGGAGGAAGATGTGAGAATTAAGGAAGAGTACATCGTTCCCGCCCTGGGAGCCATCGCCCTGCTGTCCGTCTTCGGCTTTGCGACCAGCGGCCTCTCCCTGGTCTACCCCGTGCTCCTGGGGATTCTGGGATTGGCGGCGGTGGGGACCTTCTTTCTGCCACCCGCCGTCCAGGTGGAGGTGCGGATAGCGATAGCCGCCCTCGGCCTGATCATCCTCGTCTTCTACTTCAGCTCCGTGTCCTTCTGGCTTGCGCTGCTGGCCTTTGGGGCGATAGGAGCGTCGCAGATCCGCCACGGCTCTGTGCTGACCATGCCTCCACACACCGTGGCCTATGTGAAGGCGCTGCTGGAGAAACAGGGCGCGTCGGGTGCGGAGGTAGCCGGGTCCGAGGGCGACGGCGATGGGTCCGGCGCAACGCCCCAGACAAGCGATGCTTCGGATGCAACCGGCGCAACTGCTCCCGCCGCCGCAGTGCAGGGCCTTGGCCTGCTGAGAAGGATGCTGCGGGTAAACGTCGGCGGCATCGGCGGTTCAGTGCTGGGCGTGTTCATCCTGTTCAATCTCTTCCTCATACCCTGGGTCGCCTTGACGGCAGCCGTGGAGTACCGCGGCGAGACCGAGTTCGAGGTGCAGGGGCTCCGCTTCCAGGAGGTGGCTTCGGAGATTGCTGAGAGGCTTGATGACGGCGTTCCCGGAATGCTCTTCATCGTCCTGGCGGTTGTGGCGGCCGTGAGCACGGCATCGGTGATTCTGCCCCGGTGGGCGGTCATCGTGACCTGCATTGCCGGGATGGCGGTGACGCTGGTCTCGTACATCTACATCCTCGACAGGTTCGGCGAAATCATCGACGACTACGGCTTCGGATCGGGCCTCGAGGCCAGCATCGTTACGCTTCCGCATTTTGGGTGTCTTTTGGCGGGCGGGAGCTTCCTGGTGATCGCCGTGTTGCAGCTCATTCCACGCTTCAACGGGGTCAGAGGCTAGATGCAGAACCGGCGACGGAGACGCGGGCGCGTTCTCCGCAATGCGGCGTTCCCGCCCGGGAGCCAGGGGAGGACGCCTGCGCCGCCCGTCAGCAATCGGAAGGGGGAGAAGATGACCAGTAGACGAGCGACGAGATGGGGACTGCTCGGAGGCGGCGCTGCGCTGTTCCTCCTGCTTGTCTCCGGCGCCTGCCTGGGAGGAGGCGGTGGAAGCGGCGGAGGAGGCGCGGAGGACCTCATGCGGATGCTCTCCGACGATGCCGCCGGGGTCCTCTACCTCAATGTCGCCGCGATTGAAGATGATGACGACCTCAGTGACCTGCGGAGAAGCGTGGAATCCGACTGGGATTTCGACGCCTACGACGTGGACCCCCGGGACCTGGACTTCATGGCGTACTCCGAAGAAGACGGCGGGGGCGACGTCTACCTCCTAGGCGGAGCGGACGACCGTGATCTGAGGGACGAACTGGACGACAGGGGCTACGACGACGACGAGATCGACGGAGTGGAAGTATGGGTGGACTCGTCGAGCACGTGGGAGGCGTTTGCCTTCCTGCCCGGCGGCGCCGTCCTCATCGCCTATTACGAGGAGGATATGGAGGACATGCTCCGGCGGCTCGATAGGGGCGGGGCGTCTCTCGATGACGAGTTAGGCGATCTATGGAGAGACCTCCCTTCCGGGTACTTGCGTGTAGGACTGGGCGCCGGGAATTGCAACGACACATGGGACGGCTGCGAGGCCGCCGGGGTGTCGGTGGAAAAAGAGAACTCACGGGAAGGCAAGCTCGTGATGTTGGTTGAATTCGATTCCGAGCGGGACGCCGAACGAGCCGAGGACGACATTGAGGACGACTTTGACAACGACGACTGCGACGACCTCGCCGTGAGGCAGAGCGGCAGCAGGGTCAGGGCTGAAGTTGTCTGTGACCTGGACGAGTTTGCCTCGTTCGGCGACTACGGCAGCGGGTTCTAGGGATGGCCCGAACAACTCGGTATCGATCGACGTAATGGAGGAAAAGACATGACCAGTAGACGAGCGAGAAGATACGGGACCCTGTTGAGCGTCGTCCTTGCGCTGTTGCTTGCGACGGCCCTCGCGGCCTGCACCGATGACGAGGGCGACCCCGGGGGAACTCCCGGCTCGCTCCTCGAACGGGCGGCTGAGCGGGAAGCGACGCCGGAGGCCGAATCCTCGGGATCGCAATCCCTGTTCGGCCTGGCCACGCCCGGACCCACCGAGGAGGGCGAACCCTCGGCGACCGACCCGACCCCAACCCCGACACCGACGGCAGAGGAGGCCGCCGAACGCGACCGCGCTGCCCTGGTCGCCCTCTACCGCGCCACCGGCGGCGATAGCTGGACCGACAACGACGGGTGGCGCAGCGACGAGCCCATCGGCCAGTGGCACGGTGTGACCGTAGACGCCGACGGACGGGTCACCGCCCTGACCCTGGACGACAACAACCTCGCCGGGACCGTACCCCCGGAGCTTCACGCCCTGACCGCCCTGGCCCGGCTGGACCTGGGCGAGAACGTGCTGGACGGCTGCCTGCCTGCCGACCTGCAAGACCAACTGGACATCGCCGATTCCGACCTGGCCGGACTGTCCTTCTGTGTGAACGACCGCGCCGCCCTGGTCGCCCTCTACCGCGCCACCGACGGCGATAGCTGGACCGACAACGCCGGTTGGCGCAGCGACGCCCCCATCGGCCAGTGGCACGGCGTGACCGTCGACGCCAGCGGACGGGTCACCGCCCTGGCCCTGGCCGAGAACAACCTCGCCGGGACCGTACCCCCGGAGCTTCACGCCCTGACCACCCTGACCCAGCTGGACCTGGGCGGGAACGTGCTGGACGGCTGCCTGCCGGTCAACCTGCAAGGCCAACTGGAGGTCGTCGATTCCGACCTGGCCGGGTTGCCCTTCTGCTGCGGCGGCCACGGGACCCCGCCCGGCTCGGCGCCCGCGCCCAAGCGGCCGGAGAACCCACCCCCGGCGCAGACCTCGGCGGAGACCGACAGGGACGCGCTGCTGGCCATCTTTGAGGCCACCGACGGCGACAGCTGGGACGGAAGCGACACCTGGGCCGGGCACGCGCCCATCGGCGAGTGGGCGGGCGTCACCACCAACGAGAACGGCCGCGTCGTCGGACTCGACCTCCGCCTGGGAGGCGCGGAGATTCCGTCCGAGGTGGGCCATCTCACCGGCCTGACGGCCCTGACGCTGTCCGGGGTGAGCGGCGCGCTGCCGCCGGAGCTGGGCTACCTCGTCAACCTGGCGAACCTGGACCTGTCGCACAATGAGCTGTGCGGAAAGATTCCGCCGGAGTTGGGCGGCCTTGGAAGCCTGCAAACACTGAACCTCGGCGACAACAAACTCACCGGAGGGGTTCCCACCTGGTTGGGCGGCCTCGGAAGCCTGCAATCGCTGAACCTCGGCGACAACCAGCTGACCGGAAAGATCCCGCCGGAGCTGGGCGGCCTCGGAAGCCTGCAATCGCTGAACCTCGGCGACAACCAGCTGACCGGAAAGATTCCCCCGGAGTTGGGCGGCCTTGGAAGCCTGCAATCGCTGGACCTCGAAAGCAATCAACTAACCGGGGACATTCCCCCGGAGTTGGATAACCTCGTCTCCACCCTGAGGGAGATCGGGCTCGACGGGAACCAGCTTGGATGCGTATCCGACGTCCTGAGAGACGCGAGCCGCTACGCCGTCGAGATTCCGGTATGCGCTCCCGAAGACCACCCCGGCGACACCGAAGCGCTAATCTCCCTGTACAACGCCTGGGGGCAACCGGACAGGCTCTCCAACTGGCTGAGCCGGGAGCCCCTCGGCACGTGGGAAGGCGTTTCCGTGGACGCCACTGGCCGCGTTGCAGCCTTGAACCTGGCAGGCAAGAGGTTGACCGGGGAGATTTCCCCTGAGTTGAGCAGTCTTGCCAGCCTGCAAGTTCTGGACCTGTCCATCAACGATTTGACCGGGGAGATACCCGCACAGTTGGGCGGCCTTGGAAGCCTGCAATCGCTGAACCTGTCCGGCAACGAGCTGACCGGGGAGTTGCCGGAGTTGGGCAGCCTGGAAAGCCTGAAAGTTCTGGACATGGCAGGTAACCTGCTAACCGGCGGCGGCAATTGTGTCCCCACCTCGACTCTATCCTTGCACGATTCGATTCTGGAGCCGCTGGGGGAACTTTGCGCAATGGCGGGGGAGTTCGCCTCCGTGAGCAGCAGCGCCTCTAACTACGCCTGCGGAGTGAAGCGGCACGGTTCCGTGACATGTTGGATCGGTAACGTCCTTGACGGGCACAACCCCGCGTCGCCTGAGGGGGAGTTCGTATCCGTTAGCGTCGGGTCGTCTTCCTTCTCGGCCCGTTATGAGAACGTCTACGCCTGCGGAGTGAAGCGGGACGGTTCCGTCACCTGCTGGGGCAATGATGAGGCTGGCCAGGCCAGCCCGCCGGAGGGGCAGTTCGCCTCGGTCAGCGCCGGGGGTAGCCACACCTGCGGGGTGAGGACCGACGGTTCCGTCGCCTGCTGGGGCGATGATGAGGCTGGCCAGGCCAGCCCGCCGGAGGGGCAGTTCGCCTCGGTCAGCGCCGGGGGGGAATACACCTGCGGGGTGAGGACCGACGGCTCCGTCGCCTGCTGGGGCGAAGACTATAGGGGCAGTACCACGCCGCCGGAGGGGCAGTTCGCCTCGGTCAGCGCCGGGTGGGATCACACCTGCGGGGTGAAGACCGACGGCTCGGTGGCCTGCTGGGGCAACAACAACCACCCAGACAGTTCTAGTACGTCTTACAAGGCCAGACCGCCGGAGGGGCAGTTCGCCTCGGTCAGCGCCGGGCTGGATAGTCACACCTGCGGGGTGAAGACCGACGGCTCGGTGGCCTGCTGGGGCGGAATCTTTAACAGCCGGCTTGGCCATACCACTCCGCCGGCCGGGGAGTTCGCCTCGGTCAGCGCCGGGGAGGTTCACACCTGCGGGGTGAGGACCAACGGCACCGTCGCCTGCTGGGGCCAAGGATACGAAGCGACAGTCGTCCCCTAGTAGCCTCAGGGGGGTTGACACAAGGCGGCCTGCGGCCTCTGCCTGCCTGCGGGGAAGTGACAGCGTGACGCGCTTGGGACAGAAAGTCACCCCGCCCGTGACCGAGGACTGCGCCGCCAACGGCCACGGTGAACGACGGCGGCTCGGTGACCCTGAGATAGGCGGCCCCGGACGACGACAGCATCACCGGCTACCGGATTCTGCGGCGGAGGCCCACGGAAGGCGAGGACACGTTGCTGGTGTACGTGGGGACACGGACGGCGTCGGCAACGTGCGCCGGATGAAGGTCGTCAACGCCGCAGGCTCGAGCCACTGGTCGTCCAACTTCGTCCTACTCGAGCCGTAGGGTGAGAGCGGGCTGAACCAGGGCGATCGCGGGCCGCGCCCCGGAAGGCTCGGCGATCCCTGGGGGGAAGGGGCCGCGGAGCCTTCCCTGGAAGGACCGACGCGCCATGCCGAGACAGCGCATACACCACAGCAGAAGAACCTATGTCTTCCCCGACGACTTCCCCGATCGCCTCGTGCGGTTCAAGGAGGAGTCCGAATTGCCGTGGGCGGAGATCGCCCGCCGCCTTGGGACCTATCCCCACACCGTGAAGCGGTGGTGGAAGGAGGGGGCGCGACCCCATTTCCGGCACCAGATGGCCCTGCTGGGTCTGGCCGACGACCTGGGACTCGCCCACCTGCTGACCGCGTGGACCGTCCGGGACGAAGGGCGGGGTGAGACGCCCAAAGCCGTCCCGCCCCGGTGCAGGAGTCCGAGGGAGGAAGCCGCACGTCGGCGAGGCGGCCGCGACCGCAGGGGCTGAAACGCAAAAAAGGCGGCACACATTGGCGTGCCGGGGGAAGGACACCGTGATTCGGTGTCCTTCCCCCACGTCTCTAGGCCGCAGCGGGCTCCGACTGCTTGAGCATGGCGGAGTAGCCCGGCATCAGGACGGGCGTCATCGACAACCGGCCCGCTCCGTCGTACCCGGCGCGGTAGGCGTACTCCGCCTTCGCGCCCCAGGGCACGCGACCGCCGATCCGAACGGTTCCGCCGCCGACAGCTTTGGCGCCACGCCCAGGCCCTCCGACGCCGCGCACCACCATCCCGCTCCGCTCGCCCTTTCGCCAGCCCAGCACCTTCACCTCGACGGGCATGACCCGCTCCTCCGACTTCGCGCGCCGGAACAGCACGGCGTGCAGCCTCTTCAGCACGCCCGCCGACGGAGTGGACCTGCCGCTCATGATCTGGGAGAGGTACGAGGAGCTGATGCCCGCTCGCCGTGCGACCTCGTTCTGGCTGATCCCGTGAGCGTCCATGCGGTCCCACACGGCCTTCGTGTCGACGCAGGCAAGCTGCGCGGACGCGACCGTCGCCTCGGCCTCCAGCGCCGCCTCGACCAGCGCCTGTACCCTCACGCCCATGCTCCTGCGGCCGCGGGACACCATTGACATGTAGCTGGCGGACACGCCGACCCGCTCGGCGAGTTCCCGCATGGTCATGCCCAGGGCGCGGGCGCGCTCCCGGACGTAGCTGCTCTGCCCGCTCACCACGCTCGCCGGGCGGTTGGCGCACTGTGCGGGAGCGATCTTCGCCGCGGCCTTGAGCGCCGACTCTACCCTGGCCTGGACCTTGACGCCCATGTGCTTGCGGCCCCGAGATACGTCCGTCATGTAGCTGTAGGACACCCCGGCGCGGTCGGCCAGGTCCCGCATGGTCAATCCCATCTCGCGGGCGCGCTCCCGGATGAAGCTGCTCTCGCCGATCACGACGCCGCCCTGGCGGTAGACGATCCCTTGGCGGGGGACCTCACCCAGGACCGCCGCGACCTTCTCGCGCATCTTGGGCGTCCACGGCCTGCCCCCGTTGGCGATCTGCGACAGGTATCCCGCACTCACGCCCATCATGGCCGCGAGCTCCTTCATGGTGACCCCCCGCCGCCTGGCAGCAGCCCGCAGCTCGCTCTCTGCCGTCCTCGCCGTCGTCTCCGTCGTCCGAGCGCCAGTCGTCTGTGTTGCCGTCGTCATCGGTCCGTCCTCCTTCTGTTGTGTTGTGTTGCCGTTGGCCTGCGCCCGTTTGCGGGCAAAGAAGAAGGGCCGTCCCCGGATGGGAACGACCCTTGTGAGTTGGGATGTGTGGTGAAAGCCGGAGGCCCCGCCGTCAGCGGCGCTGGACCTCGTTGACGTGCATGGACTCCTCCTTTCGGTTGTTGACACCCGCGCAGGACATCCGTGGCGCGGGACGTGTTTGATGGGGTTGATTGACGCTGGACGCACTCCGCCCACGGTCGGATGCCGGACGCGGGAGACGAAGGGGGATAAAGAAGACGCAGCTCGGCTCAGAGCCTGCCCCGTACTTGATACGGGGGTGAACAACGTCAGTGGGAGAGCTGCGAGACGGGAAGCGGCCGTCCTACGACTTCATCGCAGACCGGCGCATGGGAGTAAGACGCAGCTTGCCCAGAGCCCGCCCCGTACTTGATACGGGGGTGAACAACGTCACTGGGGGAAGCTGCGAGACGTGAAGCGGCCAGCCTGCTTGCAACGGCGGACCGGCGCATGTCGAAGCTGCGGCCTGGCTGTGTGTCAGCCATGCCGCGGGCATGAGGAGCCGGTCGAAACGACAGACGCACTTCGACCAGGTTGCCGAGGACGATACGCTCAGAGCACGTCGTCCTGGCATCCAACGGATGAGGCGATCAACCCCAACGCCAGACCGGTGTCCAGCGACGGAAGCGATCAACTCCCAACCACCGGACGGGTGTCCAACGGGCGAAGGGCTTATCACTCCAACCGCCGGACTGGGCCGAGGACGAAGGGCTAGGTCAACTCCGTCGTTTCGGCCCGCGCTGCCTGCGAAGGACCAGCGTCAACTCCGCTTCGGCAGCATTCCCTCGTGGGCGACCGGGGGAGAGCGAATCATCCTCCGGTCATGCCCGTGCAACAGGGACCACGCACCCAGGTTTCTATGGTCGGAAACCTTGGAGAAAGCCAAACAGCGCAGTCATTATCGCCCGGCCCGACGCCGCGATGAGAGGGCCTGCAGGCCCCCTTCCGCACATTGCCGCCAAAGTGTTCACAAAAGTTGACGGCGACTCCCCGCACTCGGAGCCTGCTACTTCCGCCACAGCCACAGGGTGAGCACGCGCCGGAGTAGCTCCCACCTTGCCCGCGCCCTCCGCGTGTCGTAGAGCGCAGTCCTGCGCCAGCCGGTCTGGCCGTCCCGTGCGAAGCCCCGCAGCGGGTACGTCTCCGGGGGAAGCGTCATCCCGTGCTCTTCCAGGAGCGCCAGCTCCACCGTCAGCAGCCGCTCCTGGGATGCCAGCCACGACGGACCCCCGCCCCGGCTTGGGTGCGCGGCCTTCATCTCCCGCCACTCGACGATCAGCGGCCAGGCGGCGCCGAACACATCCTCGTCGTCCTCGGCGGGCTCGCGGGTCACCAGATCGGGGAACTCCCGCCTGAGCGCGGCCCTCCGCCTGGGCTGGCCGGGCCTGGGCGTCGCCGCTTCTCCCTGGGCTGCCCCGTCGGCCTGGGGCTGCGCCAGCCTTGCCTCCAACTCCCTGAGCGCCCTGGCGGTCTCCTCCCGCACGGCCCGCATTGCGTCCTCCAACGCCCGGCGTCCCACCCGCATCTGCTTCCCCTGCGCCTCGACGACGCCCTCCAGTTCCTCCAGCCGCTTCTCCAGCCCGTCGTTGCGCTCCCGCTGGCGGTCTGCGGCGGAGCCGATGCCCTCCTGCAACGCCCGCTCCAACGCGCCCCTGACCCGCCGGGACAGCACGCCATCGTCGAGGCTGGCGCCCAGCGTCCGATGGTCGAGGCCCAGGACCGCCGCCGCTCCCTTGCGCCCGTGCTCCCGCTCCAGCTCTTGGAGAAGCGCCATGAGCCGCACGTGCTGCATGTCCTCCACGCTGTTGCTCTTGCCGAAGACCAGCTTCTTCGCTTCCATTCGAGACGCCTCCATTCCAGACTTTCGGTCCCGGCCCAGCCCTCGACGCTGGCCCCAATTTCGACGGGCTTCGTCTTGTCGACCAGTGCGGGTGGTTTTGCTCGATTTCGCCGTTTTCCAGGGCTTCGATTTGTTCACCACTATGGCCCGTTTTGCACCCCGGGGCCGGAACGTGCCCTTACGACAAAGTGTTCACTTTTTACGTCCTGTAGGGGGCGATTCCCCCCTGTTTCAGCTACGAAACAACCACCCCAGACAAATTGTTGCCAAAGTCCTTTCTCTGTACACCCCAATGACATCACGGAAGGGGCGTCCAAACCAAGGGCCTATAGGGGCCCTCATATGAGCGCCCCTTCAGGTAGTTATGCCGGGCGCCCCGGTTGTCCACACTCTTTCGGGACAGCGGCGAATCGCTGATTGGCACTAGACCCCAGGGAGGTGAACGAGTTGGCGCTGAAATCGAAACTCAGGTCTTTCAGGCGGTTTATTCCCCTGGCATCCGCGCTGCTATTGGCGGCGCTGGTGGCGACCCCCGCGAGCAACAGCGTCCTGGCCCAGACCCCGCCCGGCGACGAGATAACCCTGGTCAACGCCGACCGGGAGTTCGTGGAGCGCAAGGGCGGCGGCGAGTTCGTCGCCCGCCCCGTCTTCGACCGGGAGATCGCGGACCTCTTCTTCGCCGTCCGCGACGCCGACACCGGCGACTGGATCAGCGCCATGTACCGGGTCAATGGCGGAGAGAAGAAGCGCTCGGACGGCTGGGAGTACTCGTGGGAGTACCCGGCTCTCGACGAGCAGCCCGACCTCGACCCCGACAGGGCCTACCTGCTGGTGTTGCTGGCGGAGGCCGAGAACGGCAAACGGGGCGAGTTCTACGCCGTCGTCCCCATTCACCAGCCGGGCCGCATCTGGGACAAGATTCTTAGCGCCCTCAACCCTGCGCGCTGGGCGAGGGCCTTCGCTGGCTGGATGGTCGAGGGCGTCCACGGCACGCTCTGCGGCGTCGTTGAAAGAGCCAGCGGCGAGGACGCCGACAACTGCGGGGGCGGGTAGCCGATGAGCGACATCCTCACCGGCACCCCGCCCGACCTCACCTACGCCCACGACCTGGTGCGTCAGGCGTGGATGGTCGTCTGGGCCATCACGTCGGGCGCCCTCGTGGTCATCCTCGGCTGGATGGGCCTCAGCCTCATCGTGAGTGAGCACCTGGGACGGCAGCAGACGGGGTGGCGGGAGATGGTCCCGCGCCTCGTGCTCGGCCTCGTTGCCGCCGCCTCGTCCCTCTGGTGGTGCGCACTGGTCCTCGACGTGGCCGACGCCGTGTCCGGCTTCATAGCCGTCTCCCTCAACATCACCCCCGGAGACCTGCTCCGCTCGACGCTCCGCACCCTCTTGACCGCCGTCAACGCCGGGAGCGTCGGCATGGCCCTCCTCCTGGCTGCCCTCTATCTGGTCTACGGATTCTTCGTCCTCTACGTCATCGTCCAGATGGTCTTGAGGCTAGCCCTCATCGACATCCTCCTTGCCCTGGCGCCCATCGCGTTGGGGCTGTGGATCCCTGCCCCACACGGCGGGATGGGGGCGGCACTGGCTCAGGCTCTTCATGACGACGGTGTTCCAGCAGGCCATCCAGCTCATCGCATTGGCATTGGGCTTCGGGTTCCTGAATGAAGTGGCAGCCATCGCCGCGTTCGAGCCGGTGCAGGACCTGATCTGGAAGCTGCTCATGTCCCTGGCCTTCGTCTACATGGCGACGAGGGTGCCGTCGATGCTGGGCAATGCCGGGACTTTCGACTCCTGGCTCTCGATGCTCTATTTCGGCATGAACCTGCCCGGCTCGTTCGTGCGCTCGGCCAAGGCCATCGGACTGGTGGCCGGCGGGGCCGCCGGGGGGCCGGGAGGCATGGCGGTGGGGGCGATGGCGGCCAGCGCGGGCGTTTCGGCCGCCGCCAGCGGCCTCAGCTCGGCGGCTTCGATGGCTACCCCTGCGGCCGGGGGAGACGGGGGCGGCGAGCCCCGGAGCAGCGGGGAATAAAGACAGATATGCGAACAACAGCTTTCGTGTCGATAGACAACGCAAGGGAGGGGGGGCGAGATGTGCAGGTAACGGAGCGAACCGACCCCGACCGGTAGAGACGAGCGGAAGGCTCGACAAGCAAAGAGGAGTGAAACGAATGGAACAACTGACACAGACCATCTCGAACCTGGTGGGAATCCTGCTGGGCGTCGTGGGAGCCATCGGCATGGGCTTCTTCATCTACGGGGCCTACCTGTACCTGACGGCCAGCGGAGCGCCCCACCAGATGGAGCGCGGCAAGAGCGCCATGATGACCGCCCTGGCGGGCGTCGTGCTTGCCCTGGTCGCCTACGGCGTCGTGGAGCTGGTGATGAACGCGGTCGTGGACCCGGCGGTGGACGTCGAGCTTCCCACCCCGGCAACCCCCACCCCCGACGGCAGCTAGCCGGACAAGAAGGGAGAAAGAGAGCAATGAGAGAACACGAGGTACCGACCCACGTGCAGGCCGAGGACCGGGTGCTGTTGGGGTTCACCTTCCCGCAGATCGTGGCGGTGACGGCGGTGTGCGCCATCTCGTACGGCGCATACCGCTACGCCCCGGTCGGTCCGTCCGAGGCGCGCATGGCGCTGGCCGTCCTCTTCGGACTGGTTGGCATCGCCATGGTGGTGGGGAAGATAGGCGGTCGGCGGCTGCCCCTGGTGGCCGCCGACCTGCTGAAGTACCGGCTGGGGGCGCGGCGCTACGCCGGGCCGGTGTCCCAACTGGTGAGGGCCGAGCCGCCCACGCCGACGCAGCCGGTCAGGAGCGGCCCCGGCGCGTTTCGCCATCAGGCTCAGCGGGCCGGACGCGGCCTGGCAAGGCTGCACAAGAAGGGGAAGACCCGCAAGAACAAGGAACGCCGCAACGGGCGTATGCGCTGGTTCGGTAAGCGCAGGGGGAAGGACGCCGGGAACGGGCGCGGTCAAGGGCATAAAGCCGAGACCTTGCAGAGCAGACGCAGGAAGCCCCGGATGGGCTGGATTCCGGTCGTGGCCCTGGCCGTCCTGATGGCCGCTGTCGTGGCCGTCCCGGCGTCGGCACTGGCCGACGACCACGAGCCCTGGCGGGACGAGATCGACTTCGATCTCACCGAGCCGGTGGAGGGACGCCGGATATTCGTCGAGGGGCTCACCGTCTCCGGCGACCGCGCCGCCGTCACCCTCCGGGCCGCGACCGCCCTGGACATCCGGGTGCGGGCCTTCGGCGGTCCGCAGGGCGCGTGGCTGCGCTTTTGGGGCTCGGCGACCCTCGCCGAGGGGGAGCGCATCGACTACTCGCTTCCTCTTCACGGTCCAGCGCCGTCCTTCACCGTGTCCTGGGAGGACGCGCTGGGGCAGGCAGGGGCGCTCAACGCCCTCGACTTCCCGGCCCAGCTGCTCATCAGACAGCACGCGCCCCGCCTGGAAGGGATGCGGGAGAAGCTCAAGCAGGCGCAGCCGGAGGACCTTCCCCCGCAGACGAGGGCCGCCGCCGAGTCGCTTCGCCGTCTGCTCACCGACCTTGAGGCCCGCGACGGCATCCTCGACCGGCGCTTCTACGCCGTGTGCGAGTCCGGGCGCATCGACGACCTGCGCGGCCTGCTTGCAAGAGCGGGGCTTTCCGTTCATCTGCTGAAGGGGAGGCAACTCCGCATGTTCCTGGTGGCCGCAACACTCGGCGGATCGCCCTCGGAGTTCGACGAGGAGACGCCGGTCGAGGTGGAGATAGGACGCCGCGACGTGCGCGTCGGAGACCGGCTGGTCCGCTCCCTTCACCTGGGCAAGTGGCCCCGGTCCCTGGCCCCCGGCTTCCTCCAGGGGCTCATGGCGGCGGGCGCGCCGATGGACCTGTCTGTCCACGTCGGCCCCATACCGGCGGAGCAGGCAGCCCGCACCCTGGAGTGGCAGAAGGTGAGGTTCGAGTCGGCGCAGAGTCTGTCCTTCAAGCGGGGCCGCACCATGTCTCCCGAAGCGGAGATCGCCCTGGAGGACATCACCCGGCTCCGCGACGAGGTGCAGCGGGGACGGGAGAGACTCTTTCACGCATCGCTCTCAGTGACGCTCCATGCGAAAGACGAGGCGTCCCTCAAGGAGATGACCCAGAGGGCGAAGGCCCACTTCGGCGCGACACTCGGCAAGCTGGACAACCTGGCCTTCCGGCAGAGGGAAGGGCTGCTATCGACCCTGCCCCTGGCCCTGAACGCCGTGGCCGAGTGGCGCAGCCTCGACACATCCAGCATCGCAAGGCTCTTTCCCTTCTCCCCGCCCGACCTCGACACCCGGAGCGGCACCCTCTACGGCATCGACATGCGGGCCTGCTCCCCGGTGGTCTACGACCCGTGGGACGGGACGCACCTCAACGCGAATACGGCTGTGTTGGCCCGCTCCGGCTCAGGAAAATCCTTCGCCACCAAGCTTGGCGTTCTCAGGGGACTGACGCGAGGCATCACCGCCTACGTCATCGACCCCGAGGGCGAGTACGCGGACATGGCCCGCGCAGCGGGAGGGAGAGTTCTCTCGCCCGGTGTGCCGGGCGAGGGCATGAACCCCTTCGTCATCGAGCGGGGCGACTCCGAGGAGATGCTCCAGCGCATCGGCAGCCTGAGACGCCTCATCGAGGTGATGGTGGGAGAGAGCTTAGGCGCGGAGCGCAGGGCCTCCCTCGACCATGCCCTGGCGGGCTACTACGCCAAGCCCCGCGAGCGCACGGGCTTCAGGGACTTCTACAAGTATCTGCAAGAGGACGAGGCGGGCAACCGAGACCCCGAATCGAGTTCGGGGCAGGCTCTCGCACGGCTGCTGCGGCCCTTCGCCACCGGCAGCCTGAGACACCTGCTCTCCGACGAGGGCGACGACCTGCTGGGCAACGAGGCCCTCGTCACCGTCTTCGACCTACGGCTGCTCGAACCGGAGCTTCGGCCCGCCGCCGCGATGGTGTGCACCGAGACGGTGTGGGCGGCAGCCGCCCAGGACCCCAAGCCACGCCTGCTGGTGGTGGACGAGGTGTGGTCGATCATGCAGCACCCCGAAGGCGCGGCCTTCATGGTCAGCATGGCGAAGCGGGCGAGGAAGCACCGTCTGGGGCTCCAGTTCATCACCCAGGACGTGCAGGACCTCCTCTCCGAGGACACGTCGAGGACCATCACCGGCCACTCCGGTCGCGCCCTGCTTCAGAACGCCGCCTTCAAGCTGCTGCTCCAGCAGGACGCCGCCGCCATCAGGACCGTCGGCGACGCCTTCGACCTGCCCGAGGATCTCCAACGCTGGCTGCTGTCGTGTCCCAGGGGAGACGGCCTGCTACTCGCGCGGGGCAACCGCTTCCCCGTGCGCATCGAGGCCACCCCGGAGGAGACGGCGGTCATCGAGTGGAGGCCGGGCCAGCATGGGCAGCGTCCCTTGCCGCCGCCCGTCGAGAGCACGACGACGAACGCGTAGAGAGACCCCATAGAGAAAGGACTAGCACCTATGAAGCTGAACACGAAGGACCTTCTATTCGGAACCGATAGAGAAGAGAAGAAGCCCGTCTTGCTGGCGGTGACGCCGCCCCGCGCCGGGGAGCGCACCCTGCTGGGCGTGGAGAACCTGCTCCAGTCCATCGCCGTGCCCGAGCCCTTCTCCTTGGAGCTGGCCGCCGACATGGACGGCGTGACGCTGATGGCCCGCTGCCTCGACGCCGCCGTGGTGCGCGGCCAGCTCTCGGCCCACTATCCCCAGGCCCGCATCCAGAGGCTTGACCCGGAGGACGACCCGCTCAGGCTAGAAGAGGGCGAGCAGGCGTGGTCGATGACCCTGCGGGCCGACGGCCCCGAGTACGTGCCCCTGCGCACCTTCCGCGACGACGACCTGCTCGATCCCGGCTCCGACCCCCTCATCGCCCTGATGGGCGCGCTCTCAGAGCTGAACGAGGGGGAGCGGGTGGTGGCGAGGTTGATGCTGCGATCCCTCGGACCCGACTGGTCGCAGGGACACCTGGACAAGGCCCACAAGCGGCCCGGCACAGAGCCGCGGAAACCCGCCTACACCTTCCAGACCAAGCCGTTGCAGATGGACGGCGTGACGATGGCCGTGCTCGGCCTGGGCGCGCTGGCCGCGCTGAAGGGCTACCTGTGGGTGCAGGACGGCGAGATATGGAAGGCCGCCCTCCTGGGGACGGGCACGGCCCTGGGGCTGGCCGCCGGCTGCTGGGCCTGGTGGCGGTGGAAGAAGGCCAGAAGCCGCGTCCACGACCCGCTCCTCATCAAGGAGAAGGTGTCCCGCATCGCCTTCGACGCCGAGCTACAGGTGGTCGCCGTCTTGCCCATCGACACGGCGCCGCAGCGGGCCGGGGAGCTTCTCGACCCGGTGGCTGCCGCCTACCGCCACTTCGACAACCCCGCAGGAGCGCGATTCAAGGTGGGGAAGGTCCGGCCCGCCGTTCCCAACCCCGACATGATGAACCCCGCAGGCCCCGGCCTGTTCGGGAGCCGCAGCGTCCTGGGGGTCCGAGAGGCCGCCTGCCTGTGGCATCCGCCCGGCGCAGGCGACGAGACGCCCCTGGTGGAGCGGTCCGGCGCTCGGGCGCTCAATCCCTCCGCTAGGGGCGTGAGGGGCGGAGCACTGGTGGGCGACACCACGGCGGGCAAGCCCAAGCCCATCCGATTCCCCGAGGACCTGCTGCGGCGTCACCACCTCTACGTGGCCCGCACCCGCATGGGCAAGTCCACGCTGATGCACCACGTCGCCGCCCACAAGATGCGGGAGAAGGCCGAGGGCAGGGACGGCGACGCCATCGTCGTCATAGACCCCCACGCCGACCTGGTGGCCGGGCTCATGGAGCACGTCCCCGACTCCCTCATCGACCGGGTGCGCCTCATCGACCTGGCCGACCGCAGGGGCGCTCCCGGCATCAACCTGCTGGACACCCGCATCTTCTCCGACCGCGACCGCACCGCCGATTCGGTGGTGCGCGTGGCCAGAGGGCTGTGGGAGCAGTGGGGGCCGAGGATGCAGTCCATCCTCGAACAGACCGTCAAGACCCTACACGAGGCCAACGAGCACCCGGAGACCGACGAGGGCAGCCAGCACACCATCCTCGACGGCCTCAAGCTCCTCTCCGACAGGAAGTTCCGGGACGGCGTGCTCAAGAGGATCGAAGACCCCTACCTCCTTGAATGGTGGGCCAGGGACTTCGGAAGCTGGCACCAGCAGTACCGCGCCGAGGCTCTCGCTCCCGTGCAGACCAGACTCTCCTACTACGCATCCTCCAAGCGGGCAAGGGCCATCCTGGGCCAGCGCCGCTCCACCATCGACCTGCGGGAGACCATCCTGGAGGGCGGCATCCTGCTGGTCTCCACCGCCCAGGGAAGCGTAGGCAGGGACGTGGCCGCCCTGGTGGGAGCGTCCCTGCTCAACCTGGTCGATTCGGTCATACGGGAGCAGGAGAGCCTGCCCCTTGAGAAGCGCCGCGGGGCGCTGGTGGTGGTGGACGAGATGCAGTCGATGCCGGGCGTGGACTACGAGTCGATGCTCAGTGAGCTGGGCAAGTTCGGAGCGTCCTTCATCCTCGCGACCCAGAGCCTCGCCAAGCTGGACGACCTCTCCCGCACCATGCGGGACACCCTGCTTGCCAACGTGGGCTGCCTCGCCGTCTTCCAGGTGGCCGGCAACGACGCCCGGACGCTGGTCTGGGAGCTGGGCAAGGAGCGGGTGACCGAGGACGACATCACGTCGCTCCCCGTCCACCACTGCTACGTCCGCGCCACCGTGGGCAAGGAGCGGATGCCCGCCTTCTCGATGATGGTCAGAAAGCCGGAGGAGGGAGACCCCGCCGCCGCCGCACGCATCCGCGCCGACGCCGCCAGGTACACCCTGACGGCCCACGACATCTCGGACGCCGACGCCGACGCTCAGAAGAAGGCGAAGGACTTCCGGGACAGGGCCGACGCCCTGGAGAAAGAAGGCGAGTCGGAGCAGGAGCAGAAGAAGGCCGCGCCGCAGGACTCGGAGCGCAGGAATCAGGTCAGCAAGCGGAACCGCGCCGCCGAGGAGAACGCGGAAGAGGAGGCGAAGGAATGAAGCCCGGCGGATGTGAAGAGGAGCTGCTCCGCGCCCTGTCTGAGATGCCCTTCCTCGACCGGCTGGAGATGGTCGCCGTCTCCGGCTGGTCCAGGGGCGCGGTCTACGAGGCTGTGGAGAGGCTGGAGAGCGGCGGGTTCGCCGCCTCGGTCCCCCACGCCACCGACCTCGTGCCCCCGACGCGAAGGTTCCACCTCACCGCCGACGGGCTTGAACGCCTGGCCGGGGAGGAGAGCGCGACCCCCGACGACCTGGTCCGCGACCGGCCCGTCTCCGCAGCGTGGCGGCGCATCCTGATGGAGCGCCTCGACGCCCTGGCCGTCATCTACCGGCTGGCCGCCGCCGTCTCCGGCGTCACCTATCCCATACGCTTCCGGTGGTTCCGGGCCAGCCCCCTGGACGCCTCCCTCGCCCTTCCCGACGGGCGCACCGTGGGCGTCGTCCGCCGGGGCCTCACCGCCGACAGGTCGGCCTTCTCCAACCGGATGCGGAGGCTGCGCGACGGCCCGCTCCCCGGCACCGTCCTCGTGCTCATGCCCGACGAGGTGGGGCTGAGACACGCCCGCAGGATGCTCACCGGCGCTCCCGTTCCCTGCTTCCTGGCCCTGGAGCGGGAGGCGGTCGCGGCAACACCCGGCGACCCGGTGTGGAGCCCGCCCGCCGTCCACGCCGCCATCGACCTGCGCTCGGTCCTCGACCGGGCGGAGCCGGGAGGCACGCTTCCCACAGAACCCGAGCCGTCCCAGGCGTCGGCGCCCGCCGACCTAGCCGTCGAGGGTCCGGGCTGGAACGTCCCCGACCATATGCTGCCCTGCTTCCTGAAGCCCGCCGAGAAGCGAGCGCTGGACCTGCTCTCCGACTGGCCCTGGATCGTCCTCAAGGACCTGGCCGGACTGCTGGGCGTCTCGGCTCCGAGAGCGTCCCAGCTGGTCAACCCCCTGGAGGGCTTCGGCCTGGCGACCCGCGCCCCCGGCGCGGGCGGACGCCTGACCCTCACCGACCGGGGGCTGGCGGTGCTGGCCCGCAGGGACCGCACCGCCGTCGCCGTCGCCAGGAAGCGGTGGAGCGTCGCGCCCCTGGTCCCCAAGGAACCCTTCGACTGGCGCAACGTCTCCGGCGGCAGGAGCAGGCAGCTGCTCAGGAACGTCGAGCACACCGCAGCCGTCCACGCCTTCGTCGCCGCCCTGGCGAGGCAGGCGGGCTTCCTGGGCTGGGAGATAGCCCAGCTCGACCCGCCCCGGAGGGCCTCCCGCTACTTCCGGCACGAGGGCGGGATGCGCTCCATCCACCCCGACGCCTTCGGCGTCCTGCGCAAGGACGGGACGGCCTGGCCCTTCTTCCTGGAGTGGGAGCGAAGGGCCGTGCGCCCCTCAACCATGTCGGAGCGCCTCGCTCCATATCTGCGCTACTACTCGTCCCACCGGCCCACCGACGACCACGGCGTCCGGCCCGACGTGCTGGTCGTCTTCGACGACGACATCGCCGCCACCCACTTCCTGCGCGTGGCGCGGGAGGAGATGGGGGCGAGGGGGGTGACGGTCCCCCTGTGGGTCTCCCACGGGGCCGCCGTAGGCGAGCTTGGGCCGCTGGGACGCGCCTGGCGCACCCCCGGCGACTGGCAGTCGCCCCAGGCCCTGCCGCCTCAATGAACGACAACCAACGGACGGGAGCGGGAGCCTCTGCGCCGCTCCCGTCCCGATAGGAGAACGAGAAGCCATGTGCCCAAACACCGGCGATTCGAGCGGCCCCCGGAGGCGTCGAGGACGGACCGTCGTCCGGCTTGACACGGCGGCCGTCTGGAAGCGGCTGGCTATGCTCAACCGCTCTCAGAACTGGCTCGCCAGGGAGATCGGGGTCAGCCCCGGTTACGTCTCCAAGCTGGTCAACGAAGGGCGAGCGCCCTCGGGACGCATCCGCGAACGGATGCAGAAGGCCCTCGGCGTGAACGACTTTCACCAGATATTCAGATTGGAGGTAACTGATGACGAACCACAACGCTGAACCCCGTTTCGACGGGACCGACCGGACCACCGCACACGGACGGATGCTGCCCTACCAGAGCGGCGTGTTGTCCGCAGACTTCAAGGAGCGCCTGGAGAGCCTCAAGGAGGCCAGCGGCCTCACCTGGAGCGCCTTCTCCCAGACCATCGGCGTGGACCGCAAGCAGGTGCGCCGCTGGCGCAGGAAGGGCGTCGAGCCCTCCGGGGGAGCGATGGAGTCCCTCTACCGCTTCGCGGGCCGCTTCCCCGGCGGCCTGGACATCCTCATGGGCGACGGCTTCCAGATGAACCTCTGGGAGACGGACGACCAGGATGAGACGGAGGACGACGAGGACCAGGAGGAAGAGGAGCGCTAGACCCACCCCATAGGGTCGCCGGCATTCGCCCGGTCCGTCCGCGCCGGCGGCCCGTTTCCAGACTCGCAACGAGAGGCCAGCGGCCCGACGAACCGCCGCTGCGACCAGACACCATGAAAGATCCCAGAAGAAACAACGGACGAAAGAGGCCCGGAGGGCAGGAGCTTGAAAACGCCCTGGAGACCTCCATGCCGTCCTACACGCCGGAACACCGCAGGGCGGTCCTGAAGGGGCTGCGCATCCTGGCTCGCGTCGCCATCCGTTCCTACATCGAGGAACGGGCAGCCGCATCGCACCGGCCCGATGTTCAGGAGGACGGCTGCGAGGAGGTGGGCTGATGGGGTGCGAGGGGGAGCGGCAGACCCAATGGGATGCGGAAGGCTGAGATGTGGGGGAGGAAGGAGCGCAGCGGCCTAGTAGAGGATCATGCTTGTGGGGACCAGCCGCTGAGCCTCCGGGTCCACCGCCAGGGCAAGACCCTCCAGGGTGTATGCCCCCAGCAGCGGAGGGGCCTCGTCCTCTCCGAAGACCACGATCGTGACCACGCTCTCGCCGTCTATTGTGGCCCACGCCTGTCCCGTAGTTCATGTCAACCCGCCGACCATCCGCCAGCAGGAACCCACGCTTGCCTGTGGCCTCGATCCCCAGCTCGCGCAGAAGGCTTGCAGGCAGCGTGGTGAACGATGCGCCGGTGTCCACCGTCGCCTCCACGTCCCACTCCTGCTGCCCATCCATGCTGGAGATGCGCAGCTTCCACTTGAATGTCCCCATAGGGAGAGGTGCTCCTTCTCAGTGTCTACCACCCCATTTTACCCTATTCGGTACGCCTCTAATAGGGGCTGCGGCCCTTGACACCGGCATCTGGTTCGTTCATGATACTGTTATGACATGGTATGACAGTTAGGAGCAAAAAGAGAGAATGACCACTCCCAGAAAGTCCAAGGTCATCACCTTCTCCCTGCCCCCGCAGATGGAAGAGCAGGTCAGGCAGCTGATGCAGGAGGAGGGCCGCACCATGAGCGAGCTTATCCGTGAGGCTCTACGCCTGTACATGGACGAACGAGAGTGGCTGCGGCGGGAGCGCCGCCAACGGGCCGAGGCCCGCCGGAACGAACAGCAGGAAGGAGGAGGAGGAACAGATGAGTGAACGAAACGACCGTACCCCGGCGGCCCTCTACGCCCGAGTCTCCAGCGACCGCCAGGACGTGGACCTGTCCGTGTCCGCCCAGCTGAGGGCGCTCAGGGACTACGCCGACAAGAACGACTACGAGGTCGTCCGGGAGTACGTGGACGAGGCCGAGAGCGGGCGCGTGATGAACCGCCCAGAATTCCAGAAGATGCTGGACGAGGCCAAGAGGACCGAGGCCCCCTTTGAGGAGATATTGGTCTGGAAATTCTCAAGGTTCACCCGCAAGCGGGAGCACGCCGTCATCCTGAAGTCCATGCTCAGGCGAAAGGGCCTCCGCGTCGTCTCCATCACCGAGCAGGCCGAGGACAACCCCACCGGCAGGCTCCTCGAAGGCATCATCGAGACCGTGGACGAGTTCTATAGCGAGAATTTGGCGATGGAAGTCCTGCGGGGTATGAGGGAGGCCGCCTCCAGGGGCTTCTGGGTCGCTCCCATGGCCCCCTACGGCTACAGGAAGGTCAAGGTGCAGGACGGACCCAAGGAGAGGCCCACCCTGGAGCCGGACCCCGAAACGACCGGCGTCGTCAATCGCATCTTCGACCTGGCCGAGTCCCGCAAGGGGATGATGAAGATCGTACGCATCCTCAACGACGACGGCATCGCCAGCCCCAGGGGTAAGCTCTGGAACAAGCCCACCGTCCACAACATGCTCAGAAACGAGGCGTACCTGGGCACCCTGGTCTGGGGCAACAACGCCAAGGACGGGGCCGAGCCGGTGCGGGTGGAGAAGGCGTTCCCCGCCACCGTCGCCAAGGACCAGTTCGACCGGGTGAACAGGATACTGCGCTCCCGCGCCCCCAAGGTCTCCCACCCCCGCAGGGTCGGAAGCACCTTCCTGCTGAGCGGCCTGGTCAAGTGCTACAGGTGCAAGAGGGCGCTATCGGGCCGCTACTCCAGCAGGGGCACGTTCCCCTACTACGTCTGCCACTCCTTCGTGAAGCGCGCCCCCGGGTCCTGCGATTCGCCCAGGGTGGACGCCCGGCAGTTCGAGGATCTGGTCGTCGGCCTGATTCGCTCCAACATCCTGACCGAGGGCAACATTCGGAGCCTGGTCAACGTCGTGGACGAGCAGATGGACGACGTGGCCGGAGACGAGCGCAAGCGGCTTGAGACCATCGAGTCGGAGCTTGCCGACGTGAGGGGCAGGCTCAACCGGCTCTACGACCTCGTGGAGACGACGACCGAGTTCAACATGGCCGACTTCGCCCACCGCATCCGAGACCACAAGGAGCGAAAGGAGCGCCTTGAGTCCGCCGCAGAGGGGGCAAGGGCTATCCTGGCTCAGCGCAGGGCGGTCCTCGACGACGTGAAGACCATCACGGCCTACGCCAAGGACATGAGCAGGTTCCTGCAAAAGAGCGAGCTGACGGAGCGCAGGGCTTTCATCGAGACCTTCGTCAAAGAGATCGAGCTTCTGCCAGACAACGCCGTCGTCCGTTACTCCGTCCCTATGCCCGACGACAGCTTGATACCAGGAAAAAAAGTCCAGGAGATATCGCTGAACGGCTCAGTGGTATCTTCCGTAAACGGTAGTCCACCACGCTTGGCCTACAATAACTGCCGCTGAAGCCCTGACCACCTTGCGATAAGCAGGGATGCTCATGAGTCTGAAGGCATCCTTTCTCAGATGCCTTCAGCGACCGCATAAGCCAATCAGGTCGTGCGCCTTCTTCTAACGATGTAGGCCAGCGCAATCGCCACTGCGAGCACAACAACGATACCTGAAATGAGTGGCCACGTTGGCGGCTCATAAACTCTTTCGTCTGTCTCCGTGATTTCCTCCTCGGGCGTCGGGGCAACCGGTGGAACTGTGGGTGGGGGTGGGGGAGTCGGAGTTTCAGTGGGAGTAGCGGTTGGCACGATGGTCGGCGTGAGAGTTGGCGTCGCAGTTGACGTGGGTGCTGGTGACGGAATCGGCGTATTGGTTGGCGTTGGAGTGGGGGTAGGCAAAGCGAAGCCGCAGGTGGCCGTATCGTCCGCCAAGAGGAACGCGGGAGACCAGTTTGAGATTGGTTGTCCGCCCGATCTGTCAAGGATTCGGACAGTCAACGTCACTCGGCCGATGTGTGACCATAGACGCTCCCCCATATAACGCATATTGATCGATATAAGCGAGCGACCATCTTCCAGCCGCACCGGTTCGGCGGTTAGCTGCACTCGGTGGAGCGAAGTGAGTTTGCGAAATTCCAGCGGTATAAACCTTTGCTCCGGCAACCCTGTGACCATCAATTCCAGATTCGCCTCATAGTCTCTGTTGGTCTTACGAGCAACGCAGAAAGGCGGCTCCGGGCTGGCAGATTCAATTGAGACCGGGTAGGAAGGAATTGGAACGTCTTCGAGTTGGGGTGAATCGGCGGAAGAAAGAGGAGGATTGTCGAAGGGGTTCAAATAGACGAGGACGCGACCTCGATTGATGTCTCCCACGTAGAGATTGTCATTGTCGTCAAATGTAGCCGTATACAGCATCGAGCCGTAGTCGTTTAGGAAGAAGTCGGGTAGTTCCGGTCCCTCGAGGGGATCTTCATAGACTCCCATGAATCTGGGGCCATTATAGGCGTTGTATCCCACCACCATGCGGTTGGCGCTGTCAAAGGCAGGTTCCCATGTGGCCGCCCTCAGGTCTTCACTGTGACTCTGAATAATCTCTGTTGGTTCCCAGGGATTAGCCCTTAAGTTGTTTGTTCCCACTGCTGAGCGCCTGAACTCGGACGTTGCAAGCGGTCCAAAAATTGTTTCGTCGGTGACCGCAGGTGTTGAATCCGGCTCGTAGAACAGGAGACGAAAATTGCCTTCGACTTCCAGGGCGTGGTCGGACACGAACAGATTATTCTCTCTGTCTATGGACAACCCACCCGGATAACAGAGGACATCCAATGACATCCTTTCCGACCCCTGGTTGCACTGTGTGCTCGTGGCATCCTCCTGTCCGAGAACCACGTCAACCACAGGGTTTGTCAGCGGATCACGAATACGTAAGACACGATGATTGTCCGTATCGCTGAGCCAGAGAGAGTTCCCCGTGCCTACGGGGGCAATGCCAAAAACACGGTCCCCCGGTAAAATCTGTTCTTCAGTCCCCAGTACCGGGAAGGAGGCTGACTGCTTCCAGATAGTGTGTATAGGCACGGAGGACTCGGTTAGAGGCAGTTGATACACATCAATGAACTGTCTACCCTCGAATGACAACACCCACAACCGGCCTGCCTCGTCAACCGCGATCCTGCCGCAGCAATGTTGCCAGTCTCCAAATGCGTAGGTGTCTCCAATCACTCCGTCGGCGGGCCGTCCGTTGCTCAACGTGTCGAGTCCGTTCCAGTACATGAGCCTTTTCATGTCAGAGACGATGAGCTGATCCTTCCATGTTGCGACACCTCGGGGTGAATGGAGTCCGTGCCTGTCTCTGAAGTTGTCCTCGAATGGTGGGTAAAAGAGGCGATCATCAGGATTGATGGCCTGCTCGCCACTGGATTCCAAACCACCGGTGGGGTATCGAAAAACATCCGCCACGTCGTGGTACACCGGCACGAGTACATTTCCCAGACTATCTATCCCAACACTTCCACCTATCCTGCACAGATGTGCGCCTCCCGGGACCCCGCTCATTGCTGGGCCACACCTTTTGTCCGGCATGAATGAGTTCTTCCCCAGGACAGCAACCACAGAGGATTCGTTCGTATCCCAGAGTTCGACCATGTAATTCCCTGCATCAACAACCCATATGCCACGACCAAATGGATCAAACTCTACGGACGTTGGATGGTGGAGCTGACTGGCAAACGTCATTGCCGCCCTCTGCCCGGATTCGAATGGAGGTTCGAACACCAAAATTCGGTCGTTGGCAGCGTCCGCCACATACAGACGCCCCTCCGGGTCAAAGGTTACAGACGAAGGTGCGTGCATCTTGGTGAGGGAGATTCCCGGCTCTGCGCGTGTGAAGACTGATTGGCCCAGGACAAGATCTGCGGTTTTGGCGGGTTCCCCGGTAGTCCAGTCGACAGGGAAACGTAGAACGCGATTGTTGCCGGTATCTGCCATCCACAAATTGCCATCGGAGTCAATTTCTACACCGGAGCCGAATCGATTCAGCGTGAAGATAACCGAGTTGGAGTGGAAGCAGAGAGACTCCGCGGTAGGTCTTTCAAGATTGCCTCGATTGCACACCATGCCGGAAAAATTAGCCTGCCCCCAGACTTGATCAGCCACGCCGTCATTCTCGAATGGCGCCTCATACTTCAAGACCCTGTGGTTGAAGGAATCGGGAACGTACAGGCTGCCGTCATCGGCAATTGCCATCGTCACGAAGGAATAGGCCTCCCACGGGCTGAGAGAGTGATCGGGCACCCCGCACAGCGTCCTTGCCTCCGGTCGTGATCGATACGGAAAACGTTGCACTCCACTGTCTCCGTTGCAGGCGCTATGGTCGTATCCGGAGGGTTGTCCGATCAGGATGTCGGCGGAACAGGCTCCTTCCCCCTCATAGCATTTGGCAAGATCAATCCCCATGATGCGATTGTTGCCGGCATCCCAGATGTAGGCCCTGCCCGGCTCGACCGACCGGTCAACAACAACCCCGCCCGGATTATTCACCTTGAATGGCACGACACTCTTCGGGGCTATCTGTGCGAAGTCCGGCTTTCCTATCACGATGTCGGCCCACAAATCGCCCGCTTGCCCTCGTATTGGGGATGCGCCGCGGACCGAACCGGGAGCTGGCGTTGAAGTCGGTGGCGGTACCGCCGCTTTACATGAACCCTCGTCTCTGGCGAGCAAGAAACTGTCTGACCAATTGGAGAGGCCTTTCCCATCCTCATCCAGTAGGCGTACCTGAAGAAAGAACACCGGCGAGTGCTCCAGGTTATTCGCCAGCGATCCCAGATCAAGGGTGATGCGCTGGGGGCTTTCCGAATTGACCTCCGGCCCAAAGATGAAGTAAGGATCTCGTGTATCCAGACGTCGTCGAATCTGAAGCCGGGAATTCGGTGTGGTGTTCAGATCCACTCCGGTGATGGTGAGAGTTCTTTCGCTTGCTGTCCCGGAATTGAGGATGAGACAAGTAGGTGGAGTCGGTTCCACAGAATGGATGACTGATTGAGCATCTTGCGCCAATACAGAGCGCAGTAGGCCTCCATCCCAGAATTGAGCCCAGATTAGAAGAGCCAGAGGTATGAGCCCGATTAGGGCCACAATCCCAATAGACCTTCTTGATTCGATTCTCACAACTCTTGGACGCGCCGTCATTTCCGCATTCCGGCAGATCGTTTCAAATTCGCCCCGGCTGGATCAGAGCTGCAGCTCTTTTCAAAGAAATGGCGCCTGCTCACTCAGTATATGAGTTTGCGGTGTGCAGCCGGCGCGCGACTTGTGCAATTGGATTTATGCAACAAGATTGTGTAGGATTCCGATAGCTCGCATCAGGAATGACGGATGTCGCAGCGTGGCGTAGAGGGGATAGACACTCAGCACATTGAGGCTGAAGGAGGAATGGAAGGTTATGGAAGGCATCTTCTTCTTGTTGATAGGGGCGGCAATCTTTTCCCAATCTTGGAACGTCCTCGGTTTGTATTCGGAAGCACGGACCATGGGTGTGCTCTTGGCAGCGCTTGGCCTGCTAACTCTCGGCACCTTCATGTTCAGCACAACCATAACGCCGACCCTTATCTCGGGCGATGGCTCGACAGAGCTATTGACCGCACTTACTGCGCTAATCGTCCTTTGGGCTATCTACGCTGTTGCAATCGGAACTCACGGCATCTGGGACCTGGATACGCGAGCCATCGGCTTCTATAGCGCCTTCCTTTCCATAGCGTCCCTGGCCGTATTCCTCATCTTCGCAATCTCAACGGCTGACGGCGGAGTGTTTGAGCACTCCCTGGACATCTGGCTCTCCCTGTCGATCGTGCCCTTGCTGCTCGGCATCATCTCCGGTCTCGTCTTCTTCTACATGGCGCTTGAGTTCCAGGTGCTAAGACTGGTTACCGGCTGGTCCTTGCTCTTCGGCGGTGCAGTCATTGGGCTGGTGGGGCTCTGGGCCCTCGCATCGGTCGTCTCATAGACAACTGAAGCGGGCCTGAGGCTGGCTGGCACATTTGAAGCCACCGCCAACATAGACGAATTGCTGGGGATCTTTGATCCCATGGCAGAGTGAGGATTTTATGACAGGTGAACTTACGGTCGAGGCCATCATTTCCGAGGCTGAGAGCGGAGCCACTAGGTACTCTTGGGAAGGAACTTTCAAGGACTACCTTGGCATCGTCCTGGAAGACCCCGCAAAGAGCAGGCTCTCGCACGCCTACATCCATGACGCCATTGTGGCTAATGGCTCCGGTGTAACTCCTGACGGAGACCGCGTATACGATTTGTTCAAGGATGAGATTTTCGGCCTGGAAGAGCCGATGGATCGCATCGTTCAGTACTTTGCCGCCTCTGCGCAACGATTCGAAGTGCGTAAACGCATCCTTCTGCTGCTGGGCCCCCCGGCTAGTGGCAAGTCCACTGTCACTGAACTCATCAAGAACGCCATGGAGGCTCACTCCAGAAGCGACGACGGCATCGTTTACGCCATCAAGGGCTGCCCGATGCAGGAAGATCCCCTACACCTGATCCCTGGGAACCTCAGGACTCAGCTCCTCGAAGAGCGTGGGATCCACATAGAGGGCGACCTTTGCCCGCGATGCCGCTACATGGTTAATTCGGAATACCAGGGCCGTTACGCGGAAGTGCCGGTAGAGCGTGTGACGTTCTCTGAGCGAGGGGCGATTGGCATTGGCTACTTCATGGCCAACAACCCTAATCCCTCAGACTCCCTGCTTGTCGGCAGCGTCAATACAGACCAGCTTGAGGGCGACCGGCTACAGGTTGCGGGCAAGGCATTCCGGCTCGATGGGGAACTCAACGTTGCCAACCGCGGCATGATTGAGATGGTCGAAATGTTCAAGGCAGACAGGCATCTGCTGACGACGCTCCTGAGCCTTGCGCAGGAGCAGATCATCAAGATGGAACGGTTTGGCTCCGTCTACGCCGACGAGGTCATTGTCGGTCATTCCAATCAGGGCGACTTCGAGGAGTTTTCCAGGGACAAGAGTTCCGAAGCCCTCAAGGATCGCATCATCGCGGTGAACATCCCCTACAACCTCAAGGTGACGGAAGAGGTCAAGATCTACCAAAAGATGACCAAGTCGAGCCTCATGGGGAACGCGCACATTGCCCCCTTAACCTTAAAGGTGGCCAGTGCATTCTCTGTATTGGCGCGACTGGATCCCCCGGATCGCCACGGAATGTCCATGCTGGACAAACTAAAGCTCTACGATGGTGACGTTGTGCCCAACTTCACTCGTCGGGATGCCCGTGAGATGCAGCGCCACCACCCGATGGAGGGCATGTCCGGGATCTCGCCCAGGTACGTGATGAATCGTATTGGGGCGGCGGCCAGCGAGCCCAACCTTGAGTGCATCACCCCATTCGCTGCACTGAGCAGCCTCTGGGAAGGCCTCGATGAGAATGTCAGCTACGAGGCCGACATCGCGACAAAGATCTCCCTCGTAACCGACACGGTCAAAGCCTACGACGCTCTCGCCATACGAGATGTGCAGATGGCTAGCGAGGACGCGTTCGAGGCAAGGGCCAGGGACCTGCTTACCAGCTATCTGGCTGACATCCGTGCGTACTTGAAGGACATCTCAAGGAAAGACTACAAGCCCACCCGCGCCGATGCCGAAAGGGAGCGCGACATGCGGGCAATAGAGCGTGTCCACGGCATCACTGATAGGAACAAGGAAGAGTTTCGGCGTGAGATAAGCGATTACGTGGCCGCGTGGCGAAGCAACGGCACGCCCTTCGAATACGACTCTGAGCCTCGTCTCAAGGAAGCAATCGAAAAGCAACTCCTAATCTCGCGTGACGATCTCAACAAGAGCCTGACTCGCCCCCGCTTCGCCAGGCAGCGCGCCAACTGGACGCAGCGTTGGAAGAGCATCACTTCCAGGCTGGTCGATTCCTATGGCTACTGCAGTACGTGCGCTGATGACACAGTCAACTACGTCAACCACATCTTGAAGGGCCGTGCGTCCGTCAAGGTCCCGAGAAACGAGGGCGTTGAGTGGCTCTGGGAGAAGTATCCCAAGAGCAGTTCCAGCAGGTAATCGACTACACCGTTCGCCGCAGTGCCAGGCGCCGCAAGACGGTGCAGATTAGCGTCGTCGATGGAAACGTCATCGTCGCCGCCCCAAAGCGAACCCCGTCGCGCGAACTCGAGCAGATTGTTCGGGGGCGAATCCCCTGGATCAGGCGCAAATTGGCGGAGGAGGCGGGGAAACCCGCCCCACCGCAATTCGTCACCGGCGAGAAACTGCCTTACCTCGGCCTGGACGTTCCACTCACGGTCACGCTGTCCCACGATCCCAAACCGTCAGTTCGTCTCGCCCGCCGCCGACTCCAGGTTTCAGTTCCCGCCGACGTAGTCGATGAGCAGCGAACAGACACCATCCGCGCAGCCCTCGCCGCATGGTTTAGAGAACGTGCCGCCGAAACACTCCCCGACATAGTCAAGCGTTGGCTGCCTGACCTCGGCGGCGATGGTCCGACCAGGATCCTTATCCGTAATCAGAAGCAGCGTTGGGGCAGTTGTTCAGCCGACGGCACCCTCAGATTCAACTGGCGCGTCATAATGCTCCCTCCCGAGCTCATCGACTACATCGTCGTCCATGAACTGGCACACCTTAAGCACCAGAACCACTCTCGTGAATACTGGGATCACGTCACTGCCGCCATGCCGGACGCCATTCAAAGGCGCAAGGCCTTACGCCAAGCCGGCCAAAAATTGCCGACGCTCTAGGTAGGGGGAACTGCCCCGAGCGCGCCGAAATCGATCAGATTACGGGTATCATGGACGGCAGGAAAGCCAGTCAGAGGGAACGAATATGGGCGCAACGCACGTCACCGTGAGAATCACCAACCCCGCCGATCCGGATAAGTTCTGGGAGGGCCTGTTTCTGGTCGATACCGGCGCGACCGACTCCCTCGTCCCCCGGCAGCACCTGGAAGCCATCGGCCTGGAACCAAAGGGCCGCAGGGTCTATCAATTGGCAGATGGCAATGACCTGGAATTGCAGATAACGACTGCCGACATCGAGTTCATGGGCGAGATTACGGCCGGCGCCGTCATCTACGGCGAGCCCGGCGCAGAGCCTCTCCTCGGTGTCACGCCCCTCGAATCTGTCGGCATAGAAGTTGATCCAGTCAATCAGCGATTGAAGCGCCTCCCCGCCGTCCGCCTCAAGTAGCCGGGCCCCTCCGCTCGCCGTGAGCCTGTCTCGGGGCAAGCCTGACGTAGGGTGTCCCCTACACCTCCGTCCCGAGCGCCTCCAAAGCCTGACGCACGATTGACCGCCGCAAGTCCTTCTCCTCTTCGGAGTCAAGCTCGGCGTCGCCCAGCGGGTACACGATTCCCTTGCCCTGGATTACACGGTTGGAGCCGACCATCTTGGCCACCGGCGTCACCGCCGTCACCTGCGCCACCGGAATGCCCGCCTTCTCAAGTTCCGTCGCGATCGCAGCGCCGCTGCGAGTGCTCGTCCCTCAAGTGGATGTCAGGATCACGGCGTCGACTCCGGCGCTCTTGAGACTCTCAGCAATCTCCTGGCCAATCCGTCGACTGTTCGCAATCGGGTTGGCCAGACCGGTCATGGACAAGAATTGTTCATAGACCTTGCCAACCTCCCCCGCCTTCTCCAGTTCCTTGAGAACATCGACAGGCACCAACCGGTCCGGGTCGTTCAGTACGTGGCGGTTGTCATACCCGCGGTGATAGACCTCATAGTCCTCACCTTCGAGATCATCAACAGTTGCGATGTCATACGATCCCCAGATCGTGGACGCGATGGCGGGCATATTGTCCGGGTTTCCTGCCGGAACAAGACCGCCATCCGTCACGATGGCGACCGTCGCGTTGCTCAGATCCGCAATGGCGGGCGGCGCGGGAATCGGCTCGAATCCCGTCTGCGTCAACTCTGTCTCGTACGACTGCCCCAGCGTCTTGGCAACAATGATGTTCGCCAACCGAACGGCCGCAGATTCCTCGACGATCTCGTCACGCATGATGCCGCGCGGAATGTAGCCCCACTCGGCCGGCCTGCCCACGTCCTCACCGGACGCCGTGACCTTTGCTATGGCGGCCATCTTCGTCAGCACATTACGCATGTCCGCAACGTTGTCGCCGGAATCGACGATGTACAGCTCTTGCCGGTACAGGTCGACACCCGGGTTCTCAACGCCCATGCCCGTCACGACGGGAATGCCGAGCTCTGCCTGCACCGCCGCGCACAATGCGCCCGCCGCGACACCGTAGCGTCCTGCCACGAAGCACGGCCCCGCCACAAAGAGATCTGCTCCGGATTCCCGTACCTCATTGACAACGAGTTCCATGACGCTTTCCAGGTTCTCGGCCGCGTAGTTGTCGCCGCAGACGATCGTCTTGACGACCGTTGAGTCGTCGCCGAGCACCTGCTCCAGCAAGCGCCCCGGCCCGACAGCTTCGTCGCGCACATCCACCCCGACGCCCGCATGTTCCTCGCCGCCCAGTCCGCCAAAGAACTGGTTCAAATAGTGAACGACCTTCATTTCAGGCCTCCCCTGTTCCTTTCCATGAGTCCGCAAGGTTTCTGCGGCTCAGTACACCACCGCCCGTACAACCGATGCGCCCTGCTGATTCGTCACGCCACAGAGCGCGCCTGCCGGAATATGTGTCATCTGCGCGAGTGACTGCGCAACTGCGGGGGAACCGGCTATTACTCGCTCAACCGGCTCGGCGTCCCAGCCGATATCCCCGCCTCCGCCGTACACAATCGCATCTACCTCGGGATAGTTGAACAGCATGGCGGACTCCGCCCTCCGGTCTCCGGATGAGTCGGATACCTGCACCACGGTCTTCATGCCAAGCGCCTCGCAGATGCGAGCCGTCTCGCCCATGTCCACGTGCGGCGCGCCACCGCCATACTTGGTCAACACAACGCCGTCCGCGTTCAGATTCCATTTGGCCTGGTGCGCGGCGAGCAGGCAGTTCCGGTTGCGATCCGCCTCAAGCGAGGCTGCCACCGTCGCCACCGTCCCCACAAAATTGATCTCACCGGCCTCGTGCCGCCGATACAACTCCTGGATAATTGGATGGTTCTGATAGAAATAGCTCTCCACACGCATCACCCAGTACGAGCAGACAACCGCGCCGTCCATCCACTCGTTCGGGTGCATAGTCATCGGAACCATGCCTTCCGTGTTGCTGCCGTACAGGATGCGCTCATCCTCTTCCACCACCATCTGATGCCCGTGAATCTGCGCGATGTACGCGATTCGCGGCACGCCTTCTCGGTCCGTGGACGGCCCGTCCAGTTCGAACTCCTCTGTGGAATCCGCATCCTGTCCAATGCCGGCGCTGCCGAGAAAGACTGTCGCTCGCGCAGATGCCTGTCGCAGTGCGTTCAACCCTACGTGGCGCGGCGTGCCCGGAATCATGTGCGGAACAATAACGACGTGATGAAGATTCCCATAGGGTGAATTGGCAGCCGCCTCGCCGTGCATCTCCATCATCTTTGACGCGATGCCCGGCTCCTGCTCGGCATCCACAACTGTCAGCGCCGCTCCCCGCAGAACGTGTGTCGTTCCCTGCCCTGCAACGGCCATCGGCCCCAAAAGGCCTGGGAAGTCCGTGCCCGTGCCCGGCTCCTTGGCGCGTGGTTCAAGAATGTCGAACACCACCCCGATGCGGCATGGTTGTCCGGGATTCGCAACCTCGATGTCAACGCTCGAGATCCTGCGGTCCTCCAGGATGGCCTCTCGAAGCTCATCCGCATCGACCGTCAGAACCCCACCATCAAGCAAAGTCCCGGAACCCAGCTTCGCATCGCTCACATCATGGATAGCGAGCGTGAGTTTCATCCCAACCCCCCTTGTGATTGTGGCGCTCAAGACGCCGTCCTCACGTTGACACACATTAGGCGTCGTAGCTACCCTCTGTCAATGACATAACAAGGTGACAAGGACTCGGATTACACCGGAATCCGGCGCGTATCCACCACCAAAAAGGGAGTTTACATGAGCCAGCCCGTCGTTAGGGAAATCAGGTTCTTTCTCGCCCACACACCGGGCCTCGTCAGGCACGGTTCCAAGCCCACAAGGGAGATTCACGCCAATCACAGTGTGTGGCAGGACATTCGAGGAAGCCTCCGTTCCTTCGACAACGCAGTCGCCTACGCCCCCCACCAGGTCATGCTCGGCAACATGCAGCCTGACGACCTCAACACTGCGGAGGCGCCATGGTACGAGAACATGCTGGCCGAATATTCCACGAGCGGCCCGCACGGCGAGATTGTGAACGAAGATCAGTTCCACGGCCTCCTTAAAGCAGCCGATGAATTCGACCTCGTCCTGCTCGAAGAGGGTTACGCGACTCGCGTCGCCGCTGAACTCCGCAGCCATCCCCGCGTGACCGACGAGGAGATCGAGCGCATCCAGGGCGTCCCCTTCTCCCGAATTGAGGAGAGGCTGTCGTCCCGCGAGGGCGCGATTCCTCTACTGACACGGGACGGCGCCACGATCGGCCTCGTGCAGACCGACTACGTGGACGATCCTTCGCTTGCCCCGGATATCCTCCTTGAAAACCTCGCGGTCAAGGCCACCGCAACAATGGCCCTTCGCTCAGTCCTGGCCGAGTCCGGCACGGACCCGGCCAGCCTCCAATACGTCATCGGCTCCGGAGAAGAGGCCATCGGCGACCGCTATAACCGCGGTGGCGGCAACCTCGGCAAGGCGGTGGCTGAGGCATCCGCATGCGTCAACTCAACCGGCGCGGACGTCAAGGCATTCTGCTGCGCGCCGGTCCACGCGATGGTCGTCGGCGGCAGCCTCGTACAGTCCGGAGTCTTCCCTCAGGTAGCCATTGTGGGCGGATGCTCGCTTGCCAAGCTCGGCATGAAATACCGCGGCCATCTCGCCAAGGAGATCCCCGTCATGGAGGACGTGCTTGCCGGTTTCGCCGTGCTCATGGGGCCCGACGACGGCACGAGCCCCGTTCTTCGGCTGGATAGCGTTGGCCGCCACACCGTGGGCGCCGGTTCCGTTCAGCAGGCCATCGTTGAGGCCCTTGTCGCCGATCCTCTGGACAGGCTGGGTCTGAAATTTGGCGATGTCGCCAAGTACGCCACGGAGATGCACAACCCGGAAATCACGGACACGGCGGGCAGCGGCAACGTCCCCCGGACCAACTACCGCCTCATCGCCGCCCTCGCCGCACAGCGAGGTGAGATTCCCACCGGTTCAGAGTCGCGCGACAAGTTTGTTGAGGAGCACGGCATGCCCGGCTTCTCCCCCACGCAGGGCCACGTTGCATCCGCCATGCCGTTCATGGCGCACGCGATGGACGACCTGAAAGCGGGTGAATACCAATATTCGATGTTCCTGGCCAAGGGCAGCCTGTTTCTTGGACGCATGACCCACATGTCTGATGGAGAGTCGTTCATTATGGAGGCCAATTCAGGTGCGGGGTAGACTGCGTTAAATTGGCGTATTATGTGCATTAGCGGGAATAACCCCGCGGCGCAATAAAGGGAGAAGGTGACATGGATCTTTCGGGCAAGAGAGTGATCATCGTCGGAGAGCGGGACGGCGTTCCCGGCCCCGCCATTGAGGCATGCGTGCGCAGCGCCGGCGCGGAGCCGGTGATGGTGCAGACGCAGTGCTTCGTTTGAACCGCCGCCGGAGCACTTGACCTTGAAGGTCAAGAAGGAATCAAGGCGACGGTCGATACGCACGGCGCAAACGACATGGTCGTGGTGCTCGGATCACCAACCGCAGAGAGCGCTGAGGTGTATGCGCGAACCGTAACAGAGGGTGATCCCTCGTGGGTCGGCCCTTTGGCGGGCATCGCGCTCGGCCTCCCCGTCTTCCATGTGCTGGAAGAAGAGGTCAAGAGCCAGTTCGACGCCGCAGTCTACAAGGAGCAGGTCTCAATCATGGAATCCGTCCTTGATACGGATGACATCATCGACGCCATGCGCCAGGTACGCGACGCCGTCGGCGTCTAGGCGCGCACCAAATAAGGAGCACACAATGGCAACACAAACCAAGACCATCGTCCTTTACACCAAGAAGGAGAACTGCCCCGACTGCGAAGTCGCCAAGCGGTTCCTCGCCGACCATGACATCGGCTACGAATCAAGGGACGTCGTCGAGAACCGCGACTACATGCTGGAGCTCGTCCAGAACTACCGAAGCATGTCCGTCCCAACCCTTGTCGTAGACGGCCAAGCCATCATCGGCTTCAAAAAGGACGAGTACGAAGAAATCCTCGGGCTGTAATGGCCACCATCCGCGCCCGTTACGAGAAGGGCGTCCTCAAACCGCTGGAGCCTCTAGACCTCGAAGAAGGCCGGGAGGTGGATGTTTACGTGCCGGTTCTGGAGCAACCTCAACAGCCCGCAGCCGAGAAAGGCGCTCCCCCGCAGGATCATCTGGCACCGGAAAACACCTCCGACGCCGCTCCCTCAACAACATGGGAGGAGGGGGATATCGACCTCGATAATCCGCCTCCCAATGTGAATCCCGCCCTATGGCGGATTGCCAACCTCCACAAGAAATACCCCGGCGCTTTCGATGATCTGCCCACGGACATGTCGATCAACATTGACCACTATGCGTATGGCCTCCCCAAGAGAACCGAAGAGGAATGAAGGAGGTCTTCGCCGACTCGGGATTCTTCGTCGCCCTCTTGTCCCGGCGTGATCAATACAAAGAGCGCGCGAACCGTGCCGTCGAGGCCTTCAAGAACAACCATCTCGTCACAACTGAGATGGTTCTTGTTGAGGTCTTTGCGGCCATTTCGCGGGAAGGCGAGCGATCCCGAGCAGGCGCAATCCAGTACCTGATGGGTCTACGGGACGACCCCGAAGTCACCATCATCCCTCAAACTCCTGAGCAGTTTGAAGCAGCCACACAACTCTTCGCTCAGCGTCTTGACCAGCGTTTTAGCCTGACAGATTGCGCCAGCTTTCTCGCAATGGAAGAGCGTGGAATTACCCAGGCCCTCACTTTCGATATCGATTTTCGTGCGGCAGGATTCGTCACCGCGCCAACGTAGGCGGCATCCTGAATCGATGGCGAGCAGGTCCTGGGGGCCTGTAAGCCGGGTTCTGTCTCCGGCCGGCGTCACCGCCAACCGGTCGATGGCCATCCATCTGGGCGTCGACTCGCGCCGACGCTCAAGCAGCCTACCCGAGGACGGGGTGGGCGGTCCCCTGCCCGTCTTTCGACAGGCGTCCTTCTATTTGGCCTTGCTCCAGGTGGGGTTTGGCCGCCGCCGCGTCACCACGGTCGGCCGGGCGCTCTTACCGCCCGTTTTCACCCTTGCCTGTGCCCAACGACGAATCGTCAGGCCATCGGCGGTATCGTCTCTGTGCCACTATCCGTCGCCCCACGGCATAACACCGCGAAACGCCTGGGTGTTACCCAGCACCCTGCCCATGGAGCCCGGACTTTCCTCCCAGCCCGCCGAAGCGGACTGCGCGGCCATCCGGCCCCCGGCCCTGCTCGCCGTTGCCAAATATAGTGACGCAAAGACGCGGGCGCAAATCTCTCCCGACAATCCCCTACCCCCTCGTGAGGGAGGGTTAGCGTTGGAGTGGCGTCATTCTGAGCCCAGCGAGGAATCCAGAAAAGCCTTAAGCACCTCATCGGACACATCAGGCGGAACATCGTCCCGCAACCGACCCCGCCCGATGCCGTCGCAAAGGATCCACCGTGTCCGCCCCGCCGCCACCTTCTTATCAACAGCCAGCGCGGCCCGAATTACATCCATATCCAGATCCGAAGGCGCGGTCGTCGGCAGACCATAGGTGTTCAGAAGATCAATCTGCCGCTGCCGTTCTGCAGCCGTAATCGACCCCACTCTTTCCCCCAGGTGCGCCGCAAAGCTAGTCCCGATCGCGACCGCCTCCCCATGAAGGATGCCTGTGTACTCCAGCGCATTCTCCACCGCGTGTCCCAGCGTGTGCCCAAGGTTCAGCCGCGCCCGCAGCCCTGTCATCTCCCGCTCGTCCAATGAAACGACACGACCCTTGATCGCGGAACACCGCAGCACCGCGTGGGCACGCTTGTCCTCATCGCCGGCAAGAATGGCCTCCGCGTTGGCCTCAAGAAACTCAAATAGCTCGACATCGAAGATCGCGCCCGTCTTGATCACCTCAGCCCACCCCGCCGTCAGGTGGCGCGACGGCAGTGTATTCAGTGTCCGCGTATCAGACAGCACCAACCGAGGTTGATAGAACGACCCTACAAGGTTCTTTCCGGTGGGCAGGTCGATGGCCACCTTGCCGCCAATTGAAGCGTCCACCATCCCCAGCAGCGTTGTCGGGACCTGCACAAAAGCGATTCCCCGCAGGTACGTCGCCGCCACATAACCCGCCAGATCGCCCACAACGCCCCCGCCCAGCGCAACAATCGCATCCCGCCGCTCGATGCGGTGAACGCCCAGCTGGCTGAACAGGTCGCCCGCCTGAGCAAGGTTCTTGGACGGCTCTCCCTCCGGAATCTCGAGAATCACCGGATCGAATCCGGCCTCTGACAGGCTGCCAAGCGCAGTCTCGCGCCACTGTCCTGGTATGCCGCTGTCCGTGATGACGCACACCCTGCCTGATAACCCGAGTTCACTCAAGCGTTGCCCCAACGTCTCGAGCGCTCCCGGCGCAACCACAATTGGATACGCCGCAGTCTCCGTCCTGACCCTGAACGCAACGTCGGTATCCGCATCGTCTGCCACTGGCTCCAGCAACTGCCCTGCTGCCAAGCGCTCCCAACCCTGTTCCGCGCCGCGCTGAGCCTCCGCAGAAACCTCCTCCATCGTCAGTTGGTCTGTGTTGACCGTCCAATCAGCAATGGCATACGCAGCCTGCCGACTCGACTTCAACGCCGCGATCCGGCCAAGCGGATCGCCGGTCGCCAGCAACGGACGCTCAGTGGCATCGGACTCATCCGCCCTCATTCGATTGAGAATCGTTGACGGCTGAGCTTCGAGACTGATCACCGCCCCGGTCCGTTGCATGACATCGCGATTCGCAGGATCGAGAACGATGCCGCCTCCGGTCGCAACGACCATGTTCGGCCACTGCGAGACTTCACGCAGCACCTCCGATTCCAACTCTCGAAAGACGGACTCTCCATCCGAGGCGAAAATCTCGGGAATGGGTTTGCCGGCACGAGATTCGATAAGTTCGTCCGTATCAGCAAAATCGATATGCAGATTGACCGAAATCTGCCGCGCGACGGTGGATTTTCCGGTATACGAAAATCCGATCAGATAGATATTGCGGCGTGGCGAGGACACACAAGTACCTCAGACCGAAGATGCGGGCGCGTGGCTCGGCCCCGCCGTCTCCATGTACGCCTGCACGTTTCGGACTGTCTCATCCCGATGATCACCGCCGAACTTCTCAAGCACGGCGTCCGCCAGCGCAATGCAGACCATCGCCTCACCGATCACCGCGCACGTCGGAACAAACGTGATATCGCTCCGCTCGTAGTGTGCCCGGTCCACCTTCACGCCCGTCCGCAAGTCCACGGTCTCCAGCGCGTTCATAATCGTGGCGATTGGCTTGACCATCGCACGCACAACAACCGGCTCACCCGTCGTCATTCCGCCCTCAAGTCCGCCGGAGTTGTTGGAGCGGCGCGGCCATGGGCGCACCCACGTTCCGTCAGGGTTCCTGTCCCACTCGTCGATAGGCTTCACGACGTCATGTACCGTTGAGCCGCGCATCGCCGCCTGGTCAAACCCCGCCCCGAATTCCACACCTTTCACGGCGTTGATGCTCATCACGGCGGCGGCCAACCGCGTGCTCAGCTTGCGATCCCACTGAATATGCGAGCCAAGCCCAATCGGCGCGCCGGTCGCAACGACCTCAAATACACCGCCCAAACTGTCTCCGTCTTGCCTCGCCGAGTCGATAGCCTCGATCATAGCTTCAGTCGCCACCGGATCCGCGCACCGCACCGGTGACTCCTCAAGCTGCACCCAGTCGATGGCCTCCTGCGGCGCGGCAACAACTCCACCGATTCCCACGACGTGGCTGTGCACCTCGATCCCGATCTCCTCAAGGAATCGCCGCGCCACCGCTCCGGCCGCCACGCGTGCCGCGCTCTCCCGCGCGCTCGATCGTTCAAGGATATTTCGCGCGTCATCGTGCGAGTACTTGGTAATCCCCGGCGTGTCCGCATGACCGGGCCGTAGCTTGGTTATCGGCTCAAACGGAACGTCCGACGGCTCGACGGACATCTCATCCACCCATGGCACGCCGTCCGGCCCCGTCCCCGTCGAAAAATCACGATTCTCAACAAACATGGCAATCGGCCCACCGAGCGTCAGCCCGTGCCGCACACCTGCCGAGATGCGCGCGCGATCCGTCTCGATCTGCTGCCGTGCCCCCCGCCCATACCCGCGCTGCCGACGCGCCAGATCCTGCCGGATATAGTCCTCGGAAAGAGAAACGCCTGCCGGTATGCCCTCAACAATCGTCGTCAGGCCCGGGCCGTGCGACTCACCCGCCGTCAAGAATCGAAACTGTCCCATTGAGTTTCAGTTGCTCCTGTATACCCCGTGCGTTGCGGTCTCCATTCAGATTACATCAGCGCTTTCAAAGCCGCCGAATACATGATGTCCTCCGGCGGCTCACGATCCGTCCAGAATTCAAACGCCGCCGCGCCCTGGTACACAAGCATCCCGATTCCGCCCAGCACACGCGCGCCCCGTTCTCGTGCCAACGCCAAAAGCGGAGTCTGTTGCGGGTTGTAGACGAGATCACACACGAGAACGCCGCGCTTGAGCAGGTTCTCAACAGGCGGTATCCCCTCCGGATCCGGCCCACCCGCCATTCCCATCGACGTGCAGTTCACGATAAGATCGACGCCGTCACTGCCTCCGATGTCTTCAAGGCCCCCGCCACGTGTCTCAGCCGCAGTCGCCTCGGACACGTCCCGCGCCAACTCGGATGCCCTCTCCGGCGTCCGATTGACGATGATTAGCTCCGAAACACCCTCCCACGCGAGGCCGAATGCGACGGCCCGCGCCGCGCCCCCTGCCCCAACAATTAGCGCCCGCTTTCGAACAGTGGCAAATCGCGCCTCCTGTTCCAACGAGCGCGTGAATCCGGCCGCATCCGTATTCGCTCCGATCAAAAAACCCTCGCGGTTGATGATGGTGTTGACCGCGCCGATTGAGTCCGCGACAGGCAGAATCTCGTCCAGCAGCGGCATGACGGCCTGCTTATGAGGCACCGTCACGTTCGCGCCCAGCACATCCTCCGCCCGCAGCGACTCCACCCGCGCGGCCAATTCTTCCGGGGGCGTCGCCCACGTCTCATAACGGGCGTCAATCTCAAGCTCTTCGAACGCCGCCTGCTGGAACGCGGGCGAAATAGAGTGCCCGAGCGGATAGCCGATGATCCCCACGCGCGACGTCATAGCCCCAACCTCTTCATTCGCGACCGCCCCGCAGCCGCTGCTCGTCAAGGTACGCCTGCAGGACGACGGCTGCGGCAACCGAATCCGACGGGCTGGTGATGCCGCCCTTGCGCCCTCCCGCCTCTCGCATCGCCCGTTCCGCGGACACGGTGGACAATCGCTCGTCCCTGCCCTCGACCGGCACGGACAGCTCACGTTCGCAGGCGCGGCGAATCCCCTCCGCCCACTGCGCCATCTCACCCATGCGGCCTTCCATCGTGCGGGGAATGCCGACAATCACGCGTTCCGCTTCGTACTCGGCCACCACGCCCCCCAGCTGCTCAACAAACGTGGGCGCATCCGCTCCGGGCAAGAGGTCTATCGGTTGGGCGATGGTCTGGGTTGGATCGGACACGGCAACGCCGCTCCTTGCTCTCCCGAGGTCCAGCGCAATGATTCGTCCGCTCATGCCACAAGGATAGCCCACCCTGTTCACCCTGAGCTTCACACCCTTCACCCTGAGTTCGTCGAAGGGTTGCCCGTCATTCCGGCCACCCCGTCTCGTCAATTGCCATACCTCCCCCCAAATCGTTAAGCTCGAAGAAAGGGGGAATTATGCCAGACACCTACATGGTCGCAGGCGCCGCATCCGGCGTCGGTATGCACGTCACTCGAAAACTCCTTGAGCGTGGCGAGAACGTGCGCGCTTTCGTCAGGAACGGACGCAAACTCCGTGACATCTTTGGAACGCCGGACAACCTCAGCATCTTCGTCGGTGACATCGCTGATCACGCAGCCGCCTTTGAGGCCGCGGAGGGAGCGCACTACGTCATCTCTACCGTCGGCGCGAAGTTCCCGGATGGTGAGCCGGAAAGGGTCGATTACCAGGGCGTTCACACACTCGTCAATGCCGCCGCGGAGCACGGCCACATTCGACAATTCGTCCTCGTGTCCTCTATTGGCGTTACCAAGGGCGACCATGACCTCAACGCGCGATTCAAGAATGTCCTTCGCTGGAAGATGTTCGGCGAGAACTACCTGCGAGGCAGCGGCCTTTCTTACGCCATCGTCCGCCCCGGCGGCCTCTCAGACGATGCCGGCGGCACCAAGTCGATAGAGGTCGGCCAGGGCGACAACATCCACGGCGCCATCAGCCGCGAGACTGTTGCTAATGTCTGCATCGCCATCTGTGACGCGGCGGAGCACGTCGTCCGTGAGGTGACGTTCGAGGTCATCGAGGGCGACGGCCCGGCCCCTGCCGACCTTGAGAACATCTTCGACAACCTCAAGCGGGACTAGCCACGGTGGAATTAGATCTCGCCGGACGCAGCATCCTTGTCACGGGCGGTAGCGGCGGCATCGGTTCGATAGTCGCCGAGTGTTTCGCGCGGGAGGGCGCAGACGTAACAGTCTCCGCGAGGGGACGCGAGAAACTCGAACAAACTAAGGCAGAAATCAAATCGCGAGCAGGGACGGATGTCCGTGTCGCAGAGATGGACGTCACGGATGCTGAGTCCATTGCAATCGCCGTGCAGTCGGTGGTCGACGCCACAGGCCGCATCGATGCCGTCATCAGCTCTGCCGTCGACGTTGTCGGAGGGCTCCCGGGCAGTCCGTCTGAAGTGGACGTGACATCTCTGGGTAATGCCATCGACGTGAAAGTCCTCGGCATCCTGCGACTCGCGCAGGCCGTCATCCCCCACATGAAATCAAATGGCTACGGCAGAATCATCGGCGTGGGCGGCGCCTCTGCGCGGCAGATTGGCTCTGCCAGCGCCAGTGTCCGCAATTCTGCCCTGGCCGCCCTGTGTAAGAACATGGCAACAGAACTCGGGCCGCACGGCATTACCGTCAACGTCATCCACCCCGGAGCAGTCCTAACCGAACGAAACCGTCCCCGCGTCGAAGCAGAGATGGAGCGCAACGGCGGCACATTTGAGGAGGCCGAGGCGCGTATGGCAACCACCATTCCTGTCGGCAGAATGATCCACCCGGAGGATATCGCCTCCCTTGCCATGCTGCTCGCATCCCCTGCCGGAGGGGCCATAACCGGCCAAACAATCGCCGTAGACGGCGGCTCCACAACGGCCATCACGTACTAACCGCCCTCCCTCAACATTTGACACCCCACCCTCAACTGACTAGTCTGATAACTAGTCAGCAAGGCTGGAGGTCATCGTGAGCGAAGGAAATCAGACGAACAAATGGCAAGTGCAAGAGGCAAAGGCGCGATTCAGCGCGCTGGTTGAAGACACGCTTGAGAACGGCCCCCAGATCGTAACCAAGCGGGGTGTAGAGGCTGTGGTTGTCGTCCCGTACCAACAGTGGCTCGAATTGAATCGGAAACAACCTGATCAACCGGCGAAACCCAAGCGAACCCTCAAAGATTGGCTCCTCGCGCCGGAGGCCCGCACGGACAATCTCGTGCCGTCGGAGGTTAACCGCGTCCTCTTTGGCCGCCGGTCATCTGACTAGAGCCCCAAGTGTTCCTCCTCGACACCAACATCATCTCGGAACTACGCCACGCCAGACCTCATCCGGCCGTAGCACGCTGGATAGAGAGTATCCCGGCGGAGAGTCTTTATCTCTCTCCCATGACTGTCGGTGAAATCCAAACAGGAATTGAAATCGCTCGGGAGCAGGACACGGCAAAGGCAGATGAAATAGAGACTTGGCTGAACGGCCTGCTCGAAACCATGGATGTCATCCCCCTTGGCTCAGACGCGTTCCGCGTTTGGGCCGTCCTGATGCACCGTCAGTCTAATACCCTGTTGAAAGACGCCCTCATCGCGGCCACCGCCATCGTAAATTCTCTCACCGTAGTCTCCCGCAACGTCCGCGACTTTGAGCAGCTAGGCGTCCCAGTCCTCAACCCGTTCGATCACACCAACTAACCTCGCGGCATAATTGATAAGATTCTTTCAATCACACATGGCACCTGGCAAGGAAGAAAGATGATCGCTGCAATCCAGGAACGCGAGGATGACCTTAACGCCCTTTGCACACGATTTGGTGTTGACCGGCTAGCGCTATTCGGCTCAGCCGCAGGTAGCGCCTTCGATGAAGATCAGAGCGATTTCGATTTTCTGGTGGAATTCGGCGAATCGGCTATAGCCAATTACGCAGACTCTTATTTCGGTCTGCTTGACAGTCTCCAATCGCTATTCGACCGACCCATCGACCTCATCGTAGAATCCGCCATCCGAAATCCCTACTTCCGCGAGTCAGTCGCCCATACAAGAGTGCCCCTCTATGGTTCGTGAGGCACTTACATACCTGTTCGAAATCCAGCGCGCTTGCGAGCTTCTGAAGACTTTTACGGCAGGAAAGTCATATTCCGACTACGCTGAAGATGCTATGCTCCGTTCCGCTGTTGAACGGCAATTCGAGGTTGTTGGTGAGGCTGTAGCCGGATTGGCGAGAACCAACGAGCCGCTCGCAAGCCGCATCACTCAGTTCCAGAGGATTATTGCGTTCCGAAATGTGCTTATTCACGGATATGCGACAGTAGACGACCGGCTTGTCTGGAATGTTGTCGAATCTGATCTACCAACGCTTGCCGCCGAGGTCGCCGATATGGCCGCGGAACTCCTCGAAGATTCAGAGTAGGCATTGCCTACCCCGTCACTATTCCTGCCACCGTCGCTATAGCCTCATCCAGCTTGGAGGCATCACGCCCCCCCGCGCTTGCAAAGTCCTTGCGGCCACCACCGCCACCACCAACGATTGCCGCCACCGCCTTCACAATACGGCCGGCATCATAGGAGCCGCCCCGCTCAACGATATCCGAGCTTATTGCGCACACAAGCGAAGTCCTTCCCTCGATGTCTGCTCCAAGCACAACAATTCCTGATCCAAGTGCCGCACGCGTCCTGTCAGCAACATCCCGAAGCAGGTCTGCATTCGCGATACCCTCCACCCGAGCGGCGAGCAACGTTACCGGCGGCTCCCCCACCTGCGCCGCTTGAGGCAATAGCATCTCTATCTGCGACCGCGCCCGATCGCGTTCAAGCTCCTCGGCGCGACGGCGCAGTCTGTCCGACTCCGCCATATGATCCGAAATCCTCGTCTCAATCTCATCCACGGGCACCGTCAACTGTCGAGACAGCCGCTCAAGCACGGTCATGCGGTCCCGCAGCAGCCGGTCCGCGCTCGCGCCCGCCACCGCCTCCACGCGCCTCATCCCTGCCCCGATGGAGCTCTCCGCCACCACGTAGATGAACCCTACTTCGCCCGTCGCGTGTACGTGCGTGCCGCCGCACAGTTCGTGGCTGAATGGCCCGCCATCGTCCTCACCGTCAATAGAGACCGTCCGCACCTCGCTGCCGTAACGATCGCCAAAGAACGCCAAGGCTCCGGACGCCAACGCGTCTTGAATCCGCTGCACCTGCGACTCCACAACGATGTTGCGAATCACCCGCGCGTTCACCGCATGAGTGATAGCTGCAATCTCGTGCTCATTCAAGGATGCGGTGTGCGAGAAATCGAATCGCAGATGGTCAGGCGAAACATACGAACCCGCCTGGCGCACATGGCCCCCAAGCGTCGACCGCAGCGCCGCGTGCAGAAGATGCGTAGCAGTGTGATGGCGGGTTGCCTGCCCTCGTGCCATGGGGTCAACCTCCAAAGTCACGGCGTCCCCAACACTGATAGTCCCCTCTTCGACCACGCCAATATGAACAACAAAATCAGGCCGCTCTCCAACGGGCCGCTGCGTGTCCGTGATCCGTGCCAGCCCCGCAGGTCCGCGTATCGCGCCGACGTCGCCCACCTGCCCGCCACCCTCTGCGTAGAACGGCGTCCGTGCCGTCACGATTTCCACTTGCTGCTGCTGCGAAGCCGACTCTACCACGCCGCCGCCGACAATCAGACCGGTCACGTTGCTCTCATCTCGCGCAACCTCATAGCCGGTGAATTGCGTTGTCAGGCTCGAAAGCAGCCGATACGCCTCCGACCCTTCAGCCCCGCCGCCAAACGAGGTCGCCGCCCTGCCCCGCTCCCGTTGTGCTTCCATCTCTTGCTGGAATCCCTCACGGTCCGCGCTCAGCCCGCGGTCGGCCAGGATCTCCTCTGCCAGCTCCACAGGAAAGCCGTACGTGTCATAGAGTCGAAAGAGGGCGTCGCCCGGCGCGACTTTCTCACCGTCCGACTCCAGCCGCGCCATCACCTCATCAAGGAGCGCCGTCCCTACGGAGAGTGTCCGCTGAAACTGCTCTTCCTCTCGCGTCACAGTCTGTACGATGTGATCCACGGCATCATTCAATGCCGGATAGGCTGGCGACATTAACGGAATAACTGCCTCCGTGATAATCCGACCCAGGAAAGGTTCATTCACACCCAGGCTCTGCGCGAACCGAATCCCTCGCCGCAGCATCCGCCGCAGCACGTACCCGCGCCCTTCATTCCCCGGCGTCACGCCGTCCATGATGAGAAACGCGCCGGACCGCGCATGTTCCGCCATCACGCGCAGCGCCCGATCCGTCGCTGCATCCTTGCCATATTCGCTGTCCGCGATGGCGGCTGCAGATGCGATTAGCGGCTGAAAGAGGTCTGTTGAGTAGATATTGTCGGCGCGCTGGATGATTGCCGCCAGTCGTTCCAGCCCCATGCCCGTGTCGATATTCTTCTTCTCGAGCGGCGTCCGCGTGCCGTCCTCTGCCTGGTCGAATTCCATGAACACGAGGTTCCAGATCTCCACGAAACGCCCGCACTTGCAGTTCGGGCCGCAGCCGTCATGGAATGGCTCGCCCGGTGTCAGGTCGTAGTGAATCTCGGAGCACGGACCGCACGGCCCGGTGTTTCCCGCAGGCCCCCACCAGTTGTCCGATGCCCCGAACCGTAGAATCCTCTCCGCCGGAACCCCCGTCTGTTCCCACAGCCCCGCCGCTTCGTCATCGTCCGTGTAGACCGTCGCCCACAGCCGGTCAGCATCCAGGCCTAAATGCTCCGTACACAATTCCCACGCATGCCCAATCGCGCCCCGCTTGAAATAATCGCCGAATGAGAAATTACCCAGCATCTCGAAGAACGTCAGGTGCGTTGTATCCCCAACCTCGCCGATGTCCGTCGTCCGAAACGACTTCTGTACCGTCGTCAGCGTGCTATTCGGCGGTGCTGATTGTCCCAGGAAATACGGCTTGAATTGCACCATGCCCGCCGTCGTGAACAGCAGTGTCGGGTCGTCCTGCGGCACAAGTGATGACGATGGCATCCGACTATGCCCTTTGGACTCAAAGAAGCTCAGGAACAGCTCCCGCAGCTCCGGCCCGGTTCGATAAGGAGGTATCTCAGACGTCATAGCGGTAGGCAAAACTCCAGATCTATGTGAATCTCATCTCATTGTAGTAGAGCGGAGCACCCTATACTCAATCCATGAACTACTCCCAAGCCGTGGCGTGGCTCCTCGGCATGACCAACTTTGAGCGCCCCGTCGCGCCGCCGGACCCCTCTGACACCGACAACCCAGACGTCCCAATCGCCACCCGCCGCTGGAACCTCGACCGCGTCCGTGAGCTTCTGCACCGCCTTGATGACCCTCACATCGGCCCGGTCACCCTCCACGTTGCGGGCACCAAGGGCAAAGGCAGCACCTGCGCCCTGCTCGCCGCCGCCCTCACCACCTCTGGCTACCGCACCGGTCTCTTTACCTCCCCCCACCTCCACACAATCCGCGAGCGCATCGCCGTCAACGGATACCCCTGCTCCGAAGGCGATTTCGTCGAGGCCGCCCGCGCAGTCAAACCCGCCGTTGACGCGGTCAACGCCGACGGCTCTTTCGGCAGCATCACCACTTTTGAGGCGCTCACGGCCATGGCGTTCGTTGCCTTTCGAGCGCAGAACGTTGAAATGCAGGTCATCGAGGTCGGGCTTGGCGGCCGACTCGACTCCACAAACGTCGTCGAACCCGCCGTCACAGGCATCACGTCCGTCAGCCTCGACCACGAGGCCTTTCTCGGTTCAACGATCCGTGAAATCGCAACCGAAAAGGCGGGCATCATCAAGCCCGGCATCCCTGTAGTCTCCGCCCCACAGGAATCCGACGCGGCGGACGTCATCATCAGTCGCAGCAACGAGCGTGGCGCGCCGCTGACCCTGCTCCGCCGCGATATCTTTTGGCGGCCTGAAAAGGCCACGCTGTCCGGCCAGGATTTTGCAATGTGGGGACAGATCGACGATCGCCCCATTGAGCACCAACTCCGAACCAGCCTCCTCGGCGAGCACCAGCTTGAGAACGCCTCCCTCGCCATGGCCATGTTGGAGCACGTGCGGGACCTTCACTACCCCGTTCCCTACGATGACATTTACACCGGATTCAGCGGCGTCACCTGGCCCGGCCGGATGGAGATTCTCAGCGAGTCTCCCCTGATCGTGGCAGACGGGGCCCACAACCCGTATTCGGCGACAAGGTTGGCTGAGACAATTAAGGAGACGTTCCCGGGGCGTGAGGTGCAGTTGGTGCTCGGCGCGGCATCGGACAAGGATGTCGGCGGCATTGCGCGCGAGATCGGCGTCGTTGCCACCGGCGCGTTCGCGACAAGTTCCCGCAGCCCGCGCTCCATGTCGCCGGATGACATAGCAGATACACTATGGGAGGCGGGAGTCCCCGTGCGGCCGGAGACCACAGTCGCGGCGGCAATTGAACGAGCAAAATTGGAGGGCGGCCCCGGGGTGCTCGTTCTCGTCACAGGATCGCTCTTCGTCGTGGCTGAGGCGCGGGAGCATGTGCTCGGAGTCAGCCCGGATGAATCCGCCTACTGAGGGCTAGCAACCCGACGAACAAAGGGTGAAGGAAGGAGCAGCAGGCATGGCAGCGCAGGATCGAACCGCAGATCAACGAGTGGTCGTCACAGGAATGGGTGCATTGACACCGCTCGGCAACTCGATTGATGAGTACTGGAGCGGACTTGTCGAGGGCCGGAGCGGGATTGAATACATTGAGAGCTTTGACGCATCCGAATTCCCATGCGTCGTCGCCGGCGAAGTCCGCAATTTCGACGCCAGTGACTACATGCCCGCCAAGCAGGTGCGACGCCTCGCCCGTTTCTCCCAGCTCGCCGTCGCGGCATCGCGCCAGGCAGTTGATAACGCCGGAATCGACCTCGAGACCGCTGACTTGGAGCGCATAGGCGTCCTCCTCGGCAACGGCATCGGCAGTTACCCGGACACGGAGGAGCAGAGCAAGATCTTCTATGAGCGCGGATGGAGCAAGGTCAGCCCCATCTATATGTCCAAGATGCTCCCCAACATGGCCGCCGCAAATGTCGCCATGGCGCTCGGTCTCGTGGGCTACAACAACACCGTCATCACCGCCTGCGCCGCAGGCACACAGGCCATCGGCGACGCTGCGGACATGATCCGCGCTGGACGCGCAGACGTAATTGTCTCCGGCGGCTCTGAGTCCTCAATCTGCGCCCAGGGCCTTGCCGCCTTCTGCGCAATGCGCGCCCTCTCACAGAGAAAGGACGATCCTCACGGCGCATCGCGTCCCTTCGACACTGACCGTGACGGCTTTGTCCCGACGGAAGCCGCCGGTATCCTCGTGCTTGAGTCCCTTTCCCATGCTCAGGAGCGCGGCGCGACCATCTACGCAGAGGTCGCAGGTTACGGAGCGTCCAATGACGCCTTCGATTTCGTGCAGCCGCGTGACGATGGCGCTGGTGCGGCCCGAACAATGCGATGGGCCCTCGACAACGCCGGTATCGACCCGTCTGAGGTCAGCTACATCAACGCCCACGGGACATCAACGCCGCTCGGTGACGCCGCGGAAACCACCGCCATCAAGGCCGTTTTCGGTGACCGCGCCTACCAGATCCCGGTCAGTTCCACTAAGTCCATGATCGGCCACGCGCTTGGCGCGGCCGGTGGCGTTGAGGCCATCGCCGTCGTCAAGTCCATCGAGACCGGCACAATCCACCCCACCATCAACCTCCAAACGCCCGACGAACGCTGTGATCTCGACTACGTCCCCAACGAAGCCCGAGACGCCGATGTCCGCGTCGCCCTCTCCAACAGCTTCGGCTTCGGCGGCCAAAACGCCTGCGTAGTCTTCACCAAGTTCGACTAGCGACCCAACACGTCAAAAAGAAAGAGGCGGGGCAATACCCCGCCTCTTTTCATCTCCGGGTTCGAATCCGCGGTCTTAGCCCCGCGCTTCGTTAAGCAGCTTCCGCAAAACCGTGTGAAGTATCCCGCCGTTCCTGTAGTAATCGACCTCTACCTGGGTATCGATCCGCAAGGTCGCCGAGAACGTGGTCTCAGACCCGTCCGGCCGCCGCACGGTAACGTCGATGTCCTGCCCCGGCTCGATGCCCTCATCAAGACTGCCGATAGTCACAGTCTCCCGACCCGTGATGCCGAAACTCGCCGCATTCTCGCCCTCGTGGAACTGCAAAGGCAGCACGCCCATGCCCACAAGATTGGAGCGGTGAATGCGCTCAAACGACTCTGCGATCGCCGCCCGAACACCAAGCAGGTACGGCCCCTTCGCCGCCCAATCGCGACTAGACCCGGAACCGTACTCCTTGCCGCCGAAGATGACCGTCGGCACGCCCTCCTGCTGATATCGCATGGCGGCATCGTAGATGGGCATCTGCTCTTCCTCAGGCAGTTTCAATGTGAACCCGCCCTCGACGTCGTCCAGCATTTGGTTCTTGATGCGGATATTGGCGAACGTGCCGCGCATCAAAATCTCATGGTTGCCGCGGCGCGAGCCGTAGGAGTTGAAGTCCCCCTGCAGTACGTCTTTCCCCTGCAGAAACTGCCCCGCCGGGCTGCGCGCCGCGATGTTGCCCGCCGGAGAAATGTGGTCCGTTGTCACGGAGTCCCCGAGTACCGCCAACACACGCGCGTCACTGATAACTGGCAGCGACGGCGGATCAAGCGGAAAATCTTTGAAGAACGGCGGCTCTTGCAAATACGTCGAGTCCAGTTCCCACTCGTACAACTCGCCCTCGGGCGCCTCAAGTCCCTTCCACTGGTCGTCGCCGTCGAAGATTGCCCCGTACTGATGTTCAAACATATCCGGGCTGACATTGTTGGAAATGGCCTGTTGAATATCATGCTGCGACGGCCAAATATCACGCAGGAAGACATCGCGCCCATTCGGGTCTGTTCCCAGTGACTCCGACGTAAAATCGATGTCCATTCGACCCGCAAGCGCATACGCCACAACCAGCATCGGCGACGCTAGATAATTCGCCTTGACGTGCGGATTCACTCTTCCCTCAAAGTTCCGATTGCCGGACAGTACGGCTGCTGCAACGAGGTCCGTGTCCTCAATGGCATTGGCGATGTCCTCCGGAAGCGGCCCGGAGTTGCCGATGCACGTCGTGCAGCCGAAACCCACCGTGTGGAACCGCTGAGCCTCTAAGAACGGCACGAGCCCCGCCGACTCAAGATAGTCCGTCACAACCTTCGACCCCGGCGCCATGGATGTCTTCACCCACGGCTTTGTCGTGATCCCGGACGTAACCGCGTTCTTGGCCAACAGTCCCGCTCCGATCATGACCGATGGGTTGGAGGTATTCGTGCAAGACGTAATCGCCGCAATAACAACGGAGCCGTGCTGAAGCTGGAACGCCTCCACCCCGTGCCCCACAACCGCCGTCTTCTCGGCCTCCTCGCTGCTCAGCCCGAAACCGCGCTCTGCGGGAGACAGCGTCAGATGCTCCTGGAAACTCGACTTCACACTGCCAAGCTCGACCCGATCCTGCGGCCGTTTCGGCCCCGCCAATGACGGCACAATGGTGCTCAGGTCTAACTCAAGCGTGTCCGAGTACACGGGATCAGGAGTGTCGTCGGTCCTGAACAACCCCTGCGCTTTGGCATACTTCTCTACCAGGTCGATCAGCTCCGGGCTGCGACCCGAAAGTTTCAGATACGCCAGCGTCTCGTCGTCGATGGGGAAATAGCCCATCGTCGCGCCATATTCAGGCGACATATTTGCGATTGTCGCGCGGTCCGCCACGGGCAGCCCGGTCAGACCCGATCCATAGAACTCAACAAAGTCGCCAACGACTCCGTGCGCCCTCAGCATCTCCGTCACCGTCAACACGAGGTCCGTCGCCGTCGCGCCTTCCGGCAGCCGCCCCGACAACTTGAATCCCACAACGCGTGGCGCAAGCATGTAATACGGCTGGTCTAACATCACGGCCTCGGCCTCGATGCCACCGACGCCCCAGCCCAGCACCCCAAGCCCGTTGATCATCGTGGTGTGAGAATCCGTCCCTACAAGCGAGTCCGGGAACGCCACGCGCCCACCGTCCTCCTCCTTGGTCATCACAACGTTGCCAAGGTATTCAAGATTCACTTGGTGCACGATGCCCGCCCCAGGCGGCACAACGCGGAAATTGTCGATCGACCCCTGTGCCCACTTGAGCAGCTTGTACCGTTCGCCGTTGCGCTCATACTCCTTCTCGACGTTCCCGGACAGCGCATACGCCGTCCCAAAGAAGTCCACCTGCACCGAGTGATCGATTACCAGGTCAACCGGCACCACGGGATTAATTACGGACGGATCCGCCCCCGCACGCGCCATCGCGCTCCGAAGCGCTGCGAGGTCAACGACCGCAGGCACGCCCGTGAAGTCCTGCAAAATAACCCGCGCCAGCTTGAGCGGCACCGTGATCTCCCCCGGCTCCGCCTGCCACCCTGCCAACGCGCGCACGTCCTCTTCAAGAACGTCGTACCCGTTCACGTTCCGCAGCAGGCTCTCCAGCATCACCTTTATAGAGAACGGCAGCCGCGACACTGCGCCGATGCCCTGCTCCTCAAGTGAATTGACGTCGTAATAAGCAACCCGCCCAGAGCCGGTCTCCAGCATTCGCCGCGCCGAGAAAACATCTTGGCTAGTCATCGAGATTTGTCCTGTCGCTATCTATTCATATCTGCCGCATAAGCCGCGCCCTAGTCTAGCAGAATGACACCTTCATTCCTCTACCCCGTCATTCCCGCGCAGGCGAGAATCTGAATCCCATTTGCCAAGCAATCCCCGTGACGCCCTTCCCCTCATTCCGGCGAAAGCCGGAATCCATCGGGGCTCCCTCTCTCTGAGCGAGGGCACGGCTACGCCGAAGCGCCTAGTAACCCCGCCGATGGTCGTACACATTCACAAGCGGCCGGCCGCCCAAATACCGCCCAAGGTTCTCCAAAAAGATCTCCACCACCTGCTCGTCCCGATCCACCGACCCCGCCCCCGAGTGCCCGGTTATCAACACGTTCTCCATGTCCCACAACGGGCTGGCATCCGGCAGCGGCTCTGTCGCAAAGACGTCCAAATACGCCCCGCCTACCCGCCCCGATTCCAACGCCCTAATTAGCGCATCCTCATCAACAAGATCACCCCGTGCCACGTTGATGAACCGCGCCCCCTCCTTTATGGATGCAATCTCGGACGCGCCAAACATCCCCACCGTCTCCGGCGTCCGCGGCGCGCACAACACCACGTAATCACTCGCCGACAGCGCCTCAGTCAACCCATCCTGCCCAACAACTCGCTCAAACGGCTCTGTATCGACCCATCCTTCTGGAGCAGTCCGCCTGACGCCGATAACCCGCATCCCCATCGAGCGACACCCCTCCGCTATCGCCGTCCCAATCTTGCCCGCCCCGATAATCGTGACGAGCTTGCCCGCCACATCCTCCGGTGTATACCGCAGCCACTCATGCCTGCCCTGCCGCCGCAACGCCTGTGGGAACCCCTTCGCCAGCGCAATGATCGCCCCCACGACTGTCTCGCTCAAAGGCCGTGCATGAACGCCCGACGACGACGTAATCACAACACCCGCATCCAACAACCCCGGCGCGCGATCCACATACTCGATCCCCGCCGCCTGTGAATGGATCCACCGCAGTTTCGGCATCGACTCCGGCACATCGGGCGGCAACCGCAGCGTCAACAGAACCTCTGCCTCGCCAATCAGCGGCAGCAGAGGCTCAGGAAACGGCGGCCACAGCTGCGTCGGAGCAGGCAACGGCGCAATCTCCCGATTCAACAGCCGAACCCGCCTATCCGCCCCAGCAATCCGACCCAAAAGCTCATCCGCCATAGCCCACCCCACCAGGATGGGCAAAACATCACTCCGCCCCAAACCACTCATACCCGCATCCTACAACCAACCGCCCCCGCGCTCCCTAACCACCGTCCACCTTTGAAACGCTTTCCCGTATGCGATATGCTTATGGACGCTATAAGCAAACCGAATATCGCAGGACGACATCACAACCATGCAGGAAGCGACCACAAACACGACAACAGCCGCCACTCCATCGTTCGCCGTCGACTGGGACGCCGGTCACATGGGCTGTGGCGAAGTCCTCATCCAACTCAAACTCCGATTCCGCCCCCTCCAAGCCGGCGACCTCTTTCGCCTCATAACCCGAGACATCGCCGCCCCGTTGGAGATTCCCGCGTGGTGCCGTGTCACCAAGCGACAATTGATTCACGCCGAGCACCCCGAGTACTGGATCGAACAGAAATAGCAGATGGCCTAAGCCGCCCGGGAGGAACAGGAAATATGTCGGACAGGGTTTGTATCAGCCTCACTCATGCCGGTGATGATCCCGACCGCACAACGGTCGCTTTCGTCCTCGCCAACGCCGCGCTCGGATCAGAAAAAGAAACCGTCGTCTTTCTCAGCACCGAGGGCGTCCGCGTCGCGCAAAAGGGCTACTCGGATGACATCAACGAGGAGGGTTTCGCGCCCCTCTCGCAGCTGATGAACAACTTTGTGGAGGGCGGCGGACGCATCCTCGTCTGCGCCCCCTGCTTCAACAAGCGCGGCCTCGAGCCCGCCAAGCTCGTCGACGGCGCGGATGTCGTTGGCGGCGCAACCCTCATCGAGTTCATCTCAGAGGGCGTGCCTGTCATCTCGTACTAGTCACAACTCTTTCTACGGACGTACGAGTTAGCTAACGATCATGGACGCCACCGCGCAGCACACGCACCGGCCTGACACGACGCTCGACGGCGGTAGCCTCGACTGTGGCGGCGGCCTCTTGCTCCTTATCCGCCGCGCCATCGACCCCCTCCCACCCGGCGGCCTATTGGAAATCCTCTCCACCGACACGACCGTCGAGGTGGAACTCCCCGCGTGGAGCCGCCTGACCGGCAACGAACTTGTGTCGTGGACAAAATCAGGCGGCCAACGCAGCTTCCTTGTCAGCAAAGGCCCACTCGCCAGCCGCGCGAACGGCCACACGGAAACTGCGCCTCAACAAACGACCCTCCGCCCTACCGTAGAAATATCCATCCCCTCGTCCCTCCCAGCCCCCCGGTCCGCCCCCGCCGTCGCCCCTCTCTCCGTCATGGGCATCGGCAGCTGGCCCCGCCCTGCGTGGATGCTCAGGGCAATCCATGACCATATAGAAGGCCGCATGAGCGATTACGAATTCGCTGAAACGGCCAACGATGCCGTCCGGCTAAGCGCCCAGGCCCAACAGCGCTCTGGCGTCGGCGTCCTCACGGACGGCGAGCAGCGCCGTGACAACTACGTCAGCTTCGTCGGCGGCCTCCTGGACAACTCCCAGCTCATTCCCCTCACGGATCTCGCCGCCATGGTGGACGACTCCGAGGAGTTCGAGCGCGAGCTTGCCGCCCTTGACGTCCCCGCCTCCAGCGTCCGCCACCCTGTCATCTACGGTCGCCTCGGGCGCAGCGACTCCCTCGCCGTCCATGAGCTGGAGTTCGCCAAACAGTTGGCGGACGGCCTTCCCGTAAAGGTCGCCCTCCCTGGCCCTTATCTCCTAACCCGTACTATGTGGCTCGATTGCCTCCGCGAAAGCCCCTACACCACCCGCGAGGAACTCGCAGAAGACGTCGTCCGGGTTCTGCGTGAAGAGGCCCACTATCTGCTGGCCGCCGGCGCAGCCATCGTCCAGTTCGATGAGCCCGTCCTGACCGAAGTCGTCCACGGCTCCACACGCGCCCGCCGCAGCTTTATGTGTGGTGCGCTCAGCGAACGCTACGACACCGCAACGGAACTCGGTTTCGCCCAGGAACTGCTGGCGCAGGTCACACGCGGCCTGCCCCGGGACCGACTCGCCATGCACGTCTGTCGCGGCAACTGGACCTCGGACGAATCAGCCGCCCTCACCGGCGACTACGCCCCCCTCATCGATCTCCTCTCAGCCGTTGATGTCGGCACCCTGTTCCTCGAACTGAGCACCGAACGCGCAGGTGAAATCGACATCCTCGCCGGTCTCCCCGACGACAAACGCATAGGCGTAGGAATCGTCAACCCCAAGTCCCCCATTGTTGAGGATGCCGAACTGCTCGACAGCCGCATCCGCCGCGCCATTGATGTCTTTGGCGCGCACCGCGTCCTCCTCACCCCCGACTGCGGATTCGCCACCTTCGCCGACAACCCGGTCTCCTCCGCCGCCATCGCCGAAGCCAAACTCAACGCCATCGTCGAGGCCCGCAACCGAGTCGCCACAACCGCCCGCGTCTAGCGCCTTCCCGTTCACCCTGAGCCTGTCGAAGGGCCACCCCTAAGCCACCTCCGTCATTCCGGCGCAGGCCGGAATCCACCGCGTGGCCCGCAGGGCCACAACCCACACAGGCCCCTAGCCGCCGTTATACTTAGTCCACGCATGGACGTGGGAGCGCACAATGAATGCACACCACCATTCAGACCAACCCCTTAGCTGATGCCCACTACCGTCCCCCTCGCCCTCTACGTCCACATCCCCTTCTGCCGATTCAAGTGCTTCTATTGCGACTTCAACACCTACTCCGGCATCGAAAATCTGATCCCTGATTTCGTCGACGCCCTAACTACTGAGATCCGCCGATGGCGCGAGGCCCTGGCTCTCGCCAATATCTCTCCCATCACCGAAACAATCTTCTTCGGCGGCGGCACTCCGTCCTTGCTGACACCTGCCCAGGTCGAAGACATCCTGCGTACCTTCACGCCCAAACTGGATTTCCGTGACGACGTCGAAATCTCAATGGAGGTCAACCCTGAAAGCGTCACTCGTGAGTTCGTCCGTGATGTCATGTCCCTCGGCGTCAACCGTTTCAGCATGGGCGCGCAGAGCTTTGACGCCTCGGAACTGCAGATGCTCGGACGACTACACAATGCTGGCGGCACAGAACGCGCCATGAACGCCCTCCGAGCCGGTGGCGCAGACAACGTCAACCTCGACCTCATGTACGGCCTACCCCGCCAGACCTTAAAGACGTGGGAATCCAGCCTCACGGGCGCCCTCAAACTAAGCCCGGAGCACCTCTCTCTCTACGCCCTCACGGTCGAAGAATCGACGCCATTCCACGGATGGGTGGAGTCCGGTCGCCTGCCGTCACCCGATCCCGATCTCGCTGCCGATATGTATGAAATGGCCGAACAGCGCATGGCGCAGGCCAGCCTGGAGCAATACGAGATCTCCAACTGGGCTCAGGCTGGCCATGAATGTCGACACAACCTCGCCTACTGGTTCAACAACCGGTTCCTTGGATTTGGCCCCGGCGCCCACTCCCACATGTTCGGCGCGCGCTTCTCCGTCATGCGCCAGCCACGCGGCTACATCGAGCGCATGGCCGAGCTGGCAAAGCAGCCCCTCTCGGAATTCAATCCACTGCCGCCGCTCGAGGGTCCCCTTGACCACGTCGACTACATAAACCACATCGCCCCAATCGACTCCGTTGACCCCTACACCGACTTCATGATCAAAGCCGAAACGCTGGTCTTGGGCCTCCGCCTCAACCGGGGTGTCCACGAAGACGACTACGCCGAAAGATTCGGAGCAACACCGGACAACCTCTTCGGCCCCGCCATCCAGGAATCCATAGCCGACGGCCTCCTCGAACGAACTACTAACAATCTCGACGAACGAACTGGCCACATCCTCCGCCTAACCCCCCGAGGCCGCCTCCTCTCCAACGAAGTCTTCGTCCGCATCATGTCCTCCGACTAGTTGGCCCTAATAGTCATTCCGACGCAGGTCATCATCCGACCCCACTCAAATGCCGCAGCGTCGGGTACTATGCATTACAGAGGATCATTGAACATGGTAAGAGAACTTCGCCGACGCGCCACCGTAATGCCGGGAGGCAGAATAGAACTATCCGACCCCGAACTGCCCGTCGGCCATAGCGTAGAAGTCGTTGTCCTTCACGACTCTGCGGAAAAGGGCCCCTCGATCTTGCAGATTATTAATGGCGGTCCGAAGGAACGCCTCTTCACGACACCCGAAGACGTCGAGGCGTACCTGCAAGAAGAGAAAGCGTCGTGGGATCGCTAGAACTGCCCAATGCCCCACCCAACCCAGTATCGCCAACCCCCACTCCGTCATTCTGGCCCTACGACCAGAATCTGGATCCGTAACCGCCCAAGCCACCTCCGCTCACCCTGAGCCTGTCGAAGGGCCGCCTTCCCCGTCATCCCGCGCCTCCTCCCGCATTCGCACACAAAGCCGGAACGCGGCACATCAACCCAACAGACCGATCAAACCTGAGCGCGAACCTTGGCCGTAGGCACTGCCTACCCCCTCGTGCCAATGGCAAACCCCCAACCCGCCCGCCTATACTGCCAACACACGCCCAACGCAGCAGGAAAGCACATGCATGTCATCGGCACCGCCGGACACGTCGACCACGGCAAATCGACCCTCATCCACGCCCTGACCAGCATCGATCCCGACCGCCTCCGTGAGGAAAAGGAGCGCGGCATGACTATCGATCTCGGTTTCGCGTGGCTGCGCCTGCCGTCCGGCGAGGAGATCGGCATTGTTGACGTCCCCGGCCATGAGCGGTTTATCAAGAACATGCTCGCCGGCGTCGGAGGCATCGATCTCGCTCTGCTCGTCATCGCCGCCGACGAGGGCGTCATGCCGCAGACACGCGAACACCTGGACATCCTTGACCTCCTGCGAGTCACGCGAGGCATAGCAGTCATCACCAAGTCCGATCTCGTCGAGCCCGACTTTCTCGAACTCGTCCGAGAGGAAGTGGCGGAGACCCTCTCGACAACCACACTCGCAGGCACCCCCGTCGTTGCCGTCTCATCCCAGACTGGCGAAGGCCTGCCCGAACTTATCGAGCTGCTGGATTCGCAACTGCAGGAAACCCCGCAGCGTCCCGACCGTGGACGACCACGCCTGCCCATCGACCGTGCATTTGCAATCTCCGGCTTCGGCACGGTTGTCACCGGCACCCTGATCGACGGTTCAATCTCCGTCGGCTCGGAACTTGAGATCGTGCCCGGCCGCCGCAACGTGCGCGTGCGCGGCCTGCAATCACACAAACAGGCCGAGACGAGCGCGGAGCGCGGCTCCCGCACTGCAGTAAACCTCACCGGTGTTGACGTCGATGAAGTCTCCCGGGGACAGGTGCTCACCACGCGCGGCTGGCTCAAGACAACCGACGCGGCGGACGGTTACATCCGCATGGCCGCCAATGCGCCCGGCCCCCTCCGCCACAACATGCAGGTCACCGTTCACTGGCTCGCCGCAGAGTCCCTGGCTCGCATCCGACTGCTTAATTCCGACCGCCTCCATTCCGGTGACTCCGGTTGGGTCCAGATGGTGCTTGAGACTCCCCTGCCGTTCATCAAGGGCGACTCGTTCATCCTGCGCTCCAACGTCGGCACGCTGGGCGGCGGCGAAATCATCGAAGTCGATGCACGACGACACAAGCGAAACGATCCCAGGCTCATTGCGCGCCTCGAGGCCCTCAGCGCGCCCGATCCGTCCGAGGTCATCCTTCGAACCCTGGACTCCGGCGGCCCGCTGACAGTCGCCGAATTGGCGCGACGCTCCGCCCTCTCGGATCAGGACGCCCGCGACCATGTCGCCCAACTGGAAAATGAAAGCCGCATAGTTGCCGTTGGCGATGGCGCGAACCGACTCCTCTACTCCCGTGACGGATGGACCACCCTTACCACTGCCGCCACGAATCAGCTGGCCGCATACCATAAGTCGTTCCCTCTCCGCCGGGGCGCGTCACGAGAAGACCTCCGCAGCCGCCTCCGTGCTCAGCCCGAAAACTTCCCCGAAATCCTCGTCCTCATGCAGACCGAGGGCGTCCTGGTCGACGAGGGTTCAACCGTCCGCCTACCGGACCATTTACCCGCCCTAAACGACTCCCAACGCGCCGTTGCGGACGCTTTTGTACGCCAACTTCGTGAAACTCAGAACAATCCACCAACGGGTCAGTCAATCGACCCTGAGCTATTGGGTTACTTGACAGATTCAGGGGAGGTAGTCCCCGTTGGGGAGGGAATCGTCTATGACGCAGAGGCCTACCAAAACATCACCTCCCAGGTCCTCGAATACATCCAAATCAACGGTAAGATTACTGTCTCCGAGACTCGCGACTTACTGAATAGCAGCCGGAAATACGTACTACCGCTTTTGCAAAGCATGGACGCCCGACGCATAACTCGCCGCATCGGTGATGATCGAGTTCTGGCGTAGGAAACGAACTATGCCTATTGATCGTTTCCAACTCTCGCGTCAGGTCGGTGAACTCGCCGAATATCTTGACGACCAGCGAGGAGAATTCAGCCGCCGCTTGGCCCATGCATTGCAAGCTATCAACACGTACTCCGAATCCGCCATTTTCGAACAGCTGAAGGACAAGCTGGAATCCCAACGTGGCGTGTATTCGTGGCTGGTTCCCGGGGTAACAGAACCACTTACGAATGTGTATGAAGCCCCCAGTCCACCACGTGACTACATCGTCCTCGCAGTCGATGGCTCCCAGATTGAAATAGACAGGGATTCGCCCTTTGATGCCTATCTCATAAATATTGGCCGCGTCTATATCCGCTACGGGCAATCTCCCGAGGCCAACATAGAAAGCCAGGCACAGACATACTACAGGCCCGAAGATATGGTCCTTGGAGGAAGCCGCCGCCCCGGTCGGGAACATGTAATTGGCTCATCTGTAATAGCCGCCCGCCGTGACACCGCCGAAGTAAGCGCCCTTGCAGATATGGCAGAATCGCTACCTGAAGGTGTTCCCGCAATCGGCCTCCTTGACGGCTCTTTAACCCAATGGCGTATCTCCGAAGCGGACAACGTCGCTGATCCTGATGTTCGCAAGCAATATATCGACGCGCTGTCCCGCTTGCAGGAAGTTGGGAATCAGCGTGAATTTGTAGTCGCCTCCTACATCTCCCGTCCACGCGCCCGTGAAGTCGTCAACGCTCTCCGAATTGCCATATGCCCATTCGACACTCCCAATTGTGGTGCATATTGCCGTGACAAAGCAGAAGGTGAACGCCCCTGCGATTCCATAGCTCGAGTTCGTGATCGCGACATTTTCGAAGAATTGTTCGAGGAAGACGGCCAACGCTCTGGCATTTTTCGTAGTACAGCTGATGAAATAGCTGAGTACGGCGAGCACCTACCTCATTTCTTCTATACCGCTGCCCTAAACGAACTCGCTCGGGTTGAACTACCACAATGGTCATTGGGCCAAACCGAACTGCTGCACTCGCTGTTGTGGGATCAATTGCAACTTGGGGACGGCTACCCGCTTGCATTGGCGGAAGCACATGAAGAAGCCGTCGTTCGAGCCGATGACCGCAATTTGTTCCGGCAATTGCTGGAAAATGAAGCGATACAGCGGTCCACCCCTGGCCGCACATCCGCAAAGTCAGAGGCCAAACGTCAACGCTCACTATGATGAGCCGGCGACACGCGATACTATTCCAACATGACAGCTAGTAATTCTGAACACAGTACGAATAACGACGTGCAACTTGGCCGCATCGGCGAAGTCATAGAGGCCAATACCTCTGGGTTCGTTGCAGAAGCAGAATTGCTGCACACGCCTCCTGCATTGGGATCCGTCGCCATCGTCCGCGAATTCGGAATCGACACAATTGCCATCGTTTCGTCAGCCGAAACGACTCCTCGAGACGCCGGCCGACGGCCAACGGCACGGGGCGCAAATTATGAAACTGAAGAAGAGTTCTATGAGCGCCACCCCGAAATCTCTCGTCTGATTCGTACGACTTTCTCAGCCGTCATTGTGGCGCACCGCGCGGACGATAGACTCTATGCCTATTTGCCGCCCCGCCCTCCCCGCCTCCACGCATTCGTATACCCGGCGGGAGTGGAAGCCATAGCCAGCCTTGCAGACGATCCGCTAACGCTGCAAAACATAGCGGCCGCACGCATTAACGCCACGAACGAATTCTTGCCCGCTGCAATACGGACACTTGCAAGTGTCTACGGTTCAGCAGGCACACAGGAGGAATTTCTACGTCAAACCGGACGCCGGCTGGTGAACCTCATGCGTGACGATATGCAAGGACTCCAGGCAGTGCTTGCAAAGATTCGTCCCGCGGTTGGTGGGCGTAATTAGCTATGGATATTACTCACATCCGCACCGTGCTGGAAATCATTAAACATGGCAGTTTTTCCGAAGCAGCCGCCGCGCTCAACGTCAGCCAACCTGCCGTCAGTCTCCACGTACAACGACTTGAAAGAGAATTAGGTGCGAGACTTCTGGATCGCGGAGGCACTCGCATTCGCTTAACTCCGCACGGCGAGGCTTTTATTCGTCACGCAGAGCGAATTGCTGCCTCTGAATTGGATATGCGCGAGGATATTGCACGCCTTGCCCACGACCTCACCGGCGCGCTGCGCCTTTCCGCGAGCACCATACCCGGCGAATTCTTACTCCCTGGCCTTCTAGCGGATTTCACTACTTTGCATCCGAATATCGCCGTAACCCTCAGCGTAAGCGACACGGAAGCGGTGCTAACTGAATTGGAGAATGGCACCTGCGACGTGGGATTCACAGGTGCGCTTTCCCACCGCTCTGGACTTAAGCAAGAGCCCATTTACAAGGACACGCTGGTCCTAATCGTTTCCGCCAATCACCTATTCGCCAATAGGAAGTCGGTAAGCATCAACGAACTGGACGGTCAGCAATTAATCGCGCGAGAGTCAGGCTCCGGCACCATGGCCTCAATCCAGCGTATTTTTGCAACATCCGGCGCAGACACCCACCTTCGGGCACCCAGTGTGGTGCTGGGATCTACACAGGCTGTAATCAGTGGAGTGGAGACCGGCATGGGCGTGTCATTCGTATCCGCCCTCGCTGCGCGTCAGGGCGAGAAGGCCGGAACAATCGCTACTGTGGCGCTGGACAGCGTTACGTTGGAGCGAGACTTGTTCATGGTGTACCAGCAAGACCACATCACGACGCGCTTGCTCGAAGAGTTCATTGACTTTGCGCGAGGTTGGCTCGCCAACGCCGACACCCACAACTCCGCAGGGACTAAAACGACATGACATCCAACGGACACATCGAAAGCCAGGCCGAGCGTGAGGTTGGGGTCGTCATCGGTGGCTCCCTCAGCCGGGGCGTAGAGGTCAGGCTGTCTCGCTCACGGTCAGTTGAGGATATCGCTGTCGGTGCGTATGTCTCCATTGAGGGGCAATCTAACCGCTCGTTCGGCATGATTACAGACGTCAGGCTTGAGTCTATTGACAAGTCCGTTGAAACAATTGTCCCTGACCTTGATGATCCATTTATTTCGGATGTGCTGGAGGGAACTGCTTACTACGGAATTGTGGATGTGCTTCCCACGCTCATCATCGACCCCACAACCGGAGAGTCTCGGCCCGTCCGAACGGTTCCTCGCCATTTTTCTCGTGTGGTTGACGCAAACATGGAAGACGTCCGAAGCGTATTCGGCGAGGCGGACGAATCCCATCTCAGTATTGGACAGCCGCTTGCCATGCAAAACGTCGACATCGTTCTCGACCTCAAGAAGGTTGCTGAACGATCCGTCGGTGTCTTTGGCAAGTCCGGCACAGGCAAGACATTTCTTGTGAGACAGCTTCTTGCGGGACTTGTAAAGTCCAGAGAGGCCGGTGTTCTCGTATTCGATATGCACAACGAATATGGCTGGTCGGGTACGGACCGAGAGCGCGGGCGACAGGTCAAGGGCCTCAAACAGCTCTTCGGTAGCCGAATTGTAGTACTCACACTGGACAAGGCGGCGTCGGATCGCCGCGGCGTTCCCACGGATGGTGAGATTCGAATTGGACATGACGAAATCGAACCGGAGGATATCGAGGCGCTTACCGAGGCGCTTGGATTAACTGACGCGGGACGACAGCTGCCTTTCCGCCTCCACAGCAAGTACGGTCGCAAATGGTTCACGAAATTTATGAGTCTGGATGGCGAAAACATGAACGAATTGCGCGCTGAGATGGGGGAGCACGAGGGCACGATGCAGGCACTCCAGCGACGTCTTCGCGCATTCGAACGGTTTGGATTCATCACGGAGGACTCTGGCAGCGGTTCAGTAAGGAGCATCGTCGACTACCTTCAAAAGGGAATGTCGGTCGTGCTGGAGTTTGGGCAATATGGCCGGCATGAGTTGGCCTACATGCTTGCCGCCAATCTCCTGACGAGGAGAATCCATGAGCAATACGTAAACCGATCCGAACGGGCCATGGGCGAGGCAGGTGAGGAGCCGAAGCCGCTCGTTATCGCCATCGAAGAATCTCACAAATTCTTGAGTCGAGGTGTGGCAAGTCAGGCAATATTCGGCACGATAGCCCGGGAAGATCGCAAGCACGGCGTGACTCTCCTCGTCGTCGATCAGCGGCCAAGCAGTATCCATGACGAGGTTCTCTCACAGATTGGCACGAAGCTCGTCTGTCTTTTGGATAGCGAACGCGACATTGAGGCAATCCTGGCTGGTATGTCTGAGCGTTCCAAGCTGCGCAACGTCCTTGCGCGACTGGAGAGTCGCCAGCAAGCCCTGCTGATGGGCGACGCGCTGCCGATGCCGGTTGTCGTCCAAACGCGAGAGTACGGTTCAGCAGAGTCATACGCCGCGTTCTCGGTCCCGGACGCCATCGAATCCTCAGCCGCTTTTGCCCAGGAACGCGACGAACTATTCAACTAGGATGCAGGAAGAAGAATAGTGTTTGGGAGCTGAGAGATGATCGAAGCAGGAAGCCTCAGTATTGATTTTGGAGCCATCAACTGGCTGGCGGTCGTGGCCGCGACTATCTTTGCGATGGCTTTCGGGATGTTGTATTACATGCCGTTCGCAGTCGGAAACGCATGGATGGACGCACTTGGAACAACGGCTGAAGAGATCAACGCGCGCACAGGGCATGTACAAGCTTTCGCCGTTGCAATTGTTGGCGCCATCATCAGTGTCACTACTGTCGCCATCCTCATTCAACTAACCGGTGCGGGAGACTTAATCGGAGGGCTGCTGATTGGGGCACTAGCTGCGGTGGGCCTGGTTCTCGCGCCGATGGCCACCGCGTACATCTTTGAGGGACGTCCGCTCAAGCTCTACATCATTAACGCCGCAGAGAATTCCATCTCGCTCATTGTCATCGCGCTCATCCTTACCCTCTGGCAATAAGCCTCGGCCAGCCGCGGCGCGTGAACGCCATAATGGTTTCATGCGCCGCATTAATTTCGACATTACACCACTGCCGCCTTACCGCCTCGATCTGACTGCATGGGCGCTCAAGCGTCGTGAGGACAACACGTGGGACCGATGGGATTCAGACACCGAAACATACAGCCGCCTGATGGTTCACGACGGTCAACCGATTGACGTTTCGGTGTCGCAGACAGGCACCACCAACACTCCACTGCTTCTTGTCACGGCCATTGCGGATGCTGATGACGTCGATATTACTGATGACGCCGTTCGTGGCGCGGTGGAGCCGGTTGTGCGCGACCTTCTGGGAACGGATGTCGATCTCTCGGATTTCTATCGGATGTCTTCGACAGACACTACGCTTTCGCCTCTGGTGACAAAGTTAACGGGCTTGAAACCTCCGCGCTATCCTTCCCTATTCGAGGCGCTAACCAACGCCATTACCTGCCAGCAGATTACCCTGACTGCTGGGCTCCGCATCCTTGGGCGGCTTGCCGCCGCGTGCGGCGCCCGTGTAGAAGATGCCGTGTCCTTTCCGCTACCCGAGAATGTGGCTCAGTTGTCTCCGCAAGACCTCATAGGTCTCGGTTACAGTCGCCAAAAAGCGCGCGCAATGGTTGAACTCTCGGCCCTTTCCGTAGATGGACAATTGGAAAGATCAATCATCGCCGACCTCAACGACGACGAAGCCGCCGAGAGGCTGCGTCGGCTTTTTGGCGTCGGACGATGGTCTGCCGAGTACACCCTGCTCCGTGGAGATGGCCGCCTGGGCATCTTTCCGGGCGATGACGTGGGCGTGCGCAAGCACCTGGAGCAATGGCTGGAGCTCGATTATCGTCTCAATTATGACAGTGTAAGCCGTATCCTAGAGACGTGGCAGCCATTTGCTGGCATGATTTATCTACACCTACTTACTGCATCCCTAGTGGATTCTGGTCGTGTTGTAGGAAACGAGGCAATAGAGGCCAATTGATGTCCCCTACTGTGCAAACTCTGGTGCTTCGAGAATCGACGGAGATCTTTGCTTCGCCGGCGACCGTTCGCGAAGCCTTCGACGATCTGGAATCGTGGCCTAAGTGGAATAGCGTTTGTCGAGACGCGGCCTGGGTGAGTGGTGAGCCGTGGGCAATTGGCTCTGGATTTCACATGACACTCCGCATGGCGCGCAGACCCATAGGGTTCAGCGTTTTCGTCACAGAGTTTGGCCAAGACGCCGTGACGTGGGAATCGACAGTATTGTCCGTCAAGGGAACGCGGCGATTTACATTTGAAGAACAAGCTGATGGTTCCGCAACTCACGTTACGGATCAGAAGACCTTTCACAGCCCCTACCTGCCCGTGCGCATTTTCTATCCCCGGCCCATCATTCAAGCTATGTCACGGGGCTGGTTGGCATCCCTCAAGCGACAGGCAGAACTGACACATGTGGAGCGTGGCTAATGGCATTAGAAGTCAAGCATTTCAACCGAATCGCGGCCCCACCGGAGAAGGTGTGGGAGCAGTTCGCCGATGTTATGGGGTGGCCAAGCTGGATTCCCACGTTTCGAGGCGCGAGCTGGGTCGAAGGGGAGGCTTGGACAGACGGATCGCGGTTACGTATGACGATGGGCCTCGGCCCGGCAACCCTGGGCGTGGATGTCACGATTGTCAACGTAGACCTGCCCCGTAGCATCGCCTGGAAGGGCCGGCGATTCGGCGTTACCAGCATCCACACATGGACGTTTACGCCGGATCGAGACGGCACGATCATGACATCTGAGGAGGTCTTTGACGGACCCGCTCCTCAATTGCTTGGCGTCACCGGTCTACGGCCAATGATCAGCCGCATTACAGAATTGTGGATGGACAGCCTACAGAAGAAGGTGGAAGAGACTCCGGACGGCGCGGACTCCTGACGTCTCCTCTTCCGCCGTATGGACGCGGCGTGGCGCATTCACTACGATTGATTTGGCCGTGTGACTAGCATGGCCATAGGACAACATCAACCATTGGGGAGGGACGAACAAAATGGCGCGAACAGACACACAAGCCCTGATTGATCGAATGGCAGCGAGCTTTGCGGCGCTTGCCGATGCAGGCGCTAGCTTGAGCAACGAAGACCTCGACAAGGAAATTTCGGGTTACGGCGGACGTCCAACGGAGTTGCGGGCTGTCCTTTACTACGCAGCCAACCACACGCGTGAGCACGTGAACCACCTCAATAAGATCCTTGATGTCACAGGCCATCCGGCGCAGTCAGAGGCGCGGGCCATCCTGGATCAGACTGCTCAATCGCTTGGCGCGCTAAACGGGGCGCTGTTGCGCGTGGACGACGATGATCTTGCGCGTTCGCACGAGGATCAGAGCATCAAGGATGTCCTGGAGCACATCGCCGGCGCGCTGGATGCCTTTGTTAATCAGGTCAACGAGGGCACAAAGTAACGCATGTCATTCAACCTCCTGCTTCGTCGTTCCGTGAAGCACTAATGTCAGGGGAACGGCCATGAGTGATTACGTCAGCTACATGGAGGAACACGGCCACGAGCAGTTGATGGTGTTCGGGGATGCCTCCACTGGCCTCCGCGGCGCAATTGCCATTCATGACACCACGCTTGGCCCCGCGCTGGGCGGCCTCCGCATCTGGCCGCACGCCACAGAGCAAGACGCCATCATGGATGTGCTGCGGCTGTCAGAGGCCATGACGCTGAAGTCCGCCGCCGCCGGGCTCGACCTTGGCGGCGGCAAGGCGATCATCATGCGCAATGCCGCTCGGGACAAGACTGAGTCCCTCCTCCGTTCTTTCGGCACCAAAATGGACTCCCTCAACGGGAAGTACATCACTACGGAGGATGTCGGCACGACAACGGCGGATATGCAGTGGGTCGCTCGGGAAACAAGTTACGTCACCGGCTTGCCCTCGGAATCCGGGGGCAGCGGTGACCCGTCTCCCATGACATCGTACGGCCTCTATCAGGGTCTTCTGGCCACCGCGCAATACCTCTGGGGCTCCGATGATCTTAGTGGAATGCGTGTTGTGCTCATGGGCTTGGGAAAGGTCGGAAACTATCTCCTCCCCTATCTCAAGGGCGAGGGCGCCGTCATCTACGGAACAGACATTGACCAGGATCGAGTGGAGCGGGCGCAGAACCAATTTGGCCTGGTTCCCATCAGCCAGGATGAAGTATTCAACTTCGAGTGCGACATCTTTGTGCCATGCGCCCTCGGCGGAATACTGAACGACGAGACCATTCCACAGTTGCGGTGCACAGCCGTTTGCGGCGGGGCGAACAACCAACTCCTTGAACCGCGCCACGCGGGTGACCTTGCCGCACGGGACATCCTTTACGCGCCCGATTACATCGTCAACGCCGGCGGCGTGATTAACGTCTCCCATGAGATTGGGCGCAGCTATAGCGCAGAAGAGGCGCGTCGTAAGACGGGCCAAATCTACGATACGTTGACCACGGTCTACGAAAACGCCAAGGCAGAGAGCATCTCTACGGATGAGGCGGCGCGGCGCATCGCCGTAAGCCGCATTGATTCCGTGCGAAAGATACGCCGGGCTCGCTGATTCCCGGTTCGCTCCTCTCACTCTGTTACGATGAGAGCGACACCTGAACCGGAGGCCGCACTACATGGATATCCTGTCGCGACCCGGCAGGCCCACTCTAATTCTTGCCATCGCGCTTACGCTTCTGGCCGTCGCGTACATAGGGTGGAAAATTACCGAGTCGCCCGATCAGGCCTTGCAGTTCACCATCAACGGCCTGAACGTGGGCGCAGTGTATGCGCTGCTCGCGCTCGGATTCACGCTTGTTTACAGTACAGTCTGGTTCTTTGACCTCTATTACGGCGCAGCGGCGGCGATCGGCGCGTACTTCGTCTTTTATCTCAGGGCCGGACAGGCAACGGACGCTTCCTACGATCCCGCGAATATCGGCCTGAACATCGCGCTCGGAGCCGTGGTTGCCGGAGTCACAGCATGGGCGTTACACACCGCATTCTTTGAACGCATGCGGGACCGTTACCCTGCTCAGCTTGTCCGAGCAGCGTATCTGTTGATTGCAATCGGCGCGGGCGGCTACACCACGATCCTGCTTCTCTATCCCGACAATCTCCATCAGATCGCCATTCCACTGATAACACTTATCAGCACTGCAGTAATCGGGACAGTTCTCTATTGGGCGCTGGGCCGATTCGGCTTCGGTTCAACTGGATCGAGCCGACTGGTCACGATTTTCAGCGCCATAATCGGACTAGTTGCGGGGGCAACCGCAGCTATCGCCCTCGCTCAAACTCCGGAATCGCGCCTTTACATCAGTTGGCTGGTGTCCTGTCTCCTTGCGGGAGCCGTAAGCTTGGCGCTCTATCGCGGGCTGTACGCATTTATCCTCTTACGAGCTCGCTCAACCTTGATTATGCTTGTCGCAACTCTTGGCGTGTTGCTGACTATCACCGCAATTCTCGTCATGGTTTTTTCCAACACGACTCACCCGCTGCCCGCCTCATTCGGCAATAATTTGCTAACGCTGGGCGGCGCCACGTTCAAGGAATTTGCCCTGTTCGCCATCGGCTGCGCTTTTCTCGGGTTTGTCTTTCTATGGCTTCTCATCCACAAATCACCGCTAGGCAAGGTCATCCGAGCCATCGGTGATGACGAACAGGTCGCGCGCGTTGTCGGCATCAACACGACGGCGATAATTGCGATCGTGTTTTTCATCGGAGCGATGTACGCGGCGTTCGCCGGGATACTCACAGGACAGGACATCGCCATACAACCGCGCATGGGCTTGGAGCTGTTGCTGAAGGGTTGGATTGCATCGGTGGTTGGCGGTATCGGCAATCTCTACGGCGCAATTCTTGGCGGGTTCTTGTTGGGCGTAGTGGAGCAGTTTGGCATATGGGACATCGCCGGAGAATGGCAGGACGGTGTCGCGCTCATTCTCCTGATTGTGTTCTTATCCTTTTGGCCGAGAGGGATTATTCCGAGGCGGTAGGAACGACAATGCAAATACGTCAACACGCAATCTCAAGAGGCCTCTTGCAACTACCGCAGGCGCTCTTATTGTCGCTGCGCAATCACCTTGAAATCTGGGCGACGGTCGTTGTGGTATTGGCTGCGGCGTCATTCATGCTGTCACGCGGCACGGGATTCTCCATCACCCTGATGACGGTATTCGCCATCTGGGCGATGCTCGCAGTCAGCTTGAACCTCGTTCTTGGCTACACTGGACTGCTCTCCGTCGGCCACGTGGGCTTTTATGGCATCGGGGCGTACACAGTGGCCGTTTTGACGGCTAACCCGCGCCAAGAGCTATTGGAGGGAGAAATTATCCAGATCTTCGCGTGGCCGTTTTTTGCCGCGCTGCCCGTAGCAGTGGCACTGTGCGGGGTGGTCGCTTTGGTTGTTGGTGTGGCGTTCAGCCGGTTCCGGGATGATGTCTATGTACTCGTTTCATTCGGTTTCGCCATTATTGCTTATAACGTTTTCGTTAACTGGCAGTGGGTGACGAGAGGGCCTTTCGGTATTCACCAGATTCCGAAACCCTCAATCTTTGGATACACCATCAACGACGATCTGGAGTTTCTGGTGCTCACACTGGCATTCCTCGCCATCGTCGTCGGCATATCATGGCTCATCGTCACGTCTTCATTCGGTCGAGTGCTCAAAGCCGTGCGCGAGGACGAGGACGCGATTGAGGTGTTCGGCTATCGTTCATCCCGCTACAAGCTTGCCATTTGGGTGATTTCCGCCATGATGGCGGGGTTGGCGGGAGCAATGCTCGCCACATATACCTCATTCGTTGACCCCAACTCTTTCATCCTCCTTGAATCGATTCTTCTTGTTGCCATCGTGATTCTTGGCGGACTGGCCAGTATTTGGGGATCGTTGCTCGGCGCGCTGGCATTCGTGCTGCTTGAGGAGGGAGTCCGCTTTGTACCGTTTCTGCCACCGGAGCATGTCGGCCAGGTTCGGCAGATAATACTAGGGACACTGCTGGTGCTTCTAATGCTGTTCAGACCGCAAGGAGTCGCAGGACGGTTCAAGCTATGACAATGCACGAACAACGCCGGATCGGAGGCTCTTTCGTGCTTCAGACGCTCGACATTGAGAAGCGATTTGGCGGCGTCTATGCAGTCGACCGGCTCTCTATAAGCATTCCGCGCGGTCTTATCACCGCCATAATTGGCCCCAACGGCTCCGGCAAGTCCACGTTGATCAACCTCCTCAGCGGAACCTTGCCTCTCGACGGTGGCATGGTTGTTGTTGGACCAAAGCGCCTCCGCATAATCAAGCCATTCGATTCTCCCAACATTGGACTGACCAGAACATTCCAGGATGTGCGACTCTTCGAGCAGATTAGCGTCCTCGATAATCTCTACGTTGTAATGACGGAGAGATCGTCCCTACTCTCACTTTTTCAACGCGCTCGCAAGGAACACAGAGAGCGCGCGGAGAGAATCCTGCGCGTGGTGGGCCTGTGGGAAAAGCGGAACGACCTGGCAGAAGAGTTGTCATACGGCCAACGAAAACTCTTGGAGGTTGGCCGCCTCATGGCGATGAACACTCAGATATATCTATTTGACGAGCCTTTTGCCGGGCTTGCTCTGCACATGATCGAAGTCGTAAAAGGCGTCATGCGAGAGCTGCAGGAATATGGCAGGACAATCATCTTCGTATCACACAACATGGGAATTGTGCGCGAGCTCTCCGACTACCTCATCGTTATGGACAGCGGACGGCTCCTTGCACGTGGGCGCCCTGACCAGGTGCTGAACGATCGGGCGGTCATTGAGGCATATCTGGGCAACTGAAGACGGCGAGAAGAACATGACAGCACGAGACCAACACGGAGGCGCCCAACAGCAAGTAAGCACCGCCTTGCCTCTGCTCGAATTAAGTGACGTGTCTGTCCACTATGGCGCGGTCGTGGCTCTTGACCATGTTTCCGTGCAGATTTACCCGGGCGAGGTTGTCTCACTCATGGGCCCCAACGGGGCGGGAAAATCGACTGTCCTCAAGGCTGTAATGGGTATGGCGCCCGTCTCAACAGGAACGGTCCGTTGGCACAATGACATCCTGGCTTCACCAACGCATGAAATCGTTAAGCGCGGTATCTCCCTGGTTCCGCAAGGTCGCCGTGTCTTTACACATTTGAATGTGGAGGAAAACCTGGAGCTTGGCGGAATGCATGTCCGCGATGCTGCAGAGCGGAGCAGGCGTCTCGACGCCGTCATGGAATTCTTTCCCATACTGCGGCAAAAGCGGCGTGATCCGGCTAGCGCCATGTCCGGCGGGCAACAGCAGATGCTCGCGCTCGGACGCGGGCTAATGTCATCGCCGGAAATACTGCTGCTGGATGAGCCAACGCTCGGGCTTGCTCCCATCATCGTTTCGGAGGTATTTCAGAAAGTCACTGAGATTAGCAAGACGTTCGGCACAACGATCGTGCTAGTGGAGCACAACATCAGGGGGGCGCTAGGTATCGTTGACCGCGGCTACATCCTGGACAAGGCGCGCGTTGCCTTTGAAGGCACACCCAAGGAAATCGAAGATTCGGATATCCTCACGCAGGTCTTCCTGGGACGAGAGGACGACGACGAATAGCTACCACAACTTTCCATTACCGCAACCACAGCAGTTAGCGTCAGTGTCGCCGTTCCCATCTGAAGAACCGCACGGCCAAAACTACACTCGCCAGCAACCATACCCCCATGACCCCAAGGCTGATTGGCTCAAAGCCGGAGCCGGCCGCGAATGGTTGGAACGATTCGTGCATGGCGGTCGCAAAGTGGCGCACGGGAAAGACATCCGCAAACGTGGTTAGCCACGCCGGCGCATCGTCCATCGGAATGAAGACATCGGAGATGAACAGCAGAGGCAGAATGCTCGCATTGACAATGGCCGGCGCCGCGTCTGCGTTCGGGATGAAATTTGCCACGGCTACACCCAGCGCGCAGAACGTTGCTGCGCCAACGATGCACGTCACGATGAATGCGGCCATGCGGTTTGTTGGAAGGTCAACGCCGTAGGCCACCACACCTGCCGCAAGCACTATGAGTACAAGCAGGATGGCAACCGCCACCGCGTGTATGACGAAGCCGGCAATCAGGGCTGCAGGCGGCAGCGGCGTGCCGCGTATCCGCTTGAGCAGACCGTTGTCCCGACTAAACGCCAGATACATCGCGATGTTGTTGTAACAAGCGCCCACAAGCGCGAAGACTACGATTCCCGGAACATAGAAGGTAGATAGGCTCGCAGTGCCGCCCTCAAACTGAACCTCGTTGCTTCCGAAGAGCAGATTGAAAATTACCAGGAACATGAGCGGGAAGACGATGGTGAAGAAAGCGGCGGCGGGATTCCGCCAGAAAGCCGTGTTCTGGTAGCGAGCCTGACGAAGAGCTAGCATCATGATGTTCACGGCTCAACACCCCCACCACTCTCGCTTCGGCCGGTGACTTCGATAAAGAAGTCTTCAAGAGACGGCCGGGTGACTGAGATCTCCTCAAACTCAACACCTTCGCCAACTGCCCAGGCAGTCAAGCTATGAAGAACGGCGGTCGGAATCTCAGTCTGGAGTTCGAATGTGCCTAAGCCGTCGGTTGGGCTGGCGCCTAGGGATTCAGGTAAGGTTTCCGCGCCGGCCGGTAAACGGACTCGGATGAGCGTCGCCCCCCCGGCGCCTGCAATTTCCTGCGGCGGACCTTCCACAACAACGCGTCCCTCGACCATGATTCCTACCCGGTCCGCCAAGTATTCAGCCTCTTCCATGTAGTGCGTCGTCAGCAGAATGGTCTTGCCAAGTTTCTGGAGGTTCTTCACCATGTCCCATGCGCCGCGGCGTGCCGACGGGTCGAAGCCGGTCGTCGGCTCATCGAGAAACAGCAACTCAGGGTTTCCAGCCAGCCCAACGGCAACGTCAAGCCGCCTTTGCTGACCACCAGAGAGTTTACCCACGCGAACACGGGCTTGTTCCGTCAGGCCGGTTGCTTCGAGGACGACTTCAAGCAGAAGCGGATTGGGATAATAGCCGCGAAATAGATTCACTGTTTCCGAGACGGACAGATACTGGTCAACGCTCGTCGTCTGTAAGACGATGCCGATGCGTTCCCGAAATTCTCTCTCACCCCGTGCAGGATCATGCCCCAGAACCGTAACTGTTCCCGCGCTCCGTTCCCTGTGGCCTTCGAGAATCTCGACTGTTGTCGTCTTCCCAGCCCCATTGGGGCCAAGCAGGGCGTACACTTCTCCGGTTTCGACGCATAAATCGACTCCCTTAACGGCCTCAAAGCTGCCATACGACTTTCGGAGATCCGCGACTTGAATGGCGGGGTGGGAGAATGAACGTCCGGGCAATCAACACCTCCGCGGTCGTCTAGTGCCGTCGGAAAGTGAAGCGTTGGAGAAGAATGCCGGCGGAAAGCGCAACCGTCACGTCCAATAGTAACGCAATAAGCAGACGCATCGTTTGCCATGGCTGAGGTTCGGCTGAAACGAATGGCGCTGGCTGTGGCTGTGTATGAACAACAACTGGTTCGTAGAAAAACGCTGCGGAGCGCTCTGCGACGCTCTTCGTGACCGTAGTTTGTGCCTGTTGTGTATCCGCAGTCTTCACCAGATTCAGGGGGATTGCGCTAACAGGGGCCTTTCTTTCAGTTCCGGATTCGGTCACTAGCGCCATGTACTGCCCCGGTGCTCTCACCCGTACCATCAGGATTGACGAGCCGTCTGCCGGTCTTCTCAAGTCTCCGCGAACGTATGCCCACTCATGCTCGTCGTCCTGCCTCATCATCACCTCAACAGAGTCACGACCAATTTCTGCGCGCACCTTTTCGATTTCGTTATTCTTTGCCTCGTCCTGCGTTCTCAGGACAATCTCCAGCAACGCTGGGCGATTAAGAGATTCCTTTTCCAAGGGGGCACCTCTCACGTCAAAGAACTCCACGGAGACACACACGCAATCCTGCGGTGGGGCTGTCGCAATTGGAGAGACGCATGCGGCCTCGTCCTGTGTCAGGCGAACCTGGTACGGGACTGCCAGTGTGGCAGCGGGAGCAGTCAATCGTGCACGGCCGGTCTGATCCTGAACCTCTGATCTGCCAAATAGCAGTGTTTGTACTGCGCCAGGCACAGGCACAAATACGGGGTCTACCTGTTTGAAATCTATGGGTGGCCGGCTAAGAGTGTTAGGAGAGGGAGCAGAGTTCGTGGCATTCCCGTCAAGGGGAGATGAATCGCCTGAAATCTCATCGCTTTGCACGGGTGTTGACACTTCAGTATCGTTCCCAGATTCCGAGTTGGGAGTAGACGAATCTTCAATGTCAGGCAACCACTCAGTAATGTCGGGCGTGGGGGCCAAGTTCGTATCACTCCCGTCAAGGGGTGATGAATCGCCCAAAATCTCATCACTTTGCACGGGTGTTGACGCCTCAGCATCGTTCCCAGATTTCGGGTTGGGGGTGGACGAATCCTCTACATCGGGTTCAGGCGTTGGCTTTGGCGCTTTAATTACGGCAATACGGACTTCAATTTGAGACTCCAACTCACCATCAGTTGTGGCGACCCGGAGTGTATAGACACGTCGGGCATCTCTCGGTGAGAAATCGGGCGCAACCATGATTTGTCCGGTCGACGACTCCACAATGAACGCTCCCGGATCCGATTGGCTGACAATTCTGAAACGGACAGACTCTCCCTCGGAATCTATGACTGAGAGCGCGGCTCCGACAGGACTCCCACCACGAACGCCGGCCGTCACCTCCCTCCGCAATTGACCAGGTCCATATCCCACCGGACTGCCGCACGCATCCAGGATGAGTTGGGCTTCGCTAAAGACCGGTGGCTCATCAATATCGCTGACCACTACCGTGAGATCGAGGTGATCGTCCGCGTTGAATTCGTTCTCAGTATTCCCCAGGTCGTCACGTCCATCGGAAACAGACACACGCACAGTGAATGGTTTTCGCGAGGTCTCGAAATCCAGGAGTGTGCCGGGGCCGAGTGTTACATAACCGGTGGGCGGATGAATCACGAATGTCCGCTCATCCGGTCCGGTAAGCACATATGTGAGAGGGTCTCCATCCTCATCCGTTTCGATACCCAAGTCGCCTCCAATACCGCGGTAAAGCCTGTAGGCGCCCGGACATGAATTCTCCGGAATCTCAGCGACGATGGCTCTAGACGGAAAGCGAGGCGCGTCATTCGCATCTGTGACCTCGACGACCACGTTCAGACTGCTTTCGTTTCCATCGTCATTCGCAACAATCTGAATCGCGTACATGTTGTTGACATCCGCGTCGAGAGGGCTTTCAAAGTTCGGAGGTGTTATAAAGGCTAGGGTGCCTTGAAAGTCGATCACGAAGTGGGCCGCATCAATACCCGCAATCCGAAAATCAGTCGGGCTATCGTCTCCCCCCTCAGAATCAGCAAGCTTGTAGGTTGCAACGAGGTCTTTGCTATTTTCTTCGTAACTGACAATGTCGGGGCCAGTAATCGTCGCGGGTTCAGTAACATCCGTGACAGTAACTTCAACATCCAGTGTGGACGTAAGATCACCGTCAGACGCAGCAACTGTCAGCCTATACACGTTGTCCTTGTTCGCATCTTTCGGGTTCTCGTAATCCGGCGATAAGTTGAATGACAACTCTCCCATCCCGCTGATGGAGATCCGTTCCACATCAGTACCCACAACCTCCCACGTAATGCTGCTTCCTTCTGGGTCCGTGGCGGAGTACACGGCTACAGTTGTAATGTCGTTTTCCGCAAAGGTTACGGACGTGGGGCCGCTGATGGTCACGGACTCATTGACATTCGTAACGGTGACTTCAACATCCAGTACGGCGCTGAGGTCCCTGCCCGACGCTGTTACCGTCACTTCATAGACGTTGTCCTTGTTGGCATCACGCGGCCTCTCGTAGTCCGGTGGTGAGTTGAATGACAGCTCACCCGTCCCTTTGATAGAGAATCGCGATATATCCGTTCCCGCAATGGCCCACGTAACTTCGTCGCCCTCCGGGTCAGTAGCCGTGTACGTTGCTACAGACGCCGTGCCGTTCTCGGCGAGGCTGACAATGGCCAGTCCTGTAACCATGGGGGACTCATTCACATTGGTAACGGTGATCTTGATGTCCAGGGTTGACTCAAGGTTGTCGCCTGAGGCTATTGCTGTCACCTCGTAGATGTTGTCGTTGTTGGCATCACGCGGCTTCTCGTAGTCCGGTGGTGAGTTGAATGACAGCTTACCCATCTCCCTGATCGAAAATCGCGACACGTCCGCTCCCGAAATGTCCCAACTAACTTCGTCGCTCTCCGGGTCAGTAGCCGTGTACGTTGCTACAAACGCTGTGCCGTTCTCGGCAAAGGTAACAGTTGCCGGTCCTGATACCATGGGGGACTCATTCACATTGGTGACGGTGATCTCGATATCCAGCATGGACTCAAGATTCCCGTCCGACGCCGTCACCATCACTTCATACACGTTGTCGATGTTGGCATCCTGAGGACTCTCATAGTCCGGCGGCGAGTTGAATGACAGCTCACCAGTCTCCTTGATTGAGAATCGCGACACGTCCGCTCCCTCAACACCCCACGTGATCCCATCTCCCTCCGCGTCGGTGGCGGAATATATCGCTACATTATCTTTCTCATTCTCCGAGTAGCTGATGGTAGTGCGGCCTGTGATAACGGCGGGCTCATTGACGTTGGTGACAGTGACTTCAACTTCCAGGGTGGATAACAGATTCCCGTCCGACGCCGTCACCCTCACTTCATACACGTTGTCGTTGTTGGCATCACGCGGCTTCTCGTGGTCCGGTGGCAAGTTGAATGACAACTCACCTGTCTCCTTGATCGAGAATCTCGACACGTCCGCTCCCTCAACACGCCACGTGATCCCACCTCCCTCCGGGTCAGTGGCCGTGTACGTTGCCACGGGCACCGTGCTGTTCTCGGCAAAGCCGACAGTGTCGGCGCCTGTAATGAGGATGGCCTCGGCGACATCCGTGACAGTAACTTCGACGTCCAGCGAAGACTCAAGGTGGCCGTCCGAGGCTGTCACCGTTACTTCGTACGTATTGTCCTTATTTGCATCACGCGGCTTCTCGTGGTCCGGTGGCGAGCTGAATGACAATACGCCCGCCACGTTTATCACGAATTGCGTCGTGTCCGTTCCCGCAATATCCAGTGTAAATTCGTCGCCCTCCGGGTCAGTAGCCGTGTACGTTGCCACAGACGCCGTGCCGTTCTCCGCGTAGCTGGCAGTGGCAAGGCCTGTGACTATGGGAGCCTCGTTCACATTGGTGACGGTAATCTCAATGTCCAGCGTGGACTCAAGATTCCCGTCTGACGCTGTTACCGTCACTTCAAAGACGTTGTTCTTGTTGCCGTCGCGCGGCTTCTCATAGTCCGGCGGAGAGTTGAATGAGAGCTCACCCGTCTCCTTGATCGAGAATCGAGACATGTCCGCGCCCGCAATGCCCCACGTAATCTCATCCCCTTCCGAGTCAGTCGCGGAATATGTCGCCACATTCTCAACAGTGTTCTCGATGTGGCTGACAGCCGCGGGGCCGGTGATTGACACGGCCTCATTGACGTCGGTGACGGTGACTTCAACATCCAACTCGGCTGTGAGATTCCCATCCGACGCCACCACCGTCACTTCATAGACGTTGTCCTTGTTACCGTCTCGCGGCTTCTCGTAGTCGGGCGGCGAGTTGAATGACAGTTCACCTGTTTCCTTGATCGAGAAACGCGACACGTCCGTTCCCGCAATGCCCCACGAGATTCCGTCTCCCTCCGGGTCAGTTGCGGAATATGTCGCCACATTCTTTGTTGCATTCTCTGAGTAGCTGCCAGTAGCGGGGCCGGTGATTGACGCGGCTTCATTGACGTCGATGACAGCGACTTCAACATCCAGCTCGGCTGTGAGGTTCCCATCTGACGCCACCACCGTCACTTCATACACGTTATCCTTGTTGCCGTCTCTTGGTTTCTCGAAGTCCGGCGGCGAGTTGAATGACAGTCCGCCCGTCACACCTATCGCGAATCTCACCGCATCCGCCCCCGCAATGCCCCACGTGATCCCGTCTTTATTCGGGTCAGCGGCCATATACGTCGCCACAGTCGCCGTGCCGTTCTCCGCGTAGTCAAGAGTGGCGGGGCCAGTGATAAGGATGGCCTCAGCGAAATCGGTGACTGTAATTTTGACATCCAGCGTGGACTCAAGTTGGCCGTCCGACGCCGTTACTGTCACTTCATACACGTTGTCGTTGTTGGCATCATGTGTCTCTTCGTAGTCCGGAGGCGAGTTGAATGACAGTTCACCCCCTACGTTTAATGCGAATTGCGCTACATCCGCTCCCGCAATGTCTAATGTAACTTCGTCGCCCTCCGGGTCAGTGGCCGTGTAGGTTGCCACAGATGCCGTGCCGTTCTCTACATAGCTGACAGAGGTAGGGCCGGCGATTACGGCGGCCTCATTGACGTCGGTAACAGTAACTTCAACGTCTAACGTGGACTCAAGATTGCCGTCCGACGCAGTAACCGTCACCTCGTACACGTTGTCCGTATTGGCATCATTCGGATTTTCGTGGTCGGGAGATGAACCGAAGGTCAGTTCACCTGACTCGCTGATCCCAAACAACGCCGCGTCGACTCCCGCAACACCCCACGTGATCTCGTCTCCCTCCGAGTCAGTGGCGGAATATGTCGTCACATTCTCTGTCCCATTCTCCGAGTAGCTGACAGTAGCGGGGCCGGTGATTGACGCAGCCTCATTAACGTTGGTGACAGTGACTCCAGCATCCAGCTCGGCTGTACGGTTCCCATGCGACACCACCACCGTCACTTCATAGACGTTGTCCTTGTTGCCATCACTCGGATTCTCGTAGTCCGGAGATGAGCTGAATGACAGTTCTCTAGAATCGCTTATCGAGAATCGCGCCGCGTCTGTTCCCGCCACGCTCCATGTCACATTGTCATTATCTAGATCGGCGACTGAGTAGGTCGCAACCACACCTGTCCCGTTCTCTGTGAAACTGACCGTTGCAGGCCCAATGATGGAAGGCTCAACATCTGGAGGGGCTACGGAAATCAAGACCGTCACAGAACCTGTCGCCCCGGCCTCATCCGTTGCAGTAACAATTACGTTGTAGCTGTCTTTCGTCTCTGAATCCGGCAACGCCTGTGCGCCAACACTAATCTGCCCGGTTAGAGCGTTTATCTCAAAGTAAGATGCATCCTCTCCTGAAAGGGTGTAGGAAAGATCACCACCATCACTGTCCGTCGCCGTAACGGAATCGCCAACGTCCGTTCCGGCCGGCGCCTCCTCCGGCACCGTGAGAGTGATGGACGTCGAATCGAACTCGGGCACAGCGTTTCTACCAACTGTCGCGCTGATTTCCGAAGCTGTAGCCCCTACTTCGAAGTTGTCTTCATATGAAACCGTCGATCGCAGAATGTAGCCCTCATCATCCTCCAGTGGCGTATACGAATTCCGAGTCGCTCCATCAATTCGCTCGAATTCATCGTTCGCGTTCATGGCTCGATGCCATCTCCATCGGATGCGCCCGGTAACGCCATCCTGATCGGAAACTGTCGCGATGAACGGCACTCCAATAAATGGTTTGGCAGACAAGAAGGTAACGACTCCAGGATCGTCCTCATCAGTCAGGCCTATCTGCACGGGCAACGAATCGCTCAGACTGCCTTGATCTGTTACAAGAGCGGTGAGGCTCAGAATGCCTAACGTCTCGTAGTCAAGAACGGCACCGGGGCGCACACGAATCTGCCCCTCGTCGTCTATGTGGAATAGGCCTGCATCTTCTCCTTCCACTGAGAATGTCCTTGAGTCCCCTTCGTCTGGGTCGGTAACAACGAGAGCACCGCCCACACGTCGATTTCCAGATGCGTTTTCTTCTACTGAGAATGCCGCGCTTTCGAGTTCAAAAACCGGCGGCTCATTGACATCCGTCACTCTGACAATCACTTCGACCGAGACTTGCGTCGATCCAACGGCAGCCGACAACTCGATTTCATATTCGTTATCGCGATTGCCGTCATTCGGCCGTTCGAAATTCTTGGCCGCCTTGAAATGCAGGACGCCGGAATCATCTATGGAGAGCCTCCTTGCATCAGTGCCATCAATTGACCAGGAGATTGTCGAATCGGACGCAGCATTCGCCACCCGATACGTGGCGATAGCAACGGTGCTATTCTCGGGAAACTCAACGGTTGTGGGACCTTCGATAGCGAGAGATTGCCGTGCACCCAGCGACTGCGCTAAAACGGCTTCCGCAGGAACTATGACCGGAGCTGTGCCTGAGATCACTCCGGCCATGGCCAGCAACGATGCTCCTACTGCGAGATTCGCAATCACCCGCGTGAATTGCCTGAACCCGGAAACCATTCGCGATGCGCCAGCCTGCTAACCCAACGTGGCATCTAAACCACATTGGTCCTCATTCCCTACTTCGGCCCCGCAGGGCGACTACCCAGGGACTAGGTACGATACAACCGCGCCACGATGCCATCCCATATGTACCACGTGCGTGCCATAAACGTCTATATATTGTCCCAGCGAGACATCGGTTAACTTCAACTGCCGACAACGCCGAAGTCGCGATCACGGCAATCACCCTTCCTACAAGTTCTCGCTGTACGTCATTGGTTGTTTGCGTCGAATCCCACGCTTAACCAGATTCGCAGATCGAAGTGGTTGGTGGCTTCGGAGCCTTGATGCACTTGTCTTGGCGCGTGGGCTACAATGAGGTCAGATGCAGCGCACAGAGGGCAAACATAAGAGGGCACTGGGAAAGTAAGCAACGATGGCGGCGGGCGTACTGCCGTCGTTGAGAGTAGGGGGAAGACATGCCGCTACGTTTCGCTGAAGAGATTATTTTGCTCCTCCTGAACGACGATGACGGTCGCTTTGCCCGCGTGCCGAGCTGGTCTATGGACTATGCCTTGGCCGGGGCAGTCTTGATGGATCTTGCCTTGGACAATCGCATCGACACTGACCTGGAGCGACTGGTGCTTGTCGATTCCACACCGCTTGGCGATTCGTTGTTGGATCCGACGCTCGCGGATATTGCCGCAGGTGAAGAGCGGAACGCTCGGTACTGGGTAGAACACACCGCTAACCGCGCAGCAGAAATCCGTGAAGAGGCCCTAAATCGGCTGGTTGATGGAGGCATCCTCGAACGCAAGGATGACCGCTTCCTTTGGGTGTTCCAATCACGTCGCTACCCCATGGTTGACGGCAACGAAGAGCGCGAGGTGCGCCTGCGCCTCATGAGTATTCTTTTCAGCGATGAGATTCCTGACCCGAGAGACATCGTCCTGCTGAGCCTGACGGACGCGTGCGGCATCCTGCGCGGCATGTTGTCACGCCGTGAATTGAATAGCGCCGCTGAACGAATTGAGCAGGTGCGGAAGCTTGATCTCGTCGGACAGGCCACAACACAGGCAATCATGGACATCGAACAGTTCGTCGCCACGTCTGTGCAGCGGCACATCTACTAGGACTTCGCTGCAGGAGACAAGCTTCTAGGAAGCTCTGACTCCGTTTCTGCGGGCGGAAATGCCATCAGCCGGCCCTAGCAGGCTTAGTGCGAGCGCGCCGGTGTGCGGATCACGGTAAACTACCGATTCGACTCCATAGGCGTGTCTGACGTTCTCAGCAGTCAGAACGTCTTCTGGCGTACCTTCTGCAATCACCCTGCCTTCACTGAGCAAGACAAGGAAATCGCAATGACGGGCCGCCATGTTGAGGTCATGCACAGCTGCGATAGCCGTCGCGCCATCCGAGGCCCATTGCCGAATAAAACCAAGCACACGCAGTTGGTGGAGAATATCCAGGTTAGCGGTCGGTTCGTCGAGCAAGAGGACGCACGGCTGCTGCGCAAGAGCGCGCGCGATAAACACACGCTGGCGTTCCCCGCCAGATAGAGTTTCGAGAGTGCGCTCTGCGAACTGTTCCGTATCGGTCAGGCGCATGGTCTGCCTGGCGATATTCTCGTCAGTTGCGCCCTCAATCTGGAACCGACCCATGTGCGGATACCTGCCCATAAGCACAAGCTCAAGGCATGTGAAACCATGTGCTATCGGCGCAACTTGAGGCACAAGGGCAATTGCGCGGGCTCTTTCACGGGGGGGTATCTCCCTGAACGTTCGTCCATCAAGATACCGTTGGCCATCTGTCGACTCGATGACCCCGGCGAGTGCGCGCAAGAGCGTTGATTTACCCGCCCCGTTGGGGCCGATCACACCCACCAACTCACCCTGCTCCGCGCGGAGGCTGACACTATCCAGCAATCTCTTGCCCTGAATCGTGTACGTCAGGCCCTCCGCTGAGAGCGAGGCTGCGCGCACCACCGTGGTCATCGCCCCTCTCTATCCTGCGACGCTGAAGGTCTCTGCCGGCGGTTCGGAAAAATCACCCGGCCACAGGACGCGAGCGAGGTCTTCAGCCCCCCTGATATTCCAGTACGACAATGTCGTGAAATGCTTGCTTTCGACCACATAGACTCGGTCGTCCCGAATTGCAGAAACCTCTTGCAAAGCTTCCTCAGATCTCAACCGCTCCTGAAATTCCACGGCACCGAACTCCACAGGTTGGGCGATGATAATGACATCCGGATTCATGGCGATCACACCCTCGAGGCTCGTGGTCTGGTTGCCCTCGACTCCCCGATCCGCCGCTGCATTAACACCCCCGGCCGCCTCGATGACTGACCCTTCGGTCGAATTCGCCCCGGCCACCCAGAGATTATCCGAGTAGCTGGTCAACGCAAGGACGCGGGGTTTGCTCTGCTTGGCACCCGTGACCGCAATAAGAGCCTCATGCCGATCTCTCACTTCATCTGCAAATTCGAGTGCGCGAGCCTCTTCACCGAGGATGTAGCCCACTAAGAGGATGTTATTGATGCGCGCCTCAGCGTCGTGATGCAACTGAGTTTGAATCGTCGGAATCCCAACGCGGGTTAGCGCCTCAACGCCGTCAGCTGAGAAGAACGGGCTTGTCACAATAACGTCCGGAGAAAGCGCGATGATTGTCTCCGGGTCACGTGTTATCTCCGGCTTGTCTTGCACTAGCGACGCAACGTTCGAATACGTATGGTTCTTCGTTGGAGCACCAACGCCAACCAGGCGGGTGGCAGGCACAATGGCCAGCACCATCTCATCATGTCCAACGGACACAGTAATGATTCGTTGCGGCTGGGCAGGAATCTCAACGATGCCGTTCAGGCCCTCAACTTGTCTCGGCCAACTGAGGTTGGTGGGATCGACAATTCCGGGAACACCGGTTAGCTGGCCTGTCACCGGCGGCGGTGAGGGCGTCGCTGTGGGAGTCGGCCCGGGCACGGATTCCTGGGCAGCAGTTGCCGTGGGCAGGATGACATCGACTGCCGGAGCAGTGTCAGGCGCTGTTCCCCTCTGCCCTGCCGGGCCCGTGGAGTCACACGCAAATGCTAGAGCCGCCAGTATGGCAAGCAAGCCAAGGATGGTGATTCTGGCCGAGATCTTTTTCACTACTTATCCTCCTTCTCTAATCCCGCGCTTTCTGATATCTCTGTGCATAATTCAGAGCGAGTACCCTCGCCCTTTGTTCTGGATGAGCAAGAGAATGAAGAACGGCGCGCCGACAAATGCGGTCAGGATCCCGACCCGAAGTTCAGCCGGCTGAATGACCGTCCTCGCCACCGTGTCAGCGAGAATCACGAACACTGCCCCGCCCAGTGCGCTCATGGGAATGAGCACACGGTTGTCCGGCCCCAGCAAGAGCCTGAGAACGTGAGGCGTCACCAGTCCAACGAAGGCGATGGTTCCGCTGACGGCAACGGCCACGCCCGTCACCATCGCTCCGACAACCAGGAGCAATACGCGCACCGGTACAACGTTCACTCCGAGCGAGCGGGCCTCATCATCACCAAGCATGAGCAGGTTGAGGTCTCGGGCCATTACCATAGCAATGCCGATTCCCACGAGAATCGGAGGCAGAGACATCAAGACGTGCTCCCACGCCCGGGAATCCAGACCGCCTGCCAGCCAGAAGAGAATCTCGCGCAGCGCGCCGTTGTCCGGCAACAGGATGACAATCGCCGATACAATCGCCCCCAGAAACGCGTTCACTGCGATACCCGCCAGCAGCAGCGTTGCCATCGAGAAATGCCCGCTGACCGTAGAGATTCCATAGACTACGAGCGTGGCTATCATCGCTCCGGCGAACGCGGCGAGGGGCAATGACATGAAGAAGAGCCCTGCGGCGCCTGTCGCAATGGCAATGACCGCGCCAAGTGCCCCGCCCGCGGACACTCCAATGATTCCTGGATCCGCCAGGGGATTGCGGAATAGTCCCTGCATCGTCGCGCCTGCAATGCCGAGCCCCATGCCAACGGTCGCGCCCACAATGATCCGCGGCAGGCGAATCTGTTGAATCACCAACTCGTGGGTTCTGGAAACGTCGGCAACGTCAATGCCAAGGAATCCAATGAGTATGGAGGCAACGCTGTGTACCGGGATGCTGACAGGCCCGACGCTCAATGAGATGAGCACGATGAGGAGAATGGCGAGCGCCAAGGTCAACGCGCCGATTGCAAGGCGGGTGATAACGCCCGAACGGCGATAAGTGCCCCATACCGGGATGCCGGCAACTCGCAACAAAACAACCCTCCGGCTGCTCCGCTGGAGGGTTGAGTCTCACGCTGTTAGGGCTTGCAGCCCGGCCGGCTGAGGGACCCTCTCTTTAGCGGAGAGAGTTCACCTTCCGTCCAGGCAGGTCTCCTGGCTTGCGGGTATCGATCCTGCGCCGGACCCTTCCCATCGCACCTGCGACAGTGGGCGCTCGGCCATCAAACCCCGCTTACAGTGGCGCTACCGCGGCGGATTTTCACCGCCTTCCCTATTCTCCCGGGGCGGGCACCTGAACGGGCAGTGTTTATCTGCTTTTCAGACGAAGACTATCCCACCGTCTCTCGGGGTGTCAAACGCAGAGACAACGGTAAGGCTGTCGACTCACTAAAGGGTTGGGCGGCTGCGAATCTAACCGCCTGCAGCAGCCATCACCGCTTCCGCAATGCGCGCCTGGGTTTCAGGAGTCAGACATGCCGCCACAGGCGATGTGGCCGCGTCAGCAGTCATCATGTCGGCCGTGAATGGTACCTGGAGCATGAGGTTGTAGGTGTCTTCCCCAACGGCGGTGCGGACGCATTCCACTTCCTCTGCGGAAACCATGTCCATGATGTCCGCCACCAGGAGTGTTGGCATTGCCGGCTCCGGTGTTGGTTCAGGGATGGGGGTTGCGGTGGGTGTTGCTGTGGGTAGCGGTGTTGGGGTGGGCGTCGGCTCTGCTTCACATGCGCCTAGAATGGCGATGGCCGTAGCTGAAATTACGAGTAGAGCCGCCAATCGAAGCATGTGCTGTTTCACGGTAGCCTAACCCTCCCATTGAAATTGGCCCGGATCCGTTATGTCCGTATTTTGCATCCGTTCGCGCGGATTATGCAACTTGCCCCATTGGGCGGCTCGGCGAGCCGCCCTTTTCGTGTCTTGTTATGTTTTTCACAAAGTAGACGGGAAAAGCGGCCTTATTGGCCGCTTTTCTCTTGTTTAGCTGCGTTTTGCGTTCGACGATGAAAAAGCGCGCGGAGTCCTCTGTCAAGCCGTTAGTTGCACTACGAGGTTGAAAAGCGCGCGGCCTCCTCTGAGCCACCGGTGGCGTCGCCCTCGCTGTAGGAATGCGCTCCTGTGCCGGCGAGTCCCCCGCCCTGCACGATGAGATACTCATCGCGGATCGGGCGACCTTCGAACCAGCACTCAAGGATCTCCCGGACGCCGGCGGCGTATCGCGCCTGCGCGGACAGCGATGTGCCGGAGGTGTGCGGGGTCAAAGCGTGGTTCGGCATGGTGCGCCACGGATGGTCATTGGGGGCCGGCTGCGGGAACCAGACGTCACCGGCGTAGCCCGCCAACTGGCCACTTTCCAACGCACGCGCAATGGCGTCACGGTCGCAGATCTTACCTCGGGCGGTGTTGACGAGGTAGGAACCTCGGCGCATCTTGCCGATCAACTCATCGTTGAACATGTGCTCGGTCTCCGGGTGGAGCGGGCAATGGATGCTGACGACGTCACACGCCGCGACGAGCGATTCCGGGGTCTCATGGAAGGTGACGCCCAGCTCCTCCTCGACCTCCGGGGGAAGTCGGTGGCGGTCCGTGTAGTGGAGATTGACGTCAAAGGGCTTCATGCGCTTGAGGACTGCGAGGCCGATGCGGCCCGCGGCGACGACGCCGACGTCCATGCCCTCGATGTCATAGGAGCGCGAGACGGCGTCCGCGATGTTCCAGCCGCCGCGCACGACCCATCCGTACTGCGGAAGATAGTCGCGCACGAGCGCCAACATCTGCATGACAGCGTGCTCGGCGACGCTGATGCTGTTGCACCAGGTGACCTCCGCGACGGTCATGTCGCGGTTGATGGCCGACTGCAGATCGACGTGGTCGGAGCCGATGCCTGCGGTGATGGCCAGCTTGAGGTTGGGCGCTTTGGCGATCCTCTCGGCGGTCAGGTACGCAGGCCAGAACGGCTGGGAGATAACGACATCGGCATCGACGATCTCTCGCTCGAACACGGAGTCGGCGGCGTCCTTGTCGGACGTGACGACGAACTGATGGCCCTGGGACGTGACGAAGCTCTCCAGCCCGAGGCCGCCGGAGACGGAGCCCAGGAGTTGGCCGGGCGTGAAGTCGATTGCGGTTGGGGACGGCATGGATTGGCCGTCCGGGTATTGGCTGAGGGTGGGAATCCCGTCCCTGGCGTATTGGGGCGGAAATCCCTGCACGGGATCGTCATAGAGGACACAGAGTACCTTTTGTGCGGCGCCGCTCGTCATCATTCACCTCCCCGGCCCCCGCCGGTTTTTGTTGCTGTTGTCCGCGTTCGTACTGTACCGCTAGACGTGGACGACTCGCAATTTATTTTCCCGGTTCGCGATCAGGCGCTGGCAGTTTGGCGGTTGGCGTTACGGTGTTTGGTGGCTCATTGAGGCTTTGGATTCTTCGCTACGCTCAGAATGACAGTGTAGGCGCTCGGAATGACATGGGGGGGGCGGGAGAGGGGCTTCTTGGGGTTGGCGCCACGGTTTGGGCTATGGCAATTCTGTTGATTCTCGTTAATGGTTATAGAACATCACCGCACTTATAGCCATAAGTCACACGTTGGTTACGATTTGTATGTTATTTTGCCTAATAGTGTCGCCTATATATAGGTGAGGAACTTGTGCCGAAAGCCGCGCTCGGGGGACAACCCTTTGGAGGTGCTTTGATTAAGGGGACGGCAGCCATTCTGAGGTCACATATCGGGGTGGGGTCACTCCGGATACTTGTGCCAGTGTTGCTGGTATTGGCCGCAACAGGGGCCTTTCTCTTTGCGGCCAGTCCTGCGGCGGCGGAACCCATCGATGAGATAGACGACCTGAATCTTCCCATAAAGGTGGAGGAGAGCCGGGACGCGCCGAAACGCGTGCTGCGGCAGGTGCAGGGACAAGGCGTGGGCGTCACGCAGACGTCCACGACCCTGGTGAGCAACACCGGGGAGACAGCAGGTCCTGCTGATGCCCAGTTCACCTTCGACTTCGCGCAGGCGTTCACCGCGGGCAGCAATAGCTCAGGCTACACGCTGACGAGCATCCAGCTACGTCTGAAATCCACCGGCACGCAGGCCATCTTCTCGGTGGCTATCCACGCAGACTCGTCCGGAGAGCCGGCGGCCGCGAGCCTCGGCACGCTCAAACCGACGACGGCACTGACGAGTAACTACAGCCTCGTGCAATACAACGCATCCGGCAACGGCATCAACCTCGACGCCGGCAAGACGTACTGGGTCGTGATGGACACATCCTTCATCCGCACTACTACTCACTTCCAGACAACGACTTCGGGCGATGAGGATTCGGACGGCACGGGCTGGAGCATCGCGGACGATCGCCTCGCCCGTGGCTCTGTCGCGATTGATTGGTCGACCATAGTCACCCGTTCGAGTGCCACCTACCTCCGCGTCAACGGCTATGCGAAGGCGACGACGATCGACCCCCTCTCTCAGGATCCACGCGACCCGATTACAGTTACATACACCAATGCGAACGGCATCGAAGAGACAGTGGAAATCAGAGCGGCCTCCGCCTACCGCGATACTCTTTACAGCTTCTTCTACGATTCGTGCTCTCTCCAACGGTCGGCAACGACCCTACGCGACTACAGCTGGCGCAACGCGGATGGACACCTGATGCAGGCCAAGAACGGCTGGAAGTATGTGGAGGTACAGAATGCCAGGGGTGAGGTCACAGGCACCAGGCGACAGACGTTGGATGAGTGCGCCAGCCACGGCATGTACGTGAGACAGCAGCAATGTAGCAACTCGGACTGGCGTGACCGGAATCCACATCTCCTTGATTCATGGTGTCCGACGTATCGGACGTGGTGACGCAACTGGTAGCTGCAAGGAGACTGCGTCTCAAGCCCAGTAGTCCGGCAGAGGCGCAGGGGTGGTACGGCTGGCAGGGGCGCCGACATCCTGGCCCTCCCCCTTGATGGGGGCGGGGATGCTGCGGTTGGCGTTACGGTGGTTGGCTGGCGCATCGGGATTCAGATTCCCGCCTGCGCGGGAATGACGGTGTGGGGGGCGTTACGAGGTTTGGTTGCGCAATTGAGATTTTAGATTCCTCGGCTGCGCTCGGAATGACAGTGTAGGCGCTCGGAATGACATGGGGGAGTTGTGGCCTGCGGGCCACGCGATGGATTCCGGCCTTCGCCGGAATGACCGCGCGGAACCCCCCTCAATGTGACACCCCGCCTTGACCCATCCCAAACGCCTGTCCTAAAGTCACCCACAACAAGCCATACCCCCGGTGGCGGGGAACGTCGACAACCCCGCCGCCACTACCATCCCCGGGAGCGCAAAAAGGAGGGCGCTCCCTGCAAGGAACGCATCCGCTGTCAGGATTCCGAAGTCAACCTGCGGGAGAACGCGGCTATGCGGTCGCATAAGGCCGTAAGCGACAGCGCCCCGTCCAGATGCCTCCACCGTCCCCAGGCCAACGCCGCGACCCGAGCGGGGGCGATGAGAGAAGACGCGCTCTCCACACGGGTCGAGCCCACACAGGCTCAGGCAAGTGGAGCGCATGGCGCCCGATGATGACGTGGCAGCATCAGCGGGCGAGCACGGATCAACCGTCTGGCATGCGCTCGTATGTCAGGCGAGGGACGGACTCTCGGCCATGACGAAACTGTCCGCCGAGAGCTTGGCCCGCGCCGGTGCCACCATGCCGGCCGCGCGCCACACGGGCGAGTCTATGTTTGGCGCACCGCAACCCGCCCATGCGCAGGGCTGTCCCCCTGGCGCGACCCCAAGCGAGCTCGAAACCGCGCCGCCAACCGACCCAACGCGCAGCCCCGGAACCGACAGCGGATGCGTCCCCCAGTCCCGCCAACCCGAATCATCAGGAAAGAGAAAACCCACAGCAGTCAAAGACAAAATTCCTCCCCTCTTACGGGGGAAGGCTGGAGTGAAGACATGCCATTCCAAGCGCCCCCACCTGACCCCCCACCGCCACACCTGTCATTCCGAGCGCCCCCACCTGTCATTCTGAGCGCAGCGAAGAATCTAAAGAACCCGGAACGCAACCAAAACCCCGGAACGCCACACTGGATTCCCGTGTCAAGCACGGGAATGACGGGGGGGAGTTCACCCTGAGCCTGTCGAAGGGTGAACGGGGGGATGGTGTCACCCCCACCCTCGCCCTCCCCCATCAAGGGGGAGGGGATTCTGCGGTTGGCATTGACCGGAATGGGTGGCGCGGGGATACTGATTGCCGAGGTCATGCTAGGCGGGGAGCCAGCGGTGCCCTGTACTCGCAATCCGCTCTAGCGAGGCTGAATTCCCTCTTGAGGGCTGTGGTCCGAATGACGCGAGGCGCTCAAACGATGTTGATGTTCGGGTCCCGTGCGACGAAGGCGTCTGAATCTCGCCAGGTCCGGAAGGAAGCAACGATAAGGAATGTCCTTCGGGCGCCGCGGGAGCGCCTGGGCTGAGTCGCGTGGTCGTTTCGCCCATACGGTATCCAGTTCGAGAGGGGGTGCATGGCCTCTTTTTTGGTGCCTTCACCCCCACGCCCGCCCACTCCCGCTGGGAGTGGGCGCTGGATTCCCGCTTTCGCGGGAATGACGGAGGGGGCAGGTGACTAGCCGGCGTGGGGGTTCGGATCGGCCTCGCTTGAATAAGTCGCTGGGGCAGCATCTGCTGGTCAGCGAGGGAGTGCTGGCGGACATCGTTGCGGCGGCAGATCTCTCTAGCGATGACCTCGTGGTGGAGGTGGGGCCGGGCACGGGTCTGCTGACCAAGAGGCTGCTCGAGGCGGCGGGGCATGTGGTCGCGGTGGAGATCGACGCAGGCATGGTGGAGCGGGCGCGAACGACGCTCACCGAACACCAGAATCTCACTCTTGTTCATGGTGATATTCGTGAGCAATCGCCGACGAAATTGACGGACGGGAAACCGTATATCGTGGTCGCTAATCTGCCTTATTACGTGGCTTCACCGACGATCAGGTTGTTCCTCGAGGCCGAACACGCTCCACGGCGGATGGTGGTGATGGTTCAGCGGGAGGTGGCGCAGCAGATGACGGCGTCGCCGGGGAAGTCGAGCCTGTTGACCATCGCGACGCAGGTGTATGCGGACGTGCGGACGGTGCGGCGCGTCAAGCCGGGGAGTTTCGTGCCCGCGCCGGGTGTGGAGTCGGCGGTGGTGCGGTTGGACGTGCTGCCGGAGCCGCGCATCGCGGAGGACCTGATGTCGCAATTCTTCAGGGTGGCGCGGGCGGGTTTCAGCGCGCCTCGCAAGCAGCTACGCAATTCACTGTCGAACGGGCTTGGGGTGAATGCCGCATCAGTGGACGCTGGGTTTGCGGCGGTGGGGATCGATGGGCGGCGGCGGGCGGAGACGCTCGCGATTGAGGAGTGGGCGGCGATCGCCTTGGTGATGCAGCGATTCGTTATCGATGGGCAGAGTCGGGCGTCATGATTCACGTTACGGCGAACGCGAAGATCAATCTGAGTCTTGAGATCATCGGGCGGCGTGATGACGGTTTTCATGAGCTGATATCAGTGATGCAGGCAGTCGACCTATCGGACGAGCTGGTTGCCCTGCCCTCGCCGGACGGTTCGCTGAGCTTTGAGTGCAACGACCCTGCGCTGACGGAGAGCGATGAGAACACGGTGATGACGGCGGCGCGGTTGTTGCGGGAGTCGTTGGGAATCGAGCAGGGGGCGCGGCTACTGTTGCGAAAGTCGATACCCGTTGCGGCAGGGCTCGGCGGGGGGAGCGCAGACGGGGCGGCGGCGCTGGTGGCGCTGTCGCTGTTGTGGGATGTGCCGGTGCGGCGCGAGCGGTTGTTGGAAATCGGGGCGGCTGTGGGTTCGGACGTGCCGTTCTTTTTGGGGGAGGCGGCGACGGCATTGGTGGAGGGGCGGGGGGAGTCGATCACTGCCCTGCCCTCGATGCCGGCGGCGTGGGCGGTGATCCTTGTGCCGGAGGTGCCGGTGCCTTCGCCAAAGACGCGGGTGTTATTTCGGATGCTGGATGAGTCGATGTTTGGCGGGGGTGAGGAGACGCGGCGGCTGCGGGGGCTGATCGAGGAGGGGGCGGAACTCTCGGCTGTTGCTCCGTATGTGGCGGCGACGAATACGTTCAATGTTGTGGCGGACCGGGCGTTTCCGGGAATCGGGAGGTTTCGAGGGGCGCTGACGGAGGCTGTGGCAGGTGAGGCGAATGTGAGTCTGTCTGGGGCGGGGCCGTCGTTGTATGCGGTGTTGGCGACGCGGGAGGAGGCGGAGCGGGTGGCCGGCGTGCTTACACAGGAGGGGTTGACGCCGATTGTGGCGGGGATGGCGGAGCGGCCGCTGATGGTGTTGGAGCGGTGAGGGGGGCGGCGTTGGGCGCCGCACTGGATTCCCGCTTTCGCGGGAATGACGGGGTGGGTTAGGTGGCGACTTGGGCTATGTCTTGGCGTTCCTCTTTTTCAGAGTCTTTTTGCCATTGGGGTGGGACGGCGAACCATAGCGCGATGGAGCCGACGATGAGCAGGGCCGCGATCACGTAGAACGCCACGGTGTAGGAGCCTGTGACATCGAAGGCATAGCCGACCAGCGGCGGACCGATGAGGGCCGTCGGTAGGATGAGCAGGCTGAGCAGGCCGAAGATTGAGGCGAATGCTCGTATGCCAAAGGTCTCCAGCGGGAGGAGGGTCATGAGCGATCCCATGCCGCCAAAGGAGATGCCGTAGATGGGTACAAATACGAGCCACACGTATAAGGATGTGCCCGCGTTGATGAGCACCACTATGCCAATCGCCTGCATGAAGAGGCTGGCGACAAAAACCTTGCGCGCGGCGAATCTGTCCGCAAGGTCTCCAAGCAGGAGTTTGCCACCCATGCCGAATACGGCCAAGGCGCTGAGCACCCACGCCGCGCTTCCGGAGCTCATGCCCTCGGCTTCGAGGTGGGGGATTAGCTGAGTCAAGACCGACTGATACGGGATTGTCGCCAACAGCAGCCCGCCTGTCAGGAGTACAAAGGGCTTTGTGCGGATGGCGTCGCGGGCGGTCATGCCCTCTGCCACGGCGGCAGCGGGCGGGGGGTCGGTTCCCTGCTGGATTTCCACCGGTCGTTTGGGGGATTCCCGGATAGTGAGCGCGATGAGGGGGATCAGCAGGGCGATGGTGACGCCGAAGATGAAGTACGTGGCGCGCCAGTCCGTGAGGTCGATGAGCGTCCTCGTCTGGGCGGAGAAGATGAAGCCGCCGAAGTTGGCGCCCATTGCGGTTATGCCGACGGCTCGGCCTCTCGCCTCGGTGAACCAGATGCCGATGAGCTTGCCGACGGGGAGCATTATCGCACCCGGCATTCCGGCGTACATGAGGATGTTGAGGGCGTAGAACTCCCAGAGCTCCGTCATCCACGGTCGCGGCAGGAAGCTGAGAGCGAGGAGGAGATAGGAGAACATCATCACTCGCGATGAGCCGAATCGGTCCAGGATGGGGCCGGCGACGGGGGCGAGGAGGCCGGTCATCGCGAAGAACGATAGGGATACGTTGACCTCGGTGCGCGTCCAGCCGAATTCCTCTTCCAGGGGCAGCACGAAGACGCCGTAGGAGTACTGGAGCATGCCGACGGTCAGGGTGAAGCACACGAACAGGACGCCGGCGATGACCCACCCGTAATGGGGCTGATAGTTCACGAGCGGCGCCCCACTCCTCTTATGCGGCCTGCCCCCGCGTGGTGACGCGTCCAGCTTGCCGTTTGGTGAGGCAAGTAGAACGGATGTGAGGGTTGGATGCACAGGAGGGTCGTATGAGCCATGCCCCAATGGTATCCCAGCGGCCGAGGCCACCGCCACGCACTCGGCCGCGCACCTGCTCTCCCGCATACAGTGTGAATGCTACGATTGTGGCATGTCCTCTGGGGGCCCGTAGCTCAGTGGCAGAGCAGTCGGCTCATAACCGATCGGTCGTAGGTTCGATCCCTGCCGGGCCCACCAGACTTGACAAAATCAAGAACTTTCAGCTTGTCCTTCAAGCTTGAGGTGTAGTCCCGGCAGCCCTCTCCAGCCCACCACACGTGGCATTAGGGCTGTTACTTGCTCGCCGAAATTGCAACGCGGGTGAGTCATTGCTATAGTGGAATATGAAGAGAGGCCCTGCTGTTCGCCCTCTGGGTAATAGCCATGAGGAGATGTTTGTGGCCAAGCGAGCAAGGTTTGATGGTGACGCTTTCTACGCTGCCCTTGACGGGGAGAGGCAAGCACGCCAATACACTTGGAAGCGAGTGGCAGAGGAGAGTGGGGTTAGTGCATCCACCCTAACGCGTTTCTCTCAGGGGAAGCGTCCTGATGTAGATGGCCTCGCCGCGCTTTCAGCATGGTCTGGCTTAGAGGTAGACAGGTTCTTCACAGGCAGTTATGCCAAGAAGGAACCAGAGCCGCTGGCATTGATTTCGTCATGTCTCCGCTCCGATCCGCGGTTGAACGAGGACACCGCTATAGCCATTGACGAGATGGTGAAGGCGGCCTACAGAAGTATGGGCGGCCTAGACGAACGAATGGAGGACTCATTCACGCCAGAGACAGTGACTACCATGCGCGGGGAAGTCGCCGAGGTGCTCCGTGACGGCGCAGACAGGAGATTACCTTGAACAAGGTGAACCTCAGCCCCGGTCACGAACTTCAGATTGAGTACAGCGGTGGCAGTCTTGATGCGATGCGTTCAGCGTTGGGTGCTGACTTGAATTTCCACGGCACCAATGGCAGCTACGGGTCTCATGCCTGGCACCCCTTTCCCGCAAAGTTTCCTCCGCAGTTGCCAGAGTTCATGATTCGCCAACTCTCGGACCCGGGTGACCTAGTTCTCGACCCAATGCTCGGCTCCGGGACCACACTCGTCGAAGCTCTGCGACTCGGACGCCGAGGTGTCGGTTGCGACATCGACCCCCTGGCACGGATGATTGCGACAACTAAATTGACCCCTATAGATCCGATTGACGCCCTTCGGCAGGGCGAAAGGATTTTGGCTGAAGCAAGTGACGACTACCGCAGGTCCCGTACGAGGCTGCAAAGGGACTTGGAGCTACGGTTCGATGCTAGGACTGCGCAGTTCATCGACTACTGGTTCCTTCCCCGGCAACAGCTTGAACTCCTTGCTCTGGTGCAGTGCATCGAGGCTTTGCCGGAAGGAGGTACGCGAAATTTCCTCCGTGTTGCGTTCTCTTCGACCATCATTGCCAAATCTGGTGGAGTCTCGTTGGCCCGCGACCTGGCCCACACACGTCCCCACAGGGACACGGAGAAGACGCCCACGTCGGCCTTCGTGGAGTTTGGCAAGCGTCTCGAACGCAATGTCGCGGCCCTCGCCAGCAGCAAATCGACCGAAGGGACCATTCCCTTCTGCCTCAACGGCGTTGGCGAAACAGACCTGCGAGAATCCCCTCCCTCAGCGTCCATCCACGCGACTAGTGCCGCAGAAACTGGCCTGCCTGCCGGAAGCATCGATCTGATCGTGACGTCCCCGCCCTATGCCAACAACGCAATCGACTACATGCGCGCCCATAAGTTCTCGCTGGTGTGGTTCGGCTGGAAAATCACTGATCTGAGCCGGCTTCGCGCTCGGTACTTGGGACACGATGCCATCGCCGGCCTAAGCTGCGAGGAGCTTCCAGACCAGTGCGAAGAGACGTTGACTAGGCTGGCAGACCGCGACGACAGGAAAGCTCTGGTACTGCGTCGCTACTTCGAGGAGATGAGGGCGGTCATCTCCGAGATGTGGAGGGTCCTGAAGGCGGGCAGTCCAGCCGTGATAGTCGTCGGCTCGTCGACGCTTCGGGGTTTGGACGTGGAGACGCACAAGGGACTCGCCGCAATTGGTGAAGATGCGGGCCTCGTCCTTGCCGGGATAGGCGCCCGCCTCCTAGACCGGGATAAACGCATGATGCCAGCGCGATGGGGTCGGCGACAGCATTCCCAGATCGAAGAACGCATGCACAAAGAGTACGTCATTGGATTGGTGAAGCCGTAATGCCCGGCAGAATCGAAGTTCTTCGGCGGGCCTACCACCGCCAGATTGCCAGCGAGGTATTGCGACAGAACGCGTCCGACGTTCCGAACAATGCCGATAGCGGTAGTGCTTCAAGTGTGCGGATTGCCAGGGGCATCGTCCGTAACATTGGGCTTCCTCTAGGGTCAGATAAGCTGGCGGGACAGACGGCGGGACGTCGCTTTGAAGAGGCGACGAAGAACTTCCTTGGTGACGCCTTTGGGTTGCTCTCTCATCTGCGACCAGGAGAGTGGGAATTCTCGCTGGGCGGAGACATCCGTGACTACGAGCAGTACCTGCATTTGTCCGATGTGCGGCGAATGGTTGAACAGCACGAGGAACTGCGGATCATCTTTGGCGACTATATTGTCACGCCTGACATCGTTGTGTGCCGCGTGCCAGTTTCAGACTCCAAAATCAACGAGAACGAAGCTCTGCTGAACGACGATACCGTAGCAAATCACACGCCACTGCGCAGCGCCAACTCGCAGGCGAGTATCCTTCACGCGAGCGTGTCCTGCAAATGGACGATTCGCAGTGACCGGTCGCAAAATGCACGCACCGAGGGTTTGAACCTCGTCCGCAACCGAAAAGGCAAGACGCCACACATCGTCGTTGTCATAGGAGAACCTCTTCCAGGAAGAATCGCATCGCTCGCCTACGGAACAGGCGATATCGACTGCGTCTACCATTTTGCGTTGAGGGAGTTGACGGCCGCAGCCGCGGACAACGATTCGGATGCTGAACTGTTGGACACCCTCGTAAGCGGCCGGCGGCTCCGTGACATCAGCGATCTGCCATTCGACCTGGCAACCTGATCGGTGACAGATGCGTACCAAATATGGGACCGAGACAAGGGAAGCCATTCCTTCGGCTGACAACAGCAGCCGTCTGTTGTCCCGTTGCCTCTCACTGGACCTTGAAGTCGGCGTCAAAGACCGTCGCATCCGCGCTTTCGCAGGGGTACGCCCGGACACCGGACAATCCCTGGCGTTTCCTATAGCGGGAATCAGCCTTGCTGGTGCATTGGCCAAGTTGGACGACCTTTCCGGAGGCGCGGAGTTCCTGCTGGGCCACAACCTAATCGAATTCGACTTGCCCCATCTAAAAGCAGCGAGTCCCAATCTGGGACTGTTGCGGCTGCCAACGGTGGACACGCTCAGGCTCAATCCCCTGGCCTTCCCGCGCAACCCCTACCATCACCTTGTCAAGCACTACCAAGACGGGCAACTCAGACGCGGGCGCAGAAACGACCCGGAGTTGGACGCCAGATTGACGCTTGAGGTCTTCGCCAATCAGCAGAGGGAACTGCGCGACGCACCGGCTGACCTGTTGACGGCCTGGCATTGGCTCACCACGGAGGAAGATGGTGCGGGATTCGACAGGGTATTCGCCTCATTGCGTCGGGCGCGAAGACCATCCGACGCAGAGGCGCATGAAGCGATTCAGGGACGTCTGGTCGACGCCTGCCAGACACAAGCACGCGAGGTCATGGCGAATGCAACCCGACACGGCTGGGCGCTGGCCTATGCGCTGGCATGGATGTCAGTGTCTGGAGGCAACTCGGTAATGCCTCCCTGGGTGCGGCACCAGTTTCCCGAAGCGGGTCGGCTGGTGCGCCGGTTACGCGACACTGCCTGTGCCGATGCCTCCTGTGAATGGTGCCGAGAACGACATGACGCCCGCAAGGAGCTTGCCCGCTGGTTCAGCTTTGACGGCTTCCGTCCTGAGCCGATGGACAACAATGGGCGGCCCATGCAGCAGTCCATCGTCGAGGTGGCGATGGCAGGAGAGCATGTGCTGGGCATCCTGCCCACCGGGGCTGGTAAGTCGCTCTGCTATCAGATCCCAGCGCTATCCCGATACGACAAGACCGGCGCTCTGACGGTGGTGATTTCGCCTCTGGTCGCCCTCATGGCAGATCAGGTGAAGGGGCTTGAAGCGAGGGGCATTGGTTCCTGCGTCACCATCAATGGGCTACTGTCCATGCCGGAGCGATCCGACGCTCTGGACCGGGTGCGGCTGGGAGACGCCGGCATTCTCATCATCTCGCCGGAGCAGCTTCGCAGTGTCTCAGTGCGCCGCGTCCTCGCCCAACGCGAGATTGGCTCCTGGGTGCTGGACGAGGCCCACTGCCTCTCCAAGTGGGGCCACGACTTCCGGCCCGACTACCGTTACGTGGGACGCTTCATTCGTGAGAGAGCGGGGCAAGAGCCAGTGCCGCCCGTGCTATGCCTGACCGCGACGGCCAAGCCCGACGTGAAGGCCGAGATCGAGGATTACTTCCAGGAAGAACTCGGCATCAAGCTGAAGGTCTTCGACGGCGGCGCACAGCGCACCAACCTGGAGTTCGTGGTGGTGCAGACGAGCAGCGAAGGGAAGTTCGCCGACATTCATCAGATCATAGAGGCCGATCTGCCGACGGATGAGCCGGGCGGCGCCATCGTCTACTGCGCAACGCGACGGCAGGCCGAAGAGATTGCGGAGTTCTTGCAGGCGAAGGGGATAGATGCGAACTACTTCCATGCAGGACTGCTGCCGGAGACCAAGAAGAACGTCCAGGAGAGTTTCATCAGCGGCGGTCTGCGGGCCATCGTCGCAACCAACGCCTTCGGCATGGGCATAGACAAGCCGGACGTGCGGGTCGTGATCCATGCCGACATACCCGGTTCCCTGGAGAACTACCTACAGGAAGCGGGACGCGCTGGACGGGATCAGCAGAGGGCGCGCTGCGTGCTGCTCTACACAGCGGATGATGTGGAGAGGCAATTTGGCATGTCTGCCCGTTCCCGACTCACACGACGCGAAATTCACGGCGTACTGAGGGCTCTGCGGAATCTCGACCGGAGGAAGCGCTTGGGCGGCGAAGTGGTGGCCACCGCAGGCGAAATCCTGGGCGAGGATGAAGAGAAGGCATTCGAGCGAGACTCGGCCACCGACGATACCCGGGTGCGAACCTCAGTGGCCTGGCTGGAAGAAGCGGTACTGCTGACCCGGGAGGAGAACAAGGTTCAGGTGTTCCCGTCCTCCCTGCGGGTGAGATCGGTGGACGAGGCGAGAGCCAAGCTGGAAAAGGCGCGTATCGCGGATGCCTATCGCCGCCAACTGCTGACCATTGCCGAGACGCTCATCGAGGCTGATGCGGACGAAGGCATCTCCACCGACGAGTTGATGACCGCGTTGGGCCTGACACCTGAGGGAGTGCGTGGCGCGCTCCACGATATGGAGCGATTGGGCATCGCCAGCAACGACACTGTGCTGACAGCCTTCGTCCATGCAGGGGTGCAGCGTGCTTCCCGGCAACGCTTTGAGCAGGCGGCGGAACTGGAGCGGGGCCTTATCGACCTCCTGCGGGAGACGGCTCCGGACATGGAAAAGGGTGACACGTCACCACTGCATCTCCGCCTCGCTACCCAGCGGCTGAAGGACGACGGCCATGCCTACGCACTGCCGGAACTCCTGAGGCGCATCGTCCGCAGCATTGCAGCTGACGGTCGGGGTGAGGGTGGCGGCGGGGGAAGTCTTGGAGTGCGTGGGCGAGATGCGGAGACCATGCAGGTGACGTTGCAACGCGAATGGAAGGCGTTGGAGAAGACGGCCGAACTGCGACGTACGGCCGCAGGGCATCTGTTGGACCATCTGCTCGCTTGCCTGCCGTCGGGAAGCCGAGGTACGGATCTGCTGGCCGAGACGACTCTGGGCAAGCTGCTGAAGGCCATCGAGTCCAATTTGATCCTAAAGAGCGAGGTCAGGAATCCGGCCAGGCTGATGGACCGTGCGCTTCTGTGGCTGCACGAACAGGAAGTCATTCGGCTGAACAAGGGGCTGACCGTTTTCCGTCCAGCCATGACCATCCGCCTGAAGCCGGAAACACGTGGCTTTGCCCAGGCCGACTTCGCATCCCTCAAACTCCACTACGACGAGCAGGTGTTGCAAATCCACGTCATGGCCGAGTATGCGGAGCAGGGTCTTGGCTCCATGGCCGACGCTCTGGGTTTGGCCATGGACTATTTCAGCTATAGCCAGGAGGAGTTTCTGAGCCGATGGCTGCCCGATAGAGAGAGGGAGGTCTCGCGCCAGACCACGCCGGAATCGTGGCGAGCAATCGTCGAGAGCTTGAACAATCCCATCCAGCGCCGCATCGTCGCAGACGACCGGGAGCAGACGAACGTGCTTGTACTGGCAGGCCCAGGCTCCGGCAAGACGCGGGTGCTGGTGCACCGCGTCGCCTACCTGATTCGCGCCAGGCGTGAGAGCCCTCATGGCATCCTGGCTCTCGCCTACAACAGGCACGCAGCCGTCGAAATACGCCGACGGCTGGAGGACCTCATAGGCGACGATGCCAAAGGCGTGATGGTGCTCACCTGCCACGCGCTCGCCATGCGGCTGGTCGGCGCAAGCTTCTCGGGGCGGGCAAATCGACTGGACGACGGGGAATTCCAGGAGATACTCAAGCAGGCGGTGGCCCTGCTGCGCGGGGAGGGACTGCCGCCCGATGAAGCGGACGAGTATCGCTCTCGATTGCTGGCTGGCTTCCGCTGGATTCTGGTGGATGAGTACCAAGACATCGGCCCAGACCAGTATGAACTGATCTCCGCCCTTGCAGGCAGAACCCTCACTGAGGAAGACGACAGGATCAGCCTATTCGCAGTGGGCGACGACGATCAGAACATCTACGCCTTCAACGGCTCGTCGGTGGAGTTCATACGACGTTTCGAGGCGGACTATGGGGCCAAGCCTGCCTATCTCACCGACAACTACCGCTCCACCGGCCACATCGTCACGGCCGCCAACGCTGTTATCAAACCCGCCCGGCAAAGGATGAAGACTGGTCATACGATCCAAGTCAATCGTGCACGAGAGAAGGCCCCCCCGGGCGGTGTATGGGCTGAACTTGATCCAGTCGCCCGCGGTCGAGTGCAGATATTGCCAGCGGGAGACGATCCCATCTCACAGGCTCAGGTAACGGTAGCCGAGTTGAAGCGGTTGTCAGGACTCACGCCGAACTGGGACTGGTCTACCTGCGCGGTGATGGCGCGCGAGTGGAGCTACCTCGACCCAGTGCGCAGCCTTTGCGAACTTGAGGGAATTCCAGTCCAGATGGCGAACGAAGACTTCTCAGGCGTCTGGCATCTGCGGGAGACTCAAGCGTTGGTGAACTGGCTGCGCGGGCGGGACTCCCGCTTGGTGATGCACACTGACCTGAACGAGTGGCTGCTTGCGCAACCCCCAGGCCCTTGGACCGACCTGCTGGGCGAGGCCATGGACGAGTACGAGTTAGAAACCGGCGGCGCAGAAACGTCGGTGAGTCACTTCGTCGAATGGCTGGCAGAGTGGACAAGGGAAGTGCGTCGCCGCCAGCGTGGACTTATGTTACTTACCGCCCATCGCGCTAAGGGCTTGGAGTTCGACCATGTGGTTGTGCTGGACGGAGGCTGGGACCGCTTTGGACATGGTGAAGACGCCGATGCCTCGCGCCGACTGTACTACGTTGCCATGACCCGCGCTCGGGAAACGCTTGCCCTTGCGCGCCTTATGGAGCCGCACCCGCTCCAAGACGCCTTACGGGGCAGTCCCTCGCTGCTGCTCCGCCAAGCACCCATCGAACTCCCGGCGACAGCCCCGGAACTGGCTCGCCGTTATCGGCGGCTCAGCCTGCGAGACGTCTTTCTCAGCTTCGCGGGGTATAAGCAACATGGTCATCCAGTGCATCGCGCCATTGCCTCTCTCTCGCCCGGCGATAGGCTAGAGGTGCGACACGGCTCAAATCGTTGGGAGCTTCTTGATTGCAAAGGGACGGTCGTTGGGCAACTCGCTCGTGATTTCGAGGCCCCCGACGGTGTGCGTTGCACGTTTGCCACAGTCTTGGCCGTCGTCACATGGGACAAGGAGCGCTCTGAACCGCAGTACCTGAGCGGTCTTAAGTGCGATTTCTGGGAAGTAGTGGTGCCGGAGTTGGTGTTCGAGCCAGATCCGTAGTCTCTCCTACCTGTCTCCCGCCACAATACCGCTACTTTCATCTGTCCGGCATCGTCAAGTGATGGTTGCCCACCGGGACGCTCTATCGTTACATTCAAGCCATGTCCTTGTCAGACCGACAGCTATTCGACGCCCTCAGCCGGATGCCGTTTGTCGAATCGACGGAGCTGGCGCTCATCCTGGGCGAGCCGCACGCGACCGTCCACCGCCATCTGACTGACCTACTCACTGACGGCATCGTCGGGAAGATCAACCACGGTACCGTCCACCTGCCGTCTAGCCACAGATACCACCTTACTTCTCAGGGAATCAAACAGGCCGCCGACTTCCTGGACTTCGACACGCCCTCGGACTTCGTGCGGGCCTACCCCATGTCCAGGGAGTGGCTCACTCTGCTCATCCGCAGGATGGACGCGGTGGCCGCCGTCTACCGCCTCGCCGCCACCATGTCCCCCGGCACAGACGGACGCAGGACCCACGTGGAGTTCCACCGCAGGGGCCGCTTTGACGCCACCATCACCCTCCACGACGGCCGGGATTTCGGCGTGGTGCGCCAGGGCCTGGCCCTGCGGCGTCGCTCGCTCCACGACCGGCTGCGGGCCTTGGCCGGGTACGACTATAGCCGACGCCCCGACGTCGTGCTGATCTTGGTTCCCAGCGTGTGGGAACGGAGGCAGACGGAGAGGTTCTGCGAGCGCGTCTATCTCTACGATTGCTTCGTCGCCGTGGAGTCTAGGACCGCCCTGGAACGTCGCAACAGCCGCGTCTGGCAGAGCACCTCGTTTCTGATTGGAGGACGGGGCCGCACGTTGGAGGGCGTCATCTCCGAGGGCAGGCCCGGCAGAAGGCCCTCCACCGAGACGCCGGAGCGCAGACGGGCCTCCATACCCCAGCCTGAGCGGATGGCGCAGGCAGCGCCCGCCTTTGGCATATCGCCCTCGGAGAAGCGAACGCTGGACCTCATCACCGACCACCCGATGATCCCCCGCGAGCATCTGGCCGCCTGGCTGGGCGTCTCCGAGGGGCGGGTCAGCCAGATGATGCACGGCTTAGTGAAGACCTGGGGCCTTGTCGAGCAACGAGGAAAGCGTGGCGACAGGCGCTACACGCTGTCCGACGAGGGCATTCGCTACGTCACCCACCGGGACCGGGCCGAGCTGCCCACCACGCGGGGCATCTGGAGCACGGATCTCACCACCGACAAAGAGGGCCGCAGACGGCATGTGGGCCACCGTATTGAGACGTGGGCGCGGCAGACGAGGCACGCCGACGGCATCACCTGGTTCCTGTCGAAGCTTCAGGCCGAGGCCAGGGACTACCCCGACAGCGATCTGCTGTGGTCCGTGCCCACCGCCCGGTCCGACCGGGCCTACAACTGGGGACGGTCAGCCATTGCCCCTGATGCCGTAGGACAGATGACTGTCCAGGGTCTTCGGATACCGTTCTACCTTGAGCACGAGTTGCGCGCCCGCCACCCCAGGGGAATCAGTGCCCGCCTCGAACCCTATGACAGCTACTACTGGTCACCGGAGCCGGAGGAAGACCAGCCGCCATACCCCGTTACGCTGTTCGTCGTGGACAGTGAAGAGGTCGAGGACACCTACGTCAGCACCGCCGCCCAGATGAACCGGATGTCGCTGCCCATCCTGGTCTCCTGCACGCCCGTGTTGTCACAGGCTGGGATACTAGGGGAGTCCTGGCGTCCCTTGTGGGAACCGGCCTCCCCACGACTGGCGCTGTCAGAGCTTAGCTCCTACACCTACGACTCGCTGTACCACCGGATGCGTCCCAGTCCTGTAGAGGGCTAGTCCTAATAGGGGGTGACACATAGACAGCGCTGACGCATCGCTATCTGCCCTCCCTGCTGTCTGGGGGCTGCAAAGTTGCGTTGGGAGGGGTGCTTTTCGGAACCGCTGTTCCAGATATTCCGGCCAAAGCACCCCAGTTTTAGCTACGGAACAGCGTTGACGTATCGCCTTGACGTGTCGCAACGTATCAGGCTCCAAAACGCGAAGCTGTGCTAAAATAACGGACCGGCCCGATGACAACTTGGTTGCACTTTTACAACCCTGACGTGTCAGCCTTTAGGAGAAGCAGTAGCAATGAATGAGCGTGTCCGGTGGGTGACGAAGGCGGAGGCGGCGGAGGAGTTGGAAGTCTCCCTGTCCACGCTCGACCGGAAGATTAGAACAGGGGAGGTCGAGATCCGTCGGGAGGGACGCCGGGTCTACGTGCGGATGGTTGGGGAGTACATCAACGACGAGGAGTTGCTGCGCCGTGCCATCATCAGGGAGGATGAACTGGCTCGGACGGTGCGGGAGTTGGAGCGGAGCGCTTCGGATTGGGAGCAGGAGCGGGCTAGGTTGGAGCGGGACCGGGATGCGGCCCGGGAGTCCGAAACCGCTGCCATACGGGCACACAGGGAACTCGAAAAGGCGTACGGGAAGGAACTCGCCGACGAGGCGGTTGGCCTTCAGGCTCGGCCTGGTCGTTGTCATGCTGCTCGTGGTCGTCGGCGTTCTCGTGTGGTTGTTTGTGCTGAGGTAGAGGAAGCACTTTCGGTCTGTCACCCCGGTCTCTGGCCGCATCTTCGGAGGACGTAACGCATCCCCACTTCAATCGCCTTTTCCGGGGCCAAATGTCATTGGGACGCCGCTCCCACGGGCCTGCCGATGTCATTCCCCACGTTTGGCGATGTCATTGCCGACCGGAACGCGCCCTTTCAACAAAGTGTTCACTGATTGGGTCCACGAGGAGACCGATTTACCCCTCTTTCAGCTTGCCCACGACCCGATTGACGCATCACTGACAAAACTCGATTTCCTGTACACCCCCCGGACTGCGTGTGCGCACTCCGTTTTCCGAGAACCTGGAAGGGGCTCCCCTGCGCGCCCCTCCCTCGCAGTGGCATTGGGCTGAAGCGCCAAACAGTCAGGCTCTCGCCCGTGATGACGCCCATCTCTACCCTTTTGCCAGCTCACCCATCCCGACGGCAGCCTTCCCATCACTCCACAAGAGTCCAACTGCCAGCTATGGCCCTTCCAACTCGGTCGTGAGGGTGGGCACTTGGAAGAGCGCCATTTTCAGCTACGGATCATCCAAGCCCAGACCGGAACGTACCCGCAAGTCGAAGTGTTCACCCGTTCACGGCCTGTAGAGGGAGTCTTGCCCCTGCATTAGCTACGAAATGACCCGACTTGGATTTTTCCCACCAACGCCATTTCTCTGTACACCCCAACGGCATCGCGAAAGAGCTTGCCGACCCGAGGCCCTACAGGGGCGCTCATGTGTGTAGCCTCACAGGTAGTTATGCCCAGCGTTTCGACCGCTCAGACTGGACGGCGCACCCCAGGCAGATGCAACGACGGAACAGGATGAGCGAGATGCGAAGCGCCTACGAGAGAAGTCAATCAACTGACTGCCGAGCTACGGCGTACTCCGCCGAACGGCAGGAGACTGTGCGGCGCGGGCTGGGCATCCTGGCCCGGATGATCGCCCGCGCCCACCTTCGGCGTCAGGCGTCCCGGTCTCTGCCTGCACCTAGGCCGCCCGTACAGGCCGAGGATGGAGACTGAACGGCTGGAAAGGGCCCGGATGCGGGCTTTGACCCTCAACGCCATCACGTCCGCGAAGCCCACCGGCACTTTGTCCACTTCCGTAGCGGGCAATGTCCACTCCCACCCGACTCGCTCACCGGCGTTTTGTCCACTCCCATAGCTGAACCTGTCCGGTAGGGGTGGAAGGAGCACCGGAATCGAATCGCTTACTCCAATGCGACAGGATGCCCCACTTAACTCGATATCAGCTACGACACTGCCCGATGCCATCTTGTCTGCCTGCTCACGATTGCTGTACACGGGTAGAACACCCCCAACAGCCTCGTGAATCTCGCGCCCTTTAAGGGGGGACTGTGGGCGAGCCCTAGTTTGGCCGTAGCCGTCGCCAGGATGCCGGATTGCCTATTGCATAGATTCCGTATCTGGAATATGATACACCCATGCTTTGGGAAGTCGAGTACACGGACGAATTCGGGGAGTGGTGGCAGGGACTCTCGGAGGGGCAGCAGGACGCAGTGGCCACCAGAGTTGAGTTGCTGATGGAGCACGGCCCCAACTTGCCGTACCCCTACTCCACGGACGTCAGAAGCTCGCGGCACGGCGTCCTGCGGGAGCTTCGAGCGCAGAGCGGCGGGAGGCCCGTTCGGGTCTTCTACGCCTTCGACCCCAGGCGAACGTCAATCCTGCTCATCGGAGGCGACAAGACGGGCAATGACCGGTTCTACGAGGAGTACGTGCCGGTGGCCGACGCCCTCTACGACGAGCATCTGGAAGAGCTGAGAAAGGAGGGGCTGATCGAATGAGTGGACGCCATCCGTTCAGCGAGCTGACCAGGGAATTCACACCGGAGCGCCGCCGGCGCATCGACGAGATGAAGCGGGAGCTGCTCGCCGAGATGCCGCTACACGAGCTTCGCCGGGCGCGGGAGTTGACCCAGCGGGACATGGCGAAGCTGCTGAAGGTGAACCAGCCCGCCGTCTCCAAGATGGAGCAGCGGGCGGACGTGTACGTTTCCAGCCTGCGGTCCTACATTGAGGCAGTGGGTGGGAAGCTGAAGATAGTGGCCGAGTTTCCCGAAGGTGAAATCGCCATCACCAACTTCTCAGAAGTGGGAGAGGGAGAAGAGAACCAGTAGTGAGGCATTAGGGGGTAAGGGCCTATTGATCATGGATTCTCCACTTGTAGCTGGTATCGTTGCGATTGTCGGCGGGTTAGCCGTTTTATCCATTTGGAATGCCCGGAAACCGGGAATACGAGTTCTGCAAAAGCTACGAGGCCGGATTAGGAGAGTGTTGATTTGGCCTATTCATCGGTGGTTGGGATGGTTGTCCGACATGCCCCGTACTACAGACGCCTTGTGGGCCTCGGGCGATCAATTCAACGGTGTTGAGGTGGGCAACTTTGTATCGGTCCGTGCTGTTGTTCATTCACTAACCCATGACTTTCAAATTGAGGGGAAGCGCTTCGGCTGGCTTTTGAATCTGAGAGTTGGTTCAGAAAGGATAGCCTGTTTCTTTCCAAAGGGGTACAAGAGGACCAATGAAAAGTACCTGCGTAGATTGAGGGGAAGTCAACGTGTAGTCATTCACGGCAAGGTTACTTCGCTAGGCGATTTTCACTCATCTGCTAAGAGTAACTGGCTAGTCCTGACGATGAACGGATGCCATGTAGTTGGTGCCTGGAAGGGGATAGAAGGAGATCAGTGGTTGCGCGTTGCAGGCTGGAAGGAAGCACAAGTTGCGCTGGGACGATCTAGCCCTACGACATACTGGTCTCGCTTAGGAATACTGTTCGGAAATTTACGTTAAGAGTTGTATGGGCGTGAAGAGAGCACTATTGCCCCTTTGTCAGAAGGGCTGGTCGCCAATCTGTCCGTTGCCGAGAACCAGCAGAGGAATATGAACTTGCATGTACCAGAGTAAGGAGGACGACATGAAGAAAAAGCACCTACAGCCGCTCACTCCGGCGGCGCTCTACGCCAGGGTGTCCAGCGATCGGCAGGACGTGGACCTGTCGGTGTCCGCCCAACTGCGGGCTCTCAAGGAGTACGCCAAGGCCAACGGCTACTCCGTGGCAAGGGAGTACGTTGACGAAGCCGAGAGCGGCCGCGTCGCCGACCGGCCCCAGTTCCGGGAGATGATCGAGGAGGGCTCCAAGCCCAAGGCTCCTTTTGACGTGATTCTTGTCTGGAAGTTTTCGAGATTCACCCGCAAGCGGGAGCACGCCGTAGCGTTCAAGGCTCAACTGCGGCGCAAGGGCATCCGCGTGGTGTCCATCACCGAGCAGGCCGAGGACAACGCCACCGGCAGGCTGCTTGAGGGGATTATCGAGAGCGTGGACGAATATTACAGCGAAAATCTTGCCCAGGAGGTCGTCCGGGGAATGAGGGAGGCCGCTTCGAGGGGCTTCTTCCTGGGCTCCAAGGCCCCCTTCGGCTTCAGGAAGGTGAAGGTCAGCGATGGGGCGAAGGAGCGCCCCACCCTGGAGGTTGACCCGGCCACGGCTCCTGTAGTGAAGGAGATATTCGAGAAGTCGCTTCAGGGCCACGGCCTGAAGGAGATATGCAAGGAGCTGAACGACCGGGGCGTCACCAACCGGGGCAAGCGCTGGTACAAGGGGGGTCTCCACTACGTGCTGCGCAACGAGGCGTACACCGGCGCCGCAGTGTGGGGCAGAAAGGGCAAGGGAGATAAAGCCCAGGACCCGGTAAGGGTGGAGGGAGCGTGGCCCGCGCTGGTGTCCAGGGAACTGTTCGAGGACGTGCAGCAGGCGATGCGGGAGCGCGCCCCGAAGGTGCAGAGGCCCGCGAGGGTGGGGAGTCCGTATCTCCTGAGCGGGCTGCTCAAGTGTGGTGTCTGCGGCAGGCCCTATCGCGCCCAGGGAGCCAAGAGCGGCCAGTTCGCCTATTACATCTGTGGAACCCTGTTCACCGAAGGAGCGGGGACGTGCAGCGCCCGCTACCTGAACGCCCCCAGGGTTGAGGCTTTTATCGTTGAGAAGATACGGGAGCGCATCCTGACTGAGGAGACCATCGTGGAGTTGGTGCAACTGGTGGCCGAGGAGATCGACGCGATGGCGGGGGAACTGTCTGGAAGGCTGGAGGTGGTCGAGGTGGAGCTAGAGGACGTGAGGAAGCGTCTTGGGAAGCTCTACGAGGCCATTGAGACGAGCGAGTTGACTCTTGAGGTGCTTTCGCCCCGCATCATGTCTCTGAGGCACCGTGAGGAGCAACTGGAGGCTGCGCGGGAGGACGCCGAGACTCAGCTGGAGCAGCGCAGGGTTGCCCTTCCCGACGCCGAGGAGATAGCGGAGTACGTGGCGGACTTCCGGGAATTCCTGAAGGAGGGGACGATCCCCGAGCGCAAGGCGCTGGTCCGCAACTTTGTGGAGGGCATTGAGGTCAATGGAGACGAGGCGACGTTGACGTATACGGTGCCCATGCCTAGGGACGGGGTGAGGCGGGAATCGACCTCGGTTCTTGATTTCGTCCAGTCCGGCCCCACCACCGCGTATAGTACTGCGAACACCATCGCTCAAGGCGAGTTCAGTGGTATCTGAATCACCGATCGGACTGTCCTCCGGCATGGGGATGGTGTAGACGATTGTCGCCTTGCCGGGCCTGATCTGGATCTCCTTGACGAACGACCTGATGAACGATCGAGTCTCGGTCAACTCGCTGTTGCGCAGGAACTCGCTCATATCGGTGGCGAATGCCGCGATGGTATCGACTCGATCCAACAGGGCCCGACGCTCGGACAGCACCTCATGTGCCTCTGTTGCGGAGTTCTCCAGCTTTTCCTTGCGGTCACGGAGTTCCTTAATGCGTTCAGCGGCGTCAGCCATGCCGAGGTCGGTCGTTTCGAGAGCCTGCCAAATGCGTCCGAGCCTGCGCTTCACGTCCCCCAGCTCTGCTTCGATGGACTCCAGCCGCCTGCGCTGCTCGTGTGCCAGACCGTCCATCTCCTCGTCGAGGATACTGACGAGGCCACGGATGTTGCCCTCGGTGAGGACGTTTTCGCGGAGATTGCTCACGATGGTCTCTTCGAACAACTTGGCGTTGATACGCGGCGTCTCGCAGGAGCCGCGTCCCGTCTTAAGGATGGACTGGCATACGTAGTAGGTGTACTTTCCGCTCTTGGCTTCCGCGGCCGTGAGTGACTTACCGCAGAGAGCGCATGTGGCGAGCCCGCTGAGGAGGTAGGGGCTGGCGGCGCGCCGTGGATGAACGGTCTTGGGCGAGCGGGCCTTGAGCAGGCGGTTGACACGCTGGTACTCCTGATGGGTGACGATGGCGGGGAATGCGTTCTCGACGCGCACGGGCGGCGCGCCATCCTTAGCGCCTGTGCCCCAGACGAGAGTTCCTGTGTACGCCTCGTTGACGAGGATCTTGTGGACGGAGGTGATGCGCCACGTGCTGCCGGTTGACGTGGCGACGCCCTCGGCGTTGAGGGTCTTGGTCACGTCCATGAGGGACTGCCCCTTGAGAGCCATGTCGAAGATGCGGCGGACCACGGCGTCAGCGGGCGGATCGAGTTCGAGGCAGGGGCGTTTCTTCGCCCCGTCCTGGACGTAGACTCTCTTGTATCCGAAGGGAGAGCTCGATGTCACCCAGAAGCCGCGTGACGCCGTCTCGCGCATACCGCGCGTGACTTCTTGGGCAAGATTTTCCGAATAGAATTCATCGACGCTCTCAATGATGGCCTCCATGAGCTTGCCAGTGGGGGTGTCATCGGCGTGCTCGGTGATGGAGACAACGCGGACACCCTTGCGTCGTAGCATGGACTTGAAGGCGACGGCGTGCTCGCGCTTGCGGGTGAATCGCGAGAATTTCCAGACGAGGATCTCCGTAAAGGGAGCATCCGTTGCCGTGGCGGCATCGATCATCTTCCTAAACTCGGGCCGATCGGCGATGCGCCCGCTCTCGGCCTCGTCGATGTACTCCCGCACAACGATCTGCCCATTCTTCGCGGCATGGTCCCGCAGCGCCCTAAGCTGTGCCGCCACCGATAGGTCGACGTCCTGTCTATCGCTGGATACCCGCGCATAGAGTGCCACGGGCTCATATGTATCGTCTTTCTGCGTTTTCGTTGCTGTCTCTTTCGTCAATGCAAGCCTCCTTCCAGTAACCACGAGTCGGCGACGAATGTGGACATTCATCAATGCTTGTCATAACCATACGAGAGCAGTCAAGGGCTTCTTGTGACACAGCAGACAACGACCAAGCTGCGCGAGTCTCGAAGGCTCCAACGGCATTCGCCTTCTGTTCCTAGTGGACGCCTCTTGCTGAGCGTGTGCGTCGCTCAGCGTTCGCCAAAGCCGAGAACGTTCTCTCTCGCTTCTCTTGCCTTCGCTAATCCTTCACGTTCTGAAATGCTTTCGATGGCGATGCGAATGAGCGCGGCGACCCTAGGATCATCGATTTCGTTCCCGGCCAACCGCTCGAAGTCCTGTCGCCATTCGGCCCACATCTTGCTTTCTTCTCCCCACCACATCATGGATAACGTGTAACTTGCCTCAGCAATCTCTCCAAGGCCTAGACCAGCATCGATTGCCAAGGTGGCCTTCTTAAGCCATGTCTCGTCTGGCCTACCCGCAAGAAGTGAAGCCCGGTAGTTCGAGAGGTTATCCATCCTCAACGCTTGGGCAAAGAGTTCTAGGTCATTTCCGACAAGCTGTCTGACGATTTCATCAATTCCGATCACGGGACGGTCCTCGATGCACTGCAAGATGTAAAGCCGCTGGTCCGGGGTCATACCTGAAGCAATAGCCGCGCAATCTTCACGCATGTCAAGCCAGTGCCTGCCAGATGCCATCCACTCCAACAGCCAATCTTTCGCGAGCTCGGAATCCTCCGCAAGAATCTCCTTGATCAACCAACCCGTTTGTGCATCGCCGATGTCTACGGTCTTGGCCGAGCGCACTACTGCGTCCCGCCAAGTTCCATAAACGGAATCGCCTTCCGTTGGACGCCCCCTCAAGTGGTAGCCGGCTGCCGCTGTAGTAGCTAGAACCTCGTCAGGACCAGAAAGCAAGAATTGAGTTGCCTCTGAGTTCAACCAACCTAACTCTGCGAGGTTCGAGAGCATGAATGGGTAACGTTCGGCTCTCACCAAAGCATCAGCGACCTTTGGTGAGGGTGTATCTTCATTCACCAAGTGATGGCGCAAAGCCACTGACTCGAAATCTGGGTTATCGAGGAATTGGGAAATGAGGCTGTCAAATCCCTTGGTTGTGCCTGCTGCGGCCACTCGGAAAAACGGTTCTACAAGTTCCTGCCCTGCTCCTCGAGCCACCAAGTCCTCAATGAATGTAACGATGTTGGGCATCCCGTGGGCCAATATCCGGCAGGCGGAAGGGAATACGAAGCCGTCGCCTGAGTGTCCAGCATAGTCGCGCTCCCGCGACAGGTAGACCAGCCTGTCAGCGAGTTCGTTCGGTGTATGGTCTTCGACCATTCTCGAGAACTGCATGGCCCGCCTTTTGTTTGCTTCGGGTGTAAACGGACCTTCTTGGGGGAATGCCGCTTCATACAGGGGATCCAGTCGGACGTCTATTTCAAAGCCCCATGCCCTTGCCCTGTGAGTTAGCTTGCTTTGTAACCCAGGGTGGTCTCTGGTTGCACGTGCAAGATCGCCCAGGATCATCTCCGAGAAGCTACGCATCTCGTCAGCAACATCCTTCGGCACTCCATCAGTTTGGAGCCAACTTCCGGCCAGCGAGAGTAACAATTCCCAAGGGACAACTTGTGCCTGATTTACGAGGTCCAACACGCCGGCCCAAAGTTCCATTTGAGCCTTAAGGACATTCCTGTGGTGCAGGACACTTTGCAGGGTCAATGTAGTACCCGCCCCGGGGTCCAGACTACTGATGCGGTATTTGGGTCTGAGTGCGAGAGACATTACGTGAATCGCTTGGTGAGTCCTGCCCGACTTACTCCGCCATTTTCTGGTTGCCTTGACGAGGGTTCTCCTAATGACAATTTCGTCCCGCAGAAAGTTCTCTCTCCGATCGACGATCCATTCCCTTAGAGCTCTAACTGCTGGGTGGTTCTCCGCACCGTAAGTTGGCCAGGGTTCTGGCATCTCGTTAAGGAGAAGAGGAATCATAACTTCTGGAACGTAGTGAAGCCCTTGCTCCGCTACAAGCTCGTAACGAGACAGACCATTTTCTACGACGTGCAGTGCCTCTCGTTCTCCCAGCTTCGCGAATTCGGCCCAGAGAGTCTCTGATTTGGCTGTTCGTAGCAGATCCCATAGATCGGGGACGCGAGCACCTCTCGCTGATGCGCGTATGAGTGTTAGGATTCCGTCGTGGCGGTTTGCAATCCAGTCCAATGCCTTTTGGTAGCTAGGGCTTGCCCGTCCGAGAAACACTCTTCTCACTAGGGCAACCCGCAACGCCTCTGGCACAACGACTATTCGCCCGTCAGGCAAGGGGTGAATTATGCCCGCTGCGGCGAGGTTGGCAAGTCGGGAGTGGACGGCAATGGAAGATTCACCCACGTGAGCGGCGAGTCTTTCTGGGTCTGCACCTGCTTCTCCACCAAGTGCGAAGTGGGCTAGGAGAATCATGGCGTCGTCACCCAGCATGGAAGCGAGAGAGGGAGTGAATTGGTCCAAGAGCGCCTCTCCGCTCAGAACTCGGCTCGTATTGCCCACCAACGCAAGGGCGGCGAGCGTGCCAGCCAGTCCGGGTTTTCCTCGTGCTTGTTGGCGGATAAGTGCAAGCAATCTATCTGGACCCATGACGCCATGGGCTTTGATGACTTCAATCATTTCGTCCGCGAATAAGGGACCGAGTTCATGCGTCGTTGCGTCGGAAAGGGCCAATTCCTTGACTACCGCGCTCGCGTACACAGGCCACGTGGTTGCGATTATTCGAAGGTCATCAGCTCCAATTTCGGCACGCAATTGAATGATGCTCCTAAGCGTCGTGATTCTGGCATGCGCATCATCGAGAATCACGGCCTTGGGCGAGAGTTCCCTTATGTCGTTCGCCAGCTTCTCCCTATCATCGTCGACAAGGAATAGCGCATCCAACTCGTCTGCCACCGAGCCCAGCAAGAATGTCTTGCCCGAACCAGGCACACCCATCAGTAGGCAGTCGCCACTCTGACTCCTGAGCCACTCTATCGCTCCGTCCCGGCCGACCAAGTGATCCCCCTCAATTTGACGGCTACTCATGGGGAATCGGCTCAGCGCCCGGGGTCTGCCCGTCAACCCGAGCAGCCTCTTGCACCATACAGGGTCTCGGTATAGCGCCTGCGCAAACCATGCCCGGTCATAAACCTGCATCAACTGGACACCCTCCTGTGCAGCAACCTGTCCGAGCTTGCGGCGTGATTGCGGCGTCAAGGAGCGGGAGGTAGCAAAGAATGCCCGATCAAGCGTGGGATACTGGCGATTCGCGGACACGAGACTCCGCTTGAGGTTATCGGCAGGCCTAGCTGATGTTGTCACAACTAGGGGAATCGGTCGCCCTGCATCGGCATCAGCAACTGAACCATCGAACCCAGCGTCCCTGCCGCCAACGACGGGGACGACCCTGAGTCCAGTCTTACCGATCAGGTCGACGGCGCATTGCTCAAAGGCTTCGGGATTAAGGTGCTCTTCGAGACGGAGAAGAATGTTCCGATGATATTCATCAAGCACGACGCCTCCACGAACCGAGCCGGCGGGTGTGCGCCGCCTCTGTGAATCGAGCTGCTGGATGAGTATCTCGGCGGTCGCCCCTATCGCAACTTCATCTCGTTCCCACCGCGCAACCGTATTCGAGTCGACACCGACTCTAATAGCTAGTTGCACCTGTGACATCCCCAACCTATTCCGTATCTTCCGTAGTTCGGCACCGCGCATACTAAACCTCCTATACGAGATGCTTATATTATACACGGTGTATATCGCAAGTCAAGTGAGCTAGTCCGGTTGGAGTTGGGGCTCACAGACGGCTCTCTCATTGCCATTAGTGCGCACGTAGACTCGGGATTCATCCCATTGTCCGGTCCAGACATCGTATCGCGCGACGGACGCCTCCTCGGTGCTCGCTCAAATCGCATGAGATCGAGTCCGCAGAGGCGGAATCCGTCAGATAACGACCTGCAGGTGAGGCTCGCCAACGAGCCCCCGTTCCAAGACATGGTGCGCGGCTTCCGGCTGGGGCAGTCTGGGATGGCTGAATACAAAATCGGCGTCTGGCCATCCGGGGGCTGTACAGGGATTGAGGGTTTTGACCGTGGATGATTGCAGTGATGTTTAGAGCGTCGTCATGCGGGAAACGGGATGTACCAGCAAGCGCGAGCAAGAATCTCGACTTCGGAGTTGAGTCCCTCTCGTGATTGAGGTCGGCGTATCTAGCGATTGTAGAAACTGCATCGACTTTTGCCGCCCTCCGATTTGCCTCTCAGGAAGGAAAGATTGAGTTTCTTCCACTACAGGGATGATCGACGCTGGCGATTCTTAGAGCCTACACGGCCGTCGAGTCTGCCCGTTGAAGTTGCTCCTTCATGCCTTTCGCTGCCCGCGATGGCCTTTCGAGGCCCACGGGGTGTACAGAGATTGAGGGTGTAAGTGGGAGGAGAGTCAAAGGTTGTTTACGGCGTCGTCATGCGAGAAACGGATTCTGTGGAGTCATCAATGTGAGCATTTCAGGTTTAGTCGGGACTGTGAGGTAGTCCACCAGAAGCCAGATTGGGGGGCACCGATTTTTCTAGGACTCTCATGGATGACCGACACCGTTGCTCAGATTGGATCAACACCGAAAACGGTGGTGAGACCGAGGTGACGCATGGAAGGCGATTCTCTGATGCTGGATGAGCGGGAAACCGGAGCTGGCGGACGGTAGACAGGTGCATTCCTTGTAGCAAGCTGCTGCAGTGGGGCTGTTGGTTGGCTACTTTCGGGGCGAGGTGGGACTCAGGGGTGGCTGGTGTGGCAAAGAGACTTGGCGTCGTTTGTCGCGCCAGTGGGAAGGTTCGTTGCCCCAAGCCTTCTCGTCGTCCGCAAGCATCTGTGAAACGTGCGTCGAACCACCGCAAGAATCTAGTCCTGTAATGCCCGAAAACCCTTGCCACCGGAGGGCTCCCCGTGAAGAATGGCTGGAGTTGTCAGGCTTTTCCAGCGTTTCGCGCCTCAGAAACCTGGAGGGTTGTTCCCGACCCTGACCGTCCGAAAGGGATTGAGCTCAGTTCTCCCCCAGGTCGCGTCGAACGGAACAATCGCCCTCCGCGGCGAGAGAGGCAGTGCCGGGTCGAGACCTCGTTTCCCCGTCACCGTCTCGCAGACACGGGATCAATCGCGCTGGTTGCGAAAGCGGCCTCGCAGTTTCACATTGCAGCCGGAACGCCACTCGCGCTTCGGCTGGTTCGGCGTGCCCGCGAAACGAAGTGGATCGTAGCTAGGCGGGCCTCTCACACATCGCCGGTTTCGGCATCTGCCGCAGGCTGGCGTTTCCATTTCGGGCACCATTGGCCTCGGCTTCGCTGACCCCCAAAGAGGTGCTCTTCTCAGCACTCCCTTTGACTCCTGTCGCCCCGAATCGGCTTAGGGCAGTGTGGGGGGTGTACAGGGATTAGCCTTGTGAGAAGAGGAAAACGGAGGGGCTGTTTAGCGCGTGTCGATGTGGCGGAGAGGCGATTTTAGGCGGATTTCTGTAAGCACTTCGGATTCGGGTGCCAGTGGACGGACCCGAACAAAGGCCGCTATCTGAAATGACAAGGCTTGCGGGCGAGTATCCGACCACATCCGGGGCTGGTCCTAGCTGAAATCGACAAGCGTTGTAGCTCCTCACGTTGGATGGCGACAGGAGGCAATTGTGGTGACAAGCGATACGGTTGACGATCCGCACGGCTTCATGTTGATGGCGGTGCTGCATGAATCGGTGAGGACGAGGGGAGAGCGGGCCACTGCGAAGTGGTTGGATGTTGACCGCCGAACCCTGCTGTCCTGCCTGGAACAGGGTGAGCTGACACTGAAGGTCAGAGTTGCCCTCGACAAGCGAGTGAGGAGGGAGGCCGACGCGGAAACTGTCGCCATAGGTGAGGGCTTGCAGGCACAGGGAGCCAAGATCGACGAAGTGGCGACGAAGATCGAGAGCTTCGGAACTGATTTCGAACGCTTGGAGACGATGATCAAGGCTGTGCGGCAGGAATCCGCCAAGGAACTCCGAACCTTGGTGCGGCGCGTGGAGCGGCTTGAGAAGGGATGTGGCCCCGGAGCCGGCACGGATACGGAGAAAAGAACAGCGGGGACTGGTGTGAGGCTGTCCCGGGACGGGAAGGAGCGGTCTAGGAATCCCCTGCAGGTTGGTCGGGATAGTCTGAGCATTGAGGCCCCGGAGCATCCGACACGGCCATGGTTTCCCCCGAGAGACTACGACGAGATCGTGACCGTCGAGCCGGCGCCGGACGACTCCTATGTCTACGGCAAGGCGTGGCCGCTGGTGAGAGAGTGGCGGATGCTGCAGCGGAATCATTCTTTGAAGGGCAACACGCTCTCCTGGATGGAACGGCAGGAGCACCTGCTCGTGGTTGAGATGGCGCTGCTGCATGAACACAAGTTGACGCTGGCCCCCGAAACCCAGCCCGTCGATGACCTGTGGCGTGCCCACATCATGAACTGGCGCAGGAGCGATCTCCACGACATCAGGCGGAGAATCTGTCGCCGAAAGGCACTGCGGTGGGTGCGGCGACTGGCGACCTTCGGCGCGTGGTGGGGTTGATGGCGGCCTATTCCCGGAGCCCGATCACTGGTACTCGCCCCTTCCTGTTAACACTTGTTGCTCCCATGTTCATCAAAAGTGAGTGATCCGGCTGCTGATGGCCAGATGGAGCCAAAACCCTCTTGCCACGTGCCTCGCACTTGATAAGAATGGCTATGTTGTTTGGCTTTCCAGTGTTTCCCAGCCCGAGAAACCTGGTGGGTTGTCCCACACGGCCCAGATCGCGATGACGGGATCGAGACCTTTCTCCCCGAGCGGTCACAACGGGACATTCGCTCTCCGAGGCGAGGGATGGAACAGAGCTAGGGACGTAGTCCGCGCCATTCCATCTCGAACACGGAACCATCGCCTCCTGCGGCGAGTGATGAGAAGGGATCGAGTTTCTCTCCGTTCCCATCGCGAACACGGGACCATCGCTCCCCGGGGCGAGAGGCAGATCACGACTGAGAGTCCTCTCTCAGGTAAGCCACCTCGAACAGCGGGAACTGACGGACGGGTTGCAACGCGCAGTCTGACCGTTCCATGCATCGGCCGAAACGCCACGAGCGCCTCGGCTGATTCGACTTGCCCGCGAAAGCCACGTGAATCGTAGCTAGGCGGGCCCCTCACCATCGCCGGACTCGGCTGTAGCCGCAGGCCGGCGTTTCCATTTCGGGCGGCAGCGACGGTCGTGCATCTCCTTGGATGACGCCCGCAGCTGCGTCCGCTGAATCCCTTTCAACCCGCGTGACGGTTCGGCATTCAGCCGTCGGCGGGCTTTGGCATTCCCCTCATAGATCGCAATAGGCCTGCGCCCGGATGCCGGCGTGGGTCGCCAGTCACGGGCGGGCTTTCCTCAGACGAAGCCTGGGGTACGTCCGCGCGCGGCGTCGCGTGCACGCGACGCCGCATCGGCCATGACGCATGGCCAACGAACCAACGGAGACAGTCCTGGCGACGGGACACAAGCAAGCGGGACTGTCTCCTCCGTGGGGGCGTCCCGCTTTGTCCATTCAGGAGGAAGCGAGATGTCCACGACGAAGATCATTGAGCGGGTCGAAACAGAGGTCCAGGCGGCTGCACGAAAGAAAGGGCTCACGTTCGGTGAGTTGGCGGCCAAGATGGGCGTGACAAAGGGTTACCTGTCGCAGATCGCGACCGGGCACCGCAAGTGGACGCCCAAGATGCGGGACAAGGTGATGGCCGTCCTGGGCGAGGTGCCCGGACAGGGCAAGGTTCACGTTCGGCAGGAGGCCGTCGACGGCGAGAGCACGTACATCCGCGAGCGGGCGCGCGAATTGGGGCTGACAATGCGCGACGTGGCGGCTCGCGCGGGATTGTCCCATAACTACGTCTCGCAGGTCTCGCGAGGCCATAGAATCATGACAGTGAACGTGCGGGCGCGGCTGGAGAAGGCCCTGGAGGGCTCCGTCGAGGCCGCGCCGGCGGAACGCGCCGACGTCAACATCCAGGCGCTGTGGGACCGCATGAACGCGCACGACATCAGCCAGAACAAGGTCGCGAAGCAGGCGGGGATCACGTCGGGCCACATGTCGAGCATCATGTCCGGCAAGAGGAGGCCCTCACCGACGGTGCTCAGGAAGCTGTACGCCGTGCTGTTCCAGCCGTCGAAGGCCGAGTTGCGCGTCATGCCCGCCGAGGTGAAGGTGATGGGCTGGCGCAAGGGTGAGCGCAGCGGGATGGTTGTGCGCGAAAACGATGGCAAGACCGCCCGCATCGGCGGCCGCATGCCGCACGGGGCGAACATCGAATACGCCTACCGCACCGGCTACGACGGCACCGGCCGCACCTACGTCCACCACGTCGTGCAACGGGGGTGCAGTGCCCTCCTGTTGAAGCGGGACGGGCAAGCTACCTAGACTGGATTGGAAACAGCGGGGGTTTCGATGTCGACATCGAAACCCCCGCGCATTGCATACGGTTCAGTCCTGCTAAGACAACAGATACACCCAAATGAGGAGCGACACACAAGTGCCGCCACCATTCCGATGAAGGAGGCCATGACGCCCAGCCCAATGGGTGCCTCAAAGGTCAGTTGGATGGCGATCGCTGAGGCAAGCGCTGTCCACATGAAGGCCATGAGCACCGCCACCTCTCCCACGAATGGGATGGGTGTCAAGATCAGGAGTAGGCCGGGCGCAAACACAAAGCCAAACCTGCGGACAAATTGCAGATACGTCACGCTCTCCACCTCGAGTTCGTAGAGGCCGGCCAGCAACTTCGCCAGCGTCCACGCGGAGACGCTAAAGAGGAGCCAGTAGAGCATTCCCCACAACCCCATCGCAGTGAATCCGCCAATGGCCCCGCCAACAGCGCCCCGCATGACGTCGTGAATGGCCGAACTGACACCCAATGTAGCCGCGACGATGACCACCGCCAGCAGAGACTGCCGGATCGCGCCCGCGTCCAGCGCAAGCTCCCAATAGAGGCCTCTGTCGGCAAAGGCTGCTCGGGCCATGCGGCTTGACAGCTGTCGCAGGGAGTTGGTCAGTGTCATTGTTCGTGAATCCTCCCCAACGGGTAGAGTAGTTACTACGTGTCCGTACCTTGGTAATGTTTACCCCGTCCGCGGAGGCCTCTCTTGAGCACCCTTGTTGCCCATTCAGCCTCATCAGCCAATGTCTCTACAAGCTCCACAGCACCAATCTGGCTGCTGTAGTGTTGCGTTCCCATCTTGCCCACCTTAGCAGCGCCAAAGGCCTCCTCTAGAGGCTCAGGAGGAGCCGGGTATCTTGTGGAGACGGCATGCGGCCACGAGATAGTTCCAACGATGTAAAGGCTCAGATGGGCCATCACGCCCTCGAATTGGTGGCTAACTCGCCAAACTCTGGGTCTCGTCATGACTTCGCGAAGGCTTGACTCGTCAATCGGGCCGAGGACCTCTTTCGCAAGTCTAACCTCCGCTTTCGTCAGCATTCGCGGCTTTATGTTGGCGATTCTCTTTGAGACTTGCCGAACAATCTGGCTGCACAGCCACTGGAACCAATCTTCCCCTAGTGGCAGTGGTGCAATCATGATCGGCTCCTTTGTCGCCCCAAGTATTGTGTTGCGGATCTTCTGTAGAGTGTCTACGAATAATGCGACTATCTCAGGAGGATATGTGGCGACACTAGCCCGAAAAACTGCCGCCTCTGACTTATCAACCTCCGGGGCGCGAATGAAGTGGATCATCCTTCTGTATTCGTTGTAGAGCCGTTTCCTTTGCTTTTTCGACGCCTTCCTGCTGCTACTAATGGAGCTCTGGTGAGCAACGACGAGTCTCTCAAGTATTTCGGGGTCAAATAGGTCGAGGAAGGCCTCCAAGAAATTGCCTGCCTCCAGTGGTTCTCTGAAGAGCGTGAGGGGCGAATCCAAGGTATCGTGCGAATGTCTCGTAACCTCCTCGTACGATGCGCCGTTAGCAAGTCTAAGGCCCTTGGTAGCCGTCTCGATAGCTTGTTGCACATGGAACAGCGCATCAAGTTTGTGATCCGTCTTGGCCAAGACCTGAGCTGCAGTAGCGTGAGAATGGGCCCGCTGCAGCCATAGGTTTGGCTGGCCTCCAACTCCTTGGTTAGTCATATGTTTATCCCAAATTGAGCGAAGACGGTGAAGTTCGGGCGGTCGGGTGTGGCAGACGGCACCTACAGTGGCAGCCGCCTCCCTGCTTCACGGAGGTCACGTCGCCTCTGTTGGGCGTCCGGCATGACACTTGCCAACAGGTTCCAAAAGTCCGTTGCATGGTTCTGGTGGGTGAGATGGGCTAGTTCATGAACGACGACGTACTCGATGAGTGCCGGCTTCAGCATCATGGCGCGCCAGTTGAAGCGTAGAGTGCCATCGGAAGAACAACTACCCCACCTCTGACGCTGGTCTCTTATGAGAATCTGAGACATTTTGCCCTGCCCGAGCTGTGACCACCAACGCTGTACAACGGCCTGCAGCCGTTCCGCCGCCCTCTCCCTGTACCAAGCAACAACTGCTTTTCGCAGTGCCACTGTCCGGTCGTCGCTACTGAGGTGGTTTGGTACATCGAGCCTGAACCGCCAATGATCGAAGCTGAAAACGGGGCGCAGCACATCGGCGGGTTTCACAATCATCATGACGTTGCGGCCCAGGTAGGGGAGTGTCTCACCGTTGACGAATCGCTTGGGCAACGCCTCCAGTATCGCGTCAGAAGAAGAGTGGCTCAGGATCCATGGCGCTCGCTTGCGGACGATGGCCTGCAAGTCAGCATCACTCGTCTCTACCGGCGATGCAACTCGAACGCCTCCGCCGTCAACGCTGATCTGCACAGTCTTCTTCCGCCGGGGGCTGCGCCTGATCTCGTAGTCGATGACGGTGTCACCGAACTTGACGTTGGAACGAGTTGTCACTTTCCGCTCCGGCTGATCGCCAGATTCACGATGCGCTGTGCCAACTCCTCCAGTTCCTCTTCAGAGTAGTCTCCACCAGGGCGCAACTCCCGCTTAATGTCACGGCGCATTTGTCGTTGAACGTCCAGATTGGACGGCCAGTCCACGATTGAGATGTGATGGGCGATTGCGGATTCCACCTTATTTGCAACGTCCCGCGTTTCCTCATCCAACTCCGTCCTGTACGTCTCGTCGCCCTCGGCCACGCCCCTTGCCTTGCCCCGTGGCGTGTCCTGTTCCTCCAGCAGTTCATAGATGGCAAACGACACAGGTGTCAGCCCGTACCGGGCCGCGAGCCCGGCCTCACCCTGCGCCTCCTGCCGAAGCGCGTACATGCCCAATGACGCCTGTGCCGAAGTGATCACACGGTCGCGCAGGTCCCGGATTATTTTCTCGAGCCGTTCGGACAGCCGCTCATAGAACGCCGGATTCTCCGCCAGTTTCTCGCTGATGTGGGCGCGGATGGCGTGCTCCATCACCGAAGCCCGCGCTTCGTCGCCGGGGAGTCTGGCCACCTTCTCATCAAAGTCACTGTCTAGGATGGACACCGGTGACATCAGTTCTCGAATCTCCGCGCTTATCCGCTCATCCAGAAGCTTCTTAACCTTGGCGCTGATAGCCGTCCAGTCTACGTTTGCGTCTTCACGGAGGAAGTGCGCGCGGGTGTATGCGCGAATCTCCGTCAGGCGGGCGAGCCGATCACTATACTTCAGCGCTCTCGGGTCCGGCAGGAACTGGTCCATCAGCCGTGAGAACTCCCGGTAGTTGGCATTGAACTGCTCAAAGAGGTCGGACTTGTAGTTGCCCTCGGTTGAGGCGTCCGGCGCGAACACTGAAACGCAGTTCCACGTGTTTGCCAAGTCCTTCCCCTTGAAGTGCGCCTCAGCCTTATCGGCAACCCCGTCAATGACATTTGAGGGGTCGTCCGTGACTCGCTGCATCGTGTCCTGGACTTCCTGCCACTCAAACGACGACAGGGCGGTCTCCAGATCGCTTGAGACGCCGTGATAGTCGATGATCAGCCCGCTGGTCTTCTCCGTGGACACGTCGTCCTGCTTGTGGGCGAATCGGCGATTGACCCGTGCGATGGCCTGCAGCAGACCGTGATCCTTCAGTGAGCGGTCCAAATACAGTACCTGCTCGACGGGCGCGTCGAAACCCGTCAGCAGCTTGTCCACAACGACGAGAATCTCAACATCTCCGCCCGGATCGACGAATCGGGCGATTGTTGCCTCTTCGTCCAGCTCGCGGGCATCGCGAAACTCTGCTCCGTCGTTGGGAGACGTGGAGATGATGGGAAAGGCCTTGAGGTTGAAGTCGTTGAGCTTCTCCGCATATCTGAGTGCCGCGAACCTTGAGGGCGCGACAACCTGCGCCTTGAAGCCATTTGGGTGTACCTTGCTCTCAAAGTGCTCCTTGATGTCGAGCGCAATCATTTCGATGCGCCGCTCAGCCTCCGCCACCGTCTCCTTGTTCGCGTAGCGGCGGCGCATCTGCAACTGCACTTCCGGTGGATAGTCGCCGAACATTGTCTCGTACAGCTTGTCCAGTGTCTCCGGCCCCTCGATCGCCAGCTCCGGCAGTCGTGCCTCGTAGTGAATCGGCACCGTCGCTCCGTCCGCCACAGACTGCGGAATCGTGTACGAGTCGATCAGCGAACCAAATCGGCGCATCGTGCTGCGTCTGAAGCCCTTATCTATCGGTGTGCCGGTGAAACCAATGAGCACGGCTCTAGGCAATGCGTCAGACAAGCGCCCGCCGAGGACGCCGTACTGCGTTCGATGCGCTTCATCGACCATGACGACCACGTCCTCCGACGGATTGAGGACGTCGAGTTTGCCCTCCGGCGCTTCCAGCGCCTCCTCGAACTTCTGGATGGTGGTCATGATGGTGCGGCCGTTGCCCGTCGTGAGGAGCCGGCGCAGATCGCGTGTTGAGTCGGCCTGCTCCGGCGCGGGGAAACCGCAGTTCCTGAATGTCTCGCTGATCTGACGGTCAAGCTGCCGCCTATCTGTCACAATGACGATGGTTGGGTTGCGCAGGCGCGGCTCGCGGCGCATCTTTGTCGCCAGCCACAGCATCGACAGTGACTTGCCAGAGCCCTGTGTGTGCCAGACCACGCCGCCGCGTTCCTCCGGCTTGTCCCCCTTCAACATTCGCTCCACTGACGCGCCAACGGCCCGGTACTGTTGGTAGCGCGGCAGCTTCTTGACCAGCCGACCGTGCTCCTGCTCGAACGCCACGTAGTCGCGCAGCACGTCGATCAGGATGGCGGGTGAGAGTAGGCCGATGATCAGTTGCGCCTGCCCCATCGGTTCGACGCCAAAGCGGTCCCGCGCCTCTTGTTCCGAGTACGGCAGGATGGACTTCCATTGGAAATACGCGCTGAGTGGCGCGCCCACGCCCGCGTACACGGCCGCCGCGCCGCAGTGCGCCACGCACATCAGGTTGTAGTAGAAGAGCTCCGGCGCGCCTGTGCCGTGCCATTTCGGCTCCGCCTCCTGGTAGCGGCGCAGCTGCTCCACGCCTTTCTCCATCCACGGCTGCGGATCAAACGGCGACGTCGACCCGCCCATGGCCATGAGCGTCGGGGCCTTTGCCTCCATGACGACGAGCGGGATGCCGTTCACAAACAGCACGAGGTCCGGCTTGATCACGCGCGAATCATCCTCGTCAGGCGCGTTATCGTTGCCGCGTCGTACGCGGAACTGCGTCGTGACGACGTATTCGTTCTGACCGCCCACCGGGTGGTCGAAATCGAAGAAGCGGACGATGCGCGTGTCCCGACCGGACGAGCCGTCGATGGTCAGCGGCATCCCGTGGGTCAGATACTCGTGGACGCGCCGGTTGCGCGTCAGCCCCGTCTCATTGACGTGCTCCAGGTCAAAGATGACGCGATTCGCCTGCGCCTCCGTCATCCACTGGTTTAGGCGGAGTAGTGCTCGACGGAGCTGATCCTTGAGCAGAACCTCCCGCTCATTGTTGCGCTCTTCCGCAAGCGTTTCCCTCGGCACGTACGTCCAGCCGAGATTCTCCAGCAACTGTCGCGCCGGCAACTCGGCCGCGTTGTATTCGTTGAGCTTGGCGGGGGTGGTAGTCATGCGGTTACGTTCATTTTGAATCGGAGGTCTCAACAAGGAACACCATTGCGGCGGCTGCTAAGTTCAGCATGAGCCGGGCGTAAGGTGGTTCTGGATCTCTGGGTTGGCTACCGCCGCCGTGCGATGAGCTAAGGCGGTTGCGGATAGTGGCCAACAACTTGAATTTTTCGGCGTAGACCGCTTCCAGGCCTAACCCTGCCGCAACTGTTTCCAGCAACGTGCTGAGCGCCGAGTTCGAGTCAAACTGAATGTTGTGCTTGTCGCAAATGACCTTGAGCACACTTTCCAAGGCGCTGCTGCAGTTTGACAAGAAATCGCCGTAGCGACCTTCGCGATAATGCTCTAAGCCTGTCCGAAACTCGCCATCAGCTACAGTGAATTCGGCTCGCGATAGGGCAGTCAGTGCCGGTGCCAAGGCCTCCCGGTAAACGACTTCGTCCTCCGTGTAGATAACTTGAGGGTAGTGAATGATTCGTACGACAGTGCGACGTTGTCTGTTACCGTAAATGAAAACATCCTCGACCTCTTCTTTTCTTACAAAGCTAGTCATCCTGTAAGGGGAGTTCTCGTTCAAGAAGATCTCATTGATCGCGTCAATCACATTCGAGTCGTCGGATCCTATTCTTGGATAGTGTTCGGTTTGAAAACACAACTCAACAAAATCGAGAAACTGTTTAGTTGTGCATTCACGTAAGAACAACGCCAAGTCTCTCCGCTCTGCGTCGTTGTCCCAATGAACAAAATTGTTCGCCATAGCCTGAGATAATGTGGCGCTTCCAATGCTATGTTCGAGGAGATTGTGGACTTCGGACCAAAAATACCCCTGATCATAATCGTATTGAACTTGCTGTCTGCCAGGTAAGGCTCCCGATGTAACATCTCGTAGAAGCAAGATTATCTTTGAACGCACCTGGGGAGTTACTGAGCGAACATTTTCCTTAATGCCCTGATCCGCTCTTCGCCTTGAGAAGACTTTGTTTAGTCTTGCTATGCTTTCTCTTAGTGACATTAGTAGTGAATCCCTATCCTCTCCTCACCCCTACTTCCCCCGCACCCTCACCTTACCCGACAGCAAAGCATCAGCAGCTGACGCCTTCAACGACTTTAGATTATCCGTTTGTATCCTGCCAGCATTGATCGACGCTTCTATGCGGTCAAGCATCTCTGCGATGGCCTGTTGCTCTTCCATAGAGGGTAATGGCAGGCGAAACTCCTTTAAATGTTGCCAGGATGTTCTCGGCATCTTTGTACCTGTGATGCCGAGCATTGAGTGATTGTGCATGGCATCGGTTCTCAGTATTTTGCCAACGTAACCACCGTGTGCTGAGGCCCTCGCTGTGACGGGTAGAATCTCTGTGGTCGATAAGCCGTCAAAGTCAACGCGTAGTACTTTACGTAGATTGGGCCGCAGCTTGCCATACAAGGTATCGCCTGCTCGGAACACGTTCTTGACGCTCGTGAATTCTGCCGCATCTCCCGTGGTAAGTAAGGTTCCCCCACTGGCAATGTGCTCAAGCCCAATGTATGGCAGATCCCGTTGCTCATCCATGGGCAGTTGGTCGTTCCTGACTTCCGCTACCTCCCCCAGCCGGACCACCTCCCAGCAGGCGGGGATTGTGCCGAGGCCGGGGACATCGCGGTACTCGGTGTGTCGGCCGAGGATGCCGCGAGTCAGGAGTTCATGGAGCATCGCATCGCGCAGCTGCTCTGTCGCGGCGACGATGGCCTCCTCCCACTCAATGGTCTCGTCGATGGAGTCCAACACCGCGGCAATCCCCCGCTGCTCCTCCAACGGCGGGAGGAGGATAGGGAGGGCTTGTGTTCCGGGCAGGGTAAGGCCAAACCGCGTTACGCCGTTGGCTATTCTCCCGAATTCACTTGCGGACTGGGGGGAGGCAAGGACCTCCGCCAAGTAGGCCCCCTCCACCATCTTCTTATCTGGGCGGGCTAGACCCAGATGATAGCCGCAGAGCACATCGGTCATGTCCTGAGTGACATATGCCGGGATTCCTATTTGATCAGGCGTCTCGGAATCTTTCGTAAAGAGTACGTCTCCGCGTTTCAGGACCCATCGGTCAATCTCGGCTTGCGTTGCAGTCGCAACCATGAAGTTCATTTCGGGGCTGATTCGACGGTTATAGAAAACGTCGGTGTAGTTGCAGAGGCGGGCGGGGGTCTCACCAGTAACGATCTTCTTGTCAACGGGACTGAATGTAACGTTTGCCACGTCTCCTAAGCGCGCCATGCGCCAGCCGTCGGGGAGGGAGGCAGAGTTGGCAGAATTCCTGGCTGTGCTCATCAGTCTCCGAACCTCAGAATGAGAAACCCGATCCCGGAACATGCGAATGCTACGACAAGCTGTTTCCACGAGAACGGCTCTGCAATTGAGAAGATGAGAATGCCCAACGCTGCAAGGAAGAAGAGTACGCCGATTAGGAGGTGGGGTTTCATCATCTGGCCTCTTTCTGCGTTGGGATGGGAGATGAACTACTTGAAGGTGGACGGCGGGCTAGTTGTCCTTGCTCTGTGAGCGCTCATACTCCGCAAGAGCGTCGAGCGTCAGCGGTCGTCCGGCCTTTCTGGCTTCTAGCCACTGCTGGAATCTGGAGAGCTTGGCAAGAATCACTACACCTCCAACAATTCATACGATTGCGGCACGGGTACGGGCAACCCTTCCTCCTTGAGCGCTTCTACATACAAGGTGATAGCCTCCAGGATCAAGGAGCGCACTTCCTCTTTCGTCTCAGCGGCGGCGACGCACCCCGGCAAGTCCGGCACATGCGCGCCGTAGCTGGTCGGCCCCTTTTCGATGATGACTGCGTATCCCATGCTGACGGCTCCTTACTTTAGTCCGGCCTGCTTGAGCACTTCATTGTATGTTCCTGGCGGCATGTCAACCCCGGGATTTCCAGCAATAACGACGATGCCCGGTTTGTGCGGATGTTTGTAGACTCTATGGCTTCCACGTATCCGCGCCAATCTCCACCCGTCTTGCTCCACCTGGCGAATCACCTCTCTCACTTTAGGCATTCTGCCCCGCTACCGCCTGTAACCCATCTCTGCCAGAAGATTATCCATCTTGGCGACGGCCTCGTCACGTCGGCGTTCCGCTTCGGCCAGTTCTGTAAGCGCGTCCTCAACACTCATCACCTCTATCGGCTCTGTCGTGTCCACATAGCGACTGATGTTCAGGTTGAAGTCGTTGGATTCGATTTCCTCCATGTCCGCGACGTGAGCGAACCGATCCATGTCCTCAAATGAGTTGTAGGCCTCGGCAATCTTCTGGATGTGCTCCTCGTCCAGGTGATTCTGCGCCTTGCCCTGGCGGAAATAGCCCTGCTGCGCCGCATCGATGAAGAGTACCTTGCCCCGGCGCTCCGTGCGCTTGTTCCTGTTCAGCACGCAGATGGCGACAGGGATGCTCGCGCCGTAGAAGAGGTTGGGAGCGAGTCCGATGACGGCCTCGAACAGGTCCCCCTCGACGATACCCTTGCGGATCTTGCCCTCTGCGCCCCCCCGGAACAGGACGCCGTGCGGCATGACGACGCCGACCATGCCCTCGCCATTGGTGACGGACAGCATGTGAAGCAGGAAGGCGAGATCACCCCGTGTGCGTGGCGGGATTGCGCCGTATCGGTCAAAGCGATGATGGTCATCGCTCGGGGCGTAGTCATGGCCCCAATTCTTGAGGCTGAACGGTGGATTGGCGATAACGCGGTCATAGGCGAACAGTCGCCCGTCGTCGTCCATCAGGCGAGGTTCTGTGATCACGTCACCAGCCTCAAGGCGGGCGGAGCGTAGGCCGTGCAGTAACAGATTGAGCTTGCCGATGGCCAGTGTACCCAGATTCTTTTCCTGCCCGTGCAGTACGAGGTTGGCGCTGTTGCCGCCGTTCCTCTTCACATAGTCTGCCGCGTAAATCAGCATCCCGCCGGACCCGAGCGTCGGGTCGCAGATGCGCATGGCCTCCTCCGGTTTGAGCAGTTCAACGATGAGCTGAACGACGGAACGGGGCGTGTAGAACTCACCGCCCTTCTTGCCCGCGTCGTCAGCGAACTGGTAGATCAAGTACTCGTAGGCGTCACCCAGAACGTTGTCGATGCCGTCGGTATTGCCACTGACATTGGCATCGCGCAGGTCAAGATCGGAGAAATGAGCGAGCAGGCTGCGGATGATCCCCTCGCGGTTGGCCGGACTGCCCAGCTTGGACTCATCGTTCCAATTTGTATTGCCGAGTACTCCGTCAAGGCGGGGTGCATTGGCCTCCTCGATCTCGTGGCTGGCGGTGTTGAGTTTCTCACCCTGATTCATACCCCCCGCCGAAAGAGCCGGCCAGCGCGCCGATTCCGGCACGAAAAACTCATGCTCGGTGGGATCGGTGAGAGCCACGTCACGCGGAACGCCGGACGCCACGGCGCTTTCAACCTCCTCACTGAAGCGGTCGGACAGCCTCTTAAGGAAAAGGATGGAGAAGATGTAGTTCTTGTAGTCGGCGGCGTCGATCTGGCCGCGAAGGATGTCGGCGGCCTGCCACAACTTAGACTCGAGCTCCTGTCTGGTCAGCGGCATTCAGATTCTCCTTGTATTGCTCGCTTCGTTTCTGCGGCGAATGTCCTCAATGACCGAGTCACGCAAAGTCTCGCGCCGGATGAGGGCGGCGTTCATGGCCTCAGTGTAAGCCGACTCAGACGCCTCGACGAGACGGGCGATGCCGTCGAGCTCTCGGGCGGATGGAACAGGGATCTCGATCTCTGCCACGCTGCGTGCCGAAATGGACGTGGTGGTGGAATTGACGGTCATGCGACGCGAGAGATGATCACGGCCCTGACCGGATGTGAGGTAGAACCAGATCCAATGCCCCATGCCATGCCCGGAGTCTCTGGGACGTACGACGAGCAGAGTGATGCCGGCCACCGTATGCGTCACATCGGGGCGAACGAGCGCGACTTTGATGATGCCGGTGCGCGCAGTGATGATGACGTCATAAGGTCGCAAGACGTGCCTGTCCAGGAGGAGGCGTGACGCGATGCTGACTTGCCGAAGTCGGTCCGCCTCAAGCCAGCCGTCATCCCGGATATCGCTGCTTTCGACCATGGTGACGGCCCACGCCTGCGAATAACGCGAGGGCTCCTGGCGCCCACGCGCCATACCCTGATACACCTCCGCAATCGAATACAATGGTTCCATCTACGCATAGTAGCCGTATTTTTACGAAAATACAACACGTCCTATTGCAATTTGACTATCAGGCACCCACAGAGTAGGATGGGATCACGGGGGCGCGGGGAAAACAGGAGATGTGTTATGTCCATTCCGGAATCTCATTTGCGCAGGTGGTCAGATCACGGCCCTCAGACTGCTGCAAAGCGAACGCACGAAGCGATTCACGCCGTCCTTGACGCCCACAAATGGCCGCCGGAAATGAAGTACGAATTCTACCTACAGGGATCATACCGAAACGATACGAATATCCGGGGCGACAGCGACGTGGATATCGTTCTAGAGACGACATCGATCTTCAAGCGGGATGATGCTGCCCTTAATCCATGGGACAGGCAGATGTTGGCGGGGAGACTAAGTCCGGGTGAGCATGACTGGGACGAATTCAGGCGCGAGGCGCTGAGAGTCCTTACAGCGGGATTCGGACAGCGGATTGTTGGTCAGGGCAACAAGTCGATCAAGTTAAAGGGAGAAGGCCAAAGGCTCCCAGCTGACGTTGTCGTGTGCATGGGATACCGTCGCTATACGAGTCAGTACCAATACGTTCAAGGCATCAGATTCTACGCGTTGCAGGACAAGCGATGGATCGTCAACTACCCGAAGCTGCATTACGACAACGGCGCAGAGAAGAGCAGGCGGACTTGGGATCGATTCAAGCGGACGGTTCGAATGTTCAAGAATGCGCGGAACCATCTCATCACCGAGGGAAGGATCAGCAAAGACCTTGCGCCGTCATACTTCATCGAGTGCTTGGTGTACAGCGCGCCGAATCCTGCCTTCAAGCTTGGATTCCAGGACACCTACTCCGACATCGTCACATGGATGGTGCAGAACGACCTGAGTGGCCTCATGTGCCAGAACGGCCAGATTCCTCTCTTCGGTTCTTCTCCCGAACAGTGGTCGCTGAGTGATGCGAAAGCTCTCGGCAACGCACTCGTGACTCTGTGGAACGACTGGGGATAATCGACCGTGATGCACTCATACGATGTTGAAGGGCGTGGCCGAATCTACGCAGGGCTAGCCGTGCTCAGCGTCCTCCTTGTCTGGTTATTGGATTTTGGCCTAGAGAGTGTCGACGTAGATCCACCTTGGTGGCTAGGCGCCCCCTCCGTGGTGGGAGTCTATGCGGGGCTGTTCTGGTTCTATGACCGGTACGGGTGGCGATGGAGGCCATTACACAAGCTGGGCATACTGTCCGTACCGGACCTCAATGAGCACTGGATCGGCGCGATCGATTCTTCCCACGGTGAAAACGGCATCAGGGCGGAGGTTTCGGCAACCATCACCCAGCGGTGGGTAGCCATACTCATCGTTCTTGCCACGGAACAGTCTCAATCGCGAAGCCAAGTGGCGACCCTTCGGATCAAGGACATTGAACGTCCGGAACTCACCTACACATACCTGAACGAACCACACAACCGAGCGTCGGAGACGATGCAGACTCACCGCGGCACATGCACGCTCTGGCTGGCTGGCGAGACACTAGAGGGCAACTACTACACGGGCCGGGGCAGAGGGACGGTAGGTGAATTGAAGCTGAGGAAGACGCAAGATGACAGCGAAAGAAGTCGGTAGTCTATTGAGACCGCCAATTGAAGGTGATTCTCTGATCCTGGTGACAATCCCCGATCATGGATCTGATCCAGCGAGCAGGATTTGCGGGTAACCAGTAGAGGCTATAAGTATGGAAATTTGGGAACAATTGGCACAGCTGGCTTCTGGTACTTCCGTAAGTCTACTCGCGGGAACAATTGGAACGCTTCTCAAGAAGATGTCGGGTCTTCTCGATGGTGTAATTCGGACTACGGCCGAAAGATTTTCTGACCTTGAGGGCATTGAGTCCACGCTGCAAGCTTGGACTGCGAGTGAGTCTTATCAAAACCTCTGGAACAGAATTGTGGCAGGTGAGAGAGAACCCGACGATCAGATCATCGCCGAGTTCATTGAGAGTAGCGGCTTCTTTCTGCCTGATGCATCGGAACTCGAGAATCTCGCCCGAGAGATCGTTGTGGCATTTGTGGCCGAACTGGCGAACGCGATATACAACAGTAATGAGGGCATCTCTCTTCTCGCAGGCCGACTGGAGATCCACCACGAAGAGAACCGTGAGGGCATAAGAGACGTTCTTCGAGGTTTGGAAGAAATTAAGTCTACGAACCTGTTGGCTCCAACGGTGAGATCCATTCCAGATGTCCCGAATAGTCCCGCGTCCACCCAAAGCTCCTCGGATAAGAAACTCGCCCGGAAGATTGATTTGGCTCGTGATCTCTTGAATAGAGGGCTAGTTAGGACGGCACGTGTTGAACTTGAGCAGATTCGAGATGAAGTCGCCGACGCATCTTCCTATCTACAATTCCGAGTGCTTACTAACTTGGCGGCATGTGCTTTGGCGGATGATGACACAGGGGCGGCGAGCAGCTTGCTTGAACAAGCGTATCTGCTTGAGCCGACCAACATAACGGCAATCACCAACGTCGCTCTTGCGGCGCACCTGAAGGGTGACTCGGCCAGAGCCAAAATGCTTGCCCAGAAAGCCCTTTCGCTTGCTCCAACCGATTCTCAGGCTACCTCAATCCTAATCGTTGAACTGTCAAGGCACGATACGACTGACGACCTCGATGCCTATCTTTCCCAGAACGACTGGATACCACAGGACAAGACTTGTGGTCTGGCATTGGCGGGTATCCTATTGAACCAATCTCGCGCCGCTGAAGCAATTGAGGTGTGTAGAACACTAGTCGAGGCTTTTGCGGACGACCCTGATGTCCATCTAGCTCTCGCAGAACATCTCATGTACGCCCGGCGTCAAGATGCACCTGCCGCGGCGTTTTCGCAAGAAGCGGTTGATCGTTACGTAGAAATCGACAGAGAGATAACTCTCGCATTGGAATTGCTGAGCGACACCCAACTGGAGGCACGTAAGGCGCGTGCCCTGTTTACGCGGGGGTGTGCCCGGGCCCTTCTTGGGCGGACTGAGGATGCGTTGCATGACCTAGATCGTGTACTTGAAATAGAACCCGATAATGTGGATGCGCTTTACAACAAGGGGCTTGTCTTCTTCAATGACGGGCGTATCGAGGAAGCCCGAGCGCTTCTAGAACTAACCTTAGATTCGAGCAGACGAGAGGAGGCCCGACTTGTCTTAGCCGACATTGCTCTCTTGTCCGGGGAGGTAGATGCGGCAATCGCACTGCTAGGCGGGACACTCGTACTTGACGACATGAGTTGGGAGGATGTGCAGCGAGCGCAGATGCTTCGGAGGTCAGAGCTAGAAGGCCAAGCTGATGACTCAGTTGGGCCCGCAGTTTACGAGGCACTAGGCCTCAACCCTACTAATCTCAAACTTCTCACCTTGGCAGCACTTTGTCGGCAGCAGGACGAGGAGTCGGCAGAAGCAGAATCTTTGCTTGTACAAGCTTTAGAGGTTGCTGACGAGTCCGACACCCAAACTGTCGCGTTTTTCTTGGCGCGACTATATGACGATCTCGCACGGTATTCGGAGGCTGCGGATCAATACGCGAAAACCGTGGGCAAAGCTCCTACTCACCCTTCGGCTCTCTCATTGCTTAGATGTCTCTACAACGCTGGCCGATTGGGTGAAGCGCTGGAATGGGCCGAAGAAATACAGAAACAGGTCGAAGATGTACCTCGGGCGGCGATCGAGATGGAGGCCTACATTCTTGAAAGGGCTGGAGACCTTGAGAGGGCAATTGGTTGTATCGAGACCCTATGCTCGCGCCCCGATTCAGCTCCGACCGACAGGGTCTGGCTCGCACACATGCTATATCGTCATGGAGATGGAGCCGCGGCACATGAATTGGTGAGCGGCATTCGCGCTCCACAACTCCGCGAACATCCCAAGGAACTGATGTCCCTCGCTCAACTGAAGAGGCTGCTAGGCATACCAGGAGTTTTGGAGGATGCCTATCAGTCGCGACGACAAAGTATGGGCGACCCGTCCATTCAACTGGCGTACCTAAGCATCTTTGTCGATCACGAAGATGAGCTAACCGAAACCAACTTGGCTGGACCGGGCACTTGGGTGCACTTGCGTGGTGAGTCTGGTGAGCAGTGGTGGTACATAGCTGACGACCAAGAAGTACCCAGTGGGTCTCACGAGATAGCATCAACCGACGAATTGGCACGGCAGCTGACTGGGAAGCAGGTCGGCGATCCGATCGAACTGCGCCAAGACATCGAAGTCTTGACATACGAAGTCATGTCTATCCGGAGCAAGTATGTCCACGCATTTCAGGAGACGGCCAATGAGTTCTCAACTAGATTTCCGGGTGACAAGAGTATCTCCCGCGTTGACGTTTCCGGCGACGACATCTCCGGCGTATTGCGAGTATTGGATGGTCGATACCGGATGGTCAGCGACATTGAGGCTTTGTATAGGGAGGGTCGCCTTCCATTCACTTCCTTAGCACCGCTATTGGGTGTTCATCTGGTGGAAGTCTGGGCATCTTACACGCAAGAAGGAATCACTCAGGTGCGGTTCTCATTCGGGGCCGGGGACGCCCCCAGAATATCCGCATCACTGCTTGATGGTGCAGATTGCCTGATCCTAGATACTGTGTCCCTGTTAACCGTTCAGGAATTGGGGCTACGCGAGAACCTGCTTGGTCTCTTTAGTCGGGTCGTCGTACCGCAAGCAGTCATTGACGGCCTCCATGAGGCGCATGCTATGGAGACAACAGGGCGTTCGCCGGCGGGCTGGCTCAGCAAGTCACATGACGGTACGTACATTCTCAGAGACGCTGAACCTGAAGAACTGGCGAAGCGAAGTGAGTTGTTGGAACGTACCCTCAACTTTGCGCGCTCTTTCGAACCGATTGCTTCCTATTCAATGTTGTACATTGGAAATAGAGAGGAATTGACAGACCTGCTCTCCCCTGTGGGTGTGGGGACTGTGTTCGCTGGCATACCAGATTCACCAAGCGCACCGCTGCTGCTGTGTGACGACCTAGAGCTTGCACGATTTGCTGAATCGGAAGGCATCCGGTCGGTAAACACGCAACAATTGTTGTCATACATGTTCACCCAAGGTGTAATCACAGCCGAAGAGCACGCCACTGCAATCGAGAAACTAGTTCAGCTAAACTACTGGTTCGTGCGGGTGGGGCCCGGCGACATCATCTCTCGCCTCCAACTAAACAACTATCAGACAACGGACGGCATCCGGGCCATGTTTAAGGCCCTTGAGGGTCCTCATTGCACGGACGATTCGGCCGTTGCCGTTCTTGCAGAAGTGATGCTATCCGCCATGACTGAGGCCCCTCGCGAAAGGCACAGCATGCTTGCCTCGCTTGCGATGGCGACATTACAGCATGGCAGGGAATTGAGGCCGGTCTTGTTTAAGTTTCGAGACTACGTCTGGAAACGATTCGCCTCAGTCCCACACTTGCGGCAAGAACTAATAGCCGCAATCAATCTATACATGAGCACAAAGGTATAGGTCAGCCTGTGGAGGGTCCTTTAGGGGCGTGCCTATCTCGTCGTGGCGAAGTCGAGCGTGGATCCTGTCACAACCCCACCTCCCACCTGAACGTTCGCAGTATCATCCCCCTCGGCCCACCAGACTTGACGGTAGACAGAACCGGGGCGTGGAGAGCCACCTCCTCGGCGTCCCTTCCCCCTATGGGAGCATCCTCCGGCATGGGGATGCTGTAGCGCAGGAGAGCGTTGCTGGGCATCACGACGATCTCCTTTACGAAGCTCTCAATGAAGGCCCTGCGTTCCGTCAGTTCGCTCTCGTTCAGGAACACGCTCAGGTCCTGGGCGTAGGCCGTGATGGTCTCCACGTCGTCGAGGACCTCCCTGCGCTGCGAGAGCATCGCCCTGGCCTCCTGCGCTGACGCCTCCAGCTTCTCCTGGCGCTCCCGGTGGTCGCGTATGCGGGGTTTGAAGTCCTCGATGTCTAGGTCGGTGGTCTCCGCCAGGTCGTAGAGGCGTCCCAGCCTGCGCTTCACGTCTTCAAGCTCCGCCTCGACGGTCTCCAGCTTCTGCCTCTGCTCCTTGGCGATGCCGTCCATCTCCTCGTCCACCAGCTTCACCAGCTCCCGGATGTTGGACTCGGTGAGCACGTTCTCCCGTATCTTCCCCACCACCATCTCCTCGAAGCGTCGCGCGTTGAGCCTGGGGGTCTCGCAGGCGTGCCTGCCCCGCTTCATGATGGACTGGCAGACGTAGTAGGCGTACCTTCCGCTCTTGGCGTCCTGGCCGGAGAGCGCTCCGTCGCACGTCCTGCACCGGACCAAGCCGCTGAGCAAGTAGGTGCTTCCCACACGACGGGGGTGCGTCTTCCTGGGAGCCCTTGAGCGCATCCGCCTGTTCACCCTCTTGAACTGGGCCTTGGAGACGATCCCGGGGAACGCCTTGTCCACCCGCACCGGCTCGGCCTTGTCCTTGTCCTTCCCGCCGACGCCCCAGAGGAGAGTGCCGGTGTAGGCTTCGTTGCGGAGGATGATGTGGACGCCGTTCTTGGACCAGAGCCTGCCCGTGGGGTTGGCGATGCCCTCGGAGTTGAGGGTCTGGGTGATGTCCAGGATACCCCTGCCCGACTCGGCCATCCCGAAGATGCGCTCCACCACGGGAGCGGTGGCGGGATCGGGTTCCAAGGTGGGACGCTTCTTGGCCCCGTCCTGCACCATGCGCTTGCGGAAGCCGTAGGGCACCCGGCTGGCGACCCAGAAGCCTCTTGAGGCGGCCTCTCGCATCCCCCGCCGGACTTCTTCGGCAAGATTTTCCGAATAGAACTCATCGACGCTCTCGATGATGGCCTCCATGAGCCTGCCGGTGGCCGAGTCGTCGGCGTGCTCGGTGATGGACACGACGCGGACGCCCTTGCGCCGCAGCATGGACTTGAAAGCCACGGCGTGCTCCCGCTTTCTGGTGAAGCGCGAGAATTTCCAGACCAAAATCTCGCTAAACGGTGCCTCGGGCTTGCTGGCCTCGTCCAGCATCTTCCGGAACTCCGGCCTGTCGGCGATACGGCCGCTCTCGGCCTCGTCGACGTATTCCCTTGCCACGACGTAGCCGTTCTTGTCGGCGTAGTCACGCAATGCCCGCAGCTGGGCGGCCACGGACAGGTCCACGTCCTGCCGGTCGCTGGACACCCTGGCGTACAGGGCGACCGGTATACTTGGCTGTGCATGTGTGTTCATTCTTCCTCCCTGGGTTGATTCGTCGGTGGATATAAGTATGGCCTTGGATTGCCTACTGCCCTATCTGGGTCTGAATTGGTGCCCAGGGCACCGCCTCGATCCTGGACGCAATAGATTCTCTACCCTTCAACCTGTTCACGAACTGCCCCGTGAAGCCCGACATCCGAAGAAGCATCAGTTCAATGTAATACAATCCCAAACTCTGTGCCTCGCGCATAGCCAAGTTATGAAAGGGACCACTCCTGTTAGCGGGATGTACCAGGTCGTTTCGAAAAACAGTTAATGCGTGCGGACCATGGCTCCACTGGTGCGGTTTGCCGAGGTTTGTCAATTCGCTGCATTCAGCGGGCAAGTTGGGGCTTATGCCGTTGCGTCGCAATGCATCGGCCATCCAATCACCTTCACGTTGCTTTCGTCCCCTTGAACCGTTGACCAAGAAAGAAAGACGCTCAAGCGCAGCGTGAGCGAGGATGACACCGACCTCCGGCTCATTGCTCTCATTGCCTCTCAAGTACCATTGAACTACCTTGGATATTCCGTCACCCCTTGCCGGATCATTGAGCAACTTCAGGAAACCATCGAAGACTGAAGACAAGTGATGACTTCCTACTGGTTCAACCCAACTTGGAAGTTCCCGTTGCCAGGGTTCAACCTTGTAGGTTCCCCACTGCTCCCAAACCCTCTTTCGTCCCGAATCGTGACCGGACAGGAAAGTCAATCCGCAGTAGGAACCTCTGGCGAAGGAAAGAAATAGGTGTAGTGTAGCTAGAAACCCCTTGAGCTCGACTGAAGAGAATTGCGTTCCATCCGTTCGGACAATTGTTCCGGTGTGGGTAAGGGCCGACCCGCCACGCTGTAGCAAGCCAAAATGTACACCCATCACGGAGTCAACCCCGATGATGTCTACCAACCATCGGTCCGCTTGAAGTTGAAAACGCTGATAGAGCAGGCTTGTTCCAGGCTTGGACGGGCTGGGGCGTTCGACGTCGTTTTCTCCCCAGATACTAGGGAAGTTGATCAGGGCAAACTTGCATCTAGTGAAGTTGGAGTTCTCGTCCCTTACCGTAACCAGCTCGGACCTCGGAATCATTGTCAGTCTGATCTTGCCACCGCCTAAGGTGGTGGGGCTCCCGAGGACAGCATCAACGCTCGTTCCGTCGTTTAGCAGGATTTCAACTTCCCGCTTCTCCCCTATTTCGTTCGTAGCTTCTACATCGGCCCATGTGAACGCACAGTCGAGAATTACCTTTGGCCGTGGCGACAACTCCAAAGTGACCTTTGCAGGAACACTAACGAGCCCGCTATCAACTACAACCTTGACCGTGGTTTCTGCCAAAGTATAAGAGCGGTTCAATCTTTCTGAAGGTTTCATAGACTATCGAGAGCTTTCGCGTGCCTTATTCTATTCAGGATGAACATTCCAAATCCATACGCACTCTACCCCAGACCTGAAGCACAAAGAGTAGGCGTTCCAGAACCATCCCACTTTGCTCTTTGTCAGCGTAGTCCCGGAGCGCCCGCAACTGGGCTGCCACGGACAGGTCCACGTCCTGCCGGTCGCTGGACACCCTGGCGTAGAGGGCAACGGGAGTGCAGTCATTCGTCTGATTCATGGGTGTGTCCTCCTCTTGGTTCATTCCGTCTCGTTCCGGCGTGAGTGCCGCCGCTGCATCCGTTCCTCGATGCGCCACTCCCGCTCCTCCATATAGAGGCGGATGGCCTCCCGGAGCAACTCGCTCACGGTGCGCTGTTCCTCCGTCGCCACCTGGCGGAGATGTTGGGCCATGTCCAGGGGCAGCGAAAAGGTGATAGTGTCGGTGTTTCTGGATGTGGTCGGCATTGGTTCACTCGTTCACTGATACCGCACTGAGTCTTACTCTACACCACCGGACAACCGACATTCAACCCCTGCCTCTGCGAGGGGGGTGCGCAGGGGACCCCTTCCAGGTTCCAGGAAAATGGAGGGCATCGGCGCAGTCCGGGGGGGTGTACAGGAGATTGAGTTTTGTCAGTGATGCGTCAATCGGGTCGTGAGCAAGCTGAAACAGGGGTAAATCGACACCCTATCGGAATAATTGGTGAATACTTTGTTGAAAGGGCGCGTTCCGGTCGGCAATGACATCGCTGAACGTGGGAAATGACATCGGCGACCCCGTCAAGGCGGCTCCTCAATGACAAAACGACCTCCTAATCGCGCTTGAGGTGGGGGTGCATGACGTGGGCGTGTTGGGGTCGTTGGAGCGGCTCCGTGAATCCCTAAACGTACAGCCCCGAAGTCGCGGCGGTGGTGACACGTCACCCCGGTGAGTGGGTCGATCTTGGTGAAATACGGGTGGGCGGCGAGGTCTCCGAGCGGATCGGCGATCCCGCCGGTTCTGCAACGAATTGTACTCTTGGGAGCTGTTGGGCGCTGACACGGTAAGTGAGGGGAATGCCCTTTTGCCCCCTACAGGAAACCCTGGGAACGGCTCCAGTGGACATGTTGTCAGCAAGTTGCGAGGGGTCCGGTGGCCGTTGGGCGAGGATTCTGGGCGGAACTGCGTAGCTTTAGGCCGTAGCTGACGGGCGAGGGGATGAGAGAGGCGCTGGGCTCCCCCTGACCGGTCGGTTCTGCAACGGATTGCACTTTGGAGGGCGGAAGGGGAGATGCGTGAGGTGTCGGGTCTGCAAGTTGTCCCAGCAAGGCTGCTGGGACGACCCCTATTGGAAGTGTCGGGAACGGCTGAGGCGGTCATTGTTGTACCTGATACGTCAGGGCCAGGGACCTTCTGTCGAGGGAATACGGCGGCGCCAGTATCCATGAATCACCCAGGATACCGTGCTCGGCGAGGGTCTCGGCGTTGGTTGTGATGATGGACGCGTCGTCCACTCCGTCGGCGATGTCGATGAAGGCAGTCTCGTTGGAGGGGGACTCGAAGATGAAGAGCACGTGGGGTAGATGTCCCTCGTGGTCCCGCTTCGCCCAGCCGCTTCGGAAGTAGCGTCGGTAGGACTTCAGGCGTTTGGGGATGCGCTTCGGCGTGGTGGCCCTTCGCTCGAACTCCAGCAGGAAGGGACGCCACTGCCCCTTGTACTCCAGGGTGAAGGAGGCGTCGGGGTGGATCACGTAGGTGGTCCAATCGTAGCGGTAGCCGATGGTGGATCGTGATGTGGGCAGCAGGTCGAACAGGTCGTAGTCCTGGGAGCGGGCGACCTCGGCAGAGAGGGATGAGGCGAAGCCGGTGACGCCGGCGTGGTGGCGCAGCTGGGAGGCCAGAGCGCGCAGGGCCGTCCCGGCGTAGACGGAAGGGTTCGAGTGTGATGGTTCGGGGCTCCAGCGGTCCAGGGTCAGCCCCACAGCGGCCCGGTCCCTGCGGGCCAGGTACGTCAGCCCCTCGTCGCTGAGCATGAGGAGTTCACCGTCCTCCCGCACGAGGTTGCGTTCACGAAGGGAGCGGAGTACCTGGTTGACCCTTCGCAGGGTGACTCCGCCCATCAGTCCAGCCAGCTGCTCGCGGGTGCACAGGGGCCATGCGCTCAGCAGGTCCAGGGCGTCCTTCACGGCGCGGGTCAACTGCACCGAGAGGGAGGACGCGATCTGCTTTGCAGGCTCCGGCATGGCGGCATTCACGCTGGAGGGATAGAGGACTTCGGGATCGGGCTTCGGGTTGTCGCGCAGGAAGGAGTACGACGAGTCCAGCAGGCGTTCCATCCACGCCAGGATACCCGCCAACGATGTGTCCGGGTCGATGCGCACCGGAGGGTCGTTGCCCAGGCCGCTCCCGCACTGCTGCCAGACGGCTCCACTGTGGTCTCCGGCCAGCAGCTCTCCCTCCGTCGCAACGAAGGTCCTACGGTGCTCCGACGGGTCACCCAGGGAGCGGATGGCCCTGCGGGTGGCCTGGTCCGCATGGGTCAGCACCAGGGTGATGAAGGGCCGCTCCCGGCTGGGGAGACGCTCCATGCTCCTGAGTCGGTAGCGCAGGTTGGAGGTGGGTAGGGTCGCTCCCTGGCGGATGATGCCGATGGAGTGACCCCCGGACAGAGTGACGAGCAGGTCGTAGGAGCCGTTGCGGTAGTGGTCTACGCGCACGGTGTCTCTGTGCGGGTCGGCGTCGGCAATCATGGTTGCGACGTGGTAGAGCACGGCCACGGCGTCCATGCGTTCAGCCAGCAGCCGGAACCACTGCTTCGACACCGGGTACTCGCTGAGAAAGCGGTCCGTGCCATGCTCGATCCTCCCTCCGGCGGTGATGCCCCGCTCCGTGGGGAAGTAACGGCGCTTGGGGTGCGGTCCCAGGACGCTCAGTTGGTGCGGCACGGAGTCCACCATGCCCCGCTCGGCCAGCTTCTTCAATCGATCTCGCATGGTGGAGGCGGGGACGCGGCCGAAGCGGGACAGATCGTCCATGGTGGCCAGGGGCGCGGCGCACAGCAGCCGGAGAGCGTCCTCAAGGGCCTCGCGCAGGGGGCGTGTGCGCCGCTCAGCGACCGGGCCTCCGTCCTTCAGCCACCGCCTGGCTCGCGCTTGCAGGATCAACCACTCCTCAGCGTTCTCCAGCGCCTCTGCGCTGCCGCCCACGCGCTCCAGCACCGCACGGGGTATGGCCCGCCCGGTGTGACCGCGCTTGAGGAAGCGCCACAGGGTGTGACGGGAGACACCGAGGGCCTCGGCCGCCTTGGGTTTCCCGTGCAGCACGGCGTAGGTGCGCACGTAGTCCCGGACCGCCTCCTCAAGGTCCGGTTCGTCCTGTGCCGCGCCATTCAGTTTTCCAGCTCGTCGATTCGTAACTGCCAATCCGATGCTCCAACTTGCCCATGTCCCAACATCCCATCTTGAACGGGAAATCGCTCGCATGTAATGGCTTGCAGGACATTGTTATGGAGCGGGATTTGTGGTAAGGGACGTGGCCGCGAAGACGATGCCTAGAGTCGGCGTGAAGACGACGCGGCCTTGGGGATGCCGCGCTTGTTCCACTGCGGTTCATCCATCGGCCTCTCGGTCGAGTGCCAGCTCTGATCGTTCGTCCTTGACCCGCAGGTGGGCGCGGACGATCATCTGGGCCAGTATGCGTAGCCCGCCTTGTAGCTGCCGTCGTTGGGCGGTGGTGTACGCCTTCCCTGACCGCTTCGGTGCAGCAGCGAGGCGTGTTGATTGTTTCCTTCTATCGGCCCTTCTCATCCCGCTTCTCCCGTGTCGGTCTCGGCGGGATTGCAGACTGGCCTCTCCGCCGTAGATGCCGGAAAACCGGCGTCCTTAGACCAGTCTGAGGACTTGGGAGAGCGAGCGGTATCCCTCGGAGGGGACTACATCGATGTAATGGCCTTGGCCGCCCCTTGATGCATCAGTTTCTTGTTCACCACACCCCCTGCGATGGGTCGCCGTGACGTCCAGGTGCTGTACATGGAAGCAGACTCGCTGCAAGTTGCAGATTCGCATTCGATTCCAAGCTGAAACAGGAAGTGCACGCCTCTCTACGGGACCCAGACAGCGAACATTTCGTGGCAGGTGTCAGTTGCGATGGGAAAGCAAATTGCAGTAAGTGTATGATGCAAATGGACTTGGGCCATGCGCCACTGACCCAATTCGGCATTCTCTGACCTGAGACACTGCATCGGCTCTCGGCAGAAGGAGTGGCGAATCAAGCTTGAGTATTGAAGTATTCGTAGATGCAGATTAACCGTCTGTCATTGAGAGTCATTTCATGTGAGGATACATCATGGTCCTGCATTAACTGTTCACCGCCAGCGAGGTTTATGAAGTTCTCATAGTCAAGTCGGTTTGCCTCACCCTTCACTTCATCGAATTCGCCCGTCTTGAAGACGACGACGTAGAACACTGATATATCCTTTTGCTGTGCAACTGTTCCAGCTGCTGCGGTCAGCAACTGATACCCAACATCAGCAAATGGAGACTCACATGGTTTGTCAGTCTCTCCCAAGTAAAGGGAGAGCAATTCCTTTACCCTGGTGGCCGCCTTGGATCGTGGATTACTACGCAGATACTCAATGGCTTTACTGTACTTTTCGCACACACTTTCCGACCCAAACGGTTCATCCACCTTAGCTTCCACGCCCACAAATATATCTCTGCTGGCTCCAGCCTGGCCTGAGACTCCAATATCCAGACGGGCTGGACTTGGGTGTCCGTCAAACTTGGCTGCATATTCCGGCGTACCCTGTTCCAGTCTTATTGGCTGTGACAAAATGGACGATATCCTTGATTTCATATGAGCGGCTCCATGCCGGTTCAAAATGAAATCAGCGAGAGAATAAGCACTACGCCCTTTCTTCCAGTGCTTCGGTCTTACAAGGGGCCTCCACTGTTCCATGGTCGAGATGTGGTTGCCGCTCGAATCTGTAACTTTCATTTGCATCGTAGTTATGACCTCTGTTTCAACAATTGGTGTTGGAGTTGTGGCACCATCACGAGGTATGGGATAGCCCAGGTCGGCGACGGCAACTTCTTAGCTTCTCTCCCAGCGTCTGTATCCCAGCCTACCATTAACTGACTTCTGAGGCAGGCTGTTGCAGTCATTGTAGTTTCTGAGGTTATGGAGGAATGGAGGAACCGGTGATTGACCGTGACGAATCCGGTATGGAAGGACCGAAAGGGTTCCGGCGGCGTGATCATGTCTCTATCGGATGCCTCCCTTTTGGGACGTACTGAACGCTCTGACGCTCCGGCAAATGATCGGGGCGAGGCGGAGACGCAGCCAAGATCTTGGGCGTGAACTAACGTACCAATGGTGGCGTGTACGACTCCCGGCGGGCTGAGACGGGCGTTGGAGGCTTTTTGGTATCCTACCGATGGTGGCGGTGATGAGCAGAGTGATCGCGCCGACGACATCGCGGTGAAGGTAATAGCACTGGAGGAAGGACATAGTGCCATGGTGAAGACCATTGAGGCCTAGAATCCGGAAACCTGCCTTGATACCCTTCGTCATCAGGCAGTATCTCCCGGTCCACGGCAGATGAAAGGTACCGTGGCTGACACGGACGCGGCCCATGTTGCGGCCACTCCCGCTCCTTAGCGATGCACCCCGTAGATACTCCCCTCGGCGATGGTCTGGAGCACATTGGTTTCTTTCTATCGGCCCTTCTCATCCCGCTCCCTCCGTGTCGGTCTCGGCGGGATTGCCGACTGGCTTCTCCGCCGTTGCCGCCGGAATTCCGGCGTCCAATGACCAGTCTGCGGGCCTGGGAGAGCGAGCGGTATCCCTCGGAGGGGACTACATCGATGTAATGGACCCGGCGGCCTCTTGATGTATCAGCGTCTTGTTCGCCACGACCCTGCGAGAGACCTACGAGACGTCAACGGGCGGTACACGGAAAACAAGCTCGCTGCAAGTTGCAGATTCGCGCCGTTTCCAAGCTGGAACGGGAAGGGCACGCCTCTCTACGGGACCCAGACAGCGAACACTTGGTGTCAGGGGCCGGTTGCAGCCGATCTGCAAAATGCTGCAAGTTGCGTGAGGGGTCGCAACAGCGGAATCGAGTGAGATAATCAGGGTTGACGGCAACCGCAAACAGCATCGGGCCGTCCGAGCGCTCTGATGGGCAGACACGCCAGACTACAATCGCTCCAGGGTCGGTTTCGCCCTACACGGCCTGTAGGGAGAGTACAACTACATTGCAGAATACAATGCAGGCCTTTTCTAACGGGAATCGGGTTGGGTTTGGGAAGTTGGAGCGAGCAATCTGGCAAATGACCAGTTGACGCTCCATCGCAATGTTATTGCAGTTATTGGGAATTATATACCAATTTACAATTCGTATCTGAAAGCCCTTGACAGCCAGCCCGTCTATATTGTAAGCGGCTACCATAGAAAGGGGCAGGAACATGACGCAGACAGGACCGGGTAAGGCATTCCGCAGGGGCATCTCCCTAGTAGAAGTGGTGCAGCAATTCTCTACCGAGGAAGCAGCCGAGAAGTGGTTCATCGAGACCCGCTGGGCGGATGGGGTTGTCTGCCCGTTCTGCAAGTCCTCCGATAAGGTGAAGGCGCGGAAGAACCGCAAGCCACAGCCCTACAACTGCCGTGACTGCGCCAAGGACTTCTCCATCAAGGCCAACACCCTCATGCACGGCTCCAAGCTCCCCCTGCGGACCTGGGCCATTGCCTACTTCCTGTTCTCAACGCACCTGAAGGGCGTATCCAGCATGAAGCTACATCGGGATATCGGCGTCACTCAGAAGACGGCATGGCACTTGGCCCACCGCATCCGCGAGACGCTGAATGATCGCCCCGACCCCTTCACCGGCCCGGTCGAAGTGGACGAGACCTACATCGGCGGGAAGGAACGGAACAAGCATGAGGACAAGAAGCTGAACGCTGGACGAGGGCCAGTAGGTAAGGCCGCCGTGGTGGGGATGAAGGACCGCGACACGGGCCAGGTGGTCTCCCAGGTCGTTGAGTCCACCGATGCGCCAACGCTTCAAGCCTTCGTGCGAAAGCAGACAACCCAGGACGCCCACGTGTACACGGACGAAGCCAGGGCATACGACAGCCTGGCCAGGTCCCACGAAGTGGTGAAGCACAGCACCGCCGAGTACGTGAAGGGCATGGCCCACACCAACGGCATAGAGTCCCATTGGGCGCTCTTGAAACGGGGCTATGTGGGAACCTACCACCAAATGACCGTCAAGCATCTGCCCCGGTACGTGATGGAGTTCGAGGGACGCCACAATGCCCGCCTACTGGACACCATCGACGAAATGGGGCTGATGGTCACCGGCTCAGAGGACAAACGGCTGAGATACACCGACCTCATTGGCCCAGTTGCAACCCGCAGCCCCAGGATGCTGTAGGAGGACGTGATGCAGGAGAGCCCTAAGACAACAGGAGCCAAGCATATCTACCGCTGGCTGTGGGGGGTGCCCGCGAGCCTTTGCGGGTTAGTCGCCTTGGTGAGCGTCATCGATTTGGCATGGCCGGGATTCTTTGGCGGCGTATATGTGTGGAGTGACGGCCGCCGGATAATCGGGCCTTTGGCCAGCATTCTGCTCACCGCTGGTTTTGCAGCACTGGCCTGTGATGTGGATGTGATGGGGTATCTGAAGCGCGACTACAACAAGAGCGGTGAGTTTGGGGTGTCGATGGGCTGGACGCGACTGGTGGTCGGGGTAGCGGGATGGGCAGTAACCGGGATGCTTACCCTCCTGCTGTTCTTGGCAGTGTTGGCACAAGGAGAAAGCAGCTTCGCCACACTCATCAGAAATGGTGACGGCTGGGACTCACGTTTCATATATGCCCTAGCACCTGACTGGATAGGCGTCATCGCCTTAGCCACTGTGACGGCTGGAGTTTTCTACCGCACGTCCTGCGCGACATTCGGAACGCCGCGCACCAACCGCTTCCTGGTAGATGCGGTGAAAGCCTCCCCTTGGATAGCAATAGTTTATCTGGCCTCAGCGATGCTGTGGACATGAAGACTCCTAAACAGGACAACGCGCGTATTGGTTCGACCATTATGGCCTGTACGCCGGTGCCCAGGCGGGGGCCTATGACGAACGCTGATGACTATGAGGAGGACACGAATTGACGACTGAGAAGAAGGTCAAGGACAAGCGTATGGGGAAGCTATGGGAGCCGGCAGAGGCATCCCCGGAGGAGATCGGAAGGGCCTGCATGGAAGGCCCTCCGAAAGAGCGTTGGGACTACCTCGCGAAGGCTCAGCCCGACGCAGCCGTGATGCGAGTAGTGCACTGCTATGGACAGACTCCAGAAATGCAAGCAGCGATAGAGTTGTACTACGAGCAACGGGAGAGCGAGACACAAAGAGAGAAACCTGAGTACGATCGATACGAGGAAGGGAGAGATTGGCAACCAACAGTGTGTGGCCTTCGTGCTTCGGCCGCAGACACGCTACGTCCCTCTGACTTTGTGGCTGTGGTGAATCACACGGACCCCTCCGTCGATATGGACTCTCTCAATGGCACGGGGTTCGAAGCTTTGCCGTACCAAGATGGGAAATTCATTCCCGATGTGCAATCTTGCAGCTCCTGCAAAGAGGCAGCGCCAAAGTCATGGGCTTTCCTGTTCTACGCTTCCGACGAAGAAGCCCAGACTGTGTAAATTGGTATATAATTCCCAAATATTTGTATTGTGCTTCATTGTATTTCTGAGCGATGGAGTACCCCGGTGATCGACCATGATGAGCCTGTCATGGAAAGGTCGGAGGGCTCCGGCGACGGCATGGATACACCCCTACCGGACGCCTCCATATCGGACCTGCTGCCGCTGTGGAGAATGACCGGGACAAGGTCGCCTCGGCAGAGGCTCTAGGGTGAACAACCGTACCTTAGCGTACTGCCATGACGACTACGACGCACTCAGCGAAGGGCTCGGATGGAGTGCGGGGATGTCTGTAGACTCAACACGAGCAGCGCCAGTCGTGAAATCCCGGTTCTCAGAGTGATGCCATACTCTCAACCCGTGACAGGACGGAACGAGCACGACACGAGCGTGGGCGGCGTCAGAAGGATCACCATGGCCGCTGTGTGCTCAGCAATTTAGCCACTGCGTCCTCCCTTTCCACGACGAACAATGTGACGGCGAATAAGGACAGGGCGACGCCCGGAGCGTCCAACCAGTAGCGGCGCTACTCTCCCAAGCGCTCAATATCCGGCAGCCTCCAAGGATTTGGCGGATAGCGGTCTGGCAGGGACACTCGAACATGATATATAATATGTATGTTAGAGGAGGTGCTTATATGGGTGCAAAGTCGCATGTCTCCAAGTGGGGCACGAGCTTGGCCGTCCGGATTCCCAAACCCATCGCCGAGCAGTGGGGTGTCCAGGAGGGATCAGCCATAGAGATTGTTCCTCGGGGCGATCAGGTCGTAATGCGCAAGAGGTCCTATGACCTGGTCGGCATGCTGGCCCAGATGAGCCCTGACAATCTTCATTCCGAGCAGGACTTCGGTCCGACCCAAGGCAACGAAGTATGGTAGACCGGGAGTATGTTCCGGCGAGAGGGGACATCGTGTGGCTGAACTTCGCGCCCCAGGCCGGGCATGAACAGGCTGGCCGTCGGCCTGCCCTGACCATAAGCCCGGAAGATTACAACGAAAAGACCAGCCTGGCGCTCTTCTGTCCTATCACGTCAAGAGTCAAGGGATACCCGTTTGAAGTCCTCCTCCCAACGACAGGCAGCGTCTCGGGAGTTGTCTTGGCCGACCAGCTCAAGAGCCTGGACTGGCGGGCCAGACGCGCCCGTTTCGAGGGTCAGGCCCCACGGCAGGTTGTGGGGGAGGCGCTGGAGAAGATCAGTGTCCTTTTGGAGTGATGTCATGAAACCGGGGCCTGACGCCTGACATGCCCGGCAATCTGTTCACCAACTACTTCCTGACCGAAGGAATAAAGGCGACCGCCGAGTGGCGGGCGTCCATCTCGGCCTCGACGGCATTTGCCGCATTTCGTGATGGCGTTCGTCAACGCTACGGTGCGCTGAGCAGTTCCGAAGGCCCCAACGAGGCCGTCACCGAGCAGGAGCTGATTCGCCCGGTGCTGGAGCTCTTGGGGTGGGCCGACTACCTTCCCCAGCAGGGGACGACCCGCAATGAGGACATCCCCGACTATCTCCTCTTCACCGATGCCGCATCCAAAGAGCGCGCCGCCGGGAGAGCCAACCCTGATGAACGATTCCGGGACGCCATCGTGGTGGAGGAGAGCAAGCGGTTCGGTCTCTCCCTTGATGCCCGCGATAGGGACGACGGACGCCAATCCAGGACGCCCCACGGCCAGATTCTCCGCTACCTCTCGACGGCTGACATCGAGTCGGAGAGCCGAATCCGGTGGGGATTCCTGACCAACGGCGGCCAGTGGCGCCTCTATGACTACCGCGCCCGCCCACGCGCCACCGGTTACTTCGAGGTCGACCTAGGAGAGATGATGGAGCCAGGCGGCGAAGACGAGCTCCGCCTCTTCTACCTGCTGTTCCGTCGCGACTCCTTCACCCCGCAACAGGGGGCCACGACCAGCTTCCTGGAAGCGGCGCTAGCTCAGGGGAGGCGGTACGAGGAGAAGGTGGCGCAGGACCTATCCAGCGTCGTATTCGAGAGGGTCTTTCCCAGGCTGGTCGAGGCCCTGGCCGACGCCACCGGCGAAGATCTGTCACGCGTCCGCCACGCAGCCCTTATCCTTCTCTACCGGCTGCTCTTCGTGCTCTACGCCGAGGACCGGGGACTGCTTCCTGTGAACGATCGGCGATACGAAGACTACGGATTGCGGAAGCCAGTCCGCGACCACGTGGCGCACAGGATGCTAGGCGGCGGCGTCTTCTCCGCCAGCGCCTCCAGCTATTACGACCACCTGATGACGCTGTTCCGCCAAATCGACGAGGGCGACGAGTCCATCGGTCTGCCGCCCTACAACGGCGGCCTGTTTGCATCCGAGGCTGCTCCATTGCTCAAGACGGCTCGCCTCACGGACAAGATCGTTGGCGACATCATCTACGACCTGAGCCACACGGAGACTGAGGGCACACGCCACTTCGTCAACTACCGTGACATGTCCGTGCAGCAGCTTGGCTCAATCTACGAGAGGCTCTTGGAACGCGAGCCTGTCCGGGGCGACGATGGCGGGATCGTCGTGCGCCCCAACAGCTACGCCCGCAAGGACAGCGGCAGCTTCTTCACCCCTCAAGAGCTTGTCGATCTGATCGTTGACCGGACTCTGAAGCCGCTGGCCGAAGAGCGCCTGAAGGCATTCGAGGACAAGTCGAAGGAGTTGAAGAACGAAAACCGTCCCATCGCCGAGCGACGTGCCGAGTTGCTTGCGCTCGACCCAGCCGAAGCCGTGCTCGACTTGAAGGTGCTGGACCCGGCCATGGGAAGCGGTCACTTCCTGGTCACCGCCGTCGACTTCCTGTCGGACTACATTGCGGAGGTAGCGGAGTATGCGCCAGCGGTGCCGGATTGGCTGGACGGCGAGTACTCATCCCCTCTTGTGGAGCGGGTGGCGGCCATTCGACGGGACATCCTCCAGCGAGCCCAAGCGTCGGACTGGGTCATGGACGAGACCCAGTTGACCGACCAGGCCATCATACGGCGGATGGTGCTGAAGCGCTGCATCTACGGCGTGGACAAGAATCCCCTGACCGTAGAACTGGCGAAAGTGTCTCTATGGCTGCATAGCTTCACTGTGGGCGCGCCGCTGTCGTTTCTTGACCACCACCTCCGCTGTGGTGACTCCCTGGTCGGGCTCCGTGTGCCGGAGGCCACGGCGGAGTTGAACCGGCTTGGGGGGCTGTTCGCAAGCTCCGCCATAGCCGGCGCGGAGGCCGCCACCAGTGGAATGCAGCGCATAGAGGAGATGTCAGACGCGGACGTTGCCGAGGTGCGGGAGTCGGCAGAGTTGTTCCGTGGAGTCGAGGACACGACGGCCGACCTTCGCGGTCTACTCGATTTCCTATGCGGCCTGCGCTGGCTGACCTCGGACATGCGAGGGAAAGCACGCACTGCGATTGAGACTCCTCTGGTTGAAACCTTGGGCCGTCAGCCCCACGAAGCATACAGTCTCCTGGCGCATGGTCCCGAAGCCGTTGGATACGGTGATACCGGCGGTGACGCTTCTTGGTCGGGGTTCAGTGAGTTGTGGAGCGGTGCCCGGCACGTCGCAGACAGTGAAGGCTTCCTGCATTGGGAGGCAGCCTTCCCCGGTGTCTGGCAGCGGTGGCAGGAAGAACAATCGATTGGCGGCTTCGACGCCGTCATCGGCAACCCGCCGTGGGACCGCATCAAGCTCCAAGAGGTGGAATGGTTCGCCACTCGCTCAGCGGAACTGGCCCTTGCCCCGACAGCTGCCGCCCGGAAAGCCGGCATTCGGAAACTGCGCGACAAGGGAGCGCCTCTGGCTGACGAGTTCGACGCTGCGAAGGAGCGAGCAGATAAGCTCGGTGAGTTGATTCGCGCGTCGGGGAACTACCCCTTGCTGGGCGGCGGGGACATCAACCTCTATTCGCTGTTCGTGGAACGCGCCATGGGGCTTGTCAAGCCGGACGGCTTCGTGGGGCTTCTCACCCCGTCGGGTATCTACGCTGACAAGACCGCTGCTGCCTTCTTCAAATCCCTTTCCACTACCGGGCGAGTGGGTGGCCTATTCGACTTCGAGAACCGCCGCCTTGGGACAGGGCTGCCGCCCTTCTTCCCTGACGTGGACTCGCGGTTCAAGTTCTGCGCCCTGATATTCGGTGGTCGGGAGAGGCGGTTCGATCAGACCGAGTGCGCCTTCTTCCTGCACGATACCGAGACCATCAGCAACCCTGACCGCTGCTTCCCTCTGGCCCCGTCGGACTTCTCACGAGTGAACCCGAACACGGGCACCGCGCCTATATTCCGCACGCGGCGGGACGGGGAGATCACCCGGGGAATCTACGAGCGGCATCCTGTTTTGGTTGATCGCTCGAAGGAGGATGTGCAGCGGGTTTGGCCTGTGCGGTACGTGCGAATGCTGGACATGACAAACGATTCACACCTATTTCGGACAGCGGCCCAACTCGATTCGGAGGGCTTCTACCTCGTCCAGAGCAACCGCTGGAAGCGGGGCGACAATCTGTACCTGCCCCTGTACGAGGGCAAGATGGTGCAGGCGTTCGATCATCGGGCCGCCAGCGTCGTCGTCAACCCTGAGAACCTGAATAGGCCGGCGCAACCACGAGAGGCCACTGCTGAAGAGCACGCCAACCCGGATTGGCTACCTGATCATCAATTCTGGGTGCCGGAGTCCGAATGCGGCTGGGCTCCAGGAACGAATTGGGTTCTTGGATTCAAGGAGATTACTGCGCCTACAAACGTGAGGACGTTTATCGCCGCGCTCTTTCCTGCGGTCGGATTCGGAAACAAAGTGCCCATTCTCAAGCCAGAAACAGAACACCGCAAGGAATGGTTGCTGGCTGCAAATCTCAATGCCATGGTATTCGACTTCGTGACGCGGCAGAAGGTACAAGGCCAAACCTTGAACCTGTTCATCCTCGAACAACTCCCTGTTGTCGCGCCTGAAGACTACGATCAGCGGTTCGGTGACAAGACGGCCCGCGACCTCGTCCGGGACCACGTGCTGAGGCTCACTTACACGGCGCACGACATGGCCCCATTCGCCCGTGAACTCGGCTATGACGGCCCGCCGTTCACCTGGGACGAGGAAGAGCGCCGCCATCTGCGGGCGCGGCTCGACGCCCTCTACTTCCATCTCTACGGGCTATCCAGAGAGGACGCGGGCTACGTGCTCGACACCTTCCCTATAGTCCGACGGCAAGACGAGGCAGAGTTCGGCTCTTATCGGACTCGCGACATCATTCTCGCCTACATGAACGCCCTCGCCGCCGGGGATACGGGCACAGTGGTGTCGGTATAGGAGAAAGGGACGAAGGCAGTATGATGTTCATTCCGCGCTTCTCCATTACGAACGCAATCGCAGCGGCCCTCACCGAGATTGAGCGCGCCCGCGGCTTCCTCGACGCTGCGAGTCTGTCGGACGAGTGGATCGACTCTATGCGCTCGCGGGCATTCCTTCTCGAAGCGCACCATACGACCCATATCGAGGGTACCCGTCTTACGATTGAGGAGGCCGCAGGCCTTCTGGCGGGCGACGACGTCCCTGGGGTGGACCCGGACGATACGCGCGAACTGCTCAACTACCGTGACGCTTTCGAGTTCGTCAGCACGTACCTGAACGATGGCGGTCCAATCACCGAGAGACTGATCCTCGAAATCCACAAGCACCTGGTGACTGGCGTTCGTGGCGGATCCGCCGCGCCGGGGCAGTATCGGCGTGTCCAGAACTATATCGTCAACTCGGCGACCGGCGAAACGATCTACACACCGCCTCCGGTTGATGACGTTCCTATTCTCATGCGCGAGCTCGTCAGTTGGTTGAACCGGCCAAGCGACATACATCCTGTCATTGCAAGTGGGATCGCCCAGTTCCAGCTGGTTCACATTCATCCGTTTTTGGACGGCAACGGCCGCACCTCAAGGCTGCTCTCGACCCTGTGTCTCTACCGGGCGGGCTACGACTTCAAGCGGCTGTTCACCATCAGCGAGTACTACGACCGGGACCGCATGGCCTTCTATCGTGCTCTCCAGAGTGTACGACTGACGGATATGGACATGACGCGTTGGATCGAATTCTTCACTATCGGCCTTGCTACCCAGCTCACCGAGGTCAAGCGGCGAGGAGAGTTGGCGATTCAGCAGGACATCCTCGCTCGCCGGCACGACCTGACGGATCGACAGGTGCTCGCTCTGCGTCATGTGCTGGAGTCCGGCAGAGTTACCATCAACGAGTTCGAGCATCTGTGCCCAGGAATTCAGCGGCGCACGCTCCAACGTGACCTCAGGGGACTGATAGAGAAGGGATTGCTTCTCCGCCGGGGTAGTACGAACCGGCTCGAATACGTCCTCGCGGATGGAACCGTCTGATCTTGCGACAAACTCATGCCAAAACTTGCGACAGACTCACGACACTACTTGCGGCTTGGGCGCAGCGCAGCGCAGCAATGGGGCTGCGACCTAATGGGTTGACCTAATGGGATTAAGGAATGATAGGATGCCGACATGGGGGCACTTCCTGGGAGTGGTGTAAGTTGACATCTCCTAAGTCTGAGCGAATAGCACAACGAGGAGTGGCTGTGGCGATGGACTCGTTTGAGGCCCTCGGCTTTGCGTTTAGACCCCAGTATTGCCACTCGCTGTCTTGGATGATCTCCTCGCCGAGGAAGTCTGACTCATGCGCCGAGCCGTAGCGGCAATCATCATAGGAACCTTTCGAGGTGCTCTACGTCTATCGGGGCGTGGTGCGGAAGTACCGCCCTGACTTCATCATTCGTCTGAAATCAGGCAACACGGTGGTCCTAGAAACCAAGGGGCAACCGAACAAGCAGAGCTACTCCAAGCGTCGTGCTCTGAAACAATGGGCTCAGGCCGTCAACCAACACGGCGGCTTCGGGAAATGGTCGGCAGGTGTGTCCTATAACCCAGGGGAAATCAAAGACGTGTTGGAGAGGAATGTGGAAGCTGGCATTAGCGGGCTCTGGTGACGCCTCCGTTGGGTCTTAGTGGTCATGATTCCTGGGTTCCCAGAGAAACTCAAGTGATCAGCGTGGAGAGATGGAATCGTATCGGATGCTGTCAACCAGACAATTGTGGCCGAGCACTCTGCGCCTACCGAGCCGCCCGCCGAAGCTCATATACCTTGATCTGAATCACTGGATTGCGTTATCCAAGGCGCGCAGTGGGCACCCCGAAGGAAGGCAGCACAGGGATCTGCTGGCCGCTTGCTTAAGGGCCGTGGCGGATGGCATGGCAGTCTTTCCGATCTCCTTTTTCTTCTACACAGAAATCTCAAAAATCATGAATCATCGTCAACGACGTGATCTCCGAATGGTTATAGAGGACGTATGTCAATACAAGGTGGTAACGCCATTGTCAGTGGTTGCAAAGCACGAAACCGAAGCCATATTGGACCAACTCGTCGGACCCAACCCACAACCGATCAACTCCGTAGACTACTTGGACTGGGGTGTGGAAAGAGCCTATGGCAGAGTCGGGGGATTTAGAATCAAGGACGTCAACGGGGAAGATGTCACTGACTTCTTTCGACAATCCCACTCTGATGGTCCAACAGCATTCGATGCGATTCTTGGCGAAGCGACATTGGACTTGAACAGAACGGTGATAGACGGGCCTACGCCGCACGGGGAACAGCAGCTAAGGGAGCTAGGCTGGAATCCTGAGGCTGTTCGTCAAATGCAAGAGCGGAGCGCGTCAGAAGAAAACGCCCAGGTTAGGCGTTTCGACGAATATCCAGAAATACGACGCGGTCGGGTGCATGACGTAATAATGATCCGTCAACTTTTGGTGGAGATGCGTGACATTCTTGAGGAGGGCATGACTGCGCGTGGTGCTGGTGCTTGGGAGAAATTCTTCTCAGCTAGTCCGGAGGATCTTAGGTCCTTACTAACCTCCATGCCGAGCAATAATGTTGTGGTGACCCTGAAGAGCTCGCTTCACCACGACGCAAGCCGTCAGTGGAAGAATAACGACATGTATGATATCGGGGCCTTGGCACTAACGATCCCATACTGCGACATAGTTGTAACAGATCGAGAGATGTGTTCACACGTGGCGCGGCATGAACTGGGAGAGCGATTTGATACAGTTGTGATTCCACAGCTGTCGGAGCTATCCGATTATCTGTCCAACTGACGTGCCAATGACGGACTGGTTAATCGCGCAGGGCCGTGGAGCCTGGCCATGTGCAATGAAGATGCCACTGATTTGACTCACCTCCTTATCGACTCTCCAAAGTTCTTGAACATTGACACTCTTCGGTCGATTTCGTGCTGGAGTATTGCTGTTGGTTTACGATTGATTGGAAACGGCCCCGTATCTAGGCTAAAGTCTCATAGTCAGTTCGAAGACGGTTCTGTCTACCGTCAACTCAGGCCCACTTGTATTGTTAAGTGCCATGGAACGTTGAGTTCTTTAGAAAGCAAATTTTTGCCGAGGAAACCTCACCAAGGAGAATCTGGAGTTCTGCTCCAGGAGTCAGGCACTCTGTCGTCGGCGTCTTCTTGATTGATCGGGCCAACTCTCCAACCGGCGGAACTGCTCCTCGAAATTGGCGTCAGCAGGGGCAATTGTGCCAGTTTCTGCGAATGATTACACATTGTTATGGTAATTCGCCAACTTGTTACACCTCCGTTACACATTTTATGATATCTTCTCAGTGGATTTTCCCGGAAAAGGGAGTGTCCGCTTGGCTTTCGTAGAGAGAAAACCTGAACAGGCAACAGTGCCAATACTGCCAGCCGGTGGCGACGTTATGGAGGAAAGAACATGACGCGTGCCCGAGCGACGAGATACGGAACCCTGTTGCGCGTCGTCCTTGCGCTGATCCTCACGATGGCCCTCGCGGCGTTGATCCTCACGATGGCCCTCGCGGCCTGCAACGACGTAGAAGACACGGGCAGCCCCGGCTCACTCCTTGAACAGGCGGCTGAGTTCGAAGCGACGCAGGAGGCCGAAACCTCGGGATCGCAATCCTTGTCGGAATCCTCGGCAACCGACCCAGCCCGGGAATCCACCGTAGAGCTTGTCGCCTGCCCACCCAGGCCTGCTAACCCGCTACCGGCGCAGACCTCTGCCGAAACTGACAGGGATGCGCTGGTGGCCATCTTCGACGCCACAGACGGCGATGGCTGGGACGAAAGCGGCACCTGGGCCGGCCGCCAGCCCATCGGCGAGTGGGCGGGCGTAACGACCGACGATGATGGCCGCGTCGTCGGACTCGACGTCAACCTGGGCGGAGCGGAGATTCCGTCCGAGGTGGGCCACCTCACCGGTCTGACGACTCTGACGCTGTCCGGCGTGAGCGGAGCGCTGCCGCCGGAGCTGGCCTACCTCTTTAACCTGGCGGAGCTTGACCTGTCAGACAACAGGCTGTGTGGAGAGATTCCCCCGGAGCTGGGAAGCCTTGCCAGTCTGCAATCGCTGAACCTCGGCGGCAACCAACTGAGCGGGGAGATTCCCCCGGAGCTGGATAACCTCGTCTCCACCCTGAGGGAGATAGGGCTGGATGGAAACCGGCTTGGTTGCATATCCGACTTACTGAGCGACCGGGCCGGCTACGCTGGCGAGATACCGGTATGCACAACAGAAGGCCACCCCGGCGACACCGAAGCGCTAATTGCCCTGTACAATGCTTGGGGGCAGCCCGAGCTCGAAAACTGGCTGAGCCGGCATCCCATCAGCGAGTGGGAAGGCGTTTCCGTGGACGCCAATGGCCGCGTCGTGGCCTTGAACCTGGAAAGGAAAGGCTTGACCGGGGAGATACCGGCGGAGGTGGGCAACCTTACCAGCCTGCAGATTGTGGACCTGTCCGGAAACTGGCTGACCGGGGAGATACCAAGGAACTGGGCCAATCTGTACAGCGTGAGAGCCCAGGTCGACGGAGCAAACGTCTGGGTCCGGATGGGAGTGCACTGGGCCTCGGTCAGCGCCGGGGGCTACCACACCTGCGGGGTGAGGACCGACGGCTCCGTCGCCTGCTGGGGCGCCTACCTAAGAGGAGCGTCCATGCCGTGGGGGGGACCAGTCCGGTGACTTTGAACTGTGAGGACCCGGCGCCGGCAGTGCCCCACATGGAAGACAGGTCCTATTATTCAGAGGTTCAAGTCCTCCCCAGCCCACCAACGACCTAATTGACTGCAGCCCACGCTTCCAGCGCGGCCTTCTTGTTGGTCGCCGTTCTTCATTCCGCACCCTGCGCCCGCGACCCCAATAGCGCAGTCCGGTGGATTGTCGTTAGGTTTGCATTAGTTGGATCAGGTTGCCGCAGGTGTCGTCAAAGACTGCGATTGTGACGTCGCCCATTTCTGTTGGCTCCATCGTAAAAGCGACGCCCCGTGACTTCATTTGCTCGCACTCTGCATGGATGTCCGTAACGCTAAAGGACTGCGCCGGGATGCCCTGCTCAAATATTCCTTTCTGATATTCCTGTGCGACCGGGTTCTCATTCGGTTCAAGCAGAAGCTCGATTCCATCCGGGTCATCAGGCGAGACGACGGTAAGCCATTTGAATTCCCCCACAGGCACGTCGTTCTTCTTCACAAAGCCGAGGATCTCCGTGTAGAACTTCAGAGCTTTGTCCTGGTCACCTACGAAAACGCCGGTGAGTGTAATGCGCATATCTGGCCTCCTCTTCTTCTCAACGTGTCACTTGAGCCATCGATCCATGACAGCCCTGAGGGGTTCATCGTTGAAGACAAGCATCCGATACTTGCCACGCTTCTCTGAGCTTACGAGTCCTGCTTCTTCCAAGAGGTCAATGTGCTTGGCCAGGGCCTGCCGGGAGATGGCAACTTCATGCCGCATGATCAGGCGCGCTGTGAGCTCGTAGAGCGTCTGCTCGTTGCGCTCAGAGAGCTCGTCCAGCATCAACCTTCGTGTTGGATCCGCGAGTGCATTGAAGACCAAGTCTGTGTGCATGTACACAGACCATACGCAACCACAGGATTGCGTGTCAAGAGACGATTCCCCAGGCCGGCAGGAACCACATCCCCAGCCATCGGCGCCTTCCTCATAGCGCCAACTCCCAGCGAAGGGTTCGCGATTCAGTTTGGCAGCCCCACCAGACTTGTTATAATCAAGCGCTTGCTGCGTTTCGTATGGGTAGGGGGCGTGGGAGGACATTTATGACATCCGCAGCTGAACCTCAAGAGATAGATGTTATGGCGGAGCATGGCCGTCTGCGCTGCATCGTGCAGGGGGATGGGCCGCCGCTGCTATTCCTGCACGGGGCGCTTGGGACCGGCCGCGCGCACTTTCGGGGGCAGATAAACGAGTTCGCCTCGGACTACCAGGTGATCGTGCCGAATTTCCTGGGCCATGGCGGATCGGACCCTCGCGCGTCTTTCGACGATTTCTACAAGAGGGACACTGAGGACATCGCGGCCTTGATTGATAACCTGGAGCTGCCGCCCGTCCATGTGTGCGGGTTCAGCGACGGCGCTATCGTCGCGATGATGGTTGCCGGCGACCATCCCGACCGACTGCGGTCGCTGACGCTAATCGCCGGGCAGGCGGTTCTGGACGAGAAGACGATGGAGGTGACGCGGCAGTTGTCACCCGCCGGCAGTCTCCCGGATGGATTCCAGCAAGCCCTCGCCCGCAGCCACGGCTCCCATTGGGAGGGGATGGTCGACGACTACGTGGCGAGCGCGGAGCGTATCTATCAGACCGAGCCCCGCATCGTTGGCGACCGGCTGGGCGCTATCAGCTGCCCAACGCTGATCGTGCAGGGGGAGGATGACGATTGGGGTGGGGTCGAGCACGCCCATATGATCAGGGATTCCATCCGTGACGCGGAGCTTGACCTGTTGCCGGGCGTGGGCCACGAGGCTCACCGGGAGGATCCCGCGGCCTTTAACAGGCGTCTGCAGGGGTTTTTGGCGTCGCTGGAGGAGTGAGTTTAGGCGGCATACCTCGCACCCCCTCACCCTAACCTTCTCCCTGAGGGAGAGGGGATTTTTCGTGGCCCTTCGACAGGCTCAGGGTGAATGGGGGACGGGCTCTCGCCCCTGGGCCGCAAGGTTCAGCTTCTACCGAGCCAATCACGTCGACTTTCGTTGATGATTACAAAACATCATATTGATTTGGCTTAATTCTTACATCTTGGTTACTTCTCGTTGTTACTATTAAGAGAGTAGTCGGGTCGCGAACACAACGGAGTACGGGTGGGCTGTCCCACAGTCCTACTCGAGATTGGGGAGATGCACCGAATGGGGCGGACGATCAGATGGATACCTGCACTAATCCTTGTGATGGGGCTATCTCTGGTACTGGTGGCCTGCGGAGGGGATGAAACGCCGGAGCCGACCACTGCGCCCCCCGCGACGGCAACACCGACCAACACTCCCTCTGCCACGGCACCTCCGACCAACACTCCCGCCGCCACAGCAGCGCCCACCAGCACGCCGCCGCCTGCGGCCACATCAACACCTGATGTGGATGGGGACGCTGTCAGCGATACGTCTATCGGCACTGTATTGCCTACAGCCACACCGACGCCAGAGAGTGACGGGGACGCCGCTTCTGAAGTGCCCATCGACACACGCGAACCCACGGGCCCACCGACGCCCATGCCGGAACCCATGGCTTCGCCCGGACAGGGATGCGCTGATTGCCCTGTATAACGCCACAGACGGCCCCAACTGGACAGCAGACGACCATTGGCTGAGCGATAGTCCGCTTATTGCGTGGCACGGCGTCTTCACCGACCGTGAAGGCAGAGTCACCGGGCTGGACCTCTCTGAGAACGAGTTGAGTGGAGAGATACCGCCGGAGATCGGCGACCTCACGAGCCTGGAGAGTCTGAATCTCTCCTTCAATGAGTTGAGCGGAGAGATACCTTCGGAGCTCGGCAACCTCGCCAATCTACGTTGGCTGTCTCTCTATGTGAACCTGCTGACCGGAGAGATTCCCCCGGAGATTGGCAACCTCGCCAGACTCGAATGGCTGAAGATCTCCTCTAACGAGTTGAGCGGGCCGATCCCCCCGGAGATTGGCAACCTCGCCAGTCTCGAATGGCTGCGCCTCTACCGCAACAATTTGAGTGGAGAGATTCCCTCCGAACTCGGCAACCTCACCAACCTCGAAACACTGGAGCTGGGCAATAACGAACTGACCGGAGAGATTCCCCCGGAGTTGGGCAAACTCATCAACCTGAGGACGCTGACGTTCACCTCCAACGAGTTGAGCGGAGAGATACCCTCCGAGCTGGGCAGCCTCGCCAACCTCGAATTCTTGACGATCTCCTCCAACGAGCTGAGTGGAGAAATACCTTCTGAGCTGGGCAGCCTCACCAAACTGCGGTCGATGATACTCGGCGGTAATCAGTTAAGCGGGGCGATACCTTCAGAACTTGGCAATCTCGCCAGCCTGGAATCATTGCTACTCGACCGCAATGATTTGAGTGGAGGGATTCCCGCAGCATTGGGAAACCTTGCCAACCTGGAAACACTGCTCCTCAACCACAACGATCTGAGCGGGGGGATACCTGCGGCGCTGGGCAACCTCACCAACCTGGAAAGATTGAACATCTCCAGCAACCGGTTGACCGGGTGCGTGCCGAGCGCGCTGCAGAATATACGCATCACGACCGACAGCCTGGCGTTCTGCTAGCTTGCGCCACTTAGGAGTCGGCGGGCCGGATGGCGCTCTATTTTCTCGATGGGTGTCCTACGTGCAGAGATCATGAATCGCTGAAATGACAAGAAGCCTCATACTCATTGGCCTCACCCTGGCTCTCTCCGCCGTTCTACTGGGGTGCGATTCCGGTTCATCCGGGTTACCGACAACACGGCATCCCGAGGGAGGCACAGCTACAACTGCAGACTCCGATGAACCGGACAGAGCAGTGCTGGTTGCCCTCTATAACGCCACAAACGGCCCCGATTGGATAAGAAACGACAATTGGCTCAGCGACAGGCCTCTGAGCGAATGGTACGGTGTCATTACAGACGACCTCGGGTATGTTACTGAGCTACGGCTCCGGAATAACGACGTTGGCGGAGAGTTACCGCCTGAACTGGGCCAGCTCTCCAAGCTGAGACGTCTGCTTGTGTATAGGGATTCTATTGGCAGCCTTCCCTTTTTCGATCAGGTGAGGGGAAAAATACCGACTGAGCTGGGTCAACTCTCCAACCTGGAAGAGCTAAATCTCACTGACAACGCTTTGAGCGGAGAAATTCCGGCAGAACTAGGCCGGCTCCCCAACCTGGAGATTCTGTCTCTCGGCGAGAACCGGTTGACCGGAATGATACCGGCTGAATTGCGGAACCTCTCCAAGCTGAAAGAATTGAATCTACGGTACAACGACTTGCGCGGGGAGATACCGGCCGAGCTGGGCCAGCTCTCCAACCTGCTAGAGCTGAGACTCGACGGCAACGCGCTCAGCGGAGAAATACCGGCTGACCTGGACCAACTCGCCAACCTGCTAGTACTGGAACTCGATGACAACGAGCTGAGCGGAGAGATACCGGCCGAACTGGGCCAACTCCCCAACCTGCTAGTACTGAGACTCGACGGCAACGCGCTCAGCGGAGAAATACCGGCCGAATTGGGCCAACTCTCCAACCCGATGTTCATGGATCTCATCTACAACGATTCGAGCGGAGAGATAACGCCCGAACTAAGCCAACTTACCATCTTACTTACGGAGTACATTTTGTATAACGATCCTCATGCTTATTTCGAGTTATTCGGAGGATTCCTGGCTACACCGGACCAACTCTCCGGCCCGGAGGTGTTCGCTCTATGGAACGACGTACTGAGTGTAGAGACTCCGGCGAAGCTTGGCCAAGACCTCTCCGACCTGCTAGGGCCTCTTAGCGCTTTCGAGGACATGGGCGACGTGACGCGACTCCGCAACCTACTCTCCAGCCTGGAGACGCTGAAACTTGCTGACAACGCGCTCACTGGGTGCGTGCCAAGCGCGTTTGGCGATGTCGAGAACAACGATTTCGAGGAGTTGGCTCTGCCGTTCTGTGAACCCGACTCTTAAGCGCGGGCAAGTCGGATGGAGACTAACAGTGGACGGGGGGGAGTCACTCCCAACCCTCGCCCTCCCCCATCAAGGGGGAGGGATTTGTCGTGGCCCCTCGACAAGCTCAGGGTGAACCGGGGGGCGGGCTCTCGCCCCCGGGCCGCAGGGTTCACCTTCTACCGAGCCGATCACGCGCACTTCCACGAATAGTGACACGAAATCATAGTTATGTCTAACAATTATTACATCTCAGTTACACCGTTTTGTTACAATTGAGACTGCGGGGGAATTGAGGCCATGACGAAGAACAATCGCGGAGTGTTTGGGGCGGCTTGGCAACCGTGGGTGATCGTCATATCGCTGCTTGCAGTGATTGTGTTGGTCGGCTGTGGAGGGGACGAGGCGACCGTTGTGCCTGCCGAGAAGGCACCACCGATTCCCACACCCGCCGTCATAGCAATACCCACCAGCACGCCTCAGCTCCCGCCCACAGCGACGCCCCAGACAGATAGGGACGCTGTTACCGATTCGGCCACACCGACGCCTGAGGCTGAGCGGGACACCGCTACCGATGCGACCAACGGCACATCCGAAACCTCGGATACGCCCACGTCGGAACCCATGGATTGGCCGGACAGAGACGTACTGACTGCCCTATACAACGCCACGGACGGCCCCAACTGGACAGAAGACGACTATTGGCTGAGCGACGAACCGCTCGACGAATGGCATGGCGTCAGAACCAACAGCACAGGTAGAGTCATCTGGCTGGATCTTTCCGACAATGGTCTGAGTGGAGAGCTACCGCCGGAGTTGGGCGACTTAACGAGCCTGGAGACTCTGAATCTTCACTTGAATGAGTTGACTGGAGCGATACCTCCGGAGTTGGGCAACCTCGCCAGTCTGCTTCGACTGGCTCTCTATCAGAACCAACTGAGCGGAGAGATTCCCCCGGAGCTGGGAAACCTTTCCAATCTCTTATGGTTGAAGCTCTCATCCAACCAGTTGAGGGGACCGATACCCCCAGAGCTCGGGAACCTTGCCAGCCTCGAGTGGCTGCGCCTCTTCGGCAACCATTTTAGCGGAGAGATCCCCCCTGAACTCGGCAACCTGGTCAACCTGAGAACGCTGGAGCTTAATTCTAACGAGTTGAGCGGGGAGATTCCCGCGGAGCTGGGCGATCTCGTCAGCCTTGAATGGGTAAAGTTCTCCTCCAACGATCTGAGCGGGGAGATTCCCGCCGAGCTGGGCAGCCTCGTCAAGCTGCGGTCGATGGAACTCTCCGACAATCAATTGAGCGGACCGATACCGTCGCAACTTGGCAACCTCACAGGCTTGCATTTCCTGCTCCTTGACCGCAACGAGTTGAGCGGAATGATACCCGCGGAGCTGGGCAACCTCTTCAACTTAAGGACGCTCGCGCTCTACTCCAACGATTTGAGCGGAGCGGTACCCCCGGAGCTGGGCAACCTCACCAATCTGGAAAGTCTGAACATCTCCAGCAACCGGTTGAGAGGGTGCGTGCCGAGCGCGCTGGAGAATAGACGCATCACTACCGACGGCCTTGCATTCTGCTAGCTTGCGTCGCTTAGGGGTCGGATGGGGCGTGAGTTTGGGCGGCTTATGTGATTCAGATTCCCGCCTTCGCGGGAATGACGGCGGGGGTGGGTGGTAAGCTGGCGATGCTGCCGTCTCTTGACTGCAACCGTATCTAAACTGCAACCAGGTATCGGTGGCCGCCAAGCCAACAGTAATCCCCGCGCGGAGGGAGTTTCATGACCACTTCACAGGACCTGCAAGCAGAGTACGCGGAGGCGTGGGGGAACCTGGAAGAGGCAAAGCAGAGGATGGTCGAGCTGTGCCGGCGGATCGGGCCGGAGCGGGTCGAGGACTACGAACTTCACGGGCGCGAGGGCGGCGTGAGGCTGTCTGAGATGTTCGGGGATAAGCAGGACCTTATCGTGATACACAACATGGGGTCGGAGTGCCCGTACTGCACGATGTGGGCCGACGGGTTCAACGGTGTACTAGGCCACCTGCGGGATCGGGCGGCGTTCGTGGTGGTGTCTCCGAACAGCGTGGACGTACAGCAGGCGGTGCGGGAGAAGCGGGGCTGGACGTTCGAGATGTACTCGGCTGAGGACACGTCATTCATCAAGGACATGGGCTTCGAGTCGGACGGAGTCTCATACAATTCCAACGCGATGCCGGGGGTGTCTACTTTTCGCAAGAATGCAGACGGGACGATCGATCGGGTCGCCAAGGATTTTTTCGGTCCCGGGGACCTGTATTGCGGCGTCTGGCACTTGTTCGACCTGCTGGCGGACGGCGTGGACGGGTGGGAGGCGAAACTGGAGTACTAGGGGCATGCTTTTGTGGGGGTGAGCGGTGTTTGGGAGGCTTATGTAGCACCCCCTACCCTCCCCCTCAGGGAGAGGGGACACGATGAGTTCCCGCTTTCGCGGGAATGACGGTGGGGGTGACCCTTCGATCCGCCTCAACTGTCGAGATACAGATTGATGAGCTCGATAGCCTCCCGCTTTGTGATGAGGTGGTCAAGGTAATCATTTATCCCCAAAATGGCTTCGACCTTTTCGATCGAGCCGTTGGCGTCAGCGTCATAACGATGGCCCAGGTCCGTAACGACGTATGTGTGGGTTGCCTGAGTATCCTGTGACACGACCCTTATCTTGACCTTGGGAACGCGGCCGCCGAATTCCACCTGGAAACCCTCGAGAGCGCTGTCGGCGTCCACGAGAACGAGATCATTGTCGTCAAGGTACTGGAACGTCGCGTTCTGGTCGTTTGTCGGGATCACCGTCACAGTCACTGGCGACAAGCCCACTGACGCGCTGTAGTCCGTCCAATTCGGATCGAACGTGGGGGCCAGGAAGCCTGGACTTACGGTCAAGCCGCTCAGCAAGACATCGCAGAACGGCAAATCAAGCTCGTCAAGGTCATGGTTCACCACGGTTCGCAATCCCGCGGGGATACAGCCGGTCAACTGGTTATTGACGAGATTCAGTTCCGTCAGACTGGACAGATTGCCCAGTTGTGTGGGAATAGCGCCTGCGAGGTCATTGTTGTCCAGCTTTAGCGACCGCAGATTGGACAGGCTGCCCAGTTGTGTAGGAATAGCGCCTGTGAGGTTGTTGCTGCCGAGCCACAATTGCGTGAGGTTTGACAGCTTGTCCAGTTCGGAGGGGATTGCACCTGTCAATCGATTAGAGTTGAGGGTCAGCGCCATCAGGTTGGACAGGTTGCCCAGCTCTGCGGGAATAGCGCCTGTGAGGTCGTTGCCCCAGATATGCAACCCCGTCAGATTAGACAGGCTACCTAGTTGTGCCGGAATTGCGCCTGTAAGATCGTTGCTGCCGAGTGCCAGCGATTTTAGATTGGTCAGATTGCCCAGCTCAGCCGGAATTGCGCCCGTCAGTCGATTGGATTGGAGAGTCAGATACTCCAGATTGGACAGGCTGCCTAGTTCGGCCGGAATCACGCCAGTAAGGTCGTTTCCGAAGAGATTGATTCCAGTAACACGCCCATTTGCGTCCGTCGAAACGCCTTCCCACGTGCCTATAGACCGGTCGCTTAGCCAGTTTCTGCTGTCCTCCCAGTTGGCGCCGTCGGTGGCGTTGTAGAGGGCGACAAGGATTTCGCGGTCGGTGAGGTCTGCACAGTTGGGTCCGAGAGGAGCAACGCCGGCATGACCTCTGGTGTTGTCAATACCTTTGAGCCAATTCTGGAATACCGCATCCGTCGGCGCACAAAGTCCGCCGTTGTTGCTAAAGGTAAAAACTTCAAGCAGTGTCAGCCTTGTAAAGCTCTGCGGAAGCGGGCTTGTCAGTTCGTTGTTGTATAGGTGTAGATCCATCAACTTAGCTAGATTACCCAATTCCCCGGGAACTGGGCCCGTCAACTGGTTGCGGGCGAGGTCCAATTCCATCAGGTTGGAGAGGACACCCAGCTCCGGTGGTATCGACCCGCTCAGTTGGTTGCCGCCGAGGTATAGGCGTCCTAGGTTCAAGAGGCTTCCCAATTCTGGCGGTATCGGTCCGCTCAACAGGGTGCCAGCGATGGCCAGCCCCGTCAGGTTCGAAAGATTGCCCAGATCTGACGGTATCGACCCGCTCAACTGGTTGCCAGTGAGGGCCAAGTATTCCAGTTTCGAGAGACCGCCCAGCTCCGGTGGTATCGACCCGCTCAACTGGTTGCGGGAGAGCCGTAATTCCGTGACCCGCCCCTCTGTATCCGTAGTGACGCCGTGCCAGTCACCCAGCGGCTCGTCGTTCAGCCATTTGGTGTTGTTCGTCCAGTTGTCGCCGTCGGTGGCGTTGTAGAGGGCGATCAGGATGTCGCGGTCGGTGAGCTCTGACGATGGGCCTTTGAGCACTGGGTACTGGCTGGATGTACCGAAGTTCCACGGGTCGTCCCCGATGCCGTCTCCGTCCAGGTCCACGTTCCAGTCGGAGTATATGCCCGTGTAGCCGGTGGGCGATTGCAACTCGCTGGTGGTCTTCCCAACACCGCCTGCGCTTGTGGTCCGGCCGGTTGTCTCGGTGTCCCAGTAGCTGGCGGTGACTGTGCCTCCGCTGTCGTTGCCAACCAGTCCGCCCATGAAACTCCCGGACAAGGAACCCGTGGCATAGCTTGCTGTGATGGAGCCGCCTTGGTTGCTTCCAACCAACCCTCCGCCATACCCAGCGCCCCCGGTGACGGAGCCAGTGGCATAGCTAGCGCTGATGGAGGCGCTGCTGTGGTTGGTCCCGACCAGCCCGCCGGCATTCGAAGTACCGGACACTGAGACCGCAGCATAGCTCGCGTTGATGGTGGCCTCGTTTGAACTGAAACCAGCCAGTCCACCGACCGAACTCTCGCCGGACACGGAGCCTGAAACATAGCTTCCACTGATGAGGGAGTCGTTGGACGCAGCGCTACTTATGCTCCCAACCAGCCCTCCCGTGAAGTTGTCGCCGCCTTTCACGACCATGCCTTCGAGCCCCAAGTTGCGTATCTCGCCACCCCAAACTTGGCCGAAGAGTCCAACGTTGCTAGTCCCGGAGCGGTCGATGTACAGTCCCGTAATCACGTGGGAATTGCCCTCAAACGTGGCGTGGAACGTGGCGTCCTGGTACCCGCTCCTGGAGCTATCTACAATCGGCTGCCATCCCGCGCCGTTGTTCCAGTAGTCGTCGCCGGCGACGTCTGTACTGCCGTCGCCGTTGGTGTCGAAGTCAAGGTTGGTGGTGAGCTCGTAGCCCGTGCAGCCTGTGGACGGACAGCCCATGCCGGTCGCTGCGTTGGGGAATGCCGTAGAGTAGTCCGACGCGTTGGCCGAGGCGGGCGTGCCGTTGCCGTTGAGGTCGTAGCGGATGGCGTCCAGCTGCGCCAGGCTGTCCACTTCGATCAGGCCGTCGTCGTCAGCGTCGTAGTCGGTTGGCTCTGACGACACGCAATTCGGACCGAAAGGCACGGCGACTTCAGTCGCCATGTTGCTGTTGGATATGCCTTGCAACCAGGTCTGGAACGCTGCATCCGTTGGCGCGCAAAGGCCGGCGTTATCGTTGAACGCGAAGTCATCAAGCGCAGTCAGATTTGTGAAGCTCTGCGGGAGCGCCCCTGTCAGTTGGTTGCCGTTGAGCGCCAGCCAAGTCAGACTGGACAGGTTGCCCAATTCGGAGGGTATTGCGTCTGTCAAGCCGTTGCCCTCGATACCCAAATAGTCCAGGTTGGACAAGCTGCCCAGTTCGGCCGGTATAGCGCCTGTCAACTGGTTGTCGCCGAGCCACAGAGTTTCCAGGTTAGACAGGTTGCCGAGTTGAGACGGTATTGCGCCCGTAAGGTCATTGCGACCGAGTGAGAGACTCGTCAGATTAGATAGGTTGCCGAGTTCGGCAGGAATTGTGCCTACTAGATTGTTACTCGACAGCCTTAGGCGAGTAACCCGCCCCTCGTCATCCGTAGTCACGCCGTGCCAATCACCTAGAGGCTCTTCGCTGAGCCAGTTGGTGTTATTCGTCCAGTTTGCGCCGTCGGTGGCGTTGTAGAGCGTAACTAGGGCTGACTTGTCCATATCCACGAGCGAGACTGGGCCGACGCCTTTGAGATTGGGATATTCGCTAGAGGCACCGAAGCTCCACGGGTCGTCCCCAGTACCGTCTCCGTCCAGGTCCACGTTCCAATCGGCGTAGATGCCGGAATAATCAGTGGGAGACTGCAACTCACTGGTGGTCTTTCCAACGCCGCCGTCGCTGGTGGACAGACCGGAGGTCTGGGTGTCCCAGTAGCTGGCGGTAATAGTAGAACCTAGGTCGTTACTACCAACCAGTCCGCCCAGTCCTCCATATCCAGCGGCCCCGGTGACGGAGCCGGTGGCGTAGCTCGCGCTGATCGAGCCGCTGGTGTGGTTACTCCCGACCAGACCACCAACATTAGATTTACCAGACACGGAGCCCTTTGCATAGCTTGCGGTAATGGAGCCTGCCTGGTTATTCCCGACCAACCCACCGGCTAGACTGCCCCCGGTGACGGAGCCGGTGGCGTAGCTCGCACTGATCAAGCCGCTGCTGAGGCCTATGCTGAGGTTACTCCCGACCAGACCACCGATAACCGAAGCACCGGTCACGGAGACCGCAGCATAGCTCGCGTCGATGGAGGCCTGATTGGATCCAACCAGACCACCGACCGAACGCCCGCCGGACACGGAGCCTGTGACATAACTTGCACTGATGAGGGAGGGGTAGGAGGAGCTGCTGGTTGTATGCCCAACCAGCCCTCCGGTATATCTGTCGCCTTTCACGACTACGCTTTCGAGCCCCAAGTTGCGTATCTCGCCACCCCAGACTCTCCCGAAGAATCCAACGTATCGTTCTCCGGAGCGGTCGATGAACAGGCCCGAAATCACGTGGGAATTGCCCTCCAACGTAGCGCGGAACATGGCGCTAAGGAATCCGCTCCTCGCGCTATCTGAAATCGGCTCCCATCCCGCGCCGCTGTTCCAGTAGTCGTCGCCGGCGATGTCGGTCCTGCCGTCGCCGTTGGTGTCGAAGTCAAGGTTGCTGGTGAGCTCGTAGCCAGTGCAGCCTGTGGACGGACAGCCCATGCCGGTCGCTGCGTTGGGGAATGCGGCGTCGTAGGCGGTGGAATTCGTCGGAGAGCCATCTCCGTCGAGGTCGTATCGGATAGCGTCCAGCTGTGCCAGGCTGCCCACTTCAATCAGGCCATCGTCGTCCGCGTCATAGTCGGTGTTCATCTGAGCCAAGATGGGATGGCCCGGCCATGCGAGGTTACTCCACAGCAGACCCACGGCAGCAATTACGACAAGCGCAATGAATACTCTGGCTTGTGTAGAGTTCAGTTGCTGCACGATTTCCCTCCTTGTATTGCGTCTTCACCGTCGAAACCAGCGGCCTTCGACGCAAGGGGACGGCGCGTATGGGGCGGGCTGCTCACGCCGTCAGCTCCTGTGTCGGGGGGTGGGAGCTAGGCAGGATTGAGAATCGATGAGTAGTGCTGTAGAGCTGCTACCGCGGGTGGCATCAAACGCGGGCGTCACAGGAACAGCCGTTGATGTCGATGCAACTGCCTGTTCAGGGTTTCTCTGTACGAGAGCCACGAAGCCATCTCCCATTTGGGGTATACTTTCCCATGATTTTACAATAGGAAGTATAACTCTGGCGTAACAATTAGACAGATTATTATGACTTTTTATAACCATTCGCAGAATCCGGCAACATTGCCCCCCGTTGACATCCATTTACTCCCCATCGGCAGGGCATCATGTCGTCAACAGTTTTGCGGGCCTCCACTGCTGTCTATCACATGAGGGGCTGCCGTCAGATGACCTCACAGGCGCGGCTATCGGGACTCGGACCAGGATTTGCTGACCAAGCTCGCAAATAGAGGCTTTGGATTCTTCGACTGCGCTCAGAATGACATGAGGTGATACTAGATTGGCGGTGAGGGGTATGGGTAGTCTAATGTGATTCAGATTCCCGCTTTCGCGGGAATGACGTATTGGGCTCCCTTCGACTACGCTCTGGGTGAACCGGGGGCGAGAAGGGAGCTCGGCGTATGAGCAGCGGCGGCGGGCGGGTGGTGATCGTTGGTGGGGGGTTTGCTGGGCTGAGCGCAGCCTACACGCTGATGCGGCGGGGGGTTACTCCCCTGTTGTTGGAATCGAAGGAGCGCGCGGGGGGACGCGGCATCGGAGAAACGGTGGACGGGTTCTCGCTGGACCAGGGCGCTTTCGTGTTCACCGCGACCTATGACACGGCGTTCCGCATGTGCGAGGAGCTGGGGCTGCCGCTAGTCCCCTCGCAGATGAAGTTCGGCCACTATCGCAAGGGGCGGTGGGTCACGACAACGCCGGACCAGTCGCTCTGGAACTTTTTGCGGCACCTGCGGACGGCCCACACGATGGGCTTCCTCTCACCCTCCGGCATGCGCGCCAGTTACAAGGTGATGCGGGAGATCCGGCGGCAGTCGGAGTATATGAGTTTCGCCGGCGACAGCCCCATCGCCGAGATCGACGATGGGGAGTCGTTTGGGGAATACATGGAGCGGCTCGGCGTGCCTGAGACTTTGCAGGTGACGCTCAAGGGGCCGCTGGACATGATCTTGGGCGATCCCATGCCCGCGGGGCAGGCGCTGATGCGGGCATACATCGGCGAGACGATGCTGCATTCCGGGCAAGTATCCATGCCGGAGCGAGGCATCGGTTCGCTGAGCGAGGCGCTTGCCAGCTATTGCGCGGATGCGATTCGCGTATCGACGCCGGTGAGAAGGATCGTTGTTACGGACGGCAAGGCGACCGGAGTTGAGGTGGACGGCGAGACCATCGAGGCGGACGCTGTCATCTGCGCGGTGCCGGGCACGAAGGTTCCGGATCTGATTCCGGAGCTGCCGGAGGAGACACGGCGGGCGCTCAGCAACGTCAGTTATTCGACCGGGTGCCGGGTGGTCATCGGGCTCGACCAATCACCGCTGCCGGCCGGGTGGCATGGGGCGCTGTACCCGGAGGACGACGATACTCCCCTGCTGCTGAATCGGACCACTTTCTTGCCCGACTGCGCGCCTCCGGGCAAGTACCTTCTCGACCTGTTGATTGGCCGCGAGCGTGCCAAGGAGCTGATTCCGCTCGGGGATGATGAGATCAAGCGGGAGATGTTGGCGGCCGTTCGTCGGAAGGCGCCACCGGGGTCGGCTATACCCGCTGACGACGAGGGATTGTTTTTCCGCGTGTACCGCTGGGAGGAGGCGCTGTGCATGGGGGAGCCCGGGATGCTGGCCGCGATGGCGGAGGTGCCGGGGCAGCTTGCGGGGCGCATCGACAATCTGGTGTTGGCGGGGGATTACATGCGGGTGCCGTCGGTGAACGGGGCGCTCTCGAGTGGACAGGACGCGGGGAATGCGGTGGCGGACCTGTTGGAGGCGGGGGGTTTTTGAAGTTCGCGATTAGGGTTTGATGGACATGTGAGGTTGGCGCACCGCGTTCCAACTTGAGTGGCCTATTGAGGCTTTAGATTCCTCGGCTGCGCTCGGAATGACATGCGGGGGGGTGGACCTGCCCCGTAACTAGTACGGGGCAGGTACTGGGGGGTGCATCGGTGAGCCCGGGGTGAATGGTGGTCGTGTCACCCCCACCCTGGCCCTCCCCCATCAAGGGGGAGGGGATTTGGCCCTTCGACGAGCTCAGGGTGAGCGGGTGTGGGCTCAGGGTGAGGAAAGCAAGCTCAGGGGGTGCACGAGGTGTGTGTGGGGTTATTCCGGCAAAATTCCTCGTGCTGCTTGCGCTGTTGCTCCCGTACGTATTCCTGATGGCTCTGTATGGCCTCTGCGGTCGAGCAAATAGCCTGGCCGCTCAAGGTATAGTGACCGGTGAAGTCCAGGTCAGAGCCAGTGCTGTTCACATCCAGGCGGTACCCTGCGTCTTGCAACGTGTTGTTTGTCGCTCTGGCCCGACTGCAGAGAACTTCTCCCCAGCCCGACACCGTGTTGAATCGCTGAACACAGATTGCGTTATCCGGGTCGGTGTTGCCGTCGTGGCCGTAGTATCCAACATGGACGAACGCTCCCACGTCCCGCCTCACTCCACCGTCGTCCCTCAGCCACCCGCTTGTGTGCGGCCAATCCATGAGCGCGTTGCAATTCACGTATTTAGGTTCTGTGCTTCCCGGGCGAACGACGTCATCGGCACGAGGGGGTACGACGCTGGTCACCACCCTGGTGTTGGCCTGCTGGGGCGGGCTATCGCTTGTTGATGCCGCCCCGGTGTTGGATTGCTGGGGCGGGGGCGGGTTGTTCCCCAGGTTGTTCCTTGTATTCGTTATTGATGACTGCGAGGAGCCGGGCCCGGGGCTCTGCTTGGGGACCAACTCCGGGGGTGGCAGAAGGTCTTTCAGACCGAGGGAAAAGCCAAAGCCCCTCTCGTTATCCGGAGACTCAGCCATTGCGGGCGTGGCCTGGCCGGCAAGAATCAGACCCAGGATGATTCCCGGAATCAGGATTGCCAGCCTGGTTAGTCGAATTCGAGTACTCATTCTGCACCTCCACATACAGCCACATATCGACTTGTCGGCTCGGTCTGATAGAACCTGTCATAGGTTTCTTTGTATGCGCAGTATTGGTCCCTGGCCCGGCTCTGAGCCTCCAGGTAGACGTCATAGGCCTCTTGAAGGAGTGCCAGATTGCCGGCAGTCGTGTCACATGCAGACAGGGCCGCGACGGTGCCGCAGTACTGGACTGCCAGATCGACGTAGGCGTCCTCGGCCTCTTGTAGGACTTCCAGGCTTGCAACGCTTTCGTGAGCAAGGCGGATAACAGAGAGTTCCTGGTTGAGGCCGTCGCGCTCCCGTATCAGCGCGTTCTTGTCCTCGGTGAGGGCCGAGTTGTCATTGCTGATGCCGTCGCGCTCTTCAGTGAGGGACACGTTTGCCAGCGTCAGCCTGACGTTCTTTCTCTCCAGTGAGCCGACGGTGGAGCGGAGGGTCTTGTTCTTGTCACTGAGGGCGCTGTTCTCCTGGTTGAGGGCTGATGTGGACTCCTCAAAGTTGTTGCGCTCCTGAGCAAGGAGAGTAACGGCTGCATTGTGATCGATGCGCTCCTGCATCAGAGCCTCGACGTTAGAGTCGCGGTCATCGCGCGTCTCCTGATGGGCGTCGCGCTCACTCTCGAGCTCAACCTCTTGCATGCTGAGATCACTGGCCACGGCGTCGATCTCCTGCCTTACGTCCGCCACGTACAGTCCCAGCAGCGCGGCGAAAGCGCCGCCCGTGATGAAGACCAGAGCCATGCCAATCATCCACCGGTTGACCCTGCTCACTTCGTCCGGCCCCCGCCTGGTATCGGATCACTTTCGCTGGACCGCCTGTGGTCGTGCACCCATTAAGTTGTTCCACAATACCAAAGAGTGTGTAACTTTGGCGTAACTATTTCACCTGTTTTGCATTACTTTTCATGATGATTTGGTAGGATCGGGAAAATTCTCTGCAACGAGGGGGTGGAATGGCGGGGGGAGTTGTGGCCCTGCGGGCCACGCGTGGATTCCGGCCTTCGCCGGGATGACGGGAGTGTGCGGGAATGACGGGGGGGGAGAGATCACCCCCACCCTGGCCCTCCCCCATCAAGGGGGAGGGGATTCCTTTGGACGGCGTTACGGCGGTTTGGATGGCGCAATAGGATTCAGATTCCCGCCTGCGCGGGAATGACGGTGGCCCTTCGACAAGCTCAGGGTCAACGGGGGTTGGGGCGGGCTATTCTTAAGGGTCGGTATATTCCTGCGCGTATTCTTCCAGTTCGTGGATGCCGTTACTGTCCAGGCAAAGGGGTGTACCGCTCAAGAGGTACTGCCCGGTGAATCGTACTCGATCCGGACCGTCGCCCAGGACGCTTAATGTGGTTGGAGCCTGACTGCAGGAGACGAAGTTCAGGCCCGGTTCGTGATTCCGGAACTGACAGATCGCGACTCCTGATGCGCCGTCGAATCCGGTATGGACCCATGCACCCATATCTACGGTCTCGTCATTGAAGGCGTCGTAGTACCAGCCGGTGGGATGTGGCCAGTTGTGGTGCGCGTTGCAGTCGAAGTACCTGGACGACCCGGGGCCGATGACCTTGGCCGGAGGTATCGTGTAGTCGATCTCCGGTGGCTCTTCCTCGTCCTGCCGTAGGTTGTTCGGCGGAGCAATGACCGGCTTAAGGCTGCTTAGCAGGGGCGGAAGTATCCCTGTACCCCGTGTTGATGATGACGATTGCGGCGACGCATCCGACCGGGGGGTTGTCTTGGAGGCCGGTGGGGGAACCAGCTCGGAAAGAGGCAGGAGGTTCTTCAGACCGAGGGAAAAGGCGAAGCGCCTCTCGTTGTCCGGAGACTCAGCCATTGCGGGGGGCGCCTGGGCGGCCAGAAGCAGGCCCAGGATGATTCCCGGGATCAGTATTGCCACGCCGGTAAGTCGGAGTCGAGTACTCATTCTTCACCTCCACAGACAGCCATGTAGCGGCCTGCCAACCCACTCTGAAAGTGGTACTCCCTCTAATCCGCACCACAATAACAGATGTTATGTAATTGTGGTGTAACTTTGGGGGCGAATTGCGTTATTTTGTGTGACAAATTGGCCTTCGACAGGCTCAGGGTGGGCGGGGGGGGCTATTTCTTGATGGTGGTTAGGGCTTGTTGGATTTCTTGGCGGTAGCAGTCGAGGGCGGCGGATTTGGGGAGTTGGTTTGCCGGGAACCAGTCGATTTGGCTGTGTTCATCCGGCGCGGCGTTGGTGGGTTCGCCGTGCCACGACGCTATGGCGAATACGATGATGTCGGCCGGCTCGACGGGGTCGAGGACTGTCCCCAGCTCCCGGTGGTCGGCCACTTCAATGCCGAGTTCCTCATGGGCTTCGCGGCGCAGGGCCTGTTCCGCGGACTCGTCGGCTTCTATGTGTCCTCCGGGGAGGTCCCAGAGATCGGGGTAGACGCGCCGGTGGGGAAGCCTTTTCACGAGCAGGACGGTGTCGTTCCTGATCAGGACTGACGCGACGCACCGCGCCCGGGGGGCGCGATTAGCCGGTCGCTCGGTTGGGGAGTTTTTGGCGTTATTGGAGTTCACTGTTTTTTGTTGAGTCCGCAGTTGGTGTTTGTCCTGCACGTGGAACTATAGCAGGGGCTCGGGCGCTTGCACCCATGGGGGGGGAGTCACCCCCACCCTAACCTTCCCCCATCGAGGGGGAGGAATTTTGGCCCTTCGACAAGCTCAGGGTGGACGGGGGGTGGGAATTTTGGGGATTTTTGTTGATGGTTATGGAACGTCACCGTGTTAATACCAATTAGTTACACGTTGGTTATGATTTGTGTGTTATTTTGCCTAATAGTTTCACCTCTATATAGGTGAGCTTGAACCGATAGGTGCGGCCGACGGACAACATTTTGGAGGTGCACTGATGAAGGGGGCACTAGCCGTTCTGAGTTCTTATATCGGGGTGGGGTCACTCCGGATACTTGTGCCTGTGTTGCTGGGATTGGCCGCAGCAGTGGCCTTTCTTTTTGTGACGAGTCCTGCCGCAGCGGGGCCACCTATCGACGACCTGAATCTTCCCATAGAGCTGGAGGAGAGTCGGGACGCGCCGAAACATGTGCAGCGAGATGTGCAGGGACGCGGCGTCACCCGGGCAGTAATACCAAACTCCAGCACGCTGATCAAGAACACCGCGCAGACGGGACCCTTTACGAATGATTTTGCCAACGACTACGCCCAGGCGTTCACCACTGGCAACCATAGCGACGGCTATAAGCTGACCAGCGTCGAGATGTTCATGTCTCTAGGCACCGGTACTGACCAGCCCGACTACACGTTGGCTATTCACGGAGGCACGACGACGGCGCCTAACGCCACTAGCATCGGCACGCTCTCCGGTGGAACCTCGCTGAGTTCAACGCTTACGCTCCAAACATTCACGGCACCCGGCACCGGCATCAATCTCGACGCCAGCACGACCTATTGGGTGGTGATGAACGTGACCGGAAGCTCCAATAACACTGCCACAGTGGGCGTAGTGGGCACGGACAATGAGGATACGGGCGGCGCGGCCGGTTGGAGCATCGCGGATGATCGCCGGTGGCGGAGCTGGCAAGCAACGGCGTGGGACGGCGCTAACCGACCAGCAGAATTCCGGCTCGCCGTCAAGGGCTATTTGAAGGTGAAGGCGGACTTGGAGAGCGCAGAGATAATCGGCACCAAACTTGTTCTCACCTTCGATCAGAATCTTAACACCGCATCGGGCACGGCTGCCGGTGCATTCACGGTCAACATTGGCGGCACTTCCCATACGCCCAGCGCGATCTCAATCAGCGGAAGGGAGGTCACGCTCACAGTGCCGGAAGCGACTTCGGACCAGACGGTGACCGTGTCCTACACCAAGGGCGGCAATCCCCTCAAGAGCAGTGACGGCCCAGAGGTGGACTCCTTCACCAATCAAGCCGTGAGTCACGGAAGGATCGACCCCCTCTCTCAGCCGCCGCGCGCGCCAATTACAGTTACGTACACCAATGCGGCAGGCCAGGAAGAGACAGTCGAAAACAGAGCGGCTTCCGCCGAGCGCGATACTCTCTACGCCTACTTCGAGGATTCGTGCCAGAGCCAGAAGGATCTGTCAGCAAGGGATCTCGCCCACGACTACACGCAAGAGACGGAGATTGTCTTGCCCAATGGAAAGAAGAGGACAGTCACGACTCAGGCGGCAAACGGGTGGAAATGGGTATGGGTTCAGGATGCGAACGGTAACGTCACAGGCACCAGGGCACAGACGGTGGCTGAGTGCGCCAGCCACGGCATGTACCTGAGACAGCAGACTTGTGCCAACAGGGACTGGCGTGACCGGAACCCACACATCCTTGAGTCATATTGTCCGACGTATCGGACGTGGTGAGCGAGGGGGAGAGCGCCATCCTCCAAATCAACCTGGAGAAATGCAGCTTGGGAAGTGACGCCTCGCGCCGTCAGTTGTAGGGCGCGGCGAGTGGGAGGTTTGCGGTGACTGACGGGCGAGCGATTCCGGGGCGTCGTTTCCTTGTGATTGCAGCGGCAGCGCTGGCAGTGGGAGCGCTGCTGGCGCTGGCCTTCGCTAACGGACGTCCTGCGGCGGCGGGGCCCATCGATGAGATAGACGACTTGAATCTTCCCATACAGGTGGAGGAGAGCCGGGATGCGCCGAAACGCGTGACGCGAGGCGTGCAGGGACAACAAGGCGGGGGCATGGCCCAGCAGACGTCCAGCACGCTGATCAGCAACACGGGGCAGGGAATGGTTGGGTCCACTACAATGAACAACGCGCAAGCGCAGGCGTTCGCCACCGGCAGCAACAGCTGGGGCTACACGCTGACCAGCGTCGAAATGCGCGTGCACACCGGCAATACAGAGTTCGACTATTCGGTATCTATCCACACGAACTCGTCCGGAAAACCGGGCACCTCTCTCGGCACGCTCGAGACGACGGTACAGTCGAACTCCTTCGCCCTCGTGCAATTCGACGCATCCGGCGACGGCATTGATCTCGCCGCCAACTCGACGTATTGGGTGGTGGCCAGCAAGAACAGCGCTGTCACAATGCGAACTACGATGGAGAACGGGGAGAGCGGCGCAGCCGGATGGAGCATCAGGAACACTCGCCTCGTCAATCCTCCCAATTGGGCCGTATCCAATACAGGAATTCTCATGTTGGCCGTCAATGGCTACGTGAATATGCCGCCGGCCCTGGTGAGCGCGGAGGTCAATGGGACCAGTCTGGTGCTTACATTTGACAAGCACCTGAACACCGCTTCGCGCACGGCTGCCCGCCAGTTTGGGATCAAGTTTGGTGGCGGGAAGCTGCAAAATGCCACTCGGATCTCAATTGATGGAACGAAGGTCACGCTCACAGTGCCGGAGGTGAGAGCGGGGCAGCTGGTAACCGTGTCCTACACCGTACCGACCAGAAACCCCCTCAAGGGCAGCAACGGCCTAGCCGTGGACGCGTTCGCCAATTACACCGTGACGGTCAATACGGGACCGGCTTACGGGAGGCTGCCGGAATCCGGGAAGGTGCGTGACGCAGTGTATGTCACATATACCAATGCAAACGGCGAGGAAGAGACAGTCGAAAACAGGGCGGCATCTGCCGACCGCGAAACTCTCTGGGACTACTTCTACGATTCGTGCAATGCCCGCCGTTCGCTGTCGAACGCCGCGGTCGTGCATGACTACTCGCAATACACGGACATTGTGATTGGCGAGGACGCGGAAGGAAACGCGATCACAAAGAGAGCCATGACACAGGCGAGGAACGGCTGGAAATGGGTGCGGAATGAGAATGCTGACGGTAGCCTCAACGTCAGAAACCCCACCAGGCCACAGACGGTGACTGAGTGCGCCAACCTGGCGATGTACTACAGACAGGCCTTTTGCAGAAACTACACTGTTGGGCAACTCGAGCCAGGCAATAAGCAAAATATATGTCCGGAGGATCGGACGTGGTGAGCGGCCTAACGCAGCAAGCACTTAATAGAGAGGCCGCGAGTTGAACAGGGAGTCCTCATCGTGAAGAGAAGTGGCTATTTGACTCTTGGAGCCGTCCTGGCCATTGCGCTTCTTGGCGTCATGGCGATCAGTCTGGGCGTGCTGCTGGTGGACGCGCGAGACGACGCGCGGCAGGCGACGGTGGAGGTTGGGGAGAAGGAGCGTGAGCTTGAACTCCAGCGTTCCACCTATGAGCAGGCGCAGGAGGAGCGAGACTCGCGGATCCAGGCCCCGGAAGAAGACGGGCAAGAGTTAGAGCTACAGTCACAGGAGTTGGAGCTCCGCATACAGGATTTGTCTTCGAACGTTGCGGCGCTGGAGGAGCGACGCGACGCGCTCCAGGAGTCCGGTACCGCCCTGAGGAGCGACATCCTCCAGCTTGTGTTAGACGTTTCGGACCTGGACGCACAGATCGTCGCCCTCGAGCAGGACAACGCGGACCTGAGAATGGCGCATCTGATAGCGGTTACAGAGCTGGACGGGAAGATCAGCGCCCTCGAACAGGACAACGCGGACTTGAGAGCGGCGCATCAGATAGAGGTTACAAAGCTGGACGGGAAAATCAGCGCCCTCGAACAGGACAACGCGGACTTGAGAGCGGCGCATCAAATAGAGGTTACAAATCTGGACGGGAAGATCAGCGCCCTCGAAATAGAGGCTACAAATCTGGACGGGGAGATCCGCGCCCTCGAACAGGACAACGCGGACCTGAGAAGGGCGCATGGGACCGTCGTGAGCCTGGAAGAAGAGGCGGCGGGGCTGCGAGTGGTCATCAGCGGCCTTGAGGAGGATCGCCGGGCGCTGGAGTTGAAGGCACGGGAGATGTTACCCGTGTGCACCGGCAGCATGGAGCCGAAGATCACCTGCCTGGACACCGTGGTGGTGCTGGAGAATTTTTTCCCGGAAGACATCGAGGTGGGAACCATCATTTTCTACGACTCACCGGCGGGGGGGACGGGCGCCGGGGGATTGCCAATCCTTCACAGGGTGACGGACATCAAGATTGAGAACGGCATTTACTATTTCTGGCCCAAGGGCGATGCCGTCGATAGCCCTGACGGGGTGTGGGTTCCGGAGGGGAACGTGCGTGGGTACGTGATCGAACTCCTGCAGGGGACGCGGCCGGAGAATACGGATCTGCGAGAGCGGGTGAACGAGGCGAAGGACCTGCACATTTCCACCAAGCGAACGATGCTGGAGGCCCGGGGGGCGTTCGATGAGACGGCCATACGGTACTGCGGCAGCGTGGAGGCGGTGTCCGCATGTGAAACGTCCGCGGCCAATTTCAACAGGGTTTTGGCGGCCTACAACACCTTTAGAGACGCCTATGACGAGTACCTGATTGCCATCTGCGCGTACGATAAGGCCTACTATGAGGGCCTGCATGAAAGCGCGCCAACGGGGGGTGCGGTCGATCCGTACGAGACCCCGGCTATCTGTTCCGGGGTCAACTGAGGCGGCCGGGGGTTACCCCCTACCCTGGCAGTCATACCCGAAGCGGATGAGCCGAACTTGATTTTGAGATTCTGACGCTGCGGCAGTCTGGGTGGGGCGCCGTATTTTGGCCGTGCCGGGAGTGCTAGAGTGTTTGCACGGCACGGAAGGCTACTAAAGGCGCAATCACGTGAGCGACAGCCAGGGTGACGCCCCTGAACAATCCCGCAGCGCGGTCTATCGCGTCAGAGGATTGCGCGCGCCGGTCCAGAGCTTTATCCACACGGAAGAGGTTGGGGCGCTCATCCTTTTGGCCGCGGCGGCGGCGGCAATCATCTGGGCCAACTCACCGTGGTCGGACTCGTATTTCGATTTCTGGCATACCAAGATCTCTTTTGACCTGCACATCATCGCGCTTTCCGAGGACCTTCAGCACCTCGTAAACGACGGCCTCATGGCCATCTTCTTTTTCGTGGTGGGGCTGGAGATTAAGCGCGAGCTGCTGCACGGGGAATTGTCCAGCGTCAGGAAGGCATCGCTGCCCGTGCTGGCTGCGGTTGGCGGCATGGTCGTGCCGGCGCTTGCCTATCTGGCGTTCAACAGTTCCGGCGACGGGGCGGTTGGCTGGGGCATCCCCATGGCGACGGACATCGCGTTCGCGATCGGTGTGTTGGCGCTATTGGGGCGACGCATACCGGTGGAGCTGCGGGTATTTCTCCTGGGGTTGGCGGTGGTCGACGATCTGGGCGCAATCGCGGTTATCGCGGTGTTTTACACGGACACTATCGATTGGTCGAGTCTCGGGATTTCGCTGACCATTCTCGCGGCGGCGGCGTTGAGCGTCCGCGTTGGGATTCGTTCCATGATCTTCTACATCGCTGCGGGTGTTTCCATGTGGTATTTCTTCCTGGAATCCGGAGTGCACGCGACGCTGGCGGGGGTGCTTCTTGCCGTGATCGTCCCTGCCGGATCGGCGCGGAGCCGTGATGAGTACGCCACGGCCCTGGACGATCTCCTGCACGACTATCGCCTTGCGATGTCCAATGGTGACGAGGAGCACGCGGAAATCGTCCTCGAAGAAATCGAGCAGGTCAGTCGAAAGACGGAAGCGCCGCTGGAGAGCCTGGAGCACATGATTCATCCGTGGGTGAGCCTCGCCATTCTGCCGCTGTTCGCGCTGGCGAATGCGGGCGTCGTAATCACAAGCGAGACGCTTTCGGACGCGGCCGGGAGCAGCATTACTATTGGAATCGTCGCAGGGCTGCTTGCGGGTAAGGCAATAGGAATCTTTGGGATAACGTGGCTTGCGATTCGATTTGGCATCGGCCAGCTGCCAGCATCGGTAACGTTGGTGCACGTGCTGGGGGTGGGGTTCCTTGCGGGCATCGGCTTCACTGTGGCGATCTTCATTTCCGGCATCGCCTTTGATGACCCTGCCCTCGTTGATCAGGCAAAGATGGGTATATTCGTCGCGTCCATTGCAGCGGCCATCATCGGATATGCGCTTCTGCGATTCACCGGCAAGAGGGACGCCCAGGCAGCTTCATAGGTCGCCCGGGAACGGGGGCGCTGATTATGTCCCCGGCAGTCATTAAGGAACTCCGACATCGACGTGTTATATACTTGACTCATCTTGAGAAGAGAGGAGGTGATTTGGCAAATGTCTTTACCTAGACAGCCAGAGCTTATTTCAGCAGATTCGGAAGAGGTGAGCAAAGGCTAACCCAGCGCCAGGCGCCAATACGTTGACATTTGGCGACTGGGGAAAGGGGGCTCGGCTCCGGCTGAGCCCCCTTTGTTTTTTGTTTGCCCTTCGACAGGCTCAGGGCGAACGGAGGAGGAGACAGTGAACGAGAGACAGGACGGGATCAGCAAGGTGGTTATCGTGGCGGGAGGTCGTGGAACCCGCTTCCTGCCGGCGACTCTCGCCATTCCCAAGGAGATCCTGCCGATATTCGATCGTCCCATGTTGTTTTACGCGCTTGAGGAGGCGGCGAATTCCGGCCTTAAAGAGGTAGTGCTGATCAGCGCGCCGGGGAAGGCGGTGATGGAGAACTATGTGACGCTGCACGGGGAGGCGCTGGCCGCAACCCTTGGAGAGCACCCGAGCGCGCCGGAGGTTCAGGGGCTCATGGACTCACTGTCGGTCACGATCGTCCACCAGAATGAGCCGCTTGGTTTGGGGCACGCTATCTTGCAGGCGGCGGATGCGGTGGGGGACGAGCCGTTTGCCGTGATTCTTCCTGACGATATTGTCGACGCAGAGACGCCGGTGTTGGCGCAGATGCTGGCGGCATATCGCAGTCATCCCGGCATCCACGTGGGTGTTGAGCGAGTGCCGGGCGAGGCTATCTCGGCGTACGGCGTCGTTGACGTTGAACCGGCTGATGGAGACGACGAGCGTGTGTACCGGGTGACGGGCATGGTTGAGAAGCCGGAGCCGGCGGACGCGCCCTCCGATCTTGGCATTGTTGGGCGCTATATCTTCCCCGGCGCGATCTTTGACGCGATACGGCGGACGCCGCCCGGCGCGAAGAATGAAATCCAGATTACGGATGCGATGGAGATCCTGCGTCGGGAGGGTACGCCCTCATTCGCGTTCGCTTTTGACGGCGTACGCTACGACGCAGGCAATCCGCTGGGTCATCTGAGGGCGGCGGCGTCCTTTGCGCTCGCACGGCCTGACACCTCGGAACATGCCCGCGCAATGCTGGAGGAAGCCCTTTCACAAGGGGGGTAATGGCGACCACACCACGCGCCGATTGGACTTGGTTTTGAAATTGGTCTAAAATAATGGCGCTATGGCTGAGACAACTGCCACTCGGCGCGCGGCCAAGCGAGCGAGTGTAGCCGACGTTAAGAAGACCGCCGCCGGCCACGGCTCCTCCAAGCTGCGCATCTTCGGCATCCTCCTATTGTTGGGCATCGCCGGCGGCTCAATCGCGGTCGCGTATTGGCAGCCTCCTCAAGTGACGGAGCGGATGGCGTCGGCGTGGAATTACGCGGGGCCCTGGCTGATCGTCGGGCCTGTTCTCCTGATTTCTTCCTATATTGCGCTTCGTGTCTTTGGGTTCAAGAACCTGCGCGTCTGGCGGTGGGCTGTTGCTACTCTGCTCGGCACGGCGGCGATTCTGACCGCCCTGCATTTTGCCGGCATTACGGAAATGTGGGGCGTGCCCATCGAGAACAGCCTCTCCGTCTATCTTGTTGATTTTGCGGATCTGACCGTCTACGGCATTCTCGCCGGGCTGGCTCTTATAACAGTCATTCTTCTTTCACCTATTGGCACGATCAGGGCCGCGAGGGCATCCGGACGCGCAGGCCGCGCGGCAGGCGTGGCGAGCGCGAGCGCCGCCGCTGCCAGTGGCGCAGCTGCCAGGCGCAAGGTGCAGGACGCGCGCACGTCACGGGCGGACACGGATGAGGAAGAGACAACATTCGAGCTGGATCAGGCTCCTATACCTCGGACGCGGATCGTCGTGCCCGAGCCGGCGCGCGCCACGACACGGCCACGGTATCCGGAGCCGGTCGGCGTCGTACGTGACCAGCAGCAACGAACGCAACAGGAAATAGAGTCGGCCAAGGATGGAGAGGCGCCGCAAGAGCAGCGCCCCCGCATCGTGGTACCCAGCGTCCCCAGCAACAAGGGTGTGGATGACACCGCACAAGCATTTGGTGAACGGTACGTCCGCCCTGAGGAAACAGGGACTATCGAAGAATTCGTCAACCAGGAGAATGCGGCAGCAGTGGAGGAGAAGCCTCTGTTCATCCCGCCTCCCGGACTTAGCAGCATCGACGACGAACAAAGGTCTGATCACTCGCCCCATTCCGACGTCGGCGGTGAAGGATTCGGTCTGAATCCGGACGAAGTTGCTGCGATAGGGCAGAGGGATCCGCTGGCGTTCACCGATCATGACGTGGAGGACGAGGAAGATATCTGGAATCTCAACGGGCATGTCGAGCCGCCCAGCGACGAGTCAACTGATGAACCTGTTGAAAATATCAGTGATGCCATTGAATGGGACTCTGACGAAGACACAATGATACTGGTGGAAGACGGGTTCGAGTCGGAGGAAGACGAGGACCCAGCGGTGGAGGTGGTGGAGGAAGAGGTTACCACCGTCGCCCGCAGCGACCGGGAGCTTCTCGACTCCCTTGATCCGTTTGCCGGTTTACCCAGGGTGGCGTGGAAATTCCCCTCCTTCAAGCTATTTGACGAGCAGCCGCCAACGGAAGTCGACACCGAATCCCACATGGAGACGGCAGAGGCCATCCAGGAAACCCTGCAGGAGTATGGCATTGAGGTTGAGGTGACTGAGGTTCGCCCCGGCCCCACCGTCACGCTCTATGGAGTGCGTCCGGGGTGGGACAGGCGTTACCGAACCGTCCGGGAACGGAACGAGGAAGGCCAGATTGTCGCCCGACGCCAGGAAGTGGGACGGACACGCGTCAAGGTAGACGCTATCTCGAAGCTCGATGACGACCTCGCGCTCCAACTCAAGGCCGCAAGCGTGCGTATCGAAACCATCCAGGGCACGAACCTTGTGGGAGTCGAGGTACCGAATACGGTCGGGGAGACCGTCTACATGCGCCCACAGATGGAGAGTGATACCTACCACAAGGCGCGAGGCAAAAGCATGCTGGCGTTTCCGCTCGGCAAGGGCAGCGGCGGCGAGCCTGTTGTTGCAGATCTTGCCCGTATGCCCCATCTACTGGTGGCCGGTTCAACCGGCAGTGGAAAGAGCGTCTTTATCAACAGCCTGATTACAAGCCTCATCTCACGCGCCACACCGGAAGATCTCCGCTTCGTGATGATTGATCCGAAGCGAGTTGAGTTGACCATCTATAACGGCATTCCCCACCTCATCACGCCAGTCATCGTCGACACGCAGAAAGTCGTTAATGCCTTGCAATGGATGATGCAGCAGATGGAGGATCGGCTTGAAATGCTGGCCCAGCAGGGGGCGCGCGACATTGCCTCCTACAACGAGAAGGTTGGTGATGGGAATCGCATGCCCTATCTCGTCCTCATCGTTGATGAGCTGGCGGATCTGATGATGACATCAGGCAAGGCCGTCGAAAATGGTCTCGTTCGGCTCGCTCAGATGGGACGCGCGACGGGCATCCACATTGTCGTTGCAACCCAACGCCCGTCCGTCAACGTGATCACGGGACTCATCAAGGCGAACTTCCCGACACGCATCAGCTTCATGGTGACGTCATTGGTCGATTCAAGGACAATCCTGGACGGGGCGGGCGCAGAGAAGCTGCTGGGACGCGGCGATATGCTCTACCTGCCGCAGGACGCTTCCCGTCCCATCCGCATCCAAAGCGCGTTTATTTCATCGCATGAATCAGATGGTGTTGTCGACGCTTGGCGCGCCCAATCCAAGGGTTACGTGCCGCCGGAGCTGCCCGACCTGATTCAACCGGAGGACATCGGCCTGCAATCGCGGGGCCGGAATGGCAGCACGGACGATACGAACGGCAACGGGTCCAAGCGCAACGGCTCCGGCGAGGACGACATTATGGAGCAGGCGCGCGAACTGGCCGACATCTACAACGGCAAGGTTTCCACGTCGCTGCTGCAGAGGCGGTTGGGTATTGGTTATCCGCGCGCGGCGCGGCTGCGTGATCGGCTTGTGGAAGAGGGTGTGGCCGGAGCCGAGATTCCCAACGCTCCGGCGGAGACCGGTGGCCGTGGAATCAGGCGTACCCGCGAAGCAGCTGCTGCATTAGAAGAAGACGGCGGCGACGAGTAGACCGCTCCCCTGCCCTGCTCGCACAGTTCGAGCAAGAGTTTTTCATTTAGCTAAGCGTACCGATACGCGGTATGCTTGTGTTCATGATCAGGTCGTTTCGCCACCGAGGACTGAGACGACTCTATGAACGAGGTGATTCGAGCAGCATAGGAGCCAACATCCTGAGTCGCGTCACTACGGCACTGGCAGACCTTGATAATGCCAACATACCGAGCGACATCGATCTGCCCGGGTACAGGTTGCACCGCCTGAGAGGTGATCGGACAGGATTGTGGAGTATGACGATCTCAGGAAATTGGCGAATCACGTTCCGGTTTGAAGATGGTGACGCTTATGACATCGACCTGGTTGACTATCACTAGTGAGGGGGCAGAATCGTGGCTATGAAGAACCCGCCGCATCCAGGGCGCAGTATCAGGGAAAACTGCCTGGAACCGCTTGGCTTGAGCGTCACCGAGGCGGCGGAGGTTCTCGGCGTTGCCCGACATACCTTGTCGCGCGTGCTGAACGGTCACGCCGGAATCTCACCCGAGATGGCCATTCGTCTCGAGAAGGCCGGTTGGTCCAGCGCCGATTTCTGGCTGCGTCGCCAAACCTCTTACGACCTGGCGCAAGCTCGCAAGACCGAAAACCGCATTAGGGTCGAGCGCTACCAACCACAATCCACGACACAAGAGGCTGGCGCCACCTCGTATCAGTCGTGAGGCCTACGACGCGATCTGGGCGGCCGGTGTTACTTCCTTGACGCGGTCGATCATTCCCTCGGCGATTTCCTTGTAGCGCTTTTGCGCCTTCTTGTGCTTGATGACCGCGAGGTCGGAGCCAATATCGCTGAAGTCGCGGGACAGCTCGAGCCGTCCGAGAAAAGGCACATCAAGGTCGGTCGCGAGTACCTCGCCGCCGCCCTTGCCGAAGATGTCACCGGACATGTTTTCGACGACGCCGAGGATGTCGATATTCATCTTCTTGATCATATTGATTGAGCGCTTGGCGTCGAGGACGGCGAGGTCCTGCGGCGTGGTCACCACAACGAAACCGTGCAGTTGAAGCGTCTGCATGATGGTCAGCGGGGCGTCGGATGTGCCGGGGGGGAGGTCGACAATGAGGTACTCAAGATCACCCCACTCCGTTAGTTCAAGGAACTGGTTGATGGCGTTCGTGACCATTGGCCCGCGCCAGATGATGGCCTCTTCTTCGTTTTCCTGGAACGACGCCATGGAGATGGTTTTGACACCGGCACGTTGGGGCGGATGGAGTATGCCGTCAACGTAGCGGGGTCGTTCCGTAACGCCGAGGAGTTTGTCCGCGTTTGGGCAGTCGATGTCAGCGTCAAGGAGTCCAACCGAATGCCCCATCTGCGACAGCGCGACGGCCAGGTTCACCGCAACTGTTGTTTTGCCGACTCCACCCTTGCCGCTGTAAACGGCGACACGATACTGGATCTGATTAAGGTTCTCAGCAATCTTCTTGCGGCGCTCCCACGTCTTCATCATGGAACCGAGACGCGCGCGGGCCTGATCATTCATTCCGGGTTGAGCCACTGTCTTCCCCTCTCCGTGTTATACGGCGACGCGCTTGTGACCAACGCACCGCCTACCTCTCCATTTTAGCGGGTTAATTCCGGCGGCCTAGAAAGTGTGAACGCCGGGCGCGTATCAGTTGGGTATCAGTTCAAGAATCTGTGCGGCGTCTTCAGGACTTGACGATGCCGCAACCTGTATATCGCCCTGTCTGACCTGAGCGAGCACGACTGCGCCGTCACCTTCGTAACGATAATAGCGGCCGGTGCGAGATTCGACCCTATCCAGACCTGCTCGCAGCGCCCCGACGTTGAATCCCCACGAAACGAGGGGGGCCGGAACTCCGGTTCGGGCGATGGCGAGCCCGGTGAGCCCGTGAGACGCGAATTCTTCTGGCGCAGTATTCACGCTCAGCTCAGGAAGGGAATCGCCGTACACGGCAAAAACGGCGTTGTCCAACTGGAGCGTCTCAAGCATCTCACCGAATTGGGTGAGGTCAACGATGTCCTGCCCTGCGAGCCACTCAAGTATTTTGTTCATGCGCTCAGGAGGAACCTGTGTGAATCCCGCGGCGAGCACCGGTTTTGGCGGCGCTTGCGGCAGGTTGAGGGCGTTGCGCCACATTCCCGTTTGGACCAGCCGCTCATCGGGAATGACGATGTTGCCATTCAGTGCATTACGCATGGACCAGACCTGCTCCTGGTCGCCAAGAACAACCTCCGCGTCTCGCCCATTCCTGTTGGCCCACGTTGATATTCCCGCATCAACGCGTGACAGCACATTGTGTGCGGCAATCGCATCCATTTCGTTGCCGAATGTGAAGCGAATCGTCGTGGTTATTGCTCCCTGATCCGTGTCAGTCGGACTCAGCCAGAGAGAAATCGAGCGGGCTTCCGCATGCCAGGGGGTGGTCGAACCGTCTCGTTGCCTGAGGTTCGCACGGATGTTGATAGTCGAATCATCGCCGGGCGGTTTCACAAAGATGTAGCCGCCAATGGGCACATCAGGAACTCGTTCGCCGAAACCCTCAGGAACGCCGGGTTCACCATCAGTGGCCAGGCGCTCAACACAGCCCGTAAGGGCGATAGCACTAAGGGTTAGGAGCGTTGCCGGCAGTAACCAGCCAAGTCCGCGGAGTGTGCTCAGCGCAGACATGGCTCACTCAATCATCAACCGGCGAAGTTCAACCATCTGGTCTCGCAGCGCGGCGGCCTTTTCAAACTCCAGGTTGCGGGCGGCCTGCTTCATCTGCTTCTCAAGTTCACGTACTGTTGTCGCCACGTTTTCCTGCGGTATTTCGCTCGGAACTGTTTCGTATACGGCGCGAGATTCCGCGACCTGTCTGACTCTTTCCGTGATGTCATGGACGGCCTTCTGGATTCCCTGCGGCACGATGTTGTGGTCTGTGTTGTACTCCTCTTGCAGGTCGCGTCGGCGGTAGGTTTCCTCGATGGCGTTGCGCATGGAATCGGTGACGCGGTCGGCGTACATGATGACGTGGCCGTTCACATGCCGCGCGGCGCGGCCGACGGTCTGGATGAGGGACGTGCCTGAGCGAAGGTAGCCTTCCTTGTCAGCATCAAGAATGGCGACGAGGCTGACCTCCGGCAGGTCCAGACCCTCGCGCAGGAGGTTGATGCCGACAATCACGTCATAGACACCGAGGCGAAGATCACGCAGTATCTCGCTGCGATCCAGCGTCTTCACATCCGCGTGGATGTAATGAGTCTTGACGCCCATCTCCTGCAGGTAGTCTGCAAGTTGCTCCGCCATGCGCTTGGTGAGCGTGGTGACGAGAGCGCGTTCTCCCCGGTCCACCCGCTCCTTGATCTGGGCGAGCAAGTCGTCCACCTGCCCTCGCGTCGGTTTAACCTCAACCGTCGGATCAAGAAGACCCGTCGGGCGAATGACCTGCTCAACAAGACTGTTGCTGACCTCATGTTCATACGCGCTGGGCGTGGCGGACACGAAGACAATCTGCCCGAAAAGCTGCTCAAACTCTGTGTAATTGAGCGGGCGGTTATCCAACGCAGACGGCAGCCGGAAACCGTAATCGATCAGCACCTGTTTGCGGGCAACGTCACCGTGGTACATGCCGCGGAGCTGCGGGATGGTCATGTGTGACTCATCAATAAAGACGAGGTAGTCCTTTGGGAAGTAGTCGAGGAGTGTCCAGGGGCGGCTGCGTGCTTCGCGGCGCTGGAGGTGGCGCGAATAGTTCTCGACGCCGGCGCAGTAGCCGGCCTCACGCATCATCTCCAGATCGTAACGGGTGCGCTGTTCAAGGCGCTGCGCTTCGACCAGCTTGCCCTGCTCACGGAACCATGACACGCGTTCGTGGAGTTCTTCCTCGATGTCGATTATGGCGGCGCGCAGCTTCTCTTCGCCGGTTACCCAGTGCTTGGCGGGGTAGATGGCCACCTTCGAACGTTCGCCAAGAGTGTGGCCTGTGGTCGTGTCGACAGTGACGATGCGCTCTATCTCATCGCCGAAGAACTCGATGCGGACGGCGGTCTCTTCGTATGAGGGCTGCACTTCAATGGTGTCGCCGTTGACGCGGAAACGGCCGCGGGTGAAATCAAAGTCGTTTCGCGCGTACTGCATATCAATGAGACGGCGAATGACATCGTCACGCTTGTGCCGCGACCCGCGTTCAAGCATAAGGATGAAGGCCGCGTACTCATCGGGTGCGCCAAGGCCGTAGATGCAGGAGACGGATGCAACGATGACCACATCGCGGCGCTCCCATAGGGCCTTTGTGGCAGCGTGACGCAGGCGATCAATTTCATCGTTGATGTGCGAGTCCTTTTCAATGTACGTGTCTGACCGTGGGACGTATGCTTCCGGCTGGTAGTAGTCGTAGTAGGAGACGAAGTACTCAACGGCGTTGTTGGGAAAGAAGTCGCGGAACTCCATCGCCAACTGCGCAGCAAGGGTCTTGTTGTGTGCGATGACGATTGAGGGCCGCTGAGACTGAGCGATGATGTTGGCCATCGTGAAGGTCTTGCCGCTGCCCGTGACGCCTTTGAGCGTTTGATAGCGGCGTCCTTCCCCAAGACCATCCACAATTGTGCCGACGGCATCAGGCTGATCCCCCATCATGCCGAATGGGGACACCAGCTCAAACTGCCGATCCGTCGCCGGGTATTCTGCAATCGCCATCAAGTAATCCTGACTTCGGGCTCCCCAGGTTCGCCCAACACCCTAGTATAACGAGGGTTTGCGATGAGAGTCGCCCAATCTCTACGATTGGTCAGCTTGTTGGTCCAGCGCCCGCAAGAATTCTGCGGACGTTACAAACTCCACGCCTCCATATCCCCACATCCGCAGCACTTCCCTATCTGCCGTCACAAGATAGCGCGCTTGCCCTGCGTGTGCGGCTTCAACCAGCCGCCGGTCTCCCGCATCCTTCAGCGTCAACTCTTCCAGAATAGGCGCTTCGACCAGAACCGATCTCTCTCTCAATTCCGCCAGCAGTTCATCCCGTTCTTCTCTGCTGCCGATTCTTTCGATCCAGCGCGCGCCGACGACCAACTCTGCTTCGCTGAGCGTGGCTTCGGAGGCAACGTGTTCGAATCTACCGGCGCGCCAGAGGTCAAAGATGCGGCTGGCGGTTCCGCCACGGCGTGCCAGCGCTCCCACGAGCAGGTTTGTATCAATGATGGCCCGCAACGGCGCTCCGTCTGCGGAAAACCGGGCACACACAGTCTATAGGCGTCGGCTAACTCAGCGGCCTGGAAACAACCACACGAGTCATTGCCCATCGCACCATCAATAGCGGGGTGATGATAGCTGCAATGATCGGTCCACGGCCAACATCCGGCAGTTGCGGATCCACCGTTGTGGCGGCGTAGATACTGATCACTATGAGGATCACCTCCATCAGCAACTCGCGATTTCCTGGACGTTTCAGCAGGCCAGCGTTCCAGAATGAAACCTCTCGTAGGGCGGCAGGCAAGCTCGATCCAATGGCAACTGCAATCAGCACCCACGCGATGATAGTGAATTGGGGCAGGAGCACTCCGATGACATGGAGGTTCAGGAGCACGGAGATGAATCCGATGGCGGCCCACCAGGGATTGGATGTTGCTGCGCCGAAGCGCCCGCCGGAGTACAAAACCCACGCGCAGAGCACACTTATCAGGGCGAGGACGACGAAGAAACTCTCAAGCATGTGTTTACGTTCCGCCTTCGCTCAGGGTGGCCAACGCCAAGCGGACTCGCTCATCAAGCGATGGAGATTCCTCCGACTCCGGGCTTACAACCGCCGTTACGGCCAGGCGAATCTCCTGCGCCGTATAGCCCAATGATTGCAGCACGGCGGTTAGTTCAGGGTCCAGGATTGTAGGCGCGCGGGTTGGGCCGGCGGTGAGGCCGGCAATATCCAGCTCGTCCAGCTTGCCCTTGAGTTCTACGATGACCCGTGAGGCGCTGCGCTTGCCGACGCCGGGGGCGCGCGCCAATGCCGCGGCATCCCCCTGTTCTATCGCCTCCACAAGGTCTGCGGGTGACAACACCGACAGAATGACTAATCCAAGGCGAGGCCCGATGCCGGAGACAGCGAGAAGGGCCGTGAAAGCAGCCTTCTCCTCCGCGCTGCGGAAGCCATAGAGAGTGATGCTCTCGTCACGGACGATGAGATGGGTAAAGAGTCGGACGGGAGCGCCGATGGGGCCGAGGCCGGAGAGGGCGGATGATGGGACCTGGGCGCGGACACTAACGCCGCCAATGGCAACATCGGCCCAGTCTTCGCCGCGCGCCTCAAGAATGCCCTGAATGCTGGAAATCATCGTTCACAGCGTACCAGAGGGGAACACCTACGACATCGGTGTACTATTTGAGAAGTATGATAATACGATTATGATATTCATACGGAGGGCTCATGCGTATATCGGAACGTGGACAAATTACCATCCCCAAGGAAATCCGCGACCAGCTTGGGTTGAATCAGGGTGTTGAAGTGGAAGCCACCGCCACTGAAGGCGGCTTGCTGATCACCAAGCGCTCGGCATACGTGCATCCTGTAGACCGTGTTTCGGGAATTCTGGACGGTACAGACTTTGACATCGATGAGTACATTGAGGAGATTCGCGGACGGTGATAACGGCAGTTGACACCAATGTCCTCATTGATCTCTTCCGCTCCGACTCCCCCCACTATGAGCAGGCACGCCAGTGGTTGCAGGGCGCCTACGACTCGGGGGCAGTACTGGTTTGTGACCTTGTCTACGCCGAACTGGTGCCGGTATTCAGGAGCAGGGCAGACCTGGACGCAGCCCTAAGGACGCTCGGCGCCACACTTTCCCGGATCGACTCGACCATAGCGTATGAGGCGGGCACCCGCTGGAAGCGGTATCGGCAGGCGGGTGGTTCCAGGCAACGCATCATCACAGACTTTCTGATAGGTGCCCACGCGCTATCTGAAGCCGATGCTTTCCTGACGCGGGATCGAGGTTTCTTTGAGACGTACTTCCCCGATCTGCAACGGCCGTAATGTGAATCGAGGGATGCTACCTCGGGAGGCCCAGGCCGCGCCAAGCTATGATGTTTGCGCCGAGGGCGATGCCGCCACCGCCACCTGACTCGTTCTGTGACAGCATGTAGTGCGTGCCGTAGATGCCGTCGCCGGGCGCGCGATGCTCGCCCTTATGCAGCGCAACGTATGGGCCCAGGGCTTTCGCGAATGTCGGCCAGAGCCAATACTTTGACGTGTGGAGCACGCGCCAGCCGGACATCGCTCCTTCCGCCTGCGGAACCTCCCCTGCCGCCTGCATTGCCGCGACACGATACGCCAGCATTCGGTCGATCTCAAGCGTCACGCGCAGATCCGCCAACTGGTGCCGCGTGACGCCATTATTCAGAATCGACTCCCCATTGAAGTTAACGTCGCGCGCCATAGCGATAAAGCGGTCGAATACGCCGATCTGTCTTGCAGCGTTGTCGATGCCCGTCCTCTCAAAATTGAGCGTTGTCATCGCCGCATACCAGCCTCGGTTCATCTCGCCGATTAGATAACGCTTTGGCACACGGACCTCATCCATGAAGACCTCATTCCATCGGCGGGTGCCGAAGAAGTCATACAAGGGCCGCAGAGTGATGCCGGGCATCATTTTTCCCTCATCGTCTGTCAATTGCATTGCCAGGTACGTGATGCCGCGATGCTTCGGGGCGCTCGGGTCTGTGCGGACGAGGATGTGATACCAGTTGGAGAAATGCGATCCGGAGGACCAAATCTTTTGGCCTGTCACGACGATGTCGTCGCCGTCTTCCACACCACGAGTCTGCAGGCTGGCAAGGTCTGTTCCCGCATTCGGTTCGCTGTAGCCCTGCGCCCAATCGATATCCGCGGTGGCCATCTTGGGGAGGAATTGTTCCTTGAGCCAATCGGAGCCATGGAACATGATTGCGCCAGTGATGTTGGCGCTCGGCGTTCCCTCAGGAGCGTCCGCGTACCCGAGTTCCTCCATGTAGACAAATTGATTGTCAAACGGGGCATTCGCGCCGCCAAACTCCTCCGGCCAGTGCATCGTGTACCAGCCCTTATCGACGAGCTTCTTAATGAACTCATGGTCATGCTTCCGCGAATCGGCGTTCGCAAAGTCCATGGAGCGGACGTTGATGGAGTGAGCCTCAAAATCACGAGGGTCCCAGTTTTCCTTTAAGAACGCGCGAACTTCGCCGCGGAATTGCTCCGCCTCCGGCGACAGTCTGAAGTCCATGACTTCCCCCCCTTCACCCTCGTTCTTTCAGGTTAGCGTAGCAAATTGGCCGTCTGAGTCTGTAGCGAGGACGATTGCACGGCGTCGCACATAGCAACGGCGAGGGCGTCCGTGGCATCCGCCGGGACTTTGTTTTCCGGCATAGTCACCTGCATCCTCAGCAGCCGATCAACGTCCTGTTTCGTCGCTCTACCGTGTCCGGCGACAGTGCTCTTCACCTGGGCAGGCGCATATTGGCGGACGGGGATGCCTCGCTCCGCAGCGATGACGAGCGCGACGCCACGCGCTTCCCCAACCGAGAATGCTGCTTTGACGTTGCGCCCGACAAATGGGCTCTCAATGGCGATGGCATCAGGGCTGAGGCGACCCACAATTTCAAGCAGTCCTTCACGGAGTCGCAGGAGTCGCAATTCTAAAGGATCATCCCGCTTGAGTCGGACGACTCCGCACTCCACAAATGAGTGCGCGCTGCCGTCGTCTTTGGTGTCGAGTACGCCATAGCCTGCAACGTGTGTTCCGGGGTCAATACCGAGGACGCGCACCATCGCAGGCCGCCGTGTCACGCGGACCTAGACGGCCGCGGCATCTTCCAGCACTTCCGCGGGGAAGTCGGCGTTGGTGTAAACCTGTTGAACATCATCGAGTTCATCGAGTCGCTCCAACAGGCGGAGGTTCTGCTTTGCTGCCGAGACTTCGAGTTCAACCTGTGTCTTGGGTCGCATGGTGATCTCGGCCTGCACAACCTTTGCGCCCTGCTCTGCCATGGCTCCGCGAACCGCCTCAAGCTGCCCGGGAGCCGTGTAGACCTCCAGCTGCCCGCTGTATGGGTCGCCAACATCTTCCGCGCCGGCATCAATGGCAGACAGCGCTACCTCTTCAAGTTCTTCTTCATTCCCTTCAACGACGATGGTTCCGGTGTTGTCGAAGATCCAGTTGACGCTTCCGACCTCGCCGATATTGCCGCCCTGCCTGCTGAAGGTGGAGCGAACTTCGTTCGAGGTACGGTTGCGGTTGTCGGTCAGCGCCTGCACGAGAATCGCTACACCGCCGATTCCATAGCCTTCGTACCAGATCTCTTCGAGCGCATCACCGCTATCGCCACCAGCAATCTTCTTGAGGGTGCGATCAATGTTGTCATTCGGCATGCCGGCATCCTTGGCACGCTGCACGGCGAGTCTGAGGCCGGGATTGAACTCCACGCTCACTCCGCCATCGCGGGCGGCAGTGGCTATCTCACGCGACAACTTCGTAAAGAGCTTGGCGCGCTTGGCGTCAGTTGCGCCCTTTTTTCTCTGGATTGTTGACCAATGAGAGTGTCCAGACATGGCTTTATTCTACGTCATGCGGAATTGAACAGTGTCAAGAGCGCTGATGTGGGCAACTTAATCCGGGCTCGGAAGCCCCAGTGGTTCTAGCGACGTCTCCGTCGACGTCGCCGTCGCTGTTGTGTCGGCTGATCCTGTGGCGTCTCCGGCTCTGCCGCAGGTATCAGCCCTTCTATGGGTTTCACCCGGATGACGGAGTTGTCGAGGTCAATCGTGGCGATCTCATCCGTATTTGGAATCAGTGTTTCCGGCCGGCCCTCGGCGCGGACAACCAGCACGTCATTCACACCAGTCTCGATGATGTCTTCGACGGTTCCTATCGATTCGTCATCGGATTCCGTGACGACGGGCAGGCCAATCAATTGAAATCTATAGTAGGCGCCACCAGGTAATGGGATGACGTCCTCTTCCCGAATATCAAGTGTTGCGCCGCGGGGGATTGTTTCAGCCTGGGTGCGGGAGCGAACTTCATCAAGCTGGACTATGAGCCGATCCGGGCCGCTAGCCCGGGCACTAGAAACGGTAACAGGCTCCTCTGCGAGCAAGAGCCTGCTACCCGGTTCAAACCGTTGAGGAAAGTCCGTCAGGACTTCTACTTTAAGTTCGCCCTTGATGCCGAAAGGGCCACTGATACGACCAACTGTTATGTAAGGTGATGAGGTAAAACGTCGATCCACTGGCTTGACGATTCTAGACGATCTCCAGACTGGCTCTCACACCACGCCTGATTGCGGCGATCCTGAGCACCGTTCGGATAGCTTCGGCAACACGGCCCCCACGACCAATGACCTTGCCTTTGTCACCTTCGGCGACCACGAGGCTGATCAGTATCCGGCCGTCCTCAGCGACGCTCTCAGTCACGCGAACTGCATCCTTGTCTTCAACAATGCTCATAGCGATAAATTCAACGAGCTCCTTCACGATCACGTCCCAACTGCCATTGCTGGCGCATTCTTATGCCGACGCGATTATCCCCTGCCTCCGAAAGAGCTTAGTGACAGCTTCACTAGGCTGAGCGCCCCTGCTCAACCATTCCCGTGCTTTATCGTGATCAACGTGAAGAGAGTCAGGGCCGGTGCGGGGGTCGTAGTGCCCTATGATCTCGACAAAAGCTCCGTCTCGTGGCGCTCGTTGGTCGGCCACCACGACACGATAATGCGGTTGCTTACGGAAGCCCTTTCGAGTTAGGCGAATTCGCAGCATATGTTCCTTTACCTTTGCAGTAACACGATGTTGGGGGTTGGAAATTAGTCGTCGCGACATTACTAAACCACAGTATAGCCCCCTAGGGCAAATGTCCGCATCCAGGAGCTGCAAAACGGGCTGTCGGTGTGCCGGACGCGGCGCATTAGTACTCGCCTCATATGACAGCAATCGCCAACATCGTTGACGGAACTTTCACGTCTCAATACGATTGTTCTACCACACTCCCGCTCGATTCGCGCGGCAGAGATATGTCGGCCGGCATAGAGGTACCGTTGACTGCGCACGATTCCTCATTTGAAGAACAGGATAATTCACGGCGCGGACGATTCAACGTCCGTCTGCTTATGGGCGCCGGCGTGGTCGCCCTCGTCGTCGCTTATCTGATCTTTCTTTCGCTTGATGCTGCTACCGCCGCCTACATGAACGTGGACGAATTAGCGGCCGCACCGGATATCACGGATGATCGCCGACTCAGAGTGGGAGGAACGGTGACCGGCGGTTCCATCGTCCGCGGGGAGGACCTCATCTACGAATTTGAGGTGCATGGGGACGAAGCCACGATTCCTGTCGTCTACCAGGGGGCTCCGCCGGACATCTTCGGCGACAACGCAATTGTCTTCGTTGAGGGCTATTACTCTCCCGGCGGCACATTCAACGCAGACGTACTGCTGACGCGCCACCCGGACACCATGGAGCCATTGCCCAGCGGGGTGACGGCTCCCGACTACGAACCAACTTACGGCTAGGCTTTCTACGCCACCATGCAGCTTTCTGACGCCGGTTACATCGCGCTGATTCTCGCGCTTGGCGCTGCTCTGTATGGCAGCGCAGCGTCTGTGTTGGGGGCGCGTCTGTCCATCGCTCCACTGACGGCGAGCGGGCGCAACGCTATCTACGTGGTGGCGCTGTTGCTTGTCATGACGGCCTCCATCCTTGTGTATTCCTTTGTCGCTCAGGACTTTGGGTTGCGCTACGTCACGCTGCACTCCAGCACCACGATGCCGTGGTACTACATACTCTCCGCCTTCTATGCCGGCCAGGAAGGGTCCCTGCTCTATTGGTCAACCCTGTTGGCGGTGTTTGGAAGCGTCATGATCCTCGTCATGCGCAGGCGATATCCGGCGCTGATGGGCTACGCGAATGCCGTCATCCTTGCGAACCTTTCCTTCTTCCTGATTGTGCTGGTGTTCTTTGCCAATCCGATGGCGCGGCTCCCCGCCACGATGCCGGACGGCGTGGGACTGAATCCCCTGCTCCAAGACCCGGGAATGCTAGTCCACCCGCCCATGCTGCTGGCCGGGTATATGAGCTGGACGCTGCCCTTTGCAATCGGCATTGCCGCGCTCGCGACAGGTCGGGTGGGTGTGGAATGGACTCGAGCGTTGCGAACACCGACCCTCATTGCCTGGAGCATTCAGACCGCGGGGCTCATCCTCGGCGGTTGGTGGGCGTACCACGTGCTGGGCTGGGGCGGGTACTGGGGTTGGGACCCGGTAGAGAATGTCGCGTTCTTGCCGTGGTTAACCGGCACCGCATTTCTGCATTCAGTCATGGTTGTTGAGCGGCGCGGGAAACTCAAGGTGTGGACACTGAGCCTCGTCTTTGCGACGTATTTGCTGGCCATTTTCGGAACGTTCATCGTTCGCAGCGGCATCCTGAGCTCCGTCCATAACTTTGCGGAATCGGATGTCGGCGGCCTATTCCTTGGATACTTTGTCGGGGCGATGGTGCTGCCGCTCCTTCTTCTCTTTTGGCGGCTGCCGCGCATCCGTGACGAGGAGGGTTTCGAGGCGGTTCTCTCACGCGAGTCCGGCTTCCTGTTCAACAATGTGTTGCTGTTCAGCATCGCCTTTGCCACGTTCTGGGGCACCCTGTACCCGATGATTTCCGAGGCCCTTGGCAATCAGCGGCTGACAGTGAGCGCGCCCTTTTATCTCAAGGTGAATGGCCCGCTGTTTCTTGCCCTGATTCTACTGATGGGCGTCGGGCCACTGCTGGCGTGGCGTAAGTCAACCGGTCAATCTCTTTGGCGGAATCTCCGCATACCAATAGGAGTCGGCGTACTGACGGCAGCAGTGCTTGCACCGTTGCTGCGTGACGCTGTCACACCAATCGCGTTCGGGGCATGCGCATTCGTCCTTACCACCGTGGCCCAGGAATACGCTCGTGGCATTCGCATACGGCGGAGCACAACACGCGAGTCCTACCCGTCTGCCGTAACCGGCCTCGTCTCACGCGACCGACGTCGCTACGGTGGATATCTCGTCCACGTTGCCGTCGTTATACTCGGCATCGGCCTCATTGCGTCGACGGCGTTTCAGTCCGCGACAGAGGTCAATCTGCTCCGGGGAGAGTCCGTGACCATTGACGACTACACCATCACATACGCGGGGACGGCATCAATCCAGGAACCGAACCGGCAGGTATTCAGTTCACAGTTGATTGTTGAAGAGGACGGCACGGCCGTCGGCCAGCTCTTTCCCAAGACGCAGGTCTATCCCAACTTTGAAACACAGCCGACGAATCGCGTCGCGGTCCTCTCAACATGGCGGCATGATCTCTATGTTTTCCAGGCGGGATTCGATGATGAGTCCGCAACCTTCGCCATCTTTATCAATCCGCTTATGACCTTTGTCTGGCTGGGCAGTTCGATGATCTTCCTTGCCCTGCTCATCACTGCGTGGCCGGGACGTGTACCGGCCGTGAGACCCGTTTGGGAACCGCTCGGTACAGCGGGGGCTGCCGCCCCGCGGCAATCCTGAGCGGAGGACGCTGATATAGCGATGTCTCGATTACTGAACCACCGGGGAATACCGAAGGTGGGCATCGCTACGTTGGCCGCTGGGCTCGGGCTTTTTCTTCTTCTGGGCATACCATCCGTAACCCACGGCCAAGGCACAGACACTGACGAGTTCTCGCGACAGGAGCTTGAACTGTTGGCGCTTTCGCCACAGGCTCGTGCTGTTGCCAACAAGTTGCAGTGCCCGGTCTGTGACGGACAGCCAATTACGGAATCAAATGCTACGATTGCTCGCCAAATGAAGGGGCGCGTACAGCAACTGGTGGATGACGGCACGAGTGAGGATGAGATCCTGGATTTCTTCGTGGAGCGTTACGGCCCGGAGGTTCTACGGGAGCCACGTCCCGAGGGTATCGGCTGGGGCGTCTGGCTCGCACCGCCGACCATTGCGCTGTTCGGGCTGATAATTGTCTACTTTGGGCTGCGCAGCGGGAGAAGAATACGCTCTCAACCCCAGCCGGCACGACCCGCCCCACCCTCGACGGCAGACGACGATGAGATCGTTGCGCGGGAAATCGGGCGCATAACGAGAGACACGAATTGAGGCGCGGGTGGATCTAGTACCCGTCGTTCTGACACTACTGGCCGTCGTCGTGACAGTCATTGGCATTGCGTTTCCGCTTATTCGAGCGCGGGGCATTGAAAACGGGATTGCCTCGTCAGACGAACTCTCAGACCTGGGACGCATGAGGGAGGCGCGCAACGAAGCGCTGACGGCCATCATGGACCTGGACGACGAGTTGGACCGGGGCAACGTGTCCGAGGGTGAACACCGCGTCACGAGGGTTCTGTTGGTACGCCGCGCCGCCGCCCTGATCCGTGAGATAGAGGGCCGGGAACACATCCTTGACGAGGAAATCGAGCGCGTCGTAGGGCTGCGTCGTGAACGCATGAGAGACGCAGCTGAGCCAGCCTCTCCTGAACGGTCGGACACCGAGGCGGAATCGAAGCCATGACCGGAGGCCAGAACGATTCCGATGATATGCACGCTGCTCAGGACGCGGCTATGCGAAGGTTGTGGGCCCGAATTGGGGCGTTGATCCTGATGGCCGTCTCGCTAGTTCTGATTGCATTTACCCTGGTTGCGCCACTCGCGCGTCCCGCGGCGGCGCAGGAAACAACCCAGCAGTCCGCCACCTCCGGCGGGCTAATCACCCTCGAAGCCGTGGTCAGGAATGGGACTGCAGGGGCGTCCGTGCCGGAAGGCCTCATCGTCACGCTGCAGGTGTTTGACCTTGAGAACACTGAACAGCAGCGCCTTGAAACGGAGACGGGCGCGGACGGAGGCGTTTCATTCGGTGGCGTGATCGGCGACGAGGAGGTCAGCTACACGCTCTCGGCGGCCTATAACGAAGTCCGTTTCTTCAGCGACGCATTTATCTCCACGATTGATCGCGATGGGCCGATTCACCTGACGATCTTCGAGCCTACCTCCGATCCGTCCGTGATTCGCATCACCGGGGACAGTTCCGCTATCACGCCGCCCGAAGGCGATTCCGGTGTGCTGCGCATCCTGCAGGTGACCACTTTCGAGAACACGAGTGACCGCGCCTTTGTGGGCAACGATCCCCTGAATACGCGGCTCACCGTTCGGCTGCCGCTGCCCGTTATGGCGTTCGATCTTGAGTCTGTTCACAGTCCCGGCAGCCTCGTGCTGGCGCCGGACAGCCGGGACGTGTATTCCATCATTCCCCTCATGCCGGGCATCGAGGAATACATCGTCACGTATGGCGTCCTTTACACGACCGACGTGTTGGCCTGGAGCAAGACCTATCCCTACCCCACTGAGATTGCTCGCCTGTTGGTTCCGGAGGAAATCTCGTTCCGCCCCGGCTCCGAGTGGGTGCAGATGCAGGACTCAGAGGTGTCCGGCGTAACGTATGCTCGCTATGAAATGAGGTCGATCATCGGGGGCGAGACCCTCAGCGGCACGGTTGCAGATCTCCCGCTAAGCGCCGGTTCACGCAGCCGGAGCCTTGAGCAGACGCTGCGCGATGTGGCGCTGGGTGTTGTCGCAGTCGCGCTCATCATGGCAGCGGGCTTTGCACTCTGGTGGGGACGATTCCGCAACCGCAGGCGTGGTCTCTCAGACTCCAACATCGATAGAGAGGCCGTCCAGGAGCAAAGAGATGCTGCCGTTGCTGAGTTGGCTCGATTGGAGGAGGCTCGAGAGGCGGGCGACATCTCAGAGGATGAGTATGCGGAGGCCTCCGCGCCTCATCGTGAAGTCCTGCGTCGAATACTTGAAGAGGAACGGACGCAATGACTGCTGAGCAATCCGGCTCCTCTTCACAGGCCATCGTGCGTTGTGCCGGCCTTGAGAAGTCATACGGACAGCGCCCGGCGATTCGGAATCTGAATCTGACAATCAATATTGGAGAGCGCATCGCTCTATTTGGCGACAACGGAGCAGGTAAGTCGACGCTGCTACAGCTCATCTCAGGCCTCTTGCGCCCGAGTGGTGGCGGTATTCGGGTACTTGGAGGACAGCCGTGGGGGCGCGACGGCGCCCACGCTCGAGCGCAGATCGGCACGCTGAGTCACCAGAGCCACCTGTATGAGGAATTGTCCGCACGGGAGAATCTGACGCTGTACGGCAAGCTCTACGGGGTAACGGAACCCCAAGCAAGAGCAGATGCGCTCATTTCAGAGTTTGGCCTGTCAGGACGGCGGGTGGACCCGGTACGAACGCTTTCACGGGGTATGACGCAGCGCGTGTCCCTGATGCGGGCGTTGATCCATCATCCGACGCTGCTGCTGCTGGATGAGCCGGAGACAGGCCTCGACGCGACGTCCAGAGAAATGCTTGCTCAACACATCACCGAACAGGGCGCGGGCGTGACAGTCGTGTTGGCGACGCACAATGTTGAAATGGGCGTTTCACTAACGACGCGCGATATCGTGCTTCGGGGCGGGGAAATCATTCATGACTCCGCTACGATCTCCGACTCGACCATGGACACGGCGCGGCGGCGCCAACTGGTCGCAACCTATCTTGGCGGCAGTGACACTAAAGGCTTCTAACGTGCAGCCCCAACAGACTTCCCCTCCCGGCTATCTGGGCCAATTCCGCATCCTGTTCAGCAAGGAAATTGCGGTTGAGTTTCGCTCGCGGGAGACGGCAGTGCCAATGGCAGTCTTTGCGGTAGCGGCGCTGATTGCCTTTCAGTTCTCGTTTGATCTGCGCGGCGGCACATTGAATCTTGTTGCGCCGGGAGTCTTGTGGGTGGCCATCATCTTTGCGAGCTTGCTCGCTTTGGGGCGCTCCTTTGCGCGGGAGGTGGAGCGCGGTTCTCTTGACGGGCTGCTTGCCAGTCCCATTGACCCGGGAGCGCTTTACCTGGCCAAGGTGGCGGCAAACGTCCTGATGCTACTGGTCCTTGAGATTGTCATCGTTCCGTTGACCGCGATTCTGTTTAACTTGCAGCTATTTCAGCCAGCGCTCCTGCTCACGCTTGTGATGGGGAACATCGGTATCGCGGCGGTTGGAACGATTCTTGCTTCTATCGCGGCGCGCGCCCGGGCGAGAGAAGCGCTGCTGCCAATCATGCTGCTTCCGCTGCTGGTGCCTGTCATCATCGGCGCGGTGCGGGCGACGGGGCTCGCGATCGATGAACGGCCATTTAGCGAGATTCAGCCATGGTTGGGTGTTTTGGGCGCATATGACCTGGCATTTGTCACCCTGTCCGCCCTTATCTTCTATGTTACGGTTGAACGGTGAGCCTTTCTGACCGCCGTTTCTCCACCATAGATATTGTTGGCGTCGCCGCGTTCGCTGTGATGCTCATCGCGCTCTATCTCGCAATTGTTGAGTCGCCGTCCGAGCGCGTGCAGGGTATCCATCAGAAGATCTTCTACATCCACGTGCCAAGCGCTCTTGTGGCTTATGTGTCGATCGGTGTTGTTGCGGTCGGAAGCGGCATGTACCTGTGGAAACGCACACACAAGTGGGACAGGCTGGCGATTGCGTCCGCGGAGCTCGGAGTCATCCTGACGACCCTGACGCTGGTGACCGGGTCACTGTGGGGACGGCCGGTGTGGGGGGCGTGGTGGAATTGGTCGGACGCCCGTCTGGTCACGACGCTGGTCATGTGGCTTGTCTACGTCGCATATCTGATGCTGCGTTCCCTGGGAGAGCGGGGGCCTGCGACATCACGGGCGGCAGCCGTTCTCGGCCTGCTTGGTTTCGTGAATGTTCCAATCACCTACTTCTCGGTTTATTTGTGGACGTTCCTGCACCCTTTACCAACACTGCAGTCGTCAACGGACAGGCCGGAGAGCGCCATTCTGGTCCCGTTCCTTGTGGGGATGGCGGCGTTCACACTGCTATATGTGTACTTGATGGCAATGCGGATGCGGTTGGAGGAGTCGCAGGACGAGCTGGACGACCTTCGCGCCGCCCGAGAGATGTTATGAGGGAGACTTAGGTGGAAAACGGTTTCGGTGACTTCGATCCAATCTTCGTATTTGCGGCATACGCAATCGTGTGGATTGCGTTTTTTGTCTATCTGTATTACGTGGCGCGGAGGCAGTCCGATATCCGCTCGCAGATCGATGCGCTGAAGGAATCCGCGCAAAGCGAGAAGGATAATTCCGATTCCGGCGGCTAGTAGCCGAGAGCTTTAGATTCTCGCCAAAGCGGGAATGACCGATCGGGGTGCGTTAGAGAATCTGGTCGACCATCACTGCGAGGAAGAGAAGCGACAGGTACAGCAAAGAGTACTTGTACAGTCGCAGGGCGGCGGCTCTGTCCTTTTCCTTGAGGAGCCGGTAGGCGTAGTAGGTGAACATGCCTCCCAGCGCGATCGCGCCCGCGAGATAGACCGAGCTGAGACTCGCCGTTGATATGTAGAGCAGCAGAGCGAGGATATTCACCAGGATCGTGTAGAGGAAGATGCTGGTTCGCGTGCTCTCCTCCCCGAGAATGACCGGCATCATCGGCACGCTGGCCCGTTCGTAGTCGTCTTTGATCATCAGCGATAGCGCCCAGAAGTGGGGCGGCGTCCAGAAGAAGACGATCAGGAACAGATAAACCGCGGGGAGACCCACGTCTCCGGTCACGCCTGCCCAACCCACGAGGGGCGGAACTGCGCCCGCAGCGCCACCGATGACGATGTTCTGCACTGTGGTCTGTTTGAGCCACAGTGTGTAGACAAAGACATAGAACAACGCCCCGCTCAGCGTGATAGACGCGGCGAGCACGTTTGCGCCACCGGTCAGTACTGCAAACGCGAGTATGTTGAGGGCGATGCCGTAGGTGATCGCCATGCGCGGGCTGACTCGGCCGCTTGCGACAGGGCGATGCCGTGTCCTCATCATCGCAGAGTCGATGTGCCCCTCCAGGCCGTGATTAATGGCACCTGCGCCGCCCGATGCAAGCGCCCCACCCAGCAAGACGGCAACCACGACTGTCAGTTGAGGCAAGCCCTGTGCGGCAAGAACCATCCCCCCGAGCGCCGTCAGCAGCAGCAGCACCATAACGCGCGGCTTGGTCAGCCAGAAGTAGTCGGAGGCGACAACTTTCAACGTTGATGCCGGGGCGAGGCCCGAACCGCCCGCGGGCGAGGGTGGCATCTGCATTTGCGTGGATTCGGCATCGTCCTCAGTGCGGGCGGCTCTTGCGCGCGCGGCGAGAATTACTAATAGGACGGCAGCGGCCCATGTCAGCGAGGCGAGCGTAATGTGCGCCACGCGCGCGGCATGGTGGAATTCCGTCCATGGGACAAGCGCGCCGATGACTATCTGTACGGCGAGTAGGTGTAGTGTTGCCTGCCCCACCCGGCTGATCATTCGGTCATTCTTTTTCTGTCGCCACGAGAGGAATGCGACAAAGCCTGTGGCGAGGGTTCCGATGACGACCATGTAGCGGTGTCCCATATGGATGTTTGCGTCGAAGCCGCTGGGCATGATTGCGCCGTCGCACAGCGGCCACGCGGAGAATCCGCTGCCGCATGAGAGCGTCGCTTCTTCGGCCACAACGTATGAGCCGGAGAGAATCATCACCAATGTCATTACGGCGGCGACTGTAGCCCAGATATAGATCTTGCGAGCATCACCGAGGGAGATGCCCTGCCCGTCTGCCGGAGTTGTTGTTCGTGGCGCTGCGGCCAACATGGTCCAGATGAGCAGCGCGAGGATGGCCTCGGCAAGGAAAAGGTGGAGCGTGACGATTGGCGGCGGAAGCTCGGTGATGACTGCCACGCCGCCCAGTCCTGCCTGCGTAAGCATGACGACGAGTGTGATCGCGGCAGGAATAAGGGCGCGTCGAGTTGGCTGCTCATTTGCCCTGGACGCCAGGAATGCCACTACGAACATTGCGGCCACGAGGAGTCCAACGATGGCCGCGGTCAGACGGTGGGAGTACTCAATGAGGACGTGGTATTCGAACGGCGGGATGATGCTGCCGTGGCACAACGGCCAGTCCGGGCATGCGAGGCCGGAGCCTGTGACGCGCACGAAGCTGCCGAGGCTAATCAGGAATACAGTTGTGATTGCGGCGGCCAGCGCAAGTCCCAACAGAGTCTTGCGGTAGCGGAGGGCGGCGTCAGATGTGTTGGACATCACGTGGTCGTCTGCCCGTGCGGGGCACGGTTGGGATGGTTGCTGTAGTAGGCGGCACGTGAGAGCCGCGTGTCCTCTTCATCGCGGCGGACGGCAACGATAAACAGGCCGGCTATCGCGAGGAAGTACGGCGCTATGCCGCCAACCCACATGATGAGTCCGCCAATTTGCTGATCGGTCATGGCGTCGATGCCCCAAAGCGGTTCCTGGCCGATATACGGCTCATACCAGGGAACAGCCGCGAAGGTGAGCATCGCGGCCAACGGGAAGGTTAGCGACAACGCCATAACAACGATGACGAGCCGGCCCAGGTAGGGGAGCTTTCCGCGGATAGGTGTTGGGTCGATGATGGCCCACCAGAATATCGTTGCGGCGGTGATGAAGCTGGCGTGCTGGCCAATATGCGCGAGATCATTTGTGACGGCAGCGGCATAGGCTGCCGGGACATGCCATGCCCAGATAGCGGCCACGAAGATGGCCAAGCCAACGAGGGGATGGATGAGTACGTGAAAGACGAGACGAACCTGGGGCGCTCTTGCGAGCTTGATGACGGTTAGTCGTCGGATTCCGTATCCCATGCCGCGTACGACAGGCAGAACAGGCGCGCCGAGCAGAATCAGTGGCACGGCAACGTGCGTCAGGAGCATGTGCTGGGCCATATGGAATGCGAAGAGGCGGCCTCCAAGGGTGTCTATGGGGGAGATTAGCGCGAGTAGCAGCAACAGCAGGCCGGCAATAAACGATGCGGCGCGCCAGTTTGTGACTACACGAACCTTGAGCGGCTTCAGCCCCCGCAGTCCCCGGATGTAAGTGAGTCCGAGCAGGCCGACAAAGAATAGCGTGAGAGGTTCCCACGACCACGCCAACAGGTAATCTCCGGCGTCATTCATGCCGCAATCCTACGCCATTTGACGGCGCGCTGAGGATGTGGGGACGCGCTGGGCTGACCAAGGCATTGGGCCGCCGCAGCGGGCGGGCGATCTTGTTAGTTGGAATCGCCGCTGTCGTCGTCCGGCGCCCGAGACGCCAGAAACGCGAATCCCAGGAGGAAGACGAGCGCAAGACCAAGCGCGACCGGTACCGAGTAGTAAACTTTTTCACCAGCCAGCTTGACGTAGTCATGAGGGACGACGGCGTAAAGGAGCAGGCCAATGCCAATTATCAGAGCGATGGTGACGACGAGCGCGACGACCGGCAATAGAATCGGCACAAGAAGCCGATCCTGCACGTTGCTAGTCTGTGTCTGTTCGTCGTTGTGCGCCATGTCTGCCTTGCCTTCTTCCGGGTCTTTCAATCAGTCTTTCGTGCCGTCTCTCATGGAAGCGTGAAGTTCTCAAAGAGCGCGACCAATGCCAACAGCACGGCTATCGCAAGGAATAGGCCGCCGAGGAAGAGCGCCTGGTAGAGTTTCGCGTCGAACTTGAGGTGCATGAACCAGCCGACGACGAAGGCAAACTTGACGGCGGACAGGCCGAGCAACGAGGAAATCAGAAAGACGGTAGGCACTTCAATAATGACGATGGCCACCTCAACGATCGTGATGACCGTGAGGAGAATCGCAACGTTGATATAGGTACGCGGAGTCGGGTGATCTTCCGTGTGGGCCTGTTGCTCTGCTGTCGCCATGCTGTCTTTCCTCGCTTTGCGTTTCTCTTGTTCCGTCCTACGACGGGATGAGATACACCACCGTAAAGATGACGATCCAGACGATATCCACGAAGTGCCAGTAGAGTCCGACCAGCTCAACCGTCAGATGATGTTTGGGCTTCAGTCGTCCCATATAGGACGCGCCGACAAGAGTCAGCAGCATGAAGACTCCGATGGCAACGTGCGTCCCGTGGAACCCGGTCAGCACGAAGAAGCTTGTACCAAAGACGCTTGTTGTGAGAGTCAGCCCTTGATCAACGAACAAGTTGAATTCGTAGAACTGGCCACCGAGGAAGACGGCGCCCTGCAGGGCCGTGGCGAGCAGCCACAGGCGGGCCTGCCGAGAGTTGCCGCGCTGCAATGCCGCGAGTGCCAAGACCATGGTCAGTGAACTCATCAGGAGCACGAAGGCGCTGACGGAGGTGTACGGGATGTCGAAAAGTTCCGGTCCCGGTCCGACGGGCACGTTGCTCCGGTAGACCATGTAGGTGGAGATCAGCGCGCCGAAGAACAGGCAGTCGGACGCCAGGAAGACCCACATGAGAATCTTCCGATGGTCGAGGCCCGTTGTGGTGTAGTGAGCCTCAGCCTGTCCCATTGTCGCGTCGTGTGCCACGTGCGCTTCCTTTAGCGTTTCCTGTACAGTCTCGTCGGTTGTTTTCGTGTCAGTCCGTCGGCTCGAAGATCCAGCCGTATGAGCCCCAGAGGAGGAGGACTATGCCGATTGCGCCGGCAGCGTAGCCAAGCGGGGCAGCCATTTGATAGAGCAACAGAGTGAGGCCTAGGGCGAAGATGCCAAGCGCACAAATCAACGGGAAGTAGGATGGGCTCGGCATATGGATGTCGTGGTGCTCTTCGTCGGCCTCATGGGCGCCACCGGCGGGAACGGGAGGCGGAGCGGCGTGCTCCTCGTCCGGGTACTTCTGTTCCCACAGGGCATCACGGCCATGGACGACGGGAATCTCGGCGAAGTTATAGTGCGGCGGCGGAGACGACATCGCCCACTCTAGCGTGCGTGCGTCCCACGGGTCGTCACCAGCTACCTCACCACTGCGAGCGCTGCGGAGGGCGTTGTACACGAACAGCCCGACACCGGCAATCATGAACAGCACGCTAAGTGATGCGACCAGGTTCCAGAGGTCCCATCCCATTCCTGATGGGAACGTAAAGTTCCGGCGCGGCATTCCGACGAGGCCCACGTAGTGCATCGGGCCAAAGGTCATGTTCATACCGATAAAGACAAGCCAGAAGCTCCATTTACCAAGGTACTCACTCATCATGCGGCCGGACATCTTGGGGAACCAGTAGAAGATGCCGCCAAGGATGGCCATGATTGAGCCGCCAAAGAGCACGTAATGGATGTGAGCAACGATGTAATAGGTGTCCGTCTGCTGAAGGTCGGACGGGGCGGCTGCGTGTGTCATGCCGCTGAGGCCGCCGATTGTGAACAGGGCGATAAACCCGATCGCAAAGTACATCGGCGTTTTGAGCTGTATGTTGCCTCCCCATAACGTGGCCAACCAGTTGAATACTTTCACACCGGTGGGGATGGCGATGGCCATTGTTGTCGTTGCAAAGACGGCGTCCGGCACGGGGCCAAGACCGGCAGCGAACATGTGGTGCGCCCACACGGACCATCCGAGGAATGCGATGGTCAGGCCGGAGAAGACGACGACGGGGAAGCCAAAGAGAGGCTTGCGAGAGAAGGTCGGCAGGATTTCGGAAACGATTCCCATCGCCGGCAGGATCAGGATGTAGACCTCAGGATGGCCGAACACCCAGAAAAGATGCTGCCACAAGAGCACGTCACCACCACGCTCGAATACGAAGAAGTTGGTGCCGAAGAATCGGTCAAAGCCGAGTTCGACCAAGCCGATGGTGATGACCGGCATGGCCAGGGCCAGCAGGAATGACGTGATGAACGCCATCCACGTGAAGATCGGCATCCGCATAAGCGACATGCCGGGGGCACGCAGATTGATAATGGTCACGACGAAGTTGAACGCGCCGAGCAGAGATGACGTTCCAAGGACGAGCAGGCCAAGGACATAGAAGTCCATGCCGCTGGTGGGGGAGAACGTCGTGTTGGTCAGGTTGGCGTAGGCGAACCAGCCGGCTGCCGGGGCGGTCATGGTGAACCAGCCAAGGTTCAGGATGATCGCGCCAAACAGGAATACCCAGTAGCTGAGGGCATTAAGGCGAGGGAATGCGACGTCCCGCGCTCCGATCTGCAGTGGGACGATCCAGTTAAAGAACGCGACACTGAGCGGCATGATGGCCAGGAAGATCATGGTCAGCGCATGCATCGTGAACAGCTGACTGAAGATGTTGGCGCTGATGAGAGTAGAGTCCGGCACCGCCAATTGCAGGCGCATGAGGCTTGCTTCAATGCCGCCGACAAGGAAGAAGAAGAACGCCGTAACAAGGTAGAGCGTGCCGATCCTCTTGTGATCGATCGTCGTGAGCCAGCTCCAGATACCGGTTGTCCCGGTGGGTCTCTCGAGTAAGCCCCCTAGCATAGCCATCGTTATCTACTCCTTCAGCCTGCCGCCCGTTACTTCAGGCTCTCCAGGAAGAATACGAGATCATCGAGCTGCTGGTCAGTGAGATCAAGGTCCGGCATCTCGGTGCCGGGCTTCACGTCCGGCGCATTATTGAGCCAGCGCTTAAGGTTTTCAGCCGCCGGATCACGCTGCATGAAGTCCGGGTCGGTCGGGACATCCTCGAAGAATGCGCCCATGTTCATATCTGCCGGGCCCTTGTGCAGTGTGTTCGCTGCGATTGTGACGCGCGATCCGAAGTGCGAGAGATTTGGACCGGTCACGCCGATAGCCAACTCATACTCATCCTCGTTGGCGCCTTCAATGGTGTGGCAGCCGCGGCAGGCATTCTCCTGGAAGACGACCCAGCCCGCATCCATTGCCGCCGTCCTGTCCACCGCCGGTTGGCGCTCATTCTCAGCCCACGCTTCGTAATCGGCGGACTCGCGAGCGAAAGCGACGGTGCGCATAAGGGCGTGTGAATCTCCACAGAATTCCTTGCACTGCCCTGCGTAGACGCCGGTTTCCGTTGCGTTCAGCCACATGCGATTGACGCGGCCGGGCACGACGTCACGGCTGCCCGCAAGGCGTGGAACAGAGAAGCTGTGAATGACGTCATCCGACGACAATTTGAGGTTGATGACGGTATCGACGGGGATGTGCAGCTCATTAGCAGTGATGAAATCAAGATCGCCGTTCTCATCGAGATAGCGGTACTCCCACCACCATTGGTGGCCCACCACCTCAATGGTGAGGGAGGGGTCATCAGCGTATTGGGACGGCGCGTCATATGTGGCGCCGATGCCGGCAACCGTTGGGATGGTGATGGCGATGACTATCAGAGAGGGCGCAATGGTCCAACCAATTTCAAGGGGAGTGTTGCCGTGGGTCTGGGGCGGGATGTCACTTTCGTGGCCGCGCCTGGAGCGGTACTTGAGCACCGCGATGGTCAGGAAGCCCTGGACACCAATAAAGATGACAACAGCGATCCAGAATACAAAGAGGAAGAGATCCTGCTGGCTCTGAGCAACATCACCTGCCGGGTTGAGCGTGCTCTGCGGCAGCGCCAACTGGCAGCCTGAGAGGAGAACGACGGCCATGAACACCGTCAGGACTCCTATGAGTTGGGTACCCTTCCCCATTCGGTTGAGCCTATCCAGAGCAATACCTCAACAGTTAGTGTTTGGTCGTATCAACGACATTGCAAGTCTATCTGTCAGCGCGAATTTGTGTCAAGCGTCACAATCGAAAACAGGAGACGCCTATAATGGCCGCATGGACGTTCGAGTGAGGCTGTTTGCGGCACTGCGAGAGGCAGCGGGCGCTTCGGAAATCAGCGTTGACATTCCGGAGGGCGAGCCTGTCTCGCGCCTGCTGGGCGAGGCGCAGCGGCAGCATCCGGCTCTGGCGAACCGTTGCGACGGCGTTGTTGTCGCCGTCAACCAGGAATATGTCGATCAGTCAACGATTATCTCCGCGGGGGATGAAGTTGCACTGATTCCGCCGGTGAGCGGAGGAGCAATCTCGGAAGCGGAGGCCGTGCAGGTTGGAGTGACGCCTGAGCCGCTGGACGCTTTAAGGATTGCAGAGTCGCTCAAGACTTCGTCCGACGGCGCGGTGCTCACGTTTGAGGGCATCGTGAGGGACAACAACCTCGGGCGGCACGTTCTGTTCCTTGAATACGAGGCCTACCCGGAGATGGCTGAGGGCGTACTACGGAAGATTGGGCGCGAGACAATCGAAGATTTCGATATTGGCAGCATCGCCCTGTGGCACCGGACCGGGCGACTTGAGATCGGAGAGACCTCACTGGTTGTGGCCGTGGCCTCGCCGCATCGACGTGCTGCGTTTGACGCGTGCCGGGAGGCGGTAGAGAAGGTCAAGGCGCTTGCGCCGGTCTGGAAACGCGAGGTGTGGGACGGCGGCTCCGAGTGGCTACGGGGCGCGGGATAGAGTCTCCTTTTATTTGTCGCTACCCGCCTCATACAGAACCGAGGCGACTTCCCGAATACGGGACAGGCTGGCAGACGCGTAATCGGTGGCCTCATACCTCTGAATCTGCTGTTCCTTGACATGCAGCTTTTCGGCCAGGTCTCTCTGGCTCAGGCCGCGAGCAATGCGGGCCTTTATCAGGACATCCGGCAACTGCGAAATGAAGTTGAGCTGAACAGGCTCAAAATGACCTGCTTTCAAGGAATCATATTCCTGCAGTTGATCCTCCAGGTCAGCCAGTTGGCTGCGAATGGCATCTTCCTGCGCCTTGGCAATCAGGGGGTGGGTGACTGAAGGGCCCTGCTTGAGGTTTTCAAGCGTCCTGGCAAATCCCTCCGCCTGTGTCTTTGTGATTCTGTATTGCCGTTCGTTCTTGATCATTCCAGGCCTCCCAAATCTATGGCCACAATTCCCTTGCGCCTTCCCGTTTCCCTGTCCGTCTGAAAGAAATCCAGGAAAGACCAGCCACCCAAATTGGCGACCGTCGCCGACGGGAACATCTCCCCCATGTACTTCGCCTTCTGCGCTGCCCGTTCCCTATCAAACGTGAGTAGCACCGGGTCTAGAAGCTCCGGATCAACGCCGGACTCGTCCCAGCAGGCATCAAAATCATTAGGCTCCTCTTTCACGGAGACGAAACTCCCATTGAGCCACACAGTCCTGCATCCGGCCGCCTCGAGGTTCCGGAGCGCGGCCCAAAGCCCCACCAACAGCATCCGGCGGCGCACGTTGTAGCCATAGCGATGCACCAGTTCCTCCCAACTGCTCCAATGAACCCCCTGGGGCAAGAGGCCGTCCTCTTCAAAGGCAGGTATCACAACACAACAATATTATTGTGTTGATGGGAAGATGTCAAGGACTGAGGAGACAGCAGGTTTGTCTAGATGAGGCTCTTGCTCATGGTCACGTGCTCAATGCCGGCTTCCATAAACGTTTCGCCCTGTTCCGCGTAGCCCGCCTGCGCGTAGAAGTCCTTAACGTAGGTCTGAGCGTGGAGGAGGGACTGAACAAAGCCGCGTTCACGGGCCGCACTCTCTAGCGTCGCGAGAATCCTGTCACCGATTCCACGCCGCCTTAGGTCTTGCCGAACGGCCATACGGCCAATGCGGCACGTCTCTTCGCCTTCGTCCGTTAGCAGGCGGCCTGTGCCGACAACCTCATCCCCGATAAACGCGACAGCGTGGACGGCGGCATCATCGCGTCCGTCCCACTCCTCGTCGACATCCACGTTCTGTTCATCGATGAAGACAACGCGGCGGAGGGCAAAGATCGCCTCCATGTCATCCGCTTCGGCGATGCGGACCACGATGTCCGCCTCATTATCCACGTCAGCCCCCTACCCCACCTGATCCGCGTTGATGATCCCATGAGCAGCCTCCATGAGCATTGCACGCCGCTCGGTAGCAACCGACGACTTATCCATATACAGACTGAGGGCCTGTTCAGGCTCAAGTGACTCTATTGCCATGCCGCGCTCAAGGCGGGTTCGGGTTTTGTCGGGCGCGTCGACCTGCACCATAACTCCCGAAACGACGTGCGCACCGGCCTGCCGCAGCGCGTTCCGAATGCGGATGCGGTCTATGTCGCCAGCGAGTTCGGTGGGAGCCTGAATCTCTACGCGAGCAACGGCGTCACGCACATCTGCAGCGGCAAGGCGGTCAGCAATCGTACCCATCACGTCCTGCTCGCCTACGTGGACAGCGATCTTGACCGTCTTGAACGGGCGAGTCCACACGGGGTGGAACGACCACGCAGCGGCGCGGCGTCCAGGAGGCAGGCCGGGATCAATGTCCACCACACAGAAGCCCTTGTCGTCATTCTCCTCGGAGAAATCGACGCGGTGGAGGCTGCCGGAATAGACGGCTGGCGGGGCGTCTGCAAGTAGTTGGTGGCGGTGAATGTGGCCGAGGGCGGCGTAGTCGATGGGATGCGCCTGGAACGCGCTGGGGAGCAGAAGGTAGTCGTTGCCCATCATCATGCTGCGTTCGTGACCGATGGTGGCCGTGGTGGCTGTGGCATGAGCAGACAGGATGGACGGCACGTCTGGATCAAGCTCACCCGCCATGCGTGTGATCTCATTGCTGAGGAAGCTCTGCATCCACTCGTTGACCTCTGTGGCGCTCTTGCCGTGCAGTTCAGAGCGCGCGGCAACGGCACTCCTGCGCAGCCACGGGACGGCAACAATCTGGACAGAGCCGGCTGCCGTCTCGATGCGGTGAACGGCAGGGCGAGAGGCGACGGTCACGTTATCGACTGCGAGCGCGTCAAAGATGTCCAGCGCAGTCGCCCTGCCCTCCGTGTTAGGCACGTCATGGTTGCCAGTGAGGAGAAAGACTGGGATACCGGCGAGAGCGAGGCGGCTGACACGGCGCGCGAATTCCCGCTGGTGGGTTTGGGAAGGGTCTCGGGAGCGATAGGCGTCGCCGGAAAAGACGACTAGATCGGCGCGGGGCTCAGTCAAAGCAAAGTCGACTAATTCGTCAAGGGCTCGGAGTGCATCAATGAGACGCGACGGCATCCCTGTGTAGGTGGCGGCACGGTTGACGCCCGGAGCGAAGGACTCCGGCAAAGCACTGAGTTCATCGGAGGTGATGGGGCGGCTGTGTGTCTCAACGCCGATATGCGCGTCGGCAAAGTGGATGATTCGCATGGGCGCCTAGCCCGTTAGGCGGTCTTCCAGCAACGCGCCAAGCTCAGCAATGGGGAGGCGAACCTGCTCCATCGTGTCACGGTCGCGAACGGTTACTGCGTCATCTTCTTCAACGGTCTGGAAATCAATAGTGACGCAGTACGGAGTGCCGATCTCGTCCTGCCGGCGGTAGCGGCGCCCGATGGATTGGGAGTCGTCATAGTCGGTCATCCAGTGTTTGCGGACGATGTCATAGACCTCCCGCGCCTTGGGCACGAGCTTCTCGTTGCGGGAGAGAGGGAGGACGGCAACCTTATACGGAGCAAGATCACGGTGCAGCTTTAGCACAGTTCGGCTCTCTCCGTTCACCTCTTCTTCCGTGTAGCCGTCGACGAGGAATGCGAGCAGGCAGCGATCGACGCCGCTTGCGGGCTCGACAACGTGAGGTATGAACCGCTCTTGCCGCTCGTCATCGAAGTACTCCAACTTGCGCCCGGAACTGTCCTGGTGTTGGCGGAGGTCAAAGTCGCCGCGATAGGCGATGCCCTCCAACTCCGACCAACCGATGGGGAACAGGTACTCAATGTCATAGACGGCGGCGGCGTAGTGGGCAAGTTCATCCTGGTCGTGCTGACGAAAGCGCAGCCGCTCCGGGTTGATGCCGAGGTTCGTGTACCACTGCATCCGTTCTTTCCGCCAGTATTCAAGGGAGTCAAATCCGTTCTCAGGTCTGACGAAATATTCCATCTCCATTTGTTCAAACTCACGGGTGCGAAATATAAAGTTTCCCGTTGTAATTTCATTGCGGAACGATTTACCAGTTTGCGCAATTCCAAACGGGATTTTCTTGCGCGTGGCGGTTCGCACGTTCTCAAAATTCGTGAAGATACCCTGTGCGGTCTCGGGTCGCAGGAAAGCGACCGCCGCGTCCTCCTCTACCGGCCCGAGGAATGTCTTGAACATGAGGTTGAACTGCCGTGGTTCCGTGAATTGACCAACAGTTCCGCAGTCCGGGCACGTGTCATTCTCGATGTGGTCGGCACGTTGGCGCCGGTGGCAGCTGCGGCACTCAATTAGCGGATCACTGAATCCGGCGACGTGGCCGCTTGCTTCCCACACGAGGGGGCTTTGGATGATTGCGCTGTCAAGGCCGACGACATCATCGCGCTCCTGCACCATTGCACGCCACCACGCATCGCGCACATTCCGCTTGAGTTCAACGCCGAGGGGGCCGTAGTCCCAGGACGAGCCGATACCGCCGTAGATCTCGCTGGCGGGAAACACGAACCCGCGTCGCTTGGCAAGCGACACGATGGTGTTCATATCAGTTAGCGTCGGCTCAATAGTCACGTAACGAGGCCTCCAACGGAATCTGGACACTAGTGCGCGGCAGGCATCGTTGGCGCTGCCAACGATGCTCAGTTATAAGGATACAGGAGAGAGTGTGATGGCAAGGGGATGTGGGCTCGTCAACTGCTCAGCACCGGATGGGCAATCCCATACCGCTCTGCCGCCAATTCAACGGTTTCCTGAATTAGGTCGACGGGAACAACGGTGGCAAGCCCGGAGTTCTCCTGGACGATCAGCCTGGGAGTTCCGGTCTGCTCACTGAGAGCCACGTCAACAAACGGCTGATAGGCGGCCACAACGCCAATCAGCTTGGGATCCGGGCGCGTCTGGCCATACGAGAAGATGGTCGGCTTGAGAATGACCGGGCCTCCGCTGTTTCCCGGGAAGACAAACGAATCTATCAGGAACTCCTTGGAGCGACGCTCATAGCAGTCTTGAATCCGGGCAATAACTCCCTGTCGCACGATCACGTAGTTCTGCTCAGCGCCGGCCAGTCCAAGTGGAAAGCCGAGCACAAAGACTTCGTCTCCCTCTGAGACAGAACCACCCTTCATAGACTCAAGCCGTTCCGTCTGTCCGTTTCCGGTGAAGAATGCCATCTTCACATCTCTCAGGCCTTGCCCAAGTGAGTCTATTAGCAGAACAGCAACGTCAACATCCTCGTCAGGATGAAAGATCCAGTGATCGTTTGGTCCGCCATCATTCGGGGGGAGGGGCAGTATCTTGGGAGCAGTCCCGGCGAGGGCATTGAATCGTATTTGCGGGCTGCGTATCCCCTTCACAACGTGCCGGTTAGTGACCAGATAAACGTAGTATCGGCCCTCATTCCTCGAAGGCTGTCCATACAGGAAACCGGAGGCGGCGTACCGTATGTTTCCGTCCTTGTCCGGCGTCCCCAGCGCGACGACTTTGTCCAGGAATGTAGGTGGAATCAAGGACATTCTGGTTTCTCCTCATCAATCCGAGGCAGGTATTTCTACTATCAATTATTGCAAGAGGTAGCAAGAGTTTGCCTAGTCGGCATGAGGTCGGCGGGCGTTATAGTACGTATCCGGGAAACGTGAATCAGATTCCCGCCTTCGCGGGAATGACGAAGGGCTTAGTCGAGGCCGCGTTTGTCGAGGATCTTGTCGACTTCACCTTCGCGGGCCTGGCCGATCATTTCCTTGACGCGGTCAGGCATCTCGATGCCCGCTTCGTCCATGCGCTTCTCTGCCCATCGTCCGATGTTCGACGGGTCACGCCAGTAGTCGTGGCCGGGCGCGTCGGGATCACCGGATGCTTCGTGCCGAGAGGCGGTGGAACGGACATAGGCGGCGCGGGACATCACCTTTTCAGTCTTGTTGGAGCCGCAGTGGGCGCATTCCTGCTCTGTGGGCAACTCCTCCGGTATCACCTTGTAGAAGGTGCTGGAGCGCTTGCCGCATTCGTTGCATGAGAATTCGTATATGGGCATCGTGTCACCGCCCTCTCTGCCGCGCCCTCATCACGCTGTTAATCGTACCCGTCATCGAAGTAGCCGTCACCCATGCCATCGTAATCGTCATCGCTGGGCGCGTCATCAAACGCGGAGAGGCGATCATAGTCGCGGTAGAGGTCCTGCCTTGAGCGAACGACGGCAACGCGTGAGACCTTGCGTTGCAGCGACGCGCCGCCGCAGTGATGGCACGTGGGGTCGCCGATAGGCGCGGAGACGGAGCGGGTGAAGACACTTGTGTCCTTACCACATTGCTCGCATTTGAACTCATAGATAGGCATGGCTTGGTCAGTCTAACAGAGGGGGTAGGGCCGCTCATATTCTTCGGCAGGCTCAGGGTGAGCGAGAAGAGGTGGAAATTGGGGGGTCTTTAGCGCGTGTCCTCAACGGCATTCTTGTGCCAGGTGAGCCGCATGAGCCTGCCCCGCCGATCAAAGACGACGGCGACGATATCGATACGAGTGTGCTCCGGGAGTTCCTCGGCTTCGTGGTGTTGCCTATAGGTTTCGATGAGGCGGGCGAGGCGATGGGCCTTGGTGGGAGTGACGGACTCCTCCGGACTGCCAACGTTTGGCGTGGAGCGGCTGCGCACCTCGACGGCCACAAGCGTCTCGTCGATGACACCAACGATATCAAGCTCCCCGGCGCGGTAGCGGACATTCTCAGCCAGGGTGTGAAACCCCTGTGATTCAAGGCGGCGCCGGGCAAGGCTTTGGGCATGCAGGCCGCGCCTGGAACGGGTTGTTGGAGTTGTCTGTCGATCCTTCTTCTGCACGGTTGAGTCCTCTGCGTATCCCTTATACTAATGTGGCCATTGCGCCGTATTCGGCCAGGAGGAAATTTTGGGCGAAGATTTTACCCATTCGGCCGTCATTCTTGCCTTGCAGTTGGGCATTATCCTTGTGGCGGCCAAGCTTGCTGGGGAGTTCACTGAGCGTGTTCTGCGGCAACCGGCAGTCATTGGGGAGCTGGTAGCGGGCATCATCATCGGGACGGTGGCGATCAATGGGTTTGAGCCGCTCGGCTACGAACCCATCGGACTCTTTGGAGAGATATTTGAGCCACCGGAGGAGGGGGCGGTCATTCCCGTCCCGAAGACGCTTTTCGTATTCGGGCAGGTGGCGGCAATCATCCTTCTGCTGGAAACGGGCCTGAATACCGACCTCAAGGCGTTCCTGCGGTTCGTCCCGCAGGCAAGCGTGGTTGCTATCGGCGGCGTGGTTGTACCCTTTGCGCTGGGGGCATACGCGACTGTCTTGTTCGGATTCGCCGACTCCTTCTTCTCTGCCCCTGCCCTGTTTGTGGGAACCATCATGACTGCGACGTCCGTGGGCATCACGGCCCGCGTGTTGGCTGACTTACTACGTTTGGACTCACCGGAGGGTGTGACAATTCTTGGCGCAGCCGTTGTGGATGACGTGCTCGGGATTCTGATATTAACAGTTGTTGTTGGCGTGACGGCAGGCGAGTCCGTTGGGGCGGCTACGGAGGCGGCCTCGTTCGAATGGACTGAGGTGGCCATAGTTGGCGCCAAGGCCATCGGCTTCTGGCTCGTGCTGACTGTCGGTGGGATATTGGGCGCGAAATACATCGTCCGCGCAATCAACACTATTCGCGTGGAGGGCGCTGCAATCGCGATCGTCTTTGGTATCGGGTTGTTCGCCGCGGCGTTGGCAGAGATGTTCGGGCTGGCGATGATCATTGGCGCGTACTCAGTGGGCCTGGCATTGTCTCAGACTGAGCTCCGCAATCAACTCCATCAGCCCCTGAACGGTCTATACCATGCGATGGTTCCCGTGTTCTTTGTGGTCATGGGAATGATGGTGAATATCGAGGCAATGGTAGATGCCCTGGGATTCGGGCTGGTCGTCGTGGTACTGGCCATTATCGGCAAGGTGGCGGGATCAGGGCTGCCAGCACTGGCTGCGGGATTCAGCCGCATCGGAGCATGGCGCGTGGGCGTTGGAATGGCGCCGCGCGGCGAGGTGGGACTGATTGTGGCAGGCATCGGGGTTTCGCAAGGGCTGATTGGGCAGGATCTCTTTGGCGTCGCGATTCTAATGACAATTGCGACGACGCTCATCGCACCCGCCGTGCTGGTATCTGCGTTCCGCAACAACGCTCCGGGCCTGCGCAGGGAGCAGGCGACGGAGGCACAGGTTTAGCGAACTGAGCGGGGTATGATGGGTGGACGCCGCAGCGCGTAATCATGCCCCTGTAGCTCAGCGGATAGAGCACCAGCCTCCGGAGCTGGTGGCCCGGGTTCGAGTCCCGGCAGGGGTATTTTTTTCTTCGGGTCTCTCCAAATAGGTATCGAGGTCAAGGCGGCGCGCGTGCATTCCTGTAAGGAACCCTATTCGGCACATTTGGTGCCCCTTGCGCGTAAGCCACGCCTCCGGGGCCGTTGAATACAAATATCTGATCAATGATAGAGTCCGTCGCCACCGCTTCCTGCTTATATGTCAGAGCTGGCGCTATCACTCGGGGCTCCGGCTCCGACGCCGGTTCCGGCGCGGGTTCAGGTGTCGGCTCAGCCTTTGGCTTGGAGGTCGGTTCCGCTGTCGGCGCAGGAGTCGAGTCGTCCGTTGGCTCACGCGTTGGCGCAGGAGTGGAACTGAGCGTGGGCTCAGGAGTGGAGCCAGTCGTCGGATTGGGCGTCGGGACAGGGGTGGAGTCGGACGTTGTTTCGTGCCTTGAGTTAACTGCCGGCTCGTGTGTTGGTGCAATCTCCGGCGTCGAACCAATTGTCGAATCGGGGGTTGGCTGCGGTGTGGGTGCAGGTGCCGACTGTGGCGTCCGAGCAGGTGTTGCCTCCAGTGTCGGAACAGGTGTTGGCTCCGGCGTGGGGGTAGAAGTCGGCTCAGACGGCGTTGGAGGGGTCGGCGTCTCAGGTTGTGTGGGGGTGGCCGTCGGGTCTGGAGTGGGAGTAGTCGTCGGCTCAGGCGCCGTTAGTGGTGTCGGTGTTGGCTCCGGCGTGGGGGTAGACGGCAGCTCAGGCGGCGTTGGAGGTATCGGTGTTGGCTCAGGTGGTGTGGGAGTAGGAGACGGCCCGGGCGGCGTGGGAGTAAACGTCGGCTCAGGCGGCGCGGGAGTAGACGTCGGTCCGGGTGGTGTGGGGGTAGACGTCGGCCCGGGCGGTGTGGGAGTGGTCGTCGGCCCGGTTGGCGTGGAAATCGGTGTTGGCTCTGGTGCTGTTGGAGCAGACGGCGGCCTAGGTGTTGTGGGAGGTGTAGGAGAAGTCGACCCGGCGGTGGAACCAAGACCGCTTTCTGACCGTTGGCTCGACCCGTCCTTGTTCACGGCGCGTATCGAGACATGATATGCCGTGCCTGCCTGCAATCCCGTGAGAGTGGCTCGAGTCTGCAATCCGTTGAGCGATAGCTCTGTCCATAGACTCCCAGCTGCCTTCTTGTATAAGAGGGCGTAGCCGGTTATCGCAGGCTTGCCCGTCATGTCCGGCGCGCTCCAGGTGACATTCAGCGTGGAGGTCGGGGAGCTGGAAGAACGCGCCACTGAGGGGGCGGCGGGCTTGGGCGGCGGCTCGCCTACGTTTGTCACGTTGATCCGCACCGTAATCTCGGCATCGACAATGTGACCGTCATCAATGCCGATAACGCTGAAGCCGTCGCTGGCCTGAACGACAACCGTGTAGCTTCTCTGACTCTCGTAGTCCAGAGAAGCGCCCTTGGCCACGGTTATCTGTCCGGTGGTTGAGTTCAGATTGAATAGGGACGACGGGGACTTCAATGAATAGGTCAGCGTATGTCCCTCGGGGTCAGTGGCCGTCACTGGGGCGCCAACAGTGGTCCCTGCAGGAGAGTTCTCTTCCACCGTGCGGCTCTTTGCCTGGGTTGAGAATTGAGGGCGGCTGTTATCGGGGTTGCAATCGCCTTCACCGGTTGGTGACCAGACGCTGGCTCCCTCGACGTTATAAGCCCGCACCTGCACTTCGTAGGTTGTGTTTTTCGTAAGCCCGGTCAGCTCGATGCTTGTCGTCGTCGCTGCCAGCTTGCTTATCTGGGTGCCCGGGTTGGCGGGGTCATCGTATAAGTAGAGCTTCCACGCGTTGGTCGTCTCATCCTCAGCAGCCTTCACGCGGTACTGTGCCTCAAAGGCGGTGATGGGCAGGCCGCCTGACGTATCCGGGGCCGTCCAACTCACGTCAAGAATGGTCGTGGGATCAGTTGCCGACTGCGCCAGGGTAGGTGCGTCGGGCTGTGTCGGCGCAGTTAGATCAGTCACGCTGATAGTGACGCTCACCGTAGCCGTCTGCCCCTGCACCGCGTATTGCACTGTGCCTGCGTAGGAGTTCGTGGTCTCGTAGTCGATAGTCGCGCCCTGCTTCACGCTGATCTGGCCTGTAGCAGAGTCGATAACGAATGCGTCCGCCGCAGCCCCGGTCAATGAATAACTGAGCGTCTCGCCGTTGTACGGCGTTCCCGTGATCGGATCGCCCACCGCCGTTCCCGCTGCGGAGTTCTCGGCAACGCTTAGGGTTTCGCTCCTATTTCCAGTGACAGTGAATGAGCGAGAGGTGTATCCACCGTATCCGTCATGCGCGCCGTACGTAATCGTTGTCGAGGCAGGGTTGACGGCGGTGAGCGCCAGGGTATCGGAGTTGTCACCCGTTAGCGCAACCGTGAACATGCCGGGATGGGCGGAGGAGGCAGAATAGATAAGCGTATCGCTGTCGGCATCCTCGAAATGCCCGCCAATCTGATTGCCGTTGCCGGCATCGATTAGCGACGGCCCACCAACTGGAAATTGGGCGCTCGTACCGTTTGGCGGCCGATTCGCCGTGCCTTCTCCGGCGTCCGACCACGGTCCCTCGCCCTCAAGACTGGTCAGCGCCCGCACCTGGACTTCATACGTCGCGCCGGCGTCCAGGTCCGGCAGATTGATGCTTGTTGTCGTTGTAGACAGCTTGCTGATCTGGGTGCCGGCGTTGTCCGGATCCTCGTATTCATAGAGTGTCCACGAGTTTTCAGTTTCGCCATCGGCAACCTTGATTCGATACTGCGCCTCATAGCCGGTAATCGTCGTTCCATTGGCGTCGGGGGCGGTCCACCCTATGTCCAGTGCCGGGTTCGACTGTTCACTGAACGTCGTGCGCGTCACTGTCGGCGCGTCCGGCTTGCCCGCCTCGAGGTCGATCACATTGATAGTAACGTTGATGGCGGCGGGCTGGCCCTGGATTGTGTACTCCACCTTGCCGCTGTAGGTGCTCTTGGTCTCGTAATCCAGATTGGCGCCCGACTTCACTCGGATGCGGCCCAACGGCTTGATATAAAAGTGCCCGGAGTCCACCGGCTCTCCCGTCAGCTTGTAGGTAAGGGCCAGGCCGTTGTATGGGCGACCTTGCACCCGATCGCCAAGCATTGTATTGGCCGGGGAGTTCTCTCGGACGGTGCGCGTCACGTTCGCGGAGCCAACATACTTATGTGAGAAAGTATCGCTGACCCCGCCATACGGGTCTTGCGCTTTGAAGGTGACCGTGGATGCAGCAGGATTGAGGACGCGCAGCTTCGGGTGGCTACCCTCCACCCATGCATTGATGATACCGACATACTCTGAGGAAGCGGAATACGTCAACGTGTCGCCATCCGCGTCCGCGAAGTGGTCGGCTAACGAATTCTCGATGATCCAGGTCGTGCCCCATTTCAGGGGATCACTGCCAACAAATACGACACCATTCCACGCTGGCGGCCTGTTCGCCGTACCCTCCCCCGTGTCCGACCACGGCCCCTCGCCCTCAAGGCTCGTCAATGCGCGCACCTGAGCCTCAAATGTCGTGCCCGCGTCAAGACCCGGCAGATTGATGCTTGTGGTCGTTGCAGGCAGCTTGCTGATCTGGGCGCCGGCGTTGTCCGGGTCCTCGTACGTGTAGAGCGTCCACGAGTTTTCAGTTTCACCATCGGCAACCTTGATTCGGTACTGCGCCTCATAGCCGGTGATCGTCGTTCCATTGGCGGCGGGTGCAGCCCACGTAATGTCCAGCGCAGGATCGGTCGGCTCACTGAACTCCGTTCGTGTCACCGTAGGCGCATCGGGTTTGCCTGCCTCACGATCGGTCACGTTGATGGTGACGTTCGCAACGGCAGCTTGCCCCTGCACTGTCCACTCAACCTTGCCCGTGTAGGAGCTCTTCGTCTCGTAGTCCAGCGTCGCGCCCTGCTTCACGCTGATCTGACCGGTGGTGGCGTCGATGACAAACGCGCCGGAGTCGGCCGCGTCGCCACTGAGCGTGTGCGTGTAGACCGTACCCGTTGGGAACGGTTTCCCACGAACCGCGTCACCCACGGACGTGCCTGCCACGGAGTTCTCTGGAACGCTCCGGGTCAGATTCGCCGTAGTTGTGTAATCGACTGTGCGGGAGACATACCCACCGTACGGATCGTGCGCCCCGTAGGTGATAGTCGCCGTACCCGGATTCAGCATCGAGAATTTCAGTTCGTTGCCACTCATCCAGACATTGATCACTCCCTGATTCGTAGAAGAGGTCGAGTAGGTCAGCGTGTCATTGTCTGCATCTTCAAAGAACTTGGGAACGGGTACGCCGTAAAGGTTGCCCCACCCACTGGAGTAATCAACGAGATGCAAGCTGTTGGTATTCGGCGCCCGATTCGCCCTGCCCTCCCCGGCGTCCGACCACGGCCCTTCGCCCTCCAGCTGTGTCAGCGCGCGCACCTGAGACTCAAATGTCGTGCCCGCGTCCAAGCCGGCCAAATTGATGCTTGTGGCCGTTGCAGGCAGCTTGCTGATCTGGGTGCCGGCGTTGTCCGGGTCCTCGTATGTGTAGAGCGTCCACGCGTTGGCCTCTTCGCCATCGGCAACCTTCTCGCGGTACTGTGCCTCATACCCGGTGATAGTTACACCGTCGGCGGCGGGTGCCGTCCACGTCACGTCCAGTGCAGGACTGGTTGGCACACTGAATTGTGTCCGCGTCAGCGTAGGCGCATTGGGCGCGCTGGCCTCGATGTCTGTCACGTTGATGGTGAGGTTAACCACAGCCGCCTGCTCCTGCACCGTCCAATTCACTTTGCCCGTGTAGGAGCTCTTCGTCTCGTAGTCCAGGGTCGCGCCCTGTTTCACACTGATCTGTCCGGTGGCCGAGTCGATCGAAAATGAGTCCGCCGCGGCGCCGGTCAACGAATAGCTGAGTGTCTCTCCGGTGTACGGCGTTCCCGTCACGGGACCCCCCACTGCCGTCCCGGCCGGGGAATTCTCGGCGACGCTCCGGGTCTCATTGGCCACACTTGTGACTGTGAACGTGCGGAAGGCGTATCCGCCATACCCGTCATGCACGCCGTAGTTGACCGCTGACACACCGGGGTTTAATGCCTTAAGCAACACGTGGTGGGTTGCATGTATCCATCCCGAGATCACTCCGGGATATTCCGTCGACACCGAATAGCTCAGCGTGTCATTGTCCGCGTCAGCGAAGTGACTCACCACTGCATGGGCTGCGGAGGTGCTGCCCCAGGGCATTGTGAAATTATGTGTTCCATTTGCGGTGAGCTTCGGGGGCGTGTTCGCCGTCCCCTCCCCGATGTCCGACCATGGCCCTGCCCCTTCCTCGCTGCTGATACCCCTTACCTGCGACTCATACGTCGCACCCGTCTCCAGGCCCGGCAGTTTGATGCTTGTGGTCGATGCAGACAGCTTGCTGATCTTGGTGCCTGGGTTGTCCGGATCCTCGTACTCGTAGAGCGTCCACGCGTTGGCCTCTTCGCCATCGGCGACCTTCTTGCGGTACTGCGCCTCGTAGCCGGTGATGGTCGCGCCGCCGTTGGCTGCAGCGGCTGTCCACGTCACGTCCAAAGCAGGCTTCGATGGCTCACTGAACGTCGTGCGGGTCAGTGCCGGCGCATCCGGTTTGGCCGCTCCTACGTCGGTCACGTTGATGGTGACGTTTGTGCTGACGTCCTGGTCCCCGTGCACCACCCATTCAACCTGGCCGGTGTAGGAGCTCTTGGTCTCGTAGTCCAGCGTGGCGCCTTCCGCAACGCTGATCTGGCCGGTCTCGTGGTCGATGGCGAACTTGCCGGAAGTCGCCGCCTCGCCGACAAACCCGTAGGAAATGTACTCAGTTCCGCAGGGGCTGGCGGTTATCGGCGCGCCCACGTTCGTTCCCGCGGCAGAGTTCTCTGCCACCTCCCGGGTGACGTTCCCCGAGCCGGTGATCTTCGCAGTGCGAGAGGCGCGACCGCCGTAGGAGTCCGTCACCTCGTAAAGGATAAAAGACGGGGCCGGATTGAGAGGGGTTATGGACAGCACGGAGCCCGAGAAGCTGACACCGATGATGCAGGAGTATGTTGCGGACGCCGAGTACGTCAGTGTGTCCCCGTCTGCGTCCTCGAAATGAGCCGCTCCGGATGCGGCGAGATCATACTCCCTGGTTTCCCCCCACGGGATCGTCGTCGCAGAGATACTTGTTGTGGTGGTTCGAGGCCGCGTGTTGGCCGTGCCCTCCACAGCGTCGGACCAGGGGCCGCTGCCCTCGTCGCTGTGAGCACGCACTTGGACCTCGTAGGTGGCGCCTTCATCCAGGTCTGCCAGGTTCAGGGTCCGGGCGCTCGCGCCCAATGTGCCAGAGTACGCGGTCCAGGCGTTTTCCGTTTCGCCCTCGGCCACCTTCACGCGGTACTGGGCCCCGTAACCTGTGATGGTCGTGCCGTTGGCGTTGGGTGCCGTCCAGGTCACATCCAGGGCCGGGGCCGACTTGGAGTTGAACTCCGTGCGGGTCACCGTGGGCGCTGCGGGTTTGTCGGGCGCGATATCGCCAACATTGATGGTCAGGTTAGCGACGGCCAGCTGGTTTTGTACGTACCATCTCACTTGCCCCGTGTAGGAAGACTTGGTCTCGTAGTCCAGGCTGGTCCCCTGCTTCACGCTGATCTGGCCGGTGGCCGTGCTGATGACGAAGTACGAGGTAGCCTCACCATGCAGCGAGTGGGCCAGCGCTTCCCCATAGAGTGTCCCTGCCACGGGATCGCCCACCAGCGTTCCGGCAGGGGAGTTCTCCATGACGCTCCGGGTCGGGTTCGCCACGCCGGTGAGCTTGACGGTGCGAGAGGCATAGCCGCCATACCCATCTCTGGCGTCATAGGTAATCGATGAACTGGCGGGGTTGACGGCCTTCACTGCAAAGTAGAGGCCAGGGTCACCATCCACCCAAGCGCTGACTATGCCGGGATATTGCGATGATATCGAGTAGGTCAGGGTGTCGCTGTCGGCGTCGTTGAAGAAATCCGACATCGGATTTGGGTCGACTATCGTGTCGCCCCATTCAATGTCTTGCACGGCGATGTAGGTGGTAGTCGTTGTCGGCGGCGTGTTGGTTTTGCCCGTCGTGTCCGCGTGAACGCCGGCCACACCGTTATTCCCGTCATTCCCCGCGAACGCCAGAACACGCACGTGATAGGTCGCGCCCGCTGTCAGGTCGGTAAGCCTGAGGCTTGTGGCGGCCGGCCCCACTTTGCCTGAGTATTTCGTCATATTCTTCTTGTCCGTGCCGTAATACACGTCGTACTGCGTGATTGTCGTGCCATTGGCGGCCGGGGTTGTCCACGTCACGTCCAGCGCCGGTTTCATCTGTGTCGAGGACGTCACGCGCACCGCGGAGAGATTTCCGGGAGCGTCGGGCCGGTTCGCCTGCCTCTGCACTTGCTTCGCCGTCTGCGGGGGAGTCGACTCACCGGTCTCAGTGGATTTTTCCGTCGTAGGTTCCGCTGTTGCCTCCGCCGTGGCTTCCGGTGTTGGCTCAGGGGTCGCCTCGGGTGTCGGCTCTGGCGTGGCCGCCAGTGTTGGCTCAGGGGTCGCCTCGGGTGTCGGCTCCGGCGTGGCCTCAGGCGTCGGTTCCGGCGTGGCCTCAGGCGTCGGCTCAGGGGTCGCCTCGGGTGTCGGCTCCGGCATGGCCTCAGGTGTTGGTTCAGGGGTCGCCTCAGGCGTCGGCTCTGGCGTGGCCTCAGGTGTCGGCTCTAGTGTGGCCGTCGGAGTTGCCTCTGGGGTGGCCTCCGGTGTTGGGACCGGAATCGTCTCTTGTGCGAAGACGGAATGTCCGGAAAATGTCGCCGCGACCACAATCAGTATCGCGGCAAGAACCCCGCCTAAAGCGAGGAGTCGTGAGCGGTTAATGAGTGCGCTAGAAACCACGCCCGCTCACTCCTTGCGTTGTCGCCGGACCGTGCCCGGCAACCAATGGCCATGTGCTGGGGGGTATGTGAGGGCGCGACCTATATGCGGCACGCTGCACTGACTTGATTGGCCAAACGCAAGAAGAGTAAGCTGCGTTTAGCGGGGGTTCCGCATGCGGATTCGAGGTCAGAGTCGGCCGCATTGGAGCCATGCTGTGTGGGATCCAGCCCTCTTTGGGGGCTGGGTCTCTATGTGTACATGTCATCTCGGTTGAGTTGCTCTTTCAATTCGGTTGATGCGGGGAGAGATGCTGTGCCCGACTCGCGCCGGACGGTGAAACAGCCGGTTGGTGCCGTCCCTGTCAGCCATCGCTGTTCCCTCCCCTCGGTCCGTTACCGGACTTTCTGTTCACCACAATAATTGGCGCGGTGAACTGTTGTCAACACAATAGTTATCATTCGCAAATATTGTCAAGAGGGCGTATCATGAGGGTGGCCGCCGTGACAGGCAGCGCAGGGCCATGGGTCCTCGCCCGCTGCCACGAGCGCGTCGGTCATTGAATGGCTGCGCTTATCGGTTCATCAGGGAAACCGAATTCTGAGTGCTAGACTTAGAGTGGGTTTATATTCTCATGGTACTTACCGCATGACTGATCAAGAACAACCCCCCGACAATCCCGAGACTCCGGCCAATGGGCCGAGGATAGACTTGGGGGAGACCGTCGTCACTTTGGTGAACGCGATCACCAAGGGCATCGAAGAGGAGTTGGCGCCGTACAGCCTCAACTCCGTGGAATTCAGCCTCCTCAATTACTGCTATGAGAAGGAGGAGTGTACTGCCACGGAGCTGGCGAGCGTGTTGCCTGTCGACCCGCCCCGCGTCAGCAGGATGGTAACGGCGCTGGCGGACCGGGGACTTCTGCGCAGACGGCGCCTACGCAATGATCGGCGTGTTGTCATACTCCGGTTGTCCGATAACGGCACGGAGTTGGCAGCCACACTCCGTCGGAGCATAGGGAACTTCTATAACAGGGTTAGCCAGAACATCAGCGCGGAAGACTTTCGGGTGTTCGCGTCCGTCACCGACAAGATAGCTGCCAATTATTCAGCGATGAGCCAATCCGAGTAGACGCGGGACGCTGTTCAGACTACTGAATGGTCTCCGCCCTGGTGTTTCAGTCAGGGTACGGGCTTATTGGCGACAGCTTCGCCATAGGCGACGGCAAGGAACGCGTCGGGATTACCGCTCCATTCATCGTAAGAGACGCGAATGTCCTCGAACGACCTTCGGGTCGCGATTCCATACTCGATAGCTCTCTCCATGATTTCCGGCGACAAGAACCATTGCTGAACCAGCCGGTAGATAAATGCCACTTCTTCGGGAGAGCTGTACATATCGAATGACGCGCCCATCTTGAGGTTTTCAAACCCCGCCTTCGGAATGAAAGTCTTCAGTTCCCTGCCCATCTGGGGATGGCCTTCATCGTTGAGGAGAATATCCTCGAAAATATCCCACGCTTTCCTGAATGGGCCATAGTCAGCATAGGTAAAGCTTGATCCGCAGATCATTTCGCTGCACCCGATGATGCCGCCGGGTTTCAGTACCCGCATAACCTCCGCGAGCACGGCCTCGGTGTCCGGAACGTGCATCAGAACGTTATGGCAGTGAGCGACGTCGAAGTAGTTATCTTCGAATGGGAGATCGGTCACGTCCCCAACATGGAATATCGCGTTCGTGTGTCCGCCCGCCTCCGCCAATAATCTCGCCTGGTCGATCTGGGACTCCTCCATGTCGATACCGTGCATCTCACCGGGAGTGACGGCTCGTGCCAATCCCACGGAAATCGTGCCCGGCCCGCAGCCGAAGTCAAGAACACGCAGGCCGGGCCTCAGATAGGGAAGGAGATAGCCGGCCTGTCGTCGCGCGGTACATCGCCGCAGAGCCGCGATGTACTCCTCGCTGAAGCCCATGGTGTAATCAGGGGTCGACGATCCTTCTTGTGTCATTCACTCCCTCGCTAAACTGTCTGGAACCGCGCCGGTGTCGGAACGCGGGGCTGCGCTGGCCTAATAGGTGGTGTGGGAACGGGCGCAAAGGCGCAAGAGGCATGGGACATTCTGGCTAGGGCGATCGACCTGCAAGAGCTAATCAAGATCCTCCGGACATCGTTAATACCAACTTGATTGTACAGGATTATATCACCGGATATGTAACCGAGGCGTAATAAGACGCAATTTGCGATGATATCCTGTAACTATCTGGCAGAACGCCCCAATTTCGCTTGGCGGCGCCGAATCCTGCAGACTGTGCCGGCCACTCTGGACAGCTCAATCAATCGAGGTAACGAATTGACGCAGCCTGCCGATTCCCTTTTGTTCTAGCGCCGGTCGCTTGTTCCGGAGCCGGAGGGCGCGCCGCCTGCCATGGTCCGGAGCCGGTCAGCAAAGTATGAGGCCCCAAACAGCACCGCTCCAATCACCAACACAATCACAACTCCTGGAATGAACCCGCCGGTGAATTGTCGAGCCAATGATTCCACTAGATCGGCTGCCAGGTTGATGAAAGCCGTGGTCGAGTCCGACGAAGAAGTGGAGACAAAGACGATGAACCAGCCGGGAACTAGCGAATTCAGCACAAATCCCGTAACGAGGCTCGCGCCGCCTCCAAGGATCAGGGTAAGCCCTGGCCATCGAAGCATGCTTGTTAGATTCGGGAAATGTATTGCCGCCAACAGCAAGCTGCCCACGATTACCACCAGGAACGCGACTATTCTTTCTGGTCCGCTGGCAGCGCTCAGTGTATCGCGAAGAGACGCGGCCCCTTGATCTATGTCCGGCCGAGTGATGTTGTCGAAACTGTCGGCCACCATATCCAATAGGTCCAACCGGTCGTCTATCTGTAAGTCTTGGCGTAACTCGTCCAGGGAATCGTCGATCACAGGACCAATGAGAGGCGCGGCTGCCTTCTCCAGGAAAGCCCGGGTATCTCCTTCAATGAAGGACTCCCGCAAGTCGTCCTTCTCATCTTCAACTATTCTCGCGGTCTCGGAGTCCAATTCAGGATTACTCGCCACCTGGCCAATCCAGTTGTCGAACTCCTGTCGACGACAATCCTCATCCAGGGTCTCCAGCGAAGGCACGGATTCCGGTATTTGGCCGGCAGACAAGCCGGCAAACTCACCTGCCAGGTCGCCGGCCAGACTCTCCACGCTGTCCGCAGTGCACTCTACTGTTGCAGTACTGGGGGGTTCTTCGATTTCGAGTTCGGTGATAACGTGCTCTGCCCTGTCAACGACCACGGCCTCGATACGATCCAGGGGCTCTTGTAATTCCAGGTAAAGATCTAATGTCTCCCGGTCATTGGATAGGTATCCGGTAAACCTGTTGATGTTTGCTTCCGTTTGCTCTTGAAGATAGGCAGGGGGCATCACGTCCCTGATCACCCCGACAGCCTGCTGTGTCTCCAGTCCTACCCCTCCGAGCAGGTCCAGGGACTGATCCTGAAACTCCGCATCGACAAGCACTTCGTCGTAAATGCGGCCGTATGCATCCGTCTCCGTGAACGCCGCATGATAAAGCTCTGGATCCTCAAGGCGCTGGGTGATGTTGACCACCACGAGGAGGTACAAGAGTCCGGCAATAATCGCCAGCTCAAGGATCAGACTGGCAAGCCCTCGCAATATGCCCATCGCTTGTCTCCTCGCTTGCACTCAGTCTTCTGGGTCGGTTCGGAAACCATTCCCTTCACGCGGCTGCTTAGGATGCGGATGGCCCTACACCGGCGGCCCCCGTGTCGGGATGCGGGGGCTGCGCAGGGCTAGAGAGCGGGTGTCGAGACAGGTGTAAGCGCCCTAAGGCGCAGCGATCCTGAGACGTCTCAGTAAGGGCAGGTGCCACCGGAGTAAATGCGGTTGGAGGCACAGGCTTTCGCTGTACAAGGGCCACGTAAGAGCACCTCCCGACATTGTCATTGCGAACCTGCCCGTGCAAAAAGTATAGCATCGGGTATGTAACCGATTCATAACGATTCTGCGATTTTTCTATTACATCTTGTAACTATTTGGCTAATACTGCATAATTGCCACCACCGGCCCCGACTCCTGCGGGCTGGGATTGGTGGCCGAACAGTTCAGTCATTTGAGGTGACGATTTGACACAACCTGACGAGCGGGACCTGCAGATTGCGAACCTGCGAGACCGCCTGACTCGCCTGAGCGAGGCCGGTCTCCGCATCAACGAAGACCTGGACTTCGACACGGTGTTACAGGAGGTGGTGGACGGGGCGCGGACTCTCACATCCTCCCGTTATGGGGCGATTACCGTGCTTGACGAAGGCGGGCAATTGTCGGACTTCATTGTCTCCGGTTTGACCGACGAGGAGTACCGGGTGTTGTGGGACATGCCGGAGGGATGGGGATTCTTTGACTACCTGAGCGGGCTTGAGGAACCCCTGAGGGTCCCGGACATATCAAGCCACCTCGAATCGCTGAATATGCCAACGATCATACTCCCCATCTTGGTGACCTCGCTCATGGTGGCTCCAATCCGCCACCACGGCGTCGGCATGGGCACGATCTATCTCGGCCATGGGGTCGACCGGCAACAATTCAGCCAGGAAGACGAGGAGACAGTGGTCCTGTTTGCCTCTCAGGCGGCTATGGCCATTGCTAATGCCCGCCGGCACCGGGAGGAACGGTTGGCCAGGGCCGACCTGGAGACCCTCATAGACACTTCGCCCGTTGGTGTGGTCGTTTTCGATGCCGTGACGGGAGAGCCAAAGTCCTTCAACCAGGAGGCTCGCAGGATCGCCGCCGGCCTGTCCAATCCCGGCCAGTCACCGGAGGAGGGGATGCTAGACCTGACAATCAGACGGGCCGACGGGCGCGAGGTCTCGCTCCGGGATTCCTCGATGGTCGAGCTCCTTAGAATGGGGGAGACCGTACGGGCCGAAGAGATTGTCATGTCGGTCCTTGATGGGCGCACCGCCACGGCCCTCCTCAACGCCACTCCCATTCTTTCAGACGACGGTGAAGTTGAGTCCATGGTCGTCACCCTGCAGGATATGGCCGACATCGAGGAGCAGGAACGGTTGCGCACCGAGTTCCTGGCGATGGTCAGCCACGAGCTGAGAACTCCTCTCACTTCCATCAAGGGCTCCGTCTCCTCGATCATGGTTGGGGGGGCAGATCTCGACCCCGCCGTGGTCCGCCAGTTTGTCCGGATTATCAATGACCAGGCCGACCACATGAACGCCCTGGTTGCAGACTTGTTGGACGTGGCCCGGATTGAGACGGGCACGCTATCGGTCAACCCTGAACCTGCTGAGGTGGCAGTGCTGGTAGACAGAGCCAGGAGCGCCTTCGTTAGCACAAGCGGCAGGAACAACCTGGACATCAACGTTGAACCTAACCTGCCCTTGGTGACAGCGGACAGACGACGCATCGTCCAGGTGCTCAGCAATCTGCTCACCAACGCCGCCCGCAACTCATCAGAGTCATCCGTCATCAGGGTGACCGCCGTGCTGGAGGGCGTTCACGTTTCCATCTCGGTAGTAGATGAAGGCCGGGGCATCCCGGCGGAGAACCTGCCCCATCTGTTCCGCAAGTTCTCCAGATTGCAGTCGGAAGAACAGGGCGGAGACACGGGGCTGGGTCTCGCAATCAGTAAAGGGATCGTGGAGGCGCATGGCGGCCGCATATGGGCCGAGAGTGATGGCCCGGGAATGGGAGCACGGTTTACCTTCACTCTCCTCACGATTGAGAATACCGGTATCACCGTTGCACCCCTACCGACCATGCGCCAGCGCGAATCAACAAATACAGAGGAGCGCATAGGGGTTCTTGCGGTGGACGACGATCCGCAGGCCCTTCGTTACGTCCGTGACACCCTTGTCAAATCAGGCTTCGAGCCGATTGTCACCGGAGAGCCGGAGGAGGCTCTCCGCCTCATGGCGGAGGAGAGGCCCGAACTGGTCTTGCTGGATCTGATGCTGCCGGGTACGGACGGCATTGAGCTGATGCAAGACATCCTGAGACTGGCGGACGTGCCGGTCATCTTCCTGTCCGCCTACGGGCGGGAGGAACAGATTGCCAGAGCCTTCGACATGGGCGCCGTCGATTACGTCGTGAAGCCGTTCTCGCCCACAGAGCTTTCGGCGAGAATCAGAGCCGCCTTGCGCAGACGAGCAGTGTCAGAGCCGGTGGAACCCTACGTGCTGCGAGACTTGGTCATCGACTACATCGCGCGCAGGGTAACCTTGGCCGGCCGCCCTGTGCATCTCACACCCATCGAGTACCGGATGCTCGCCGATCTCTCGGCTAACGCCGGACAGGTCTTGTCGTATGAGCGACTGCTGCACCGGGTCTGGGGCGCGACGGATGCCGAGGACGTGCGGCCAATGCGCACCATCGTGAACAAACTCCGCCGCAAGCTGGGCGAGGACGCAGAAAGCCCCGGCTACATTTTCACCGAGCCCCGCATCGGCTACCGGATGCCTGTGGGAGAGGAGGCGGAGCAGATGGAACCTGAAAACTGACGGAATACGTAGCTTAATGGAGGAGTTTGAAAGAGTGATCCGTCCATATCTAACCGTCGTCCCCGGCGACTTTCCTACACAGGCGGTTATCGCCCCGTAGCGGGAAGACGTGAGAGACCGAGCCCGTCCACCATCTCCCGCATCCAGCATCGCCCGCCGTCTTCTGCTCAACCCACGTAGGGAAGTTCGCAGCACAGTCCAGTCAGGTGCATTCTTTGTCCTCCTCTGGATCAAAAGTTCAATCAATTTGGCTACACCATTCCTTGTCCATTGACTTGGTGCCTTAGTGGAACTCACGCGCGTGGGACCACTCCTGCGCTTGCCCAAACCCTGGCTATATGCGAGACTCCGCACCATGCCGAACCTGCCACATGCCGATATTGTTGGGAGCCTTATCAGGCCGCCCGATTTGCTCGCCGCACGCGACGACGTTGCGGCCGGACGAATATCGTCCTCAGAGTTCAAGCGCATCGAGGATGCAGCTGTCGATGGCGCAGTGGCCGCGCAGGAGGCCGCGGGGCTGGAAGTTCTCACGGACGGCGAGATGCGCCGTCTCTCCTTCCAGAGCCAGATGCCCGAGGCCGTGGAAGGATTCGGCGAATTCGATATCGACGCGTTCCTGTGGGGTGATTGGCGGGGCGACGAGCGGGTTGGCGACGCCCCGAAAGAACGACCTGCGACGCTGGGTGTCGTCAGCAAACTCAGGCGCAAACGTCACCTGTCCGCGGAGGAATTCACATACCTTCGCGGCCACACGGCACGGCTGCCAAAAGTCACCTTACCGAGTCCAAGCCTGTTCGCCAATTTCTGGTCGCCGACAAGATCCGTTGAGGCCTATCCCACGCTTGATGCGTTCCTGGCGGATGTCGCGCAGATCATCCGGGAGGAGATTGAGGAACTGATCAGGCTTGGGGCGACGTATATCCAGCTCGACGCCCCACACTACCCGCTCATATTGGATCCAACATGGGCAGCCTTCTACGAATCTCAGGGCCTATCCGGAGAGGATTGGATCGCGCAGGGAATCGAGTTGGACAACGCGGTGATGGAGGGCTTCACGGAAGCGGTGTTCGCCTTCCACCTTTGACGTGGCAACCAGGGCAGCCGTTGGCTGGCCGAAGGCGGATACGACAGGATCGTCGAGCCGGTTCTCCAACGGGTTACCGCGCATCGGCTCATGCTGGAATACGACGACGAGCGTTCAGGCTCGTTCGAGCCTCTTCGCGACGTGCCCAACGATAAGACGGTGGCGCTTGGGCTCGTCACCACCAAGTCGCCTCGCGCAGAGACCCCGGCGGAGCTTGCGGCGAGGATCTCCGAGGCAGCCGAGCACTTCCCTCATGAGCAGCTTGCCATCAGCCCGCAGTGCGGTTTCGGCACGTCAGTTGTCGGCAATCGCCTCGCCATCGAACAGCAGAACGCCAAGCTGCAATTGGTCGCCGAGACCGCTCGAGACGTTTGGGGGTAAGCCCCCGCCAACCGCAGCATCCCTGCTCTTCTAAACAGGTGGGGAAGTGGAAGAAACGGTCGTGACCGCGGGGCGGTCGTTGTCTCTCACCGCCACCTGCCTGTATGCGGGTGCCTCTATGTGGTAAGGCTCTTGAATGTTGGGCATGAAGTAGCGCGGCTGCAGTAGGACGCCGATGTAACCGTCGGGCTCCGCGACGTCGTCGTCGTTCGTCGGGATCGAAAGGACGGCCACAGCCTCACCTGCCGTGAACCACACCTCCCCAATCTCGTCATCCTGTAGAAACTGCCCTTCAAAGTAGAACTCCAGGTTCAGCGCGAGATCGGAGGAGAGATCGCCAACCCGCGTGAACGTGAACAGTGCGGGCTCCCCCTCGGTGATTGAGTCCGGCGCCGTGAAGGACACGACGGGGCGGTTGTCAGCCACTTCGGTGGTCTCCGCAGTTGCGGTGGGAGCGAAGACAGTGAGGGCAATCGCGACCATCGCCAGTAGGGCTCCGAATCTGGTGGCCTGGAAGAACATTGTGAACCTCCTTTGAGCCTGGTAGTTGTGAACTTAAGTGACCTTCATCTGTTGAAACGTTCCGGGAACCTGGGGGTTAGTATCCCCATCGGGAATCGCTCTGGTTGTCTAGCCGTGTCACGAAGAGGTTCCGTCGCCATTCCGGCCACGGGGCTCTAGGGCCGGGGCTTGAGGATGTACGTTATTTGCTCGTCAAAAGGTCGCGCGCCCTTCCTCTTGCGGCGCCCATGTCAGGAACAATCAGTCCCTCCGGCATGGTGGCACGCAGACCGAACGCATCCAGGGTGTCCGTGACCGGCTGTGTCAGTCCCGCGATGACAACACGGCCCTGACGCCGGGCGACTGCGATTCTGATGAGGTCCGTTATGACCACGGCTGCGGAATCGTCAATGAACATCGTGCGGGACATATCAAAGATGACAACCTGATGCCCAAGGATGTCCGCTCGGACGATGCGGCTCACTTCACGGGTCGAGGCGACGGTGACGCGATCAGGGAAAATAACGATCCCGGCGCGCGCCTCAAAAGGATCTACCTCGCCGCCCAACAACACGCTGTCAAGAATGGGGGCGGAAATGAGGGCCTCGGTTTCCAGTTTCTCGCGCCGCCGAGCGCCGGTCAGGGCGGAGACGACGAAGCCTACTACCACCGCGAGAGTGATGTCGACGAATAGCACGATTAAGCAGGTCAGAACCATAACAACCGTGTAGTCGGCAGGCATGCGATGGAGGCGCTTCAGGAATCGCCAATCGATGATGTTCCAACCAACGAGGAACAGAATACCTGCGAGAACCGCGAGGGGAATGCTCTCTGCAATTGGCGCCAGGAAAACAATGGTGGAGATCAGAAGCAGTGAAACGGTTATCCCCGCCACCTGCGTGCGCCCGCCGCTGAATATATTTGCAAGTGACCCCGGGGTCACTCCGCCAGGCAGCCCGCCAACGAGTCCCGCCGCGACGTTGCCGATACCTTGAGCGCCCAACTCCCGGTTGGGCTTATGCTGCGTCCCGGTGATTGTGTCCAGGGGTAGGGCGACGATGAGCGTCGAAAGAGAGCTCAGAAGCGCCATTGCGAATGCGGGCTGTGCAAGCCGGATTAATGTATCAAGCGAGAATGTGGGCAGTTCCGGCGTGGGCAGGCCTTGCGGGATAGTGCCGATGGTCGGGGCCCCGGCGAAGAACAACACCCCAATGATCGTTCCACAGACCAATACAGCAAATTGAGAAGGGGCGATTTTCAAGAGCTTTCCTCGCCACGCCACTCCCAGCGCGACGCAGAAGACCGCAACGGCAATAGCCTCCGGGTTGGCATCTCTTATCGCATCAGGCAGCGCACGGATGCTATCAATCGCGGCTCCACCGGCTGATGCACCCAGCGCAAGCAACAACTGCTTGATCACCAAGAGTATGCCGAAGGCTGTGAAGAATCCGGCAATCAAGGAGTACGGAATATAGGAGATATATCGCCCAAGTCTAAGGGCGCCAAATCCCATCTGGATCAGGCCGGCAAGAATCGCCGCCGCCGCAGCCTCGGCAAGGCTGTCTGCGTATTGGGAAACGACTGCGGCCATCGTGAGCGTGACGAGGATATTCGGCCCGGAGATCATCCCCCGTGTACCGCCAAAGAGTGCGGCAAAGAGGCTGACAGCCGCCGCGCCGTACAGTCCCGCGACCGGACCGAGGCCGGAAATCACGCCGTAGCCAACTGAGGCCGGGAGAACAATGCTGCCCGCGGTCAGTCCGCCAAGAACGTCGCCGCGGAGTTGGCCCCAACTGTAAGACGGTCGAACCTGGAGCCTGTTGAGTGCGGTTTGAGTGATTGACATGATGCTGATAGAGAGTCTCACTTGCTCATCTATGATAGATAAATCGAGCTGCGGCGTATTGGCAGGCACGAATCGGCTACATATAGTGAACACAGGCCTGCTGTCTGAAAATCTACATCCCTGGACTTGCAGGAGAGGGTTCATGGCACCTAGTGATTCACAACTGAACGAACCCATCGCCATCATCGGTATGGCGTGCCGATTTCCCGGCGCCGATGACTACGACGCTTATTGGCGGTTGCTGGCGGCTGGCAGTTTCGTCCGCACTGAGGGTGCTCTTGGAACCGGGCCTGGTCGAATGTCTCAGATGTTTGAGATGGACGGCGTGCGACAGGGCAACACACACTACGCCGCCTTCATCGATGACATCGATCTGTTTGACGCAGAGTTCTTCCGTATTTCGCCCGTGGAGGCCCAGCTGCTCGATCCTCAGCAGCGGCTGATGCTAGAAACAAGTTGGCACGCGCTGGAAGACGCGGGGATAGACCCGGAGAGTCTCAGAGGAACACGCACCGGCGTCTATGGCGGCATAAGCAACGCCGAGTATCGTTATGCGGCCATCGCGTCTATTGAAGCGGACGATCCTGCCACCAGCCTCTATGCGGCCAGCGGGAGCAGTCTGAACACAGCCATCGGCCGCGTCTCCTACACCCTCGGCCTCGAAGGCCCTGCCATTGCCGTTGACACGGCCTGCTCTTCGTCTCTTGTGGCGATGCACCAGGCCATAGTCGGTCTCCAGCGCGGAGAGGCGAATCTCGCCCTCGCAGGCGGCGTCAATGCCATCCTTTCCGCGAGGGTCATGAATCTGCGCATGCAGGCAGGGATGCTGTCGCCGAACGGCGTGTGCCGCACCTTTGACGAGGCGGCGGACGGCTACTTGCGCGGCGAAGGCTGCGGTGTTATTGCTCTCAAGCGACTGAGCGATGCCGAACGAGACGGCGACCGCATCTGGGGCATCATCCGCGGCTCCGCCATCAACCAGGACGGAGCGACGCAAGGTCTCACCGTGCCGAGCGACGAGTCACAGGCAAATGTGATCAGGGATGCTCTCTCTGCCGGCGGCCTAACTGCGCTGGACGTGGACTATCTTGAGGCCCACGGAACGGCGACTGTCGTGGGTGATCCGGCAGAACTCCGCGCAGTGGCTGATGCATACGGTAAGGAGCGCCCGGCTGATCAACCCATGCTCGTCGGCTCCGTCAAGACTAACTTCGGCCACCTGGAGCCCGCATCGGGAGTCGCAGGTGTCATCAAGGTCATCATGTCGATGAGGCGGGGAGTTATCCCCAAGCACCTGCACTTTGAGAATCCGACAACGGCAATCGACTGGGATGAGTCCAATCTCCGTGTGACCAGTGAGGCGATGCCGTGGCCACGCGTTGAGGGCCGCCCTGCCCGATCCGGCGTCAGCGGTTTCGGCTGGTCCGGCACCAACGCGCACATCATCCTGGAGGGCTATGGGGAACCCGAGACACCCTCCTGGCCGGGGCCCGGTACGCCATGGCCGCTTGGTGTGCCTCACGAGGTCTCCAATCACGGCGGTGCCGACTCAATCGACCAACGACAGACACGTTTCCTTCCCCTTTCTACCAAGTCTCCTGATGCCTTGCGTGAAACCGCAGAACAGTATCTCAATCACCTCGACGAACGCGCGGGCGGGCCTGCAGATGACCTCGGCGCCTCAGACGCTGCCCTTTCCAATATGGCCTGGACTGCGGGCATTGGACGCAGTCATTTTCGTTATCGATCGGGCGTTGTCTTTCGGGACGCCGGTTCGCTTCGAGAAGGCCTGGCACAAATCTTAGAGAAGAGCACGGGCAACCCGACAACGCCCCCCGCAAAGGTCGCTTTCGTATACGCCGGACAGGGTGGCCAATGGGTCGGTATGGCTCATGCGCTGTACGAGACTGAGCCGGTAGCGCGGGAAATCCTCGACCGCTGCGAAGCTGTCGTGATGAGCGAGCGCGGAGAATCCTTGCTCGACGTCATGTTTGGGCGCACCGGCGATCTGGACGATTCTGCTTGGGCGCAGCCTGCGATCTACGCGCTTGAGTGCACGTTGACCGCCCTCTGGGAAAGCGTCGGCGTCAAGCCGTCCGTCGTTGCTGGTCATAGCCTTGGCGAATACGCGGCAGCGCAAGCAGCCGGGGTTTATACCCTCGAACAGGGGATGCGTCTCCTGACCGCCCGCGGAGCGATGATGAGTCCGCTGGCGGAAGGCGCGGCAATGTCAGTTATCTTTGCGCCTCAGAACGATGTGCAGCGGGCAATTGATGAACAGCACGCAGCATCAGGTGATTCGCGCCTCTGCATCGGTCTCGACCATGGAATCAACCAGGTAATCAGCGGGCCGGATGCGGATGTCGAGGCGGTAACCCAAAGGTTTGAGGAGCGGGAAATTCGTGTTCGGCGATTGCCGCCGAGCGCGGCATTCCATAGCGCCCTGGTCGAGCCTGCCCTGGACACTTTAGCCACAGCTGTGTCGGATATCATTCCTGAGCCAAAGAGACCGACCATTTCCGTCATCTGTGATTTCACCGGCAAGCCTCTCGAAGACGATGTGCAGATGGACTCCACTTATTGGCTGCGCCATGCGCGGGAAAGAGTCCTATTCCGCCGTTCGATGGAGACGATAGCGGAACTTGGGGTGGACTGTGTGATTGAAGTGGGCCCTGCCGCCGCACTCGGGGCTGTGATCAGCCTACTTTGGCCGCAAGGGGCGCCCGTCAAAAACCCCCCGATTTTCTCAAGCTTGGATCGGCCGCCCCACGACGCGACTGAACCACTGATCGACACAACTCAAGGCTTTGTCTCTGCCGTTGCCGCCGCCTATGAGGCAGGTCTTCCGGTCGATTTCGCAGGGCTCTTTGCCGGCGAGACTCGCAGGCGTGTTTCTGTGCCCGTTTACCCATTCCAACGACGGCGACATTGGATTGAAGAGCCACGGCGACAACGTTCCCTATCCGACCATCCTCTGCTGGGAACGCGGCATGAGACGCCACGCGGAGAGGTATATTTCGAATCCGAGCTGCTGCCAGACGAACCCGGCTGGTTGAGCGACCATCGCGTATTTGGCCGTGTGGTCGCGCCTGGCGCGCTCTACGGTGTGATGGCGATGGAAGCGTTCCGGGCAGAAAACCCGGGCGGAGTCGTCATCGAAGATATGCAAATACAAGCTCCTCTATTGTTCAGCGACGTTGACGGTGAGAGCTCGCCTGACGACACGGCACGTGCCGTACAGATCATGTTGCAGACTCCCGATGACGCGGGCGAGCGCGAGTTTGAAATCTACAGCAAAGGAATAACAGAGGAGTCGTGGACTCTGCACGCGAGGGGCAAGCTCTCGTCGGCAACGAGAGGTGATGACGATGCCAATAAGGTGTCGATTGAGGGTCTGAGAACAGGTTTGGTTGCGCTTGACGTGTCGGAGTTCTACCAGGCACGACGCGCAGCCAATCTCGATTTCGGCCCACTTTTTCGAACGCTGGATTCCGCGTGGACTGGCGACGGAACGGCAGTTGGAGAGGTTAGCTTACCCGAGGAACTCATCGGAGCGGGTCTGGCCGTACACCCCATCCTGCTTGACGGCTGCTTGCAAGTCATGGCGGCAGCTCGCGCCACAACGGAGACGGCAACCGGCGCAACGTATTTGCCATTCGCTTGGGACAGCATGTGGCTCAGCGGCGGCCTGCCTGAACGGGTGGTCTGTCACGCAACAGTAAGAGAAACCGATCGCTCCGACGATGTTCCCGGTGCGAGATCATTGCCGGAGGTCATCGCGGCAGACCTTGAAGTCTATTCGACGGAGGGGGAGCGGCTCGGAGGAATTACGGGTTTCACAGTTAAGCGGGCAAGTCGTGACGCAGTGCTCGCTCTAGAAGACAACATGCAGGATCTCCTGTACGACATTATTTGGGAAGATCGACCACTTCTCCCACTACAGCCTGCGGATTTCCTGCCAAAACCGGCCCTGATTCAGGCCAGTACCCCGACGTTTGCGGAATACCTTGTGCGAGAAGGCGTGGACTGGAATGATCGAACCGCATTGTTGGGCGATCTTGAACGTCTATCCTGGTCATACGCGCTCGCAACTCTGAACAAGCTCGGATGGCAACAATCTGCGGGCAACGTTATTGATGCGGAGACCCTGAGGCGGGAACTGGGCGTTACGGATGAGCACGGCAAACTCTTTGTGCGAATCCTTGAGTTGCTTGCGCGGGCGGGCGTTGTCCAGGAATTGGCGGACGGTTTCGAAGTTCTGGTTGGGTCAGCAGAGTCATTGCCAAGTGAACTTCCTCCCGACCCGGATGCTTTTGCTGCCGAGATGTTGGACCGTTACCCGCACGGCTCAATTGAGGTAGCCCTGTGCAGACGGGCAACCGGACAGTTGGCGGACATCCTGCATGGGCAGACTGATCCGCTAACAGTCTTGTTCGGGAGCGGCGATCCCACGCCTGCGGACCTTTTTGTTAGCACGGCCGCGTCGCGCGCCGTTAACAACATGCTTGGCGATACGATTGCCGCGCTCCTCAAGGACGCGCCAGAAGGACGGCGACTGAGGATTATCGAGGTAGGCGCAGGCACAGGCTCAGCCACCGCATCCGTGCTGCCTCAACTCCCGGTCGGTCGCTTCGATTACGTGTATACGGACATTTCCGCCGGGTTCTTCGCGGAAGCGGAGGCGCAGTTCGGAACTGCCGACGGCGCAATAACGTACGTGCCCCTCAATATTGAGGTCGATCCCGCCGAGCAGGGGTTTGACGCACACGGCTATGACCTTGTCATCGCCTCCAACGTTCTCCATGACACCATTTCTCTCAACGAGACTCTGCAGAACTGTATGAGCCTTCTCGCGCCGTCAGGTCACCTCATCGCGATTGAATCGATTGAAGGCCAGGGTTGGCAGGATGTGACCTTTGGAACCCTGGATGGATGGTGGCGCTTTGCTGACCAGTACCGGCCACATCACGGGGTTGCCGGGGCAGCAGTTTGGGAGCAGGCGCTGCGAGACACGGCTTACGAAGATCCGCAGGTTCTTGGCCTCGGGTCGGCTGACGACCCTACCCGTCCGGACCGCGCCGTTATCATAGCCGCCGCGCCTGCGGAAGTCGTCGAGCAGCCGGGTTCCTGGGTACTCGTCGCGGATGACGACGGCATGGCGGAGAAGCTAGCTGCTGAACTACAGTCGCGCAGCCAGCAGGTCCTGATAGTGACTGAGAGCGGAGTAGGCCCAGCGCACGAGGAAAACCTGGTTGATGGCGTCTCGCATAAAGCCATTGACAGGGGTGAGCGTGGTGAGTGGCAATCAGTCTTTGAGAGCCTGCCGACGGACGTACCGCTCCGGGGTGTCGTTCACCTGGTTGCGACAAGTGGACACGGTTCGGACATGCAAACTGAAGAACTGGCTGTTGACGTCCGCCGGGTTGGATCGAGCGCGCTCGCCATGGTTCAGGGTGTCCTGGACTCTGACGCGAAGCCCAAGAGTGGCATGTGGTTAGTGACACGCGGCGCGCAAGATACGCGGCGAGAACAGCTTGCGCAGCCTGCAGGCACCATCCTATGGGGTTTCGGCAGGGTCATCATCAGGGAATTAACGGATCTTCAGCCGAAGGTGATCGACCTGGATGGCGCGGGTTCAAATGTGACAGAGCTCGTTGATGAACTGTTGCGGCCTGATGGCGAGAACCATATCGCACTCCGTGACGGCTACCGACTTGCTGCGCAGTTGACTCGCGCAAATGATGTACCCAGCAGGATCGAACTGCCCGATGAGGGCGAATGGCTCCTTTTCCCTGACGAAGGGGGCGACCCCGCTCGTATTCATGCCCTGCCTGAGCCGCATCGTGATCTTGAACCTCATGAAGTTCGAATCGCGGTCGAGGCCGTGGGGGTCAACTTTAGGGATGTTCTTCTTAGTGTCCGTATCGAAGATGAGGACAACCTTGGAACGGAGTTTGTGGGAACCGTAACGGAGATCGGCGCGGACGTTTCAACAGTCTCCGTTGGCGATCACATTGTCGGTCTTGGATTCAGCGCGTTTGGCCCGGAAGCTATTACCACGGATGCGCTCGTCGCTCCTGCCCCCGTTGGCATTTCAAAGACGGGTCTTGCAACGTCTCCTACTGTCTTCGTGTCCGTCGCTCTTTCCTATAACCTTGCGCGCCTTACCGCCGGAGAAAAGGTTCTTATCCACGCCGGTTCGGGAGGCGTCGGTTTGGCGGCCATAGAGATGGCCAAGGCGGTCGGGGCGGAGATCTATACGACGGCAAGCATCGGCAAGCAGCTTCACCTCAGGGGACTTGGCATGACGCATGTCTACAACAGCCGCACGACGGATTTTGCGGAGGAGATTCTTAGGGACACGAACGGAGAAGGTGTTGATGTCATCATCAACAGCCTGACGGGTGAGGGCTTCATCGATGCGAGCCTCTCGTGCCTCGCCAGGGATGGGCGGTTTATTGAGCTTGCGCGGGAGGGAATTCTCACCGAAGAGGAGATGGCCGAACAACGTCCCGATGTGGACTACCACACGATCCGACTCGATCAATTGAAGATTGAAGAGCCCGAAATACCCCGCGAAGCGTTGAAGGTTCTATTGCAGGATATGGAGAACGGCATTCTTGCGCCGATCAGACACACCCGGTGGGCATTGTCAGAAGTGCCGGCCGCAATCTCATTCATGCGTGATACGCAACACATTGGAAAGATTGCCGTTTCCAATTCTGCCCTTCAATCAGGCCGCCTACGAGAAGACGGAACGTATCTCATCACCGGCGGGTTGGGCGGCATTGGCACCACCGTCGCGCGTTGGCTGGCGGAGAAGGGCGCCGGCGCAATTGTCCTCAATGGGCGGCGCGATCCGGATCCCGAAGCACAGCAGGTGATAGACGAACTCCGTGCTCGGGGTGTCACGGTACAGGTTGAAATTGCGGACGTGACTGACAGCGCTGCCGTCGACGCCATGCTCGGACGAATCGACGCCTCGCTGCCGCCACTTGCAGGTGTCATCCATAGCGTTGGCGTGCTTTCGGACGGCGTGGTCGGCAATCAGACCTGGGAGCGATTTGAGCACGTGCTGTGGCCAAAGGTATTGGGGGCCTGGCATCTGCACCGCGCCACGATGACTCGAGACCTTGATCTCTTTGTGCTGTTTTCGAGCACCGCAGGAATTCTCGGAAATCCGGGCCAGTCAAATCACGCTGCCGCAAACACGTTCCTCGATCAGTTGGCCCGACATCGACGGGCGCTGGGCCTGGCCGGCCAGACGATAGCGTGGGGGGCCTGGTCCGAGGTGGGAGAGGCTGAGGAACAGCGAGAGAGAATCGGCGAATGGCTCACGGAGAGGGGTACCCGTTGGATCACACCGGAACGTGGCATCGAGACGCTGGAATTTCTCATCAAGCAGGATTGGACTAACGCGGTGGCCGTGACCATTGACTGGGAGTCAATGCGAGAAAACCTGCAGAGTCCTCCGGCAATGTTGGAGAGATTCACCACGGCCGCCAGCTCCGATTCTGTCGCGTCGGATGACCTCATGGACGACCTGCTATCGAGCCTTGCCGATGCTTCTCTTGACCAGAGGGAGGGATTATTCAGCGAGTTCCTGCAGCAGCAACTGCAGGCGATCATGCGCATGCCCACCGTGCCAGTGCCGGCGGCGGAGTTTTCCGATCTCGGCATGGATTCACTGATGGCGGTGGCGTTGAGGAATAATATCAACAGGGCTCTCAAGGGACTCTATGTTGCGCCGAACACTGTTGTCTTTGACTACCCGAGCATCGCTCGGCTTGCGGGTTACCTTGCCAGTGAGGTTGTCGATCTTGTGGCGGCTGATGATCAGCCAACAGCGGTTGCTACTGCCTTCGAGCAGAGGCGGGAGCCGGAAACTTCTAAACGCTATCGCCCCGCCGACGACGCCATTGCAATTGTGGGCATGGCGTGCCGTTTCCCCGGCTCGGAGAATGTGGACGCATTTTGGAGGCTGCTGGACGAAGGGCGGTCGGCAATCACGGAGAGCCGCATGGATGGGGGCGACTGGACGGGGATGCTCGGCGACCCGAACGCTGAAAACTCCTATGAGCGCCAGGGCGCGTTCCTGAAGAACATCGACGAGTTCGATTCACGATTTTTCCGAATCCAGCCCATAGAAGCGCGGACGATGGACCCGCAGCAACGCATCATGCTCGAGACTGGCTGGCAGGCGTTCGAGGACGCGGGTATTGATCCGGAGGGCCTGAAGGGCAGCCGCACGGGAGTCTACGCGGGCATAAGCGGCAGCGAATACCGGAATGTTCTTTCCCGCAATGGCGGCGATGACTTACTCGGTACTCTCCCGAGCATGGCCGTCGGGCGAATCGCCTTCACCCTGGGCTTGCAAGGGCCTGCCGTGCCGATCGATCTTGCGTGCACGTCATCGCTGGCGGCAGTCCATCAGGGTGTTGCGGCGCTCCGGGACGGCGAGGTTGATCTGGCCCTAGCAGGCGGAGTGAGTATCATCCTTTCGCAATCGACGTCGCGGTTCCTCGCTGAACTGGGCATCCTCTCCCAGAGCGGCAAAACCGCGAGTTTCGACGCGTCAGGGGACGGTTTTGTGCGCGGCGAGGGCTGCGGATTCGTTGTGTTGAAACGGCTGGGGCAGGCGGAGGCAGACGGCGACCGGATCTGGGGCGTTATCCGCGGATCGGCCGTAAACCAGAACGGCGCGGGATTCAGCATGATCAGCCCCAACGGCGCCGCTCAGCAGACGGTGATGCGAGAGGCTCTTGACCGCTCCGGTCTTGCGCCATCGGATATCGACTACCTGGAGGCGCACGGCACGGGTACGCCGCTGGGAGATTCCATTGAGGCCAACGCCGTTTCCGCCGTCTACGGACTCGATCGTGGGGCGGACCGCCCGCTCATCATGGGTTCGACCAAGACCAACATCGGACACCTTGAGGCAGCCTCGGGGATGGCAAGCCTCATCAAGGTCATTCTCTCCATGAATCACCGCCTCATCCCCAGGCACCTCCACTTCACGAGACCCAACCCTGAGATCGACTGGAACAACATGCCACTGCGGATCCCGGCGGAGGCGATGGACTGGCCCACGTCTCCCGATCGCCCCACGACGGCAGCAATCAACATCTTCGGCATGACGGGCGCCAACGCTCACGTCATCGTCGAGGGCTACGAATCAGCCGCCCCGCAATCGACTACGCCCGGCACGCCAAAGGCACGGCTGCTACCGCTTTCAGCGAAAGACGACGCGGCCTTGCGCAACCTTGCAGAGCGCTACCACGATTGGCTCGGCGAGAGCGCAAATGGGGCAGCGGACGCAGCCAATCACGCCGACGACACGCTCGCCGACATGGCGTGGACGGCGTCTGTCGGACGAAGCCACTTCCCTGCCCGCGCGGGGGTGGTCTTCCGGGACATCGATGACTTGCGGGACGGCCTCCGGCGCCTTATCGATAGTGATCCCCACGCGGATGGCGGGGCGGCGAATGGAGATTCGGACTCTCTGAACGTTGCCGCGCGAGCATACGAGGCCGGTCAGGACATCAACTTTGTGAATTTCTTCGCAGGAGAGGCGCGGCGAAGAATCTCCGTACCCGGCTATCCGTTCCAACATCGACGGTTCTGGGCGCAGTCTAAAAACGGATCAGATTAAGGGCAGGCCAGCGACATATATCGCTTAATACGATACTCTTGTACATAGCCAAAATGGCATGTTTGAACGGAAAGAAGGAGGTTTATAATGGCAACAACAGAGGAACGCCTTCACAAGTTGGTTCACGATAATCTCGACGTCGCGCATACCGGTGAAGGTCTGGATTTGACCTTGAATTTCGCGGCGGCGGGCGTGCCTTCGGCGCAGGTAGTCGCTTTCGCCAAGCTCGTCGCGGACGAGTTCGGCATCACAGTCGGCCCGGAAGAATTCGCCGGGTTCAATAACGTTGGCGACCTGGTAGCTCACATCAACGCAAACGCAGCCTAGCCTCTATCGCGCTGTCCGCGGTTGGTCAGTTCCATCGCGGGCAGCGTTTTGTTTGAACGGTCGGCAGACGCAAGGAATACTGATGAGTTCGGCAGAGACCGTCCCCGGCACGGCAACTCTTATCGCCGATCCATGGTGGTCTCGATTCACTCACATTGACGGCGTTGATGTTATTCATGTCGATCTGTCGGCGAACGCGGTGCGCGAAACTCGAGCTTGGCAGTCTCTGAACGAAAGGGAACGTGAACGGTGGACACGTTACTATCCCGGAGCTCCTAGACGTCGCTTTGCGCTCAGCCGGGCGGCGCTTCAGGCGATTCTTTGCGAGACTCTCAGTTGCGATAACGACGAACTTGAGTTTGGTTGGGTGGAGCGCGGCAAACCCCGTGCATATGTGGACGGTGTTCCCGCCCCTCTCCATTTCAATGTGAGCCATAGCGGCGATAACGGAATGCTCGCAATTTCCCCGGATTATCGGATAGGAATCGATATTGAAGAGATTGATCAGGTATTCAGATTCGATGCGATTGTTGAATCTACATTCAGTCCGAACGAGCAGGCCGCGGTTGCGGCCGCGGAGAAAGACTGTTTTGTAAGAGCATTCTTTGAGATATGGACCCTCAAGGAAGCAATCATCAAGGCCACAGGGGTGGGGCTGTCCGCAAACTTGCAAGATATTGAAACGCCGCCCGCTATGCGTGCAGGTACAGTCACGGGCCAGGTTCGACTCCCGGAGTTTCCGGATGTGTGCTGGCGGCTGCACAAATTCAGTGGCAGTGATTTCGTCGGCGCTCTTGCGGTCGAAACGGTGCCGTCGCCCGTAGTTGAGGATGCGTTTGAGTGACCGAAGAGTCCCAGCCCGTTTGGCAAGTCCCTGATCCGATTTCCATTCATGACGTAACAGTTGACGGGAAGACGGTGATCCGGCTGAGACGCCACGGTAATCCTCAGGGGCCTCGGCTCATCATGAGCCATGGCAACGGTCTAGCCATTGACCTTTACTACCCGTTCTGGTCAAAGCTGCTGGACGATTTCGACATTATCATTTACGACCTGCGAAATCATGGCTGGAACTCCGTGGGCGACATTAACAGTCACAACCTTCCAACATTTATCCGCGATTATGATCGTGTGCTGGAAACGATCCGTGAGGAGTATGGGGACAAGCCTACTTTTGGCGTCTATCACTCAATCTCGGCGTTGGTTGCCCTCCTATCCTCTCAGCGAGGGGACGGGTTAACCGGCCTCTATCTGTTCGATCCGCCCGTGTGTAGGCCGGGCGTGTCCTATGAAGAATTTGAGGTCGCGGCGACGCGAGCGGCCAACCTGACAAGAACCCGCACCGAGCGTTATTCAACACGTGCCGAGTTCGCAGGCGTTCTGCCATTTATGCCAACCTTCAGGAATGTGGTCCCGGGGATTCCTGATCTAGTCGCCGAAACCACTCTTCGACGGTCAGACGACAGCGAGGCCTTTGTACTCCGTTGCCCTCGCGAGTTCGAGGCGCAGGTTGTTGAATATGCCGGCGTCTTTGCCGTCTCCGTCGACTTTGACAGAATCGTGTGCCCGGTCAGGGTTGTCGGAGCGGATCCCACTCTGCCGTACTCTTACCTCCCGACGATGGACCTCAGTGACATTCTCAGCATCGACTATGATTTCATGCCGGAAGCAACTCATTTCATGATCTTTGAGAGGCCGGATGAGTGCGCCAAGTCCGTGCGCGATTATGTCCAGAACCTGTCCCCGTGACGACAGCGGAGTGCCAATTACCACAGTGTGATCAATTAGGACTCGTTGGCACCGCCAGAGTTACTCCGCGCTGCGGCCTACCTCAATCAACTGCTCAATATCGATCTTCGTCATGGTCAAGAGGCTCTCCATGACGGCCTTGGGGGCGCGTGCCATTAACTCATCCAGGTTGGCCGGCACAACTTGCCACGAGAGGCCAAAGGGATCCGTAAGCCAACCGCAGAAGCCCTGCGTTCCTCCCTCAGCAAGCTTGTCCCAGTAATAATCGATCTCTTCCTGTGATTCGCAGGGGACGACGAAGGAGATTGCCGGCGTCATTTCAAACATCGGCCCACCGTCAAGCGCCGTAAATACAAGTCCATCCAACTCAAACTCGATTTGGGCCGCCCCGTTTGCAGGACCTGCGGCCATCTCGGTTACGTTGATTACTCGGGAGTTGGGAAACACGGACACGTAGTGCTCAACTGCCTCCTTTGCCCTGCCGCCAAACCAGAGAAACGGGCTGATTCCCTTTGAAGGGCTCATAGTAACTTGCCTCCAATCACCTTGTCTTCATTGGTCATTCGTGTCCAATCGATACCTCATATTACTTATGAAAGGGGCGGATACGATGTATCAAGAAAGTCTTGTCACACATTCGTTTTGTGGGCAGAGTAGTGACGAGGTAAGCGGAAGAACAGCCTTAAACAGGAGGTTGCAATGACAAGCGCAGCACATGACCATAACCAGCATGAGTGCGACGAGCACGAACACCACGGGGACGAGCCGAATCACGTGCATGATTCCCATGAGTGCGACGATCACGAGCACCACGCTGAAGGCAACTAGTACCATCAGCTGATTGGCGAATGGCCACCGTTTAGGTGGCTATTCGTATTTTTGGGGCCAATCTCGCCCAATAAGAAAGCCTGATAGCTAACTGCACAGATATTCAGGCACGTTATACTTAGTGGCGTAGCGGGGACACAGTTTCCCTTTCAAGTGGACGGAAGAGCTATGGCTCGCAGCGACGACGACCATCGACACGAGAACCACGACCATGATGGTCATGACCATGGAGAGGGCTATCGAGGCACTCACGATGACCATGACGGGCACAGCCCTGACGCCCACGGCCACGAAGGACATGACCACGACTCCCATGATGACCACGATGGCCACGACCATGACGACCATGGACACGGCCACGCGGGCCACGCGAACGATCTCCGAGGAACGAGTCGCCGCAATCTCTTAATCGCGCTAATCCTCATCTCGACCTATATGGTCGCGGAGGTCATTGGCGGTGTCGTATCAGGAAGTCTGGCTCTCATTGCGGATGCCGGGCACATGCTCACAGATGCCGCGGCAATCGGGATGGCACTGTTCGCGATGTCAATCGCCGAGCGCGGCGCAACCATCGAGCGCACTTACGGTTATTACCGTACGGAGATACTTGCGGCGTTCATAAACGCCTTGGCACTGTGGCTAATCGTCGGGTGGATTCTCTGGGAAGCCTTCCACCGGTTCAGGCTTGACGAGCACCACGTTGACGGTTGGCCGGTCCTGATTGTCGGCGTCGGCGGTTTGTTGATAAACATTGCCGCAGCGTGGATTCTGCATCGCTCATCCGAGCACAGCATCAACGTGGAGGGCGCTTTCCAACACGTTCTGGCAGACCTGATGGGTTCTGTCGGTGTCGTCATCTCCGGCGTCGTTATCATCCTGACGGGCTGGACGCTTATTGATCCGATTCTCAGCGTGGTCATCGGGCTGCTAATTCTGTACAGCTCGTGGAATCTTGTGATGCAGGTGTTCCGAGTGCTGCTTGAGGGCGTGCCGGAACACATCGACGTGTACAAGTTGTGCAGCGATATTGAAGAGCTACCGGGTGTGACGGTCATTCATGACGTGCATGTGTGGACTATTACCTCCGGCAACGAGGTGCTGACCGCCCACGTCTTAGTCGACCCTGCATTTGACGGCTCTGATCAGAATCTGCTGGATCAGATGCAGGGCATCATCAAGCTGCGCTATGCCATCGAGCATGTCACGATCCAGCTGGAACGATCCGCCATCCAATGCGACGTGGAAAGCCACCACGTCGGCCACCTGGAGCACGCCCAACGGCCGATCGGCGTCTAGCGCCTTGCTTCGATCTCTACACGTTTAGCGGCTCGTCCGCGAATTCGCCGTTCGCGTCGGTTTCCGCCAGCGCTATTTCGCCGCCGTCAATCTTCTTCCGGGTCTCGCTGAGGGCCGCGCTAATGTCCGATTTGCTCACCCAGTGGAGCGTTCTCGTCCGTAGGAACATGAGGCCTGCTTTGGGTCGCCGACCCGTGGCGGCTTCAAGCGCGCCCGCGTAAACGCCAAGTTGGGTGAGGTACGCGGTCGCGCGATCGGCCTCCCTGCCCTTCTCTACGCGATCGGTTTTGAAGTCAACGACGTGCCACTCACCTTCAGTCTCATATGCAAGGTCGATGCTGCCGTGGACAGCGACGCCGTCCCATGCCCACGAGAATGGCAGCTCAAAGTGTTTTCGCGTCGCCGAATCGCGGAGTGTGGCGGCAAGGTCGGTGGTATCGAAGTCATCCAGCATCTTGTTCACGTCCGCAACAACGTCGTTCAGGCCCTCGTCGCTCAGCCACACGCCGATACTCCGCGCCAAATCGCGCAAGTCTGGCCGGTTCCACGTCTTGAACCATTCTTCAATCGCTGCATGGGCCAACGTTCCGCGTGTGAGCGCCAAGGGGTCCAGCCGACCAGAGAAGCCAGATCCATGGCCATCCTCCAGCGCGGTTGCAGGGGTGCTTGAGCGGATTGGAATCGCACCGTGGCGACCAAGCAGCGGGGCATCTGCCTCAAGTTCATGTTCGGACTCGGGCACCACGAATTGTTGCGCCGGTGGATTGCGCCTCATGGCTTCCAGGTCGACCGGCGTTGGGTCGTGAACATGGATATCCAGGCCGTTGTTGTTATCAAGAAATGCACCAAGCCAAGTTGGTGCGTCTCCGCTGGCTTCGACGCCGCTGACGACCAATAGGTCGGCTGCTCGTGTGGCGGCGACGTATAGCAGTCGTTTGCTCTCCGCCGCATCTTCCAGATCGTCTCGTTCCCTGAGAAAGTTGTAGAGGGCAGGCCTGCTGCGAGGTTCGTCGATCTCAGAGACATCACGTTCCAATGTCATTGAGATGCCCGTCTCGGCATTCCACAGCACGGGTGGAGGCGGCGGCCCCGCTCTTGTCGTCCCTGCATCCGCGAGAAACACAACCGGGAACTCCAGGCCTTTGGCAGAGTGGACGGTCAAAATCCTGACGGCATCAACGGCATCGAGGACAGCCTGCGAGGCACGTGCCTCCAGATCATCGCGGAGCAGCTGGATGTGCTGCACAAATTCGTCCACGGACAATTCTCCCAAGCCCCTTGCAAGTCCCACGAATTGCCTGATGTTGGCCAGCGTCTGGTCTCCTCCTCGCAACGGCGCCCACGACGCCTCACAGTTCGTGAGGATTAGCGCACTCTCCAGCAGTTGTTCTGGCGTGGCTAGCCGAGATTCCTCTCGTAGTTCGTCAAGGACCCGGGCCGCGTGGAGGCAAAGCCGGCGCGTCTCCTGCCTGACTCCCGCAGGCGGATTGCGGAGAGAGGCCAAGATGTGGCTGCTGTCCAGGGGAGTTCGTGAATCCCTGCGAGCGGACCGCGCGGATTCAGTGAGGGCAATCAGAGACTCATCGTCGATGACGAAGAAGGGTGAGCGGAGAAGGCCGATGAGGGCGATAGAGTTGGCGGGTTCGGCCAGCCATTCAAGCATATTTGTCAGGTCGACAATCTCTTCGCGCCTGTAGAAGTTGCCACCTGATGTGGTGCGATAGGGAACCCCGTGGTGTTCCAGCGCCCGTTCGTATTCGTTCACATTGGTCATTCGCCGGAGGAGGATCACGATATCCCCCGGTTCAATGAGACGGTATTGTTTGTCGTCCTTGTCCCAGATTTCGCGTCTCTCGTCGATGAGCTGCTTTATCCGGCCTGCGACGATGTGCGCCTCCATGCGCGTGCGCTGAGGGGCTGTCGGCTTGCTCTCGTCGTCTGGGTCCCTGAATTCCCGCGCGACTTGCAGCACCTCCACAGACGCCTTGCTTCCCGCCGAAGGACGTACTGCCTCCATCGGCTCCATCCGCGCCTCATAGTCCGCTTCCGGCTCGCTGAATACACCTTCCATGACTTCGTTAGTCGCCTCGACAAGCCTCCGATGGGAACGGTACGACGTGCTGAGGGCGACCATGGCGCCCCCCTGAAGCCAAACCTCGTCCTTCAGCCTGTTGAGGTTGCGGACATCGCTGCGCCGAAAGCGGAAGATGGACTGCTTGATGTCACCCACAAAAAACCGTTCTGGGCGAGCGGTGTCTGCCTCCACACCAACACCTGCCAGGAGTCTCAGAAATAGATCCTGTGTGGGGTTGAGGTCTTGCGCCTCGTCGACGAGTACATGGCGGAATGTGGAGCGGTAGGATGTAGCCACCCCGGGGTGCGCTTTCAGCAATTCGATGGCCTTTAATTCGAGGTCAAGGAAATCAAGAGCAGAGAGCTCTTTCTTCTTGTCCTCGTATCGTCGGACAGCGTTCCTAAACAGCTCCCGCAGCGCGCCAAGAACCGTCATGGCTTCCGCATCCGCCTCATTCCAGATGAACGGCGCAAGGGACTTGTGAGCTTCACGAATTGCCCTGACGGAATCCCGGACTTCCTTGGGAGGATAGGCCCACGCGCCCTTTGTACCCCTACCACCGGGACTCTCAATCTCCGCGGCTAATCGCAGGCGCTCAACGAGGTCTTCAGTCGTGCCGCTTAGCGGATCGTTGAGTGCCTCAAGAACCTGCGTGACCGTGGGCGTAAGGGTGTCGCTTTCTCCCGGGTTCTGCGCATTCGCGAGGAATTCACAGTGCTCTGCGAGCGATCCGCGGAGTTCAGCAGTGCGAGGTTCCAGGAATTTGTCCAGCGTCCGCTTGACGTGGACCTCCCACTCCCGGAGTGAGTCGCCTCCCATCGACTCGAAGGCACGCTCAATTTCATCCCGCCGTTCAACCATGCGCGGCAGCGTTAGCCGAGTGGAATACGGCCCCAGACGCAAGATGGCCTCTGCCCCTTCCTCTTCCCCGGACGCCGCAGCCTCTATGGCGTCACGGCAGGCGATAAGGATTTCAGCCTGCGCAAGGTTTTCATCCAGCACGGTCGCGCCGGGATCGATGCCTGACTCCACCGGGTTTTCTCGCAGCAGTTGGAGGCAAAGGGAGTGGATAGTGCCGATGATGGCGCGGTCAAGGTTTTGCCGGTGCGCGAACATATCCGAATCAGCCATGACGGCCTCACGAACACGCCCGCGCATCTCCGCTGCCGCCGCTTCCGTGAATGTGACGGCGACAAGCTGATCAATCTTATGGTCTTTCAGCAGGCCGACGTAACGCTCAACAAGGACGCGGGTCTTCCCGCTGCCGGCGCCCGCCGTGACGATGACGTCTCGACCACGTTCGGTTACGGCTTGTTCCTGCTCGGGGGTGAGGTTCATCGCTTATGACGACTTAGCGCATTGACGCGGCAGACGTATTTCATAGCGCAGTATGGAGGGCATCGCTCCGGCGTAGGATTGACGCGGAAATCGCCAGCGTCTACTGTATTTCGCTTCTCCTGGAGAATGTTCTTGACGCCGTTGATGACCCGGTCATCCTCTTCTATTGCACTGTCCAGCGTCCATCGTCTGGCGTCACTGCGAGCGGGCAGTTTCCAATACTCCAGACGGAGTCGGGCATTCTTAGTCTCCTCACGACTACGGAGCGCGAGGGCATACAGGGCCAATTGGGTGCTCTTTCCCTCCCGAACGTCCTTCTGGGTAGGAATGGAGCCCGTCTTGTAGTCGACTATGGTAAGGCCATCGGGCGCCTCATCAATCCGGTCGATGAATCCGTGAATCCTGAGCGGAGGGCTCGTATCAACCATCTCGTCAAATTGGTGTTCCGCATCCAGCACCCGATAGCCGTCTTCAAGGCCCACGGAAAGCGTTCCCTGCTCCAGCATGCTGACCATACGGTCGCGATAGCGGGGCCATTCGAGCCGCCACAGAGCAGCCTGGCCGAAGTTGTGGTTCTCGGGGGCGCTGAGCCATTTGTCTTTGCCCCTGGAGTCTATGTACTCGATGACAGACTCGATGGTCTCATCGGAGAACGGCAGACGCTGTTCTATCAGAGGCTTGAATGCCTCTTCCAGAATTGCGTGGATGACCGTGCCGCGCATCGCGCCGTCGCCTTCATCCGGTTCGTCTTCGAGTTCGTTGAGTCCAAGAATACGGCTGCCGAAGAACTGGAATGAGCACGTCAAATATGAGTCCAACGATGACGCGCTCCACGCCCCGCCCTCTCGCGTGAATTTCGGTGCGAGACCGCTCGAAATCTGCCCTTCGTATTTGCCCGCAAATTCAAACGACCGCCTTTTCTGCTCCACAGGGGCGGCGATACGAACGACGTCCCACGGATCGGTCTCCACCCGGCGAGGCGGGCGGACCGACTTACCATTAACCCAACCCAGCGAACTGGCAATTGCAAGCTCTCGAACCGACGCCGATTCGCCGATTTCCTGGATGTCGGGACGAGTCTCTATATCAGACTTGACGTCCTGGAACATCCATGCAGGAGTGGCCTCTTTGCCCGCACCGTTGAGTCGGTAACGCCACAGAGCCGTTGAACCATCAGCGCGGGACGTGACAGATTGCCAGAGTTCTTCTTCGGTAGAGCGGGGGGCGGGTGGGAGTGGGAGGCCGGCTGCAATCAGTTCCTCGCGCATTGCATCGCTAAGGAGGTCACCGTACCGACGGCCTGCCGGAAACTCGCCTTCTGACAGCCCGCCCACCATGACGTGCTTGAACCTCAGGCCGTGCATGGTGTGCATGGGGGCGAGGAGAACACCGCCGGGGGTCCGCCGCATAAGGACCGGCATGGCGAGGCGGCGATCCAGGCGTTCACGGAACCGTTCGAATGGTTCCTCCTCATTGCCTGCGTCATCAAGCTCATGCCGCGCATTTGCCATTTCGGTCAGATAGGATTGCAACTGTTCGATGCTCTGCGCCGTTTCTTCGTCCACGTCCTGCGGTTCTCTCAGCCAGCCGCTCTCTCCGTAGAGCACATTGACCAGCAACCCCGCTCGGTCGGTGGAGTCCGCCTCAAGGCTTTCGTGCAGTCCACGCAGGACAGACAGCGCGGCGGCGAAACCGGAAGGACTGTTGGCGGCCAAGCCCTCGAGTGTCTCCAAGCCTGACCAAAGCTTGTTCTCACGCGCAGTTTGGGCCATGTAATCCAGATCGCCGTCCGCAAGGCCCCAGCGATTGAGGTTAGCGACGCCGCTGCGAAGAATAGCGACGACATCCTTGACGCGCCATCCGTTGTCCTTGACGCCTAGCAGTCGATTCAGCCAAGAGCCAAGCGGCGTATCGCGCAGGCGCGCGCCTGCCGCCGGATCAAGCGGGATGTCATATTCCCTAAAGATGCGGCGCATCATGGCGAGATAGGGTGTGACCTGACGGAATGTGACGGCGCAGTCGGATGGCCTTAGGGTCGGATCATCTGCGAGCTTTTGCTTGATCTGCCGTGCGATCTCCCGCGCGTGCTGCTCCGGATTGGCCGCCTCCCCCTTTGTCATGGTGGGGGGGTTGTCATCAGGATCAGTGGAGGGTTCGCTGTATCGTGCGGCGGGCCACTGATACTGGAGGCGCTGGTAGTCAGATTCGGATCGCTGAGAGGCCTCGGGATCAATGCTTACCGTAATGTCTGCGCGCTCAGACAGTGCCGCGAGTAGTGTCAGTTCCCCTGCCGTGAATCGCTGGAATCCGTCCACCATGACGAGGCTCGGCATGCTCGCCCCCGAACGCACGGACTCTGCCGCCCATTCATTTACCTGTGAGGGGTGTATCAGTCGTGCTTCGGCGAGCTCCGTCTTGTAGGAAGCATAGATGGCTGCCAGGGCGCGAGCGGGTACGGAGCCGGTGCGCGGCGCTGCTGCGGCTGCCAGAGAACCCGAATCAATGTCCTCTTCAAGGAGGCTCCCGACGGCTGATCCAATCATTGGCACAAAGCCCGCCGTAGCAGCGATGGGCCTGAAGTAGTCGGCGTTCCCACCGCGCACGACAGTTCTGCGCGCAACACGGGCTAACTGGTCCGTCGCCCTCGCTTTGCTCAGGATTGGCGAGTCATTCGTTAAGCCGCGTGCAAACATGGTCAGCGTTTCCACGCGGAGATTCATGGCGACGCCGCACTCCTGCACGAGACGCCGACGAAACTGGTCCGCGTGACGGATGGTTGGCACGAGGACGAGCGCTTCGGCGAACGCGTTTGAACGATATAGGTCTGCTAGGCGCGCGACTATTTCCCGCGTCTTTCCGCTGCCCGCCCCGCCCGTGATTATCTCAACGCTCGGCATGTTGCAATTGTAGGAAAGAATGAGGGAGCGCGTCCGTCCAAGCCGCCCCGTACACTATTTCCATGACTTTCCTTGAAGTGACCGTCCTTGTCACGCGGTGGGCGCATGTCATCGCCACCGTCGCATGGATCGGTGGCAATATCTTCTACCTGACAGCGCTGCGGCCTGCAATGCGTCAAAGCCAGGGAGGTTCTCCCGATCTTCCCCGCCTCATCGGCGAGCGATTCAAGCAGACTGTCGACCTTGCCATGTGGGTGCTGATTTTCACCGGCGCGCTGCTTATCTATGACCGTCTCACACAGGAAATCGGCTTTGGCTACGCGGTGATCCTGGGCGTCAAGCTCGCGCTTTCTGCTGCCATGTTTCTCATCGCAATCTCGCTAGGCAGACGAGGGGCACGGCGTCGCTCATCGCCTGTTGAGGGCCTATGGAGCGAGATCTTGCCCGGGCCTCTCACACACCTCGTCGCAGATGCCGGATCATCGCTAGCTAGACTTGCCTCCCCCACCAATGTTCTCTTTGTCCTAGGCCCTATTGTTATCCTCTTCGGCCTACTATTGCGCTCAATTGCCGATTGACAACCATGCATGTCATTCTAAGTACAGTGAGGAATATTGGGCTTCGAATGGTGGTGATGCCAGCAACCCGGCCAAGTTTGAGAATGCTTTCGCAGAATCAAACGCAGACAACATAAGAAAGTGAGGATAGCGGCAGTGGAACATAGGCTTCCAACGGCAGAATCCATCGTGAAGGAAGCGCAAGACGGAGAGTACGCGGTTCCAGAATTCCAAAGGCGTTTCGTTTGGACGCCCAGCCAAGTACGTGATTTTGCCGATTCTCTTTCGCGGGACTTTCCTGTAGGCAGTCTTCTGACGTGGAAATCTGATACTGCTATTCAGCGTGGCGACTCGAATGAGACCCAGCGGAAATCATGGCTAATTGACGGCCAACAACGCACAACTGCCCTTTGTACACTGTTTGGCCGACGCCCAGAATGGTGGGATGATAAGCAGGGCAGAGTGTGGGACGAGCACCTAGCTGCGTATGACATAAGGATTGATATTAGCCGTGCTGAGCTTGAATTCGTAACTCGTCGTACTGGTGGGAACCGCTTCATTCGAGTAAGGGATGTCTTGCGAGAAGAGAATCTGTACAGGCTGGCCGAGAATTTGATTGAGGGAGGCAATTCGTTTACGGACGATGTCGGAATCCTAGCTAAACACCTTGAGCAAGTTGCACAAATCAAACTTTCTCTAATCCCGATCATTGAGATCGATGACAACATCGAGTTGACGGAAGTTACTGAAATATTCAAGCGCCTCAACTCGACTGGTACCCCAGTGCAGCAAGCGGACATTTATCTCGGCGTAGTCGCGGCATTGAATCCCGGCTGGGTCAACCAACAATTCCTTAAATTCATGTATTCACTCGATAGAGACGGATTCGATATAGATCCAGCCTTTCTTTTCCGTTCCTTCACAGCGATAGGCGCAAGAAAAGTAAGATTCAAGGACATAGATAGAAAGTTCTGGCATGACATCGACGACAATCGTGCATGGGATCAGACTAAGAGGGCGATGCAATCTGTATGTCAGGGCTTGCGGGAATACGGAATTGTCAATGCGGACTTAGCACTAAGCCTCAACGCTATTGTGGCAGCGACAACATACCGGGCCAAGTTCCCACAAGGGTCATTTGGCCCAATCCTCTCGTGGATGCTTCGTGCGATAAGGGACGGTTTCTTCCAAGGGCCAACAGAAACAAAGCTAGAGCGGGTCATTGCTGCCGTTGAGGGCGCGAGCAACGCAAATCTGGCCATAGACAATCTTGATGCGTTACTCATTGGACCTGAGGAGTTTACTGCCGAAGAATTTAGAGAAACGACTACTGGTCGCAATTCGGTCCATCGCCTAATGGTTTATTTGCTTGCACACAAGAATGATGCCGAGGATTGGGACACCGATGGTTACAGAATCCGCGCGGAAGCAACAGGAGATTATCGGCCAGAATGGCATCATATCTTTCCTCGAAAATGGCTTACTGAGAACATCGAGGAGATTGATAGGAAAGACATTGACACCGTGGCGAATATGGCTGTCATTAGCGGCAGGGCAAACCGCAAGATTGCCGCACGAGCTCCAAGAGAATACATTGCCGACCTTAAACTCGATTCTAGAGGTATCCTTGCCCAGCAAGCCATTCCTGATCCGAGCTTTGTGGCTCATGACCAGTACCTGGAGTGGCTTGATTCCCGCGCCGAACGATTGGCCGCTGAAGCCAATAGATATTTGGCGGAGCTTCGGAAACAGACATAACCTCCGCTTGCCATAACTCCACCATCGCGGGATGATACGCGCACAATCGGCAGCGGGCCGGATGGGGGAGGCTGTCATGACTGACCGGAACGGAAGCGATACGGCGGCGCTTGGACACTTACGCGTCCTTGACCTGGGCGGCCCGACACCGCAGTTCGCCACGCGCCTGCTCGGCGACCTCGGCGCGGACGTCATCAAGATCGAGCCGCCCGGCGGCGACTCTCTCCGCAACCAGGCCCCGTTTGCCGGAAACACAGTTGATCCCGAACGTAGCATCGCGTTCATTTCTGACAACCACAACAAACGCAGCATTGTTCTCGATTTGGAAACAGAGGATGGACGTGATTCGCTCCGCCGTCTTGCCGCCACAGCGGATGTCATCGTGGAATGTTTTGATCGTACCCACCTCAATGACCTCGGTATTGGGTATGAGGCTCTATCAGCTGCCAACCCTCGACTCGTATTTGCCTCTGTCAGTCCTTACGGCCGATCCGGCCCGCGCCGCGACTACGTGGGCACGGAGCTCACCGTGCAGGCGATGACCGGCGTAATGTATATCCACGGCGACAGCGAGGCGCGCCCATGCATCGTTCCGGTGGAACAGCTTTACCGAGTGGCCGGATTCCATACAGTTGTCGGCGTTATGGCCGCCGTGCGCGCCCGCCATCTAACCGGCCGAGGCCAGCAGGTAGACATCTCATTGCAGGATGTCGGCCTCTGGCAGCTAATGACCGTGCTCGGCGAGTATTCGTTCTCCCAGTACATCAGGCGGCGGGCCGGGTCCGCGCCCAGCAATCCCGGCGTCTCCATCTTTGAATCACGGGACGGCGGTTACGTCCAGACCTCGACGTATATGGACCGCCATTACACGCGCCTTGCGGATTGGCTTGGCTCTGACGACGTGACACCGGAAAACATGCTCAGTCCTGTTTGGCGGCGGGAGAACATCGACCTTATCGATGCCGTCATGGTGGATCACATCGCCCAGATTGATCGCGATGACTTTGTCGACGAGGGCCAACGTCGCGGCATCCCCTCGACGGCCATCCACAGGGTCTCCGAGTTCGTCAATCACCCCCACCCGAACTCCCGAGACTGGTTCGAGGACGCGGATCATCCGGTTATCGGCAGTTACAGGACTGCGGGCGCCCCGTTCCGGATGAGCAAGACCCCCTGGAGCGTCCGATCGCCCGCCCCCTCCATCGGCCAACACACGAACGAAGTTCTTTCAGAAATACGTGCGCCCGTGCCTGCCGGGGCTGCAATGAACGGGGCGAGTGGCAATCAGGGAACCGCTCACATTAAACCGCTCGATGGCATCCGCGTCGTTGATTTCACGCAGGCCGTTGCTGGGCCAGTTGCCACAGGATTCCTCGCATTCCTGGGTGCAGACGTCATCAAGGTTGAAACGGACGCCCATCCGATGGCACGCAGGCCCGACGCTCCCGCGTTCGCGGAACTCAATCGCGGCAAACGCAGCGTCACCATCAACGCCCAGAACACTGAAGGCCTGGAGGTGGTCAAGCGGCTCGTCGCCGAATCCGATGTTGTCATCGACAACTGGCGAGCGGGCGTCATGGATCGCATGGGCCTTGGCTACGAAGAACTGGCCAAGGTCAAGGCGGACATCATATCGGTCCAGATGCCCGGCCTCGGCCTCACCGGCCCCTCGCATCACTTCACCACCTACGGCCAGATGATCTTCGGTTTCTGCGGTCTCGGCTACATCTGGGGCCATGCCGACGCCCCCATGACGACCCGTCCCAAGCTCGGGTACACGGACTACGTAGCAGGCTCCGCTACCGTCGGCGCAATTCTGACCGCCCTTGAGCACCGTGCCCAAACCGGTGAAGGGCAGTTTATTGAAGTTGCCCAGCTTGAGGGACTCGCCTCAACGCTCGGCACGCTTTACATGGACTACACCATCAATGGCGTCGATGCTGTGGCGAATGGCAACAACTCAGAGCGGTTCGCCCCGCACGATGTCTATCCATGTGTGGGCCACGACGCCTGGTGTGCGATTGTCTGCCGCGACGACGACGATTGGCGTCGACTGGTCAAGGCTATGGACTCGCCCGCCTGGGCCCAAGACAGCAAGTGGGACACGTTGGAGGGGCGGGTCGCGAACAAGGAAGAACTCGACCGTCGCATCGGCGCATGGACAGCCACCCTGAACCCCCAGCAGGTCTTTGACCGACTCCAACGCAATGGCGTGCCCGCTGGCATGGACCAGGGCCCGGACAAGCTGGTTTGGGATCCTCACCTTCGAGAACGGGGCGCAGTCGTCACTGTCGCACCGCCCGCCCCTTGGAACGTCGGCCCCCCGCTCACGCACCCTGCTCTCACCGCGCGCCTCTCTGACACTCCCGGGCAATCCGACATCCCCGCACCTACTTCCGGCCAACACAACGAAGACATCTACCGCAACGTCCTGCGCCTGACAGATGACGAGATAAGCAAGCTAACCGAAAGCGGCGCACTGGTTTAGCTGAAATACGATCGAACCGAAGGAGGCACCTACGCCATGACGACATACGAAAATATCCTGTATGAGCCGCAGAGGAACGGTGTGTTGATCACGCTAAATCGGCCTGAGGCGATGAATTCCCTCAGTGTCGAGTTGCGGGCCGATCTCAACGCGGCACTGGATGAGGCGGAAAAAGACGACTCCATCCGCTACATCATTCTCACCGGCGCAGGCAGGGCCTTCTCTGCCGGAGCCAACATGCGCGGCTCACGCGATGGATCACTCCCGCCTGTCGTCTGGCCCTACGGCCTTCGTGAGGGGCAGTCAGTCGCCGAGTTTCTGGACTCGTGGCGCGATGGAGATCGCAACGGCATCCGCGACCAGATGAGGCGCTGGGAGTATCCCAAGCCCATCATCGGCGCAATCAACGGCTGGGCACTTGGCGCGGCATCGTGGCTCGCCCTCACTACCCACATCACGATCGCCTCTGAAAACGCAGTCTTTGGCCAGCCGGAGGTGCGGCACATCTCCAATACCAACTTCATCTGGGTGTTGTTGGCGGGCTACAAAAACGCCCTCCGCTACGCCCTCACCGGAGATCACATCGACGCACAGGAGGCGCTTCGCATCGGCATTGTCAACAAGGTTGTCCCGCATGACGACCTGCTTGAGGAATGCTTCTACATCGGCGAACGCATCGCTCTCGTGTCCCCGGAGACTGTCAAAATCAACCTGCACGTCGCCACCTTGGGTCTGGAAATGATGGGACTCGACAAGGCATGGAGTATGAACGCCGAGCTTGCCGCTCTCGCGCACACCTCGCAGCGGGAAGATTTCAAGCGGCATCTGGACGATGCCAACGAGAATGGCGGACTCCGCAGCTACATCGAGACGCGCGACGCCCCATTCCAGCCGGAGCCGTTCGGGCCGCGCGCTCGTCGCTAAACCCAACCGTCAAAGGATTTCAGTCAGGACATCCTGAGGTGCGGGGGCATGCGTTGGGCACAGTAGGCGCAGGTTCCGATGGGAGAGTTTTCCCCAGTGGGGAGGGGATTCCCCGAAACGGTGAGGCTTGTTGGAGTTGTTCCAGCTTGTTCTAGCAGGCGGTTCAACAAGCAGAGGGGTAGGCCGACTACGTTGAGGTAGCAGCCGTTTAGCTCTGCGACGGGGCGGAACTCCGGGTGTTGGATGCCGTAGGCGCCTGCCTTATCGAACGGGTCGCCGGTGGCGATGTAGTCCTCAATTTCCGAGTCGGTATAATCACGCATTCGGCCTGTGGTGATTTCGTGTCCTAGGAGGGGCTCGGGGTTGTCGCCGGACGGGATGACGGCGATGGCGGTGATCACCTGGTGGTCTCCCTCTCTAAGCGTGCGGAGCATGTGGCGGGCCTCTTCGGCGTTCTGTGGTTTGTTTAGGATGCGGCCGTCCGGGGCGACGACCACTGTGTCCGCACCCACGACCGGTACTGTTGCGTCTTCGGTCCCCACGGATTGGGCTTTTCTGAGGGCGAGGTCCTGAACGTAAGTGATGGGGTTAGTTTCATTGGGTACGCCCCCCCACCCTGGCCCTCCCCCACCAGGGGGGAGGGGATTATCTTGTGCAGGCTCTTCGATGTTGGAGGCAGGGGCGAGGGCGGCGAAGGGGGTGTTTTGGTGGGTGAGGATTTCGCGGCGGCGAGCTGAAGTGGAAGCAAGGACAAAGCCATCCGACGGCATTCGATCGAGCGTCGAAACGCTTTCTATGTGGTAAGTGTGGGGAAACATATCGACGGGCGTGACATCGGTCAGCAGGTAGCCGGAGAGTATCAGGCGGTTTAGGTCGCGGGCGAGGGTGGCCGGATCGCACGAAACATAGACAATGCGGCGAGGCCGGAGTCGGCGTAAGGCATCGAGAACCTCGGGGTAGCAGCCGGCGCGCGGCGGGTCGAGGATAACGGCGTCGATACGCTCATCAAGTTTCGGCAGTGCCTCTTCCGTCTTGGCCAGAACCATCTCCACGTTAGGGAATGGCGCGAGATTAACTTCGGCGTCGCGGACGGCGGCGGCGGATTCCTCGATGGCAATGACACGACTGACCATCGGCGCGACGAGGGCAGCAATTGTACCCACGCCGGCGTAGGCATCAACAACGGTATCAAAGGACGTGGGTTGGAGACGGTCCCTGACCAGAGCCATCATCCGCTCGGCCTGGGCAGTGTTGACCTGGAAGAAAGAGGCAGCAGACACCTTGAATGGCACGTCGAACAGCCGCTCCTCATAGGACCCCTGGCCGGTCTCGACACCGCGTTCATCGCCGCGGTCGGTAAGGGCAGGATGAACAAGTACGCCCTCGGTATTTTGGCCAATGCGGACTGCAAGCTGGCGCTCGCGGTTGGTTAGCGCGCCATCCAGTTTGTGTTTGATGTCATTAATGCGCGTGTCCATGATCAGGCATTCATCGATGGGCTCGAACCGATGAGTATGCCAGTGGGTGAATCCCACTGCGCCTTCGCGTCGCACGGTGAACCGGGCATTGTTGCGATAGTGCCACGGGTCCGTGGCGGCGAGCATTTCTGAAACCGGCGGCTCCACTACGCGGCCGATTTGTCGGATCTGATCAGCAAGGACGCTCTGCTTTATCCTGCCTTGCTCTTCATACGAGATGTGTTGGAGCTGGCATCCTCCACAGGCGCCAAAGTGTGGGCAGCGGGGTTCGACACGCTCCAGCGATGGCCGCAGTACCTCAACAACTTCGGCAACTATGTGAGTCGGATGCTCCTCGCGTACTTCAACAACGACGCGCTCGCCTGCGATCCCATACGCCGCCAGAACGGTCTTGCCGTCGTCACGGCGTCCGACGGCCTCGCCTTGATGGCCCGGACGCTCAAGCTCAATCGTGAGCCGCTGTGGCGGGCCTTCAGTAGTGGGAGACTTGCCGTTTCGCGGGGGAAATCGGCGGTGTTTCTTTCTGCTGGCTTTCATGGTCGTGGGAATCAGGGTAGCGGCCATGCAAGCGGGCAGGCAAGGAATCGGTAGCGAGTGTGCTAACATTAACGAAGCACAAAGCGCGGATTCAGGTGGGGAGCAGCGATCCGTGACAAGTATCTTATTTGGCGTGGGCGACCGCCGCGATCTTGATCGCGCGGCCGAAAAAGGAAACGTGCCGTTCGACGGGATGTACGCGGCAACGGAAGACGGTTTTTGGGCTCTGCGCCAGCGCCTCATCGAGGAAAAGGAGGCGGCCGAGGTCTCCGTGATGATTTCGCCGGGGGATCGTATTCCCCGGGTCCGGCTCATCGAAGAGCTTCTGCGCCTGGAGGCGCTGGGTGTCGAGCTAATCTCTGCGGAAGCGCGGGGACATCCGCTTGAAATCGCCCTGACGCCGGAGAATGGCGCAGCGCCGTCAGACCGAGGACAGATTATCCGACAGAGCATGGCGCGAAAGGCGCTGCGCGGCGTCGTTTTGGGTCGGATTCCGTATGGATACAAGACCGGAGAACGCGGTCAATTGGAAGAACACCCCGAGGAAGCGACCGTCGTCAAAATCATCTTTGGACTTGCGGCACAGGGCAAGGGCATCCGCGCCATCGCAGCGGAACTGAATTCACGCGGACTGCGAACACGCCGGGGAGGCGCGTGGAGCATCGTCACAATCCGTGATATGCTGCGCAATCGCGTTTACACAGGCGCCTATAACCGGTTTGGCGCGCGTGTTGCCGGGAATCACCCCGCCCTTGTTGCATCTCCGCTGTTCAAGGAAATCCAGGAGCGGCTTGACGAGCGGGCAAAGCGCGCAGGATACGGGGCGGGAAGGCCATACCTCTTGTCCGGCACAGCCATCTGCGGCTCATGTGGCAGCAATATGGTGGGCGTAACGCGGCGACAGTCGTGGACACGGAATGACGGGTCTTCAGGGTCCAACACCTACCGTTATTACCAGTGCGAGGCTGCGACGAACCAGGGGCGTTGTTCATATCACACCCGGCGGTCACGTGAACTTGACTCTGCCGTTCTGACACGTGTCGGGCTGGATGGCATTGCTTCTCGCATCGAGGCGGCCGTCGATTCCCGGATAGGCAACCTAGCAAGGGAAGCGGCCAAGGGTCGAACGCCGGCGCAGGATATCCGCTCGGCAGCGCAGCTGCTGTTCCATGAGGCGGGTCGGCTGCGGGACGCGACGCGGACGCACAGGAGCGCATCGGTAGCAATCGAATCTCTTCTGCAATTGACGGATGACGACATGGCGCTTCACTCTCTGTTGCGAGACGTGGTGCTCCTGGGAGTATCGCGGATTGTCGTCGGTGAGAAGGACGCACGCGTCACTCTCAGGAAGTAACCGAGACTCCCCTTTGATTATCGGCCTGATTTCCGATACGCACGTGCCGGAGGCGCCGTTGGCAATGCCGGAGAGCGCGTTAGAGGTTTTTTCCGGCGCAGGGGCAGAGTTCATCCTCCATGCGGGCGACATCTACAGCCCGTCATGCCTCGATGATCTAGAACGCGCCGCGCCAGTGTACGCGTGCGAGGGGAACGGTGATTTCTTCCGGAAAATCACCGACCCACGCATCGAACGTACACGGGTGATGGAGGTCGAGGGATTCTCAATCGGACTGACGCACGGACTGGCGATCCCGGAGTTTCCACCACACCGAACGATTGAGTCTGTGATGAGCCACGAGTTTGGACGGGCTGTAGACATCATCGTCTTCGGAGACACGCACACGGAGGAGGTCGTTACGGTCAAAGACGTGTTGTGTGTGAATCCGGGAAGTCCCACCCTGCCCCACAATCTTGATCATCTCGTCGGGACGGTGGGCCTGATGGAAGTAAATCGCGGCGAGGAGCCCAAGATCCGCATCATCCGGCTGGAAACGCTGGAGGAGCTGGACATGGCCAACCCTGTTAAGTGGTGGAGCGTCAGATAGGAATAATCGGGCTGTCTCCTTGACCGAAGGCGGGGGCGGCACGTATGATTGATGCCACTTTCGCCACACAATCCACGAGGTGTTTCCATCAACTACGCAATCGTCCAGACGGGCGGCAAGCAATATCGTGTGTCCCCCGGTCAGAGGGTTTCCGTAGAGAAACTCGAAGCCGAGGAAGGGGAGGTCATTGAGCTTGACCAGGTCCTGATGATCACAAACGATGGCGACATCGCGGTTGGCACCCCGACAATCGAGGGAGCGAAGGTGATCGCGGAGGTCGAGAAGCAGGGCAAGGACAAGAAGATTGTTGTCTTCAAGTACAAGTCCAAGGTGCGATATCGACGCAAGCGGGGACATCGGCAGCTGATCACGGAACTGCTCGTGCGGGAGATTGTTCCCGCCTAGTCGGGCGATCCAAAGACAGAAAGTTCGAAAAAGGGTAAACAGAAATGGCGCATAAGAAGGGCGGCGGAACAACCCGGAACGGTCGTGATAGCCAGGGGCAGCGGCTGGGCGTGAAGCGTTATGACGGCGAGACCGTGCGAGCAGGGACAATTATCTTGCGGCAGCGCGGGACGAAGATCTTTGAGGGAACGAACGTCGGGCGCGGTCGGGATTTCACGCTGTATTCCCTGGTCGACGGCACAGTCAAATTCGAGCATCAGACCCGCGCCAAGAAGCGCGTCAGCGTCTATCCCGTCGAAGCGTAGTAACGCCTTTCATTTGCGGAGAACATCACCATGAAGCCCGGAATTCACCCTGAGTACTACCAAACAAGCGTGACGTGCGCGTGTGGAAACACATGGACGACGGGCGCGACGACACCCGAGATTCGCGTGGACGTGTGCAACAAGTGCCATCCGTTCTTCACGGGACAACAACGCATCGTCGATACGTTGGGTCGCGTTGAGCGGCTGCGCCGCCGCTACGCGCAGACCACCCAGCAACAGGGACGCCAGGACGGCCAGGCTTAACTTTCGTTACGCGGCCGCCACACAGCGATGACTGAGGCTGGCCGACCGACGGCAAGCACATATGGGGGGCAGGCGCTCATTGAGGGCGTGATGATCCGCGGGCAGGCGTGTGTGAGCATGGCGGTCCGCCGTCCCAACGGGGAAATTCTTGTCAAAACACAGCCCATAGGCTGGCGCTGGGCCCGCACGATTCGCCGTATCCCATTTGTCCGGGGCGTGATTGTCCTTAGCGAGATGCTCGTGGTGGGAACGCGGGCGCTGATTTTCTCCGCCAATGTTGCCTCCGAGGAGGAGAACAAGGGTGATGCGGACGAGGGGCCGGGCGGCTTGTCATCCTGGGCGGTTGCCAGTTCCGTGGCGGTCAGTCTTCTGCTGGCCATCGCAATATTCTTTGCAACGCCGGTCTTTGCGACGCGGCTGCTTGATTCGTGGCTGGACACGACCAATATCTGGAGCAACGTGATCGAGGGCGCGATTCGCCTCCTGATGTTCGTGGCATACATCGGGCTGATCGGGCTCATGCCGGACATACGGCGCGTGTTCGCATACCACGGAGCGGAGCATATGACCATCCATGCACGGGAGCATGGGAAGCCACTCGATGTCGGATCGATTCGCCAATTCGGGACTGCGCATCCGCGGTGCGGGACAGCTTTCATCCTGGTTGTGCTGGTGGTCGCGATTATCGTTCACGTATTTTGGACGCCGCCCGGGTTGGTGGATCGCGTGATATCGCGGGTCGTTGTGCTGCCTCTCATTGCGGGGCTGAGCTACGAAATCATCCGATTCAGCGGATTCCACGCTAATAACATCCTGGTGAAGGCAATCATCTGGCCAAATTTGCTGTTGCAGGCGCTAACGACGCGCCAGCCGGACGACGATCAGATTGAGGTGGCGGTGAGGGCGCTCGAGGGAGCGCTGGAGGAGGACCGGCGTCTGGCCGTATAGGTTGCCATGGCGAGTATTATTGGGGGTAAGAATTAGGAGTTGACAATGCCCTGGTCACGGATAGTCGGCGGAGCAGCGGCGGGAGCCATGGTGACGGCGCCATTAATGGCGCTCTTTTATTTGGCGAACAAGCTATTTGAACTTCCCTTCCCCCCCTACGACCTCTTCGATTGGATAACGCGCGTCCTGCCGGGGCCGCTTGTCACGTTTGGGCTGGATCTGTTCATCGACGGGATGATCCTTGTCGGGCTGAATGTGGCGGATACGGCGAAAACTGCCGAGTTGGCAATCGCCCTGCTGCAGTTCTTCGGTATGGGCGTTGCCGTGAGCGTTGGCGTTGCCGTGATTGCGCCGCCACTTGAGTTGAACCTTCGTAAAGTCGGGACGGCGCTGGGAGTCATCAGTGGACTGACACTGGGATTTATTTCACTAGTCATCGAAGGTTCAACGCTACCTCAGTTTGTCAGCCTGGTGTGGATCGTCGGGGTTTACACAGCATGGGGTTACGGGCTTGGCGTTGTGACTGAGGGTGTGCTGCCGCGCACAGTTGAAGAGCCACTGCCCTTGCCGATGGCAGCCAGTCTCGATCCGCCGGTTGAACCTCCGGCACCCGAGGATGTCCTAGAAGATATGGAGGGCGCCTCAGAGCCGCCTCCGGTCGTTCACACTCGGCAATACCAAGAGGCTTCGGCACAGCCGACGTGGGGACTAGACGGTGGGATGAACCGTCGTGAATTCATCGTCCGTGTCGGGGGCGCTGCAGCAGTTATCACAGTCGCGGGATCGGTGACAGGAAATCTCATCGGCAGTGCAGGCCGCGGCGGGTCAACAATCACTATGCCGGAAGGCATGGATGAGGAAATCGCGATGGGCGGAGTCACGTCCTTCCCGAATGATGGCGCCCTCGTGATGCCTGTGCCGGGCACCCGGGCTGAATACACCGCGGTTGAGGACCATTATCGAGTCTTCATCCGGACGACGCCTACGGTTATCGACGGGGCGTCGTGGGTGCTGCCCATCGGTGGCTTGGTGGCGAATCCCGTTGAGTTGTCAATTAGTGACATCCGAGACAATTACGAGCCGCGCAGCGAATTCATCACTCTCTCCTGCATCTCTAACCGCGTCGGCGGTTCACTTATCAGCACGACGCAGTGGACGGGGGCGAGATTCAAGGACATCCTTGCAGATGTTCAGCCACTACCGGGCGCGCGGTATGTGAACATCGAGAGCGGGGACGGCTTCCACGAGATTGTCGATCTCGAACTCATTGACCAGGATGAGCGGATCATGCTGGCGTATTCGTGGGATGAAAGGCCGATACCGGTTGAGCACGGTTTTCCGCTCCGCATTTGGCTGCCGGACCGCTACGGCATGAAGCAGCCGAAGTGGATCACGAAGATGACAGTGCAGGAAGAATACACGGCGGGGTATTGGGTTTCGCGAGACTGGGATGAGGTGGCGCGCGTACGTGCCACGTCTGTCGTGGACACGATCTCCGATAATGCTGTCTTTGAGCGCGACGGACAGACGTTGGTGCCGGTGGGTGGCGTCGCTTACGCAGGAGCACGCGGAATCTCGAGAGTTGAGGTCAGTGTGGACACCGGCCCGTGGCAAGAGGCGGAGCTTCGCGAGCCACTTTCAGACACGACGTGGGTTATCTGGCGATACGATTGGCCGTTTGAGTCAGGGAACCACAGCATGCGGGTTCGCTGCTATGAGGCTGATGGGACACCTCAGATTGAGGCCCAGATGAGGAATCGTCCGAGCGGCGCGACAGGAATACACCGGCAGGCGAAGTTCATACCGGAGTGGGATAGCTAGTCTCTTCCCCATTCTGTCACCGGGTTACCAGGCAATGGCCGAGCCGGTGTGATTTCGAAGCCAACCGGGAGCCTGCAACTTCTTCGCCGCCCATAAACGAGCGGCGAAACCTCCTGTGGCGTGCTAGCATCGGTAGGCAACCATTACGAAGGGATGATACCGATTCAGCAGATGAGTGCTACCGAAGATCACATCAGCCACGTGGTGCAGGCAATGAGCAGTGCAACGATTTCCTGTCCCGAATGCAAGACACGCATCCGCTACGGCGACTATGAATGTCCTCGCTGCGGCAATGACATTGAGGATCAGCTGCGCGAGTGGGCGGCGTGGATGTTGGGCCCTCTCCAAAGCCAGTAGAACCCCCAGACAGAACTGGGGAATAATGTATTTGGTAATTCGTATATGTGTATTTGCTTCCCCTCATCGCCGTAGTGGGATACAGTAAACGGCAATTGTTGGGCATGAAAAAGGGCTTTTCCCGAGGAGGACGATCTAAGTGAACAACAACGTTCCACTTTCTATTGCGGCGGTTGCGGCATTGGTGCTTGCAATCATCGCGGGCGGCGCGGCGTATTTCTCGCAGCAGGGAACCATCAGCGGCCTGGAGGACGACAAGGTAGCTCTTGAGAACGATAAGGGCGCACTTGAAGGACAGGTCGAGGACCTGGCGGCCATTACCGCATTCGGCGGCGGCGTCAATGAGAAGTCGATGCCCACGCTGGATATGGGCGTTTCCCACGTCATGGATGAGGTTTTCTCATTCAGCACGGAATTCGCAATGTGCCGTGTGGACACCAACTTCACAGACTTTGTGATGCCGACGAATGCACTGGGTGAACTCCCGATTGATGCCCACACGTTCTACATGGCCATGGCGTCCAATAGCGTCGATAGCTATGAGATTTCCACCAACGCCGATGGCTCAACACAGATCGTCCTTCAAGGGACGCTGGATTGTTTCACGGAAGTGGACCTCACTGAAAATGCACTGGTGCCCGACGAGTTCAAGGCAGTGCATGGCAGCCGAGTGGCAGGTGAGCCAGCCGGCTATCGGGTGACGGCCGTCGACGGCGGTATGGGTGGCGGAGGCGCCGGTGACTCATTCGAGTTCACGACATTCTTCGATCCAGAGACTGCGCCCTTCAACCACGCCGTGTTCGGACCGGAATTCACATTCACTGGCACGATGACGTCCGGTGAGATCACTATCAAGGACATCGAAGTCGGAGGCATGGAGTAATCTCGTCCGCGCGTTCCACTTCTTAGGCAACAGAAGGGGCGGCCATTAGGCCGCCCCTCTTCTTTGTGCCTTGGGTAATGGTTGGGGTTAGGCGGGCATCAACTCAATTTCGCGTGACGGGGTAACTTCACTCTCGGTAGAATCCGAGCCCGCCAGAACGCCAGTTAGGGACCACGGTCCGGCCCGGACGATGTCAACATCCACTACGTGGCCCTCGAGGTTTGCGTCGGATCCCTGCACGTGAACAATCTTGTTTGTCCGCGTCCGGCCTGTCCACGCATCCTTAACGCGCCGCTCGATAAGAATCTCCTGCCGGGTACCACCCAACGACGCGTTTAGCTCTGTGGCAATGCGTTCCTGTAGTTCCTCAACGGCCTTGCGCCGTTGGATCTTCACTGCCGGAGGAACATCATCCACGAGTTTGCGATCCGCGATAGTTCCCGGCCGTGTTGAGTACGGCGCAACGTGGACGATATCGAACTTCACTTGCTCCAGAACGTCCATCGTCTGCCGGAACTCTTCGTCTGTCTCGCCGCAGAATCCGACGATGACGTCCGTGCTGATGGCCACGCCCGGAATAGTCTGACGCGCGCGCTCAATGAGCTCCATATATTGCGAGATCGTATACGGCCGACGCATTCGCTCCAGGACCTCGTCCGCACCGGCCTGGAATGGCAGGTTCAGGTGCTCGCACGCCTTGGGCAGTTCCGCGACGGCATCGAGTATCCGCTGACTCATATCGCGCGGGTGAGAGGTCAGGAACCGGATGCGCTCCAGTCCATCTACCGGATGGATTGCGCGGAGCAGATCGACAAGGTCAGGCTTGTCAGGCAGGTCGTGGCCGTAACGGTCGACAATCTGCCCGAGGAGAGTGATCTCTTTCGCCCCCCGCGCCGCCAACATTTCGGCCTCTCTCACAAGTTCATCGACGGGGCGGCTGGTCTCCCTGCCCCGCCGGTACGGGACGATGCAGTATGTGCAGAACTCATCGCAGCCCTGGATGATGGGCACGAAAGTGCTCACTGTGGGACGCGACGGCACGAGGAATGCCTGGTCGGTGTCGCAAGAGAGGCCCTGCCGGTCCGCGGCAAATTCCACCAGCGCGGTGAAATCCTGTGGACGCAGGAAGAAATCGACGTGGGGGAATCGTTCCCGGAGAGCGTCCGTGCGCGGGCCGACCATGCAGCCCATCAGGGCAATGGTCGCGTCCGGGTTGTTCTTCTTATAGGACTTGAGGGAGTCCAGCCTGCCAACAACCTTGTCTTCCGCCCCCTGGCGGACGACGCAGCTATTCAAGACAACAATGTCAGCATCCTCTGCCTTTTGGACGGACTCGTACCCCAACTCGTCGAGGGAGAGGCCGAGGCGATCTGAGTCGGCCACGTTCATCTGACAGCCGACCGTCCACAGGTGATAACTTGCCATTCCCGTCCCTCAACATCCCCGTTTTGACCGCCCGTTGCGGGCGGGTTATATGCGATGGCGGAGGGAATGGGATTCGAACCCATGTGTCCCGATTAAAGGACAAACCGCTTAGCAGGCGGCCGCACTAGACCTGGCTATGCGATCCCTCCGCGAATTGCCGTGCAATGAAGTCATAGACCTCGTTTACACTGCGTTCACCATGATACAACGGTTGGGGGAAGGCCGACGATTCAACCAAGAGTGATGGCACGAGCTTGAAATGACTGGCAACGACGAAAATGAGCTGAGCCGTCGCGCTTTCCTCACCATGTCATGGCGGCGCGATGATCCGGCCGTGTCAACAGAGCCGTCACGCCCAGCAACCGCGAGTAGTCTCGTGCTGCTTGGCAGCATCCCGAGCCTGCGCGATTTGGCAGTCGGCGAGGTTGTCGTATCACCGCGTCGTGCCGACATCCATGCCGTGCGGACGACAACCGGCATTCTCGCTCTACGTTCGCGCTGCCCAAACGACGGGGCACTTGTCGCGTGGCGGGAGGACGAACCATCCGAGGACACATTGGCCCCAATCGGCCGCTACTACTGTTCCCGTGATGCCTCGATATTCAACCGACTTGGCGAGCTGGTGGCGGGCTCGGCGGACGGTCCCCTCCCTGCTCTCGTGATTGCCGAGCGCGATGGGAGCCTGTGGGCGGACGAAGCGAAACCGGAGGCATTGGAGAACGAGGAGCGGCTGCGTCGCGAATTTGCATTTTCTCGGCCGCCGGAGTGAAACGTTACTGACCGGCCGGATCTAGCAGGACGTAACGCTGGCGACGGCGCAAGCGCGAAAACGCGCGGCGCGGGTCAAGGGCGAGGAGGGCGGCGTACTTGCGCAATTCCTCCATTCTTTGCGGATCGCCCGTCCGACGCCAGGCGTTATAGCTGTCCAGCATGAGATTTGTCACGCGTTGAACGTCCGCGCCGTGGATGAATGTCTGTGCCACCTCCGATAAGACTTCTGCATAGATTCCAAAGTTGTTGGAAAGTCGGCTAAGGACGCGGTCTTGTCCCGTCCAACGTGCCAGTTCATGTTCGGAGGCGAGGGCGTAGTGACTCCGGCCCAGCCGCGTGTAGTAGCTGATATCGAGCTTGGGAACGACCTGCATTGCCAGGTTGCGGCGGCGGCGCCATCTACTGCGGCGTCCGGTCAGGCTTGCGGGAAAGATGCCGATCAGGAACAGAGTGCTATCAGCAATATTCCGGTTGGCCTCAAAGAGATTCTGCGCTTCGCGTGTTGCGCCATGCTCCGCCTCTTCCATCAGGCTTTCCAGTAGGTTCCCGAAGTGGGCGGCGAGGTCAGGGATCGGAAAAATCTCTCTCATCTGCACATGGCGCGCGAGCAGGCTTCCAAGGTAGTCGAGCGTGGCGATACTGGTGCTTTGGCGGTCTATGTAGAGCGCCTTTAGGAGGAACAAATCGAACAAACTCCGGAGTTCAATTCGTTTGAGCTGGGTAATGTCCTCATAAAAGCCGTCAAGGAGCGTATCGACCTCACGCGCGAAAGCACGGTCGACGATGTTTCGTCCCTCATGTACCGATGCTGATTCCTTGAGAGCCTGTACGGCAGTTTCTACGTCCGCCATGTCCTCTTCCACCTCGTCGTTCCCGTGAAAGCGGGACTCTTATTTGGAGCGCGGTAAGGAATCTATCCTACCTTCTGCCATCTAAGCAGTGACTCTCCTTCCACTCGAATTCGCCGGGTCACGCCTCTGCGAGTCATATGCTCTAGATGGGAGAGTGTCTCGCCAACGGCAGCCCGGCGCAAGAATTCGTCCATCTCTTCCCACGAACCAACATCCCACGGTACGCCTGACGCGACTTCATATGCGGTTCTCGGCGGCCCGTCCGCCGCATTTGCGACGGCGTCCAGACGCGCATCGTGGTGCTTGTGAAGCTCCGCCACACGACCCTTCAGGTCTGTGAAGTGGTGTTCATGGGCGGGGAGGACCAGGTCGACGTCCAGTTCGCCTACCCTTGCGACCGAGTCGAGATAATCGCCCAGGGGATCCCCGTCCGACGTCATCCTGACGGAGACGTTTGACGTGATGATGGGGAGGATGTGATCGCCGGTAAAGACGATTCGGGCTTCCTCATCCACCCAGCAGAGATGGCCCGGGGTGTGGCCTGGCGTCCAAAACGCGCGCAGATTGTGGTTGCCCGTCTTGTAGACTTCCGAGCCATCAAGGAGCAGATCAGGCGGCTCAAATTCGCGGAATAGCGCCCATCGCCGCGCCTCGCGCTCTTCTCCCGCGCCACGCTCGGCGGAGTCACCGTGAGAGGGGATTCCCTCCGGGTGCTCCTCCTGTCGACGTTCTTCTTCTTGAATTGCCTGGCGGCCGCGGCGGCCTCCAAACAGCTCGCCTTGAAGTTCCTCCTCCGGCACTCCGTGTCGGCGATACCACTCTTTCATGCGGTCGCTGCCTTCGGTGCGGGCGGCTTTCGGATCACGCTTGAGGGATTCCATCGCCTCGCGGAACGGACTTTGTTCCCAGTCGATGCGGTGCATGGCCGAGCGTGCGCCGGTGAGTTTCTTCGCGTCGATAGCAAGGCCGTAGTGATCAGGATGATTGTGCGTGATAAGGATGAAATCGATTTGGCCCGGCTTGATCCCCAACTGCCCTACCAATTGATCTTCGAGAGCCTCAATGCCCTCCTCGGAGCGAAGGCCTGTGTCAATAAGGATGGGTTTTTCGGGGCCGGTGACGAGATACGGGAGGGTGTAGCCGAGGGGATTCTCCGGCATCGGAATACGCATCTGGAAGATACCAGGGGCTACCTCATTGACGGATTCAGACATTGCGTAAGTACCTCTCATGCGCCGTAGCGCATCTCATATCATGTTGCCGCCGATTATATCAGCCACGCGCCTACATGCCCTATGAGGAATTCTCCTCAACATGCCATAAGCTCATTCCATTCTGTCCCGTTGCGCCCAAACCTTTGTTATACTCAAATGCGTTGCGTCATAATGCACGGGGCAGGTTTATGGCGGACGCTTAACGGGGGCTCGGGAACCATAGCCTTTCAAGCAAACGCCACGCACTGCTGACCTGCTGAAAATTGAAGTCGCAAGGGGGAAATTAGTGGCAGCCACACGAGACTTTGTGATCCGCTTCGCGGGCGAAGGCGGACAGGGCATGGTGACAGCATCCGAGGCCCTCGCCGCAGCAGCCGCGCAAGTTGGATACCACGTAATGACGTTCGTGACATTCCCGTCCCAGATCATGGGCGGGCCAACGTGGAGCCAGTGTCGCGTCTCCGTGACACCGGCGCTCAGCAACGGCGACACACTTGATGTGCTCGTCGCTTTCAACGAGGAAGCCTACGAGGTTCACAAGGGAGAGCTGCGTGACGGCGGCATCCTCGTTTACGATTCCGCAGTGTTCGAGGTTCCCGACGAGGATCGCAGCGCGATGAACGTCGTGGCCCTGCCCTACGAGGAGCTTGGAAAGTCGACGGGCAACCCTCGCGCGGCCAACATGGTCATCCTCGGCGCAGTCGCGCAGTTCGTTGAGTGGCCTGAACAGTATCTTGAGGACTTCAACGTCCAGCGATTTACGCGAGGACGACCAAATGATGCCGAGATAGTCGCGGCCAACAGCATGGGCCTTGGTCTCGGACGCACCGCGGCGAGTGAAAGCGGATTCTCGCTCGGCGAGTTGGCCGCTCCAGATCCGCCCGACTACGAGCAGATCATCATCAAGGGCAACGAGAGCTTTGGACTCGGGGCGCTCGCGGGCGGCGTGAATTTCTTCGTCGGTTACCCGATATCGCCAGCTACATCCATCCTCGTATTCATGGAGCAAAACCTCCGCGGCGAGGGGACGTTCGTTTACCAAGCAAGTTCTGAAATCGAATCAATCAGCACTATCGTCGGCGCAGGATTCGCCGGGAAGAAGGCTATGACCTCCACCGCCGGCCCCGGCTTCTCGCTCATGAGTGAGGGGCTCGGCATGGCATGGATGATGGAGATTCCATGTGTGATCGTCGACGTTCAGCGCGGCGGCCCCGCCACCGGACTGCCCACCAAGTCAGAACAGTCTGACCTTTACATGGCGATGCATCCGGCGCACGGCGACTCGCAGCTGCCAGTCATTGCGCCAGGCACCATCGAGGAATGCTTCTACGCAGCCATGCACGCCCTTAATTGGGCGGAGCGCTACCAGGGCCCGGTCATTGTTCTTTCGGACCACATGCTGTCCGAGCGCGTGCAGAACATCCGCAAGCCTGATCCGGCCCTCGTGGAAGTGGAGGCGCGGCAGATTTACACAGGCACGAACGGGTACAAGCGCTACGAGGGGAATTCCGTTTCACCCATGCCGCTGCCCGGCGGCCCCGGCGCATACGTCGCCAACGCGAGCGAGCACGATGAAATCGGCGATACCACCCACCTCCCGGAGCGCCACGTCATTGGCACGGAGCGCAGGTTCAGCAAGTTGAAGCTTCTTGAGGACACGCCATATGAGGCGCGCAACACGGAAAATGATGTCGCTATCCTGCCGTGGGGCGGCCAAAAGGGCCCTGCTCACGAGGCGTACGAACAGATGATGGAGAATGGCGTGCCGGTGGGCTGGTATTACACCATGTTCATTTCGCCGCTCAATCCCAAGCTGTTGGACGAGTTGCGATCCAAGAAGCTCGTCCTGGTTCCGGAGCTCAACTACCTTGGACAGTTGTCCTCCATCCTGCGCCAGCACGGCGTCAACGCGAAGTCCCTAACCCAGTACACGGGCCTGCCATTCAAGGTGGCGGACCTGGTTGAAAAGATTACCGCCGAGGTTGAGGCCGAGGTGGGCAGTAAGGTCGGAGTCTAGCGCCCTGTACACGGGCACAGTCTAAGGAGAGAGGTAGCAGACAATGACGAAGCGGAATCCCGAGTATGATTTCAAGTGGTGCCCCGGCTGCGGCGACTTCGGTGTCAAGCGCTCCATCGAGTTGACGATCGCAGCACGCACAACCGAAATGGACATCTCGTTTGAGAATAATGTGATCGTCGCCGGAATCGGTTGCTCGGGCAACCTGGTTCACTTGACCGACGGTCCTCAGCCGTTCGGTTTTCACGGCATCCACGGGCGCACGTTGCCAGTTGCGTTCGGCATCAAGAGCGGCAACCCTGAGCTTGAGGTTATGATTGTCGCCGGCGACGGCGATTTCCTGAGCATCGGCGCGGAGCACATCGGCCCCGCCGCCCAGCGCAACCTGAACGTGACCTGCGTGATCATGGACAACGGTGTGTACGGCCTGACAAAGGGACAGAGCTCCCCCACCACGCAGTTCGGCGTCGTTACCAGCACCACGCCCGGCGGAAAGATTGAGGGTGAGGTCAAGCCGTTCCAGTACTACCTGTCACTGGGCGCGTCGTTTGTTGCATCAGCGTTCTCCAGCAAGCCTCGCGAGATGGCACAGATGATCCGGCAGGGCATGGACTACCGCGGCTTCTCCATCGTCCACGTGCAGTCGCCCTGCACTACCTATAACGACAACTACGATGTCCTCCGCGGCAACGCCAAGAAGGGCATCGATCCACTGACCTACGACATCCCTGAGAACCATGACCCGACGGACTATCGAGAGGCGTTGAGGATTGCGCAGGATCCGGGTATTCCGCTCGGCGTCCTGTACGCAGCAGATAACTCCGAGCCTCTGGACGAGCGTTACAGCAGCCTCAATTCTCGCCTGCGCTCACGAGACGTGGACGAGATGATTGCGTCGTTCGCCATCCAGTAGACACGGAAACACATACGCCCATGGCCCGGCAAACGCTGGAGGCCCGGCTTAGAGACGAAATACGGCGAAGGGGTCCTATCCCCTTCGCCGATTTCATGCGCGCTGTCCTCTATGACACGGATGGCGGCTACTACAGCAGTCTCGACGAGCGGATAGGCCCGGGCGGCGATTTCTATACTGCGCCCGCAGCTCACCCCGCGTTTGGCGCGTTGCTTGCGCTGCAACTAGAGCGGTGCTGGGAACTGCTCGACAGACCGCAGTCGTTCACGATTATCGAAGAGGGAGGCGGCAAGGGACGTCTCGCCCAGGATATTTTCAACTACTCACGACAACTGGCGGCAGAATTCAGTCAAGCCATCGATTACCGCATTGTCGAGTTCGGGCGGAACGGGCGTGTGACGCCGTCGCCGCGCGATGGCGCGGAAATTGTCATCGACTGGGAAAGCGATGTCCTGCCCGACAAGATTGAGACAGGCGTAATCATCTCCAATGAGTTGTATGACGCCATGCCGCGCCATCGTGTCATTCAACAGGGGCAGACCCTGTATGAGCTGCTGGTGGATATGACCGACTCGGGATTCATTGAGACGATCGCTGAGCCATCGACACCTGCGCTGGCGGAGCGGCTGAGGCAGCTCGACGTTACGCTACCCAACGGGAGCAAAGCGGAGATTGACCTCGGCGGCCCGGTGCATCTCGCAGAAAGCGCATCACGTCTACGGCGAGGGTTCGTCCTTACTATCGACTATGGATATCCCGCCGCAACCTTGTATGACGGATCTCGTCGTGAGGGCACCCTGCTCTGCTATCACCATCACACGTCCTCCACCAACCCGTACATCCGGCTTGGCAGACAGGACATTACGGCACACGTAGATTTCACCTCGCTTGCGTGGGCAGGAGAGGAGGCCGGGCTGTTGACGGAGGGATTGCTGACACAACAGCGGTATCTCAAGAAGCTCGGATCGCAGGCGTTTATCGATGCGCTACGCGACATTGATCTTCCACCGCAGGACGTCATGGCCAACCGCATGGCGATCCTTGAACTCACCAAGCCGACCGGGTTCGGCGGGTTCGGCGTCCTGATACACAGCACGGGCACGGAGGATGGGGAGCCGTACGGCGTGGATGAGGTGGTGATCAGCCGCGCGCGTGGCGGGTTGGACGGCCTCCCGCCCGTCCTGCTGACACACGACCATATGCCGCTGCTCGCCGGGCGGTATCCGCAGTACTCTGAACTGGACAACATTTGGCCGGCGGCTCAGCAACCGGAAACAGACGAGATTACTACAGGAGGCACACAGCAATGACAGTAGCGGACAGACTCAAGGAGCTCGGAATCACTCTTCCTCCGCCCGCCACGCCCGGCGGCAACTACACGCCCGCGAACCTAGTGGGGCATACGCTTTACGTCGCAGGACAGCTCCCCACGCAAGACGGCGCGCTAATCTCGCCCGGCAAGGTTGGCAGGGACGTTACCGTTGAGGAGGCGGCAGAAGCGGCTCGTATCGCGACGCTTAATGCGCTTTCAGCGGTGGAAAATGCCCTGGATGGTGGTCTTGATGCCGTTGAGTCAGTGACGCGAATCACCGTGTTCGTGAATGCCGTGCCCGATTTCGATCAGCACTCCATCGTTGCGAATGGCGCGTCAGATCTGCTTGTCGCAGTTCTGGGTGACGCCGGACGACACGCCCGGAATGCCATCGGCATGGGATCCCTGCCACGCGGCTCCTGCGTCGAGGTAGAGACGAACTTTAAGATTCGGTAGCCGCCTCCGCCATCATGGAGCGGGCAATATCCTGCCCCTGACGGATGCTGTAGTTGGTCCCGCGATCCTCCGGGTAGATCTGGCTCATGGCCGCAAGCCAGAGTCCGCCGACGGGCGTCTTGTTGGGCGGTATCTTATCGCTGAAATGTGTGGTCATGATGGGCTGGGCTGCGCCCTCGCGGTGGACGTACGTGTTCTCCACCCACGACAGGTCAAAATCCGGGTTGATCTTACGCAGGTGGTCTACGTAGCCCTGAATGAGTTCATCATCGGACAGTCCCCAGCGGGGGTCTTCCGGCGTCACGTAGTCTGCCGTGTAAAGGATGTGCTTGCCACCGTAGACGGACGGATGGACGAGGTTGGTCTGTTCCAGCGCGAGCAGGAACGGGATATCCGCGTCCGCGATGTTGAGCCAATAGATCGGCGAGAGGCTGCGATTCATCACCCAGATAACCGCAATCGCGCCTTCGTACTCTATGTCGCTCACCTTATTCAGATAGTCCCCCGGCAAGTCCACAAGGCGCGGCAGCAGGAAGCTGGGGACGGTTGCCAGGACGGCATCGTACTCGCGTTTTTCTTCGGCGCCATCCGAGTCGGTAATTGTCAGCCCTGTCACACGGTTGTCTGTAGTCTCGATGCGCGACACGCCGACCCCTGTCTGTACCTCGCCGTCCATGTCTTTGATGCGCTGTTCGAGGGCATCGATCAGCACCTGCCAACTGCCCTCGATATAGCCGAGTTGCTCGCGGCCAAGCAGCCCCTTGCGGGAGGCGACGCGAGTGGCGAATTTACTCCACATCCACGGCATGGCGATCTGTTCGGCATAGCGACCGAACTTGCCTCGCAAAAGCGGCTCCCAGATCTCCTCGTAATTTCGCCGTCCTGCCCACTTGCGCATGAACGCGGCGGCCGTTGTGTCTTCAAGACGCTTCCAGTTCTTTATGCGCTGGATGTAAAGGGTGACCAGTCCCATGCGGATGCGATCGAGAAAGCCAACGGGATTGAAGCGCAGGAGGTCGGTTGCCGTGGCGAATGGAAATATCCGTCCGTGAGTAAAGTAGCCGACTTTCGAGTCTTCCCAGATGAGGCGGTCCTTCAAGCCAAGCTCGTCAAGCAGGCCAATGATCGTGACATCGGATAGGAAGAGGTGGTGATAGAAGCGTTCGAGTTGCCCGCCACCAACGTCAAATGTGGACGCCAGACCACCAAGGAACGGGGCGCGCTCGAACAGTTCGACGCTGTGACCGGCCTTGGCGAACTCATAGCCCGCCGCAAGACCGCCAACGCCACCGCCAATGATTCCAATCTTCATTGATTTACCTCTGGCTGACTCGTGTTCGGTACCGAGATTGCGGACGTGGGACGCAGTATCTCGCGCAACGGTACTCCCTCCAGAATGAGCAGAGTCGCTCCCACTATCGTAACGGGAACCCACAGGGTGGCGTGAATGACGACCGCGTAAGCAGTTGCCAGCCCTGCTCCAACTCCGGCGCGGACTAGAGTCTCTTTCGCGAGGAGTTCAAACGGGCCGATGCCGCCGGATGACGAGGGTACGGCGGTGGCGAGGTTTGACGCGGCGACGGCCACACACAGCACGACGATTGGCGTATCAACGTCCATCGCCACGGCAACGAGGATATAGACAAGCGCCTCGCCCGCCCACACCGCGTTGGAGACCACGAACCAAAATGGTATCTTGCGGGCGTCCTTGATGGCCGCAAATCCATGGAGCAGGGACTCCGCAATTCCCATCAGCCGTACGGAGTAACGCTCTGGAAGTGGCCGCGTGACAGTCTGGCTTGCCCGGAGGGCTGCGTCCGGGAACAGGACGGCTAGAATCACAGCCACAGCTGCGCTGATGAACACCACAGCAGCAACTTGCGCCGCCAATGTCAGCAGCGGCGAAAGCGTCCACATGGAGGCGAAGAATAGGAGGCCGATACCGAGCCAGAGAAGGAGGGTCAGGCCGTCAAGGATGCGCTCCACGGCGATTGTCGCCAAGCCGGCCGTCATGTCCAGCCCGGGATTGCGACGTAGCAGATAGGCCCTGACAAACTCACCTAATCTGAGCGGTAGGACGTTGTTTGCTGCATAACCGATGGTCGCCACAAAATACGAGCGCCCCAGAGTCACACCGCCCAGGTGTTTCAAGAGGCTTTGCCAGCGCCACGCACGCAGAGTGAAGGCCAAGAAATAGACAATCACCGCCGGAATCAGCCAGAGATAATTCGCCTCCGCAAACGCTTCAAAGAACTCGTCAAAGTCGATGCTCCAGAAGACTAGCGAGAGGAAGGCCACGCTGATGGCGAGCGCGATGAGAGTACGTTTGTTGATAATCATCAGCCCGCCAACCTAGGCAGGCCCGTAAACCGGGTCGGGCGGCGTACTCAGCTCCGGCATATAGTCGGGCGGGAAGTAGACGAATATGTCGGAACTGCCAAGGCGCCACGGCGGCTCCCTCAGCGTCCAATAGGTCCAGATAGTAGACCATGCGGAGGGATCGATCACGCCCCGCGCGATGTCGCCAACGCCCAGCCCTTCGTAGTACTGGTCGCCACGGTAGACACCCTCCGGGAACCACCAACGGAGCGGTATACGGACGCGATTCGATGTGTCCGATCCCCATTCAGCCGTCTGAATGTTGGGCGCGCTCGCCGTATTAATCGCCATGATGTTGCCGCGCGGCGGGTTCTCATCGGTCACGACAGACGATCCTTCCCCACACACGCTCTCACCGCCCATGCAGCGGTATTCGACATTCGTGTAATCGCGCAAATACCAGTGCCATGGCCATGAGAACCCGTGAGCCGTGTCGACTGTGACGGGCAGATGCTGCCCGTCACCTGTGATCGCGGCGTAGCGGTCGATTTCGTCCACGGCCTGCTCGAGCGCGGGCGAAGTTTGCGTGTAGACAAGCATTTCAACGGGAACATCGCCGTTTTCAAAGCTTGCGCGCACGGAGGAACGGGCAGTGAGGATCAGGAACACGGCCAACCCGCCAACGGCCACTACATGACCCACACGCCGCGCATCGGCCTGTCCAGACAATTGGCGGATGTGGATGACGGCTCGAGGCAGGTATTGGCCGAGGCCGCGCCCCGCAATCATGATGATCGGCAGCGTGAGATGAATTGAGAGCCACGGCATCTTTTCACCGGCCATCAGCAGCAGTACCAGCGCAAGCACGAACCAGTAAATGAGAAAGACGTCAAACGTCATGAATGCCGGCCGCCTCTTCAAGATGAAGAATCCCGTAATCAGCGCCACCGCAAGCGGCAGGAGTTCGTATACGGACAGAACCATGAAGTAGTAATACCAGGGCTGACTCCCCCGCCCGACATCCTGCTGCGCAACCCAGTAGCCCAGCGACTGCCACACGCCACTGCCAAATCCGATGCCGTTTGTGAACAACGTGGTGAAGAGTACGGCGATAAGTATCCAGAACACGCCGGCGATGATTAGCCAGTGCCGCCTATGCCAGATGATGCCCAGCGCCGCGCCAACCCCAAACAGCGCCAGCAGTGTGAAGACGGCGATGTCCAGTGCCTGAATGCCGAACAGCGTGCCGGCCGCGGGGTTCCGGATTTCATCCAGATTAGCCAGGTCGAACCCGATGCCCGGCAAGCCGGAAAGCCTCTCAATAATCCACGTCGTCACTCCAGGTTCCTGTGAAATCGGAGCTCCCACCGGGCCCGGAAGGTTCGCGACGGCGCCCTGCTCGACTGTTACTCCTGAGTCGGGATTCGCCAAGTGGAGTCCGAGAACGTTCTGAAAGAGGGCAATACCTGCCGCGCCCATCGGCAGCACGAGCGTTGTCAGAATCAGGCCAAACACAGCGGCGGGAGGCCATTCACGCAGCGGTGTGCGAATGAGTCGCTTGGCATCACCAATATGGGCAACAAAGAGAAACGTCAGTGGCACCAGCACGAGAAGATACATGATCTCCTTGGTGGCGAAGCCGACCGCTAACGTTGCCGACGCAATGACGAGGTATCGGATTCGCCGCGAGTCCATGTACGCCCACATCGTCCAGAAGAGGATGAGTGTGATGAGAACCATGTATATGTCATTGCGAGCGAATCGGCTGAAGTACAGGATGCCCGGCGAAATTGCCAGCAAGGCCGACGCTGAGAGAGCGCCGAGCGTGCCCATCCGGTGCCGGTACAGGAGGTACGGCAGCGCAACGACGATTGTGCCCAAGAGTGCAGGCAACAGCCGAAGGGTCGCATCAGAGGCGCCAAACAGCCGAAAGACAAAGCTCGTTGCGATGAATTGGACGGTGCCATGCAGAAGCGGATTGTGGGTAAAGCCCCCGCCCTCCGCCATGAACCAGGAATAGTAGCCGTGGAGGCTCTCGTCGTGGTGAACGGCGCGCGTGCCCAGGTCCCAGAAGCGGAGGATGGCAGCCAGCGATACGATTACCAGGAATGCAATTGCCTCCGGTCTTCGCACCCACGCCACTACTTCATCAAGTGTTTGTTGCGACGCTATGCGTGACAGCCGCGGTCGATGCTCTTCCGTGACCACCGCAGTATCGGTGGAGACGGATGCGTCATCGCCTGTCCCTTCCGTTGATTGGATACCCTGTCCGGCATCAATCGACGTGCCGCCGGCGGTTGCCGAACGGCGGCGACGTTTCTGTCTGCGTTGAGATTGGCTCATGGTCAAATCTAACTATACCGAGACTGGTATCAGATGGTGGGCACGTATCGTAGGATCGTCGTGCTTCCCGACTCAAAGGCCACCTCAAGGCGGTCTGGCATGGAGGCCAATAATCTATCCGCCGTGTCCTCGCCAAAGTCACTTCGTTCCAGCGAGCCGACGAAGATATAGTCGATGCCGTAGAACTCCAGCCGGAGCTTCAGTTCATCCTCAGTAAGATCTTCGCTCTCCAAGTCAGTTTCTCCGCGATAGATCTCCTCTGTGTCCTGAATGCGCTTCCCCACCAGCTCCGTTCCGCCGCGCCACTGCACTTCATGGCCTATCCAGCCGACAGTCGTCGGCAACCCCGTAATTGCAGAAACCCGGCCATAGTCCGAATAATCGTCGCCGTGCGCTTCAAGAACATGGTCGCCACGGTCCGCATTATTCAGTAGCCAGTCGATGGCAGCCGCGTCGTCGGGGAATTTGTCTCGGTACGTCGCGAGCCCGTCGAGCGCAGTGCTGGTAGACGGTGAGCCTTCAATGCGTTCGGCTGCGCCAAGTGGCCCATAGGCAGCGCCGACGATCAGTAGGGCAATCCCTCCCGCGCCCGCCACAAGAATTCCACCCTGCGTAGGTGAGAAGCGTTTCGGGCGCTGAGCAATTATCCATGCAAAGCCAATGCCTGTCGCGACTGCCAGCAGCGTCCACACCTGGTAATGCACCTTGAAAACGGTGTTCATGCGAACGCCGAAGGGATCCCAGACGTAGAACACCTCCGTGATGACGATGCCCATGGCGGCTGCAGCCACCAGCAGGCCCGCAAACTGAACGCCCTGTGGCAGAGGGCCGTCCTCCCGTCCGGTCGGCAGCACCGCAAGGAATCCAATTGTCGCCAGGGCCATCGCGGGCGCGGCCACGAGCCAGCGAATACCGATATCGGCCACTGTCGGCGGATCAACCGGAATGGGGGCATCATGCGGCAGGAGAGTCCACCCGACAACGATGAGTGTCCAAAGAATAAGCGGGAGGGCTGCCAGGAACGTGATACCGCTGAGATACAGACTGGATATATCCCTGTGCCTAAGTCGGATGGCGGCGAATGCGGCGGGCGGGAGAATGGCCAGAGCCATCGGCCCCCAGATGCGTGCATAGTGGCCTAACTCAGTGCCGGAAGCATGGACGGGCAGCACACCTCGCACGCCGCTGCTCACGGTCAGATAGAACGGGGAGAATAATGCCAGGGATAGGAGAGCGATCGCTGCGACCGGAATAACGATATCAAGTGTCGTCTGCTTGCTGAACAGGGCCCGGCTCAAACCCTCTTCGCGCAGTCGCCTCGCCTTGATGGCCAACATCAGCAGCAGCATGTAAGCCAACCAGTCCCATGTGTTGATGAAACCGAGCGACCCGATGATCAGCGCGGTCAGGAAGAGTTCACCGGCGCGCTGTCGCGGCCATGACATGTCCGGGACATCCGGCTTGCACAGCCACGCCAACGCCACGGTGAGGGCAAGCAGGACAAACGGCAGCGACATGACATGCGGGTGGAGATCACCGAGCAAGAAGCTGAACGCGGGGAATTCATCGATGGGAGAAAGCACGCCCGGGTCCTCGATGATGCGCGTGGAGTCCCACCACCAGAAGCTGAATCCCGTCGCCCCGTCCAGCGACAGCGCTTCCGTGATGGCCCGTATCCCGCCGCTCAGGTTGCCCGCAATCAGTAGCGCAGTGACGGCCACGACGCCGCCGATGATTGCTACGGAGTCCAATTTTGGTGGTTGAACACGCGTGATTCCCGCTCGCAGGATCGCGTTCATCGTCAAGGAAAAGGCGGCGACTGCCGTCAGGGCGAAGAGTGTAACGAAGGCAAGATTGTATCCCACAGTCGCCGCTGCGCCCGTGAGTTGTGCTGGGATGCTGAAAATCAAATAGCCAAAGTGGTAGTAGCTGATGGAATGACCCGCCAGCCATGGGTCGGCGGCGGGAAACGTCGGGCTGCGCAGGGAACTCGCGAGGAAGGCAAGATCCATCGGCTGTTCGGTCGTGAGGCCAGTGATGGAAGTTGAAACGGTGATGTCGGGCGCGAGGACGCGGAAAACAGCGAACAGCGCGAATGCAGACAGAAATACAGCCTCACTCGCTGCGAGCAGGCGCCACCGACTGCGCACAAAGTCGACCATCTCCTCCCGGTTCTGCCGCGCCAGAACTGCGCTCGCGCCGAGCAGCAGAGCAAGAATGGCGAGTAATGAGAGCAGCCCATTGTCCAGGACACGCGCCGTGACGAGCGCCCAGTAGGCGTAGACCAGCACAAGCAAACCCAGTACCTTGGAGACGCCGTATCCGCGGTCCGGCAGGTCACGGAAGAACGGGAACGCCCATGCGAACCCTGCAGCCCCGATGATCTGGAGCAGAACGAGCCAGAGAACCAGGTGGAGCATTAGAGAAGGCTCGGACTACTCGCGCCTCTACGCGAGCAGTGCCGTCACGAACGCGTTGGCGTCGAACGGCTCAAGGTCATCGATGCCCTCACCGGTGCCGATGTACGTCACGGGAACACCGAATTCGCGGCGTATGGCGATCGCAATGCCGCCCTTAGACGTGCCGTCCACCTTGGTAAGGATCACACCGTCCACGCCCACCGCCCCCATGAATTCTCGGGCCTGTGAGAGGCCGTTCTGTCCCGTCGTTGCGTCCAAGACAAGTAAGACGGTGATGTCCGACGGATCCACGGTTCGCTCAACCACGCGGCGCACCTTGCGGAGCTCATCCATCAGTGATGTCCGGGTCTGCAGGCGTCCTGCGGTGTCGATGATGACCGTGTCCACGCCGCGTGATTTGGCCGCCGCAACACCATCAAAGGCCACTGCGCCCGGGTCTGCGCCGTGCTGCTGCGCGATTACAGGGGCACCGAGTCGTTCGCCCCATACCTGCAACTGCTCAATAGCCGCCGCGCGAAAAGTATCGCCCGCCACTAGCAGTACTCGGCGATTCTCTGACATCTCACGCCGCGCCAACTTGGCGATACTCGTCGTCTTGCCACTGCCGTTCACACCAACCACGAGGATGACACGGGGAGTGCTCGATGGCGCTTGCGGTTCGGCGGGTGATGCGCCGTTGACCGCAACGTCCACCAATTCCGAGGCGAGCGCATCACGGAGGTCGTTTGGCTTTGCACCGCGAATTTTCTCAACACGGTCACGCGTGCGGGAGATCAATTCCTCACTGAGATCAAGTCCAACATCTGCGCCAATCAGCGCTTCCTCAAGTTCATCCCATGTCTCCGGCGGGATCGAGTTCCTACTGAAGATGTTCGTGACGCGTCCGAACCACGCCCGTTTGGTCCTGTCTACGCCTTTTTCGATGGATGAAGTCACTGCCAGTGCCGCTCTCAACTAGTCCGCCGGATCGATGGCAGACTCTGCCTCCATACGAATCTCAAGCGCGTTGGCGTGCGCGACAAGGCCTTCCGCGTGTGCGATGGCGATGCCGCTCGGCCCCAGGGCCTGCAATCGTTCCTCCGGTACGGCAACGAGGCTGGTCACCTTGAGGAATTCAAAGACGTTGACCGGGGAGCTGTACCTCGCTGCGCCGCCGGTGGGCATGGAGTGGCTCGGTCCCGCGATGTAGTCCGCCAGCACCTCGGGCGAGTGCTCGCCCACAAAGATGCCGCCTGCGTTGCGCAGGCGAGGGATGAGCGCGTGCGGGTACTGGGTCATGATGCACAAGTGCTCCGGAGCAAAGGCGTTGCAGAAATCAGCGATGTCATCATCGGTGTCGACAATGACAAACCCGCCTGCCTGTGTCGAAAGGTGGGCGGGTGAATTCTCCGGCAAGTCTCGCAGTTGGCGCTCCAGTTCCCCGCCCGTCCGCGTTGCCATTCGCTCTGATGTCGTCACCATGACAACCCGCGCCTCGGGGTCGTGCTCAGCCTGTGCGAGCAGGTCTGCCGCGCACAGCGACGGGTCGGCGCGGTCGTCTGCGATAACCAGAGTCTCCGTCGCGCCCTGCAGAGAATCAACACCCACAACGCCATAGACTGCTTTCTTGGCCAGCTGCACGAGGAGATTGCCAGGGCCAAATATCTTGTCCACCTGCGGGACGGACTCCGTGCCGAGCGCGAACGCGGCGACGCCCTGTGGCCCTCCAACGCGAAACACGCGGTTGATGCGCGCGATGCTGCAGGCGACCAACGTAACGGGAGCAACAACACCATTTGCCCGAGCGGGCGTCGTCACGAAAATCTCCGGAACATTGGCCACGCGGGCCGGAATGCCGATCATCAGGACGGTTGAGGGATACGCAGCCCGGCCACCGGGCACGTAGATACCGGCGCGCTGCACCGGGCGGATGAGCTGACCAACACCGCGCTCAAAATCCATCCAGCCTGTGCGTGACTGCTGGGCGTGAAACGCTTCGATCTCCTCCGCCGCCTTGTGCAAGGCGTCAATGACGTGGGTGTCCACGCTGTCGTAGGCTCGGGCGATTTCCTCCTGTGTGACCTCCAGGGCGGATAACTCTACGCCGTCAAATCTGTGAGCGAGTTCGCGGATGCCATCATCGCCATCCACGCGAACTGTCTCAATAACACGTCGCACAGCCTCTTCGGGAGCAATTCGCTCACCGAACACCTGCTCAAGAAATGAGAGTGTTGATTCGGACGCCTGCGGGTTGAGCCACGGGTTAGCTGAGATCAGCCCTGCCCGAGCCTCTTCAAGTCCGCGGAAGATCTTCATGCGAGGATTTCCTCCGCGTGCTTGAGCGACTGCTCCATAGCAATGGAACGATGCTGCTGAATGATGTCACGAGGGACGCGGTCATAAACGCGTTCAAGCATCCCCTCCGGATCGGCCATCAACTCCGTGACGTCAGTGCCATCCAGATCAGGATCATCCAGGTAACGTGAGATGAAGCGCGGGAATTCGGCCCACGTGCCTGGCAGTGTCAGGACACGGCCCGCCACAAAGGCGCTCCATTCCTGCAACACGTTCTGTGAGATGAACGAATCAGGCACGCCGTCAATGATGCTATTCGAGGCAATAATTTGTTTCTGCCAGTCCTTGAGTTGGTCTCGGTTGCCGCGAATATCGACCTCCAGTTCATATTGCATGGCGCGGTCCAGGATATTCTTTGTCGGCTCAGAACCAAGATACTCATCATCCTCAAAATAGGGGCGGTAGACGTTGACGATCCAGGCCTCGTCCGCAGCAAGGTGGCTCGCATAACCAACAAGGAATGCGGTCAATGCCCAGTCATCCTCCGGAGAGCGGGAAACAAGGTCAGGCAGTGCATTCTTCATGCCGCGAAACCCATCTCCTGTTCCACTCTCGGTCAGATGGAAGTAGTGCGTGTCCTCGCGCGGCTCGCGGGTCAACACGCGCCGGTCGGGCGCGGTGGAACCCAAGAGGGCTGGGCCAATGTGGTGTTGAAGCTCGTCAATAGCCAGTTGATCCACTAGTTCCTGGATAATGTTCAGGTGTACCGCCAGCATCGGCATGGCATCGACACCCGTTATCGGAGCGGCAGTTCCGGCGGCTCGCCGAAGTGCTGTGTAAGGGGAAAGGCGATGACGTCCGTGGCCCCAATCGTCCGCAGTGATTCAGTCGCGACGAGTTGTTCTGTCTGCTGATGATTGATGACAAACGACACCGAAAACCACTGTTGCCCGTTTTCACCGTCGAGGTTCTCACGCGTGACCACTGGGGCTATCGTGGGTCCCTTCAGTCCTACACTACCCAGAGACGGCAGATCGAAAAGCTTGCGGGCAACTTCTTCGGGGGTATTTCCGGGCACGTTGGCCATGACCACATAACGCCCCTCTGCATTGAGATTGGCGTGAATGTATTCAAGCAGGAGCCATGCGGACTGCACGGCCTGATCGTCATAGACTTCCTTGTTCACGCACGCGATAAGCGCGGCGCTTGAGTTCAGAATCGGCCGGGGTGGATTGCCCACACGAAGGCCGGTCAGCGAGTGGGCCGCCAAAGTCGAGCCCGTGACAACGACATCTGCTATCAGATCAGACGCGCCAAGTCTCGGCAGCAGCTCATGCGAGCCCTGGAAGAGGCGCACGCCCTTACCGGAGATTCCATGAGCTTCCATGTAGTTCTGCGTGAGTCCCGGGTACTTGGTGGCCACCCGCAGGTCCCGACCGAGTTGCCGGGCCCACCCCGTCAGATCACCGACCGGAACGTCACCGGAATCGCCAAACCGACGGCTTGGCGCGGCCAGCATCAGCCGCCCGTGTCCAAACCCAAGATCAGGGATAAGGCATGACACGTTCTCCAGGCCAGTCAGGCTTTTCTCTTCAAACCAGTCGCGCCCGGTGATGCCAAGATGCGCTCCGCCCTCCGCAACGATGGACGGAATATCATCCGGCCTGAGGAAGACCGCCTCGCACTCAGGAATGTCACGCACTTCTTCGACAAGGCCGGTCCCGCGGCGCGACACGTGGATGCCGCACGCGTTGAGCATTGTCATCGTGTCGTTTGCCAGTCGATTGTTACTGGGGAGAGCCAGCCGTAGCACGTTCTTCTTGCCTCTATCCATACGTGCCGCGATTGTTACATTGCCGCAGCACGCCAAATCATCGTGTGTTCGTTCTTGTAGATTCTAGCGTAGGCCAAACTCAGAACAAAGCGTCACCCACAAGTGGAAGGTTCTCGATAAAGCCCACGCCATAGTAGCCGGCAATTGCAATAGCGGTCACAAGGATTAGCTTCCCAGCCGCCACGATAAGAAGAAAGCGTCCCAGTGGATAGCGAATCGCACCGGCCCACACGCCGGCGATATCAAACGGCAGAGGGGAGGCCGCGAATACAAATATCACCCAGCCGCGCCAATGTTCCCCCATCGTTTCAAGCCTCTTGTACCACCTGCTCTCGTCAACTATTGATGAGCCGCCCCGCCCTGCCATGTATGAGGTAATCTCGCCCAGCGCTGCGCCGGCCGCGCCGAAGACTCCGATCAACAGGGGATTGAGTGTGCCGGAGACGGCGAAAATGACCGCATGGCCGGGCACGGGAAACAGGACGACAGTGGCGCTGTTGATGAGTTGGAGCAGGAAGATACCGAAGTATCCCCAATCGCCAAATCCTTCAACGAAGCTAGCGTATCGAATAAGCAGCACGATGACGGCGATCGAGACAACGAGCGCTCCGCCAAGTTGAAACGCTGCTACAAGGCGATTCTCTCGCCGCTCAGCGCCCGGAGACGCCGACGTGGTGTCCATCACCTCAGCGTCACGTCGCCCGCGTGAACGACTCTATGCTGCCCGTCATCGGTCTGAACGACCAGCGCCCCGCTCGGCTCAACGTCCAGCGCAAGGCCCTCGAACGAGTCATCGCTACCGGATACGTTGACGCGTTTGCCCAGGTTAACTAGTGAAGATCGCCATTGGGCAAACACATCACCGCCTTCCCGTGCGTGCAGATAAAGAGCGTCCAGCTCCTCCAGCAACGCGCAGAGCAACTCAACTCGGGAAACGTCACCTCCCGTCTCCCTGCTAAGGCTCGTTGAGACGTCAGCGATCTCCGGGATAGAGGCCGTATCCCAATTGACGTTGACTCCTATGCCCGCGACGGCGAACTGATCTTCCTCGGATTCCCCGCGCACGACCTCCACGAGGATGCCGCAAACCTTGCGTCCGCCAATGAGGATATCGTTGGGCCACTTGATTTCCGGATTGAGCTGCGGGCATACGCGGCTGATGGCCCGTGGAATGGCAAGGGCGCAGATCATGGACAGGGTCGGCAGCAGTTCTGCATTCGGTCTCAACAGGATTGAAACGAGCAGAGACGCGCCCGGAGGAGACATCCACGAGCGGCGGAAACGTCCTCTCCCCCGCGTCTGTTCGTCCGCCGTGATAGTTAGTCCCTCGGCAGCACCCTCCCGCCCTGCTGTCGATACGTCATCCTGCGTGGAATGCGTGACGGACAAGTGCCTGTAATCCGCGCCAATTGTCCGCGTGGTGAGGCGCTGCCTGACTTCAGTTTCATTTAGAGCGTCGGCCATGAGACGGGAATACCCCCAAGACTGTAGACGGCGGCGTGCGTTCGCCCACTCTATAATGATGCATATCACGGGTTATCGGTGAGGGGGAGTGGGATTTCATGGAATATCGTCGACTGGGCAATTCGGGCCTGCAGGTTTCAGTTGTTGGACTCGGGACTAACAATTTCGGCAGGCGCCTCGAATATGAACGGAGCGAGATCGTCATCAAGGCGTCGCTCGATAACGGAATTAACTTCATCGACACGGCCAACATCTATAGCATGGGCGAGTCCGAGGAGCACATTGGCAGGGCGCTGGTAGGGAACCGCGAGGCGGCGGTGATTGCCACCAAGGGCAGCGGGCAGATGCGTCAGGGCCCGCACGGCAGCGGCAATTCCCGCAAGCACATCACGAGCGAGGTGGAGGCAAGCCTCAAGCGGCTTCAGACCGACTACATCGATCTCTACCAGATTCACTTTCCGGACAATGACACGCCCATCGAAGAGACCTTGCGCGCCCTAGATGACCTGATCCGCGCCGGGAAGATCCTCTATATCGGCAGTTCCAATTTCGCCGTGTGGCAGGAGGCGGAGGCCGCGTGGACGAGCAGGCACTTGAGCCTCAACAGCTTCGTCAGCACGCAGCCTGAGTACAGCCTCATCAACCGCGACGTGGAGCGGGAATTGATTCCATTCGCCGTGAAGTACAACATCGGCATCATCCCCTACTTCCCGCTTGCGGGCGGCGTGTTGACCGGCAAATACACGGAGGGTCAGGAGCCACCGGAGGGCACGCGCATGTCCACCACTCCCGCAAATTTCCGTGGCCGATTCATGAACGAGCGCACGTTTGCCATCGCGGACGTGGCAACGAAGTTTGCGGAGGAGCATGGGCATACGACGGTTGAACTCGCCATCGCATGGCTACTGGCGCAGCCGCAAGTGTCGAGCGTCATTGCCGGCGCGACACGACCCGAGCAGGTGGAGGCGAATGCCAAGGCCGCCGACTGGACACTGACGACGGATGAGGTGACGGAACTAAACGAGAAGCTGGCGGCGCTCGGCTAGCTGCGGAGTCCTACGTCTCTCCAGTGACCGGCTCGCGGGCAGTCACACGTATGACGTAGTTCTGCGGGTCGTCTTGCGTGGGGAAGTGGCGTCCCTGCGCGAACATCTCAGTCAGACGCTGGAAGAGCAGCGGACCCACTTGGGATACGGCGTCTTCCAAATCGGACGAAACGGTGGACACGTCCGGGAAGGCGACGAGCGTGGCACGGTATTCTTCCTCGTCCGTGCGTTGGATCATGACGATATAGGGCGAGGTGTCACCGCGTCGCGGATTCCGTACCCAGACGGTCCGCACAGGCGGCCATTCCTCGCGGGGGGCCTCACCGCCCTCTGCGGCAATTTGCCCGAGCGCAAGACCGGCGTTATCGGCCACATCATCAAGCGCCGCAGCGCGAGTGGGACCTTGCCCCGTCACCCCCGTCATTGCGGGTATCAGTCCGCGATACGACCCGTCTTCATTGGGCAGCAGAACCGCCGTGTACGATGGCGCCATTTTCTCTCCGCTCCTACGCCCCTGCGAAAATCGATGCGGCTGCGGACTCGGCCGCCTCTGCCAACGGCCTAACATACAGACCACCCGCCACAATTGCCAGGAGCAAACCGAGTATCAGCAGCCACATGGTCCGCGAAACGCGAATCGGCTCCGCGCCGTCCTCGGGTTGTTCGATGTACATCTGCCTCACGATATTCAGATAGTAGTACAGGGAAATCAGGCTGGCGAATATGGCGATGCCGACCGGTACGAGGAATCGCGACCCCGCCGTGGCAATCACTGTGAATAAATAGAACTTGGACGCGAACCCAACGAAGAACGGGAATCCTGCAAGGCTGAACAACGCCCCGGTCAACGCAAGCGCAAGGAATGGATTGCGGCGCGCCATGCCGGCCAAATCCCGCACACCTTCCTTACCGGTCTGATGCCAGACGGCGAGCAGCACCATAAACGCGACCATCGTCGAGGCGGCGTAGCTCACACTGTGGATGAGCATTCCGGCGATTGGTTTCGTCGGATCGTCTGCACCCAGCGCGGCTATTCCCAGGAGGAGATATCCGACCTGCCCGATGCTCGAATACGCCATCAGGCGCTTGAGGTTCGACTGCAGGATGGCGACGAGGTTGCCGAGCATCATGCTTAGCACCGCCAACAAGATGAACACCCAGTCCCAGAAGAGCGCTACGGGTTCAAGAGCGACGGCAACCAGACGGATCAAGAGCGCGAAACCGGCCGCCTTGGACGCCGCCGCAAGATAGGCCGTGATGGGGATTGGCGCTCCCTCGTATACGTCCGGCGTCCACATATGGAATGGGACGGCTGCGACCTTGAACCCAAGTCCCGCCGTCAGCATTGCCAACGCGATGATCAGGCCGGGGCTCGGCGAGAGGGCGCTGAGGCCGCTTGCCACCTGGTCGTACCGAGTGTCACCCGTCAGGCCGTAGATGTACGTGATGCCCAACAAAAGGAACGCTGAGGCTATCGCCCCGAGCAGGATGTACTTCATCCCCGCCTCATTGGTCCTGCGCTCCCTCCACGTATACGACGCGAGGATGTACAGCGAGAAACTCAGCAATTCCAGGGAGATGTAAGCGGTGATGAGCTCGCCCGCTGCCGCCATGCCCATCGCGCCAACGGTGGCCATCATCAGGAGGGCCACGAATTCGCCGGGGCTGTCGATGGATCGCACAAATTGAGCGGAGCCGAGTATGGTCACTGCCGCGAGGATGATGAATAAGGCGAAGAAGAACGCAGAGTAGGTGTCAAAGATGAGGATGCCGCCTGCGAAGCGGCTTGATTCGCCGTCGTTGGTGAGGACTATGAATACGCTGACAGCGGCCATGACGGCCGCACCGCCATAGACCAGGACTGTTCGCGAGAGTCGGGGCACAATCAGGTCGAGCGTAAACGCCCCGAAGGCGAGGCCGGTGACCAGATAGCCCGGTAACAGGAGTGCCCAGTTCATCGCGGCCCGTCCCCTACACCGTCTCGGCCAGCGCGGCCACTGCCACGATGATTACCGCCGCAATTGTGAAGATAAGAGCGTAATTGAAGACGTAGCCAGTCTGGATTCCACGCAGAAGATGTCCGGCGTCCACGGTGCGCGCCGCCGGTCCGTCCACGCCCGCATCATTGACCACCCGCCGATCAACCTCACGGATGAACCCTGCAAAAACCAGCACGATTCGATCTATGATCCACTGCGCTGTAGCGTCGATGTAGAACCGGTTCTGGATGAGCTTCAGTGGTCCAGCAACCGACTCAAGCACGGAACCGTCAACGCGTTCCTTATTGTTCCAATAATTCAGCCCGACACCTATTCCGGCGACGGCGGTCAGGGTGGATGCCAACGCCAACAGCATGTCGAAGTGGAACTCGCGGTGGCCGTTTGTGAGGAATTCGATGAAGTCCCAGCCGAAGGAGAGCACAATGCCAAGGAATACTGCCAGCACGCCCAATAGCACAAGGGGAATAGACATAAGTGGTGGTGGGTCATGGAGCCCGGCGGCGTGATCTCCGTCTCCATCGCGGTCGCTAACGGCTTGTGCCGGCTCTCCCTGAGAGACAACCAACGCGAGTCTAGTCATATAGAGGGCGCTGAGGAATGAGGCAATGATTGCTCCAAAGAAGAGCAGGTAACCGGGCAGGCTTTCGATCTCAAGGGCCGGTGCAAGAATGCCCTCCTTGGAGATAAAGCCGCTCAATGGCGGAATCCCGGCCAGCGACAGGCTGCCAACTATTAGAGCGGCTGCTGTGAGCGGCGCGGCGATCCGTAGACCGCGCACCTGGTAGATAGACGCGGAGGATGCATGGATGGCATGGAGCGCCACCCCTGCCGTCAGGAACAACAAAGCCTTGAAATAACCGTGCGTGAGTAGGTGGAACATGCCGCCGCTCGGGTCGCGGTGAGAGGGGTCACTTGCCAACCCGGCCGCGCCGAGTGCAAGCATCATGAGGCCGAGCTGGCTCACTGTTGAATACGCGAGGATGCGCTTGAAATCAATCTCGCCCAGGGCCAACAGCCCGGCAAGAACAGCGGTCACCAGCCCAATCGCGGCCACGAACCACAGGACTCCGGGGGCCTCGACGAACAGGTCGAACATGCGCGCAACGAGGAACACCCCCGCTGCTACCATCGTCGCCGCGTGGATGAGCGCGCTGACCGGCGTGGGGCCCTCCATGGCATCCGGCAGCCAGATATGGAAGGGGAACTGGGCGCTCTTGCCCATCGCTCCGAGGAACAGCAGGAACGCCACCAGCGCCGCCTCTCCTCCACTCAACGCTGCGATGACCTCGCGGATGTCGAACGTGCCGGTGTTGAGATAGGCAATGATGATGCCGATCAACAGGCCGACATCACCGAATCGGGTTGTGATGAAAGCCTTTTTGGCCGCCTCAGCCGCCGAGCGCCGCTCCCAATAGAAGCCGATGAGAAGGAACGAGCACATTCCCACCAGTTCCCATGAGATGTAGAGCAGCAACAGGCTGCCGGTCAGGACAAGGGCAAGCATGGAGGCGGCGAACAGCGAATGCGCGGCGAAATACCACCCCAACCGCTCATCACCTTTCATGTACTCCAGTGAGTAGACCTGTACAGCGAGCGAGACGGACGTGACGAGGATGATCATCATCACCGAGAGACTGTCGACGATGTAGCTCAGCCCGAACTCGGAGCCTCCGGCGGACAGCCAGACGACGGTCCCGACGTACTCTCCGTTGGCAAGGTAATCGCCCAGCACACCGAGCGATCCGATGAATGCGATACCAATGGCAGCGACGCTGACCCATGACGCGGCCTGCGGCAAGATCTGGAGCCGCCCGATGGCAAGAATCACGAATGCGGCAAACGGCAGCGCGGCGATAAGCCACGCCTGCTCAGCGCCGATCGGGATTGCGTCCAGCAGGGCCGTCACTTTCTTGGCCCCCTACTGCTGCAAGGTGGAGATGCGGTCCAGGTTGACCGTCTCCCAGTTTCTGAACATGCGAAGAACGATGGCGAGCGCAAGACCAACCTCCGCCGCCGCGATCGTGATAACAAAGATGATCAGCACGTGGGCGATGGCCTCCGTTCCCACAACATAGCGGGCAAAAGCGATGAGATGGACGTTGACGGCGTTGAGCATCAACTCGATGGACATGAGGACAAGGACGGCATTGCGCCGTGCCAGCACACCGTACAACCCTAGGCAGAACAGCGCCGCGCCCAGGATCAGCATGAACTCAAGGACGGTCATGCGCCCTCTCTCCCGCTCCGTGTCAGCACAACCGCGCCCACCAACGCCACCAATAGCACCAACGATGCAATCTCGAATGGAATCAGGAAATCGCTAAACAGGAGTTCACTAAGGGCGGTGAACTCGGCCATCGGATCGGTGCCAGGTTCGCGGGTGCGCCACGGCGTTGCCAGCGCAGCCGCCACGAGCAGCGCGAATAGACCGACACAGGCCATCGCCGCGAGCGGGCGCTGCGCGTTGTCTTGCACATTGGTCTGTTCCGGCGCGCGGGTGAGCATGATGGCAAATAGGAGAACGATCGTGATTGCGCCGCCATAGATGAGCACTTGGGCAAGCGCGATGAATTCCGCCAGCATCATCAGGAATAGGGCCGCCACGCCGACCAGGGAGATCAGGAGGAACACCGCCGCGTAGACGACGCTGCGTGTTGCGACCACGCCGACGGCGGCAGCGACGGTGATTATTCCGATTGCTCCCAGTATCGCGGTCTCGATCATTCGGCGTCAGTCCCGGGCTTGGAGTTGTCCGATTCGGATTCGCTGTCAGAGGATTCTCCGTTGGCAGCTTCCTGCGCCGCGCGCTCGGCAGCACGTTGGGCGCGAAGTTCGGCGGCCTTGCGTCGAGCTTCGGCTACGCGTGGATCAACGGCGGGAGCGTCAGCTGACGCCTGTTCAGACGCAGGAGTCTCCGTTTGTTCAGGGGTGGCCGTTGTTGGCGCCGCGGGTGGAGCCTCACCGCGCTCTGCGGCGCGTTGGGCGCGCAGTTCAGCAGCCTTGGCTCGCGCAGCGGCTACACGGGGGTCAACGGCAGGAGTGTCACTCGATGCCTGTTCAGGCGCAGTTGTCGTAACCTCTGCAGGTGGAGCCTCACCGCGCTCTGCGGCGCGCTGGGCGCGCAGTTCGGCGGCCTTTGCTCGCGCAGCGGCCACACGATCTTCACCGGATGCGTCCGCTCCCGCAGCAGGAGTTCCACTGCTTTGTGCGGCGGCGCGGCGCTGTGACTTCTTGGCTTCTGGCGGGGACCAGCGGCCCTTGGCCTCTTGCTCTTTGCCTGCTTCAAGTAGTTGGTCCAGGTCATACATGAGATTTGGGCGTGCGTATTGGCTGGCGTCGAAGTTGTCCGACATGATAATTGCGTCGAAGTTGCAGTATTCAACGCACAGACCGCACATGATGCAGTCGGCCACGTTTAAGTCAAAATACTCAACGATCTTGCGGCGAGTGCTGTCACCCTCAGCATACTTGGGGTTGTCCATCATTGCGACATCGATACAGTCCGTGGGGCAGATCCGCATACAGACCAGGCAGCCCGTGCAGTACGGCTCCGGCACTTCTTTGTCCCAGGTGAGCACGGGGTGAGCCATGAATCGGGGCGCGAGCGCGGGGGCGATGGACGGATATTCCGCCGTAACGGGCGGCTTGAGCGCCAGCTTCATTGTTGTTAGCAGACTCTTGAAGGTTCCCAACATGACTATTGCGCCCACCTTTGCCTGAATTGCCGAAGTTTCTGTTCCCTACGCCGCTGTATGTAGATGCCGGTTGCAGCGGCCAGCACGATACTCACCACACTGATTGTCACACTTGTCACCCACAGCTCCCAGCCGTTCTGATGTTGGACCCATACGACGGTCGCCACGACCAGCAGATTCAAGAGCGACGCGGGTATGGCGATTTTCCACGCGAACGCCATGAGTTGGTCGATTCGGAGGCGCGGCAGCGGTGCGCGGATCCAGAACACGACGAGGATGATGCCGGCCATCTTGACCAACAGGTAGAAGGGCTGAAGGATGGGGACCTGCTCGGAGAACGGCCCAGTCCAGCCACCGAGGAAGAGGATTGTTGCGAGGAACGCCATCGTCGCGAGTCCCGCGTATTCCGTCAGGAAGAAGACGCCCCAACGGATGCCGGAGTATTCGACGAACGCGCCGCCGACGATCTCCTCCTCTGCGTGGGGTATGTCAAAGGGAATACGGGCCGTTTCCGCCAGCGCCCCTACAAGGAAGAGAATGAATCCCAGCGGCATGATTATCAGGTACGGCACGCTGCCCTGCGCCTCGACGATGCCTGCAAGACTGAAGGGGCGATCAGTCGCAGTCTGGGCCAGAAGTCCAACGGCCAGCACGGCAAACACAAGCGGCAGTTCGTAGCTGATCAACTGCGCGGCGTTGCGGGCGCTACCCAGCAATGCGTACTTGTTGTTTGATGCCCATCCTGCCAGCACGTGGCCTACGACAGACAGACCCAGGATGGCAATGATGTAGAACAGCCCAATATCGAGGTCGCTCAGCACCCAGTCCGGGCCGAACGGCAGCACCATCCAGAGCATGAAGATCGGCGTGAAGATCAACAGGGGGGCGAGGTAGAAGATAACGATGTTCACGCTCCCGGGGCGCACATCCTCCTTGAGCATCAGCTTAATTGCGTCCGCCGCTGTTTGGAGGATGCCGGATGGTCCGGTGCGGGACGGTCCAACGCGCTGCTGCAGGCGCGCGAGAGTCTTGCGTTCCGCCCAGATCACGCCGAGCACGGCGGTGAGAATGCCGTTAAACAGCACAAAGACGACGATGGCGATTGTGATGAGGTCCAGCAGGCTCATCGGTCCACCTCGCCAAGAACGATGTCCATTGAACCAAGAATCACGGTGGCGTCGGCAAGGTATGAGCCCCGAATCATGGCGGGGAGAGCCATCAGGTTGCAGAAGCTCGGGCCGCGAATCTTGAGGCGGTAGGGCTGAACCGTGCCGCCGGACGAGACTAGATAGACACCCAGATCTCCGCGCGGGTTCTCCCCGTGCACGTATACATCCCCCTCTGGCGGGCGAAGGATGCGCGGCACCCGACCCAAGAACGGGCCGTCCGGCAGTTTGTCGAGGGCCTGCGCGACGATGGAAATCGACTGCTCAATCTCCAGCATCCGCACCATATAGCGGTCGTAGCAGTCCCCTGTCTGTCCCGTTGGAACACGGAAATCCAGTTCTTCATAGACGGAGTACGGATCAGCCTTCCGAATGTCGTAGTCGATGCCTGCCGCCCTCAGCAGCGGGCCCGTTACACCGTAGTCAAGCAGGTCCTCCGCGGGAATCGCTCCGATGCCGGCGGTGCGTTCGATAAATATCTCACTCTCGGTGAGCGTGCCCCGCGCCTCTTCATATCCAACCTTGAGTTGATCCAGCAAGGCACGAACGGCGGGGACGAACCCGTCCGGCAGGTCTTCCTTGACGCCGCCGATGCGGAAGTAGTTGTGCATCATGCGCGCGCCAGTGACGCCCTCAAAAATCTGCTGAATCCTCTCGCGGTCACGGAACCCGAGCATGACGGGATTCATCGCGCCGGTGTCCAACCCATACGTGCCGTAGAACAGCAGATGACTTGCGATGCGGTTGAGTTCTGAGAGGATCAGGCGGATGTAGTCGGCGCGCGCCGGCACCTCTACTCCCATCGCCTTTTCCACTGCCCTTACATAGACCCACTCATTGTTGAAATTGGCGACGTAATCCAGGCGGTCAAAAAGCGTGGTGATCTGTTGGAAATTCTCGCCCTCCGCCAGCCGTTCGGAGCCGCGATGCAGATAGCCGATGTGCGGATAAACATCAACGACTCGCTCGCCATCGAGCGTGAGCACCATACGGAATACGCCGTGCGTGGCAGGGTGCTGCGGCCCCATGTTGATACTCAACTCCGCCTGCTCCGTGACGGGGTCGCGCACGATGTTTGCCGACAACCCGGTGTCAGTCACCATAGAACGTCACCTGCGCCGGCATCTCATAGCTCTTTCGTCCTGGGAATCCCTCGAATCCCTCATAGAGGATCAAGGGGGAGAGGTCCGGGTGGCCGCGAAACTCCAGGCCAAAGAGGTCGTGCCCCTCGCGTTCGTGCCAGTCCGCCCCCATCCAGACGCCAATTGCAGTGGGAATCCACGGGTCGTCGATGGGCGCGCGCGTCTTGATCACCAGTTTGTGCGGATGGGACAGAGAGGCCAAGTGATACACCGCCTCCAGCTCGTCCTTCCAGTCAACGATGGAGAGGCAGCGGAGATATTTGAAGTCCAGTTCGGGGTCTGATTTAAGAGCCGCACACACGTCAACGACCGCATCCCGAGGAACGCGCAACTGAAGTTCATCGAATGAGTAGTCGACGGATTGCGCGCTGTCTCCAGCAATCTCTCGCACACGCGCCTCAATGGGAGAGGGCGCTGCGGGTTCCTCGGGTCGGTCTCCGGTTGTCACCTATAGACCTCTCTTAAGCCTGGGCTCGTCCTGGATCTTGCGTTGGAGTTCAAGAATGCCGTGCTGCAATGCCTCGGGGCGCGGCGGGCACCCCGGCACGTACACATCCACGGGGATGATCTGATCCACGCCCATCACGACGGAATAGGAGCGGACGTACGGCCCGCCGCAGGTCGCGCACGATCCCATCGCGATGACCCACTTGGGGGCAGGCATTTGCTCGTAGAGGAGCTTGATCGGCTCGGCCATCTTCTTCACTACAGTCCCCGCCACGATCATGACATCGGACTGGCGCGGCGAGGGCCACGTGACGACACCGTAACGGTCGAAATCATGCTTGGGCATATATGCGGAGATCATCTCGATTGCGCAGCATGCCAACCCAAATGTGAGGGGCCACAGCGATGACTTTCGCGCCATTGCGAAAAGCTCCTCCGTCTTGAGAGTGATCACGCCTGAGAGGCCACTCTTCTGATGCGCGGCGAGGTTCTGCAGCGCCATGCGAGATTCGGGCGTCGAGATGACGGGGCCATGCCCCATACCCCCTTGCCCGCCTGCGGGTTCAATATTCATCGCCAGGACAGCACCCCCTTACGCCATGCGTATATCAGACCGAAGAACAATACGACTAAGAAGATGACCATTGAATAGAATGCGGCGGCGGGCAAATCAAGGAAAACGAACGCCCACGGAAACAGGAAAACAGTCTCCACCGCGAAGATCAGGAAGAAGAGAGCGAACAGGTAGTAGCGAACGTTATAGCGGGTGTTACCTTCACCGGTTGGCAGAATGCCGCACTCATAGGCGATGCCCGAGAGGCTGGTGGCGCTGCGCGGGGCGAGTATCCAGGAGATGACAAAGAAGGATAGTACGCCGCCGAACCCGACAATAGCGGCTATCCCTACAGCGGCCCAGTTGAACGCGTACTCAGCCGGCATTCCCCTGCACTCCTGTCGGCCAGTCTATGTGCGGCTCAGAGATAGTGTCAACGAATGTCAGTCTACTCATCCGATGCGCCCCAGTAGAGCTGTCACGCTGCCATCAATCAACTCAATCCACGGGAACGGCCATATCCCGATTGCGACGATAAAAGCGATGAGCAACCCGCCGGCCGCGAGCTCCACACGCGAGGCGTCCGTCAGTCCTTGCCAACGGTCGCTTACGGGACCGAAGAACACCTTACCAAGCAGCCTCAGTACATACACCGCAGTTACAGCTGCAGCGAACACGCCGAGCACTCCGACGAGCGGATATGTGTTGAACGCGCCGATGAAAACCAGCAGTTCCGCAACGAATCCGCTAAGGCCCGGAAGCCCCAGCGAGGCTAAGCCGGCGATGGCAAAGAACGTCGCCGTGCCGCCCATCCGTTTGGCCAATCCCTCCAGCACGCCGATGTCACGGATGTGGGTGCGGTCATAGACGGCACCCACAAGCACGAAAAAGAGGGCCGTCATCACTCCATGGGAGAACATCTGCAGGACGGCGCCGTTTACCCCCAACGGGTCGAGCGTCGCGAGGCCCATGATTACGTAGCCCATGTGGCTGACGCTTGAATAGCCGATGACGTATTTGAGGTCGCGCTGCCCAAGGGCAGATATCGCGCCATACACGACATTTACCGTCGCGAGGATGATCAGGACGGGCATCCACGCCTCTGCACCCTCCGGGAAAAGATCCATGCCGATGCGGAGGATGCCGTACGCGCCCAGCTTCATGAGCACACCGGCGTGCAACATGCTGACGGACGTGGGCGCGGCAACGTGCCCGTCCGGCGACCATGTGTGGAACGGCCACAGCCCGGCCAGTACGCCGAATCCGACAGCGACAATCGGGAAGAAGAGCAATTGGAATTCGCGGGAGTATTCTTCGTTGTCGCGAAGGCTGAGGAAGTCGAACGTCGGGTTTTCCGCGAATATATAGAGCGCGATCAGCGCCACCCACACCAGGACGCTGCCGAGGCTGAGCATGATGGTCAGCTTCATCGCACTGTATTCCTTCGTGCGGCTGAACAGTAGCGGAGGCACGTAGGAGCGGAAGTCTGTCGAGCTGCCCCACACGCCAATCAAGAGGTACATCGGAATGACGGCAAGTTCGTAGAAGAAGAAGAAGAAGAACAGATCAAGGGCCACGAAGACGCCGTAGACGCCTGCGATTAGCAGCAGGAAGAGGACGAAGAATTCCTTGGTTCTGTCGGGAAGACGCCAGGCGACCAAGGTTCCGGCAAAGGCAACCACTCCATTAAGCAGCACCATCAGCGCGGAGATACCGTCCACGCCAAGCGTGAATCCGATCCCGAGGCTTGGCAGCCATTCGACGCGGGTCAGTGGCCAGAACTCCACCCCCGCCGGCGCGCTCAGATAGTGGCGGAGGGTGATATAGATGGAAAGCGCGAAGGTGAAACCTGTGACGGCGGTGGCGATGCCGCGGATGGTGTTGGGCTGACGGCCCGGAACGAGAATAAGCGCCAAGCCGCCCACGAACGGCGCGAGAACTAACAGGCTTAAGACCAGCTCGTCTGCCTCAGCCACCCATACTCCTCCGACGACAAAAGGTCAGCGGCCCCTACCCGCCAATCATAACAGCGACGGGCGGCCACTTCTCGCCCTTTATTCCGACGCCCGCAGGAACTCGGGATGCTGAAAGGAATACTAACCAAGGCAAATCGCTAACCGAGGAAACAGTCAGATACACTTTGCGTATGGACTTCCTCAACGTTGGGGGGCTTGAGCTACTCTTTCTTGCCGGCATCGCCATCATCATCGTCGGGCCGTCACGGGCCGCGGAGATAGCCGGCGAGATCGGCCGGCTCGTCGCTCGCGCCCGCCGCACTATCAACTCTATGACGGAGGACTTGCAGACGCAGGCGCGCGAGGAAACGGAACCCCTTCGCTCTGCCCGTGAATCCATCCGCGATGTGGAATCGAAACTCCGTCGTCCTCTTGACCTGCCGGACGGCCGTTCAAATACCGGGCAGGCTGGGGCTCCACCGGAGGAAACAACCCCTCCTGGAGACAGTGAACAGTCCGCGGGCGAGACCGAGCCGGAGGACGGCCGGTGACAACGCCTGAGCCGGAGGACGGCCGGTGACAACGCCTGAGCCGGAGGGCGTGTCAAGTACGACGATGCCATTGTCCGCGCATCTACGGGAGCTGCGGACACGGCTCATGTGGACGTTCATCGTGGTGGGCATTGGCGCAGTTGGCGCGTTTGCAATCGGAAATCGGCTCGTTGACGTGTTGCTCATTCCGTTTCCGAACGACATTGAAGTCGTCCAGATTGATGTCCTTGAGGGCGTCCGCGTCCGCATGAAGATTGCCCTCCTTGGGGGAATCATCGTCGCATTCCCGATGATCCTCTATCAGGCCATTATGTTCGTCCGCCCTGCGCTCACAGGCACGGAGAAGCGCTTTGTGTACATAGCCTTACCCATCGTGAGCGTGCTATTCGCCGCGGGAATCCTCTTTGCATTCTTTGTGCCCATTCCGGTGATGATGCAGATTCTCCCTCAATTCCTTGGCGAGGATATTGAACCGCAGATACGCATCGACAGCATCGTCGGCACAACGGTCTGGCTCATCTTTGCGATGGGGCTGCTCTTCGAGCTGCCAGTCATCATGTACCTGCTCGCCCGCATCGACATCATCGATCCGGCGAGCCTGCGGACAAAGCGCAAGGGAGCAATCCTGTTGTCATTCGTTGCTGCGGCAATCATCACGCCCACAGGCGACCCGATCAACATGGTCATCTGGGGCGTCCCCATTTGGGTGCTCTATGAGATCGGCCTGCTCATGGCGCGGTTCGCTGCCTGGCAACGGAGGCGATCGGAGAGCAACACATCGACCTAGCTCCGGCCGAGTGTCCATTTTGCACAAGTCTCACTTGTCATTCCTGCGGTCGCGGGAGTATACCCGCTCCAAAAAGTGAAACGCCGCCTTCAGGCGGCGTCCGTGCCAGTCTTGAGCTCAGTCTCGGGAGGCTAGGTTTTTGCGGTCGTGGAATCCGACTCCGCACTTTCCTTGGCATCCTCGGAAGGCTTGCTCTCTTCCAATTCGGCTCCCTTGCGGAACTCACGGATAGAGCTTCCCATCGAGCGGGCAAGGCCGGGGAGTTTGGCGCCGCCAAAAATCAACAGAATAATCGCCAGAATCAGAATCAACTCTAATCCGCTCGGAATGGTCATGCTGCCTCCCTGCTTATGCCCACAGTATACGCGATGGGGCTAGCCTTGCTGCCCTATTAGAAAATCAGTATGCCGAAAGCGAATATGAAGAACGTCACAATGCCCAACAAGCCCGTGCCAAGCGGCACCATCAGCATTGTCAGGATCGCCTGCGTGCCCATGAACCGATTTGCCTCGCGGATGGCGATGTAGGTCAGGCGGATTATGGCCACGGCGGTCAGAACAATTCCCAGCGTCATCACCCACGGCTGCGCGCCGCCCGCGATGAGCCAGAGAAGCGATGTCGGGACGAGTAGCCATAGAGACAGGGCAGCGAATGTAGTTGCGGACAATTCTTCCGCAATGCTCGACTCGCCCTCGAAGATCTTTCCGACGAGGTGAAGCAAGACCGTGAAGAACAGAAACCCCGCGTATCCACCCGCGACGAATCCCGCTGCACCGAGCGCGGCCCCCGCCAGCCCTTCATTGTCGAGAATCAGCCCACCGAGGCCGAACAGTGTGCCTGCCACTGCCAACCCGGCTAGCAGCAATCCGGTTCCGCGCAGTATCGGTTGGTCGATGGCGATATCACTGAACGAGTACGTGGGTGTCCGCACGATGCCGCGCAGGTAGAACGTCACGGGCCGCTTGCGTCGTTCCGTGCTCCGGCCCTGCTCGCTCTGCTGCCCTTCTAATCCCGCCGTCGGATCAATAAACATCAATCCATACTACGCGGGAGACCACCTTAAAGCGTGTGGGCGGCGCTGTCGCGCCGCCCACAATTCTCGCTCCGTGTGACAATTTTGCCGCTAATCAGACTCGCTAGCCCGTAGCGATGCCAAGACCCACGACGATGGCAACGAGAACGATGATCAGCAGGATGAACAGGATTATCGCAACAATTGCCGCAGCGATGAAAGACGCAATGCCGCTCAACACGGCCATTCCTGTGCTCAGGCTGTAGTTCTCCCGGATCAGGATAATTCCGAGAATGATGGTCCAGATGAAAACCACGAGGCTGACGATGACGCTTATCGCCTCAAAGGGAGACGAGTCGCCCTCCGCCGTCTCCCCGACTAATGCATCAAGAAGGCCCGGAATCACGGGGATCAAGCTCAGGATGGAGAGCATCATCAAGCCGGCCAACATCCCCGTGTACGCCCCGTCGCCGCCAAACAGTTTCGAGATGAGATGCACGACCAGGGAGAAGAAGCCCAGTTCAACCGCGACGAAAGCGACGAACAGGAAGGTTCCAATGACGACGAACCCGAGACCAATCGAGATTGGCTCGTCGGTGAATTCTTCAAATGTCGCCGTGTCGAATCCCAGGCCGAATGAGACGACGCCATTAAGAATCGCCACAATCAGCAACGTCAGGAGGCCCAGACCGACCGGGCGGTCAACTACAATCTGCTGAATCGTGTGGATAGGCCGTACAATCAACCCAATGTAGGTGCTCAATAGCATCTTTTCGCCTCCTGCCCGTCCAGGCAATTCTCCCGCGCTGAATCCGTCCGTCCGGCGCGGTTAGAGAGGGAGTCCGCGCCACCCTTTAATTCTAGGCTAGAACGCAACATAAGGCGCACTCTGCGCCAATCCTGTGCGCTACAATGACGCTATGACTGACGCCCTGACAGAAACCCAGCTTGACCTACCCATGATTCATCGCGGCAAGGTGCGCGATACGTACGATCTCGGCGATGACACACTGCTGCTGGTCGCCACGGATCGGGTCTCCGCTTTTGATGTGGTTCTCCCAACCGGCGTCCCCGGGCGCGGCATCGTCCTCTCCGAGATTTCCGCCTTCTGGTTCCGCCGCTCCGGTCATGAATTCCCCAACCACTTCATCGGCATGGCGTATGAGCCTGAGGTCGCCAATCAATATAAGCTGGGCGATCTTGATGAGGCGGTGGCTCGACGAGCGATGGTCGTGAGGAAGGCCGAGCGCATCGACATCGAGTGCGTTGTGCGCGGATACATCACCGGGTCGGCGTTAGCGGAATACCGGAAGTCAGGCTCCGTTCAGGGATATGATTTGCCCGCAGATATGGTTGATTCGCAGGCGTTTGAGTCGGCGCTATTCACTCCCACCACCAAGGAGGAGACGGGGCACGATCTGCCACTTACGGTAGACGAACTGTGGAAGCAGGTGGGCGGCAACATCGCATGGCCCCTTGAGGAGCACAGCCTCGCGCTCTACCGTATGGCGTCCGAGTACTCGAGGGCGATGGGCGTGATCCTGGCGGATACCAAGTTTGAATTTGGCATCATCGACGGCAAGATTTCCGTGATTGATGAGCTGTTGACGCCGGACTCGTCTCGCTATTGGGATGCAACCATCTATGAGGCCGGCAAGTCACAGCCCAGTTTCGACAAGCAGATCATCCGTGATTGGCTAATCGAATCCGGGTGGAATCGCGAGCCGCCCGCGCCGGAGCTACCGGACGACATTGTGCAGCAGACGATCGACAAGTATCGCGACGTATATCAGCGGCTCACATCAAAAGAGCTTGTCCTGTGAGCATGGGCCGCGTTATCGGGAGCGCACTTATCGGGGTAGCGGCGGCGATTATGCTATACACCATCGTGGGCGCTGTCGGCACAGTTTGGGGCGTCGCGCAGTTTGATGAGATGCCAATCACGGTCAAGCTGTTTCTGCCCGTGATATTTGGCACGCTTGCCGGAACGCTCGGCATCATGGCCATTCAGCGCGTCCGGAACCGCAATCATACGGATGCCGCGGACGGCTAAGCCCGGATTCGGGCGCTGACACAGCAATCACCCGCAGGATGCCTAACTTCCTCGCCCGAATCTATGTGACACCCAAGCCAGGTGTTGTCGACCCACAGGGGCTATCGATCCTGGGCGGCTTGAAGAATCTCGGGTATGACTCTGTGTCCGCAGTACGGGCCGGCCGCTATCTTGAGATTCAGATTGGAGAGGCCCCATCACTCGAGGCGGCCGAGTCCCGGACAACGGACATGTGCCGCCAACTGCTTGCGAACCCCGTGATTGAGGACTACCGGTTCGAGGTGGTGGAGAACGACTAGCTGCTAGTCCGTCAGCGTGCCTTTGGTGGAGGGCGCGACACCCGCAAACCGCTCATCAAGACGTGTCGCCGTATCCAGCGCTTTTGCCAGCGCCTTGAACGTTGCTTCAGCGATGTGGTGGTCATTGACTCCGGCGTGCTGAACTACATGCAAATTGATACGCCCTTCCCGCGCGATGGACTCGAGCACGTGGGCAACCAGCTCGGTGCGCAGGTCACCCATCATACCCGTGCTGAATTGCAGGCCGATGGCTGCATATCCTCGACCACCGAGGTCTACCACCGCAGTCGTCAACGCATCATCCAGCGGGACCGTCTCGTGAGCCATACGGCGAATGCCGGTGCGGTCTCCCAAGGCTTCACCGAGCGCGCGCCCGATCACGATGCCTGTGTCCTCTGCTGTGTGATGACCGTCAGGGTCGTTCAATCCCTCAGCCCGCACGGTGAGGTCAAAGCCGCTATGCCGACCCAGTTGATCTATCAAGTGGTTGAGCATCAGCGAGCCGGTGCTCACATCATATTGAGCGCGTCCGTCAATGTTGATCGACACGTCGACAACGGTTTCCCTAGTCTCCCGCCGGACGGTGGCCTGGCGAGGCGCAGCCGCTCCCTCCCCTGTCACTTCTGGGCCTCCATTTCCTCGCGCAGTGCTTCGATCAGGCGCTCATGGTCTCGCGGCCGTCCTACACTTATACGGATGCAGTCTCGCAGTTCCGGCGTGTTGAAATGTCGCAGGGCGATGCCGCGACGCAGCAAAGAGGCGTGCAGTTCCTTCGCGTCGTGTTCCAGGAACCGCACGAGTAAGAAATTACCTTCGGACGGAAAGACGCGGACACTCGGCAGGGACCGTAGTCCTTCCTGGAGGACGGCACGTTCTTTCACGATGATGTTCACCGTCGCCAATGCATTATCCAGGTCTTCGATTGCGGCGATGGCCGCTGCCTGCGCCAATGTGTTGACGTTGTACGGCGGCTTGACCGTCATGAGGATTGAAGCCAGATCAACGGGGAAGACGCCATAGCCGACGCGCAGGCCCGCCAGTCCGGCCCATTTGCTAAATGTTCGGAGGAAGATGAGGTTGGGATACTCATCCACGAGGGGCATGAGTGACTTTCCGGCAAACTCGACATAGGCCTCATCAACGATTGTAAGAACCTCGGTCTCCGCGACGGCTCGAATCTCTTCTTCAGTCACGCTGTTACCGGTCGGATTGTTTGGCGTCGAGAAAAACACAATCGACGCATCTCGCGCCGCCTCAACTAGACCGGGCAGATCAATAGAAAAGTCATCTTGACTGCGTGGCACGCCGTTAAAGCGAGCACCCGAAAGGTCAGTCTCGACCGCGTACATTCCAAATGTGGGCGTCGCAGCGACGACGGTACCTTCAGACCCTACGAATAGCCGTGTCAACAGGGCAATGAGCTCGTCACTGCCCGACCCCGCAACGATGCGCTCGGCGCCGAAACCCGTGTACTCCGCAAGGCACGCTCGCAGCGCAGCATGATCCGGATCCGGGTAGATGTTGGCAGCGTCGAACGACTCTATGAGTGCTCGAACACGAGGTGGCGGGCCGTAGGGATTCTCGTTGGCGTTCAGCTTAACGATTCCCTCTTCGCCTGCATCGCTCTCTGCTTCAAGGCGTTCCGGCGGGGCGACAGGCTCATACGGCTTCATGTTCCGGAAGCGGGGAACCAGGCGGTCAAGAAGCGGAACTGAGAGGCGAGTGCGCTGTGCTGTCATAGTGTCTCTATTATTGCATGCCGCCTATTCCTCGACAGATATCGCAGTGATGCTGGCGGCCTCCAACGTATCTTGCTCGGGCCCGGGAACAACGGCAACTGTGACCCTGTCCCCTACCGCCAGATCAGTCAAATCGCCCGACTGGGTGACGGTGATTCGGGTGCCGGCGATCGTCGATATGCGCTGCAACCCCGTTGGCGTCATCAACGTAATTGTATTGCCGTCAATCGATTCGATTGTCCCTGCCATGCGCGTGCCGATATCTGTGTCATCCGCTCCACCAGTTCCTACCAGAAATCCCGGACGTCCCTGCCGGAAACCCTGTCCCTGGCCCTCCCGGGACTGCTGCAATTCAACGCTGATGGCCGCGATTTCCGCATCTGAGGCTCCCTGCGCCCGCATCTGCGCCTGTATTTGACGCATCGCTTCCGGTGGTATCTCGCCGCCGCCCCCTGCCGGTCCTCCGAACGTCACTGACGGTGAAACGTCATCACCCTCTTCCACAAAAGAGTCCTCAGCCGTTAAGGCCAGCGGAGGCGCCTCTTCTATGTCCTCTTGCTGTGACTGCCCTACCTGTATGCCTATCACGAACGCGCCACTGATGCTAAGTCCCAACACGAGCACAAGCGCGACGATGCCGACAAATGCCCGCGTGCCCAGCCCGCCGGAGCGCTCCTCTTCCATCGACTCAACCGGTTGATCGCCCATTGCCGTGTCGCCTCCTATTCGTATCGCAGTGCCTCGATTGGGTGCAAAGCGGCGGCCCTCATGGCTGGATAGATGCCGAAGACCAGCCCGATGAGCATTGATACCCCGAGCGCGAGAGCCGTGATGTCTGTGCTAACCACCGTTCGGATTTCTCCTTCAGCCAGCAGCGTGATGTTCATTCCCTGCGCGATGAGCATTCCCAAAAGCACGCCGATGATTCCCCCACCCAGGCTCAGTAGGACAGCCTCCAACACAAACTGCGAGAGAATATCCCATCGCCGCGCGCCAATTGCCTTCCGAATGCCGATTTCCCGCGTCCGCTCCGTCACGGACACGAGCATGATGTTCATGATTCCGATTCCGCCGACAAGCAGCGAAATGCTCGCGATGGAGCCCAGGAAGAGCACGAACGCCTGCGTGGTGTCCTGAAATGCCTCAAGCGCCTGCTGCTGATTCCTGACCTCGAAATCGTCTTCATCGGTGATGCGGTGCCGCAGACGGAGAATGCGACGCACTTCTCCCTCCGCCTTTTCCATTTCGTTCTCGTCTTCGACGAGCACGCTGATCGTATCGACACCTACCACTCCTTCGACGTTGCGATCCGCGCTGATACGTCGATAGGCGGTGGTGATGGGAATCAGAACGCGGTTGTCTTCAAAGCCGAACGCGTCCCCACCCCTGCTCTCCAGCACACCGATCACGGTCATCTCTCTGCCGCTAATCTTCACTGTCTGCCCAATAGGGTTGCGCCCCAGAAACAGGTCCACTGACGCCTGCGCCCCAAGGACAACGACATCCGACGCGCCGGCAACGTGCGGAATACCGATGAAGCTCCCGACATCGACCTCATAGCCCCGTACTTCCTGGTATTCAGGCGTGACACCTGTAATCTCACCGAAAACAGTGCGCGCTCCAAACTCATCTGTTGTGTTCACGTCGCCAAACACGTTAATTTCGGGAGCAACCTGATCCACGGACGGGGCGAGGACGGGGTCGACCAGCGCATAGGCATCTTCGAGCGTGAGGGCCCCATTTGACGGGCTGACGAAAAGGATGTTGGTGCCGAGGTCCTGGATGAACGAGGTCACGGACTCCTGCACACCGCGCCCGATGGACATGAGCGAAATCACAGCGGCCACGCCAATGACGATGCCGAGCAGCGTCAGCAGGGTGCGGAGCTTGTTGGCGCCCACGGATTGGAGGGCGGATAGGAGCGTGCGCTGCGGACTCAATGCGTCCCTGCTATCTCGTCATTCACGACTTCGCCGTCTCGCATCATGATCGTGCGCCTGGCAAAGCGTGCGATGTCGTCCTCATGGGTGACGATGACGACCGTGATTCCGGATGATCGATTTAGTTCCTGCAGGAGTTCGATGATCTCCTGGCTGGAGTGTGAATCCAGGTTGCCGGTCGGCTCGTCCGCAAGAAGAATGGACGGCTCGTTGACGAGCGCCCGTGCAATTGCGACGCGCTGCTGCTGTCCGCCGGACATCTCTGTTGGCCGATGTCCCGTCCTGTCGGCAAGGCCGACTCTTCCCAAAGCCTCGCGTGCCAGACGTCCGCTGCCGCCCTTTCGCGCATAAAGCAGCGGCAGTTCCACGTTCGATTCCGCGGTAAGGCGCGGCAGCAGATTGTAGCTCTGAAACACGAACCCTATCTTGCGGTTGCGAATCGTCGCCAGACGGGAATCGGACAGCCGCCCAACCTTCACGCCATCGAGCGAATATTGGCCGGAGGTTGGAACATCAAGGCAGCCAAGAATGTTCATCAATGTCGATTTGCCGGAACCCGAGGCCCCCATGACGGCGACCATTTCGCCGTCCTCGATGGTGAGGCTCACCCCGCGCAGCGCCGCAATCTCTACCTCGCCCATCCGGTAGATCTTCGTAACGTCTGCCAGCTCAATCACGATTTCGTCTCTGTCGCCGTTCCTGACACAGCTAAACGACAGTCCTCACGGTCCGGGTCGTTTGCCGGAAGCCGGGCCCGCCCCCGAAACCGCTAAACTCGTCGGCCTCGGAAACGTGCATGACCACCTCTTCGCCTTCATCGACGCCGGACTCCACCACGACCCAGAAGCCATCGTTACCCCCCAACGCGACCGGACGCGAGGTTATTTCGCCGTCCATCATTACCCGGAGAAGCGGTTCCTGGAACGTGCCGTAAATGGATTGCACGGGAACCAGTAGTACGTTGATTTTCTCCTCCACGGCCATGCGGGCATTCGCGTTCATTCCTTCGCGGAGGTCAACGCCCGGCGGGATGTCGACGCGTACCAACACCGTAAAGACCGCAATACCCTGTTCAAGCTGCGCTGCGGACGAAATCGCTGATATCGAGCCGGTGAATACTTGCCCCGGCATGGCGTCCAGGGTGATCTCAGCGGGGTCTCCGTAGCTGATTCGGAGCACGTCGGTCTCGTCTACCTGCCCCTGTAGCTCCACGATGGACGTGTCGATGATTTCAACTGCAATCCGTGACTCCACACTAACTTCTTCACCCGCCACCGCATTGAGGACGGCGACAATGCCGTCGATTGGCGCGCGCACGGTCGCCTCTTCGCGCTCCCGCAGCGCGTCCTCCAGGGCAACCTGCGCCGTGACAAGCTCGGCCTCTTTGAGTTGATAGGCGTATCCCTCGTCTCCGTCGCTCGCATCATGAACAGCGAGCAATGCCTGGTCCTGCTTCTCTCTCGCCGCGTCCAGCTTGGTCTGTGCATCGCGTATTGCGGTGTCTCGGGCCGTGACCGCACCGTTGAGCTCATCGCGAGCGCCCGTCAGGCTGTCCCACGCGTCATCGAAACCCTTTTTGAGGCAGTGCCCATTGAGCGGGTGTTCCCCATTGGTTTCACACGTGGCGACAATCTGCCCGGGATAGAAATTGATGATGCCGTAGACGACGGTTTCGGACCATCTGGTGGCCGGATCGTCAAGTGGAGCACCACTAGAAAAGACACCCTTCGCGCTATCGATTCCAACGGGCTCGATAAGCAACTCCTCCAGATTCACCCCCCATCCCGCCAGTAGGGTCTCCGGAGGTTCCACCGTTTCAGCATCGGTCAATGTAACGCCAAGCCAGGCAGAGAAGGTGTCCCGATACTTTTCTTCCTGATCATCAACGTCTTCCTGGGCCGACTCGATTTTCTCCCCGTGTTCCTTATCAAGGTCTGCGAGGGCCCGCTCGGCGTCCGCCACGTCGTCCTCGGTGGTACCCAGATTCGACTGTGCGTCCGCAAGCAGATTCTCAAGTGCATTCTCCGCATCACGGAGCGCAATCCGCGCCGTAGCAATTTCCATGTCATGACGGGCAACAGTGGCGTCGTCCAGGGTCAAGAGAGCCTGTCCCTCGACCACAGCCTGTCCTTCAACAACAAGAACGTCCTTCACAACGGAGCCGGCGCCAAGCCTCACCGACTCCCGTTCCGGCAAGGTCAACGTTCCGCCAGTTTGAACCTGGTTGACCAGATCGCCGCGAGTCACCGTCACGAGCTGTTCATTCTCCGTGAGGCCGCCAGCGGCTTGATCACCCGACAACTGCGCATTGATGACATATGCTCCGCCGCCGAAACCAACAAGCAAAACGCCGATGATTACAATGATTTGCCACAACCGCAGACGCTTGATCGTTGCCATCCGCTACACACCTCGAATGCCCCACGCTACCGACAAGACAACACACAGTTAAGTGAACGCCACAGCGCCGTCAGCGGTTAGCAGAGAACAAAAAGAAAGGGACGGGGCGCGTGCCCCGTCCCTTTCAGTATCAAGCTAAATCAAGCGAATTAGAGAGACAGTTTCTCCGCGAGCAACTCTCGCAGCTCTCTGACAGTCTCCACTTGCCACGCAGGATAGCGAGCCTGCATTCGCTCACGCACTGTGCGGCGGAATTCCTGCTCATCCTCGTCGCCAATCTCAGCCTTCACGTCTTCGGTGATCTTGGGCATTTCGTCATTGGCGGATTCGGGACGCTCGTGCCAGTGGGCAATCTCCTCGAGATCGTCTGTAAAGAATACAGGCACAGGGATGGACATGAACTCACCGTTCTTGAGGTACTCATTCATGATGTCGAGGTTCTCATCTCGCGGGAAGACACTAACGTCCATGCCTGCAGCCTCGGCAATCTTTGCGAGTACCGGCATCCCACGGAACACGTCAGGGCACCAATCCTCGCCGAGGATTAGCATCTTTGTCGCGCCGGCATCCTTTGCACGTCGGAAGAACGCTACGTCATCATCCGAGAGCTGTGCGCTATTGTAGTACTGCTCAAACCTGTCTTTGTTGACCTTGATCTGCTCGATATAGTCGTCATATGTGAAACCTGAACCAAATCGTTCAGGAGTGACAACCGTAGTCTTCTCAGCCATTGTGTTACCTCCGCCATCCCATGTCTGGGATCTTTCCCGTTCTTCTTTAGCCTTTCTAGCCGATATTACAACTGATCATGTCCTTGTAACCCATGGTGACTTTCCCATCAGGATAAACAACGATGGGGACGACATCGCCATAGGTTCGCGCCTCATCGAGCCACGCCTGGCTCTCATCAACCTGGCGCTCTTCAAACTCGAGACCTTGTTTCGTCCAATCCTCTTTCATCACAACGCACGCCGGGCACGTTGTCAGTGTGTAGACAATTGGCTTTATTCCAACTTGTGTTGCCACCAGAACCTCCATTAAGCCCCGTGATATTCGGGGCGCTTAATCCTTTCAGTGATTCTAGAATGCCTGTCCGAATCAGTCAAAGCGCTCCATTCCTGGTCATGCAATGATATAGACATCATGATGTCCAATAGCATTGCTCTGGAATTAGGGCAGAGGCTTACGCCGGACGTGCTGGAAACGTGCCGCATGCTCGGTGACATTGCGGAACAGGGCACGCTCTTCATCGTCGGGGGAGCGGTGCGGGACATTTTGTTGGGGCGTGATCCTGTTGAAGTCGACCTCGTTGTCCAGGGAAGCGCTGAGGAACTGGCCCAGAGAGCTGTTCAGTTTCGACTTGCCCGCAGAACCGCCGTCTCCCAATTCATGACAGTCAAACTGACAATTGGCACGCGGGACATGGACATCGCTACGGCCCGCAGTGAAACATATGAGTCGCCCGGCGCGCTACCCGATGTAGCTCCATCAGATATCGAGATCGACCTGGGGCGTCGCGACTTTGCAGCAAATGCGATAGCCGTCTCCATTGGTTCGATGGATTTCGGGCGTGTAATCGATCCGCACCGTGGAGTCAACGATGTTCAGGCAGCAGTGCTCCGCGCGCTGCATGCGCGATCGTTCCGTGACGACGCTACAAGAATGATTCGCGCGGCGCGCTACGCCTCCCGGCTCCAGTTCAAACTACACGCGGAAACTGAGGCTTGGCTGAAGGGTGATGCTTCCTATATCAACACCGTAGGGCCAGACCGCCTTCGCAACGAATTCAACCGACTCTGGCGAGAGAAGAGGCCGGTAGAAGGGCTGATAATGCTACAGTCCTGGGGGGTTTTGGATCACCTGCCCACGGCATCCAATTGGGTTAGTGGGCTATACAGTTTCTCGATGTCTGATCGAGAGGCGGCAGCCAGGCCCGATGATGTCGACGACGCCGACGTACACTGGGCTCTCATCGCAACAACCGTGGGTTCGGAACACGAGACCCTCGCCGACACCTTCAATCTTGTCGGTAGTTCGCGACGAGCGGTTGACGACATCCGCCTCTGGAAGGAACGAGGAGCAGCGGCATTTAATGAGGCCAAGACGACGGGGCGCCCAAGTGACTTTACGGATGTTCTCGCCTTGTTTGAGCCGGCCGCTCTTGAGGCCCTGTACCTCACCGGAGACGCCACGGAATCGCGGGTAATCGCCTCTTATCTGGGCACATGGAGACACGTCCAGCCTGAGCTGAACGGGAATGACCTGCTTGAGATGGGAATGAGCCAGGGGCCCCTTGTGGGGAAGTTTCTTGACCAGCTACGGAAGGCCCGGCTCAACAACCTGGTCTTGAACAGGGATGGCGAGGTGCAGTTGGTCAGGCAATGGATGGGGCGCGGTTCTGCCGTCGCTGACGAATCATGACGCTCCCCGGCAGCGCGCGTTCCCGCATGGCCACCTCACGCTCTTCCTGAAACAACAGCTGCTGCGCATAGGCCGCGTAATTGCCGAAACGCTCCCGCCCCCACGCTGCAATCTTTTCCTCCGAGGTCTTTTCCCCATCCAGGAACAGGCGCGTCACTGCCCGGCTCACCCATCTGTCCACGGCGAACGCCTCCGTGTGGTCGAGCGAAAATGCCAGGATGCAATCGGCGATTTTCGGCCCGATGCCCTTGAATGTCAGTAACGTGTTCTTAGCATCTTCGTACGGCAGCGATCGGAGTTCGTCGAGTTCAACGTCGCCCTCCGCAATACGGATGGCGGCCGAAGCGAGAAACGGGGCACGAAACCCAAGTCCAATGCGGCGGAGTTCGCGCTCTCCCAGCCGTGCCACCTCCGGCGGTTCAGGAACGCGATAGACCGTTTGGCCCCAGGCTGTGCCGTTGACCTCGCATGCCTCAGCCAGATTCTGCATATTTCTCTTGATGCGTGGCAGATGGCATTGAGCGCTGATGATGAAGCTCGCCAGGCACTCCCACGGTTCTTGGCGCAATATAGTCAAGCCGGGCCAGCGCCCCATAATTTCCGTGAGCACAGCATCCGTGGACAGCGCATTCCTGATTCGTGAGTGGTCATCTTCAAGGCGCAAGTAGCGAGAAACTATTTCTGCGGCAGTGTCATTTGGCAGATCAGGGTCATGAGCAGAAACCTCAAGGAAACTTGCGCGCTCATCGCCTGAATTGACGTGCCGAATGCGTACTGCGTGCCCAGAGACGGTTCCGACCCACCAGCCATCGGCCTCCCCATCAGGCGCCGTCCACCCAAAAGCCTGCCCCTCATCCAGCGATGCCGGCAGATCAAGCGGAGAGCTGAGTTCGATCCGGGCCACCTCCGCACTGGCGCTGTCATTCTTCATCGGCGTTAAACCAGTCCCGCACCTCATCGCGCAGGCGATCAAGCGTCGGTGTCTGTACGGTGGACGTGGGGAGGGCGTCGATAAAGGCAGCCCCGTACGCGCGATTCAACACTCGTGAATCGAGGATGACAATCACGCCCTGGTCTTTCGTACTCCGAAGCAACCGCCCCACGCCCTGCTTGAACCGCAAGAGCGACCGCGGAATCTGGAACTCGCCAAAGGAGTTCTCGTAAGTCTCGCCGCGGGCCGCGATAATTGGATCCGACGGCACATCAAACGGGAGACGGGTGACGATGAGCGCCTTCAGCGCGTCACCCGGCAAATCAACGCCTTCCCAGAATGCCGCCGCGCCCAGAATGACGATGTCCTTGCGAAGTCGAGCGATTTCCGCCAACCGATCCGGCGCGCCATCAATTCCCTGCCCGAGGACACTGATGCCGCGCTCCCGCAGCTCGGCACTGACATTTGTGTACGTCTGGCGCAGCGAGGCGTGCGAGGTGAACAACGCCAGCACGCCGCCGCCCGTCGATACTGCGACATCAACGATGGCCTGTTGAACGGCCTTTCCATAGGCGTTGTTGTTCGGGTCCGGCACATCCGCGGGAACCATTGCTGCCGCCGCATCCTCCGGTCTCAGTGTGAGCCTTATTTGCAGCGTTTCCGGTTCCTCAATTCCCAGCCGGTCAGTGATAAATCCAAAGGAATCGTCGGTCGTCAGCGTCGCGCTCGTGAGGACAATCGACTTGCGGTCAGCGAAAGGACCGGCCGCAAGGTGAGGGGCAACGGACATCGGCGCCCAGTGCAGCGAGATTCCTCTCCGCTGATCACGCGGGGTCTCAAGCCACGTAATATCGTCGTCAGGCTTCACATCTCTCATCACGCTCATCAAGCGTGCTCGAAGGTCAGCGATGCGCCTTACTACGTCGTCCACGGCCGTGGACTGGCCTTGCCGCCCCTGTTGAGTCTGCAGCGCCGATCTCAGCCGCGAATCGACCAGATCGGCGACTGCGGCAAGAGTTGCGTCCAGGTCTTCCCATGCCTTCGCGGATTCACGCCATTCATCCGTTTCCCTGACACGCTGTATGAGCCGAATCTGGGAATCGCCGCCTCGATCTGAGCGAGACCCGGCGGCGATGGCGCCAATGGCGCTGAAGAACTGACTCGCCCGGGTAGTTGCGCCGCGCGCCGTCGATGCAACCTCAACTCCTGCGGCTTCCATCGTCTGAGCCGTTGCTCCGGCAGAGGAAGCCGATGAGCCCATCGCTGCCGTTACGATCCTTGGCCTTCCCTCTGCCGAATCCGCCCCAAGCGAGTTGAGCAAATCAGTAACTTCACTGTGAGAGATACTGCGCCCGTAGTGGTCGGTCGCCTCACGTTCAAGGTTGTGGGCCTCATCCAGTATCACATGAGGGATTTCACCAAGAACGTTGCCGCCTGAGGAAGAGTCCGCGAGCAGAAGCGCATGGTTCGTGATGACAAGGTGGGCCGCTTGTGCAGCCCTTCGAGCCCGGCCGATGAAACACAATCCCTCGCGCTCATAGGCGCAGTTGCTGTGCCCCTCTTCGGATCCTGCAGACAGGCTTGACCAACGCGCCGCCTCCTGTTCGCCCATCGGCAGCTCGCCCAGATCGCCGCTTTCGGTCGATTCGAGCCAGACCATCAGCCGGGCAAAGAACGCGGCCTCGCCGGGCGTCACCTCAAGGTTGCCGAGCCGCGAAAGCAGGCGCGATATGCACAGGTAGTTTCCTCTGCCCTTGAGCACGGCTACACGAACCTCGTCCGGGGTTAATCCGAGAGCCCGAAGAGCGACAGGAACATCTTTAGTGGCGAGCTGTTCCTGCAAGCCTCGAGTAGACGTGGCAACGACGACCTGCTCTTCAACGGCCTCCGCGCGCCAGATGGCAGGAATCAGATAGCCCAGCGATTTGCCCGTGCCAGGCGGGGCCTCAAGAAGGAGTACTTGATCTGTTTCCTGGACTTGCGCTACTGCTTGCGCCATCTCCAGTTGCTGAGTGCGTGGCTCATAGGAATCTCCGAGCGCACGGGCGAGCCCGCCATCGGATTCAAATACGGCGCCAATGGCCGCCTTCCCATCCTGCGTAGTGGGCAGCTTCCGCTGGCGTGTCTCGGATTCGACACTCGGCTTGCCGAGTCTTTGGGTCAGCCGTCGAATAACCTGCTCAGGCCCATCACTGGCAATTTCCTGTTGTTGTGCAGCTAGCTCAAAAACCGGACCCGCTCTCCAGTCTCCCGGCGCACGGTCGGAGAGCGAGCGGATCATCGCCAGAGTGGCCGGGTCGAGGGAAAGAATCATGTCCCAGAACGTGAGGAAGACCTGCGCCGTCGCCTCTGCGTCTGCCAGTGCCCTGTGTGGGCTGTCATTAACGATTCCCAACTCTTCGATGAGCCATCCAAGAGCATGGCTGGTGGCAGACGGCCTCAAGATTCGGGAGAGATCGAGCGTATCAAACACGGATCCGCTCGGCGTGACGCCATTCGCGTTCAGGAAACCCAGGTCGAACTGATAGTTCTGCCCCACCATCGGCAGGTCGCCAATGAATGCCGCGAGCTCGTCCGCTATCTCGGTGAATGGTGTCGCACCGACGAGATCAGTATCCGTAATGCCGGTCAGCACGGAGACGAAATCGGGGAGCTTATGACCCGGATTGACGAGCCGCTGGAAGCTATCAACAATTTGGCCTTGCTCAAGCTTGACCGCGCCTACTTCAATGATGCGATCGCTCTCCGCATTCAGTCCTGTAGTTTCCAGGTCAAGCGAGACGAACGTCAGCGGAAACGGTGCGCTGTCCGACGCGCTTTCGGCAGTCATCTCACGCCTACTGCGGCAAGTTCGGCGGCCCGCTCGTCCCAATAGGAAATGTCGCTGCCTTTGAGCAGTGCGCCGGTCGGGTAATAGCGGCCCTCCCGGATTTCCTCGATAAATTCCTCAACGTTTGAGATATGCCGCTCTGTCACGATTGCCCCGGAGCCGATGCCGGATGTGGAATGGGCATCTCCCCCACCCACGCCCTTACGCCCGAGCACGCGGGCGACCTGAAGGGCAAAGAGATTCTCCTGCGCGTTATTTGCCCCGTTCACCACTTCCATCTCGTCAGTCAGTTTGAAGATGGGGAGATCGGCCGCCTCCTCAAGGGTGTACATCTTTGGCCAGCCGTTGATTCGAGGGTCATCGAATAGGCGGCGAAAGGGGTGTGCGGCAATCATGATACCGTCCGAGGCCTGGATAACTCTGCGCAGAATCTCCGCGCGGTGAATGCCGGATGAGTATCCCGTCAGGCCAAAGCAGGTGATGTGCCCAAGGTCCGTGGCAACCTCCATGCCGGGAATCACAAGGAAGTCATGTTCAGCGGAGAATCGTTCAAGCTGATACGTGTCCCAGACGGTACCATGCTCGGTAACGCACACACCATCCAGTCCGACTGACTTGGCGGCCGTCACGAGGTCCTGAGGCGATAGGCCGCTATCGGATGAGCCAAAGTTTGTGTGTACGTGGAGATCCAATTTCATGATGAGATTTCAGCCCTTGCATTCTACAGGAACGCCGTGACTGTAGGCGAACGGGAGGGTTGCCTTTCTAGCCATGGTGATCCCCCTGACTCGGGGCAGCATTCAGCCTTTCAAGCAGTATGGCGACGGCGGGGCGCAATATGGCCGAATCAGGTAGGCTGTACGTAATAGAGGCGCTCTCGCGGAGGCTCGGATGTATCGCATTACGATTTCGACTAAGGAACACGGAACAATCCTGGACCAGGATCTGATGGGCTTCGTGCTGATCCGAAAAATGCTGTGCGAACACGAGGATCCGACCCACGAGCCGGTGATGAGCATGGAATCACGCGGCGTGAACGGCTATGAGCAGATTGGGCTTCTTGAATGGGCCAAAGCCGTGACGACAGCAGACATGGTCGCGGATATGGAAGAGGGCCCCGGTCTGGCCGATTATCCGAATTAACCGTGTTTGCTGTTGGTGCCCCCAAGGGGACTCGAACCCCTGTCGGCGGCTTGAAGGGCCGCAGTCCTAGGCCACTAGACGATGGGGGCATGACACCTTCGTCTCTTCCACTATAGCCGTAACTCGTGGTGCCGCGTCATCCGCTGCCCATGACATCCTTGTGACATCCCCGATAATGGGTGCATGAAGAATCGACCCATAACGGTCTTTCTAAACTCCCTTGGCATCTCCGGCACTGAGCAGCAATCCGTTGCGCGCGCAGTCCTGGAGGACGAAGGGTTCACGCGCGCCGGAAGAACCAACATGGCAGTCCACAAGGAGCGGAATGCTGAAAACGCCTTGGGGGCACGGCTGGCACTTCACTGCGCGAATCAGGGGTGCCGGGAGACGCTGGATAAGCAGGAACGTCAAGTCTCTGAGCCGCGCGCACTCGTCCTTGTGGAGCGGGACGCTTGCGAGGTGTGCGGGGGTTCCGCTGACCGGCGTGCTGTGAATGAGATGGCCGCAGCCATGAGCGGGGCCGGACTCTCGCGTGCGGTCGTCGTTGGCGGCACTAATCCAAAGTGGGCACGAATACGTCAGATTACCCCTCGATCGGTGGAGTGGCGGTTCGTCGACGGGCTTGGCAATTCCAATCAACGAGATGCCTCGAGCGATCTGAAATGGGGCGATGTCATCCTGATTTGGGCGGGTACTCCCGCTCAACACCGTGTAACGAATCTCTATTCGGGACCTCGCACGATTACCGTCCCGACAACAGGGATCGCCGCCCTGGCACGAGAAGCTGCCAAGTTCGCGCGAGGTCGGGGTGAGCGCAGCGGCAACACGACCGGCTAATCTTGCCGACCTACAAACAGTCAGCGGAAGTAGGCCTGATCTCCTTCCACGAAGCCAAGTGATTTCGCAAGGCCGGCGTTAATCTCCAGCGCGTACTGCGCCGGGGCGGCGCTCGGATACTCACGCAACTCGGAATCCGACACGCCCGGCTGCGGGGTCATTGTCTGGATGTCCACAACAACTCCGGCCGAATCCATATATAGGATGTCCAGCGGTATCAGGGTGTTCTTCATCCAGAAGTTGAGGGGTGATTCCGCCAAGAATACGAATAGCATTCCTGAGTCTTGGGCGAGGGTTTCGCGATTCATAAGGCCTCGCGCCCGTTCAGCCGGCGTGGACGCGATTTCCAGTTCAAATACGTGACCCTTGAGGGACATCTCCCGGATGGACGTCGGATCCTCTACATCCTCAATGAGCAGAAATCCTTCCTCAAGAGGTGACCGTATGGGAGTTGCGGTGAGGGTCGGAATTGGAGAGGGCGACGCAGTGGGAGTTGGGGGGAGAACTTCAGCACTTGGCGGCGGCGTCGCAGAAGTTGGCTCAGGCGTCGCAGAGCCGGAGGAATCACACGCCCCAAGAGTCAACACAACGAACGCCGCGATGACGGAGACAACGACTATTAAGCGAGGATTCATTCAGTCAAGGATACAGGTCGTATTTGGTAGAATTGAATCAGCGTTCGTCCACCAGGTGTCCCGATTGGTGAGATGTTTCAAGCCAGCGTAGCTCAGGGGTAGAGCAGCGGTTTCGTAAACCGCAGGCCATCGGTTCAATTCCGATCGCTGGCTCCACACGACAAAAAGAGCGAGCCGCGCTACACGCGCGGCTCGCTTTTCCTATTTCCTCTTAATCCGTAGCTCGACTCTATGCCTGACCCACGGCGCCATCCGCGTTCTCTTCCTGTCTCCTAAACCATGGCTCGGCGATTAATGGCCGGAATATGACGTGTATGAATATCGGACAGTGCATATGCTAGAGTACGGTCGTAACAGGTAGGGATGTTTGCCATCTGTACTCGGTGTGGTTGTGGAATAGAGTCGTATTGAGCACAGGGGGAAGTGGCCGTTGAGCACCGATAGCGGTGGGACGGAAAAAGCCACCGATAGAAAAGCGGCAGCAGGGGAGAGGCCGTCCAGCACGAAACATGGGGCTTCGAACGTGGAGGAGCACGTTCGGAAGCATATCATGGACGGGTTTTTTGAGCTCGTTCCTTTGCTTGTCACGATTGCGGCAATTGCGATCCTCGTGGGCTACGCGGACGCCCTGATCAGACCCATTATTCGATTGCTGGGGCTGCCGACGCTTGATTTCACAATCGGGGGACTCTCCTTCAGTTTGGGCGCCGATTTCTGGGGAGTTGGCGCGATAGTTCTTCTAGTTATTTTCTATTTGGTCGGTGTTCTCCTTTCATTCGCCGTGGGCCGCAGGATCATGAACGGCTTCAGTGAGGTTTTGTCCGCGTTTCCTATTGTGAAGCTGATATTTGGCATGATGAAGAAAGCAATGACCTCTATCCGCGGCACTCAAACGAATTTCAGTCGTGTTGTCTTCGTTGAGTGGCCCCGAGAAGGAATGATGGCGCTCGGTTTTGTCACCGGGCGCATCTACTCGCCAGAGACACATGCGACCATGGTGAGCGTCTATATCCCAACGATTCCTAACCCTACCTCCGGCAACATGGCATTCGTGTTCGAGGACGACGTCATTGAGACCAACCTCAATCCCGAGGATGCCATGAGGCTTGTGTTCTCCGGCGGCATCGTACTCCCGGATACTGTAAGTCTTGCTCGCCTTTCCATGACCATGGAGGAACATCAAGTCTCCGAACTTGTGGGCACATTCCAGACGATATCCGCACCGGCCGCGGGTGATGATCCAGCTATGCCCGCCGTTTCCCAGAACACCACCGGCCCCAAGTCCTAGCAAACAGGACGCAAGCACCCCTATGCGGGTGGCGCCGCGGGGCTATCCTTACCCTTGATTCACTGACAGAGCCCCTTTGAGAAGACCACAAGTCTAGTCGTCTGCAGCAATCGCTGTCTCAGCCTGTTGGGGAGAATCCTCCTGTGTCTCAGGCGTTTCTTCCGCCATAAGATCCTTCCCTGATTGCAGCGGGATATCGATGTGCATCTCCGTAAACTCATTTGGCGACGTTTCCACCGAGATTGATCCACCATGCCGCCGAACGATGTCATTGGATATTGCGAGGCCGAGGCCTGTCCCATTTTCCGGCGGCTTCGTGGTGAAGAATGGATTGAAGATCTTCTCCTTCACCTCGTCCGGCATTCCAACCCCGTTGTCACGAATGGTGACGCGTATCTTTTCCTCTTCACGGCGCGTCTTTAGCCATAGCATCGGAGTATAGTCGCCGATGGTGCCTTCGGCAGCCAGGTTCTTACGACGAAGATCCGTGGCATAGCACGCGTTCGCCACCATATTGAGGAATACGCGGCCCAACTCCTGTGGAATCACTTCCACGGTCCCGATGTTTGGATCGTAGTCCTCTTCTGTGGTCAGATTGAAGTCAGCATCAGTCGCGCGTTGGCTGTGATAGGCGAGGCGGTACTGTTGGTCGACAAGGATGTTCATATCGACCTGTTCCCATTCGCCGGTGTCCCGGCCAATCTGGAGCATGTCATGGACGATGCGATTGGCCCTGTCGCCGTGAGATTTAATCCGGCCCAGGTTGGCATGGAGGTCACCCACGACTTCGTCGACATAGGAACGCTGATCGTCCGACAACTCAAATTTCGGATCCTCGAGGATTTCCTTGAGTTCATCGACAAGTTCCTGTGACGCTTCCGAGAAGTTGTTCATGAAGTTGAGTGGATTACGGATTTCGTGAGCGACGCCGGCAGTCAACTCACCCAACGCGGCCAGTTTCTCTCTAAGGACAATCTGCCCTTGCGCTTGCCGCAGCTCACCCAAGACTCCCTCAAGTTCCTCATTCTTGTCTTGCAATTCATTGGCGAGCTGCTCTACGAGATTCAGGCGTTGAACCTCCAGCGCGTGCCTCCGAAAAACCTCAAGAGCAGACGCCATAACCGCGACTTCATCCTGGCCACCAATATCGACAGATGATTCCAAGTCGCCCTCAGCCATGCTCTGCATGCGGTTGGATAGCGTATTCAGGCGGCGGAGCAAAATGCGACCGATGAATAGCCAGATCACCAGCAGCGCCCCAATCACGCTCAGTGCAGTAATCACGACCAATAGTATCCGCCCGGTGGCTATCGCCTCGGCGGATGCCGCCGTAGCCGTTACGGTCCCTTCCTGTGACGCTATGACAAGGCCGTCCACTTCAGCTAACAACTCAATCGAGAGGGCACGGTTGCTCTCCAGGAGTTGTCGCTGAGCGCCGGCGATCTGGAGTGATTGCAGGACGACATCATAGATACCGTCCTCGCTTAGGCCCAAGGCAAAGAACTCGTTCAAGATAGGTTGGGCCTGTGCATAAATCTCCGTACCCAAGAGGAAGTCCATATTACGGTCGATTCTGCTCGTCGCCGCCTCAAACTCGTCTCTCAGGGAATCAACGAGCCTGGGGTCCGTTGCGGTAAACGCGCTAGCCAGCTGTTCGCCGCCAATCTTGACTTCCGACTGAATCTCAACAAGGCGCCGATATCTTCCGACCTGTTCCTCTGAAAAATGTTCGAGCCTTTGGGCTTGATTCTGATCGATGCTGGGAAAGCCCGTCATGATGAAGAAAAACTGGTCGTCTATGGCCGGGACGAGGGCGCCGTCGAGCTCGATCCCAAGACTTGTAAGTTTGATCTGGTGAGCGCTGCGTAGATCAATTAACTCAAAAGTGCCGTCTGTTTGCGCAGCAATGGAGTCGATGTTTGAGAGGAGGGTGTTGGCGTAATCCCTGATTACGCGGATGCGCTCAGGATCAACACCGGGCTGAGCCTCCAGCGCCGCCATCTGGCTCTCGAACTCGTCATAGGCAGAGTCGATTTCCCCAACGACACGTTGAAATTCCTGCCTGTTGTCCGCCGCTGTCAGACTTGGCGCGGCGGCGACGAGAGTCTGTCCGTACTGGGCGATACCAAATGCGGACGCCAGTTCCGGCACGCTGCCTTCATTCACTTGATCCTGCGCATCGTTAATGCTGTTGAACGAGAACCACGCCACCAAGCTGGCCAACAAGGTGAGCATAACTGCGCCGCCAATACTGAGATATAGCTGGGTCGCAATGCGAATGCGCCCCAGGATCCTTCCCCGAATTCCGCTTACGGCCGGGGCATGCCATTCCTCTGACTCAGTGTCCTGTCCGCCACCGTCAACCGGGGCTGACTGTCCTCGACCCCCTGGCAACAATCCGCGAATTGTTCCAACCAACGGAATCTTCATGATGCTGACTCCACCAATGTTTCCACGGGGTGATAAGCGCCATCAGCGCCAATCACAGTGAGATATACGGCGTCCGAGCCCTGGTTGTCATTCTCCCCGAACTGCAGCCTGAACCCGTCGATATTGAGTAACTGGGCGTTCTGCAATGACCGCAGGAAGCATTCCCGGTTTAGTTCCAAGCGGCAGGCCGCAATGCCCACGGCTGCAAGCCTGCCTGCAATATACCCTTCAAGCGAATAGAAATTCGCCTCCGCGTTTTCATCGTAGGCGCGAAGCGCGTTCTCAAAGGTCACAACAATTTGTTCAGTTTGCTCGGTTACCAAGGGCATAACCTGTGTTGCATACACTCCTGCACCACCGCCCCCCAACTGTTCCAAGAGACGTCTGTTACCTGCCACGGAAACCGTATAGAACTGTGTATGCAAACCGGTTCGGTTGGCCCACTTAATCATGGTGACAGCAGGCTCAAAAGTACCGATCAGCAATACCGCCTCCGGGTGGGCCGGCACTATGTCCAGCAAGGCTGACTTGATAGCGTTCGTATTGGCGGTATAGAGCCCCACAGCAACGGGTTCCATATCGTGTACTCTCAGAGCCTGGCGCGCTCCCGCATAACCGCTCCGTCCAAAGGCGTCGTCCTGATAAAGCAAGCCAATGCGTGTCACTCCACGTCTGTCAATGAGATAGTCGATGACGGCCTGCGTTTCCTGCTTATAGGAGGCACGAAGGTTTACCACGTTATCCGGCGCGCCATCCCGCAGGAATTCTGCGCCCGTGTAAGCCGCAATGACCGGGACTCCCGCCTCCGTCGCTATAGGTAGAACGGCGCGGACTGTCGGAGTGCCCGCTGAGCCAAGAATCGCAAAGACCTGGTCATCTTCGATGAAACGGTCTGTATTCCTGAGTGCTTTGGCCGGATCGTAATCGTCGTCCAGTGTGAGGAGGCTCAGTTTACGTCCGTTTACTCCACCGCGAGAATTGATCTCGTTGAACGCAGCCTCGATTCCTATTTGGAGGCTTGTACCGATCTCGCCGAAATCAACAGATTGTCCAAACAGAACCTGATCATGTGTGACGCCGGGCGTTTCCGCAGCCTGTTCCTGCGTTTCATCAGGCACCGGAGTTTGAATCTCATCCTCTCCGGGTAGACTGATTTCAGGCAGGCAGCCGGCCAACAGCATCACGGCTCCGACAGCTACGGCAAACACGATTCGGGCCAGCTTGGGTTTCACCATTCCAGCCTCGCCGCTAAAGTTTGGCGACCAACTTCATCCTGTTTTTGTTGTCTGCCCGAACGTAGGAAACATCATCCATGATTGTTCGAACGATGTGGATACCCCACCCTCCTATTCGACGATCCATCATTGGACCGTCGAGGTCGGGATGAGGCGCGTCATTTATCGGGTTGAAGGGCCGCCCATCATCAACAATCTCGATGGTGACCTTGGCATCCTCTGTCTTCACGGACAATTCGATATAGTGTACTTCTTCATCAGTGTAGCCATAGTTCATGATATTGAGAGTTAATTCTTCAAGAACAAGGTTGATCTTATAGGTCAGCTCAAGCGGCCAACCGCTCTCCTCGCCGAGTTCTTCTATGGCGGCAGTGATACGATCCAACTCATCATGCTTTGACTCAATGGTCATAGAGATGTTCACAGTGCCGTCCTAGTCGTCCCTACGCAGAACGAGACAGGTAATGTCATCGTGTTGGGCTGCAGACCCTGCAAACTCTCTTATGACATCAATGACTGCAAGGGCAGTACTCTCAGGATCCGTAGGCGGCGACTGCGCAAAGTGGTCGCGGACCCTTTGAATGCCCATCGGTTCCTGGGCTTCGTTCATGGCCTCAGTGACACCGTCCGTTACGAAGATAACGCTGTCACCAGGCGCGAGATCCACACTGTTTTCCATGTAGTCATAATTCGGCGCAACACCCAGAACAATCCCCTGGGTAAGAGGAAGCTCTTCGGATGAACCGTCCGCACGGACGAGCACAGGCGGATTCTCTCCGCCGCTGGCATAGGTAAGGCGGCCGGACCGGGGATCGAAGACGGAGTAAAGAACCGTTACAAACATGCCTGTTTCATTGTCTTCGACCAGGAGACTGTTGACCTCGGTCAGGACTTCACCGGGATGGCCTTTGCCCACGGCGGCACCCTTGAGCAAGGTGCGCGAGGACATCATGAAAAGTCCTGCGGCAACTCCTTTGTCAGACACATCCGCAACCACCAGTCCGATACGGTCGAACTGGAGGCGCATCAAATCAAAGAAATCGCCTCCAATATTCCTGGCCGGGCGCATCGTGCCATAGACCGAATACCCGGAGCCGGACGGGAAAACCGTTGGCAGGATAGACTGCTGCATATTTTTTGCGACATCCAACTCATTTTGGATGGCAACCAGGCGATCCCGGACACTAAGCGCATCACGCAATTCCTGAATATGCCGCAGGGTTCGATCAATGGTAACCCGTAGATCGTCGAAATCCACCGGCTTGGTAATGAAGTCAAACGCGCCACGATTCATCGCGGTGCGGATATTTTGCATGTCTCCATAGGCGGAGATGATGACAGAGCGAACATTGGGCTTCGCTTTCGGAATTTCCTGTAGCAGGGTAAGCCCGTCCATCTGAGGCATGTTGATGTCGGACAACACCATATCAATGTCGTCGTCGTCTTCTAATTCCTTCAGGGCTTCAACGCCGTTGTGCGCGAATACGAAGCTATACCGACCGGATCGAATCTCCCGACGCATGCGCTGTCGGACAAGGGGCTCAAGGTCAGGCTCGTCATCAACGACGAGAATCTTGTAGCCTGGCTGATCTTCCTGCAGCTCTTCCGTCTGCTCGGTGTTTTCGCTGGAAACGTCAGTGGTCATGAGTCTCCCTCAAGGAGCTCGCGGTGAAATGCGAGCAGGCCGGACCATCACTGAGCGGGCCCGTGGCCCCTCCAATTCACTTCGAGATGGCTGCTGCTGCCTCGGCCCGTGTCTCGTGGATCGCGATGATGTTGTCGAATCCACTTATCTTGAAGACTTCGCGAATGGGCTCTGTCAGTGAGCACAAAGCCAATTGCCCTCCCTGACGCTGAAGAGTCTTGGCAGTTAGCAAGATCACTCGCATCCCAGCGCTGCTGATATACGACACATTTTCGAAGTCGATAATCAGAGCCTTATCCTCGGGCTGAATTACCTTTTCCAGCGCGGCCTGGAACTCCTGCGCGCTTCCACTGTCTATCCTACCCTCCGTCTTGGCGACGACGGTTACCTGGTCTCTTTCAGCATCGACTTTCAGCACGGTAACCTCCCACGGTACCCATATGGATTATCGGTAGTATGCCATACCGCAGACTACTCGACTAGCAATCTTGCCATCTCCATTCCTCCCTACGACTGAGACCTAATGATGCCGCTAGTTGACGCTTGCTGCAAATCGAGGCAATTCAGATTCGCCCGACAGGTTCAAACTGTCGCATAATGAGCTAACCGGTTTCATGCCGAAGTGGCGGAATGGCAGACGCGACGGTCTCAAACACCGTTGGGGGCAACCCCGTGTCGGTTCGACTCCGACCTTCGGCACCAAGTGAGATGGTCTGAGCGTGCCAGCCGTTTGCCTGAGTGTTAATGGGCGGGCACGTCGGCTTTGCCCGGTGGTGCAGTGGTAGCACAGGGGACTTTGGATCCTCTGACCCAGGTTCGAATCCTGGCCGGGCAGCCATAGAGATTGCCGGAGCACGGGAGGTTCAGCATTACTTCAGAGCGCGATCCCGGTCAGCCACGGGCACTGGTGACGGGCGGAGCCGGATTCATCGGCTCACATTTGGTCAAGCGCCTACTCAGTGAGGGCTGGTACGTTACCGTCGTTGACGATCTCTCATCCTCGCCGATCGATGACTCGAAAGAGGTTGCCGCTCCTCTGCACAGACTGGATATCACTGATCCTGCTCTCGCGGACGTCTTTGCGGAACACAGACCGGAGACCGTCTTCCATCTTGCCGCGCAGGTTTCCGTGGCACGGTCAATGAGGGAGCCGGAATTGGACGTTCACACCAACATTGCAGGAGGCATCAACCTGCTTCAACAGTGTGCCCGGTTCGGCGTGCGACGCATTGTTGTGTTTTCTACGGGAGGAGCCTTGTACGGGGACCCGGAGTACTTGCCTTGCGATGAGGCGCACCCAATCCAGCCGCTATCCGTTTATGGCGCGAGCAAGCGTGCGTTGGAGCAATATACGCGAGTCATTTCCGAAGCCAACAGTATCGACTACACGATTCTGCGCCCCGGCAACGTGTACGGCCCCGGCCAAGACCCTCACGGAGAGGCGGGAGTTGTTGCCATCTTTGGGTCGAGAATGTTGTCCGGTGAGGAGGTCACCATCCACGGAGACGGTGAGCAAGTGAAGGACTATGTCTATGTTGACGATGTCGTGGCGGCAAGTATCGTCGCATCACGACCTGGCGCGCCGGCGGGAGCCGTGTACAACATAGCCAGTGGCCTCCCAACATCCGTAAACGACATCTTCTCCTTGCTGGCCCAGGAGATTGAATATGATCGAGCGCCTGTCCACGCGCTCGAACGGCCGGGCGACGTACGTCGGATTTACCTGGATAATTCCAAAGCACGACGTGAACTTGGCTGGACGCCGGAGATCGAGCTGGGTGAAGGCATCGCACGAACCGTCGCCTCCTTGCGCCATGCAGAAGGCATGGCAGTCGGATAGTCGTGGCCGCCTCTACTCACCTTCTTTCCCGTGTTGGCGGGAACCTATATCGTGAATCAGACACAGCGAGCCTAGGCCCTGCCGAGTCCGCGAATTGAGTATTTCAACTGACATGCCTTCATCCATCCCGCCAGCCGGGCAGCCCACCGCCCTCCTACAGAAGCTGCATGATGGCGAGTTCGTGACGACGGTTGAGGTCCATCCTCCGCGCGGGTACTCGCTTGATCGAACACTGGCTAGCCTAAAGGGACTCTTGGAAAAGGTTCGTATCGATGCCTTCAATGCCACCGATGTGCCGTTGGCACAGGCCCGAATGAGCGCAGTTGCCTTGAGTGTCCTCTTGCAACGGCACACAGGGGTCGAGGCGATTCTTCACGTGGGAACACGCAATCGCAATGTGCTGGCAATCCACACTGACCTAATAGGGGCGCATGCGCTCAACGTACGCAATACCTTCGTCTTTTGGGGAGACAATCCAACGATTGGCGATTACCCACAGGCGAGCAGCCTTTCCGACGTGACATCCTCCCAATTGATCAACGCGCTCAGCCGCCTGAACGCGGGTGAGGAGGTTGCGGGTCACACGTTGCCGGAGCCAACATCGTTCGCAATCGCCTGCGCCCTTAGTCCCAATACCCCGCATATTGACGAAGAGATTACGAGCTTGCAGCGCAAGGTTGAGGCTGGAGCGCAGTACATCTTGACGCAAACGGTTTTTGATCCTGCGCCGGTACGCCGATTCTACGATTTGCTTGGCGGATTTCCGCTCCCGGTGGTGCTCGGTGTTCTGCCGCTGCAGAGCGCCCGCCATGCCGAGTTTCTCCATAACAACGTCCCGGGGATGGTGATTCCCGAACCAATACGGCGGCGGCTGCACGCTGCGGGTGACAATGGCCGCGCGGAAGGGGCGGCTATCGCTCGGGAACTTATTGAGGAAACACGCGGAATGATTGCCGGCGTTTACATGATTCCGTCATTCGGACGATATGACGTCGTGGCGGATGTATTGGCGGACGATTAGCCGATCACATATGCATGAGCGTATGGACGGGATAGTCGCCCAGGAGTCCACGTCCAGATAGCTCGGCCAGTTCAATCAGGACCGTTGCTCCGACCGTTACTCCACCCGCCTTGTGAACGAGCTCTTCTGCCGCCTTCAGCGTTCCGCCAGTCGCGAGCAGATCATCCACCAATACAGCCCGCTGTCCCGGATGAATGCCGTCCTCATGCATCTCAACCGTTGCTGATCCGTATTCCAGCGCGTATTCGATGCTGACCGTCTTATAGGGAAGTTTGCCCACTTTGCGAACGGGAATTAGGGGCACGTCCAGGGCTCGTGCCATCGGCGCGCCAAACAGGTAACCGCGCGCCTCCACGGCGACGATTACGTCAAGCGGCATGGTTCCGGCGGCCTGCGTCATCCTGTCGATGGCCCACGCGAACCCCACAGGATCAAGCAAGAGCGGTGTGATATCACGAAACAGGATTCCCTCTTCAGGAAAGTCGGGGATCACTCGAATCAGGTGCTCATAGCTTGTAACGCTCCCCGCACTCGTCATTCTGGCAACCCTCCCAATGCTCACGTGTGTATCATCCATCGTGTCATGTAGGACGCTGTCGACACAAGTGATAACAGGGGGATTGATGGCCAATTTACAGGCCGATGCGGCAAGTAGAAATTGGGCTGCGGTGGTGCTGGCGGCGGGGAGGGGGAGTCGGATGGGGACTTCCCTGCCGAAGGTGCTTCACCCTGTTGGTGGGCTGCCTATGATACGTCAAGTATTAGATTCGCTTTCAGGCGCAGCCCTGCCTGACGTGTCGATTGTGAGGGACGACTCCGGGGCGCTGCCGGAGGCGATTGGGCTCATTTACCCGTATATCGTTCAGTCTTTGCCGAGTGGGACTGGTGGAGCGCTTGCAGCTTATCTGAATGAGTCTGCACCAAGCACAGGCTATCTATTGGTTATCAATGCTGATTTGCTGCTGATTACGGCTGAATCCTTGATTAGGCTCAAGTATGCTCACGAATCAAGGCCCGATGTTGCTGTTACGTTTTTCACAATGTTGACATCGAATAACACGAATTACGGGCGGATTCTGCGTTTTAAGGACGGAACTGTGGCAGAAATCGTGGAGGCCGGAGATCCACGGCACGCGGACGCTCCGGTGGAAGGAAACGCCGGGGTTTACGCGCTCGATCTTGCGTGGGCGAGGTCGGCGGTGGAGCGGCTGCCCCTGCACGAGGACGGGGAGTATTACATCACTGACGTAGTCAAGCTGGCGGTGGCAGACGGGCGTGGTGTTCAGGCGGTGTCGATCGATGCTGAGGAGGCGATTGGGGTGAACACTTTAGTGGACCTGGCAGAGGCGGAGCGGGTGGCGCGGCGGCGGACGCTGGAGGCGCTCATGTTGTCCGGCGTGACGATCATCGATCCGTCGTCAACGTACATCGACTCAACCGTCAAGATTGCTGCGAATACGGTAATCCGGCCCAATACGCATATCACGGGGGCGTCGGTTATCGGAGCCGGGTGCGAGATTGGTCCGGACGCGCACATCGTGGAGTCGACCATCGGGGATGGGTGCGTCGTGCGGGGGTCATGGTTGGATGAGGTGACTCTGGAGGACGGCGTCTCTGTGGGGCCGTTTGCGCGTCTGAGGCCGGGTACGCATATCGGCCGGGAGGCGCACATCGGCAGCTTTGGGGAGATCAAGGCGAGTCGGATCGGCAGCCGGACGGCGATGGGGCATTTCGGGTACGTGGGCGATGCCGACGTGGGTGACGACGTGAACATCGGCGCGGGGGCGGTGACGTGCAATTTTGACGGGCAGGACAAGCATCGAACAGTCGTTGGCGACGGGGCGTTCATCGGCAGCGGTTCCCTGCTTGTTGCGCCGGTTGAGGTTGGGGGCAAGGCGTACACGGCGGCCGGGGCAGTTGTGACGCGCAACGTGGCGGAGGGGACGACGGTCGCGGGGGTTCCGGCGGAGTATATGAGGCGGTAGGCAGTGGGCAGTGCCCACGGCCATAGTTCTCCATCTGGGATGAATGGGATGGGGGGGTGCGCACCGCGTTCCGGCGTGTGCCCTCATACCTATGTACGCCGCCGCTATAATGGCGCAACAGGACGGCACATTTGGTGACTGCTCGTTGCAGGCTAAATGAGCGCCGCAGGGAGTCGATGGAATGGCGACGATACGGGCGAGATATGAGAAGGGCGTCCTGACGCCACTTGAACCCCTTGTTCTGGAAGAGGGCACGGAGGTGATGGTGTCCGTTGAGGATGTGGCAGCGGGGACCGGCGCGAATCACACGGATGCGTCCGCTCCACCGGCGAGACCGTCGGGCTCACGTGGGCTGCCCGGCATTGTCGAACGAGTGAAGAAGCTCCAGAAGTCCATGCCGCCAGAGGAGTTGGACGGTGTTCCCTCTGATGGCGCCAAGAATTTCAAGCATTATCTTTATGGCCATCCCAGGGTCGAGGACTGATGCCCCCAGTTTTCGCAGATGCCGGCTACTGGATCGCGCTTTGGGACCCGGAAGATTCGCTCCATGAGCACGCCGCAGCCATTGCCGAAGACGTTGGGTACGAAACTATCGTTACGACTCAGTTGGTGCTAATTGAGGCACTCAATTACATGTCCGGCCGTGGTGAGTTTCGCCGCAGGCTCGCTGCCCAGATGGTGAATGAGCTAGAGGAAGATCCTGGCGTCGAAGTTGTTCATCACACCCCGATGAGTTTCGGGCTGCACTAGGGCGGTACGTCTCTCGGAGTGACCATACCTGGGGTTTTACTGATTGCGTCAGTTTTCTCGTGATGGAGGAACGGGGGATAACTGAAGCGCTGGCCTATGACCGCGATTTCGAGCAAGCAGGCTTTGCCGCGCTGCTCAGAGGCGATGAGGAGTCGTGACCTCCGGGCGATCTCCGCTCTGACCCGGTTTTCGCCGGGCGACAGTAGATATACCGGAAGGGATCAGGCAAGGAGGCCGATTAGGGCGCCGAGGGCGATGGCGATTCCGGCGGCGGCTATGAATCGGGAGAGGCTGACTCGGGTTGCCCATGCGAGGATGGTTCGAATGGCGACGGTTCCGACGATTGCCGCGGTCAGCAGGGCCACGATTGCAGGCCATCCGACGATGGTGTCGGACGTGCTGACGGCGAGCAGGCCCGCTCCGAGGCTCGCCGGGATGCCCATGAGGACGCTGAGCACGACGGCCTCTCGGTGGCTGCAATCCCGCGTGAGCAGGACGGCAACGGTCAGCCCTGTGCGACTGAGGCCGGGAATGACGGCAAGCGCCTGCGCAACACCGGCGATAATCGCGTCCCTGGGGGTGACATCGTCCCTGCCCCGCTCGCCCTCCCATAGTCCGCATCGGATGGCGAATGCCGTCGCGAGCATGGCCAGGCCGACTAGCAGCATAACTGCGCTGCCCAGCAGGTCCGCGATCTCGCCCAGGATGAGGTAGAGCGGCACGCCGACGATCGCGGTGACGAGTGTGCTGAGGCCGAGGAACTGCAGAGGGGCGACCCTTCGACTGCGCTCAGGGTGAACGGAAAGGCGCTCGCTGTGACCGGACGGGGGCTCAGGATGGACGGGGGCAGTGACTGCCTCACGGATTATCGAGGTGATTTCACCCCTCATCGCTACGGCCGCGGAGAGGGCGGTGCCGGCGTGGAGCCAGAGGGCGATTGCGATGGCGTCCGAGGGACCGGCGTCGTTGATCCACGTCGAGACGAGGGCAACGATGCCCTGTGAGCTGACGGGAATCCACTCGGTGATTCCCTGGATGATGCCGAGGATTAGAGCGGACTCGGTGGACATGCGGACCCCCTACTTCGTTGATTGTAGGGGGTGGCTGCGCTACGGGCGGGATGACGGGGAAAGGGAGTTAGGCCATTGTTACTCCGTGGCCAGCCGCTAGGTCTATGACGTATTTCCAGGTCAGGATGTTTTCTGGCTGGAGCCATTTCTGTTCGAGCATGAATTGAACTTGAGCGGGTTCTTTCTGTTCATCTTTGGGATTGTTTCGAACGATGAACGGCACTACCTCGTGTTTGGTGCGGAGCAGATCGACAAGAATCTTTGCCATCACATATTGGCGGACGAGTTGGTGCACGAGAACAAGACTGCCATTTGCGCCAAAACCCGATTCGTCCTTGGCCTCTCCCACATAAATGCGTCCTTTGGACTCCAAGACGATGTCAATCTCTGTGTTCCGCAAGTTCTTGTAGAGTGCTTGAGCCTCTTCCGGGTGCGGCGGGCTGTAGTTCCACTCTTTGAGAGGGTCAAATTCAACCCCGTCATCAGCATGAAATCCCCCGATGTGCAGACGGAGGTCACTAAACATCCTCTTATACATTTTGGCCAACGTGGCCTCCGTAGGCTTTGGTTCGGCTCCATGGATGTAGTCCCGCATTCCTTTCCAGAACAGTTCCAGCTTGACTTCATCCGGATCGGTGCCCTCTGGCTCACCAAGTCTCTCGACCAGTTTCAGGCGCAGATCCGGTTTATTGAAGAATGGTGCAAATGTCTTTGCCGTCTTCCAGTTTTCGGTCCTGTTCTTGATACCCAGGATGCCCATGTCAGTCCTTTCCGGATTCGCACCTAAGACTGTCTATCTGTGGTGCCCGACTCCTTCAGCAGCGCTTCATACACGCGCACCATTGCCTCTGTGTCCCGAGCGCAGTATGTGAGCAGGGATTCTCTGATCTTCGCCGCCTCTGCCTGCGGCACGTCACCGGTGAGTAATTGTTGGTAGGCCGCCGAAGCGGCCAGGCCGTCCGGTATATCTAGTTCCTTGTAGGAAAGCTGTGGGGCGAGGATAGGGGCCACCGACTTGATCGAGAAGCTCCCGTGGAACGCCGGGTGGTAGTAAGTGTCCCTGACGATCTGTAGTAGGTCGACAAGCCGCTCGGTAAGCGCCAACAACGGAGTCTCATATTTAGGGAACTCAGCAGCCAACTGTCGCAAGACCCTCTCCTCATACCCGGAGTAAACGACGATTGAGCCAGTATTGGGGATGCCTTCTAGCAGGCTGGTAACAAAGGGTTCCCTGGGGTCTCCCGAACCCTCGTGCAGGAATTCGCTATGCGCCAACAGGCCCGCAGTGTCGTGCACATGTAACGACCACTGGAACGGGATGTGCTGGAACGGTCTTGTTCCAACAAAGATGGGAATGGCGGGCGCAATCGTCTCGAAGTCCAGGAATGAAGTAGGAAGCATAATCTCGCCCAGCCGCCCCGCAAGATCAGGGCCGATGTATGGCGCCTCTGACACTACGCTGTCCCGAACTCTCTGCTGTAACTCAGTCAGCCCCGGCGCATCGGATGGTATCTCTGTCACCTGTCGAATCCCGAGAGTCTTAAGTCGTTCTTCGTCCCATTGATGCAGTCGAGGCAGCTCTCCAATCGGGTGTTCCGGTTCATCGGTGTGGCAGTGGCCGTAGAACGGACACCGATAGGGTGATGTGCAATGCCGGCCCGTCTCAATACCCAACGTTTCCGTCTGTTCGAGGGACTCCCACATCTCAGCCAGCTTGCCGGGAACGATGTCCGCGAGATATTCCCTCGCCATGTCCGTCACGTCTTCAAGTGCAAACAGGCGGCTTAGGTCGTGGTCGCCCCCTCCGTATACGTACGTGTTGTTGATGTGCATGAGGTAGGCGCGGCGGATGGGGATGCCGTTTCCCTCGACAACGTGCAACTGAATTGCGACATCGGGGAGGTGCTCACGTTCCTTGAATCCGGTGGTCGATTTGACCTCGATGAGATCGAAACCTTGCCCATCATCGGCTCTGGCGAGGACATCGACTCTCGTCCTGATGCCCTCAAACGAGAACGCAGCTTCATAGATCGCAGGCACAAGGAAATCGGAGAGTAGCGCCCGTGTTGAACTCTCTGCCTTCTCCTGCTCGTAGAACGCCGCTTCGATGAGCGTACCGCCGGCAAATCGCTCTCGTGCCAGCTCTCCAACCCGATTCCCGACATCAAACACCGCCTGCTGGCTGGGCGCGATCGGATCGGCAAGGTCACGGTGATGCACTTCCAGGTACAGCCGCTTCAGACATTGAAGCCCGGACATGAACCTGGACTTGGAGAGTTGGTGGGGGTGCTGGTTGGTCATCGTCTCTGGCTCAGTTGTGGCCGGGGTTTGGAGGCGGCGATGGTTCAGTATAGGCGTGTTGTGGATTTGGGGCGGGGTATGATTTGGGGAGTGTGGTAGCTGGGGGGTGGTTTAGAGATGTGCGGGATTATGGGGTATACGGGGCATCGGCAGGCTATGCCGATTGTTCTTGATGGGTTGTCTCGCATTGAGTACCGGGGGTATGACAGCGCCGGTATCGCCATCCTTGGGCCTTCGGGGGAATTCGGTACGAGTAAGGCCGTTGGGAAGCTGGATGCACTGAGGGCCGATCTTGAGGGGTCGTTCGTTTCGGGGTCGCTCGGGTTGGGGCATACGCGGTGGGCGACGCATGGTGCGCCGTCTTTAGCCAACGCACATCCGCACATGGACTGCACGGGGCGAGTTGCCGTTGTGCAGAACGGCATCGTTGAGAATTACAGCGCGCTCGCGGCACAGCTCGTTTCGCGCGGACATCGATTCATGTCGCAGACGGACACGGAGGTGCTGCCGCATCTGATCGAGGAGGCGCTAGACCGTGGGCTCGATCCCGTCGACGCGGTGAAGTCGATTTTGCCCGATATGCACGGGGCGCTGGTGTTTCTTGTGGCCTGCGCGCAGGAGCCGGACACGTTGATCGCGGTGCGGGCGGGGAACGCTGGGGGGCTTGTTATCGGCGTGGGCGACGGGGAGATGTACGCGGCGAGCGACCTCCCTGCCCTTGTGCCGCTGACACGCAAGGCGATGCCGCTGAACAACGGGGAGATCGCGGTTTTGAGGCCTGAGGGGGCGCAGGTTTCCACGTTGGACGGCGCGCCGGTGGCGCGGGAGTTCACGGAGGTGGCGCGCGATCCGCTGCGGGCGGCGAAGGGCATGTATAAGCACTTCATGTTGAAGGAGATCATGGAGCAGCCGCAGGCGCTGACCGATGCGCTGCGGGGTCGCGTTGACCTGGAATCGGGACGGCTTGAGCCGGACTACGGGCCGGGACTTTCCGAGCGGCTGGCGGCGGCGCGTCGGATCATCCTGACGGGGTGCGGGTCCAGCTATCACGCGGCGTTGGTGGGCCGGCATTATTTCGAGACGCTGGCGGGGGTTCCGGTTGAGGCGGAGGTGGCGTCCGAGCTTCGTTACCGTGATGCGCGGATTGGGGAGGGCGACCTTCTCATCGCGATCACGCAGTCGGGGGAGACGCTCGACACGCTGACGGCGCTGGAACACGCATCCAGCCGTGGCGCGGACTGCGTGGCGGTGACGAATGCGTTGGACAGCGAGGCGGCGCGGATCGCGTGCGAGACGATGGATATGCGGTCCGGGCTCGAGGTGGGCGTCGCGGCGACGAAGAGTTTTACATCGGCCATTGTTTGCCTCTATCTGTTGGCGATCGACGCGGCGGCGGGTCGCGGGGCGATGGACGAGGCCGAGGTGAGCCGGCATCTGTTGGACCTGGAGCGACTGCCGGGCATCGTAAGCGAGTCGCTGGAGCGGGGTGATGCGATTCGAGCGGCGGCGGAGCGGCTGACGGCCAACGATAACTGCCTGCTGCTGGGGCGGGGGCCGCTGTACCCCATCGCACTGGAGGGGGCGCTGAAATTGAAGGAGGTCGCGTACATCCACGCGGAGGGGAGCGCAGGGGGCGAGATGAAGCATGGGCCCATCGCGCTCATCGATCAGCACATGCCTACGATTGCGCTGGCGACTGAGGGTGGTTTGCGGGACCGGATGGCGATCAATATCTCAGAGATCAAGGCGCGGGCGGGACATGTTGTGGGCGTGCTGACGGACGGGGATGATGAGCTTGGCGGGCAGGTGGATGAGGCGCTTGCGGTGCCGGAGACGCCCGCCCACCTGGTACCGATTGCGGCGACGGTGCCGCTGCAGATGTTGGCGTATGAGATTGGGCTGTTGCGGGGGGCGGACATCGATCAGCCGCGGAATCTGGCGAAGTCGGTGACAGTGGAGTAGTTGTGGAGCGGGGGACGGGAATTGAACCCGCGACAACCTGCTTGGAAGGCAGGAGCTCTACCACTGAGCTACCCCCGCTTGTTATTCAATTGTACGTGTAGGAGATTACTCGCGGGGGCGGGAGCGGGGGCCGAAGGGCTCTGGCTGGAAGGGGCCGTCGCGGAGTTGCAGGAATCCCCGGAGGCCGCCCTCCTTTTGGGCGTCCATTAGATCCTTCTTGAAGTCGGCTCGCTGGGAGCTCTGGACGTGGGCCGAGAGCTCGTCGTTGAGGACGAGGGCGTTGCGGAGTCCCATCATCTCAAGGCCCATCGTGGCGACGTAGAGATTGATCTTGACGGTCTCCGGAGAGACGAGGGCTATGCGCTCAACGACGCGGAAGCAGTGCTCAAGAAGATCGTCGCCGGGGACGACATCGTTTACAAGGCCGATGCGCAGGGCTTCCTGGGCATCGATGTGGTCGCCTGTGAGGCCGTAGCGGAGGGCGTGCTTGTAGCCGGCGTTGAGGGTCCAGAAGAAGTTGGTGTTTGAGATCATGCGGATCTCCGGCTGGGCGAAAACGGCTTCCTCTGCGGCGTAGGTCATGTGGGAGGCGAGGGCGTACCAAGAGCCGCCGCCCATGCACCAGCCGTTGACGGCAGCAATGACGGGCTTGGTGAGTTCCCAAATCTGGAGCAGCTTTGCGCTTTCATCACGGGAGCGATCGCGCCAGTCATCGAGGACGGCGGCGACGCTGGTGTTCTCTGGCAGTCCATAGGGCCAGACGGTTTCGCCGCGACCGGCGCCAATGTCATAGCCGGAGGAGAAGGCGCGGCCTGCGCCGGTGAGGACGATGGCGCGGACCTCAGGGTCATTCTCCGCTTCCGTCAGCGCCTCAGACACATCGTGCTCGAGTTGGCGGCTGATGGCATTCAGAGTTTCGGGTCGGTTGAGGGTGATGAGGACGCCGTTGCGCTGCTTTTCATAGAGGACGGTGTCGTATGTGGCCATTGGCTTGCTCGCTTTCTGTCAGGCGATTGTTAGTCACATGGTAGCAAAGGGGCAGGAGTTAGGGGACAGGAACGATGGGAGGACCTAGTGACTGCGTGTCGCTAATGCGAGGGCTTCTATGATTTCGCCGGTGGCGGCAGTGCCGCCGAGGATGAGGTCGACGATACGGAGGGTTGGGGTCTGCAGGTCAGGCGCCCATGAGGCGGTGCCGTCCGAGGCAACGATGACATCGAGATCACGCACATTGGCGTCGAAGGCGGTGTGGAGGACGCAGGCGTAGGTGATTGTGCCCGCGAGGATGACCGTGCGGATGCCTCGTCGGCGTAGGGCGGTCTCGAGGTCGGTGCCGAAGAAGGCGGAGAAGCTGCGCTTGGTGACGACGTATTCATCCGAGTGGGGGGCCAGGGCATCGTGGATTTCCGCACCCCAGGTGCCGGGCATGAGGGCGGGGCCGCCGGGGGCGTCGGCGACTGCGCCGAAGGTCTGGGCGACGACCTGGTGGATGAGATGGACGGCATCAGGCGAGTCGTCACGCTCGATGCGGGTGTGGACGATGAAGAGGCCGGCGTCGCGGGCTGCCTCCAAAAGAGACACCATGGGTGGAATGCCGTCTGTTACCAGCTGTGGATCAAGGCCGAGGGGCTCGACGCGGTCCGCTGCTTGTGCGTAGAAGCCGTCCGCGTGGCAGAAGTCGTTCTGCATATCGACGACGATTAGGGCGGTGGTTTGAGGGTCTATTTGGAGGTTCATGGTTTCAGTGTAGCGGGGGATGGGTTGGCGCAATTCGATTCAGATTCTGGCCTGCGCGGGAATGACGGCTGGGCGGCGAGTAGTAGTAGGGGCGGCCGGTTGGCCGCCCCTACTCTGATTACTGCTTCGGCGTTGGTTGCCGTTGGGGTTACTCGCCGCGGGCTTTTGCTGAGCGGGGGCCGAAGGGTTCCGGCTGGAATGGGCCGTCGCGCTGCTGGAGGAAGCCACGCATGCCGCCCTCTTCCCGAGCCTCCTCGAGCGGTCGCAGCACGTCCTCACGGCGGGAGGAGTGGGCAAGAGCGGACAGTTCGCCGTTCAGGATCAGCGCGTTGCGGAGGCCCATCATCTCAAGGCCCATGGTCGCAACGTACAGGTTGATCTTGACGGTCTCCGGGGAGACGAGGGCAATTCGCTCACCGACCTTGAAGCACTCCTCAAGCAGGTCGTCAGCAGGCAGGACCTGGTTGACAATGCCAATGCGGAGGGCTTCTTCGGCGTCGATGTGGTCTCCTGTGAGTCCGTAGCGCAGGGCGTGCTTGTAGCCTGCGTTGAGGGTCCAGATGAAGCTGGTATTGGAGATCATGCGGACCTCGGGCTGCGAGAAGACTGCCGCCTCGGATGCGTATGTCATGTGCGAGAACAAGGCGTACCAAGAGCCGCCTCCCATGCACCAACCGTTCACGGCGGCGATGATGGGCTTGGTGAGCTCCCACATATGCATGAAGCGGTCCGGCTTGTCACGCGTGCGCCATCCGTCCAGCATCTCTGCGACGCTTGTGCCCTCGGGCAGGCCGTATGGCCAGACAGTGGGTGCACGGCCACCGGCGATGTCATAGCCGGCAGAGAACGCGCGCCCCGCGCCGGTCAGGATGATGTAGCGGACCTCAGGATCGGCCTCTGCTTCGTCAAGCGCGACGTGCAGTTCGTCTTCAAGGTCGCGGCTGAGGGCGTTCAGCGCCTCAGGTCGGTTGAGTGTGATAAGCACGCCCTTACGCTGCTTGTCATACAGGATGTTTTCGTAGTCGCCCATTTCTGTTTCCTTTCCTTGCTAACTCTGTTGTCTTCTGTGTGTCTCGGTTGGTTTCTTCTGGTGTTCCGGATTCCCGCTTTCGCGGGAACGACGGGGGGATTAGTCCCTGACCTTGGAGCGGGGGCCGAAGGGTTCCGGCTGGAATGGGCCGTCTCTCACGGTGAGGAACGAACGGAGGCCGCCCTGCTCCAAACCGTCGAACATGGCCTTGCGGTAGTCTTCACGACTGGATGAGTGGGCCAGCGCGGAGAGCTCGCCGTTGAGCTTGAGGGCGTTGGCGAGTCCCATCATTTCGAGGCCCATCGTCGCGACGTAGAGATTGATCTTGACAGTCTCCGGTGAAACCAGCGCGATGCGCTCCACAAGCTGGAATGCCTCATCGAGCAGGTCGTCATGCGGGACGATCTTGTTGACGATGCCGATTCGGAGGGCCTCCTCGGCGTCGATATGGTCGCCGGTGAGGCTGTAGCGCAGGGCGTTCTTGTAGCCAGCGGACAGCACCCAGAAGAAGCTGGTGTTGGAGATGTGTCGCACTTCCGGCTGGCCAAAGACGGCCTGATCCGACGCCAGGGTCATATGCGTGGCGGTGGCGTACCAGGACGCGCCGCCCATGCACCAACCGTTGATTGCGCCGATGACGGGCTTGGTGAGTTCCCACATGTGGAGGAGTTTGCGAACGCCGTCGCCATCATTCTTGCGCCATGAATCCAGAAGTTCGGCGACGCTCTGGCCCGGCGCGACGCCATAGGGCCACACGAATTCACGCATTGGGGCGTCGGGCGCTCCGAGGTCGTAGCCGGCAGAGAATGCCCTGCCCGCTCCTGTGAGGACGATGGCGCGAACCTCGGGATCCGCTTCGGCTTCGTCGAGAGCCAGATGGAGTTCATCCTCCATCTGCGGGCTGATTGCGTTGAGCGCTTCGGGGCGGTTCAGCGTTATGAGCGCGCCTTTGCGCTGCTTCTCGTAGAGGACGTATTCGTAGTTGGGCACTGTGACTGTTTCTCCTTCCAAGTTTGGTTTGGCGGTTAGTCGCGTGGGCGGGAGCGGGGGCCGAAGGGTTCCGGCTGGAATGGGCCGTCGCGGGCTTCTAGGTAACCGCGGAGGCCGCCCTTCTCCTGGGCCTCTACGAATGGGCGCCTGCCTTCCTCACTTACGGAGGAGTGGGCGTGGGCGGAAAGTTCGGCGTTCAGGTTCAGAGCGTTGTGGAGACCCATCATCTCTAGGCCCATGGTCGCAACGTAGAGGTTGATCTTGACGGTCTCGGGCGAGACGAGCGCGATGCGCTCAACGATCTTGAAGGCTTCATCAATCAGGTCGTCAGCCGGCACGATTGTGTTGACGATGCCGATACGTAGGGCCTCCTCGGCGTCGATGTGGTCGCCTGTCAGCGCGTAGCGCAGGGCATTCTTGTAGCCGGCGTTGAGCACCCAGAAGAAGCTGGTGTTGTCCATGTGGCGGACTTCCGGCTGCGCGAAGACGGCGTTGTCCGCGGCGAGGGTCATGTGCGCGGCGTTGGCGTACCAGGAGCCGCCGCCCATGCACCAGCCGTTGACTGCCGCGATGACCGGCTTGGTCAGCTCCCACATATGCAGGAACCGGCGCATGTTCAGGCGGTCCGACGTGCGCCAGTGGTCGAGATGCGCAGCGACGCTTGTGTTCTTGGGCAGCGCGTAGGGCCATTCGAACTCCGCCTCGCCGGAGATGTCATAGCCGGAGGAGAATGCCCTGCCCGCCCCGGTCAGGACGATGGCTCGCACCTCAGGGTCCGCCTCGGCCTCATCGAGCGCCTCGTGGAGTTCCCGCTCCAGGTCGGGGCTGATGGCGTTCAGTCGCTCCGGCCTGTTGAGCGTTATCAGGACACCTTTACGCTGCTTCTCATACAGGACGTTTTCATAGTTGGCCATAGTCGCACCCTCCCCGTTTATCCCCTGTTCCGGTGTGTCCACAAGTTGTGAGACACACGCGGCGAGAATAGCATTCGGCGAATACAGGCGGCAAGGTAACGGGGCTACGAGGTTGGTTGGCGCAATGGGTCTTTAGATTCCTCGACTGCGCTCGGAATGACAGGTGGAGGAGGGAGTGGCGCGGGTAGACTGGGGTGGGATCAGTGTTTGTAGGGAGAACGCGTGATGAGGGTGACGGTTCTGGGTGGGTCGGGATTCGTGGGGCGGTACCTTGTGGCAACGCTCGCGGTGGCGGGCCATGGGCCGATACGTGTTCTATCACGCTCGCCGGAGCGGGTCTTCAGCGATGCGCGGCGGTCGCTGGCTGTTGCATTCGAGGCTATCGAAGCGCTGGCGGGCATCGGCAAGTTATCCAGAGATGATGTGGTGGCCGCACGGGACCGCGCCGATCGGGGCGAGGCCATGCTGCGGGAGTCGGTTGAGGTCATCGAGGGAGATGCCCGCGACTGGGGCGCGGTGCGGGACGCCGTTTCCGGGGTGGATGCCGTCGTTCATGCGGTGGGGATTATCCGCGAGACCGAGGGGCGTTCGTACGGCGATACCAACGTGGGCACGACACAGTCGCTCATCGACGCCATGAAGGATGTGGGAACCAGCCGGCTGATCTATATGGGGATTCTTGGAGCGTCGGACGATCCGGAGATGCCATATGGGAGGTCGCGCTGGCAGGCGGAGGCGGCGGTGACGGAGAGCGGACTGGACTGGACTGTTGTTAAGCCGTCGCTGGTGCTGGGCGTGTCCGATGCGGTTTCGCGGCGGACGGTCAAGCTGCTGCGGACGGGACCCATTGCGTTGTTACCGTTTCCGGACGGGGGGCGGACGAAGCTGCAGCCGATGTACGTGAGCGATCTTGCGGCGGTTCTGACGCTGTGCGTGACGGAGCCGGAGCGGGCGGGAAAGACGTATGAGATCGGCGGGCCGGAACACATCGCGCTCGCGGATATTGCACGGGCGTTTGCGGCGGAGCTGGATATCAGGCGTGTTTACAGCCTGCCCATGCCGCGATACGTCCTACAGTTCGGAGCGGCACTGATGGGGCGCGTGTTGAAGGATCCGCCGATTACTGCGGCGGAGCTAAGCCAACTGCGAGAGGACAACGTTACGGCGCTCGATTCAGTTGAGCAGGCATTCGGGTTTGCGCCGCGTCGGTTTCGCGATTTTGTGGGTTATGTGAGGGACGTGGCGGGCTGAGGGGAAAGTCACCCCCACCCTGACCCTCCCCCGTGATGGGGGAGGGGATTCCTGAGGACTAGTTGTCGCGGGATTTTGCTAGTTGTGAGATGAATTGCTCGATGGGGAATGCCGGGAGCGAAACGATCTGGATGGTGCCGCGCGCACCCAGTTCCAGGGAGACCCGGGCAATCGTCTCGTTGTCAGGAGCCTCAACAATGTTGACGAAGTCATAGTTGCCGAGCACAGCGTATTGGGCGGTGACCTTCGCGCCCCACGATTCGATCTCGCGATTCACTTCCTGGATGCGCTCCGGGCGATGCTTAACGGTCTTGCGTCCCTCATCTGTCAGCGAACTGAGCAACACGTACGTCGCCATGTAGTTTTTCTCCTTACTTGTCCGGGCTCTTGTGTCACAAACGTCTCAAGTGAGAATCGTAGGTATGGCGGCGTTCCGTGTCAACGGAGGGACATCGTCGCATCGAGGAATTCGGCGGTGGCGGCGGCGAGCGCGGGGCGGCTGGTCTGCCATGCACGGTCCGCGCCCTCAAGCGCCATGGCGGTCACATCGTCGCGTCCAATTCCATCAACCCAAGCGCCCAGTTTCTCCGGTGTTGTGAGTGCATCATTGCCGCCTATGAGAAATCGCACGGGCACTTTCACGTTTGCCATATCGCCCTCGGTAGGGATGCCAATGAGGGGGATGTCGAGGATGGGGGAAACGGCAACGACGGCTCGTACGCCTTCCGGGTGTTGGGCTGAGGCACGGAGGGCAATGCTAGCGCCATACGAATAGCCAACGATGCCAAGGCGCCGGCCATCGACTCCTGGCCATTCTCGCAGCATGTCGACAGCGGCGAGCGCATCTGATACCTGTCCCTCCCCCAAGGCGTTCTCGCCCTGGGATTCGCCGACGCCGCGGTAGTTGAATCGAAACGAGATAAATCCGCGGGGAGTAACTTCTCGCGTCAGCGCCTCGACGACGGGACTGAGCATCGTGCCGCCCAGGTGCGGCTCAGGGGAACAGAAGACGACACCGGGGAGATCACCGCCACCCTCCGGAATCTCCTCCCCGGACGGCTCGGCAATGATTCCTTCAAGAGTCAGGGCATCGGTAGAGAAGAAATTGACAGCCGTCTGCCTCACGCCGGCGCGCCCTAGAGACCGTATGCGAGACGCTCAGCCAGGCTGGGAGGGAGACCGGCGTCTGCGAAATGTTTCTGCGCAGTTTCCATATCGTATTCGACACGGAACTGTGTGAGCGTTCGAGCGTCCGTATCAAGCATGACGTAGGCAGCGCGATGGTCTCTGTCACGGGGCTGTCCCACGCTGCCGGGGTTGATGATGAGGCGAAGATCATTGGGCAGGTGGATTAGGGAACCGTGGTTGAGACGGCCCATGGCATGAACGCGGCTCGGGGAGTTCGGCCCCGCGATGATCTCTTCAAAAATCAGGGGAAGGTGGGAGTGGCCCACCAGCAGGAACGGCGTCTCCAGCAGATCAAATGACGCGCGCGCTGCTTCCTCATGTATGAGGTATTCCCAGACAGGGTCCCGGAGCGAGCCGTGGGCCAGCGTGAATTCCCCTTGGTTCACGACCCTCGGCAGGCCTTCCAGATAGGCGCGATTCTCTGCCGTAAGTTGTACGCCGTTCCATTCGCAGGCAAGGGCCGCCTCTTCATTGAATGTGCCCAGGTAGATGGCGCCGATAGCCCCAAGGTCATGATTGCCCGCAACACTTATGTGATCAAAGCCGCGAAGCGTGTCAAGGCACTCATTGGGATGCGGGCCGTATCCGACCATATCCCCCAGCGACCAGATGGTGTCTACAGGGCCGCGCGCGTTTGCGTCGCGTAGCACGGCGTCAAACGCGACGATGTTTGAGTGTATGTCCGAAACAATGAGAGTTCGCATCGTAACAGTATCCTAGCTGTGCCCGACACTATATTGCGGACTGGGGCACGTACGTGTTTCGGCCCGCAGTAAGGTCTGCAAGGAAGTTGTCGGCCCAAGCCCTGGCGGTGTTCGTCTGAACGTCCTCATTCAGGGCCGTCCACCGACGACGCCGTTCACGATGCGTCATTGACAGGGCGCTGTGCATGGCCTCCGCGGTGCCCTCAAGGTCGTAGGGATTGACGATCAACGCATCCTGCATCGTCTCGGCGGCGCCGCAGAATCGAGACAACACCAAGACGCCTGGATCAGCGCCCTGGGCTGCGACGAATTCCTTGGCGATTAGGTTCATACCGTCCCGGAGCGGAGTTACGAGGCAGACATCCGCTTCACGGAAGAAGTGGGCCAATTCCTCCTGGTTGTAGGAGCGGTAGAGATAGTGAACAGGCACCCAGTCCGCCTCGGCAAATCGCCCATTGATGTGGCCAACGAGCCTATCTACCTGTTCACGTTCCTGGATGTATTCCGGCACACGGCTGCGTGAGGGCGCGGAAATCTGAATCATGGTGACCTTACCCCGAACAGCCGGAAACCGGTCAAGCATTGCCTCAAAGGCTCTGAGCCGTTGGGGGATTCCCTTCGAGTAATCGAGTCGGTCCACTCCGAGCACGACTTTCTTCCGTTCGGTGGGTCGACGCGGCAGGAGTCTCTGCAGTAGGCCCCCGGTCTCAGCTTCGCCTGATTCTCGCATCCATTTCTGGAATTGATCAGGGTCGGTTCCGATGGGATAGACACCCGCTGACACTGTCCCCGATCGGCCATCGAACACGCCGGTGTCCACGGTTCCTCCGATTTCCACTTGCAGGGTGTCAAGGAAATTGTGGGCGTACCGATTCGTGTGGAATCCGACCAGGTCATAGCTGACAAACTCTTCAAGGATCTGCTTCGCCCACGGGAGGATCGAGAAGACCTCTGCGGCCGGGAACGGCGTATGGAGGAAGAAGCCGACCTTGCCTCGCCACCCCAACCGTCGCAGTTCCGAGCTCAGGGGAATCAGATGGTAGTCCTGCACCCAAACGACGTCGCCGTCCCGGAGGAGGGGGTAGAGGCCTTCAGCAAATCTGCGATTGACACGTCGATAGCCTCGATACGCGTCATGGCGAAGCTGAACGAAATTAGGGAAGGCATGCAGAAGCGGCCAGAGAGTGCGATTGGCGAAGACGGAATAGAAGAGGTTGACCTCATCGGCGGTAAGGTTCATCGCGCCAACATCAATGCTGCCGCTGCGCGCGACCAACGGTTCACCGGCAAGGCGGCGCTCCGTTGTCGTGCCGCTCCACCCGAACCACAGACCACCGTATTGCTCAAGGGCTGACTGCACGGCGGACACAAGACCGCCCACAGCCTGATTTCTCCGGTCTCGCGACGCGTCGGGAAGTGTCGATGCCGGTAATCGGTTGGACACGACGACGAGACGCTGTATTTGCTGCATCGCCTTGCCCCCTAGCTCCACCCGGCAAGCTCAGTAAACGGTTGCACGGTACAAAAAGAGTGTCGCGACGTGCCTTAACCCTAACCGTCGGCTTGTAACTGGTCAAATACAGAGAACGCAGGAGGGCGGTACGGGGTTTGGTTGCGGTACGAGATCAAGATTCCCGCCTGCGCGGGAATGACGGGGGGGCGTGCGGGAATGAGGGGGGCGGCCCTTCGGCAGGCTCAGGGCGAACGGTAGGATGGCGCTCAGGGTGAGCGGGGGTTGGCGTGCTACACTTTTGCTCTAACAGTGAGGGAGCCGCGGTGGGACGCTGCGGGTGACGGGGGAGATGTCATGCCAGAGAGCAAGTTCGTCGATATCCAGGGCCTCAATATGCACTACCTCGAATGGGGCGATCCCTCGAATCCCGACCTTCTCCTTGTGCACGGATGGACTGGCCTGGGGTCTTCGTGGGCGTCCGTTGCGGAGGCTTTCCAGGATCGATATCACATTATCGCGCCGGACAATCGCGGGCACGGGAAGACGGACAAGCCTGTGACGGGCTATATGCTGCGTGATTTTGCGACTGACATCGCCACACTGATTGACACGCTTGGCCTGGAAAAGCCCGCTTACGTCGGCCATTCATGGGGCGGAAACATCGGCACGATCATGGCGTCCGATTACGCGGACAAGATCTGCTGCGCGTTCCTCGAGGATCCCGTGTATTGGAAGATGGTGAACGTCCACGTGACAAGCCTGGCGCAAGCTATGGCACGTCACAATCGTCCCGAGGCCGACATTCGCGCCGAGGCCAAGGAGCAGGGCATGTCCGAGCAGGAGGCTGATGAGCTGGTCTATCGGCATCATCACTTCTCGCCGCACGCGGTGACGCGGCTGCTGACTGATAACCGTCAGTGGGCGTTCCGGTGCGAGGACCATATGCGACGCATCGCCGTGCCCACGCTCGTCCTGGTGGCGGATATAGCCGCCGGGGGTTATATGCTCCCCGAAGAGCTTGAATACTACCGGACAATCGCGACACCGGACCTGGATTTTCGACTGTGGCCGGACGTAGGACACGGGATGCACGCGGCACGCCCGGAACAGTTCAACCAGGAGCTCGATGAGTTCCTGAAGAGCTGTAGCGCTTGAGCAACCCGGCCCACTACTCAATAGCTGAGGACGAAACCGAAGCCTCTTCGCGTTTCCGCACGTTCCGCTCGCTCCGCAACCCTGTTTACCGCCGCCTCTGGATGGCGGGGTGGGTGTGGTATGTGAACCGCATGATGGAGATGGCGGTTCTCTCATGGCTTGTTTTGGAGCTGACAGATTCGCCGTCGCAGGTGGCGCTCGTCGGCGTTTTCCGCATGGCCCCTATGTTCCTACTGGGCCTTGTGGCGGGCAGCTTCTCGGATCGTTTTCCTCGCAAGTACGTAATGATCTCAACGCAGATCGTCAACGTCATCGTCGTTGGCGGCATGCTTGCGGTACTTGTTCGCGGCGGCGTGGAGCCGTGGCACGCATATCTCGCTACGTTCCTAACAGGCTCAGCATGGGCAGTGGATTTTTCCGCGCGGCGCGCCTATTTCGCGGAGATATTTCGCGGGGATGCCCTCACGAACGCTATATCGCTGGATGTCGTTGCCCTCACCGGAAGCAGCATCGTGGGGCCGTTGTTTGCGGGGACGATAATCGAGCTAATCGACTTCTCAGGCTCGTATGCGTTGATGTTCGGCTTGTACCTAGCGGCGGGTTGGGTTCTGTTTACCATTCCAAAGACTCAATCGATGGGGATGGAGAAGGAGCCCGTTCTAAGACAACTCAAGGAATCCGTGACGGCGCTTGTTACCAACAGGGCTCTATTAGCCGCCCTGACCATCACGGTCAGCCTCAACTTCTTCGGGTTTCCCTTCCTGACGATGGTGCCTGTCATTGGGCGAGACGTGCTGGGCGCGAATGCGTTCCTCTACGGGGTGTTGGCGGGCGCAGCGGGGATCGGCTCGTTGACGGGGGCGATTATCATCGCGTCGCGGCAGATTCGCAACCACGGGCAGGTCTATTCGCTGGGTTCGGCGTTCATGTTGGCAATACTTGTGCTTTTCTCGCTGTCAGAGTGGTACCCGGTTTCCCTTGTTCTCTTGATGGTGGCGGGTCTCGGCATGGCCGGTTTTGCGACGATGCAGCCAACGATTGCGCTGCGGGCGGTGGGGCCGGAGATGCGGGGACGCGCGATGGGCGCAATCGCTCTGGGGATCGGCGCGAGTCCGTTGGGGATGCTGACGGTGGGATGGATGGCGGAGCCGGAGAACCTGGGCCCTCAGACGGCGTTGGCGGTGCTGACGGGCACGGGTTTCGTCGTGATTATGGCGCTGCGGTTGATGCTGCCTGAGTTGAGGGGCGTTAGGCGATAGGGATCAGCCCCCACACCCTGACCTTCTCCCACGAGGGGGGGAGGGGACCTGGCCGCGACGCTGCTATCTTGCGCCTTCCTGGTTGAGGAGTTTCTTTTTGCGGTCGATGCCGAGGGCGTAGCCGCCGAGGGCGCCGTCTGTACGGACGACACGGTGGCAGGGAACGACGACAGGGGTCGGGTTCTTGGCGCAGGCGTTGGCGACGGCGCGGGTGGCGGTGGGTTGGCCGATGTCGTCAGCAATCTGTGAGTAGGTTCGGGTTTCGCCGCGTGGAATGCGGCGCAGGGCCTCCCAGACACGACGCTGGAACGCGGTTCCTCGGACATCTAAGGGGAGATCAGTTACTTCGCCCGAGGATTCGCCGCAGACTATCCCGGCGACGATGGCGACCCACCGGCTGAGAGGTCCGGTGTCTTTTGCTTGTTTGGCGAGCGGGAATTCTATTCTCAGCGCCAATTCCAGAGACTCGTCATCGTCGGCAAGGGAGATACGGCAGACTCCGTTATCAGTGGCGGCGACGAGCAGCCGGCCGAGCGGGGTTTCTGTGATGGCGTAGGTGATGGACGCCCCTGCCCCGCCGCGTCGGTACTGGCCCGGCGTCATGCCGAGGTGGGCATCTGAAGATTCGTAGAGCCTGCTGGGCGATCCGAATCCGCTTTCGTAGAGGGCGGACGTGACGTCGTGGCCATTGCGGACGCCGTCCTTGAATCGCTCGAGGCGGCGTTGCTCCGCATACTGGCGCGGGGTGATGCCGAGCACCAGTTCAAAGGAGCGGCGGAGGGCATGATCTGTGACGCCGGCAGCACGGGCAAGCGCAGCAACGGTTAGAAGTTCATCGGGGTTGGCATCGATCAATCCGCAGGCTTGCGTAACCACGGTGACGGCGCGCGAATGGGGGCCGCCCTCGTCAGGTCGGCATCGCGTGCATGCGCGATAGCCTGCCGCACGGGCCTGGGGGATCTCGTCGAAGAACTCGATGTTCTTGCGCAGGACTGGCGCGCCTCGGCAGGTTGTTCGACAGTAGACGCCGGTGGTTTTGACACCAAAGGTGAAGGCGACTTCATACGCTGGATCGTTGTTGCGTATGGCCTGCCAGCGCTCGTCTGCAAGCGCGTCTGACTGGGTGTTTCGTTCTGCCGTTGCTGTCATGTCCCTACCCCGTTGCCCTTTGTTATTGCTCCAAGGACATCATTGCAGTGGGTGAGAGAGGCGTCTATCCGATTTGTTTGTGAAGGTCTCTACCCCAGGCTTTGGTAGTGGTACATGGGCTGTTCGGGGACGTGCCAGTCTGCGTAGTAGTCGCGGAGGTAGGGTTCGAGTCGAGCTGCCAGGTCGCGGCGGTTGGTCAGGTCTTCAGGGGCGGGGGTGCTCAATTCTTCACGGACGGCGTCGACAGCCCCGGCAGCATCGATGGTTTTGAACTGCTTGTCCTCAAAAATGGTTTTGCCCTCGACGATGACGGTATCAACGTCTGCGGCACGGGCGCGTGAGACGAGGACGTCAAGGACATCGAGGTTCTCGGCGACGTACGGGGTGGAGATGTGATCCCAGTCGAGGAGGATCATGTCGGCGCGTTTGCCAACTTCGAGGGAGCCGATCATGTCCTCACCGAAGGTGGTTTCATATGCGCCGCCAAGGGTGGCCATGTGGAGGACCTGGTGAGATGTGAGGTGGGGAACGTCAAGTCCGGGCGGACGGTGCAGCCTCATGGACAGCGCCATTTCCTGGAAGTGGTCGTCATCATCATTGATGGACGTGCTGTCCGTTCCGAGGGCGACGTGGACCCCTTGCCGGTGCATCTCAAGGACGGGGGCGATGCCGCTGCGGAGGCGCAGGTTGGAGCTTGGATTGTGGCTGATGCTTGTGCCGGTCTCAGCGAGAATCGCGATATCGTCGGACGTCAGCCAGACGCAGTGAGCAAGCGATGTCTTGGGGCCGAGGAAACCAAGCTCGTTGAAGCGCTGCACAGGTGTTTGGCCATGCAGGCGCTCGGCGTACAGGCGCTGGTAGTAACTTTCAACGCAGTGGGTGTGGAGGCCAACGTCCGCGGCCTTGGCCAGTTCCGCGATCTGGGCGAGGGTGTCCTCATCCGCCCAGTGGTAGGCCTGCGGACTGTAGAGCATGCGCACCATGTTGGTGGAGTCAGCGGGGTAGTCGCGGATCAGATCGGCGGTTATGGACAGGTAGTCCTCAGTGGAAAGGATGGAGCCTTCCACTATGCCGCGGACGCCGCTCGCGAGGTCATCCGGCATCTTTCCATACACGTCATCATCATTGCCGTAGACGAGGTAGCACTGATTCTTGAAGGCGAGGGAGAAAGCAGTGCGCAGGCCCGCCTGGCTGAATGCGCGGAGGTTGGCCTGTGCCTCATCCCACACCACACTGCGGGGGGTGACGGACTGGTTGAACATGACTGTCGTGACGCCGGACCTAATCAGGTTCAGCAGTGTAATCAGCATCATGTTGAATGGCTCGACGGAGCGACGTCCCCACGCATGGTTGATCCACGTTTCAAGGCCGCCGTCCGGTTGGCCAAGGAGGAGGCCGGACAGGCCGCGGCCGTGGTGGTGGGCATTGACCATACCGGGCATGAGGAATTGGCGGCCATTGCCAACAATTTCAGCGTCCGGGTAGCGAGATCGGAGGACATCATACACCCCTACATCGACGATCTGACCGTCGGTCTGGGCCACAGCGCCATCAGTCAAGACCGTGCTATCTCCGGCCAGATCGGCTCGGACGAGGACGTATTTGCCGCGCGTGATGGTGGTAGTCATTTCTTCTCCTATGCCGAGTCTGTTCGGGCTATGCCGGGTCTGTTCAGGTTATCGCCAGAAGAACCGGCGCGCTCGTTTCCATCGAAACGGGGGGCACGGGGTGGACGACGTTCACTGACAGTTACGGCGCGATTGTGGCAGCCAGGCGAACAAAGTCGTGGCGAGTGATGATGCCGACGAGTTTGTTGTCACGGACGACCGGGAGTCGCTTGAGCCGGCGCTGGTGCATGATGCGAACGATTTCCTCTATCGACGTGTCCTCTTTAACGGTCACGACGGGCGTGGACATCACATCCGAGACGAGGGTCCTGGAGAGGACGGTATGCAAGTTGCCAATATTGTCCCTATTGACAAAAACGTTGCCAAAGAGCTCAAAAACCGTTCCGTGCATCCCCGGGTCGCGGATAGGCGTCAGGAAGAAGTCTGAGTGGCTCATGATGCCAACGAGGTTATCGCGGTCATTCACCACAGGCAGCGCGCTGATGTTGTGATCCAGCATGACATTGGCAGCATCGACTACCGTTGCGTCGGACCGAATGGTGTACACGCGGCTTGACATTATTTCTGATGCGTTCATAGCTCAATCCTGACCCTTATCCTGAAAGATAATCATAGCGAATCACTTAACGGGACGCGCGTCTAGGCGTCTGCCAAACCGTTTAGGAATCCGGCAACATCGGCGGGAGAATCCAGTCGGTACGTTGCGACGGTATCGCGGTCAGGCTCGCCAACGAGAATTGAGAGTCCACCAGAGAGGTTGACTTCTCGAAACGCGTCCTCGTCCGTTGTGTCATCCCCGATGTAGATGGGAAAGAGTTGCGTTTCTGACATTCGCAGCAGGGTGTCCATGATGAATCGCATCGCCGCGCCTTTGTCACGGGCTGCTGCGGGGCGGATATCCAGAACCTTCTTGCCCTGCACGACAGTGATCTTGCCTTCAGCGACTGCGTCCGCTGTCGCGTCATGGACAATCTCTCGCACTTTCGGTTCCAGTTCTTCGGGAGTCATGCGGGAGTGGACGCTGAGGCTCACGCCTTTGTCTTCGAGGAACGCGCCGCTTATCCGGTTGACGGCATGTTCAAGGGCCAGGCGCAGATCTGCCATCAGGAGACGGGCTTGTTCCGCGCCATCATCCTCAAAGGCCAGACCGGGCGCAGCGATCTCGATACCGTGATTTCCGGAATAGATGGCATTGGGGAGACCAGCACGCTCCCGAACATCTTCTAGCGCACGGCCACTCACAATCGCGACTGCATATCCGGGCTGCTCGGTCAGCTGACTGAGGGCGTCCGCGCATTCCGGAAGAATGTATGCGTCCTCGGGGCGGGGGACGATAGGCGAGAGTGTTCCGTCAAAGTCGCATGCAATCAAGACGTGGTCGGCGGCCCGAATACGAGCTTCTATATCCGACCGGTGGTTGACCAGGGGCTCTGCCATGCGCTTGCTTCTGTGTCCGCCCTGCCGGGTTTGGCGCTACGAGTCCGAGGCATTGCTCTCCGGAGGAGCAACGCGTGTCGCATCCTGCTGCGCCTCCATGATGGCGCCGCGCAGGCCGACGTCTTCCGGGGTGGCATCGCCCATGTAGAGCGTGCGGTGGGGGAAGGGTATCTCGATCCCCTCGTCATCAAAGGCCTTCTTGACACGAAGGCGATATTCGCCGGAAACGTCCCACTGGCGAATGGGGAGAACCTCCCCGAGCACCTTGATCTCGATTGCGGAGTCGCCGAAGCTATCGACTCGCAATGCCTTGATGGGATCAAGGATTATGGGGCCCCACTCCTCTTCGTCTGCCAGCTCCTGCCCTACCCGGTTCAGCACCTGCATAGCATGTTCAAGGTCAGTCTTGTAGGCCACGCCAATGTTCATGTTCACGCGGGACATGTCTTTCGTGTAGTTCGTCGTGGTGGTGATTGAGCCGTTGGGAATGGTGTGCTGCCGGTAGTCAAGGTCGCGGAGGAGTGTGCGGCGGAGATTGATGTCTTCTACCAGACCGGCGATGCCGGCGATGCTGACAACATCACCGACACGATACTGATTTTCAAGCGTGATAAAGATGCCGCCGAGAACATCACGGATGAGGTTCTGAACGGCGAAGCCGACGCCGACGGCGATCGCGCCGGCAGCCACGAGGAGGGGGGCAAGATCGACGCCGATCTGGCTGAGCGCGAGAAAGATGGTCAGCAGCACAATGGCGGTGCGGGAGGTTCCGACCACAACGTCGGCGAGTGTGGCGATGTTCTTCTGGATTTCCTCTTCCAGGCTGACGCTGTCACGAGCACGGATGTTGGCTTCGACGAGCCTGGGAACGCTGAAGGTGACGATTCGCATAGCGATGACGCCGCCGATGACGATGAGAACCACTGGAAGCGCGTTTGAAATGACCGTTTCGAGAACCCACTGCCCTGCTGAGGCCATCGACCCACGAGCGAGAGATGAATAGCCGAGCGCGAACGCGGCGGAAATTTCGATCGTGGCGATCACGATGATGATCCATGCAGCACGCACGACCATCGAACTCAGGTCTGCCTGCAACCACTCGAAACCGCCGGGGAATACACGATCCAGAGAGCGGAGGAAGCCACGGATAAGCGGGGGCAACACCAACCAGACGGCCAGCATCAGGGTCACTGCACCGCCACCCCACACAATGACGAACTGCAGGAACGGCCCAGGATCTTCTAGAATCACCTGAAAATCGGACAGAATCTGATCAAACACCCGCGATGATCCTCCTCACACGTCAATGTCGTTCCATTCAATGATAGTCCCACACGCTTGACGCCCCATTACACAGGGCACACGCTAGTCAAACAATTCCAGGAAATGAGGTCCCGCACATGCGCATCGGTGTTGAACTCGCGGTCCGAACACCCGTCACGGACCTGGTGAATTACATCAAGGATTATGATTCCTACGGCTTCGAGCGGATATGGGTTCCGGACGCCGCGTTCTCGCAATGGGAGGTCTGGACAACGGCGGCGCTGGCGGCTGTTTACACAACGACGCCAAGGATCGGCGTCGGGGTCATGGCGCCGTATCATCGGAATCCCGCCGTCATCGCGCATGGCGCTGCGACGCTTGACCAGCTCTCCGGGGGACGGGTCGATCTGTCGATTGGACGCGGATCGCGTCCGTATATCGCAAGCATCGACGCCGATAGGCCGGATGAGGCTGTGACGGAAGCTATCACTATCATCAACGGGCTGCTCTCGGGAGAGACGGTCAGCATGGAGGGGACGGCGTTCACGTTCAGAGAGGTCTCTCAGCGGGTGCAGCCGGTGCAGGAACACATCTCAATCGCGATTGCGTCGATGAGTCGTTATTGGCTCGATATTTCCCGTGACACAGCGGACGGCGTTCATCTCTATACGAGCAACCCCACCCTGCTTGGCACTGCTCAGGAGGCGAAGAAAGCGGCAAAGAATCCCAACTTTGAAGTCACGACAACGCTTGGGTACGTGGAGCCTGAAGAGGTGCGCGAGTGGTGGGTGACAAATTTCGGTCGCAACTTCAACCTGCAGCAACTCTGCGGACGCGAACCAAACACGGCGAGCTATGAGGAGTTGGCGGCCGAGTTGGTGTTCACGGATGCGGACAGCCTGCGGGAGCACCTGCAGCGGATGGAGTCGTTCGGCGTTGATGAGTTGATGATTGCGTACCGACGGGCGGAGGATCTGCCAGTAATCGCGGAGATGGTGGCGGCGGCGCGGGGGTGAGTGGAGGCTATTCCAGAACTGTCTCCCGTTCGGGGGTTGATTCGTGGGTGAAGTGGCCGTCCCGGAGTTCCAGGACGCGGTCTGCTGCGGACATGATTGCGCGGTCGTGCGTGGCGGCGATGATCAGGACTCTTTCTTCCTCAACGAGGCTTCTGAACAGCGAAAAGACAGTCTGGGCGGAAACGGAATCGAGTTCTCCAGTTGGTTCGTCGGCCATAAGGACGGAGGGGCGCGATGCAATGGCACGGGCAATGCCGACGCGCTGCTGTTCGCCGCCGGAGAGTTCATACGGGCGATGCCGCATCCGGTGCAGCAGGCCGACGCGGTCAAGCACCTCACGAGCGCGCTCCTCGCGGTCGCGTCGCGACCAACCGGATATACGGAGGGGGAGTTCCACGTTCTCGGCGGCGGTGAGCAGCGGCATGAGCGAGGACGACTGGAAGACGATGCCGACATGCTGACGTCGCAAGGCGGCGCGGCCTTCTTCCGAGAGTCCGTTCAAACGCTGTCCGGCGAGGAACGCCTCACCGGCGGTGGAACGATCAAGCCCGGCAAGGATGTTGAGGAGAGTGGTCTTGCCTGAGCCGGATCGGCCGATGAGGGCGATGAACTCTCCTGCCGCACCACTCATATCAACGCCGCGCAGGGCATGGAGCCGCTCGGCTCCCAGCGAATAGACTCGCTCGACGCCCCGTGCCTCGGCAAGAATATCGGGCCCTGCCCCATCCCGTGACACGTTGGTCATTTGCTACATCTCACCCGATTCCGACGGAGTCACAACAACGCGGTCACCGTCTATTGTCACCACCGCCCTCTCCCGCAGGCGAACGCGATCCATCATTTCACGCGGCAGCTGCAATCGTCCCATGCTGTCGACGAGGATGTATTCGCGGGGAGGCTCGGATACGCCGTCCTCTTCGGCTCGTTTGAAGGAATGCAGCGAAACGATCTCAGCACTTGCGCGACCGTCCCGGATGATGATGACACGGTCGACGTAGTTGGAAATATCCGGGTCGTGGGTGACGATGACGATTGTTGTGCCGTATCGGTCTCTCAATGATTGAAAGAGGGTCATAACAGTCTGCGCGGTGTCGGTGTCGAGTTCGCCCGTCGGCTCATCTGCGAGAAGCAGGTCGGGTTGATTTGCCAGGGCAATGGCGATGGCGACGCGCTGCTGTTCCCCGCCGGATAGTTCATTGGCGTGGTGGGTGGCTCTTTCAGTGAGGCCGACGGCGTCCAACAATTCCTCAGCCCGTTCACGTCGCTGCGATCCACCGACGCCGGCCAGCAGCATTGGGAGTTCTACGTTTTCACGCGCAGTGAGATAGGGAACGAGATTGCGCCCCGTCTGCTGCCAGACAAATCCGACTTCGTGGAGGCGATAGGATTCCACGGCGCGCCCACGCATAACGAGCAGGTCACGATCCCCAACGCGGATATCTCCGGCGGAGGGGTTGTCATAGCCAGCGAGGATGTTGAGGAGGGTGGATTTGCCGCTGCCGCTCGCGCCCACGATTGCGACAATTTCACCGCGCGCAGCCTGAAAATCGAGCCCGCGCAGGGCCACAACCTCAAGGTCCTGAGCCTTGTAGATCTTGAAGAGGTCTCTGCAAGCGATGTGGATGTCACGAGGACTGTTGTGACTGCTCATTGTTATCAGTATGACTGTTCCTCAGTCTTCCCCGATTCGGAGAGTCTGACCGAGGGCTAGCGTATTGTACATGCGGACTACGAATGCCGTGGCGGCGATGAATACGACGGCCATGAGCGCGTAGACGATTCCGATGGAAAGGCCGCTCGTCTCGATGACGTATGGGGGGAGGACAGCGACGCCGTCCTGTGTGCGGTCAAGGAATGGCATCAGGAGAGCGCCCGTCCTCTGGCCGAGCAGGAATCCGGCACCGATACCGATGCCGACGACAAGCATGTGCTCAAACCAGACGACAGCACGGATCTGCGGGCCGTTGAGTCCCATGGTGCGGAGCAGGGCGAATTGTCTGCCTCGTTCGCCGACCGTCAGTATGGAATGCGCGACAAAGCAAGTGCCGCCAAGGAAGAGTACTGCGCCATAGGCCACCAGCAATAACGCGCCCCACCCGGCCGCGACGAGGGGGTCCGCCTGCGAGGTGGCGATCAAATCCTCGCGGTCGATGATCTGGCTTGCGCCGGCGGTCTGCAAGATGCCCTCCAAGGCCTCAGTTCGTTCCTCGCCAGCCAGACCCTCATCGAGCCTGTACCAGACTTCGTTTGCCTGCTCTTCCTGTCCCTGGCCGACGAGGTTCTGGTGTCGGAGCAGGCCTTGTATCTCAGTGATGACATATCCTGCGCCCTCGGTTGGATTCAGAGTGGGGAAAAAGTCGACAACACCGACGATTGTGCCGGGGACCCGAGCGCTGCCAACGCCAATATCGAGTGTATCGCCGACGCGGAGACCGGAGGCTCGCAAGATGCCCGGGCTGACCAGCATGGGCAGTTCATATGTCTGCGGACCAACGTAGAAACCGCGCTGTACGAATGCCGTGGCCCTGCCCCAGCTGAAGAGCAAAGAGGGACCTTCATCACGTCCTGCGCCTCCGATCACCCGTAGTGAATCCGTGCGCGTGAGGGGACCGATCTGAATGACGGCCAAGTCATCGTCGCTTGTGAATCGGCGGACGGAAACAGGCTCCGATCCCACCGCCGCAGTTCTGGTCATGATCTCGTCGACGAAGAATGCTCCGGCAGACATGCCTTCAGAGCGGGAGCGCTGTCTCACCTGCAAGGACACCAGCGTAACGGGGGCGGCGGGTTGAATGGTAGGAACACGCCGTCCCCATGCTGTGCGCCGGGGTGGCTCAAGCGGCGTCTCCATGTATGTCCAGTCCGTGCTTTCCAACGTACCAAGGGAAACGGTGAAGAAACGACCGTTGGCGTCTTCAAGCACGGCCCTCAAGAACGAGAGTGGGTCGGGCCGGTTGGCGCTTCGCACCCACACGCCCATATACCGCGCATCTTCAGGCAGCTCGATGCCCCAGTTTTCGATGGCCTCACCATCGACGGCGTCCAAGGTTTCGTCGAGGGAGTTTGAGGCGAAATCGTCGCGCCACCACGTCACGTTCTTGAGGGTTTGGGCGTCGATAGCCAGGACTTCAAATCGGTCAGTAGATGAGCCCGCAGCGAAGCCACTGGAGGCACGGAACACACGCGCCGCGGCAGCTACGCCGTCCGGGGATTCCACGAGGGACTGCATGTCCTGCGTTGGCCCCTGATTACGCGCGATAGCGGCATTGGCGATGCGCACATCCGCGCCCGTTTCGTAGCGCGCCCGCTCCTCATAGCTACGATCAAGTGTGCCGCCGAAACTCGCCGCAAACGCGCCAAGCCCCGCCGCCAGAACGAGCAGCAGAACCAGCCTCGTGACGGACAGCGGGTTGCGCCCGACCTGCCAGAGGCCAAGCGCGAGCCATGTTGGAGAGACCGGGGCGGCAATGCGCGCGACGAGTCCTCCTACGAGCGGGAGAACACGCAGCAAGAGCAGGCCGGCAGATAGCAGGAAAAGCGTCGGTATGAGCAGCAGGAAGAGGTCCGCGCCCTGCTGGCCGGAAAGCGTATCCGCAACGAGGGAACCCTGTTGGCCCAACTGCCAGAGGAAGATGAGTCCAGCCGCGGCCAATCCGACGTCGAGATAGTAGCGCTGGACGAATCCGACCTGGTTAGGACGGACGATGAGGCGTCGTTCCTCCAGTAGGTTTCGGCGGGCAAGGCGGAGGGTGGGAATGAGGAGGACAGCGAAGGCGAGAAGGCCTCCGACGCCCGCCAAGCCGAAGGCCAACGGCGAGACAGAAACACGCAGCGGGCCTCCGTCACCCAGTGATGAGAAGACGGGCAAATAGCCGACACTTGCGATCAGGCCGGCGGCGAGGAATGGGGCGGCAGCCGCCGCGGCTGCGGTCACCAGAAGGCCCTGGACGGCGTAGATCTGGAGAACCTGCGGGGTGCGCGCGCCCCGACTGCGGAGGAGGGCGGCGTCCGCCCGCTGCCTGTCCGTGACAAGGCCTGCGAGGAAAACGATGGCGTACAGGACCATCGCGGTAACCAGGAATAGCATGATGGCGATGGGCGCTTCGATGAATCGGATGCGCGTGTCATAGGTATTCAGCACGTCATCAAGCTCGGTGTTCTGCCTGTAGCCGTCCATGGAGGCTCCGAGGGAGCCATTAAGGCTGGCAATTGCCCCAGCGAGACTTTCCGAATCCGCCGCGCGAATATCGGCAGGGTTTGTTAGATAGCGCGAGTAATACGTGCCGTCCGCCTCGACGAACATCGTTCCGACGACGTCCACGAGCGTGGATCGGGGGATGATGACGGGGAGCGTGCTGAGCAATGTCGGCTCACGCACTATTCTTTGCAGCGCAGGGGAGTCCCAGTAATGGGCTTCAGGATCGACGGGGGAGGCCAGACCGGTTAGGCGGACATTTATCTTGCTGTTCCTGTCTTCCCAGAACGGGACAAAGGGGACCGTGTCGCCGATGGAAAGGTTGAGGTACTCCGCGCCCTGTCGCATAGCGACGGCCTCAATGGTCGCGACGCCGTCGACTGTTTCAACGACGCCCGGTTCCGGCATACGGCCCTCTAATGCGAGCAGATTCGCGCTCGATTCGAGGACGTGGAAGATTGAGCGCGGTGTTACTTCAAGGTCAACTTCGTCGGAACCGTCAGTGGGCACGAGGAATGTTGAAGACCGCACGTTGAACACTTCTCGCTCGGCAAGGCCATCAAATGCCGACGTCACTCTCGAATGTACGCGGTCCGTAGCCCGCTCATAGACTTCACGGTCGATGCCGGATGTCCTGAAATGAACTTCGAGGTCGAGCGATCTTTCGTCGGCGTTATTGACGGCGTGGCTCAGGCCGAGGTCGCGGAGGGCCTGTGTATAGATGACGATGCTGGCCATGGTCGCGGCGGCGACGGTCGAACCGAGCAGCACGGGCAGCAACAGGGGCGCGTACGTGCGCAACCGGCGCAGAACCAGAGGCAGGAGTCTTAGGCCCACTACGCCTCCGCCCCGCGCAGGACCCATGCAACGGGCTGCGACACGTATGCGCGCCACAAGGCAGCGGCCAGGCCAAGGCCGGTGGCGCATATCAATCCAATGACGAGTCCGACCACCTGCCAGTCCGGGGACAGGATCAGGCTGGGCACAGGCTCTGTTCCGGCGAGACCCTGGAATCTCGGTACGAGAATCCAGCTCAGGTAGATGCCGACGGCTATTGCGCCTGCGCCGGCGGGGAGCACGATTGAGATGTATTCCACAGCAAAGGACCCCAGCGCGGTGAATCGCGGGACTCCGAGCGCGCGCAGCACGGCGTTGTCACGCGCCCGGTCCGACGCTGCACCGGCGGCATGCGCTGCGACGCCGATCAGCAGGGCTCCTATGCCCGCGAACAGGGCGATGAGAGTCATGCCGCGCCATCCGGCGGAGGCGAGCGGGCTCTGCTGTGTCTCTTCCTGGATGGCGATGCGATCCACCACTTCGCCCGTGTATCTCTCGTCGTTCACGATAGAGTCCAAGATAGCCGTTCTCTGCTCCGGAGCGTCAGGCAGCGAGAGGAAAACCCGATTCGGCCAGAGCTTTTTCGTGACGCTGACGGCGTTGACGTGGTCGATAAGGGATTGCCCGTTGGCTACCAGGAAACCGGCCGATCCAGATTCGATTGTCGGAAACGCCATGAGCGTCCCAACGATGCGGATGGGGACGAGTCGGTCCGCCACATGCACTGCGGCCAGACTGCCCACCTGCCAGCCGCGATTTAGCAGGAGGTCGGTGGAGGCAAGCATGGGTATGGAGGACGCGCCCGGCGAGATATAGATTCCGCGCACGCCATCACGTGTATCGCGTCCCCATACGAATCTGAGTGTGCCCTCGCGCTCGCCTGCAGTCGCGCCGGCTCCGATAACGTCACGCCGCTCCCCGGTTAGGAGGATTGGGAGCCAATCGGCGGCCTGGTCAAAGTCTTCAACGACGGTTTGTGCTCCGTCCGAATCGGTTGCGACAAAGTCGTCAAGCGCAAATGACCCGGGGGCGCCATTTGCGCCCTCGACAGGTTCAAAGATCATGATGCTGTTGAGCGTGTAGGGGCCGGGTGGCGGTGGCTGACTGCCCCGAGCAAGCCTAGTTTCGAGGAATCGCCAGCCCGAAAAGTCCAGCGCGCCAAGGCTGTACGTGTCCGGTCTCCCGAGGCCATCGATGATCTGGAGCCACAAGAATCGATTGGCTTGCGGCAGCTCCGGTTTCACCCACACGCCGACGTGCTGCGTTCCGTCCGGAATGACGCGGGGGGGCGCGGGAGACTCATCGGACAAGGCGAGGTCAATGAGCAGTTCTTCCATTGGAACTTCCGCGTAATCTTCACGGAATTCCAGCAGCCCCCCAACCGTTGACGGATCTATGCCGATGATTGGGACGAGCGTACCCACCTGAACTGACCCAAGTCCTGCATTGCTTGAATAAGCAGGGGAGGCGTCAAGGACGCCATCTAACGCTCGGTAATTCTCCGTGACTTCCGCAAAGGAGTTTCCGGTGAACGAGCTATGTCGGTCGATTCGAACGTCGACCCCAGCTTGAAAGGTCGCCTGGTCAGCCGCAGCCTTGTCCAGCGTCCCGCCAAAGGTGGCGACGAATACTCCGAGCACACCAAACAGCAAGAGGAGGCCGGCGAGGGCGGCGGCCGGAGTGGAGGCACGGTTGATGCGTTCCAGCGCCATGTCTATCGGCAGCCGTCCGATAGCGCGGGCGACGGCGGCGGCAACCTGTATGCCAAACGGCAACAGGCGATACAGAAGCAGAAGGGCGGCAAGTGTCATTGCAATCGGAACGATTAGCACCGTTCGGTCCAACTGTGATGTGCCATCCGTTTGCGCGACGGCGACGCCTTCTTCGACGCCTCGTAATTCCAGTTGCCACAGGATGGCCGCGGCGATCACAAGGAGAACGATATCCAGATGCAGACGGCGGAACCACGGGAGATTGGTCGGTCGGGATCGCTCGCTTTGGAGGGTGGAGACAGGGACGCGCGAGGCACCGATGACCGGTACGGCCATGATGACGATGGTCACGGCTACGCCTGCTGCGAGCCACGGCAGAACGGGAGCGATTGGCGTGGGCATCAGATTCGCGCCATCGAGAGCAGCTCTCCACGCGCCAAGTTCGCCCAGCCCTCGAATTGCTCCGTAGGCAATCAGGGGGGCGAGGGCTGCAGACAGGACGGTCGCGCCCAGCGCCCAAGCGAGGATGAGTGTCACCGTCCGTCGTCCACCTGCTCCCCTGCTCCGCAGGAGGCCGACAACGCCCTCGGTTGTCCGACCGACAGTGAACGCGATCATCGTCAGGGCGTAAAGCAGGATTGTGCCCACAATGACGAGGACGATAACGAGCGGCATCTGGTTGCGAGCGACCTCATCGCGATAATCGGGCAGGCTGTTTGCGAGCAGGGACAGAAAGAGGCTGCGGGACGCATCTCCGGTGAGTCGGCCTTGCAGGTCCGCCATAGCCGCGTCAGCATTCTCAAGCCCCATGTCGAGCAGACGATCCGGGTTGATGTACAGGGTGTCCGTGACGTTGCCGAGCAGGGTCGGCGTTTCAGCGCCGATGCGGTCGACCAACGTCTCTTCGGGCAGGAATAGGCTAATAACCCAGAGACCGGCATCGTTCCGCTCAGCGTCCATTCGCTCGTAGAACAGACCACCGACCTGGAACCAGTACCGCTCCTGCGGATCCACGGGCTCAACGATGCCCACGAGGACGGCGTCATACGGCAATGCGGGAGGTGGGAGCCGGGGGTTGAGGCCGAATTGCTGGCCGACCTGGAATCCGGTCTTTTCGGCGGCTTGCCTCCCCAACATGACCTCAATCGGTCCACTGGCCACGAATTGCGCGCGGCGGCCTTCAACGACGTTGACCTTGTCGTCAAAACCGGTGCGCGTGGTCAAGGTGGATATGACGCCCGATTCGTCCGAGTCGGTGAGCGCAGTGCGGATGGAAAAGGTGCTGGAGTAGACGCCGTGGCGATCCAGTGCGTCGCCAAGCGTGTCCTCGGCGGCGTTGGCTATAACGTTGCGTGTGGCGTTGTATCGCTCCGGTTCGAACGTCGAGAAACCCGTGGCGACATAGGAATCCAGGTTAAAGGAATTGCGTTCGAGGTAGTCCCGGAACGCGAGGCGTTCGACCGTGTTGAGATAGAGCGGGCCGAGAACTGAGAGGGTGATTGTGAGAAGGATGCCAAGGGATGCGACGAGCGCCAGCGCTCTTTTGCCCCTTGTTTGTCTCCACGCCAGCCGCCATGGCGACACGCGCCAACCCTCCCCTTGAACCCCGATTCAGCGAATTATACTTGGTTGCGACGGTAACGGGACCCACTGAGGAGGCCGGATGGCGACGTTTATTGATGTCCACACGCATATTGACCAGCACGACACCGATGAGTGGCCGGACATTGTGGCGCGTGCGACTGATGCCGGTGTTGGGGCCATCATTGCGGCCGGCGTGACGATTGAATCGTCAGAGCGCTGTGTGCAGTTGGCTGAACAATTTCCCGGCGTGGTGTGGGCAGGCGTGGGCGTCCATCCGATGGATATATCCGGTCCACTTTCGGATGGCGAAATTGCGCGACTGCGTGAATTGGCCTCGCATGAGCGCGTGGTGTGCATCAGCGAGATCGGACTCGATTGGGAGCCGGGTCGACCTGACAGGGCGGCGCAGGAACAGGTTTTTCGAGCGCAGCTGCGATTGGCGGTAGAGCTGAATCTGCCCGTGATTTTTCACAATCGCGAGGCCGGCATGGAGCCTTTGCGGATCATTGCGGAGGAGGTTGGCGACAAGGTGCCTGTGGTCGCGCACTACTTCCAGGGGCCGCTCGGCTATGCTCATGCGTGCCTGAACCAGGGCATCTACCTCTCGCTGGCCAAGCCGTTGCTACGGTTGCCCGATCTGCAAGAAATCATTGAGAAAAATGCCCCGCTGGAGTCCATCGTCCTTGAAACGGATTCGTATCCGCAGCCGTACAAGAAGAACCGCGACAATTGGACAGAACCGCGAGACGTGCCAATGGTCGCGGCAAAGGTGGCGGAGCTAAAGGGGATATCAGTAGATGAGGTTGCCGAGACTACGACGGCGACCATTCAAGGGGTGCTGGGGCGGAGGATTTTGAAGTAGGGACAATTCTGAGGGTGCCGCGTTACCAAATAGCGTTGGGGAATCGGGGTTTCAGATTCTTCGCTGCACTCAGAATGACACGCCCGATGGATTCCGGCTTGCGCCGGAATGAGGGGAAAAGTGGTTTATGTGGCGCCCCGGGAATATGACACCAAACCTTCTTCTCCAGTTTCCTTTTCATCGCCATATAGTCGGTCAGGTGCCGCTGTGCTGCGTAGCGACCGGAAAACCAGCAGGCTAACGATTACCAGACCGAGCGTGATCGCGCCCATGATTGCGGTTGCCGTTGGCGCTCCATAGTTCTCTGCGAGCCAGCCGATCATGGTGAATCCTACGGGTGAGGCTCCCCACGTCGTTGTACGGATCGCAGACAGGCGGCCCCGCATTGAGTCGCTGATCAAGAATTGCGCTCGCGCGGTGGTGGCCACAAGGCAGGATTGGAAGCCGAAACCTGCGATGTACGCGAAGAGCAGGGAGAGCGTGAGGATTTCAGAAAAGCTAAAGGCTATGAGGGCGAAGGCAAAACCTATGCCGCCAAACACAATCAGGTTGCGAATTGCACGTGGACTGCTAAACGTCGCAAGGACAATTGATCCCGTCATGGATCCGGCCCCCGCCGCCGCGCCAAGATCACCGGCAACCGTCGCGCCCTGGTTGAGAACGTCACGGGCAAAGACAACAAGTTGTGTCTGGTATGGCGAGCCAAAAATGATTGCCACCCCGGCTACCGTCATCAATCCAAGGATGACCTTGTAGCGCCAGACAAATGCGGCGCCTTCGACAGTGTCCGTCCAGACGGCCATCAGTGTCTTGTTCCCTTCTCGCGCTCCCTGGCGAGTGTTGACGAAGAGCAGGAAGACGATCGACGCGATGGACATGACAGCGGCGGTGCCAAAGGCCGTGGCACCTCCGAATTCATCAAATATGCGACCGCCGATGAAACTGCCGACCAGCATTCCTCCGCTGAACATGATGGAAGACAGGGCGATGCCGTTGGCCATGTTGTCCCGGCTGACGAGGTTCGGCACGACGGCCATACGCGAGGGAATGGCAACGGCGAATGCGATGCCCGCTATCGCTGAGAGAACGAAGAGACTCCAGACTTCCATCTGGTCGATCGCGAGCAGCACAACGAATCCCAGCAGGGCGAGGATTGTCACAATTTCGGTGACGATGAGGATCCACTTTCGGCTGAACCTATCGGCCAGAACACCGCCAGGCAGGGAAAGGATCAGAGATGGCAGTTCACCCGCAGTTGCCGCGGCGGCAACAATCTCAGGCGAATCCGTTAACTCAAGCGCGACCCACCCCCGAAAGAGGAGGAGCATCATGTGTGAAATGATGGCAGCGACGGACGACATCCAGAACAGGGTGTAGTCGCCTGACTGGAAGGATCGGAGCGGCCCGCGGCCAAACAAGGCTTGCAACAGAAAGACCATCGCACTAACTACAATACGGCATTGGGCTGCGGTTGACGGTTGGCGGGCGGCTCGTTACCGTCCCATCTGAGGGTCATGTGGGGAGCGGCTGGAAAGCCGGAAGGAGCAAATAGCCATGACAGGTTCATCAGACGTTGTTCTGTACGAGAAGCGGGATCGCATCGCATATGTGACGTTGAATCGACCGGAGGCGATGAACGCGCTGAACTCAGCGGTGGGCGCACGCCTCTATGAGATTTGGAGCGATTTCCGCGACGATGACGACCTGCTGGTCGCCATCCTTACCGGGGCGGGCGGACGCGCATTCTCCGCCGGGGCGGACCTCAAAGAGGTCAGTGGCAGGCAGGCAGAGGGACTCTCTCAGTTTGAATCGAGGGGCCCCGGTTCACGATTCATCACGGATCTAAACGTCTGGAAGCCGATTATCTCAGCCATTGACGGCTTCTGCGTTGCGGGGGGCCTTGAGCTTGCCATGCAGACTGATATCCGCATTGCGACGGAGAAATCGCAGTTCGGTCTGCCTGAGCCGCGTTGGAGCATCATGCCTGCTTACGGGCTGCACCACATGATGCGAATGGTTCCGACGGGTGACGCGCTCCGGATGATGCTCACCGGCAGCCGCATCAACACGGAAGTGGCTTTGCGGAACGGCCTCATCCAGGAGGTGTACCCGGACCGCGACTCCTTGATGGAGGCCGCGCAGGGCATCGCGGAAGAGGTCAAGCTGTGCGCTCCGATGGCCGTGCAGGCGATCAAGCAGATTGCGTACGTGGGTCGCAGCATGCCGCCGGAGTATTCCTATCGTTTCGCGCAGGAGTTGAGCGCCAAGGTTCTCGGCAGCGAGGATGCTGCCGTCGGGCCCGCTGCTTTTGCGGAGCGGCGGACGCCGGAATGGAAGGGGCGGTAGCTGCTCGCGTTATAGCGTCCGTGTATGGACGCGCTGTGACGCGCCCATACACCGGCTTCATCTACCCTTAACCCTTTTAGCCGGGAGTTGGATTTGGAATCAAAGCGAGTTCTCATTGTTGGCGGAGGAGCCGCGGGACTGAGCGCGGCCTACACACTGAAGAAGCGCGGCTTCACCCCGATCCTCTTCGAGAGTGAGGACCATGTTGGCGGGCGGCTTGTCGGCGACCAAGTGGATGGGTTCACCATCGACACGGGAGCGGATTTCTTTTGTTCTTCGTACGATGCGACGTTTGGTATCTGCGAGGAATTGGGGCTACCTTTGGCCCAGACGAAAATGAAGCTCGGCTGGTATAGAAACGGAAAGTGGGTTACGACAACACCGGGGCTATCGCCGTTCAACCTCATCAGGAATCTGCCAGCATCAAAGGCCCTTGGATTGCTTTCTCCCAAGGCGATGTGGCCGGCACAGAAACTGTTTGGAGGCCTCTTTCGCCAATCGAAATACCTCAATTTCGCCAGCGACAGCCGCCTCGGCGAGCTTGATGGCACCGAGTCCTTCGGAGACTACCTGGATCGGATAGGTATACCCGAAAGCGTGCAGATGTCATTGAGAGGTTTCCTGGAGATGACCATGGGATTCGCGGAGGATTCCGGTCAGGCATACATGCGGGCGTATCTGACTGAGATGGTTCTGCAGGCGCACAAACTCCGCGTGCCCGTAAAGGGCGCCAGCGCTCTTGGCGATGCTCTCGCTGCGGCGTGCGCGGATGGCATTCGCCTTTCGACGCCCGTCAGGAACGTAACTATTTCTGACGGCGCCGTCACCGGCGTTGTCGTTGACGGTGAGACGATAGAGGCGGACGCAGTTATCTGCGCTGTGCCTGCTACGAGAGTTCCGGGCATCATGCCTGGCTTGCCTTCGGGCATTCGTGAGACGTTCGACAACATCACCTACTCAACGGGATGCCGTGTAGTGATCGGTCTTGACCATCCCCCGCTGCCGCAGGGCTGGAGCGGAGCACTGTATCCGGAGGACGACACCCCACTCCTGCTAGATCGATCCATCAAGCTGCCCGCATGTGTTCCTCCCGGTAAGAGCACGCTTGACATGCTCGTCGGGCGTGATCGTGCGAAAGAGCTGATTCCGCTGGATGACGAGGAGATCAAGCGTCAGATGCTGGGGGACGCGCGCCGCCATGCTCCCCCGGGGTCCCGACTACCCGCTGATGACGAAGGGCTGTTCACTCGGGTTTACCGCTGGGAAGAGGCCGTATGCATGGGGCCGCCCAGCATGTTTTCGTCTGTGGCCAACATGAACATTAAACTTCGCAAAGAGGTCAGTAATCTGTTTCTGGCGGGAGACTATATGAGAATCCCTTCGGTTAACGGCGCGATTGCCAGCGGCATCGCTGCCGCCGAAGAAGTCGCTGAGCTTCTCTCTACACAGCCGGGATAGATGGGACGAGCGCCGCAGATGATGGCCCTCACCGGGGCATAGAGGCCACCCCTACACCGTTCGCCGCGAGGGGTGCGATTCCGGTAGGAGTATGCCGATCAGCCCTACCGTCACTGAGACTGGCAGCACGATGAACAGCGCAGTCTCCAGCGACCCCGTGCCCTCCTGAAGCGCACCTGCGAGTACCGGGCCGATTGTTGAGCCGAGAGGCGTAATCGTCCTGATGAGCCCGACGGCCACGGCAACTTCACGCGGCCTGAACTGCATATCGAACGGGACAGTCATGATCATGGGCACCACGGACGACGTCATCATCCCCTGGATCACCAGGAAGGGTATCAGCACGAGCGTCCATGAATTCGACGATAAGAAACTATCGGGCAGCCAGGACAACAAGGGGTTGTCCGGCCCCAGGGAGAGGATCGTCACATAGAGGACGGGCATGATGAATCCCTGGACGAAGATGAACGGTTTTCGCCGCCGGAAGAAGTTGGACAGAGGGCCAACGCTGAGGGAGCCAATGGTGCCGCCGATGGGGAAGGCCGAAAAGAGCAAGCCCACAGTGATCAGTGACAGCCCGTGCTCCTCCTGGGCAAACGTTGGGAAGAATGTCACGAACGTCGCCCACGCCATCGCCCCGCCGAACTGCGTTGAGGCAATCACGAATAGAATCGGGTGTCGCCGCAACACGCCCGCCGCCCCGCCTGAACTCTCTGCGGGCAGCTGCGCAAATCGGGCCGTCTCGGAAGGTTGATACTTACGCTCACGTCCGACCATGAACCAGATAATCGCAACCGCTGCGTAGACAACGGCGAGCAGGAGATGAATCCCACGCCACCCACCAACATGAGGCATGAGGATCGGGACGAGCCCGATTGCGGCCAGCTGGCCGATGCCGAAGCTCGCGACAGTGATGGAGTTCAGGGTGGCAATGCGCGGGCCGCTGAACCATTGCTGGATGAGCATCACCTCCGCCTGCGTCCGGGACACAAGCGCGTACATGAACATCAGCCTCGCGGCCAGCAGGATCCAGTAATTCGGCGCGATGCCCTGCAAGACCGCCGTGATCGTCATGCCTATCAGGGCGAGCAGTGTTACGAGACGCGGGCTGAATCGGGACATCCAGATTGCGGACGGCAAGGAGAGGGTTGTCAGGGCAACGAAGAACGCCGAACCCAAATACCCCTCCTGGACGGGGCTGATATTGAATTCGTTACGAATCTCCGGCAGCGTCAGACCGATCAGAAAGATCATCACCGTCGATGTGCCGTCGACCGCCCACAGGGCGGACATGACTACCCATCCGGAACGGTTTAAGGCCGGGGACTGTTGTGTCGCGGCGCCGGGGCCGCTCATCGACCGATCACGCAGGCTTGAACTTCACCAGTGTCCATTCAGGCGTGATGTCCTCATAAACCGCGACGACCGGCATATCTACCTGGACGTCGTGCGGCTCGATGTCGATGACGTTCGAGATCATTCGCGCACCCTCGTCGAGTTGGATGACCGCGTAGACGTATGGCGCTTCCTCATTGAACCGGGGATCGTTGGGCTGGTACACGATTGTGAACGCGTGGACGCGTCCTCGCCCCGAAACAGGCGCCCACTCCAGGTCATCGGACAAACAGACTGGGCACAGCTCACGCGGGTAGAAGAAGAAACCGTCGTGTTGGCGGCAGCGCTGGATCACCAATTCATGGCGTTTCGTGGCCTCCCAGAAGGGCTTGGTGAAATCACCTAGCGTTGTGCCATGGAGGCCGCCGGGGATGGGAACCGGTTTCTTGTACTCAGTAGTCATTGTGCTAAACCTTGCCCTCTCGAAGGCGGTGACGCCGGCTGCCTGGTCTTCTCTACAGTGTGTCCTCGGACCCGAGGACCAAGGTGGCCATACTGGACACCGTGCCGCCTCAACCGTTCACCAAACAGAGGTCGTTGCGCTCAACCTGCCGTACGCCTGCTCGGCCCATTATCTGCCGTGTGGCTTCCATGACGTGGCGGAATCCACCGGCGTCGCCGGGTTGCCCGCATGAGAGTTGGCCGCCGTCAGTGTTGATGGGGAACTCGCCCTTGTAGGTAGTGTCCGTTGAGGCGAAGAACGGCCCGATCTCGCCCTTGGGCACTAGGCCGGCATCCTCAAGGCAGACTGCGTGCAGGATTGTATAGCAGTCATAGAACTGCGCGAATTGGATGTCAGCCGGGCCGTATCCCGCCATTCCAAGCGCGATGGGCGCTGAGCGGGTCACGACGGAGCGAGTCAGACGTTCCCGCTGCCAGCCTGACAGTGGGTCGCATGCGATGCCCGCGCCCAGGATGTAGACGGGTTTATTCTTGAGCGACTTTGCCCTTTCCGCCGACGTGAGAATGATTGCCCCGCCTCCGGCACACGGCATGACCGACTCAAGGAGGCGGATCGGGTAATTGATGTATCGCGAGTTCAACACGTCGTCAATGTCGAGCGGTTGTCCGCGGAAGACGGCGTTCTCATTTTCCAGTGAATTGAAGCGCTGATTGACTGCGATGTTTGCCAACTGCTCCTGCGTGGTGCCGTACTCATGCATGTGACGTGAGTACATGAGGCCGTACCCGGTATTTGCGGCAACGGCGGGACCGTATGGGTCTTCGAATTCCGTCCTGAGTCCCGGGGACGCGGGGCTTCCCCAAGGTGATCCGGCGGTTCGTGCCTCGGAAAGCGTGACGAGGACAGTGGTAGCGAGACCGGAGTAAATGGCCATGGCCGCGACGGATGTTGCCGTTGCGCCGCTCGCGCCCATCGTGCTGACGCCGGTCACGAAATTGGGATTGAGCCCCATGTATTCGCCAATGGGCGCGGGGTAGAAGCTGCCGCCCTCAACGACGAGGCCGTCGATTTCCTCCTTACGGATACCGGCATCGGCCATGGCGTCTCGCGACGCCTCTGCCATGAGACCGAGTGCTGTTCGGCCTTCGTAGGTGCGGCGGGTGGGAATCTCAGAGAAACCGACAATTGCCGCGGCGCCTCGCATCGTCATGACTCACCCCCCAATTCACATGATATCCACCATGCGCGCTGATGAGACTAGAGTTTACACTACGACCAGGCGCCGCGCCCCTCAAGTCATTAGAGCGGCGGCCACACTCACCGCAGGCAAACCAACGGAGGATCCAACTGCATGATCAAGTTGACCGATGAGATGCGTGAGCACGTGAACTCAGCATTGGAGAAGGGCTATCCCTGCATCATTTCCACGGCATCAAAGGACGGCGACCCGGGCCTCGGCTTTCGGGGAAGCCTGATGATCTGGGATGAAGAGCACATCGCGTGGTGGGAGCGCGGACGTCGCAATCAGATGGGAAACATGGAAGAGAATCCCAGGGCTGCGGTCGTCTTCCGCAACAACGAGCTAAATGTCGGTTGGCGATTCTACGGTGCAGTGACATTCCATCCAAAGGGCGATCCGCTCTGGGAACAGGTGTGGGAGCGCGTGGTTGAACCGGAACAGGCGCGTGACCCGGACCGTATCGGTACGGCAGTACTCATGCGAGTCGACATCGTCCGCGGCATGATGCCGGAGGCCATCCAGCAGCGAGACTAAACTCCTGTTGCCACTCTCGCCTCAGACCGCCCCACTCGCCAATCTAGCCCGCTATGATTGAATGGTTGGTTTGGCGCGTTACCGCACTTTCAGTTCACGGGGACGAGGGATATGGCTCCGTCTGCCGAATTCGTTGATCTAATTCAGATTCTCGGTGTTGCCACGATCGCAGCCGTGATCGCGACCACGCTGCGGCAGCCGATTGTCGTGGCATTTATCTTTGTGGGCGTTTTCGTTGGCCCGGCCGGCATCGACCTCGTGCCGGCGGACTCTGCATTTGTGGACCTGTTCGGGCGCGTCGGCATTGCGCTGCTGCTATTCGTCGTGGGCCTGAAGCTTGATCCCGCGCTGATCCGCACAGCGGGCTTCGTTGCTGTTATATCCGGCCTCGGGCAAGTAATCATCACAACCGTCGTCGGATTCCTGATCACCATTGCTTTCGGTGTTGATCTCCTGTCAGCCTTCTACATCTCACTCGCGCTGACGTTCTCAAGCACGGTCATCATCGTCAAGGTTCTATCCGACCGGCGCGAAATTGATTCCCTTCACGGTCGCATCGCGCTCGGCATCCTGATTGTGCAGGACATTGTCGTCATCGTTGCGCTCACACTACTGTCCGGTCTCCAGGGCGCCGAGGGAGCCGGGGCAACACTTGAGCAGCTGGGGCTGAGTCTGCTGCGTGGAGCGGCACTGGTCGCGGCCATGATTATTATGGCGCGCTTCCTCATACCCTTAGTCGAGCCCCGCCTGCTGACGACTCCCGAGGTGCTGGTTCTCGGAGGAATTGCCTGGGCCGTGCTCATGGCCGCGGGCGCAACATGGGCCGGTTTCAGCCCGGAGATGGGCGCTTTTGTTGCCGGTGTTGTTCTTGCAACCAAGAGGCCGCGTCAGTTGGTGGCTGCCCGCCTGACCACCGTGCGAGACTTCCTGCTGCTGTTCTTTTTCGTAAGCCTGGGGGTCCATCTGCAACTCTCGGACTTACAGTCTCAACTCCTTCCGGCACTGGGACTCTCCCTCTTCGTGCTGGTGGGCAACCCGCTCATCGTCATGGGAATCACGCTCGCCATGGGCTTCCGCGCACGCACCGGCCTTGTCGCCGGGATGGCTCTGGCCCAGATCAGCGAGTTCTCTTTCATCCTTATGGCGCTCGGCCTTGACCTGGGCCATGTGGACCAGTCCACCCTCGCACTCGTTACGCTGGTGGGCTTGATAACGTTCGCCGCGTCCACCTATATGATCACGTACGCGAACCAGATTTATCGGTTCCTGCAACCCGTGATGAGCCGGATTGAACGCCCCGTCGCTCACAGAGAGGATGAAATCCTTGACGAGGCGGATCAGCCGGTGGAAGTCCTCGTCTTCGGAACGGGAAGACTCGGCACCGTCATCCTTTCCAGGCTACGGGAAATCGGTGTTGAGGCCATGGGCGTGGACTTTGACCCTGTCGCCGTGCGCCGCTTGCAGGACCTGGGATTCCATATGAGGTTCGCCGATGTTGAAGCCCCGGAATTCCTGCAGGGGCTACCCCTCTCGTCTGCCCGAATCGCGGTGTCAACGATTCGTTCTTCTGATATCGAAGTGGGACTCCTGGAGGCATTGCGCGAAAACAACTTCCGCAGTCCCGTCCTTCTGACCAGTCAGTCGGCTGCAACCGCTCATCGTCTGGAGGATCTTGGCGCGACGCTCGTGTTGCTTCCATTCGAAGCCGCAGGTGAGCGCGCGTCAGAGATGATTGAAGAAACGCTGCGCGATCCCACATTCCTGGATCGCGCCCGCTCCAGCCCGCGCGCGCCGGTTGAGGACGAGCCTCTGGAGGAAGAATAGTTAGTCGATGACGCCGATGCGGGGGCGTAGGCCGCGCTCACGGCGCGTCAGCCTGAATCCAGCCCGAGACTCCGTTCGTTCTCGTTGTTTCGGAGCGTCCTCCCATCCCTCATGAAGCAGGAGGCGTTCCTTGATTGCGAGTCCGCCGCCGAATCCGGTGAGAGCGCCGTCCGCGCCCACAACGCGATGTCAAGGGACGACGATTCCGAGCGGGTTGGAGCCGACAGCCTGTCCGACAGCGCGAGCCGCCTTTGGCCTGCCGATGGCGTGAGCAACATCGCCGTATGTGCGGACCGTGCCGACGGGGATCTCCGTGAGGGCTTGCCAGACGGAACGCTGAAAGTCCGTGCCGCCGTCCATGTCCAGCGGGCCGGATAAGTCCAATGTCTCCCCGTTTGTGTAGCGTGAGAGAACATCCGCCCAGTGATTGAGAATCTCGCTGACGGGATCATCATTCAGTGGAGCAAGGATGTCGGCGCGTTCCTGCTCGACGAGTTCCCGGTCATCATGCGGCCCCAAGACGGCTTTCAGACCCTTTGAAGAGGCGACGAGGCCGAGGAATCCCAGCGGTGTTGAGATAACCCTGTAGCCATTAGCTTGCATCTGCAGTTCTCCTTCTCACTCGGGCGCGCCCTCTTGGCACCAATCTCAAAAACGTCAACGCGAGCAGTCCAACTACTATGGCGCGCCACGAGAATGGCCTGTCCGGCGGGGCCTCTTTATCGGGACCGTACAGGACATGGTCGTACCATTGCACAACGCCGTAGAGCGCCCATGTTGCACGAGGCCATGCGGCAGAGAGGCGGGCGATGTATTCGGCCGGTGTCTCGTCGGACCTGGTCTTGATGCCCGCCAACCTCCCAAGGCGGACGGTTTGGGCGTACGCCCGCCCTGCCGTGCGCGGACGTGCCAACGCCTGCCACCACAAGAATATCAGCGCAGCCACTACCGCGAGCCCGAATGCCACACCGAGGCCGTACCAGAATCTGGGGTCGATCCCCACGCCCGGCAGCAGTCCGCCTCCCTCAATTTCAAAGGCTTCGTCGCCGAATTCGAAGAAATTATCCTCCTGAAGCAGGTCCGCTTCTTCAAATGCAAACGCGCCAAGGTCGCCGATGATTTCGAGGTCAACATCGGGAACGAGGGCGGAGAAGGTCCCCGTTGGGCCGCCAGGGGCGTCCGGCTCAACGTTGGGAGTCGGTTCGAAGGGGATCCACCCGTAGCCCGGGAAATAGGCCTCAGCCCAAGAATGGAGGTCAGATTCACGGACGACAAACGCGCCCAACTCGTCGCTGTACTCGCCGGGCAGATAGCCGACCGCCATCCGGGCAGGAACACCTGCCGCGCGCAGCATGACCGTCATGGCAGACCCGAAGTATTCGCTGTACCCGGCCTGTTCTCTGAAGAGGAAATGATCGAGGCCATCAACACCAGGCGGAGGCGCGTTGATGTTCTGTGAGTATTCGAGCGTCCGCAGATATTCGCGGATTGCGATGGCCTTGATGTACGGCGTGTCACCGCTTCTCGCGAGTGATTCGGACAGGAGACGAACCCGGGGTGGGAGGTCTTCCGGCAGCTGCAGATACCTCTCCACCACCCAGTCTTCATATTCAGGGGTGACGGTGCTAATATCCTCGACGGTTACCTGTGGGACGTAGCTTTGAACGGTATAACGCTGGTTGGGCTGCAAGACATCCTGGCTTTCCAGTTTGACCAGCCGATGGCCCTCATCGACATCAAGGTTGGAGAACTGGGCCTCGACAGGCAGCGTCGTGCGGAGAGGAGTGGCGGCGGTGAATACCGTGCTCGCCGGGGCCTTGAGTTCAAACGTCACGTTCCTGACGCACTCAGGGCAGCCTGTGTAGCTGCTTCCGGCGATGTCTTCGAGACCGCGCCGCTCAGCCACGACGAGGGGGCTGTTGCTCCATCCCCAGCCGGCGTAGCGGTCGTACGTACGAGCGCGCCAGTACAACCGCTCATCGCTCTCGACGTGCATTAGCACATCGGAGGGCAGGTTGATGTTGCCTCTGAACGGCAATTCATCGGTGAAGCCGAACAGACCCATCGAACGGCGGGCGGGCAGCGAGGCAAAGATGCGCGCGAATGTGCCTTCGGCGTCACCGATAGGGGATCGAAGCTCCGTCCACATGGAACGGATCACCCGTGGGCCTGAGCCGATCGACGGTGTCACGGTTACGACGAGGAACACGATGAGCGCGAACCAGATGCCAGCGTGCATGACGTGGACGGGCAGCCATGATCCCTGCGTGGTTGTCGCTGCTTCCCACTTGCGTCGGCGCTCAAGGTGCACGAGGCGGACGATGAGCAATGCGGAGGTCAACAGGAAGGCCATGAAGAAGGGGAGGGTGCTCGGCGGCAAGTAGGTCAGATTCGTAACGATAGCGAAGCCTGCCGGCAGCGTGGCCCAGATGTTTCGCAGGAGCAGTGTCAGGTAGACAGTCACATATGCGACGCCCCATGCGCCGAGCAGGAGGAGGAATACGAAGGTCAGCCGATCCGTGCTTGCGCCACCATCCAGGAGCGCCTGCGCCCAAAGGGTCATGCGATGGACGGCCGTCAGCGCCCTGCCCTCCAGGCTGGCGGCAGTCACGACCGTGAGGGCCTGAACAAACGACTGCGCCAGCGCGATGAACAGAGCGGCGGCGTGCTGGGCCACATGATTGCGGCGATGTGTTGCGTTGATCAGCCCCGCCGCGCCGCCTATGAGTACAGCAAATGCCACCCCGGGAATCACGGGAACCCAGTGGGCATCCTCGACGCTCCAGACAACAGTTGCGGTGACCAGCAGGGCGAGGAAAACTGTGAGCCATCCCGTGTCCGGGTAGGCCAGCAGGCGATGCCACACGCGGGTCAGCCACAGCGGCACAGCGATGGGCTGGGTGGGCGGAGTGCGCCGCTCTGCCGTGCTCACGCTCCCCACCTTTCAGGCCGCGTGAAGCTGCGGCGATTGCCGGGCTGCATGGCGATGGGTCCAAGCGCGTTGAAGCTCAGCGCTCGCGCTATATCGTCACCGAGCCGAACGACGTAGGCGGCTATACCCATGGAGTAGAGGTTCGCCAACTCTGTGGTGTAGTCCCCGGGCGCGCCGAAACTTGTCGGCTCCAGGAGGACAACTGCCCCCGGCGAGTTCCGCTCCTGTAGAATCCCGGCGGCGGCCATGGCGTCCTCAACGGACGGCGTGATGGCGATAACGCCGGTTCGTCGGCTGAAACGGGCCTCGTGCATGCCAAGCAATTCGCTCAGGCTCACCCTGCCCTCGGCTTTGCAGAGCGCCAGCGCTTCCAAGATCCGCCACATGTGTTTGTCACCGGTGCCGTTGGGGATGGTGTATTCGGTTTCGCCAATCGCAGAGAATCCAACACCGTTGTCGAACTCGAGCAAGTACCGAGCGAGAGAGGCAGCAACCGTGACGGCAATCTCTTCCGTCCCTTTCAGGCCTTCACCCACCTGCACGGCAGCGTTAAGGTCGAGCAGGATGGCGAGATCCGACTGCACCTCCGTCTCGAACTCTTTGACCATCAAGCGATTGAGTTTGGCACTGCTCTTCCAGTGGATCCGATTGAGGCTGTCTCCGACTGTGTAGCGTCGAACGGAGACGACGTTGGGGGTGAATTGAGACGTTGCGCGGTAGTCCGGCGCATCACCGGTCTCCTCTGCGCTAGAGATGACAAAGTCCTCTAACGGGAACGGGGCCGGGTAGACCACCAGCTCGCGTTGTTCGCCGATGACTTGCGTCGTTTCAAAGAGGCCGAAGGGGTCGGACGCTGTTACGCGTAGTGGCCCCCAATGAAAGCGGCCGCGTTTGTCCGCCCTCGTACCCAGCTTTGTCCAGTTGCGCGAGCCCCGAGTAGGCACGCCCATGACCTCCGAGGCAAGTCCGGGAACGTCACCGATGTCTTCAAGATGGAGCCAGGGGCGAGGCAAGAGGGATGAATTCTCAAGCCAGACGGATTCTTCGATACGCTCTCCCACTTGAGCAAGCGAGGGTTGATCATCTGCGCCGGCGGAGATGCCTCTCATACTCAGCCTTGTCCACAGCCACGCCAGGATGAACACGCCTATGACGGCGCTGAGGAGATAGGACATGACGTAGAACCCTGACCCGAGGGTCAGGAAAAGCGCCATCAGGATCAGCACGCCGAGGTAGACGCGGCGACTCCTCATGGTGTTCCCTCAGTTCCGCAGCCACCCTCGCGGCACGGCTCCCGGCACAGGGACGCGTTCGAGTACCTGCGACAGCACATCGTTCGGAGTGATTCCCTGCATCCGGGCGTTCGGGTTGAGGATGATGCGATGCCCCAGGACCGGGTTGACCAGGTACTTGATATCGTCCGGCAGCACATAGTCGCGCCCATCCATGACGGCCCGGGCCTGTCCGCCGCGGAAGAGTGTCAACGCGCCGCGTGGCGACGCCCCGACGTAAACGGAACCGTGGTCGCGCGTGCCGTCGACAATGTCAACGATGTATCGCTTGATCAGGTCGTCCACGTACACCTGTCGCACGGTTTGTTGGAGATCCAGCGCTTCTTCCGGGGTCGTGACGGGCTCAATGGAGTCAATGGGGTGTTCGAGACGGGTTCGATCCATGATTTCTATCTCGGAATCGATTGTCGGATAGCCAAGTGAGAGACGCAGGAAAAAGCGGTCGCGCTGCGCTTCCGGCAGCAGGAAGGTTCCCTCGTGCTCCAACGGATTCTGAGTGGCGATGACGTGAAAAGGCTGCGGGAGGGGGTGGGTCACGCCGTCAACCGTGACCTGGCCTTCTTCCATAGCCTCCAATAGCGCGGACTGGGTTTTCGGGGTGCCGCGGTTGATTTCATCGGCAAGGAGGATATGAGCGAGAACGGGGCCTGCCCGGAATTCGAATTCTCCGGTGCGCTGGTTGTAGAGGTTTACTCCAATGACATCGGTGGGGAGAAGGTCGGGCGTGAACTGGACACGCTTGAAGGACGCGCCGAGAGAGACGGCGACGCTGCGGGCCAGCATCGTCTTACCAACACCGGGCACATCTTCAATCAGAAAATGGCCACCGCCCAGGACTGCTGTGAGGGCAAGCTCCGCCGCCGTGCGCTTCCCTACAATCACCCGTTCGACGTTTTCCAACGTCCTGTCGACAACTTCGCGCGCGCGGTCAACCGTCGCTACCAATTTCTACCCCCAGCCGGTTCCCTACCCTACGACTGATACTAGTATAGGTTGGCGGGCATGAACGCCTACCGTCCAGCACGGTCAAACGACAATACCACAGCAAGCCTTATGAACACCCACGATTCACAATCCAACGGGCCACTGACTGCCTGCATCGTGGCGGGAGGCGATATCACGCCCGGCGACCGTGTTATGGCCACGCTCCGGGAGAGCGACATCATCATCGCGGTCGACCGCGGGCTGAACACCTGCCTGGAGTTAGGAATCACGCCGACGCTTTGCATCGGTGATTTTGATTCCGCGTCAGACGATGCCGTGCAGGCGGCTCACGATCGCGGGTGGTTGATGTTTGAGCACCCGCCGGAGAAGGCGGCCACTGACGGAGAGCTGGCACTGGATGAGGCGATTGCACGGCGCGCGGAGAAGATCCGCATACTTGGCGCTTTGACCGGCCAGGATCGGATGGATCACGGCGTGGCGAACCTGTTGTTGCTGACCCGACCGGAGCTCAGCGGAATCGACACTCGTTTGATCGATGAGTATCGGGAGGCATTCGTTCTCAGAAAGGGCGCATCGGCATACGTCACGGGAAAGCGTGGGGATTACGTGACGCTGCTGCCTCTGTCAGAAACGGGCGCGACGGTCACATCGTGGGGACTCAAGTACGACTTGCTTGGCATTCCATTGGGCTTTGGTTCAACGCGCGGGGTGAGCAATGAGCTGGCGTGGCAGCAGGCGAACATCACGGTGGAAGAGGGGCTGGTACTGGTGTTGCAGGAGCGGGGGCCTACTCGACCCAGTGCAGCAGGCGGACCTGTTTCCAGTCGATAGAGACTGAGACAGTCGTGTTGGGGTTGGGGCGGATGCTTGTGCCGCCAACAAGGACGCGGGCCCGGAGTTTCTCGCCTCGAATGTTCAGCGTTACGTCGTAGCTGCCGCCCTGGAGGGTGACGTCTTCGATGGTTGCCTGTGCGCCGTGCTGATTCGGTTCAGCGATGGTTATGGCTTCCGGCGGGATGAGGGCCGTGCAGATCTGAGATGTTGGCACATCGACGGGCTGCCATGTGCCAAGGGCGCAATGAGCCTCGATTGTACCGCCCTCCTTAGTTGAGAATTCACAGGGAAAGAGGTTCTCGTGGCCGAGGAAACGGGCGACGAACGGTGTGGCGGGGTTGAGCCACACGTCTTCCGGCGGACCATGCTGAACGGCTCTGCCTTGCTCCAAGACAAGGATGTCATCGGCAACTGCGAACGCTTCATCGTGGTCGTGGGTGACGTAGATTAGCGTTACGCCCTCGTGGTCGCGGATGCGGCGGATCTCCTGGGCAAGTTCTTCGCGGAGACGGCGATCAAGCGCGCCAAGCGGTTCATCGAGCATGAGGAGGCGGGGGCGGGGGGCAAGAGAGCGGGCGAGGGCTACCCGTTGTTGTTCGCCGCCAGAAATCGCGTCGACGGAACGGTCCGCGAGCGGCTCGATTCGCATGAGTTCCAGCAGTTCATTGACGCGACGCTGGATGCCCTCAGCGTCCCACCGTTGGCTGCGAAGACCGAAGGCGATGTTGTCGCGGACGTTGAGATGAGGGAACAGGGCAAGGTCCTGGTGCATGAGTCCGAAACCGCGGCGGTGGGGCGGGATGCCGTTGAGGGATTCGCCATTCATTGCGGCTTCCCCTCTGTCCGGCGTCTCAAGCCCGGCGATGAGGCGTAGGAGGGTGCTCTTGCCGCAGCCGCTGGGCCCCAACACGGCCAATGATTTTCCCTCATCCAAGTCAAAGGAGACTTCGGACAGGGCGGGCGTTTGGGCGGCGTCATAGGTCTTAGTGAGGTTGGTGACGGTTAGCAAATTTGTCATGGCTAGAATTCGCCCCAGCCGCGGTAGCGTGCGCGCTCGATGAGGAAGAAGCCTGCGCCGGCGACAACCATCAGCACGGTGCTCATCGCGAGGGCGCTCGCCAGGTTGATTGCGCCCGGGCGAGTCAGGTAATTGAGGATGGCGACGGGCATGGTCGTGTATTCGGGTCGATTGAGGAGGAGGGTTGCGCCAAACTCGCCGAGAGAGACGGCGAAGGCAAAGACGCTCCCAACGAGGATGGCGCGGGAGAGGATGGGGAGATCGACGCGCAGGGCCGTGGCAATAGGGCTCGCGCCGAGCACAGTGGCGGCCTCACGCAGGTGGGGACGGATCGCTCGCATGGTAGAGATAACGACGCGGATGACAAACGGGTACGCGATCAGGGTGTGGGCGAGGATGATGGGGACGACGGTAGTTCGAACATCGAACGCGCCGACTCTCAGGCTGAGCAGGTAGCCGAGACCGAGCGTGACGGCGGAAACACCCAACGGCAGCATGTACAGGGCGTCGAGGGGGTTTCGCCACCATGCCCTCGGGTTGCGCAGGCCGTAGGCAGCGAGTACGCCGAGCGGCACGGCGAGAATAACCGTAACGGCGGCGAACGCAAGCGAGTTGCGAATGGCCGCTATCGGAGAGATGTAGAAGTATTCGTTGCGGTCGTTGGACATGATGGCCGTGTAGCCGTCCAGGCCCAGCCCGTCGGGCGTGATGAATGAGCGCAGGAGCAGGGCGAGCGGCGGGGACAGGACGAGGAGAACGGATGCGAGAGCGCCGATCCTCATGATGTAGTCCGCTTTTGAGTGTCCAGTGGGCGCCGGCGCGCCTTGAGCGCGGAGGCGGATGCGGGTCACAGCCGCCGACTGGAGCTTGACGTACGCCCAGAGCATTCCAAACGTGGCGATAAGTTGAGTGAGAGCGAGCGCGGCGGCGATGTGCGGCCTGAATAGCTTGGTCATGAGGGTGTAGATTTCGACTTCCAGCGTTGCGTGCTGCGGAGCGCCCAGGATGAGGATGATGCCGAAGCTCGTGAACGTGAAAAGGAAGATCAACGCTGCCGCGGCCGCCACCGCCGGAAGAAGGAGCGGCAGTGTCACCTGAAAAAAGACGCGGCGGGGTGATGCGCCGAGCATGGAGGCGGCCTCTTGAACGGCAGGGTCCATGTTGGCCCAGAACGTGGAGATGAGCCGTACGACGATGGCGTATTCGTAGACGACGTGGGCGATGAGGATGATGGCAAAGGTGTTGAGGATTTTGATGGGCGGCTCTTCGAGTCCAATCAGGCCCGTGAGGGTGTCATTGACCAGTCCCGACGGTCCGAGGAGGGAGAGCAGGCCGAGCGCCATCACGATGGGTGGGAGGATGAACGGAATGGTAATTGCGGCAAGTAGCGCGCTGCGGCCACGGAAGCGGTGGCGGGCAAAGACATAAGCAGACGGGAGTCCGAACGCAAGCGCGAGGATGGTGGAAAGGGCTGCCTGCCACGTGGTGAAGAAAAAGCGTCCCCTGAGATAGGGATCACTCGCCGCATCGATGAACGGTTGGAGAATGCCCTGTCCGTCCCAGCCGAGGCCGATACGCATGACGCTGACAAGAGGCCAGGCGAAGGCCACCACCAGGAAGGTTAGTGGCACGGCAATTCGCGCAATGCGCCACACACTCACTTCGCTATCCTTCACATCTCAGCGGCACGCACCCGGAACATGCGCGCTGTCGGTGTATCAATCGTGCTTCCGCAAGAGAGTCGTCCTCATCAGGTGAACAAGAAATGGGTGGGGGGCCGCTTTCCAACCCCCCAGTAAAGCGACCCCCCATGTGAATTGGCGTCAACCTGATCAACTTTCGTGCGGTGGCTCTTAGCTCCTTATCAGTGCGTTCCATTCATCGATCCAGCGCTCACGATTGTCCGCGATAGTACCGGAACTAAGCAACGCCGGTTCATCCGGGACAGGGGCGAACTCGAAAACGTCCGGCAGTCCAGCCTCTTCATTCACAGGATAGACCCACATGAGGGTGGGAAAGTCCTCCTGGAATCGTTTTTCCATCACAAAGTCCACGAATTGTTGCGCAAGTTCTTCGTTTCGGACGCCGTCCAGGATGCCGATGCCCTCGATCTGGAGAAAAGCGGAATTGTCGCCCAACACGTTTGCGGTGGGCGGATCCGTCAGCGCGCCCTCGGAGTAAAACACCTCGGCAGCGGGGCTGGTGGTGTAACTAACCACGATGGGGCGGTCTCCCTCATACAGGGAGAATGCAGTGTAATAGGCGTCTGTCCAACCGTCAGTGACGAGGACTTCATTTTCATGCAGGTCCGCCCAGTAGTCCTGCCACGTATAGTCCCCATCCTCACCGAACGCGGAAACAGTTGCCAGGAGGAAGGCAAGGCCGGGCGACGAGGTGGCGGGATTCTGAACGACAGTCAGCCCGCGGTACCGGGGATCGACAAGTGATTGGAGGTCTTCCGGCGGAGCGATGCCCTGTTCGTCAAACCAGGCGATGTGGTAATTCAGTGCGACGAAACCATAGTCGACGGGCATGACGTGGTTGGAGGAATCGAGTTGATATTCGCTCGGCACCTTATCGAGCACCGGCGACTGATATTCGATGAAAATCTCCTCGTCGAGAGCCCTGCCAAGGAATGTGTTATCGATGCCGTACAGAATATCAGCAGTGGGCGCGTCTTTAGCCAGGATGGCCTTTGTGAGCGCTTCACCGGCATCTCCGGACTTGAGGATTGTCACTGTGGCGTCGTGCTCTTCCTCGAACTCGGTTATGACGTCCTCGCTGATATTGAAGCTGTCATGGGACATGATGATGAGGTCGCGTGGCGGGGGCTCACGGTTAATGCTGACACTGAAATTGTCACAGGCCACACCGAACGTCGCCAATGCGATGAGGAACACGACCGCCGCTGCGCGGAGCAGCCGTCCCTCGTGCCTCTGCCGCGAATACCGTGTCATGGCTCGATCCATAACAGTCCCCCCTAAGACCTTCATCAAAAAAACAAAGCCGCTGAACTTGTCAGCGGCGCTCATTGGATTTCGGAAACGCCAAGGCATTTCCGCAGCCTCTTCCCTCCGCTGGCATTACCCAGCTCAGGTTCCGACGGTCGCCCCGATGCCAATGTCGGGGCCTCTCAGCCAGGCTCACCCAGCTCCCGCAAGACCCGTATTCAGTTGTTACTGGCGCGCAGTATACATACCAACGCGGACACTGTCCATTGACCGCGCCCCACCCACCCGTCAAATCATTAGAATGTTCGGTGACGGACGGAGCGCACGTGATCATGCTGTACACGGTCTAGGACATGTTCAAGGGAGCCCGACCAACGGATTTGGCCGGCCTACTCGGGCTGGCATCCCGAGCGACGATCGATCATGCCTACCCGTATACGCGGGTGGGTCATGAGATGGAGGTTGAGCGGTCTGTCGCGAGGATCGTGGGCGCAGCTTCCCTGCCAAGAAAGGGCGAGACACTTGCCGTTGTCTTGAAGAATGACGATGGGTTGGGAGGGCTGGCTTTCGTCCGTGGCGCCAGGGACAGTTCTTCATGGGAGATTGAGCATCTGCTGATACCGCCTGATAGCGGCGATCTATGCGCAGAACTCTTACCGCAGCTCAGCAGACAGCTGCGTCCGAAGAAGGGGACGAACGTCTTCCTCAGGTTGTCGGACGACAGCCCAATTGTGGATACAGTGGGGAGCGCCGGTTTTCGCGGCTACGCGGAAGAAGAGCTGTACGTGCGGCCCGCCGGTGATCGCGCAGAGCGCGGGATGCCGGAAGGCGTCAGTGTTTGGGAGTTGACTGAGCCAGCGGACTTCCGGTTATTCAGGCTGCACACATCCTGCTCACCGGTCGAGATGAGGGCCGCGGACGGGATGACATTACGCGAGTGGCAGGAGTCGCTGGCGACGCGGTGGATAGACGTGCGCAAGACAACCGACATCGTGGCATCCGTGGACGGTGTGGAGCAGATCGGGTGGGTGAGGTTTGGGCAGGTGGGCTCCAACGCAGTAATTGCGCGGTGCGCCGCATCGTCAGAGCAGCCAGAGGCAATCGAGGCGCTGATAGAGTCGGTTATCCAGTCATCGGGTCGTTCGCGGACGATTCAATTCCTCACGCCTTCTTACGACGCGGCCACGGCACGGGCACTATTGTCACGGGGATTCCGCTCAGAGGCGACATACAGGAGCTTCTCCTACCAGATGGGTCAGCGGGTTCTTGAGGGCGCATTCGCACCCGTAGGGCTTTAGCGCGGATAGCAGAATTTCTGGCGCGCGTGCGGTAAGCTCAAAGCAGGACCTTGGGGGGCGAAAGGGGCGCACATTTGGAGCAGCAGGTCTACGTTGCCAGCGAGTCGGAATCCGACGACATGGAGGCACTATTCTCCGCTCTTCCGCCGCGCATATCCATCCCCCTTCGCGACCATGGCAACGCGGATCAGCTCCTTGAGATTGTGCTGGACCTTGGCCGCAAGCCGGAGGCTCGCTTCCTTGATGCCGAGATTGAGCTGAGCGACTCGGAGATCACGTCAGAGGACCTCGATTACATCGTGGGACGTGTCGGTGAATTCAACGACGACAACCGCGCGGGAATCGAGCGAACGCTTCATCGGATTTCAGCCATCAGGAATCGGCAGGATCGCGTCGTGGGGATCACGTGCCGCGTGGGGCGGGCGATCTTTGGAACGATCAAGATTATCGAGGACCTCATCACGGACGGCGGCAACATCCTGCTCCTTGGGCGTCCGGGCATCGGCAAGACGACGATGCTCCGCGAGGTGGCGCGGGTTCTCGCGGACGACGCGCTGCGGCGTGTGATTATCGTGGATACATCAAACGAGATTGCCGGGGACGGGGACATTCCGCATCCCTCACTGGGCCATGCCCGCCGGATGCAGGTGCCGCAGCCGCATCAACAACACCGGGTGATGATTGAGGCGGTGGAGAACCACATGCCGGAGGTCATCATTATCGATGAGATCGGCACGGAGGCGGAGGCGGCCGCAGCACGCACGATAGCGGAACGGGGGGTGCAACTCATTGGCACTGCCCATGGAAACCGTCTGGACAATCTTGTTCAGAATCCGACGCTTGCAGACCTGGTGGGCGGGATACAGGCCGTGACACTGGGTGATGAGGAGGCGAGGCGACGGCGAACACGCAAGACAGCGCTGGAGCGCAAGGCGCCCCCGACGTTCAACGTGGTTGTGGAGATTCGCAGCCGCACCGAGGTCGCAGTACATGCCGATGTAGCCAGGACTGTTGACATGATGCTGCGCGGCGCGCCGGCACGTCCGCAGACCAGAAAGATCAGCGATGAGGGGGCGGTTGAGGAAACCGAGGTCGACCAAGAGTCGTTTGGGTTGATCGGCGCAAGCCGCCCGGCCTACCAGATGGACGAAGAGCGGGAGATGGAGGAATCCCGTGAAGCGGACTATCGGCGGACATCAGCCGACGTCTATGCGCACGGCATCGGGCGGGGAAAGCTTGAAGAGACGTTGTACACGCTGAGTCTCCCATTTCGCGTGGTTGATTCAGTCAGTTCCGCAGACGTGATGCTGACGACGAAGCAGCTTTATCGGCGGCGCACACCGGCGGTGCGGTCTGCGGAGGAGAATCACGTTCCCGTTTATGTGCTGCGAAAGAATACGCCGACGCAACTTGAACAGGCGTTACAAGCCATCGCGCATTCACGCGGCATGGCGGAGGACATCGAGTCGATCCTGGAGGATACGGAGGAATCGCTGCAACGGGTCTTGGCCGGGGACATGGATGAGATCGAATTGAGGCCGCAGAACGCGTACATCCGCAGACTCCAGCACCAGATGGCGCAAGAAGCAAGCCTGCAATCGCATTCAAACGGTCGGGAGCCGAACCGGCGCGTTCGGGTTTATCGGGCAAGAGAAGCCGTCGGGGCCGGGCGCTAGCGCAGCCGTGGGTATTTTCATCACTTTTGAGGGGTGCGACGGCGCCGGAAAGACGACGCAAGCGAAACTGCTCGCCACGAAACTCGGACAGACACGCGACGTGCTGTCACTCTATGAACCGGGGGGCACTTCACTCGGGGAGCTTGTGCATTCGTACGTGAGAAGTCACGGTTCCGGCGAGATCAATGAGGCATCCATTGAGCAAGCTCAATTCGACGGGATGAAGGACTTTGACGCGCGGGTGGACCCGATAGCGGAGTTGTTTCTCTTCGCCGCGTCACGCGCGCAGCTTGTATCAGAGGTCATTCGGCCCGCGCTCGACCAAGGGCACGTGGTGATCTGCGACCGCTTTGCGGATTCGACGGCGGCGTACCAGGGTTATGGTCGTGAACTTTCTCTTGATCAGGTCAACCAGATGAATGATGTCGCGACGGGCGGCCTGAAACCTGACCTGACAATCCTGTTGGACATTTCACCCGATGACGGACTTTCCCGCGTGCCTGAGAAGAAGGATCGCATGGAGAAACAGGCGCGGGATTTTCATCGGCGGGTGCGTGACGGGTATCTGAAAATCGCCGCACAAGACCCGGATCGTTTCCTTACGGTGGATGCGAAGCAGTCCGCCGAGGACGTGCAAGCGCAAATCTGGAATCGTATTGAGCTTCTACTCAAGCCCCAGGCTGAGCAAAGACTTCTCTAGGGACATCTCACAACCATGACGTCTTCCAACAACCTGCATCATCTCTCCGCGTCCGAAGCCGGGCAGCTACTGACCTCGGGAGAGATCAGCGCCATTGAGCTGACTGAGGCGGTGCTGAGCCGCATCGAGGCCGTTGAGCCGCAGGTGCGGGGCTTGGTGACAGTTACGGCTGAACAAGCCCGCAGCGCGGCGCAGGAGGCTGATAGACGTATTCGCGAGGGTAACGCGACTCAGCTGACCGGCGTTCCGCTGGTGCTCAAGGACAACATGTGCACGGCGGGTATCTCGACAACATGTTCGTCACGGATGCTGGAGGGGTTTGTGCCCCCATACACTGCGACGGCTGCTCAGAAGCTGCTTGACGCGGGGGCGGTGCTCGTCGGCAAGTCCAACATGGATGAGTTTGCGATGGGGTCATCGACCGAGAACTCTGCGTTCTTTCCGACGCGTAACCCGTGGGACTCGGGACGTGTGCCCGGCGGATCATCGGGGGGTTCTGCGGCGACGGTGGCTGCGGGCGAGACGCTCATTGCCCTCGGCTCCGACACGGGCGGCTCAATCAGGCAACCGGCGTCGTTCTGCGGCGTGGTGGGCATCAAGCCGACCTACGGAACCGTGAGCCGCTACGGGCTCATTGCATTTGCGTCGTCGCTGGATCAGATTGGGCCGTTAGCATCGAATGTGACCGACGCGGCCCTGACTCTCAACGCCATCTCCGGCTATGACGCGATGGACTCAACGTCGATCAATCGCGAGACGCCGGACTACACGCGGGCTCTTGTGCCGGATGTGCGCGGCATGAAGATCGGTGTGGTTAAGGAGATGTTCGGGGAGGGCGTGGAGCCGCAGGTGCGGGACACGGTTCTTGAGGCAGCGCGCGTGCTGGAGCAGGCAGGGGCGATTGTCGACTGGGAAGTTTCGCTGAGCCTGACGGAGTATGCCCTGCCCGTCTACTACATCCTCGCGCCGTCTGAGGCGTCGTCCAACCTGGCACGGTACGACGGCGTCAAGTATGGGTACTCATGGGACGGCGCGGCGGACATGTGGGAGGGTATGGAGCGGACGCGGCAGCACGGGTTCGGGCCGGAGGTGAAACGACGCATCTTGCTGGGGGCATATGCGCTCTCGTCCGGCTATTACGACGCCTACTACCGCAAGGCTCAGCAAGTTCGGACGCTGATTCGCCGCGAGTATGAGGACGCTTTCACGCGGTTCGATGTGCTGCTGACGCCCACGTCGCCGACGCTGCCGTTTGGGTTGGGCGAGCGGACGAACGATCCTCTCGCAATGTACCTGGCGGATATCTGCACGATTCCTGTGAATATCGCGGGAGTGCCGGCCATCAGCCTGCCGTGTGGGTTTGTGGACGGGCTGCCCGTCGGGTTGCAGCTTATCGGGCCATCTCTCGGGGAGGAGGCCATCATCCGCGCGGCGTACACGTATGAACAGGCGACAGATTGGCACGCGATGAGGCCGGAGTTGGGGTGAGGGTGATAAACACCTGCAGTCGACCTCACGGTCTGTAAACACAACGCCCTTCTTTCAGAGTCGGTATCATTTGATGTGATGGATGACATTCTTCGGATTCTTGAACAGGACGCGCGGACGCCACCGGAACGCATCGCAGAGATGACCGGCCGGTCAATTGAGGACGTCCGGGACTCGATCGTGACGGCCGAGCGGGACGGTATTCTGCTGTCGTACCGGTCGCAGATCAACTGGGACGCACTGGGCCGCGGTGACGTGCATGCGATCATCGAGGTGCGCATTGCGCCTCAGCGTGAAGTCGGGTTTGATTCCGTGGCGGCACGTATTGCGCGATTCCCGGAGGTGCGTTCCATGCACCTCGTGTCCGGCGACTATGATCTGGCGGTACAGGTCACGGGTGAGAGCATCTATGCAATCTCGAACTTTGTGGCGAGCAAGCTGGCGGTGCTGGAAGCCGTGCAGGGAACCGTGACCCACTTTGTGCTCAAGCGATACAAGGAAGACGGGACTCTCTTCGAGGCAGAGGACGAATCACCCCACCGATTACCCGTTTCAATGTAGGCAGCGTGATATGACCAATTCAACTCACCAAGATGCAGCCCCCCGCAGTGACAATGCGGCCGGACGGCGACGTATAGCGCAGCGCGTTGAGGATATTCCGCCTTCCGGCATTCGCAAGTTCTTTGACCTGATTGCCGGGCAGGAGGGGATTATCTCTTTGGGCGTCGGCGAGCCTGATTTCGTGACGCCGTGGCATATCCGTGAGGCGGCTATCGACTCTCTTGAACGAGGACATACGCATTACACGTCCAATTACGGGACGCCGGAGCTGCGAAAGGAACTGTCTGCTTACCTGGAGCGGCTATACGGCGCGAAGTACGACCCGCAGTCGGAGTTGCTGATAACGGTGGGGGTATCTGAAGCTCTTGACCTTGCGCTGAGGGCCACGCTTGACCCGGGCGATGAAGTCATTACGGGCGACCCGTGTTACGTGGCTTACTTCCCGGTCGTTCATATGGCCGGTGGGTCGCTTATCACTGCGCCGACGACGATGGAGGATGAGTTTCGCTTGCGAGCGTCGGAGGTGGAGAAGCTCATCACGCCACAAACGCGTGCGCTGCTGATCAACAATCCCTCGAATCCGACGGGCGCGGTGCTGGACCGGGCGACGACAGAGGAACTCTCCGAGATGGCCGCACGGCATGACCTGCTGGTTATCGCGGACGAGATCTATGACCGACTTGTGTATTCGCCTGATGAGCCGTTTACGTCGTTTGCGTCGCTGACCGGGCGCAGCGATCAGACAATTGTCCTCGGCGGGTTTTCGAAGTCGTATGCCATGACGGGGTGGCGCGTGGGTTACGCGGCCGGGCCGTCAGACATCATTTCGGCAATGATGAAAGTCCATCAATACACAATGATGTCCGCGCCGACGGCGGCGCAGGCGGCGGCGGTGGCGGCGCTGCGCGAGGGAGAACGCGACGTGCTGGAGATGCGCGAGGCGTATGATCAACGGCGGCGGTTGCTTGTCGGGGGCTTGCGGCGGATCGGCCTGCCGTGCGTGGAGCCGCGCGGCGCTTTTTATGCTTTTCCATCTATCATGCCGACGGGGATGAGTTCTGAGGAATTTGCCGAGCGGCTGCTGGGAGAAGAGGGTGTGGCGGTCGTCCCGGGGAGCGCGTTCGGACCATCGGGCGAGGGATTCGTTCGGTGCTGCTATGCGGCGAGCGTTGAGGACATCGAGGAGGCGCTCACGCGCATGGGCCGATTTGTGGAGCGGCATTCCAAGGCAGGCTAACGCGATACGGCCGGGATAGGCGATGACCCGATGGATTCCGGCTTTCGCCGGAATGAGGGGAGAATACCCGAATGAGGGGAACGCACCCGAGTTGGGGGAAGGTGGGCTGAGCGATGGTCGAGCAGGGGTCAAACGGCCACGGGAACCCTCCGACCGCAAATGGGCCGGGGGAGTCGCCGCAGGACGACGATCTGGTCGTCACGTTCACCGGCGTTTCAGCCAAGCCAAATGAAGACGGCACCATCGATCTCGTTATCGGGACAAACCGTGGCGAGATCCGGGCGGTTCTGCACCCGAAAGAGGGGCACGACGGGGCGGTTATCTTCGTCGGCGGTGGGCGCGAACTCAAGGGGCCCGCGGACGGCATCTACGAGGAGCTGGCTAAGGAACTCACCGAGCAAGGCGTGACATCCCTACGGCTTGGTCAGCGGCGGCCGGAGGTGTTCATCGAGGCCGTTGCCGACGTGCTGGCGGGCATCTCATTCATGCGGGGGATCGGGGCACGGCGACTTGCTTTGGTGGGCCATTCGTCCAACGGGGCCGTGGCGATAAAGTCGGCGGCGTTCTCACCGGATGTCGTGGCGGTTGCGTCGTTATCAGGCCAGACGTTTGGGGCGCAAGACGTGGCGGAGATTGCGCCGCGCCGACTGCTTGTGGTGCATGGCCGTGAGGATGACGTATTGCCCTACACCGACGCGGAGCGCATCTATGAGTGGGCGGGCGAGCCGAAGGAGCTGATCCTTTACCCGGGCGCGAATCACGGTCTGCGCGAGGCAAAGGACGAGCTAAAGGAAAAGCTGGAGGGTTGGCTTGTTGATGTGGTGGGGCCGCCGGAACAGACGTAGGCCGGTTTAGGGTTCGGTCTCGTCCTCGCCAAAGACGTAGCGGACACGGACGTAGCCCTCTTGCGCGGCGGGGGCGTTGGACAGCATCTCATCACGACCGTAGGATTCGCGGTCGGAGTCTTCCCGGTAGACGTTTGTGACATCGATGGCGTGGCCTGTCGGCTCGACGCCGTCAGTATCGACCTCCTGCAGCGCGGACACGCTCTCAATGATGGCGTCGAGTTGGCCTCCGAACGACTTGACTTCCTCTTCGGTCATTCCGACGCGGCTCAACTCCGCCAAAGAGCGGACGAGCTCCGGGCCGGAGGGGGCGTTGTTTGTGTCGTCGTCTGTCACGCTTTGTCTCCTGAGTGTCTCAGACATTGTAGCGTGGGGGGTAGGGGTTATTCCGAATTCTCGGGAGGGGGCGGCGCATTGTCGTGGCGGCGTTTTTCGTAGTTGGCGATGCGGGTTTTTATTTCGGCTTCGAGGCCTTGCTCTGTCGGTTCGAAGTAGCGGTGACCTTGAACAGAGTCAGGCCGCATCTGTTGATCAACGACGTGGCCGGGGTAGTCGTGGGGATACATGTAGCCATTGGCGTAGCCCATCCGGCTCATCAGTGGGTGCGGGGCGTTCCGCAGGTGCAGTGGCACGGGCAGCGCGCCGGTGTTGCGCACATCTTGTTGGGCGGCAAGATAGGCCTTGTATGCGGAGTTGCTCTTTGGGGCGGTGGCGAGATAGAGGCACGCCTCCGACATCGGCAGGTAGCCCTCCGGCATCCCGACAAAGTGGACTGCCTGCTGGCAGGCGGTGGCGACGCTGAGAGCCATCGGATCAGCAAGGCCGATGTCCTCGGCAGCAAAGATGACCATGCGGCGGACGATGAAGAGCGGATCCTCGCCGCCCTCCAGCATCCGCGCCATCCAGTAGAGGGCGGCGTTCGGATCAGAGGCGCGCATCGACTTGATAAACGCGGATATAACGTTGTAGTGCTCTTCGCCGCCCTTGTCGTAGCGGACGGCACGGTGCTGCATCGCGTCCTCAATGGTAGGAAGGTCAACGATGCGGGTGCCATCCGCCTCCGGCGGCGTGGCGCTGACGGCGACCTCAAGAGTAGTGAGAGCCGCACGGGCATCGCCATCCGCCATGGAAATCAGCGCGCTCTCCGCATTGTCGTCGAGTCGGGCATTGAGCAGACCAAGTCCATGTTCGGGATCGGTAAGGGCACGGTCGACGAGCTCTCTGATCTCATCCTCGGTCAGAGAATTGAGGGTGTAAACGCGGGCGCGCGAGAGGAGCGGGGCGACGATTTCAAAGGCCGGGTTCTCAGTGGTCGCGCCTATGAGGGTGACGGAGCCGTCCTCGACATGCGGGAGAACAACGTCTTGCTGGGCCTTGTTGAATCGGTGAATTTCGTCGATGAAGAGGATGGTGCGCTGGCCGGAGAGGCCGCGCCGCTGGCGAGCATCGCCAAGGACACGGCGGAGGTCTGCGACACCGGACTCGACGGCGCTGACGGGCTCAAAGTGGGACTGCGTCATGTGGGCGATGATGCGGGCGAGGGTGGTCTTGCCGGTGCCCGGCGGGCCCCACAGGACGATTGAGGGAACCTGATCGGCCTCTATGGAGCGGCGGAGGACATGGCCTTCGCCGACGATGTGCCCCTGGCCGACGAATTCATCGAGGGTTGTTGGGCGCATTCGAGCGGCGAGCGGCGCTTCACGAGAAATGCGGTCTTCCCGCTGCTGCTCAAACATATCGGGCCCGGCCGCGGCGGACGGCTTTCGGGTTTGCCTCGCCATTCGACTCCCACCCAGGGACGCCACTCAGATCAGTCGCACGTCGCCCTGCTACCCCTTGCGGCCATTATAGCGGTGAGGCGGATTTACATTTGCCTCAGCTTGCAGGCGGGCTCGGCGGCATGGAGTCCAGGTTGTTTTGGACGAGTTGAGTGGCGGGGTGGGCCTCACCGCGCGTCTGTTCAAGGACGCGGCTTGCGCGCTCGAATAGCTCCCGAGCGCCGTCCATATCACCCATGTATTGCAGGATGCCCGCAAGGTTGTTGGCACGGATAGCAACGAGGGGGTGGTCTGCGCCATAGGCCGCCTCATCGATCTTCATGGCGCGCAGGTATCCTTCGCGCGCTCCTTCGAGGTCACCCAAGTCGCGCAAGACTCCGGCGATGTTGTTTACCTCCGCCGCAACGACGGGATCATTGGGGCCGCGCTGCCGCTCATCAACGGCGAGTGCTCGTTCGTAGTAGGTCCTTGCGCCTTCCAGGTCGCCGGATTCGTGGGCCAGGCCGCCAAGGTTGTTGATGATGGAGGCGACGATGGGGTGGTCTTCGCCGTGGATAGCAGTCAATATTTGCAGCGCGGTTTCCAAGTGGCGTTTGGCGTCGATGAAGTGTCCCAACTCCTGTAGGACGCCACCGAGGTTGTTATGGACTATCGCGACAGCCTCGTCCTCATCGCCGTAGTGTTGGCGGGCACGGTCTAGGGCCTGCTCATAGTGCTGACGCGCGCCGCCCATGTCTCCCAGTTCCTGGAACACGGTGGCGAGGTTATTGAGGTCCTGGATGACGTTAGGATGATTCTCGCCGTGGTCCCGGCGGTCAATATCGAGGGCTTGCTGCAGGTGCTCCCATGCCGTCAGCGGCTTGTCCTGTTCGCGGGCCGACTGCGCCATGGCGCGGAGTTCGTCGGTCGAAGGGGTATCGCCCGGCTCGTTCGTCATGCCGTTCGCCATGTAAGCGTCATTCCGCCATCGACGACGATAGTCTGGCCGATGATCATGTGTGACTCCGGCAGACAGAGGAACGCCACCGCACGGGCGATGTCCTCCGGCTCGACCATGCGTCCGGCAGGGGTGTCGCTTATGGCCTTGGCAATCATGTTCTCGCGGTCTTCAAAGTGGTCGAGGGCATCAGTCTTGACGAGTCCGCCGGAGACGGCGTTTACGCGGATGCCCTGCGGGGCAAGTTCTACGGCGAGATAGCGGGTCAGCGATTCCAGTGCCGCCTTGGATACGCCAACCGACATGTAGTTGTCCATGACGCGGCTTGAGCCGACACTGGAGATGTTGACGATGCTTCCACCGCCACGGGCGAGCATATGGGGGACGGCATGTTTGGCGGCAAGCCAGGGGCCGCGCGCGTTGATGTCCAGCGTCCAATTCCAGTGGTTGGCTTTCAGGTCCATTACCGTGCGCTGCACGCCGGAGGCGGCATTGTTGATGAGGATATCGAGGCCGCCAAATGCATCGGTGACATCGGCAATGAGGCGCTGAACATGATCCGCCTCGCCAATATGCGCCCTGAACGGTTCAGCGCTCACACCATATTGTTCCCTGACCGTATCGGCCAGTTCCCTTGCGGGACCGGGATTTCGAAAGAAGTTGATGGCGACATCCGCGCCCAGGGAGGCGAGTTCAAGGGTGATGGCGCGACCGATGCCGCGGGACCCTCCGGTAATGAGGGCGATGGAACCATCCAAAGGCTTGCCGGAGTTTGCGGCGTTGTCTTGCGTCATGGTGACTGCATTGTATCGCGGAGCGAGTTGGACAGAGTGCAACTGAGCTTGCCGCTAGGTCAGCCCGGCGATAGCGGTTTTCTGAGCCGTGATGAGGTCGTTGATTCCTTGCATTGCGAGGTCCAGGACGGTATCGAGTTGGGGGCGGGTGTAGGTTGAGCCTTCGGCTGTGCCCTGCACTTCTACGAGGCGGCCGGATTCTGTTGCGACGATGTTGAAATCAGCTCCTGCTTGGGAGTCTTCTTCGTAGCAGAGGTCAAGGAGCATTTCGTTTTCGGATGCGCCGGCCATGATGCCGACAGAAACGGCGGCGACAGCCTCCTTGAGGGGAAAGGTCGGAAAGGGGTCTTCTTCGCCGGCTTCCAATGCCGCGTTCTGCGCCCAACGCAAGGCCTGATAGAGCGCGACATACGCGCCGGTGATGGCGGCGGTACGAGTTCCTCCATCGGCCTGGATGACATCGCAGTCGACAGTGATGCTGCGCTCCCCCAGCGCGCCAAGGTCCGTGACGGCGCGGAGTGAGCGGCCAATCAATCTCTGGATCTCCTGAGACCGCCCAACGTCCCTGCCCTGCGCTCGGGCGCGGGCGGTGCGGGTATGGGTGGAGCGTGGGAGCATGGCGTATTCCGCCGTGACCCATCCGCTCTGTTGGCCGCGCAGCCAGCCAGGTATGCGATCTTCGATGGACGCGGCGCAGAGCACCCTGGTGCTGCCCTGCATGATTAATGCCGATCCCTCGGCGTGGTCGAGGTAGCCGGGTGTGATTGATACCGCGCGCAGTTCATCAGCGGCGCGGCCATCAGTACGATTTTTTGACGACAAAACGGTTGCACCTCCTGGCGGGCTGCAGGTTACAGGAAATCAATCTTGTCAGGACACTTGAGGTTCTTCTTGAGTATATGGGGGGAGGGGGAGCGGCAGGAATCCAGCTATCGACTGAGTCGGGTCTTGATTACAGACGCTGATGCACTAATATGTATCTGTAACCGGTTGGCAAGTTCCTACACTTCTCTCACAGACTGTCTGCCGGTTTTGATGTTTTAAGTTGGGTGGCCGCGTTAACGCGGCCAGTCGGTTACGGATTGGATCGGATGGATCGGCGGACTCCTGTTGATACCCCTGCGACTGTAGAGGAATCTCGTTCATCGCGGTTGAGGCCAATACTTGCGACAGCACTCCTGGTTGTCGTCGCGGCGGCATTTGCCATCCTGATGGCTCGCGAGTGGGCTTTTGCGCCGGCTCCGGTTGAGATCCAGCTTCCACCACCTGAACCGGCAGTAAGCGCCGTTACCGTCCACGTTGGCGGTGCAGTCATGAAGCCCGGCGTGTATTCCCTTTCAACGCCTTCACGGGTTGTCGATGCAATCGAACTGGCCGGAGGGCTAATTGAGGGGGCGGACCCAGACGCCGTGAACATGGCGGAGGAGTTGGAGGACGGCACAAGCTATGTCGTTCCCCTGCAAGAGGACAATCCGCCTGAGAACACCATGGTAGTTGTGCACGTCCGGGGCGAAGTGCAGGAGCCGGGGCTCTATGAATTGCCACGGGGTTCACGGTTTACAGACGCATTGGCGGTGGCAGGTGGTCTGACAGACCGGGCAGATGAGTCCGATCTAAACCTTGCCGAGGTTCTCGAAGATGGTTCGCGCTATGACGTGTCACTTCTGGCCGATTCAGAGAACGGCGCTGTCTTCGTCCACATCGTGGGCGCCATTGCAGAACCGGGAACGTACACCCTGGAATCCGGGGCCCGATTAACTGACGTTATCGACATGGCGGGCGGAACATCAGCGGGCGCGGATACAGATGCCGTCGACCTTGCGCTGCAGCTGGAGGATGGTCAGCGCTACTACGTTCCCTATAAGGGTGAGGAAGCCGTCGGAGAGGTGACCGTACACATCGCGGGAGCGGTGGCCACGCCGGGGTTATACACGCTGCCAAACGGGACACGACTCATTGACGCGATCATGGCCGCCGGCGGCACGCTTTCGACGGCAGACATGCACGCGCTGAACCTGGCTCAACCAGTTCAGGATGGCGCACGGTACGCGATTCCCGTTTTACGGGCGACCGTGAATGTGAATATCGCCGGTGCGGGCGAACTTGAATCCGTCCCGGGCATCAGTAGAACTGTGGCGCAAGCGATTGTGAACTATCGGGAGGCGTCCGGGGCATTCACAGAGGTGGATCAATTGCTGGACGTTCCGGGCATCGGCCCGTCTACGTTAGCGGCAATACGTCCATTCGTTTCAGTGAACTAGTTCGCGATGCGTCCGTTTTCGCTCGCTGTCGGAACACTCTGCGGCCTGGCGTTGTCGCTAGTTGTTTATCTGCCGCTCCTAATCGTTGTTGCACTCGCGGCAGTGGCCACGGCGGCCTCATTGCTGTCACGTCGGGGCGGCCTGCTATTGGCTTGTTTATTCACTGTGGGAGTTCTGGCGGGAATGGCGCGGGGGGCCTTGCCGGACGTGAACTCATCGGCGATTCCCATCGGGAGGCTTGCGGGAAGGGAGGCGATGCTTGAGGGTGTCGTGCGGGATGATCCGTCGCGTCGCGGGCAATTGGTTCGCGTTCGGCTGACGCTAGACCACGCACAGCTGCGTGACCAGACGGAGTTTGGCGCATTTGACGTGGCGGGGGATGCAATCGCCTGGGTCTATCCTCCGCCGTACGACCTCGGCACCGGCGACCGCGTGACGATTACGGGGGTTCCACAGCGTCCCGTGCCGGACGGAGATGACGAGGGCATTTCGGCTAGCCAAGAACAGGCAACGGTCTCGTTTCGGGATGATCTTGTCATCCTGATGCGGCCTCAACTTCGAATAGTCGAGCGCGCGCCTCCGCCGATGCTTCTCATCAACTCAGTGCGGGACAGGTTGAGCGTGTCACTTGAACGGAATCTGCCATCACCTCAGGCGGAGTTGGCGCGGGCATTGCTCTTGGGGCAGCGGGATGATTTGCCTTCAGAGCTAAGCGATGAATGGCGGCGGGCCGGAACGGCTCATCTGCTGGCGATTTCCGGACTGCACGTGAGTGTTGTACTGGGCGTGGCTCTGGTGACAGGCGTGATGGTGTTGGGGCGGCGGCGCGGATTATTCGTGCTGTTGCCACTTGGAATCATATGGACATACGCGATCCTTTCAGGGCTGAATCCGCCTGTGGTTCGAGCAGCGATCATGGGAAGCGTTTACCTGGGTGCGATTGCCTCAGGACGGCAGCCGAGCGGGGGTTTGGCGCTGGTTCTCGCGGCAACGGTTATCGCCGTCTGGGATCCACGGGTGATGGCGACTGCATCGTTCCAGATGACTGTGGCGGCGATGGCAGGAATCGTCTTTCTTACAGACCCGCTGCGGCGAGTTATGGGGACACCGTTCGGCGGAGATATTTCGAACGCCGACACGAGTCTGGCAGACAGCTGGCGGCGTGTTGGCATAACGGGAATCTCTGCGTCGTTGGGCGCGGTTATCGGGATCAAACCGCTGTTGCTGCACTACTTCGGCGCAACCTCACTGTTCACGATACCGGCGAGCTTGTTGGGTACAGCGGCCCTACCTGCCGTCCTGCTCGCGTCCGCAGCAACAGGCGTGGTTGGGGTATTTGCGGACGGGGCCCTCGCATCCGCGACAGCGTGGGCGGCATGGCCTTTTCTGACGTTCCTGCTTGGGCTGTCGTCGGTGTTTTCGTCGCCGACTTTCGCTGCGATCACGATAGCGCCGCTGAGTGCTGAGGCCGTAATCCTGATTTACCTTGCCATAGGCGGCTTGTTCCTCATACCGCTATTGCGGAGTCCATCGGGGCTGCTGGGGCCGATGGTATCTCTGCCGAGCATATCCATGCCAAGCGGGCGGCGGATGCTGACCTCATGGCCGATCGTTGGCGGGTTGGCCATTGTGACGGCGGCTGCCGGGATTGGAGCGGCGGCTCCCTACATCTCGAATGAAGAGCATTTGACGGTTCATGTCCTGGACGTGGGACAGGGTGACTCTATATTGATTGAATCGCCGACGGGTCGGCGCGTTCTTATCGACGGAGGGCCGGATGGAGCATTGCTGCAGCGGCGGCTGGCAGAGCATCTGCCATGGTGGTCGCGGCGTATCGACGTCGTTATCTTGACGCATCCCAGCGCGGATCACTTGATTGGCCTAACGGAAACCCTGGGGCGCTATGACGTGGGATTTGTGATGGACCCGCAGCTGGAATCCGGCACTGTTTACGGGCAGCAGTGGGCGGCGGCATTGAGGGAGAACACCGATCTGGCTGTTGTTCGGGCGGAACGAGGGACGACTTTGGATCTGGGAGGAGGGGCGCATCTGGAGTTAGTTCATCCTCCGGCTGATAGACCATTCGACGCGGCCACTGAACACGATGACAATTCCGTGGTTGCGAAATTGTCCTACGAGGACGTGTCATTCCTGTTTGCGGCTGACATCTACAGGCCCGGAGAGGAGTTTCTGCTGGATTCCGGGGTGGATCTGCGTGCGTCAGTTCTGAAGGTGGCCCACCAGGGGAGCCGCTATTCCTCTAGTCAGGAGTTCTTGGAGGCCGTGTCGCCGAGGGTTTCAGTTATCACGGCGGGCGAGGGCAACAGGTTTGGGCATCCGCATCCCGAGACGCTAGAACGGTTGGAGTCGCTGCCGTCCGCGCCGACGATTCTTCGGACTGACATACACGGGACTGTGACGTTGATTTCGGACGGGGAGTCCTTGTCCTGGAATGGCGCATGACCGAGACAGCGGGTTCTTCACTGAACCCCAAAAGGCATTCCAGATGGATTCCGGCTTCCGCCGGAATGAGGGGGTAAGAATGCGCCCATTACTATGCCCGTTGCTATACTGAAACGAGGGGTAGATTAAGGAGCTTTCATGTCGCTGTTGTCGCAGTCTGATCCCGAGGTATTTGCCGCCATTGAGGGCGAGGAGGCGCGCCAGAGGGACTCGATTATCCTCATCGCTTCCGAGAACTACACGAGCCGGGCAGTGATGGAGGCGCAGGGTTCCGCGCTGACGGAGAAATACGCGGAAGGGTATCCCGGGCGACGGTACTACGCGGGATGCGAATTCGCGGACGTCGTGGAGGATCTGGCGCGGGATCGCCTTAAGCAGCTCTTTGGCATGGAGCATGCGAATGTGCAGCCGCACAGTGGCGTTCAGGCGAATATGGCGGTGTATTTTTCCTTTGTGAAGCCGGGAGACACCATACTCGGCATGAGGCTTGACCAGGGAGGGCACCTCTCCCACGGGAGTCCCGTCAGTTTCTCCGGCCAGTACTACCGATTCGTCTCCTATGGAGTAGACCGCGAGACGGAGATGATCGATTACGACGAGGTGGAGTCGCTGGCTCGGGAGCATCGCCCAAAGATCATCGTTGCGGGCGCGAGTTCGTATCCTCGGGCGATCGATTTTGAGCATATGCGGCGTGTGGCAGACTCGGTTGACGCCCTGCTGATGGTGGACATGGCGCACTATGCGGGCCTGATTGCGGGCGGCGTCTACCTCGATCCCGCGCCCTACGCAGACATCATGACATCTACAACGCAGAAGACCCTGAGGGGACCGCGCGGGGCGTTCATCCTGTGCAAGCAGGAATACGCGTCGGCCATCGATCGATCCGTATTTCCCGGGGCGCAGGGTGGACCGATGATGCATACCATCGCGGCTAAGGCCGTGTGTTTTGGAGAGGCGCTGAGGCCGTCATTCCGCGACTACCAGGACCAGGTGTTAAGGAATGCTCGGGCAATGGCAGCGGAGATGACGGATGACGGACTGCGAATCGTCTCCGGCGGAACCGACTGCCACCTCTTCCTCGTAGATGTGACGACGCTCGGTACGACGGGCAAGGCTGCGGCGGACCTATTGGAGTCCGTGGGCATCATCACGAATCCGAATGCGATTCCGTTTGATGAGCTGCCACCGCGGGTGGGGAGTGGCATCAGGATCGGGACACCGGCGATCACGAGCCGGAATTTCGACGAGGATGACGCTCGGTCCGTTGCCCGACTGATCACACAGGTTCTAAGGAACCCGGAGGATGCGGCTGTGCTGGAGGGTGCGCGCAGGGAGATCAAGGCGCTGACCGGGGCACACCCCATTCCGCAGCTTTTCGACTAACTGACCTTAGGGATTTCCAGATTTGTGAGACGTTTGGCGGAATGGCGTCTCTTGTATACTTCATTAGCGAAAACGGCAAGGGAGGGTGAGTGACTCGATACGAATTGATGGTGATCGTGGATCCGGAGATCCAGGAAGAAGAATTGAACGGGGCGGTGGACCGAATCAAGCAGGTCATTGCCGATCGGGGTGGGTCAGAAGAGACGACAGAGGTGCAGGGACGCCGTCGACTCGCGTATCCGATCAAGGCGAAGACTGATGGGACGATGGTTATTTCCCGTTTCGATATGTCGGGTGATGCCATTGCGGCCTTAAAAACAACGCTGCGCACAAATGAGAATCACCTGCGAACGTTTCTGACGCGCGTATAGGCGCTTTGTGGGGGATGGTGGTTCTCAATGACTCTGAATAGAATGACGGCTATCGGCAATCTCGGGAGTGATCCTGAGATGAGGTATACGCCGAACGGAAATCCGGTGACGACGTTCAGCGTCGCTGTAAACAGGGTTTACAACACTCAGGACGGCGAACGTCACGAAGAGACGGAGTGGTTCCGCGTTGTCGCGTGGAATCAGCTGGCCGAGCGCTGCAATCAATATCTCAGCAAGGGCCAAAAGGTGTACGTTGACGGCCGCATACGGACCGACCGTTGGGAAGGCCGTGACGGGACGCCACGAACTACTATCGAGATCGTGGCGCAGAACGTTGTATTTATGAACAGGCCGGGAGAGGGTGGCGGTGGGACACCGCGTGAAGAGGATTACCCGAGCGAGGCTTTCGGGGGCGGCGGCGGGCCGGAGGATGACCTGCCGTTTTAGGGGCTCTGCGGAATAGCATCTGTTACTACCCTCTCAAAGCCGTGTAGACTTAATCGCAACCAGTCCTGGAGGAAATAAATGACGACAGATACTCCCCTGCCACCTGAGTCAACCGGCGCGCCCGCCGGAGGGCCGCCGCCGAGACCGGCCTCAGACAGGCCGCAGGGCGGGCGAGGACCCGGAGACAGGCCGTCAGGCGGGCGTCGCGAGGGCGGCGGTGGTCGGCGTTTCTATCCGCGTCGCCGAGTTTGCTTGTTCTGCGCGGACAAGGAAGCGGTGATGGACTTCAAGCAGCCAGAGACGTTGAGGCGTTTTATATCTGAGCGCGCACGGATTGAGCCGCGTCGAAAGACAAGCACGTGCTCCCGTCATCAGCGGTCGCTGGCCCGGGAGATCAAGCGCGCACGGCAGGCGGGACTTATTCCGTTCACGACGGATACCCTCCACGACATGCCGTCGGCACGCTGAACGCCGTACTGCATTGAGATTATCCCGCGGAAATAGCGGGAACCGCACAAGGTTCTGACCATGACCGAACAGGACCAGAACAACAACGAGGACGTCGCCTCGTCGCCTGTCATTGGGGGGCATCGACGTGAGACGGAGCGCCGCCGGCGCTACCGCTTCACGCGGATCCTGTCATTGGCCGGTATCCTGCTGCTGATCACGGCGCTTGTGATTCCGGCAACGGGTTATTTCGTGGTTTTCGTTCAGCCTCACCGCGAGACCGCGCTTGTCATCAATGACGAACGCTATACGTGGGGCGACTACCTGGCACGGTTGAAGATGATTGTTGCGGAGGCGCAAGCAATAGGCACGTGGGCGCCGGAATCACTGAACAATCTGATATTTGACATGGTAAATGACCTGGAGCGCCGCGAGATCGTCAAGCAGTACGCGCCGCTGGAGAACGTGGCGGTAAGCGAACAGGAAATCGACAACGAGATGAAGGCGCGAATCGTTGGCGTGGCCAACGTGGACAATCCTGATATACCGGAGTCCGAGTATCGGGAGCGCCTACGGCTGCGTCTTGAAATCCTGCAGGTTTCCGAGGAGTTCTTCCGGGAGATCGCCCGAGAGCAGGCTCTGCAAAACAAGCTGGAGGCGGTACTACAGGAGAGTATCCCGGCCAAGCTGGAACAGCGGCATCTGTACGAGATTCGCTTCAACAGTTCCGAAACGGATCTGCTTGATGCGCGGGCGGCGCTTGACCGCTTTGACGCAGGTGAATCTTTCCAAGACCTGGCTCGCGAATTATCCGACGACAACGCCGTGGCTGAGCAGGGTGGAGATCTCGGTTGGGTGCCGCGCGGGATCAAGGACGAGTACAACGACGTCATGGTAGAGCTGAGCGACGGGGAAGTGTCCGGCCCCGTGGTCACATCAACGGGTGTTTCGATATTCCTGGCTGAAGGCGTACTGGAACTGCGCGACGTGCGGGAAGATCACATCAAGCCACTACAGGATCAGGCCCTACGGGCGTGGACTGCCGCCCACCGCGCAGACCTTGTTGCGGCGGATGCGCTCAGCAGGCCGGGCGGAGGGCTGAGTTCAGATCGCTACCAGTGGGTGTTAGAGCAACTCAGGCAGGATCGCGAGCTATTCCCGACGAGGGGCGCGAGTGAGTAAGGGGGCTGCGGGCCCCATTGAACGGGGATTCATAGGCGTCGGGCTGCTTGGAATGGGCGTCGTTGGAACCGGTGTCGCGGAGGCGCTTTCTACTCAAGGCTCGTTTCTTGAAGAGTCGATCGGACTGCCGCTGAAGTTACAAGGCATCCTGGTTCGCGATGCCAGGCGCAACCGGTCTTCACTTGTGGATTCATCACTGGTCACAACTGAGTCGAAAGATGTACTTGAGAATCCTGAAGTCGATATTGTCATCGAGTTGATGGGCGGTGAAGATGCCGCCCTACCCGCCATCAGAGGCGCATTGGCCGACGGTCGCTCCGTTGTGACGGGCAACAAGGAGGTCATGGCCAAGCATGGCGCGGGCCTCTTGGCGATGGCCCGGTCGAAGGGGGCCAGCCTCAAGTTTGAGGCGGCGGTGGGTGGCGCAATTCCAGTCATTTCCGCGCTAGAGCGGGGGGTGACGGGAGCGCGCGTTCGGGCATTGCGCGCAATCATCAATGGAACGACGAATTACATCCTCACGCGAATGGCCGTTGAGGGCATGGCTTTTGAGGATGCCCTTTCGGACGCGCAGGCGCAGGGATTCGCGGAGGCCGACCCCGGCAACGACATCAGTGGCACTGACGCTGTCTATAAGTTGGCAGTGCTCGCGACGCTCGCTTATGGATCGCCGGTGTCGCCGGAGTCTATCTATTGCGAGGGGATTGGCCACCTCACTCCTCGGGATTTTCGGTACGCGCATGATCTTGGGTATGCAATCAAGCTGCTCGCCATCGCAAAGGAGATTGGTGACGGCGAGTTGGACGTGCGGGTGCATCCGGCATTCATCGCGTCGGACACGCAGTTGGCCAAGGTTGACGGAGTGTATAACGCGGTCCAGTTCGATAGTGATTCAGCGGGGGAACTGCTCCTGTACGGACGAGGGGCAGGATCCGGGCCGACGACAAGCGCCGTTCTCAGTGACCTCATTGAGGTTGCGCGCGGATTGACGGGGGGCGGCGGACCGCAGTCGCGACAGACTCTCGGCACAGGCAGCCGAGTGAGGCCAATTGACGAGCTGGATTTTCGGTACTATCTGCGATTGACCGTGTCGGATCAGCCAGGCGTTCTCGCAGCAATCGCGCGGATCCTGGGGGATTCATCTATCAGCATTGCCTCCGTGATTCAGCAAGAGGTCGATGAAACGGCCGGTTCCGCCGAGATCGTGATTACGACACACCGCGCGCGTGAATCCGCTTTGCGGGACGCGACGGGGAAACTGACGGCTCTCGACGTCGTTCGGGAGATCGGCAGCATCATTCGAGTTGAGGAATGAGGAGCCCGGAACGGATGTCTGCGCCTGTATTTGTGGCTAAAGTGTCAGTAGGGGGACTGACATGGACGATGGCATGAGCCGGCACGCCTCAGGCCTTGCCGCGCGAGAGACGCGGGGGGCGTGACGATGGGCGTGCTTGCGCGATACGGCCACCTGATTGACGCCGTTACGGAATCTACACCGCAGATCTCGCTGGGAGAGGGCAGCACGCCACTGATCAGGTCGCGCCACCTTGAAACGCAATTAGGCGTTGGTGAACTGTATTTCAAGCTGGAAGGAATGAATCCGACGGGGTCATTCAAGGACCGCGGGATGGTTGTGGCGGTGGCGAAGGCTGTGGAGGATGGCTGCACCGGCGTCATCTGCGCGTCAACCGGGAATACGAGCGCTTCCGCATCAGCGTACGGATCCGCCTGCGGGCTGGAGAGCATCGTTGTGGTGCCCAAGGGAAATATCGCGGCTGGAAAGTTGGCACAGGCCTCTATGTATGGCGCGCGGGTTGTTGCCATTTCCGGCTTATTTGACGACGCTCTCGACATCGTGCGGTCGTTTGCGGAGCCGGGTCCAATCAAACTGGTGAACTCGATCAATCCGGATCGAATCGAGGGCCAAAAGACGGCTTCGTTCGAGATTATCGATGAGCTTGGGGATGCGCCGGACGATCTCTTCATTCCCGTGGGCAACGCCGGGAATATCACGGCCTACTGGAGAGGTTTCAAGGAATACCACGAAATGGGCAACGCGGCGCGTCTGCCGCGGATGATGGGCTTTCAAGCTGCCGGCGCTGCGCCTCTTGTGCTCGGTCATCCTGTCGAAGATCCGGAAACAGTGGCATCTGCCATCCGTATCGGCCGCCCCGCGAGCTGGAAAGAGGCGGTGACGGCACGGGACGATTCCGGTGGGGTAATCGACAGCGTGACGGATGAGCAGATTATGGATGCGTATTCACTGTTGGCGGGTCAAGAGGGAATCTTTGGCGAGCCGGCGTCCGCAGCTTCGGTAGCGGGGCTGGCGAAGTATGCTGCAGCCCACCCGGAGATGCAGGATCGGCGAGTGGTCTGCATTATTACCGGGAACGGTCTGAAGGACCCGGACAATGCGATGGCACAGGGGCTGAACGTTGAGGAGGCGCCCGCTGATCTCGCCGCTGTGCAGCAACTGCTTGGCATGAACTGACCGTCATCGCGTGCGCTACACTACTCCAAAGCAAGTGGAAGGTCGATACTTTCCCGGATGATTGATCAAGAGCGCATTGTCCGCGCCGTTGAGGAGATTCTTCGCGCAATTGGAGACGATCCAAGGCGCGACGGCGTCGACAGGACACCCGCGCGCGTGGCGTCGATGTACGCCGAACTCTTTTCCGGCATCGGGCAGGACCCGCGGGAATTCTTGACGGTGTCCTATGACGAGGGAGCGCGGGACATGGTAACCATCAAAGACATTCCCTTCACATCCATCTGCGAGCACCATCTCCTGCCGTTCTTCGGTACCGTGCATGTGGCTTACGTGCCGTCCGGACGGGTGGTGGGCATCAGCAAGCTCGCACGGGCTATTGAGTGCCTTGCTCGCCGACCGCAGATGCAGGAGCGCGTGACGAACCAGTCCGCGGATCTGTTGACGGAGGCGCTTGAACCACAGGGGGCTGCGGTTCGCATAGAGGCAGAGCACTTGTGTATGACGATTCGCGGTGTTCGGGCCGCGGGGAGTCGAGTGATTACGACGGCATTTCGAGGGGTGTTCAAGGAAGACCCGGCGGCACGAGCGGAATTCCTGTCACTGACTTCACCACAAGGGGCAGGCTCTTGAGTTTCACGGCACAGTGGGAGTCCCTGGCGGCGGTTGCGGCTGAATGGCCGAACCTGTTTTCCAGATCGACGACGCAATCGATATTTCTCTCTCTGCCCTGGCAGACGGCGTGGGCCGTCAACTGTTGTGGTTCAACAGAAGAGCATCCCGTTCTGACCGTGCGCGACGACGCGGATGGCTCGCTGCACGGAGTCGCGCCTCTGAATCATGACAAGGATGCCGTCACGTTCGGACTCGATTACAACGTGACGGACTACCAGGATATCTTGTCGGTTCCGGGCGAAGAAGAGGCGGTTTGGGATGCGATCCTGGAGCACAGTGTGGCTGCGGGATGGGCGTCCATAGAGCTAATCGGCTTGAGGGATGACTCGCCATCCACCCGGATATTGGAGTCTCGGGCCGCGGAGTACGGTTGGCGGGCGGATCGTTCCGTGTGGGACGTTTCGCCGTATGTTGAGCTGCCCGATTCGTGGGACGCGCACGTGCAGAGTCTCTCCAAGAAGGACCGGCATGAGCTGAGGCGAAAGCTTCGGCGGCTGGAGGCGAGCGGGGAGGCCGAGTATCGCGTCTACGACAAGGAACACGATGAGCTGCCGGAGGCACTGGATGATTTCGTGTCGCTGATGGGCAAGAGCAGCGAGGCAAAGTCGGATTTCCTGACACCGGAGCGTCGGTCATTCCTGGAAACACTGACCAAGACCATGGCAGATGCGGACTCGCTGCAGCTCGCGTTTCTGGACGTGGGGGGCAAGCCGGTGTCAGCGACGATGAGCTTCCTGGAGGGCGACCGTCTGTTGCTGTACAACAGCGGCTACGACCCGGAGTACCGCCATCTTTCAGTTGGGCTATTGCTCAAGGCGTACGGGCTGCGGGGCGCAATCGAACAGGGGCTGCGCGAGTACGATTTCCTGCGCGGAAATGAGCCGTACAAGTACGACCTCGGCGGCAACGATCGCGTGCTGTATCGGTGGCAGTTGGCGCGAGAGAACGGGACAAGGTGACTGTTCGATCGGTGGGGCTGATTGCGCTGCATTCCTGTCCGCTGTCTGCGTTGGGCGAAGGGAAGGCGGGCGGCATGTCTGCCTATGTGCTTGGACTCGGCAGAGAGCTGGCACGGCGCGGAGTCCGCGTAACAATCGTGACGGCAGCCCATCAAGACGCCCACTCAGAGGAGCCGGATTGCGGTGTGCGCGTGGCGCATTTGCCCTCTATGGGCGCGGAGTCGGCGGATGAGTGGGTGGCGCAGGCGGGCACATACGCCGAGGAGATTGCGGCAGCTGCCGGTGAAGGCTGCGACCTAATTCACACGCATTATTGGGCTTCGGGGCTAGCGGGGTTGGAGGTGTCACGCCTGCTTAACATTCCCCACGTATCGACGTTTCACACCATAGCCGCCGTCAAAGAGCAGGCGTCTGAGTTGTCACCTGAGCCTCTTGAGCGGCATGAGGCGGAGCGGACAATTGCGCAGAGGGCGGACGGTATTTTGGCGTGGACGCGGTTTGAGGCGGACTCGATTGTCTCGATGCTGGGCGCTGAACGGAAGCGGGTGGCGGTTGCGCCGATCGGTGTGGACACAGAGCGATTTCGGCCACTGGATCGGGTGGAAGCGCGGTCACGGCTGGACATACCCGCCGATGAGGAGACGCTGCTCTACGTGGGCCGACTTGACCGCATCAAGGGCGCGGACGTCCTTTTGAGGTCGGTGGGGCTGTTGGCCGACAGACCACGTCTGCGCGTGCGGTTTGTGGGTGGCGAGGTGGATGCGGACTTCGCTGAGGGGCTGCGCACGTTGGCGGTTGACCTAGACATCGCCGACAGGGTTTCGTGGGTTGGCCCGGTGGCCAATGATGAGTTGCCGTGCCATTACGCGGCGGCCGATATGGTGATCGTACCGTCGTATTCGGAGAGTTACAGCATCGTGGCGGTGGAGGCGATGGCATGCGGGACGCCTGTTGTGGCGCCCAATGTTCCGGGGCCGGCGTCGTTTATCGATGACGGGGTTTCGGGTCGGCTTGTGGCGGCGGGGGACGCCCCTGCCCTTGCGTATGCCGTACAAGAGTTGCTGGATGATGCGTCGCTTAGGGTTCGGCTGGGTAGTGGTGGATTGGCGGCTGCCCGTCAGATGACGTGGGGTGCGAGCGCGGATGCGGTGCTGGGTTTATATGAGAGAGTGACTGACCGGATGGATTCCGGCTTTCGCCGGAATGAGGGGAATGAGTTAGCGGTGGGGGGCGAGTTGTGATTGAGGAGTTTGGTGAGGTTGAGCGGGTGCTGGTGGTTGCGCCGCATCCGGATGACGCGGAGATCGGGTGCGGGGGAACGGTAGCGCGGTTGGTGCGGGACGGGGTGGAAGTGTACTACCTGATCGCGACGAACGGTGACAAGGGGACGGAAGACCCTACCCTGACGAACGCTGACCTGGCGGCGACGCGCGACAAGGAACAGCGAGACGCGGCGGCGATGCTGGGCGTGAAAGAGGTCACGATACTGCAGAACGGCGACGGTGAGCTGGTGGACGGTCGGGAACTGCTCGGCGAGATCACGCGGCACGTTCGGCGCATCAAGCCGGACATCGTTCTGACAACTGACCCGTTCAGGACAAGCTTCTATATTCATCGCGATCACCGAATCACGGGGATGGTGACGATGGACGCGGTGTTCCCGTTTGCTCGCGACCGGCTGCATTTCCCGGAGCACGATGCGGCAGGACTTGAGACGCACAAGACAGCGGAAATCTATTTCTGGGGCTCAGAGAATGCCGATGTGTTCGTTGACATTTCAGACACAATCGAAGCAAAGATTGAGGCGACGATGCTCCACTCGAGCCAGTTTGAACCGGATTCCGGCGACTGGATCCGACGTTGGTCGGCCCGCAAAGGGGAGCCGCAGGGCATGGCGTTTGCGGAGGACTTCCGACGCTACGGGATAAGTCGCATGGGAACCGACGAAGAGGACTAGAACGATTAGCGTTGCGGGAGTTGGTTGGGCAATTGAGATCTTAGATTCCTCGGCTGCGCTCGGAATGACAGTGGGATCGGGAGTGACGTTACGGGGGTTGGTTGGCAAATGCGATTCAGGTTCCCGCCTTCACAGGAATGACGAATGGTTGGCGGGATGGCGGCGTAATGTGATTCAGATTCTGGCCTGACGGCCAGAATGACGCAGTTTGAGGGCGGGAATGACGGAGGTCTGAATGGTCGACACACAGGGGCGCCCCAAGAGATTGATGGCGATCTCAGCACATCCGGACGACATGGAGTTTGGGTGCGGGGGCACGATCGGCAAGTGGATTCGCGAGGGCTGGGAGGGGGCGCTTGTCATCGCCACCGACGGCCGCGCGGGGACTGCCGATCCGGATACGAAGCCGGAAGACCTTGTTAAGACACGAGAGTCGGAGGCGCGGGCGGCGGCCAAGGTGCTCGGCATCGAGGACGTGACGTTCCTGGGCTACCCGGACGGGGAGCTGGACGACAGCCGCGAGCTACGCGAACACCTTGTGCGGGAGATTCGACGGTTCAGGCCAGAGGTGGTATTTACGTTTGATCCGTATCGTCGGGCGCACAATCACCGCGACCATCGGAATGTGGGGCAGGCGGCGTTCGACGCGATGTATCCGTATGCGCGGGACTACCACCATTTCCCCCATTTGGCGGAGCAGGGTTTCGAGCCGCACATTGTGTCTGAGGCATGGTCGTGGAGCGATGAGCCTGACACGTGGATCGACATCGCGGAGTCGATCGATCTGAAGGTGGCGGCGCTTCGGGAGCACTCGAGCCAGATCAAGAATCCTGAGGGGTTGATAGAACGTATTCATTCCCGGCATGAGGAACAGGGAAAGTCGCCCGGCTACCAGTACGCGGAGGGGTTCCACGTCCATAGGTTCCGATGGCCTGGGTAGTTTTAAAGTTCGCGAGCCGGGTTGGGCGGTCTTGGGGAGTTGGCGTTCCGCGTTCCAGCTTTGGCGGTGCAATGGGGCCGTATGGATTCCGGCTTTCGCCCGAATGAGGGGATGTGGCGTTACGGGGATTGGATTGCGTAATACGCATCAGATTCTGGCCTGACGGCCAGAATGACGGAGTTGGGTTGGCGCGGGAGCGGTGTAGGTTGTAGTGACAGGGGAGAGGTTGAATAGCGCAAATCATGTCCACGTGACTGCTGCGGGATTCGTGGATATTCACTGCCATATTCTCCCGGGAATCGATGACGGGGCGCGGGACCGAGCGGAAGCGATCGATATGGTGCGGCTTGCGCAGGATCAAGGCACGGTGACCATCGTCACAACACCTCACAATTTTCCACGTTCACATCAGTCTGTACTGGAAGAATCGCAGTATCGTGTTGGGCTGCTGAGTCGGGCTGTGGCAGAGCATAATCTGAACGTCACGCTGCTATCCGGGCAGGAGATTCGTATCACGAATCGTCTGAAGGAGCAGTTGGAGTCCGGGGACGGCGTGACCATCAATACAACGCGATACGTCTTGACTGAGCCTCCGTTTAACTCGGCGCCGGATTATGTGTACGAGCAGGTTGAGGCGATCATCGCGCTGGGGTATCGCCCGGTGCTGGCGCACCCCGAGCGGAATACGATCATCCAGAAAGATCCGGACATTGTGCGTCGGCTCATCGCGATGGGCGCCCTGACGCAACTCAACACGGGCAGCCTTTTTGGTCACTATGGGCCGGGGTCGCGAGAGGCGGGCGAGTATCTCCTACAACAGGAGATGATGCACGTGATTGCAACGGACGCACACGGGTCGACGGGGAATCGGGTACCCAACATGCGCGACGGATTCGACCGCGTTGCCGAGCTCACAAACGAGGCACGGGCGTGGGCTCTGGCACGGGACAATCCCCTAGCAATCACAGAGGAGCGGGATGTGCCGTATCGGCCGACTATTGGCGCTGTCGTTGCTGAGGCCGGTGGCTCGACCGGATCATGACGCTTGCCTGCGGGCGGTGTGGCCGGCGGGAGTTTGGGACGACGGACGCTGTTCCGCCATTCACCTGCGAGGACTGCCGGGATTCGGCCACGCCGCTTAAGTACTGCAACCGGTGTGGGAATGAGTCGCCGGAGGAGGAGTTGGCGGCGTACGGTGGCCGTTGCTCGTGGTGCCGTTCCGCGGACGATATTCCGTGGGAGGAGCCTGCGGAGTAATTTTCTCGGTTCGCGATCAGGACTGGTTTGTTCCTGGGGTTGCGTTACCGCGTTCCGGCTTGGGCAGTGTATTGCAGGCTTAAGCGGGGGTTGGGGTGTAGGTGGGGGTTAGCCAGTGGGCGTATTGGTCGCGCTCGCCTTTGACGACTTCGAAGTAGAGTTTCTGGAGTTCGGCGGTGACGGGGCCGATGCTGCCGCTTCCGATGGGGCGACCGTCAACCTCAAGCACGGGCGTGACATGGGCGGCGGTGCCCGTCATGAATAGCTCTTCCGTCACGTAGACCTCGGTCTTCGGGATGGTGCGCTCTTCGATTCGCAACCCAAGGACATCGCGCGCCAATTCCATGACGGTGTTGCGCGTGATGCCGTCGAGGATGCCGTCGGTCTGGGGAGGGGTGCTGATGACGCCGTCCTCGATCAGAAAGATGTTTTCGCCGCTGCCCTCGGAGATATTGCCGTCGTCGGTCAGGAGGATGGCCTCGTCGTAGCCGCGCCAGACCGCTTCGCTCTTTGCGAGGCTATTGGCGACGTACATGCCGGTAACCTTGGCGCTGGGCGGGATGACGTTGTCCTGGATGCGGGTCCAGCTTGAGAAGGTGCAGCGGATGCCGGCGTCGGAGTCGAGGTAGTTGCCGAACGGGACGATGTAGATAAGAAACTCATCTTCAAGATCGTGGATGCGTAGCCCGACGACGTCAGAGGACTTATAGGCGAGCGGGCGGACATACACATCTTCTTTGAAGCCGCACTGCTGGACCAGATCAAGGGTGATGCGCTCAAAGTCATCGAGGGAATAGGGGAGCTTGATGTTGAGCATGGCGCAGGAGCGGAGAAGGCGGGCGTAATGCTCACGGACGCGGAAGAGGTACATCTGCTCCTGGTCTGAATTCCAGTTGCCGCGGATACCCTCAAACACGCCGGTGCCATAGTTGAATGCGTGTGTGACGACGCTAATTTTCGCCTCCTCAAGCGGGACGACTTTCCCTTCAAAGAAGGCGAGTGATGGCATTGGTGTTTCTCCTAGAACTCATTCAAATTCAGTTAGGTTCCCAGTTTATCGCACCTGAATTGGTAGCGGCAATTTTTGGGGGTTCGCGATCGCGGTTGAACGGTTTGTTGAGGCTTTAGATTCTTCGCTGCGCTCAGAATGACGAGGGGAGACTCAGAATGACAGGGTGAGGGTTAGCGGCGGCGGTCTGCTAGTTCTGTGGCGACATCTGAGAGGGAGACGCCGGCGTCCTCAAGGAGGATGGTGAGGTGGTAGAGGAGGTCGGCGGCCTCTGCACGGACACGATCCGGGGCCTTGGCCATGGCGGCTAGAGCGGTTTCCCCACCCTCTTCGATGACCTTTTGGGCGATACGCTCTGTGCCACGCTCGAAGAGTGAGGCGGTGTAGCTGCCTTCGGGCTTGTCCTTCCTGCGTTGGGAGACTGTCATTGCGAGTTCGGTGAGGGTTGCGCCGAGGAGGTCCTTCGTCGCGGGTTCCATCTGCCATTCAGCGGTCTCGAAGTCCTGGTAGAAGCAGGTGTCGTTGCCGGTGTGGCAGGCGGGGCCTTGCGGATTGACCTTGAGCAGGATGACATCGCCATCGCAGTCTGGGCGAATCTCAACGACGTTTAGAAGGTCGCCGGACGTTGCGCCCTTGTGCCACAGTTCCTGCCGCGAGCGGCTGTAGAACCATGCCTGGCCTGAGGCAATGGTGCGCGTGAGGGATTCATGGTTCATGTAGGCGACCATGAGGACGGCGCCAGTTTCGGCGTCCTGGGCGATGGCGGGGATTAGGGCTTTCTCGTCGATTATCAGTTGGGTTGGCATGGGGTTTCTCCTGCCTTTTTCCTAGGGGCGTATATCAATTGTATGGGGTTAGGGGGCGGCCGGATGGATTCCGGCTTTCGCCGGAATGAGGGGAGAGGAGGAATGGGGGTGGGGCGGGAATGGCGGCGTTGGGCAGCGCAATGTGATTCAGGTTCCCGCCTTCGCGGGAATGACGGGCAAGGTTTAGAGGGCGGAGAGGGTTTTGGAGGCGACTATGTCCACGAGACCGAGGAGGTTGGTGACCTCGTAGTCGGGGGTAGTCGGGACGTCCTGCGGCCAGTCCGCGCCGGTTCGGTTGACCCAAACGGCTGGAATGCCGACGCCTTGCGGGCCCTGTATGTCTTCCTTGGGAGTGTCGCCAACGTATATGGCCTGTGACGGGTCATCTATGCCGAACGCATCGAGGGCGGTCTCAAAGATGCGGGGGTGGGGTTTGTAGACGCGCGTGCCCTCCGAATGGATGACGTGGTCGAATGACAGGTTGTGGGTACTCAGTGTGCCATGGAGATATTCGTGGTCGGCGTTGCTGACTATGGCAATTGGGACCCGGGCGCGGAGGGCTTCAAGCGCGGGGACAACATCGCGGTACATCTCCCTGCCCTTGAGGTCTTCATAGAACATGTCTATGGCGGCGGGTGCGTAAGCGGGATCGAGATTGAGTTCCGCGGATGCGAGTTCAAAGGCATTGAGCCATGCGTCGCGGTAGGGACTGAATTGGTCGGGGCGTGGGGCGTCCCATCGGCCATCATCTGTGAGCCAGACGCGGGACTGGCGAAAAGCCGTTTCATGGACGCGCCAGTGTTCCAGCAGGGTTTCTGAGTCTACGGGGACGTTAAGTTGTTCGACAATCGAGCGGAAAAGAACTGACAGTCGCTCCGGCTCGAAGTGAAAAAGGGTTCCGTAGGCATCGAGAAGAACGGCGCGGAGCCGGAATCGTGACCGGCCGCGGGAGTCCCCGCCTTCGCGGGGGATTCGTTGGGGTGAGGTCACGCCCCTGCGCCTGCGTTGAGCCGGACGGGGACGTTCTGGCTGAGCATGTATTCCTTGGCTTGCTGGATGGTGAACTCGCCGTAATGGAAGATGCTGGCGGCGAGGGCGGCATCCGCCCCGCCCTGCACAACTGCCTCACACATGTGCTCAACATTGCCCGCGCCGCCTGAGGCGATGACGGGGATGGTGACGGCGTCCGCAACGGAGCGGATGAGTTCGAGATCATAGCCGGACTTTGTGCCGTCGGAGTCGATGCTGTTGAGAACGACCTCACCCGCGCCAAGTTCGGCGGCGTAAATCGTCCATTTGAGAGCATCGATGCCGGCGGGGCGTCCGCCGTCCGCGCCTGTGTGGGTACGGACTTCCCAGCGGGTGGTGTCATCGAAGCCGATCTCGGGGATGGCAGCGGGGGCGCGCTCCTGGTAAGAGGCGGGGTCTATGCGGCGGGCGTCCATGCCGAGAACAATGCACTGGCTTCCGAACTGGGCGGCGGAGTCGCGTATGAGGTCAGGGTTTTGGACGGCGGCGGTGTTAATGCTGACCTTGTCCGCGCCAGCGTTGAGCATCCTGCGAACATCCTCGACCGAGCGGATGCCGCCTCCGACGGTGAGGGGGATATAGACTTCCTCAGCGACACGGCGGACGACATCCAGCATGATGGCGCGGCCGTCTGAGGAGGCTGTTATGTCATAGAAGACGAGTTCATCCGCGCCCTGCTCATCGTAGAAACGGGCGAGATCGACTGGATCGCCGGCGTCGCGGTGGTCGCGGAAGCGGACACCCTTGACGACGCGTCCGCCTTTGACATCAAGGCAAGGGATGATTCTGCGAGAGAGCATGGTTCATTTTATGCGGTACGGGGTTAGGTTGGGAAATGCGATTCAGATTCCCGCCTGCGCGGGAATGGACGGAGGGTTAGTGGCCTGCGGCGGTGATGGCGTTTGGAAGGGAGATGTCTCCGGTGTAGAGGGCGCGGCCTATTATGACTGCTTCGACGTCTGTGGCCGCGAGGGCGTGTATGTCATCAAGGGTGGTGACGCCGCCGGAGGCGATGACGGGGATGGGTGCGACGGCTTCGGCGAAAGTCTGCATGGCCTCCACATTAACGCCCTGCATTGCGCCGTCGCGGGAGATGTCGGTGTGGATGAATCGGCGGACGCCGGCGCTGGCGAGTTGCTGGGCAAGTTTAATGGTGTCGACTCCAGAGTCCTCGGTCCATCCGCGGACGGCTACACGGCCATCTCGGGCGTCGAGACCGACGGCGATCCGGCCGCCATAACGCTCGCACGCCTCGGCAACAAGCTCAGGATTTGTAACGGCGACAGTGCCTAGGATGACGCGGTCGATGCCTGCGTCGATAAGAGCGGTGATGTCGTCCATCGTGCGGACGCCGCCGCCGAGTTGGACGGGGACACTGACTGCGCGGGCGATGGAGGCGGCTAATTCGGCCTGGCCGGTTCGTCCCTCACGCGCGCCGTCCAGGTCAACCAGGTGGATACGCGTGCCGCCCTGCTCTTGCCATGAACGTGCGACGGTGGCGGGATCATCATCGAAAACGGTCTCGCGGTCGTAGTCGCCCTGGACGAGGCGGACTGCCTTGTCATTGCGAAGGTCAATGGCGGGAATAATTTGCATGAGACGACACCGCTAAATCGCCCAGTTGAAGAAGTCGCGGTAGAGGGCAAGACCGGGTCTGCCGCTCTTTTCCGGGTGGAACTGGGTGGCGATGAGCTTGCCGCGTGCGACGACGCTGGCGAACGGGCCGCCGTAGTCGGTGATACCCAGGTTCATGTCCTCCGACGCGGGGCGAACGTGATAGCTATGCACGAAGTAGAACTGGTAGTTGGGAGGGATGTTGGCGACGGCGGGGTGATCGCGCGTGAACGCCACATCGTTCCAGCCCATGTGGGGGACGGTGAGGTCATGAGAGAAGCGGATGCACTCGCCCGGGAGGATGCCGAGACAGTCCGCATTGCCCTCTTCGGTGCGCTCGAAAAGGAGCTGTTGGCCCAAACAAACGCCGAAGAACGGGGTGTCGCGCGCGATGAGGTCTTGGAGGGCGGAGTCCATACCGGCATCACGGAGCCTGACCATGCAGGGCCCGGCGATGCCCTGCCCCGGGAAGACGACACCGTCCGCCTTGGTCAAATCCGCCGCCTCGTCTGTGACCAATACGCGGAAGTTCAAATCCTCCAGCGCCTTGGCGACAGAGCGCAGGTTGCCCGCACCGTAATCGACAACGGCGATGAGGGGAGTTGGTGCGTTATTGCTCACCGGTCAGTAGCTCCATGGGCAGGTGACGATCCTGATAGCGGGCGAGGATAAACAGCAGGTCCGCGGCACGGTTGAGATAGGGAATGACAAGAGAGTCTTCACGCAGATGTCCAAGCTGCATGAGGCCGACGGCGTGGCGTTCCGCGCGACGTAGCGTTGAGCGGGCGAGATCAAGACCGGACGAGGCGGGTGTTGCGCCGGGAATGACAAATGCACGGGGCAGCTCAAACTCTTCTTGCAGTGAGTCGATGTGCCGTTCGAGAGCGTCGATGTGCTCTTGCGTAACGGGCGCGAAGTGTTTGAGGAAGGTGTTGAAGTGACCGACATCGGTGGCGAGCTCAGCGCCGACGGTAAAGAGTTCACGCTGAAGGGCGATGGCGATTTCACGGACACGCTCGTCTTCGGAGTGGCTGCGGCCGAGCCCGATGGCTGAGACGGCCTCATCGACGGTGCCGTAGGCCTCGGCGCGTGGGTCGTTCTTGGGGACGCGGCCCCCGTAGAGGAGGCCGGTTTCCCCTTTGTCACCGTAGCGTGTGTAGACGTTTGGAGCCATGAACTTAGTTTAGCGCGGAGAGTGAGGTGGCAGGGGGGTTAGCAGTGAAATTGAGGTTCAGGTTCCCGCCTTCGCGGGAATGATGGGCGATGTAAGCGGAAATGACGGGGCAGATTCAAATATAAAGTTGACAATGTTATTGTTAGCGGTATGATGATTTTGTTGGTAGGAACGTAGGTGGGACACATAGTAGCACAATGCGAGTTGTTGAGCGACAGTGATGGCGGCGACTGACTATTACAAGACGCTTGGGGTATCGCGGACGGCCTCCGACAAGGAGATAAAGTCGGCGTTCCGTAAGCTCGCCCGCCAGTATCACCCCGACGTTAACCCGGGCGACGATGAGGCTGAGCGCCGCTTTAAGGAGATCAACGAGGCGCACGAGGTTCTCGGCGACGCGGACAACCGCAAGAATTACGACAGGTACGGCGAGAATTGGATGCATGCCGATCGCATGGAGGAGATGCAGCGGCAGGGCGGCTTCGGCGCGGGGCCCGGGATGGGCGGCGCGTTCCGATTTGGCGGCACCGAGGGTTTCTCCGGCTTGGGGGATATTCTCGGGCAATTCTTCAGAGGGGGCGGCGGCGGAAGCGAGACGGGATTCCATAGACGTCCCCAACCCCAGCGCCCGCGTGACGTGCCAGTGGAAATAACCTTACAAGAGGCATTTGACGGGACTCGACGCTCGATACGCGTGCAGGACGGCGAGGGCGGAACGCGGACAATCGAAGCACAGATTCCGGCAGGCGTCGACACCGGCTCACGGGTGAAGATGAGTGGCGCGGGACCCAGGACAACGGGGGGCGGCAATTCCGACCTCTATTTGAAGGTGACGATCAAGTCGGATTCGCAGTTCAGTCGCAAGGGTGCTGACCTGACAACGGAGGTCAAGGTTCCCATGCTTGACGCGCTGCTGGGCGGCGAGGTCGTGGTGCCGACGATCGGTGGTTCCGGCGTGGCACTCCGCATCCCGCCGGAGACGGACAACGGCCAGACGTTTCGCATTGCGGGCAAGGGTATGCCAAAGATGCGCGGAACCGGCGCGGGCGATCTCTTCGTGAAGGTGAGCGTGACACTGCCCAAGGACCTGCAAGAATCCGAGCGCGAGCTGTTGACGCAACTGCGCGGGATGCGCGAGACGGCAGGAGGTACGGAATGAGCTTCCGCAATCCGAGCGATCCGGTCTACTCCATCCGTGTCGCCGCTCGTCTGGTCGGTTTGCACGTGCAGACGCTGCGGTATTACGAACGCAACGGCCTGGTTCAGCCTCAGCGGTCCCGTGGCAACGTTCGCTATTACAGCGACTCCGACGTCGAGCGCATCCAGAAGATCAAGTCGCTCATCGATGAGCTAGGCGTCAATCTTGCCGGCGCGGAGGTCATCATGCGGATGAGCGGGCGTATGGCGGAGATGGAGCAGCGCATCCAGGACCTGGAGGGCGCGTTGGAGCGACTGACCGGTGTCAGGGCGCTGGGCGAGGGATCGGCGGACGGCGCCGAAACACATAGAACCAATCGCAGTAGAGGCGAAGGAACGCAATCATGATGAGCCCTGATCGATTCACGGATGGAGCGCAGGAGGCGCTGGCCGTGGCACAGCAGACGGTAATGGACATGAGCCACAGCCAGATGGACGTGGAGCACATCGTCTACGCGATTTTTCAACAGCCGGACAGCCAGGCCGTGATTATGCTCGAACGGCTCGGTATTGACGTTGACGCGATGGAGGAACGGTTCGAGGGTGTGCTGAACAGCGCGCCCAAGGTGGCGGGAGGCACGACGCAGTTGTACCTCACTCCCCGAACGCAGGGCCTGTTGACCGGCGCGACAACGGCGTCCAAGCGGCTCAATTCCGAGCAGATCGGCACTGAGCACCTGCTGCTTGGCGCGGTCGGCGTGAGCAACGGCCAATCGCATGCGATCTTCACGGACTTCAATCTGACGCAGCCACGCCTTGAGACGGCGCTTAAGGAGACTCAAGGCGGAGCGGAAGCAAAGGGCGGATCTGAGAGTGGACGCGGCGGCGAACGGTCGTCACGGGCGTTGGACCGCTACACCACCGATCTGACGACGCTGGCCGAAGAGGGCAAGCTGGATCCGGTGATAGGGAGACAAGTTGAGATTCAGCGGGTCATGCAGATATTGACCCGGCGGACGAAGAACAATCCGGTCATCATTGGTGAAGCGGGCGTTGGGAAGACGGCTATCGCCGAAGGGCTGGCACAGCGAATCATTGCCGGAGACGTGCCGGAGTCGTTGAGCCACGCGCGCGTTCACGCGCTCGATATGGGGGCGCTTGTAGCGGGGGCGAAGTTCCGCGGCGAGTTCGAGGAGCGTCTGAAGAACGTACTGAACGACGTGCGGAAAGCACACGGCGACATCGTGCTGTTCATCGACGAGCTGCATACAGTTGTGGGCACAGGTGCTGCGGAGGGCTCCATGGACGCCTCCAACATGCTCAAGCCTGCGCTGTCTCGCGGCGAGCTACAGGCGGTTGGCGCGACGACGCTGGATGAGTATCGCAAGCACATCGAGAAGGACACTGCGCTGGAGCGACGCTTCCAGCCTGTGTATATCGAGGAGCCGTCCGTGGAAGACGCCATCCGGATTCTGCAGGGTGTCGCGCCGCGCTATGAGGCTCACCACAAGGTGACCATCACGCCGGATGCACTCGAGGCCGCCGTTCGGCTTAGCGCGCGGTATATCACAGACCGGCAGCTGCCTGACAAGGCTATCGACCTCATCGACGAGGCGGGGTCGCGTCTGCGGATTGACGCAGAGTCGTTCACGCCGGAGTTGAAGCAGATGGATCAGCGGATGCGCCAACTCGAAATCGAGGACGAGGCGGCGTCGCAGCGCGAGGACTACGAAGAGGCGGCGCGCATAAAGCAGGAGCGGGCTCAGCTTCAGAACGACTATGAAACGACACTATCCACATGGAAGCAGGAGAAGAGCATCCGCAACACGGTTGAAGCGGACGACATCGCGACGCTGATTTCCGAGTGGACCGGGGTGCCGGTGAGTCGAATGCTGGAAGAGGAGACGCAGCGGCTGACTCTGATGGAGGGTGAACTGCATCGGAGAGTCATCGGGCAAGAGCAGGCCGTTACTGCGCTGTCCGATGCAATTCGACGAGCGCGCGCAGGCCTGAAAGACCCTGAGCGCCCGATCGGCAGCTTCATCTTCCTTGGCCCGACGGGCGTCGGCAAGACGGAGTTGGCGCGGGCGCTGGCACAGTTCCTCTTCGGCGACGAGGAGGCGATGATCCGGCTCGATATGTCGGAATACGGTGAGCGGCATGAGGTTTCGCGGCTTGTGGGCGCGCCGCCCGGGTACATCGGGTACGACGATGGCGGCCAGTTGACCGAACTGGTGCGTCGGCGGCCGTATCGGGTGATCCTTTTTGATGAGATCGAGAAGGCGCATCCGGACGTGTTCAACATGTTTCTCCAGATACTGGAGGACGGACGGCTGACGGACGGGCACGGCAGAACGGTGGACTTCCGCAATACGGTCATCATCATGACATCCAACCTCGGCACGGAAATCCTTCAGAGGGAGAGCATCGGGCTATTGCGGCCGGCGGCCGGGGCGCAAGCATTCCAGGATTTGCAGCGTTCGGTGGATCAGGCGCTCAAGAAGGCGTTCAGACCGGAGTTCATCAATCGTATCGACGAGATTATCGTGTTCGAACCGCTGAGTCAGGAGCAGATTCTGCAAATTGTGGACTTGATGGTGGCTGAAGTGCAGGAGCGTCTTGACGAGAAGAGCCTGCGAATCAGGCTGACGGATGCGGCACGCGAGTGGCTCGCAAAGGTTGGCTTCGATCCATCGTTCGGTGCCAGGCCGTTGAGGCGAGCCGTGCAGCGGCACATGGAGAACGTGCTGGCGCGGGAGATTCTTGAGGGCCGTTTCTCCGAGGAGGACGACATCACGGTGGATGTCGGCGACGAGGAGTTGACGTTCACGAAGGTTACGGCGGCGGTTGAGGCGGTAGAGCCCGTAGCGGTGCAGGCGTAATGACTGATTATCCACTCAAAGAGGGGTTTGTCTCCGTTGAGGGGATGCGCCTGCAGTACGTGGAGGCGGGGCCGAGTGATGGGCCGCCGTTGGTGTTCCTGCACGGAATCGGCGGGGGCATCGAGGACTGGTGGGCGAACCTGGGGTATTTCGGCGAGCAGGGATATCGGGTTCTCGCGCCGAGTTCCCCGGGGCACGGCACGTCCGATTATCCGCATGACAGCTGGAATCCGTCCGAAAGCGGCAACACAATCATGGCCCTGATGGACGCGTGGGGAATCGAAAGGGCTCCTCTGATCGGGCATTCTGCGGGCGGAATAACGGCGATGTTGGCTGCGCTTGAGCACCCGGATCGGGTTCAGGGCCTTGTGCTTGCCGCTCCGGGCGGACTCACGCGCAAGGTTGGATGGCCATTGCGGCTGGTGACGATCCCGTTGCTGGGAGAAATGCTGTGGCAGCCGCGGTTACTGTCCGGGCATCGGGCGAGCAAGACTATATTTGCAGACGAAGAACTAGTGAATCGCACAATCATGGATGAATGGGTATCCCGGCACCGGGGTTCGCAACAGCGCAAAGCGTTCTTCGCGCTGTTGCGGGAGGGGCTCACCCTGCAGGGGCTCAAGCATAAGTACGATTTGCGGGGCCGCGTGCGCGGCATTCACTGTCCGACGCTGATTCTCTGGGGGCGGGAGGATATTATCGTGCCGCCACCGGAGAGGCAGGAGGAACACCTGGTGTCATGGCCGGAGGCGGAGTTCATGGAGCTATCCCCGTCCGGGCACTGGCCGCAAGTGGAGCAGGCGACGGTGTTCAACCGGGAGGCGGCGGGTTTCCTGGAGAGGGTGGCGGCGATAGCGGGGGCGTAGATTCCGATTCAGCGCGGGGAGTCTACACGGTGCGCGGGAATGAACGTTAGTGGTATGGGGATGGCAGGTTGAGGTTGGCGCGTGCCGTGCTTGCAAGGTCTGTCGAACGCGCCAAACCACGCGGAATCGGCGCTTAATTCATGGTCGGCGTAGGCATATAATCGGCGTATCCAGTCATGTTTGCGCACCTGCATACACATTCAGAGTTCAGCCTGCTGGATGGCTTGTGCCGCATTCCTGACCTCGTTGGACACGCTCGTGAGCTTGGATTTGAGTCCCTTGCCCTGACCGACCACGGAAGCCTTTACGGAATCGTCGATTTCTATCGAGAGGCACAAGAGGTGGGCATCAAGCCGATCATCGGTGTTGAGGGGTATGTGGCGCCGGGAAGCAGGACGGACCGAACCCCGGGCAATAATCAGCCGTATCATCTCGTCCTGTTGGCCAAGAACGATGAGGGCTATCACAACCTGCTGCGTCTGGTCAGCATCGGCCATCTCGAGGGGTTCTACTATCGGCCGCGGATGGACCGCGAGGTGCTGGAGCAATACGGCTCAGGGATCATCGCTCTCTCCGCGTGCATGGCGGGCGAGGTGCCGAGGGCGCTGATGGAGGGTCGCCTTGACGATGCGCGCGAGGCGGCGCTATGGCACAAGAAGACGTTTGACGGGTATTACCTGGAGATTCAACGGCACCCGGGCATTCCGGAACTGGACCGGCTTAACACTGCCCTGCTTGAGCTTGCGCGGGAACTGGACATTCCCATCGTTGCGACGAACGACCTGCACTATACGCGACGCAAGGATGCGGAGGCGCAGGACGTCTTGCTGTGCATCCAGACAAACTCCACGGTCGATGAGCCGGGCCGGATGCGTATGAACGACGACGAGTTCTACCTGAAGTCCGAGGCAGAGATGCGGGAGTTGTTCGCGGATATTCCGGAGGCGATTGAGAACGCGGGACGCATCGCGGACGAGTGCAACCTGGAGTTGGAGTTCAACCGCTTGTTGCTGCCGCAGATCGAACTGCCGGACGGCCTTTCGTCATATGAATACCTTGAGCGGCTTTGCTACGAGGGGTTCGAGCAGCGGTACGCGGAATACTCGGACTCTCAAGGAGCACGCGAGCGCGTGGCATATGAGCTGGACGTTATCCGGCAGATGGACTTCGCCGACTATTTTCTCGTCGTGTGGGACCTGGTGGCATATGCGCGCAAGCAGGGAATCCTGGTGGGCGTGCGTGGGAGCGCGGCTGCAAGCGCGGTGCTTTATTGCCTCTACATCACGAATATCGAGCCGCTCAGATATGACCTTGTCTTTGAGCGGTTCCTGAACCTTGAGCGCAAGGAGATGCCGGATATCGACCTTGATATCGAGGACGGGCGTCGGGATGAACTGATCGACTATGTGACGCGACGCTACGGGCAAGATCGCGTGGCGCAGATCATCACGTTTGGGACGTTCGGGGCGCGCGCGGGGATCCGTGACGTTGGACGGGCGATGGGGATGCCGTTCGGCGAGGTCGACCAGGTGGCGCGGCTGCTGCCGGCGGGGGCGCACCCGTCGTCGTTGCAGGATTCACTGGATCGGCTCCCCCAATTCCGGGACGCATATGACGGCAACGAAAAGATCAAGGATCTCGTGGACAAGGCGATGCAGCTGGAGGGGATTTCCCGGAACGCGAGCACACATGCGGCAGGGGTCGTCATTTCACGAGAGCCGCTGGTCAACGTGGTACCGCTCCAGCGGCCGGTGAAGAGCGCAGGATCGGATGACGACGGCGTGCCGATGACGCAGTGGGATATGCACCGCGTGGCGGAGGCGGGGCTTCTCAAGCTGGACCTGCTGGGTCTAACGAATCTGACGACGCTGGCGCGGACACGCGACCTCATTGAACAAAGGCACGGCAAGCGCATCGACATCGACACGATTCCACTCGACGATTCGAAGACCTTTGACCTGCTGTCTTCAGGCAAAACGATGGGACTGTTCCAGCTTGAGGGACAGGGGATGACGCGGTGGATTCAGAGGCTGCAGCCGCGGTCGCTGAACGAAGTCTCGGCGATGATCGCGCTCTACCGGCCGGGGCCGATGGAGCACATACCACGCTATATCGACAGCAAGAAGGGGGAGATTTCCGCTACGTTCCCGCACGACGACCTCAGGGATATCTTGCATGAGACATACGGTGTCATCGTGTACCAGGATCAGGTGCTGCAGATTGCCCAGAAGTTTGCCGGGTACAGCCTTGGGCAGGCGGACATCGTGCGCAAGGCGATGGGCAAGAAGGTGCGGGAGATCATGGAGGCTGAGGAGCAAGGATTCCTCACCGGGTCGCTCAATCAAGGTTATTCGGAGCACGACGCACGGGAGATCTTCAGGCTTATTGAGCCATTTGCCGGGTATGCGTTCAACAAGGCTCACAGCGTGAGCTATGCCTACATTGCGTACCAAACGGCGTATTTCAAGGCGAACTATCCACGCGAATACATGGCGTCACTGCTGAACGCGCATCTGGGATCGCAGGATCGTGCGGGGTCAGACGCAGAGGAATGCCGCGCACTGGGACTTACGGTCGCGCCACCGAGCGTGAACGCAAGCACGGAAGAGTTTTCCATCGAAGACGTTCGGGACCCGAATGACGAGCCGCCGGCGGACGATGCTGTGATCCGCGTGGGGCTATCGGCAATCAAGAACGTGGGATACGGGGCAGCGCAGGCGCTGGTGGAGGAACGCAAGGCGAACGGGACATTCAAGGACCTGGGGGACTTCATCAGTCGCGCGGATCTCACGTCTCTGAATCGGCGGGGACTGGAGAACCTGGTCAAGGCCGGAGCGATGGACGAGCTTGGCGACCGGGCGACGCTCCTGGCAAACGTTGAACGGATACTGTCGTCCGCGGCACATGAGCAGCGCCAACGGAACTCATCGCAGTCCAGCATGTTCGATGCGTTGGCGGGCGACCCCGCCCTGGAAATGCCAACCATTGAGTTGGCAGCGGCGGAGGCGGTGTCCGACGCAGAGAAGGGCGTGTGGGAAAAGGAGTTGATGGGCATCCACTTCTCCAACGATCCGTACAAGGTATTGCGGGCGGCAGGCGTGGGGGCGGACATCACGCCGTGCGGGGATGTCTCGGCTGAGATGGAGAGAGATAAGATAACGGTCGCCGGAAACATCACATCCGTGCGCACGTTCATGGTGCGTGGGGAAAGCGCGGCGTCAATAGAGTTGAACGATCAGTCCGGCTCCGTCGCTGTGACGGTGTGGCCGGACGTGTACGGCAAATCCATGGAGACGTGGCAGATCAATACACCAGTGCGCGTGACGGGTTCCGTGCGTGTGCGGGAGGAGGAGCCGTCCATCGATTGCCGCCAGTACGAGGTGCTGGTAGACAACGGGACGACGCAGGGGTCTGCGCCTGCCCGCTCTCGTGCTTCAAATGGCCGCAACGGACACTCGTCCGAGCAGACCGTCAATGCTGAGAACGCGGATGGCGCCGTGGCGGTGGCTGAGCCGCCTGCTGAGGTCGCGCCACCTAACGAGGTTGAAGCCGAGCCGGTTGAGGCGGCTGCTCCCACAGTTGATGCGGTTGAGACTGTTGAGCACACCGCTGAGAGCGCCCCTGAAGCGAAGTCAGAAGACGACACTGCGAAAGCCAAGCCGGACGCGTCGAATGGGGCAGTTACGAACGCGCCGGCACAGGCAAACGGCACATCGGCCTCAACAAATGGGTCCGGTAACGGCACGGCACGGCGGGTTCTGATCTCCGTGATGATGCACGAGACTGCGGACGAAGAAGCCGACGTGGACCAGCTGAACCAGGTGGTGAAGGCATTGAGAAGCCACCCCGGAGAGAGTCCCGTTCAGTTGGTGATTATGCAGCAGGGCGAACAGTCGGTAATGACGATGCCATTCCAGACGGCGCACTCGCAGGAACTGGAGACCGAGATTGCGGGCATCCTAGGCGGCAGTTACCTGACGGTTCAGCCGCTGCTGATGTAGACGGCCCCCGCCTTTCTCCGCTCCTGTAGTCTTGCTATATGGATTGGACGCACCTGACGACGACCCCTGACCAGTTGAGCGCGGAGCTTCTTGTGCAGGCGCTGCTGGAGGAGGGTATCGAGGCCCTCGTGAACCAGGGAGATACAAGCAGCTTTCTGGGTGTGCTGGGGCAGCCGTGCCGGGTGATGGTGCGGGCGGACTCATGGGCGGAGGCGACGGGGTTCCTGGAGAAGTGGGAGTAGGCGCCCTCACCCTAACCCACTCTTATGCGTAGAACAGCGGCTAGCGTCACGGGGTTTGGTTGGGCAATGCGATCCAGATTCCCGCCTTCGCGGGAATGACGGGTGAATTAGCGGGACGAGGATAGTTGGCCGCTAGGAGTTCCAGGGGCCTACGATGTCCTCGGTGCGCCAGCCTCCGTATAGGTCGCCGTGAACCTCAGCGACCTGAAGGTCATCGACGTATGCGGCGTCGAGCTTCCAGGTATAGAAGGCCATGTACTCCTTGATGGATTCGTACTCGTCCTTGGGGTTCACGTAGCTCCAGATTGCCGTTTCAGCGTGTCGGTCCCCGACACGGACGCCCCAGTAATTGGCGGCGCCTTTGAAGGGTCAAGTGGAGGTGCGGTCTTCAGAGACAAGGAATTCCTTCTTCACATCCTCGGGCGGGAAGTAGTAGACAGGCGGCATGTCCTTCTCAACGATGCGAACGCCGCGCGTGGTTTCCGCAAGGACTTCTCCGTTGAACTCAACGCGGAGTCGGCGATTTACCGGCTGCACGGGTCCGGGAGACGGCGGGTAGTCGGCTGCTGATTCACGGTCGGCGGTTGCCATTGGATTACTCCTTTTGGATCCAAGCGTATGGGGGGATTGTACGTCATTTGGGGGGGAGTTGTGGGGTTAGCGGCGGGCAAATTGGCGCTCAAGTTGGGCGGAGCTGAGATGGACCATGGTGGGGCGGCCGTGGGGACAGAGGCGGGGAAAGTTCGCGTCGCGAAAGAGGGTAATCAGGGACTCCATTTCAGAGGGGGAGAGGGTCTGTCCGGCACGGATGGTGGAATGACAGGCGATGGTGGCTGCGATCCGTCTTTCCCGCATATCCACGGCGTCTGAGCCGGACGCGATTATGCTGTCCGCGGCATCAGTATCCTTTCGGGCGATGGAGTCGGATGACTCTGCAGACGCGCTCTCTCCGGTAAGGCCTGAGTCGTCGATTTCACCGCCTGAACGCTCGTCGAGAACTTCAAGGAAGGCTTGCGGGGCTTCCGATTCTTTGAGGGAGGCGGGCATGGCACGGAGGAGTATGGCGTCGTCGCCGAATTGTTCCCATTCAAATCCGTATGAGGACAGCAGATCACTTAGCGGGGAGATGGATTCCAACTGGCGGTTAGTGAGTTGGACGGTGGCGGGCGTGAGAAGCCCCTGTGATGTTGCGGGGCGGTCGCGGCGCTCGGCGAGGATCTGCTCAAATACGACGCGCTCATGTGACGCGTGCTGGTCGATTAGATACATGCCGTCCGGGCCTTCGGCAACGATATAGGTAAGGCCAACCTGGCCGACAGGACGGAGGGTGAATTGGGTGGGTGGGGGATCGGATGGATTCCGGCCTTCGCCGGAATGACGGGGGTCTTGGGAATGACGGGTATCAAAGAGCGGCGGGGCTTCGAGCCGGACTTCTGCGTCAGCGGGTGCGGTGGGGATTGGGGGGGCGTTTCCCTGACCGCCGGTGGTGGGGGCGGCGACGATGCCGTGTGCGGCGAGGGTACGGCGAATGGCGCGCTGGATGGTAGCGATGACTTCGCCCTCGCGGCGGAGACGTACCTCTGCTTTGGTGGGGTGAACATTGACGTCGACTTCATCGGGCGGGACGGTGAGAAAGAGGACAACAAGAGGGTAGCGGCCTCTCTGAATGAGGTCTCGGTAGGCGTCGGCAATGGCGTAATAGAGGATGCGGGCCTCGACGAGGCGTCCATTGACGAAGAGAATCTGGCCGGCGCGGCGCGGGCGTGTAGTTCCCGGTTCGCTGGCATAGCCGGAGACGGTTGTGCCGCCCATCGTGGTGGGTTGGATGGGGAGCATACCGGATGCGGTGTCCGGGCCCCACATCTCGAGCAGGACATGAGAGGCATCACCGCTGCCGGGGGAATGAAAGGCGAGTCGGCCGTCCACAATGACGCGCAGGGCAACATCAGGATGGGCGAGGGCGTACTGGGTGAGGACTGTCACGCAGCGCGTGGCCTCCGCCGCCGCTGAGCGGAGGAATGAGAGTCGGGCGGGAACGTTCTTGAATAGGTCGCGGACATAGACGGTGGTGCCTAATGGGGCGCCCTGCCTGCCGCGCTCGACAATCTCGTTGTCCGCTGTAATCACGTAATGTCCGCCCTCCGAGTCCGAAGTACGGGAGACGATTGTCATGCGGGCGACGGCGGCGATGGAGGCAAGGGCCTCACCGCGAAAGCCGAGCGTGTCGATGCGCTCAAGGTCCCGAACGCTTCGCAGTTTGGACGTGGCGTGGCGCATGACGGCGAGCTCGAGTTCGTCTTCCGGGATTCCCGAGGCGTCGTCCGTGACGCGGATGAGGTCGAGGCCACCGCGGGCGATTTCAATTTCGATCTGTCCGGCTCCTGCGTCGATGGCGTTTTCGACCAACTCCTTGACGACGGACGCGGGGCGTTCGATGACCTCGCCGGCCGCGATCTTGGAGGCAACATCTCGATCAAGGAGCTCGATTGGCATGTCAGTCTTCGCTCGCGCCGTTCCTGCCCTGCTCCGCCAGGCGTTGCAAGTCATAAAGCTTGGCGAGGGCTTCAAGGGGTGTCATTTGATCAGGGGACAATCCGAGGATTGCGTCGCGAATCTCGCCGTCGGCTCGTGAGTCAGCGGCCTGGGTTGGCTGTAGTGCAAAGAGCGCGGGTTGGGCAGCGTTGGGAGCGGCTGCCGTGTTCCCGCTTTCGAGTTGGCTGAGAACCTCTTGAGCGCGAGCAACGACATCGCGTGGCAGGCCGGCAAGTTGGGCGACGTGGACGCCGTAAGAGCGATCCGCGCCGCCGGGGACGACCTGACGCAGGAAAACAACCCTGCCCTCTTCCTCGGAAACGAGGACGTGGAGGTTGAAGGCGCGGGGGAGTGTGTCGCCGAGTTCAACGAGTTCGTGGTAATGGGTGGCAAAGGCGGTGCGGGCACTGAGACGTGGGTGGTTATGAATGTGCTCAACGACAGCCCACGCGATTGAGAGTCCGTCATACGTGCTGGTTCCCCTGCCCGTCTCATCAAGGATGATGAGCGAGCGGTCGGTGGCCTGATGGAGGATTGCTGCGGTTTCGATCATCTCGACCATGAAGGTGGAGCGGCCGGTTGAGATGTCATCGTGGAGACCCGCACGGGTGAAGATGCGGTCGACGAGGCCGACGCGAGCAGTTGCCGCAGGGACAAAGGAGCCGATCTGCGCCATTAGGGTGATGAGGGCGATCTGGCGGAGATAGGTGGATTTACCGGCCATGTTGGGGCCGGTGATGATTGCGATGGGTCGGTCTTCCATAAGGGAGATGTCGTTCGGAACGAACGGTTCGTCAAGGACTTCCTCCACGACGGGATGACGGGCTGACGTGGCCTCCAAGTCTCGGGAGTCGTCGATCTCCGGGCGAGTCAGGCGGAGGCGGACGGCGTTCTCGGCGAATGCTGCAAGGACATCGAGGCGGGCGACGGCACGGGCGGTGGCAAGGATGGGTTCGCCCTGCTCCTGTATCTGGCTGCAGACCTGCCGGAATATGGCGGATTCAAGTTCCTCCGCACGCTGCTGTGCCTCGGATATCTGAACCTCAAGTTCCTTGAGTCGTCCGGTAAAATAGCGTTCGCCGCCCGCGACGGTCTGCTTGCGGATGTAGTGTTCAGGCACGCGGGAGAGGTGGGTGCGCGTGACCTCGATGTAGTAGCCAAAGACGCGGGTGTAGCCGACCTTGAGGGTTGGGATGCCGGTTGCTTCGCGTTCCTCGGTTTCGAGGGCTGCGACGGCAACGCGGGCGTCGGTGGATATGGCGCGCAGGTCTTCCAACTCCTGCGAGAATCCCTTGCGGACGACGCCGCCCGCGGAGAGGGTAGCGCCGGGCTCGTTAGCGATGGCCTCGTTCAGCAGTTTACGCATTTCATCGTGCGTTTCGATGTCGTTGAGAGTCCACGCCAGAGCGCTGACGGTCTCATCGTCCCGTCGAATCTCAGGCAATGGAGAGGCGCCTAGCACGGAGTGGATTCCGGCGACGGCCTCCAGGCCTCGGCGGACGGCGACAACATCACGGGGCGCGGCTGAACCGGAGCGGATGAAATTGATGAGGCGCTCGAGGTCCGGTAGGCCGTGCATGGCGGTGCGGAGTCGTGAGCGGAGCATGGGATCCTGCACGAGGGCTTCAACGTTGTCGTGGCGTTCAATGATGGCGTCGCGGTTGAGGAGGGGGCGTCCGAGCCATTGGCGGAGGAGGCGGCGTCCCATGGGAGTCTGGGTGGTATCAAGGAGGTCAAGCAACCCGCCTTCCCGTGCGCCGGAGCTGCCCTCAAAGAGTTCAAGTGTGCGGACGGTCTGCCTATCAAGGACCATCGTCTCTGAAGTCTGGCGCGTAGAGAGGGATTGAATCTGGGTGAGGGCACCGCGTTGGGTTTCCTGCAGGTAGGCAAGTACAGCACCCGCCGCCGAGATTGCCAGGTGGAGGTTGTCACATCCGTACGGTTCCAGAGAGCGGACACCGAAGTGCTTTAGCAGACGTTGGCGGGCTTCATGTTCGTCAAAGTTTGAGGTGTCTTCGTGGACAATGGCGGTGCCGTCCAGAATGGGAGGCGCTTCACCGTTTTCGGGGACGATCAGTTCCGCCGGGGCCAGGGAGGCGAGTTCTGTTTGCAGGTCATCGATGGAGACCTCGAGGGTTACGAATTCCGAGGTGGAGATGTCGGCATAGGAGAGGCCGGCGCGTTGGCCGTCAATGACCACGGCGGCCAGGAAATTGTTGGCGCTTTCGGGAAGGAGATCGTGCTGGAGGACGGTGCCGGGAGTGACGACGCGGATGATCTCGCGGTCGAGGATTCCCTTCGCGGTTTTGGGGTCGCCGAACTGCTCACAGACGGCGACCCGGTGACCCTTTTCAAGCAGGCGGGCAAGTGAGGCATCTAGCGAATGGGTGGGCACGCCGGCGAGGGGGACTCGGTGGCCTCGCCCAAGTTCCTTGGACGTGAGGGCGATGCCGAGGTCACGCGAGACGATTTCGGCGTCTTTGCCGAACGTCTCGTAGAAATCGCCGAGTCGAAAGAGCAGGATTCCGTCGGGAAATTCGGCCTTGATCCGCTCGTATTGTTTCTTGAGGGGAGAACCCCTTGTTGTCATCGACCGACCCCAGCCTGAATGCAGTCTGTCACGCCGCCCACCCCGTTGGGTCATTGTATAGCGGAGGGGTGCGGCGAATATACAGTTGGCGCTCGCGACGGTACGATTCGAGGATATGAGAGGACGAGGTTCGACTGTAGGCGCCGAACAGGGCGTGCCGGCGGGGCAGCGCGTCTATACGCGTGCTTTCATTCTGCTGTTCCTGATGGAGTTCACGATTTTCGTGACCTTCTACATGCTGTTGCCGACCGTACCTCTGTATATCAAGGATCTGGGCGGCACGAATTCAACAGTTGGCTTGGTCATCGGGATTGCCGGGCCGATAGCTGCCTTTGGAGTGCCGCTGTACGGGCTGGGTGTGGATCGCTGGAGTCGCAAGGGCATGGCGGTTCTGGGCCTGGTGATCAACGTGGTCGGCGCATTGATCATGATCTTCGTCGTGTCGCCGCTGATGATGCTGCTCCCGACGATCCTGCGACGTGTGGGGTCCGGGGCCACGGGGGCTGCGACGCGGACGCTGATCCTGGACATCGCGCCACCCAGCAGGCGCGGCGAGGCAATGACGAATTTCGCCACGTCACACAACATCGCTATTGCGTTCGGGCCCGCGATGGGGCTTTGGATCTACAACGATTTCGGTTCTACGCAGTTGTTCATCGCGTGTGCGGCGCTAATGACGGGGGCGACATTATTCCTTTTCCCTGTCAAAGCCGTGGCGCAGGGGGAGGGCGCCAGGGGACGCCCTCAGTCCAGCTCGCTGCCAGAGGGAGACGGGGAGAAGCGCAAGGATACGTGGGTGGACAGGCTGATTGTGCCGGAGGCGCTGGTGCCGGGAATCACGGTGCTGCTACTATCCGCAGCCTATCTGGCTACCACAACATTTGTCTCCATCCTCGGAGAGACGAGGGAGGTGCCAAATTACGAGTGGTTCTTCGTGCTGTACGCGGTTGTGGTTATTTCGGGTCGGCTCCTGACAGGTCGGGTTTCAGATACGTACGGCAGGGCGATCATCCTCTTGCCCTCGCTGGCCCTCACGGTGGGGTGCATGATTACCCTGGCATTCACCTATTCGACCATCGGATTCCTTGCCGCGGCGTTCATGCTGGGGCTTGGGTTTGGGACGGGACAGCCGATGTTGCAGGCTGTCGCTGCTGATTGGACACCGCCGGAGAAATATGGACGGGCTATGGCGATGATGATGGGCGGTTTTTCGTTCGGCTCCGCAGCCGGAACCGTCTTCGTTGGCGAGGTGAGCGAGCGGCTGGACTTCACTGCGGCGTTCCTCGGGCTGGCGTTGACGGCGGGCGTTGCCCTGGTTATCGCGTTGTGGGGGTTCCGACGACGGCAGATTCCGTTGTTGGTCATGCCGGAGGGTAGCGCCACGTAAGAGAACGGATGCCGAATAGGTGGCGCGGGCGCTACAATCTGAGGACAGGGCGGCGTGTTGGTATGTGAGACGCGCGCCCGGCAAATAAAGCACACCGGAGGACAACGGACGATGGCCGTAGATTTCGTAAGCAACGAGGAAACTATCCAGGCGGCGCGGAAGAACCTCGACCAAGCAGGGTGGGATTACCTGGTTGGCGGTTCGGAGTCGGAGACGACGATGCGTCGCAACCGCGCCGCGTTCGACCGAGTCGCGTTCCGCCCCCGTGTCCTGCGGGATGTGTCGGAGATGGATCCGTCCACCGAATTCCTCGGACACACGATGAGAATGCCGGTGATGCTGGCCCCGGTTGGCGGGATGCAGCGGCTGCACCCGGAAGGGGCGGGGTTGTCCGCAAAGGCGGCGGCGGAATTCGGGACCATTCAGACGGTGAGCTCCGTGACCGACCCGGGCCTTGAGGGGACGATGGAGGCCGCTGACGGCCCCAAGCTGTTCCAGATGTATATCCAGGGCGACTGGGAGTGGATCGAGGGCATGGCGCCGCGCATCAAGGCGGCGGGTTATCACGCCTTCGTCCTGACCGTGGATAATGCGCGCTACAGTCGACGGGAGCGGCCGATTGTTGGACGTTCAACGCCGGCGAATCTCTCCAGTCAGCGCGTCTCTCCCGGCTCAATGGTGACGTGGGAGTTGGCTGAGAGGATCCGCGATTTGATGGGGCTTCCGTTTGCGGTGAAGGGCATCCAGACTGCGGAGGACGCGGAGATGGCCGTTGAGCGGGGCTTCGAAATCATCTGGGTCTCAAACCACGGTGGACGACAGATTGATCACGCGCTTGGCAGTCTCGACACATTGCCCGAAATTGCCAAGGCCGTGGATGGTCGCGCCAAGATCGTGTTGGACGGCGGGATTGTCCGCGGAAGCGACGTTGTGAAGGCGCTGGCGTTGGGCGCGGACTGCGTGGCTGTTGGCAAGCTGCAGGGCTGGGGCCTGGCGGCGGGCGGCGTGGATGGCATCGTTCGGGCGCTGGAGATCATGGAAGACGAGATGCTGAGCGCGATGGCGCTGATTGGCACGTCCAAGGTTGACCAGCTTGATAGTTCCTATGTCACGGAGGGGTACACGGTGACGTCGCCGCACGAGATGAGCGCGTGGGTGAACATGCCGGACAGCCGGATGATGTAGGGGCGGGAAATGCTGCTGAGTCTGGGGAGAGCTATCGGTTAGGTTCGGCGTTCGCCTTCGCTGATTAGGCGAACGTTGGCGTGGTCGCGATTCGCGGATCGATAGAACCTTTCGTCGGCGGTCCAGAATTCGCAATTGAGGGCCTGGGCGAGCGCGAGGTAGTGGGAGTCATAGATAGCGCGCTGGTTGAGGCTAGCGGCGAGTTGGAGTGCCTGCAATTTGAACTCGTTTGCGGGGAAGAGCTGAATCTGTCGAGTCGCTAAGCTATCGAGCAGTTGACTGGCCATGTCAATCGTGATGACTCCGGACACGACTCTGCGGTGTAGCGCATTAGAGACTTCGTATGGCAACAGATGCGGAGCGCACAGCCGCATTTCCTGAGCGGCCCAAGATTGTGCCAGAGACCTCGCCAACTCAGAGTAATCTTCGTCAATCAGCCACTTGACGGCCAGACTTGCGTCAACGACAACGTACTCTCTAGATCCGGTCGTCAATTTGATCAGCCCTTAGCTCACGCTCTTCACGGATGATGTCCGCAGAATTGCCGGGGAACTTGCGCCCACCAGTGATTTCGCGATTTCTTGCAATGAACTCGTCGAAATCTCGCAGACGCGCTTCCCTGTCCGTCATTTGGCCAGGCTGCTTTTGGTCGACGGCCCCTTCGAGAACATTCTCACAGTATTCGCGCATGGAGATGCCCTTGAGGGCGGCGGCGGCTTTTAGGCGGCGTTGGAGGGTTTCGTCGATGTCAAGCGTCAGGCGTTTTCTTTTTGTAGCCATGGAGTTGGGGCTCCCTTCCGTGGTTCTCATGGACAGTGTACCGGAAATACAGAAATACATGTTTTACAGAAGACCATCGCGAGCGATTGGGTAAGCGAAACAGGGCTTGGCTACGATCTGGATTCAAGATTCCCGCGTGCGCGGGAATGACGGGCGCTGGGCGGCCCTTCGACAGGCTCAGGGTGAACGGGGGCTATATTGTCACCAGTCGCCGAGGGTGGCTTTGAAGCAGCGGTCCTGGTGATCGTTGACCATGCCAGTGGCTTGCATGTGGGCGTAGCACACGGTCGATCCGACGAATTTGAAGCCGCGCGCCTTGAGGTCTTTGGCCATGGCGTCCGATTCCGGCGAGGTAGCAGGAACGTCCTCCCAACCAAGAATCGGTTTGGGGCTACGGAGCGTTTTGTAATTGGTGAACTGCCAGATGTAGCGATCGAATGAGCCGTACTCTTCCTGCAGCTCAATGAATCGCTGGGCGTTGGTAATTGCACCGAGAATCTTGAGCCGGTTTCGAACGATGCCCTTGTCCTCAAGTAGACGGGCAACATCATCGTCGTCAAATTGAGCGACTCTCTGAACATCGAAATCGGCGAACGCCTTTCGGAAAGCGTCCCGTTTGTTTAGGATGGTGCGCCATGAGAGGCCGGCCTGGAATCCCTCAAGAATCAGGAATTCAAAGAGTTTGCCATCATCATGGAGAGGAGTGCCCCACTCCTCGTCGTGGTAGGTAATCATCTGCGTGCTGGAGTCCACATCCGGCCAGCATCTGATGAGTTCTGTTGAGTCAGTCACCTTCCTCACTCCAGGATCTTGATGATGACGTTATAGCGGGGCATAGAGCAGGCGTGGGGGAGGGTCTCGAAAGACACTACTTCTGCGCTGCGCCATGTTTGGTTGGGATCTTCGGCTGTGATGACGATGCCGGGAGTGGGCTCGAGGGGTTCTTCATCATGGATGTGAATGCCTAGAGGTCGACCGTCGTCATGGGCACGGAGGTACCAGGTTGCGGCAGTGGCGACCATGCCGATTAGACGGCGGTGAGGCGAATGCGGCCACTGGCGTTGCCGAAAGCACCGCCCTGATAGAGGCGCTCATCCGCACTATCGTCCCGGAGCGGCCATGTGGGGCCGGTGAGTTGAGATTCCAGCGCTTCGGCAGTGATGCCTGCGTACGTGGGAACAGTCGCGGCGATCTCAGCAAGGATTGCGTCAGCATTGTCATAGCCGAAACCCGTTGCGCCGAGGTGACGGGCGATCTCAGCCGGGGCACGCCAGACTGGCTGGGCATCACCGGCGGCGTCCTTAATGGCGCGGACGCGCTGGACACGGCGCTCGGCGTTCGTGTAGGTGCCCTCGCGTTCGACGGCAGCCGCGGCGGGAATCATCACGTTGGCCAGCGTGGCAAGATCATCATCAATGATGAGGCCCTGCACCACCAAGAACTCAAGGCGACCAAGCGCGGCAAGCAGCCGGGCGCGGCCACTTTCACTCATACGCTCCGGGATGCCCCCGGTCCAGTAAAGGGCTGTGACGGCGCCGGATTCGATAGCGTCAATGATTTCGTCGAGCGTGCCGGCATCTGCGCCAAGCACGTCACTGACTCCCTGCACGTTGCCGCCGCCAGGCCTCAGCACGTGGAGCCCGCCACCCTGGGCGTTGGCGACGTTGCCCGTCACCGCAGCGATTGCGGCGATGAGCGTAGTTAGGCCGGGCGCGTCGTTTTCGCTCGCGCCATAGATGAGAGCAGCGGGTGCAGATGTGCCAATGATGCGGGCTGCCCAGCGGAGATCATCGGCGGAGACGCCCGCCTGAGCCGCTGCGTCTTCAACCGTCGTGCCCTCAAGACTCTCAGACAAGTCTGCGAGACCGTCTATCGACTCTTCGACGAATTCACCGTGGACAAGATTGGCGTCCAGCAGCGCTCGGAGGATGCCACGCAAGACGGCAGGCTCAGTTCCCTCCGCGCAGGTGAGCCATTGCTCAGAGGCGCGGCCAAGCTCCGGGTAGGCATTGGGGCCGATGCCGATGAGAGTGGCGTCGTTGTAATTGACAGCCTTGTGGACCTGGTAGGCGGCGACGGGATGCGTGAGTTCTATATCCGAACCGATCACGAGAACGGCGCGGGTCTTTGCAATATCTCGAATGGGGTTCGCGTTGGCAGCGCTGCCGAACATGGCGGCGAGTTCCCTGCCCGACTGAATCGGCGCGGACGCTGCCATGGCAACACGCTCAGTTTGCAGTACCTCCCGAGCTAGACGACTCAGTGCCCAGGTGTCTTCATTGGCAACGCGGGGAGAGATCACGACGGCAGCGGAACCGCCAAGATGGCCGCGGAGGCCTTCTGCAGCAGCAGCTATCACATCGTCCCAGGACGCTTCATCAAGCGCTTCATTCGCATCCCGAATCATGGCGCTGATGAGGCGGGCCTCATTGTTGGACTCGTTTGCGAGTTCGAACTTACCGTGGATGCAGCCAAAGCCACCGTTTGCGCCGCCATTAATGTCGGGGGTCACGCGCAGCAGACGACCGTCCTTGAGTTCCGCCGTTACCTGGCAACCGATCTCACACTCCGTGCAGACGGTTGTGACGTTTGTATCCGGCAGGCCGGCCCACTTGTTGTCCTTTTCCGTGAGCGCGCCCACGGGGCACACATCCACGCACGCGCCGCAGAATGTGCAGCCGGTCAGTGGGTCAGCGAGGGGAACATCATTCGGCGTGCCGGGGAGGATGCGGTCGCCCCGATCGACCATTGAAATGGCCTCCGCGCCGATGATCTCATCACAAACACGGACGCAGCGCGCGCATGAGATGCAGAGATTGTAGTCGCGATCAATATGCGGGTCTTCGGTGCGGATCGGCAGTTCACGGTAGTTATATGGAAGAAGCTGCTCCGTGACGCCGACGATCTCGACGGTGGCCTGCAATTCGCACCGCTGGTTCTGCGGGCAGACGACACAGCGGTCTGTCACGGATACGTTACGCAGACAAATATCGTTGGGGCCGCAGTGGACGATGCGGTCACAGGTCAGGCATCCGTGCGGGTGTTCGGACATGAGCAGGTTGAGGACGGATTGGCGGAGTTCGACGGTATCATCGGAGTTGGTTCGATAGGCGGCGTCCGGCATGGCAGGTGCGACGCAGGCAGCGGCAAAGCCGGGGCGGTCAACCTGCTCTACCATGCACATCCGGCAGGCGCCATAGGCCTTGAGTCGTTCGTCGTAGCAGAGGGTGGGGATATAGATACCGGCCTGCGCGGCGGCCTCAAGGATGGTAGACCCCGCCGGGGCATTTACATGCCGCCCGTCAATCGTGATGGTGATTGTGTTAGCGGGGGCTGCCTGCGTCACGTCCGAAACCTCCCAAGCGCTTGTGTATTCATGTGCAGCGGATGCTGCTTTGCATGACTGCGTTCAGCGTATCGCAGAGGGTTGGCGTACTCAAGTTTGGCGGCGGTTCAGTGGGCGGCGTAGACGCCCCTGCCCTCATCGGCCTGGGGTTCGGTCTCGCCGGGCGGGCGGCGGGGTGGGTTCGGGCGGCTAGCGGCCGCGAATAGGAAGGCTCCTGCTGTCGTAACAAATGCCATGAGAATGAATGCGGGTGAGTAGGACTCATAGAGGTCGAAAGATGCGCCCGCGATCAGTGGGCCCATCATGGTGCCCAGCTGGACGACCATCGAAGAGAAACCCATGATTGTTGCGAATTGTGCCCGGCCAAAATAGTCTGCGCGGATTGCGGTCATGAGCGGCCCGCGGAATCCCCAAGACATTCCATGAACGATGGCAAATGCAACAAGCATCATGAATGAATCGGCAAGGATGAGAAGGATAAGCGCGGCGGTGTGCCCAACCATGCAGGTGACGATAATCGTTCGCATGGGGATTTTCTCGGCCAGGAATCCGGTTATGAGCTGCGATCCAATCATGACTGTCGTCAAGATCGTGTAGATAAATGCGCCCGTCGCCTCAGTGAGCCCGACATCTTGTTCGACATAGCGGAGGAATTGCGAGTTGATGGCTGATACGGCGAGCATCGCGCTTGCGTGGCCGAAGGAGACATACCAGAACGATGGCGTTCTTAGGGCTTCACGCGAGGTAAAACTGCGCGCGACGAAGCTCAGAATCGGCCGGGAAGTCGCAGGGATGTCGTCCCCATCCCCACGGCTGGAGTCTTGCGGTTTCTCGCCGTCAGGGAGGTACCCGTACTGCTCAGGCGTGTGGCGAAAAAGCAGGCTTAGGGGAATACCCGCCGAAAGGACAAGGACTCCCGACCAGAAGGCCATCCCCCGCCATCCAATTGCATCCAGCCCAAATACGATGAGCGGCAATGCCCAACCGGAGACACCCCAACCGACAGAAGCGAGGCCCATAGCACGCGGGCGTTTCTTATCGAACCAGTTGGCGATGGCAGCGTTGATGGTGATGAAGCCTGCGAAACTGGAACCCAACGACATGATGAGGTAGGCCCCGTAGAATTGCCACAGGTTGTCCATGCTGGCGTAAGCGAAGAAGCCGGCGGCATAGAGCACGACACCAAACTGAAGGATAGGGCGGGTGCCGAAGCGCTCAACCAGCCAGCCCTGTACCGGCCCCAGCAGTCCGCTCTCCGCACGAGAAAGCGTGAACGCCAGGGAGATCATTGTCTTGTTCCAGCCGAATTCATTCTCCAGGTGTTTGAAATAGGCCTGGAAGGCCTGGAAGAAGAGGCCACCATTGATGACTTGAATGAGGAACGCGCCCAATACAATCCACCAGCCAAAAAACACCCGGCTGGGATTGAGTCGACTGCCGCTTCTTAGTCGGAACACCTACCTGTAAGCCATGAGGACAAAGATCGTATTCAAAACGTAGAAAAATCGTAACACAGATAGGAACGGTCGGGATGGATTTCGGCGTGCGTCGGCATTGCTGGAGATGGCTTTACGAGATCAGGTTGCACACCGAGTTCAAGATTCCCGCCTTCGCGGGAATCACGGTGGGGGAGCGGGGATGGCGGAGTGGCGCTACGGGCTTGGCGGCACGATGTATCTATGGACTCCTCGGCTGTGCTCGGAGTGACAGCGGAGTCCTTCTTATGCCGCCATGCCGCAGGTGCCGGGGTTGAGGGGACACGTGGTGCAGTTGGCAGCCGACTCGGTGTGCAGCTCCATCGTGCGTTTCGATGGTTGAGCAGCTCTTGCGGACTGTTCCTGGAAGAGGGGCATTTCGGCCTGCTTGGCGGGAGTGGGCTTGTGGCCGGGGAAGCGCAGGAACGGGAGGGCACGCTTCATCACGACACCCATCGCCTTGAGCTCTCGGGTTTGGGTGATGGAGTGCTCGCTCCGCTGCCCGATGATCCGGCTTGCCGCCAACGGCCCAACACCGGGGACGCGCAAGAGTTCCTGCTCGCTCGCCTGGTTCACGTCCACCGGAAAGCGCTCGTAGTTGGTCATCGCAATCATGAGCTTCGGGTCGGTGCGCGTGTCCAGAAAGCCGTCATCGCTGAAGGCGGGGCGCAGCTCCTCAGAATCGTAGCCGTAAATGCGTGACAGCCAGTCCATCTGGTAGAGGCGATGCTCCCGCGCGGGCGGTGTGGCGGGGTGCTCTTCCAGCGGCGTGTACTGCACGGGACGAAACGCCGAATAGTAGACGCGCTTGAAGCCATAGCTTCCATAGAGGCTCGTCATCCGGTTGTAGATGTCCCAGTCCGACTCGTCCGCCGCGCCCACGACCATCTGCGTGGCCTGACCGACCGCGCCGCCGTAACGCTCCTGCATGAGGTCACTGATACGACCCATCGGTTCGATGATTCCCTTATCAAAGTCCTTCATCTTGCTGACTTTGCGGAGGTGCTCGGCGGAGGGCGACTCGATGTTGATAGAGAGGCGCGCGCCGAGTCGTTGGCTCGCTTCCAGGAGTGAGTCGTCGTTCGTACCGGGCATCACTTTCAAGTGAACGTAGCCACGGAAGCCGTAGCGGGAACGAACCGCGTCCACCACATCAAGCAGGCGTTCCTGCGTGGCGTTGGGATTCTTGAAGATCCCGGAGCTTAGGAAGAGTCCGTCAACCATGTGGCGCTGGTGCATCTCATTGAACAGCCGCGCGAGCTCGTCCACCTTGAAGCCGTAACGCCTGCGCGGGACCCAGTGGGAGTTGGGGCAGTAGTGGCAGTCCATGATGCAGTGGTCGGTGAACATCACGCGCATGAGAGAGATACGTTTGCCGTTCGGCATGGCGGCCTTGTAGACGCCGGCGTGGGGAGTTACGCCACCGCGCGGGCCCACGCGTTCTCCGCCACCACTTGGCCGCGTGGTTCCATCCGAACGCTCGGCGGGTGAGAGAATGTCATCGGTGGCCATTCCGCCGAGGTGACGGAGTTTCTCATAGACGTCCGGGGTGCTTTTGATGAGCATAGTGGGCCTCCCTTATGAAACATTTGTTCCAAAACTAGCATGGGTGAGGGAGGGATGCAAGCCCTTGGTGCGTGAGTTTTGGGGTTTGGTTGCAGAATGGCGGCTTTAGATTCTTCGCTGCACTCAGAATGACAACAGCGACGGTACGCGCCGCGTTTGCCCCCGCCTACGCAGGGGATTCGAAGGGCGCGCGGAGGGTGTAGAGCCAGCCTTCGTCGTGGGCGAAGCCTTGTTGTGCAGGATCGGGATGGTTGAAGGCTTGGGGATCGCGATGCCATTGGAGCGCGCCGGCGAGGTTGACGACCGCGTCAAGGCAATCGGCATTGGCGCGGCAGGCAAGGCGGACGTGCTCCGGTAGCCGTTTGCCGGTCCACTCTTCGATGATGGCGAGGATCTCGTGGCGGCGGTTCAGGTTGTTGTCGCCGTTCTTGTACCCCACTCCTGAGTCGCCGCGAGCGCGCAGGAGTTGGCCGGGCATCAATTCAAGGAGGGCCACTTGCCATCGCGAAGAATTGGCGGGGAGCGGCGGGATGCTGAATCGACCTCGGGCACGAGCGAGGAGGCGGCCAAGCATCGCCATGCCGTGGTAGGTCATGGGGATCATGTTGGGGTTGCCTCGCTGGTGAAGTGGAGAGAAAGCGGGGGCTACATCGCTGGCGCGGCGGGGTTCGCCGTGGGCAGTGACGTACTCTCGTGCGACCTCCTCAAATTCAGCCTGATCCGTGGTGGACATGCGGTCGCAAGAGTCCATCAAGCCCTCACCCCACCTGATGAAGCCTTGGGTGACGGCAAAGTCGGCTGGAAGGCCAAATGGGAAATCCAGTGCGGCGATGGCGGGGCCCTCAATAGTCAGCAGCAGTTGTTCAAGATCGGAGCGGCGGATGGGGAGCGGAGTCTGCCATTCGATATTGCCATCTTCACCGACGACGGCCATGGCAATCCACGTGGCGTTATCGGCCCGTGAGCCGCTGAAGTCGACGCCAATCAGGGTGGTCATCTGATTGACCCTATGCCCTTGGGAGTTCCACCTTTATCTCAGGGCGTCGGCGGCTACGAGTTCGTTTGTCTCTTCCTGGCCGATGCCGAGGATCTCGGTGAGGATGGCGTCCGTGTGCTCATTGAGCATCGGCGCGCGGTTCAGTTCGCCCGCGTACTCGCTATTCACCTTCCACGGCACTTTGGCGGTGCGACGCGGGCCGGCCTCGGGGTGGTCGATGGTCGCAAAGAAGCCTCGGGCCTGTTGATGGGGGTGCTCGACAACCTCCAGCGGGTCGAGGATGGGGGCGGCGGACACACCTGCGGCGGCCAGTTGCTCGGCCATCTCATATTTGTCGCGTCCCGCCGTCCACGCTGCGATGATTTCATCGAGCGCAGCTTCGTTCTGCTTGCGGGATTCAGGTGTGGCAAAGCGGGCGTCGTTGGCGAGGCCGTCGATAATCCTGCACAGGCCGGCCCATTCGGTGTCCGTTCGGGCCGTTACGGCGATCCATTGGTCGTCACCGGCGGCAGGGAAGATGTTGTGCGGCGCGTGCAATGGATGGTGAGAGCCATCACGGGTTAGCGTGTAGCTGCCGACTGCGCGAGCGACCATTGGTTCCGTGATGAGTGTCATCAGGGCTTCGGTCATGGCGACGTCGACGTGGTGCCCCATGCCGGTGCGCTTGCGATCGTGGAGTGCCGTCAGCGTAGCCATGGTGGCATACGTGGCGGATACAACATCCGGGAAGTAGGAGCCCAGCAGACGGCGGTGCCCGTCCGTGTAGCCGGTAACATCTGCCAGACCACAGAAGGCGTTGATGATGCTGTGCAAGCCGCTGTAGTCCTTGAGCGGGCCACTCCTGCCAAACGCGGCGACAGACGTATAGATTACTCGGGGGTTGAGGGGGGCGATGTCGCCGTAGCCAAGGCCCCATCGTTCCATCAGTCCGGTTGAGAAGTTTTCGAGCACGACGTCCGCATTAGCGCAAAGTCGACGTGCAACATCCCTGCCCTCCTCCGTGCGGAGATTGATGGGGATGGCGCGCTTGCCCATGCTGAGCGTGTTGTAAGCGCCGGCGCGGTTCATGCCCGGAATCTGGGCGGCAAACGGCGGGGAGTTACGGAAGTCGGCGGGGTTCTCGCGGCTCTCCACCTGGATCACGTCCGCGCCGAGGGCGGCTAGCCACTTGGCACAGTACGGAATCGCGATGTATTGGCCGAAGTCGACGACGCGGATGCCCTTCAAGGGGAGAGATGGGGTGGATGCCACGTGTGGGGCGGATGCGCCATTCGTCGACGGCGCGACAGGAACCGAATCATCGGCTTCAGGTTTGCCTTCCTCGTTGCGTGGGTATCCGGTCAGGATGAACGGGACGCCAGTGTAAGGAATCTGTTGGCCGTCCTGGGTTGTAATGTTTCGGATATAGCGGCGTTCTTTGACGTGCTCGTGGGTCATAACCTCGTCGATGGAGGTCGCCCAAAAGGCGGGGATGTTCCGGGCTTGAAGTTCGGTGGTGATCTCCTCGCCAGTCTTCTCCATTGTCCAATTGGTCAAGAGCACGCTGACAGCGTCCCAGTTCATGGCTCGTTTCGTGCCGTCGTCGTAATCCTCGGTATACGCCCACTCCGGGCTGCCCATGACCTCTGCGAACTGCTCCCAGTGGCGGGCGCTCATGGCGACTATGACTATGTAGCCGTCCTTGCACTCGATGTAGCAGTTGGGCTGGCGGGCAAGGATGTTGGGGCCGCGGTCCAACACGTATTCAAGGTATTCGCGCTGCGTCACGGGATGGTAGTTGAGGGCAGTGATGGCTTCCAATTCAGTGAGCTCAATGTGCGTGCCGGTCACGCCGGGGCCAGCGCCATTGCTGCCGCCGGAGTCCGCATACAGCGTGGCGAGTGTTCCCACAACGCTGACTGCGCCGGCCATCAGCGAGGGCACGGACGCGCCCGTCGGCATGAGCGGCGGCTCGCTCGGCAGGTCATAGGTGGTGTCGGGTGGCCCGGGGGTTGTCCACGCCATGCCGGATAGCGACCACGTTGCAAGATCGCTAGGGGGGAGGTTGGCCAGTGGGCCGTCATTTCCGTATGGGGTGAGCGAAACGACAGTCAGATGCGGGTAGCGGGCGTGAAGAGCGTCCCAATCAAGGAACGGGGCATCGCCGTCGAGCAGGCCGATGTCCTCGATGAGGATGTCCTGGCCGTCCAGGATCGCCACAAGGGATTCTGGAGTGAGGCTGTCGGCGTCGGTATTCGAGCGGTGCGCCTTGTTGGCGTTCAGGGCGCGATGGAGCATCGGGTCCCATTCGGTCATCTCGCGGCCCTTGATTCGGACGTAGAGGTTCCGCATACGGCTTATACGATCAACGTCCGCGCCAAGCTCACCGAGGAGGCGGGCGGCATATGCTCCGGCCAGCGATGCGGTGACATCGACAACTCGTAGATGTGCTAGCGGACCTGACATAATCGCCCCCTTTTGGTCGGCTCTACCGACCTACCCTACTGAACGATAAATATAGCGACCGTCACCCCCAGATGCTATAACCTCGCCGTTCTGAGTGACGGTTTTGCCGCGGACGAGTGTGCGAACCGGCCAGCCAGTGTAGGACATACCCTCGTAGATGGAGTAGTCGGCGCGGCCCTGCAGGCCTGTTGCGGTGACGGTTCGAGTTTCATCCATATCGACGATGGCGATATCGGCGTCCGCGCCAACTTGTAGTGAGCCCTTTTGCGGCCAGAGGCCGAAGATGCGGGCAACGTTGGCGGAGGTGAGTTCAGCGACACGCTCAAGCGGCAGGCCTCGTGCGCGCACACCATCGTTGAGCATGACGGGCAGGATCATCGGCATGTTGGGTTGGCCGGGCGAAGCACTCCAAATGGTGCCCTGTTTGCGGTCGCCGAGGCGGGCAGCATGGTCGGAGCCGATGGCGTCGACGGTGCCGTCGGCGATGGCTTCCCAGAGCGCGTCTTGATCTTCGGGGCTGCGGAGGGGCGGGTTCTGCTTGCCGTATGTGCCGACGGGTGATTCATACGTGTGGGAGAGATAGTGGGGGCACGTTTCGATGTAGACGCTGCCGCCCAGGGCGCGGAAATCCCGCGCCGCTTCCAACGTCTCGGTGGTTGACGTGTGGACGACGTAAGGAATGGAGCCGGTCTCGCGCCCAAAGAGCATGACACGGGCCGCAGCCTCCGCCTCCGTGAACGGGGGTCTCGACTCACTCCACGCCTTGAGGTCATCTCTGCCTGATTCTTCAAGGCGTTTGCGGATAGACCACACGACCTCGATGTTCTCCGTGTGGACGCAGAGGACGGACTCAGGGCGCTGGCCGAGCTTTTCCAAAACCTCGTACATGAGACCGTCGTCGATGGGGGGCAGGCCAATATAAGCGCCCTCCTCGCCGCGGAAGCTCATGAAGAATTTGAAGCTGCCGATGCCGAATTCGTCGATATACTTGTCGATTTCCGCCAGTTGATCGCGAGTAGAGATGACGGCGTGGAGGCCGTAGTCGATGAGGCTTTGGGAATCGCCCCAGTCGCGGTACTGCTTGTACTCAGCCTCGTAGGGATCGTTGGACATGAGGAAATGGAGGATGGTGGTGATGCCATGGAGGGCCGCAGCACGAGTCTCAGTCTCAAAGGCGGTTTCGGGGTCGCCGAGATTCAGGTGAGTGTGGGGATCAATGACACCTGGGAGGATGACGCGGCCGGTGGCATCGATGGTTTCCGCCGCCTCGGCGTCCGCGCCGGGTTCGAGGTGGGCTACGACGCGGCCATCGGTGATGGCAAGGTCGATGCGGCGGGGTCCGTCGCCGTATGGCAGCACAACATCGCCGCCGCGGATAAGTGTGTCAAATGGCATGTGCAACTCCGATTGAAGTGAATGTGTCTAGGGAAATGATAGGGGAAATGGAGTTTGGGCGGTGAGGAGGTTGGCGTCACGGAGTTCGGTTGCGGAATGAGATTCAGATTCCCGCCTGCGCGGGAATGACGGGTGGGGGGCGGGAATGACGGGGGAGAGGCGGGGATGACGATGCGGCGCAGTTAGGATTCAGATTCTGGCCTTGCGGCCAGAATGACGGGGCAGTTTCCTAAGGCACGTCCATGTTGCGGAGCTGGGTGAGTGTGAGAGCGAGAAAGACGATAGCGACAGCCGCCGCGCCCCCGAGGACGAAATAAAGGCTGGGCTCTGGTCCGGCAATCACGCCGACAAAGTCTAGGGGCTCTCCACCGATCTCTTTCAATGTCGTGATGCTGTAGCTGCGGATACTCAGGTACCTGATTCCTGCAAAGATACCGGCGGCAATGCCCTCCCAGACGAGGACGTAGACAATCGCAAAGCCCAGGGCCTGCCCGGAAATCAGGCCGAGCCAGAGGAATGCTGCCGCATAGGCAACTATTCCGACAGCCAGTCCTGCCACAACACCGAGGATGGGTTTGATCGCGGTCTCATAGTCGAAGGCTGATTCGCCGAATGGGTCGTCGATTAACGCAATGCCGGCGGTTACCGCGCCAAATATCAGGAGCGGCAGGGCGGCCAGGATGACGACTGCACCGTATTTGGCAAGGATGATCTGCCACTTTGGAACGGGCCGCAGAACGATGAAGGCCAGGGTGCGATCCTCCACCTCCTCGCCGAGGGCGGTGGTGGCGAGAATGGCGACAACAAGGGGCAAAACGATGGCTATGAGCAGCAGACTGAATACGGGGCCCAAAATCACATCAACATAATTGTCGGTGAGGTAACGGAGCAACAGCGCGAATGCGGCCGGGAGGGCGGCGAAGAGCCACAGGATAGCCTGTCGGCGGGAGCCGGTAAGTTGGCGGAGGGTGAGCGTAAAGACCGTGTACATTCCTTATCGCTCCACGATGTAAGTGAACACGCTCTCAAGAGACTCGTCCTCCGGTTCGACTGTTTGGAGGACGGCGCCGGCGTCTCGGGCAATAAGCGGTAGCTGCGTCTGCAGCGTGGGCAGATCGTCCGTCAACAGAAGAACGGAATCGTTGTCTTCCATCGCGACGGACGACACGGCTTCGCTGTTCATGAGGCCGCCTGCGAGGGCGCGCGGGCTTGTGGAGGTGACGCGGATGCGGTAGGGCCGGTCGTCCAGCAACGCGCGGATGGAGCGGAAATCACCTGAGGCGGCGAGTTTGCCGCTGACCATGAGGACGATGTTGTCCGCAAGCGTCTCCACTTCTTCAAGGATGTGTGAGGAGACGATGATGGTGCGGCCTTCGGCAGCAAGACGGCGCGCGAGGTCATGGAACTCCAGTCGCTGGCGCGGGTCCGTGCCATTGAGGGGTTCATCAAGGACAAGGACAGGCGGATCATGAACGAGCGTGGCGGCAAGCCTCATTCGCTGCCTCATGCCGCGTGAATACGTGGAGAGACGGCGGTCCATCGCGTCCGTCATACGGACGGATTCGATGGCCTTTTCGGCTGCATTGCTAACGTCGTCGAGGCTGTGCATTCGGGCAGACAGTTCAACGAACTCGCGCCCCGTGTAGAAATCGTAAACGGCCTGATGTTCCGTCATGACGCCGATTTGGCGATAAAGGTTCGTATCCCCGCGGACCGGGCGGCCAAGAACCGTGACGTTGCCGCGGGAGGTGGCAGAAAGGCCGGTCATCATATGGAGGAGCGTGGTCTTGCCCGCGCCGTTCGGGCCAAGGAGGCCTGTGATGCCGGGGCTGATTTCAAGCGAGATCTCATTGACGGCAACGACATTGCCGAACCATTTGGACACGTTGTCCACGACGATGGTGGCACCATTCGTGCTCATGCCGTGTACCTCCGATAGCGCCACCACAAGAGGGCGAGGGGAATCAGCACCCAGGCGAGGTAGGCGGCAATGGGGTAGTAGTCCGGGTGGCGCGCAACCAACTGCCGATAGTTGTTGGACTGAACGTCTTCAAACAGGAGATCCGTTACGAAGACCGTGGCTCCCGTTGGATCCATCAAGATTACCCATTTGCCGATTTCAGGATCAAGCAGTGATTGGGGTTCATTGCTCTCAAATGTCGTGACGTTTCCGCCTTCCAGCGCTTCTTCAACATCATTCCGAGACATCAGATACTGGCGGGATTCGCCCGAGTCGAATTCGACATTGATTATCGTTTCAGCATCACCCGGCAGGGATCTTGTCGCATCAATGAACTGGTCGGCTTCGGCAATCTCTTCTTCGGTGATTGGCCGTTCTACCGTTTGCTCGAAAGATGATCCATCGAAATCGATGGGTTCCGTGAGGATTCCTATGACAGTGGTCCCAACAAGCATTACCCCAATGACGAACGCGGCGGCGTAAACACGTCTGGGCGCAAAGGCGGCGACACCCAACGGGATGGATGCGATGAATGCGCCCAGTGCCGCGGCTCCAAGCAACACCCTTGGGAAGTCCATCCAACTGTCGCGGAACTCCTGCACCGCGTCTGCGGAAAGCAATATGTAGCCGCAAAGAAGGATGAGAGGCCCGGCCAGCACGATGAGTGACGTGACCAGGAAGAAGGCGAACCAGCGGGCCGCCAGATAGTCGAGCATTCCCAATGGCCGGACAAGATAGAGGCTCAGGACGTTGTCCGTTCTATCAGGAATCAACAGCGTTGGCCCAAGAATGCCTGCGATTATCAGCAGGAGCAGCGAGTTGATAGGAAAGTAGTCACCTAGTTCAACGGGGCGGTCTATGATTCCGCCGCCTATGGCGGCCAGTACGAGTATGATCGCCGCCGGAACAACGGAGACGAGCACCATCAAGACGGGCAGTATCTTCGAACGGCCGCCTCGGCCAAGTCCCAGGGTATGTCGCACCCCACCGACGAATAGGGCGATCCGCGCCCTGTTGCGTCCCTGCCGGGGGCCGTCATAGCGCTGGTAGCCGATGTCAAAGAGTTGACCGGCGGGTTGCGAGGACATCAGCAGTTAGTTCCCGCCTTCATCTGAGCCGTCGGGAGTGTCCCGGAAGATTTCAGTCAACATGCGCCGCCTGAATCCCATGCGGCGGAGCGGGGCCTGCGCTTCAATGAGCGCGTCCTGGATGGCCGGGAGATGTTGGCCGTCCTCGTGCGATACGAGTATGGAATTGCCTTCGCGCTCGGCCTCAATACCGCGAGAGGCGAGAGCTGAAACAAGCTCAACGTGCCGGGAATCAATATCTACGGCCAGGATATCCGTGCTCCGCGTAAAGCTGGACACGCTCTCCTGGTGTGTGACGCGGCCACCATCCAGGACGATGATGTTGTCGCAGGTCCGTTCGACTTCACCCATGAGGTGAGACGAGAAAACGATGCTGATGCCGAAGTCGCGGCCTGTGCGCTTAACAAGGTCAAGCATCTCCTCGCGCCTGCCTGGGTCGAGTCCGGCGGTTGGCTCATCAAGCAGTACGAGGCGGGGATCATGGACGATGGCCTGCGCGAGCTTGACGCGCTGTTTCATGCCTGTTGAGTACTCGCCGATGCTGCGATAACGGGCTTCATCAAGGCCGACATGCCGCATGGTATCGGCGGCGCGTGTGCGGGCCTGCGCGGGCGGCAGGCCGCTGACCTGCGCCATGTGTGTCAGGAATTCTGAGGCGTTAACGGATGTTGGCAGGCAGTCATGCTCCGGCATGTAGCCGATGAGCGAACGCGCATTGACATCGTGGTAGGGTTGCGCGCCCATCACCTGGGCGGCGCCTCCTGTTGGTTGAAGCAGTCCCAGAAAGAGCTTTATGGCTGTGCTCTTGCCTGCGCCGTTGGGGCCGAGGAGACCAGTAATACCTTCACCGACGGCAAATGTGACGTTGTCGAGGGCGAGGACTCTACCGTAGCGTTTCGTGAGACTGGTCGCTTCCAGGAGGGGGGCTGATTCCATGAGTCCTTTATAGCAGATTAACTAGTGAGATGATACTAGTCCCAATAACCGGGACAGGGTTCGTCACACCGTAATCCGTGCTCGCTGGGCAAGTGTCAGGAAAGTGTGTCCGTCTCCAGTTGTTGCCATTTCGCCAGTTCGAGAATCTCGTTGCGGTCGCCTAAGGGCATGACTCGGTCGATGAGATCGGCATTGGTTCCCTGCTCTTTGAGGGCTATGAGACTGTCCTGCACGGCCTTTGCGGCAGAACCGATGGCGAGTCCGGAGTAGCCGATCAGGCTGTAGCCCATGTCTGAGAGTTGGGATGCGGATAGGAGGGGGGTCTTTCCTCCTTCCGTCAGCACGACCATGAACCTGCCCTGCCCGACCAGTTTCGGGAATTTTTCCAGTTCTTCCACCGTGCTCGGGCCGGCAAGGAATGCCATGTCAGCGCCGGCATCGAGATAGGCGCGGGCACGTTTTGCCGCGCCCTCGACCCCCTCGCTCTCCACGGCATCCGTGCGAGCAATGATGAAGAAGTCATCGTCGCGGCGTGCGCCGAGAGCAGCTTTCAGTTTGCCGAGCATCGCCTCCACCGGGATGACGATCGTTCCGTCAAGATGGGCACAGCGCTTGGGGTCTTCCTGATCTTCCATGAATAGTCCCGCGAGGCCTGCATCTTCCATGGCACGGACGGTGTGGGCCGCCTGCAGCGGACCGCCGTAGCCCGTATCGGCATCGGCGAAGACGGGGATGGTGACGGCTGCGGCAACGTGTCGCGCCTGCCCTACAACGTCCTCCCGTGACAGCAGCCCAACGTCCGGAAGCCCAAATGCGGATGCGGCGACGGACGAGCCACTGATGCCTGCGGCGGGAAAACCGGCGGCTTCGATGAGTTTGGCGGAGAAGGCGTCATACGCGAATGGGACGACGAGGGGGGGATCCGCGTTGAGGAGTTGGCGAAGGGTGTTGGCTTTAGTGGTCATGATTCAGATTCCCGCCTGCGCGGGAATGACGGTGGGGCGTGGGCATGACGGGTAGGCGCGGCATGACGGCGGAGGACGGGAATATCCTCACGCGGTGGCGGTGCTTTCCGTGCGGGAGGGGACGGCACCCAAGATGGGTTCGAGTTCGTCCAGGGGCATGACGTCTGCGTATTTCTGGGCGATGTCAAACAGGTTGATGGCGTGGGACGCTTGACCGCGATCCCAGACGCAGTCCTCCGGCACGATGCAACGGAAACCGTAGCTCATGCCATCAACGACAGTACCGCGCACGCAGCCGCTTGTGGTGCAGCCGACGACCACGAGGGTGTCCGCGCCTGCCGCGACAAGCTGCGTAACCAGGTTTGTGCCGAAAAAGATCGAGGGGAATCGCTTGTAGATGATGACGTCATTCGGCTCCGGTGTAAGCGGTTCAACGATCTGGGCGCCGCGGCTGCCCGGGAGGTTGTAGTCGGCGGAAAGCGACGGGATCTTGTCCGTGTAGCGCGCACCCTCCTGCACGCCGGTGCGCTCGCCTTGCGCGTACATAACGGGCCAGCTCTTGGCTCGGAAGACCTTGACCAGCTGCTCGATTTTGTCGACGGCGTGCCAGGCATCCTCGCCGACGGCGGTGGCGTATTGCTCCATCGCCTCCTGGATGGGGACGGGGCCTTCGCCGGTGGTGCGGTATTGAGCGTCGATGATGAGTAGCGCGGGTCGCTCGCCAACGCCGACGCTCGCACCGAAGCCGCTTTTTGCGTAGATCTCACGGTCGCGGTCGCTGATGAAGGCGTCCCAGGGGCGGGTGCGCGGCGGGTTCGAACCGTTGCTGGTCATTGGTCTCCTCTTTTTGGTGTCGCTTAATTCTTGGAGATGAAGGGGTTCAGCTGGTCAGCAAGGGTGGCGATTGTACGCGTCTGGACCCACACTTTGCCCTCTCCGCGGAACTTCATCACCAGGCCCTCGCCGCCCCCGATCAGCGAGACGAGTCCGCCGACCTTGCCAATGGAATAGTCAACCCCGTCCGTAAAGGCGACGAGATGGCCGGTGTCGACCACCAATTCCTGATCGCCGGAGACGGACAGTTCCTTGATTGCACCGAAGCAGTTGCAATAGACGGTTCCGGCACCGCGCTCCACGTAGGCGCGCAGGAAGAAGAGGTTCTCTCCGCTGAACATGCCGCGCATTCCCTGAAACTTCGTGTCCAGTTCCACGTTCAAATCGGACGCCAGGAACGAGCCGCCCTGTATGAAAAGATCTTGGCCGGGCTCAAGTTCAAATGACTTCATGTCGCCGGGCACGGTTGGCGCTATTCCAACCCAGCCTCCACCGGCACCGCCGGTAAACGTGTTGACGAAAAATGACTCACCGGCGACCATGCGGCGCACTTTACCGAAGAGGCCACCGCCTGTCATGCCCGTCTGCATTTCGACACCCTGCGAGGTAGCCATGGCGCCGGGCTCAACCTTGATCGACTCGCCCTGACCAAGCTCCACTGTCATATACGTGTATGCCGGATCGAATTCAGTCGTTACTCTCACGCTTTTCCTCCTGTGATTGATTTGGGGGGGTATCGCAAGACTGCTAGTACTTCTCCCACTATAGTGCCACCTCACAACGCATCTGTGCGGACGGAACTGCCACGTTCGCGCCAGGCGGCGAGTACCTGTGTTAGTTCATCGGATGCCGGGGCGTCTCTTGTTCCGGAGCGGGAGACTTTGATGCCGGCGGCGGCGGTTGCGCCGAGCAGGGCATCAGCGAATTCCTGCCCTTCGGCCTCCAGGGCGGCGAGCGCACCATGAAAGGCGTCCCCTGCCCCGACGCTGTTGACCGGAGTGAGGCCGAGATTCGTGAGCGGCAGCGGAGGAACTTGAATGAGTTCACCGTTCGCGAGGTCAATGACGATTGCCCCCTGCCCGCCCTGTTTGAGGATTATGCGATTCGTCCAGCCTTCGTCTCGCAACCGCCGTCCAATGTCACGAGGGGAGGATCCACCGAATAAGCCGGTTGACTCTTCTTCGTTAAGGAGTAGCGTATCGACGCGGCGTGCGAGGCTGAGCACGGCGTCGCTGTCGGCTACCAAGACGCCGGGATCCCATGAGACACGACACTCCGCGGTCTCAGTGATATTCAGGATTTCCTCAATGACTGGGAGCGACGGATCGGTTATGGCGCAGTTGCAGGCACGAAGAATCATGTCCCGGATGGCTGGCTGGCGAATATGGTCAGGAGTGAGCAAGGCGTTTGCGCCGAGCGCGCTGGCGATGACGTTCTGACTATCGGCATCCACAAGGATGAACGCCTGGCCGGACTCGGCTTCAGGAATCGTCACAACGCCTTCCGCCACGACGCCCTCCGAGTGAAGAATTTCCCGCTGCTGCTCAGCGATAGCATCATCGCCGAGAGCGCCGACGAAGGCGACGGCGTTCACGGGCAAGATTCGCGCGGCGGCGACGGCGACATTGGCTGCTGTGCCGCCTGGTACTCGGGCTACTTCAGAGACGGTGACTTCCTGTCCCGGCGTCGGCAGCGACTCCACGAACAGGGTGATATCCCAATTGATAGCCCCAACGGCAACGACGAGGGGCGCTTGCGTAGTCGTTACGCCTCCTGCGTCAACCGCCCTAACAAGAGTTCAAGGAAACGGGGGCCGTCGACATCCGTAGCAACGGCGATTTCGGGGCCGCTGCCTCTGCGAGATCCGGGGCGCCGATCCACAATGGTCTGCCCTCGCACGGAGCCGTCCTGCGTGATGATTTCGATGGGGTAGGATTCGGTTCGGAAAAGGCTGGGGTCGATGACGGCGGCGACGGCCTGTGCGTCGTGGATATTGACGACGCCGAATCGTTCGAGCACCTGCGCACTGATCATGGCGGCGAGATTCGCATAGGAATCAGCGCTGTTGGCCAACCCCTGGTGGCGCTCAGGGTTGATTGAGCCGGACGGATCGGTGGTGACATCGAGGCCAATGGCAGTGATTGGAATGTCGGCCTGCACGAGTTCGGCAGCGGCCTCGGGATCAGCCCAGATGTTGAATTCAGAGACAGTTGTGACGTTGCCGTGGCCATACGGGGTGAGGGCGAACGCGCCGCCCATGAGCACGATGTCTTTCAGGCGCGCAAAGGCGTCCGGCGCCTCTCGCATCAGGTGCGCGACGTTTGTCATGGGACCCGTCGGAACTAGTGTGATTTCGCCCGGCTCATGCGCCATGACGATGTCAGAGATGAATTGGATGGCGGGCCGCTCGTCAAAGGTCATCTGCGTCGGCTGTGGGACGGATGACCCACCGAGGCCATCATTGCCGTGAACGTGGAGCGCGGCTTCAGGCTCGCGGGTGAGAGGTTTGGCCGCGCCGCGCGCGACAGGTATGTCCGTGCGTCCTGCGGCCTCAAGGACACGCAGCGTGTTGTTGGCGGTGTTTTCAAGCGGGGCATTTCCTGCCACTGCCGTGATGCCCAAGATCTCCAACTCAGGGGAACGAAGGGCGAGCAGAATGGCGAGGGAGTCATCGACTCCCACGTCCATATCGAGGATTACTTTAGGCAACGGACTGTTCTTCTCGGGTCAGTGCCGCGCATGAGCCGGTGCGGCAGAACTTGTCGTTGATATGCTCATCGAACTCCGCGCGGAAGTAGCGGATAGCGTTGTTCAAGACGCCGGGGGCGAGTTGCCCCAGACCGCATAACGAACCCTGCACCATGGACGTGCCGACGTTCTGCATCTTGGCAAGGTCATCCGCTTGTCCGTAGCCCTCGGTGATGGTGGCGAGCAGGCGGGAGATGTGGGTCGCGCCCTTGCGGCACGGGAAGCATTTGCCGCACGATTCGGCGTCGATGAATTCGGCGATGTTCTTGACGACATCGACGATGCAGGTGTCCTCATCAAGGACGAGGATGCCGCCGGAACCGAGCGGGCTGCCCTTGGCGGTCATGGCCTGGAACTCCGCGGGCATGTCAGTCTCGTCAGCTGACATGATGCCGCCGAGCGGGCCGCCACACTGGAGAGCCTTCACTTGCCTACCGCCACGTATGCCACCGGCAACATTCTCAATAACTCCGGCCAAATTAATTCCAACGGGGATTTCTGCAATTCCCGGTTTATTTATATGGCCGGAAAGTGACAACATTGCCGTGCCGGATGCGTTTTCCGTGCCGATGGCGGCGAATGCCTCCGCGCCCATCTCAAGCACGTTTGGAACGTAGGAAATCGTCTTGACGTTGTTGATAGTGGTCGGTCGGCCAAAGATGCCGTAGGCGGCGGGGAATGGCGGGCGCGGTCGCGGCGCTCCACGATGCCCTTCAACGGACTCCATCAGCGCCGTTTCTTCACCACAGATATACGCGTGGCCGGTGGCCTCGATCTCGATCTCATGGGAAAAGTCCGTACCCATGATGTTATTGCCGACCAGCCCCCGTTCTTCCATCTCATGGAGCGCGCGTCGGAGGCGCTCAAGTGGCAGACGGTACTCGGCACGTATGTGGACATAGCTCTTGTTCGCGCCCATGGCGTAGGAAGCAATGAGGATGCCCTCCAAGAGTCGGTGTGGATCATTCTCGACGATGGCGGCATCCGTGAACGCGCCTGGGTCGCCCTCTTCACCGTTGATTGCGAGATAGCGGTCGCCGGGGCCGGGCGGTCCCATAAAGCTCCACTTGACGCCTGCGGGGAACAGCGCGCCGCCGCGGCCACGCAGACCGGAGTTGCGAACAGTGTCGATCACGTCCTGCGGTGACATTTCATGGAGCGCCTTGTCGAGTGAGGCAAGGCCGCCGCGCGCCACGTAGTGCATCAGATTGCCGGGCTCGATATGGCCGAAGTTGGCCATAAGTAGGCGGAGTTGATTACGCATCCAGCTCTGTTCATTGAGGAGGGGAATCTCACTGCCGGGGATTGGGGTGTCGCCGTGGACACCGAGGGCGAGATCAGGCCTCAGATTACGGTCGATAAGCACATCCCGAATAAGATTGTCAGCTTTATCGGCCGTTACGTTACCGTATGTGATGCGGGGCATGTTGGGCGGGGCGATGTGGACGACGGGGTCAGCCCAGGAGAAGCCGATATCGCCAACCTCGAGCACGCGCGCATCGATGTTGAACGTATGGAGGGCGTGTCGGACAGCCTCCAGCGTTTCGCCCGCGCCGACGGTGAGGGCGGCGGCGGAGATGCCGACACTGACGCGAGCGGTGGAGGGATCATCCCATTCCGCCCACGTGGCGTCGGCTTCTTGCTTGAGGGTGGTGTAGATATCAGACGGCATGGTTAGGAAACAACTCCCATGTTTCGAGCGAATTCAGCGGCGGATTGCGGTGTCAACTGGCCGCGCCATTGCTGGTCGTATGCGACGACGGGGGCCTGGTTGCAGAGGCGCGGGCAGGATATAGGGCGAACTTCGACATCTGAATCAGCTACAGCGTCGCGAATGGCGCGTTCGATGGATCGCGCGCCGGTGACGTGGCAGGGGGCATCGATGCACACATCAATAAAATGATCGCTGCCCTGCCCTACGGAGAAATCGGAGTAGAAGGACAGGACCCCCCACACTTCCGGCTGCGAATAACCAAGAATCTCGGCGGTGTCATCAACGGTCGTTTCAGGTATGTAGTTGAGTTGGTATTGGACATCCAGCAGTGCCATTAGGAGCGCGCCCTTGTGGCCGACGTAGCCGGAGATGATGTCACGCGCGCGCTGGCGGGCGTCCGAATTAGCGCCGTTTGAACGATTGGATGCCGTCATGTGGACAGAATAGCAGAGGGTGGGGCGGGGTGGCAGGGACGATTATAGGGCAGTATCATTGCCCCTATCTGCTCAGCACAAGTCAATTCCTCAGGTAGGAGAAACATGACTATTACAGAACGCTCCAGCGAATATGAGGACGCAGCATCATGGGCTTGTCACTTGTACCGGCGATCAATGCGGGTATTCTTGCACCGCGAACTCCGACGACTTCCAGGGCTCACACTGGATAAAGCGATTCTCGAAGGTCTGCGCGGCCGGCAAAAGGACGATTTCGGAGAGAACCTAAAGAAGGTCAGCAGCCCGGAATATACGCTCGGTTATTCCGAAATCATTTCCCTTCTATACCACTATCGATCGCGGATATTTGGTCGGTACTTCAGTCTGAATCACGACTCATTGAAAACAGCGGTGAAAATACGTGATTTTCGGAATAGCGAAATTGAGCATGGAGACGTTTCATTCCTAACACTGGAACGAACAACTGAGATGATGCAGACGATTGCCGATTTTCTTGCGGAAATCAATGATGTGGATGCTAGGGATCAGATCCTGACGAGGCGAGAAGAACTACTTCATCCGGAAACTGTAAGCGACTCACAGGATGAGGATTTAGAATTGGAACATGCCCCTGTAGAGGTTGCCGTTTCCGATAGAGACTCGATCGAGGACGTTAAGAAGGTAGGAGAGGGAGAGACTCTTGATGAAACGAACCAAGTAGACATTCCTTCCGAGAATGAGCTTCTGGAGCCAAGTATCTATAAGTTCGTTCTAAAGTATGTTCATTATGGTGTGACACCACGGAAAGGAACACCCAGATTCGGACTTCTCTACGAAACGCCAGACACTGGCCAACAAGTCTGGGACAACTTCTATCTGACCGAAAAGGCCTTATCCCGACTTGATTGGTTCATGGGTGACTTTGGCCTCAAGACGGATGACTTGGAGCAGGTTATAGCGGATGAAGCAGTGCGGCTGCGAATACGTGACCGACTGACCCGTCTTCGCAGCCGCCGCGAATTCGAGCTTCAGATTGTCGTCACCGAATATGCGGGCCGTCAACGAAATGAGGTGGACAGATGGATCAGCCCGGACATTAAGTCCGACTATGACGACGCGTTAGAAGAGGTGTTAGAAGACATAGGAGACCTGCCCTTCTAGCAAGGTCTATTGAGGCGTCACGGTCGTTATGAGTGGGTGCGAACAAGGTATCGCAAATGCTAGACCTAGTGCAGAACTTAGAACCCAGACCAATGTATTGATGACCAGTAGGCGAACCCTGAACATTGGCATCTGGATGTGGCGGCTTGGTAAGGAGATGGGGTGATGTGCCGGAGTATTAAGCGGTTGAGGGTCAGTGACGGGCCGGCGGCGTCCGAGGATGAGATTCGGGAGGCGGCGCTGCAGTTCGTACGGAAGATCAGCGGCTATCGCGCTCCATCACAGCGCAATCGCGTGGTTTTTGATCAGGCTGTTGAGGATATTGCGCGGGTTTCTTCGGTACTACTCGACTCTCTCGCCCCAACTTCGGCATCTGCACCAACTCGATAGCCGTTCGGTCACGACTTTAGATTCTTCGCTGCGCTCAGAATGACACGTGGGGCGCGCCTTTTGGTTGCGGGTCTGAGATTCAGATTCCCGCCTGCGCGGGAATGACGGGTAGAGGAGAGGCATTCCGATGGATTCCGGTCTTCGCCGGACTGGCAAGGCCTAGCCTGGGGTTGGTTGCTCTTCCGCGTTTCGGGGGCCGGCTCCCGCTGCCGCTTCCATGAGGAAGACGCCGATTGCGATGAACCAGGCGCCGACAAGCAGTTCACCGAAGAAGAGGTTGTAGGCGCCGTAGGTGATGATGGCGGCGGCGCCGAGTTGGCCGATTAGGGCGGCGATCCTGATTCCTCTTTGTCGGTTGCTCGTTATCGCCCAGAGGATGGCGCTGAGGATTCGTCCGCCGTCGAGGGGGAAGAGGGGCAGCAGGTTGAAGAGGCCGATGATGATGTTGGCGATGGCGAGGTATTCAAAGGCCATGTAAATGAGATGCGGGCCGACGAGCATGCTTGGCCATTCTTCGAGACTCGCGTAGCGGATCTCGACGGTGGAGGGATCGGTCAGCAGGTCCGGCAGCAAGGCGATTACGCCGCACGCGAGTCCCAGGGTGAGGCTCGTTATTGGGCCTGCCATCGAGACGGCTAGATCAGTGCGGGGCCTGCCGTGGTCATCATCATCGAGACGAGAGACTCCCCCGAGAGCGAAGAGGGTGATGCCCGTCGACCGGATTCCTAATCGGCGAGCGACGAGGACGTGGGCGAACTCGTGGATCAGCACGGAGACTGCGAGGCTGAGGGCAACAATGGCCGCAAATGTGTAGGGGACGAGGATTTCACCAGTCGGGCTGTATCTATTACTCACCCACGTGCCGAGGGCGATGGTGATGATGATGGGTGCAATCGGCCAGGTGTATGAGATGCGGACAGGTGTGCCGAAGAGAGTGAAGACCTTTAGGGATGTGGGCATGGGTATTGGTCAGAACGCGGAACGCAATCACACTCCGTCGTCAAAGTTGATCGCGAACTGAGAAAAGGTCTGGTAGCGGGGGCAGGACTCGAACCTGCGACCTTTGGGTTATGAGCCCAACGAGCTGCCACTGCTCCACCCCGCGTCGAATGAAACGTGAGACCAAGTATACGCGCCGCGCTATCTGGTGGCAAAGGAGTGTTCCTGCCTTTTCGGGCAAGACCGGTTGTGGCGCGGGCGTATGAAAAATGGCGGTTGGCGCCTAAACAAGTGAATGGGTCAAGAGCGGACATTGAGTGCTGACCATTGCGGTCTTCGTTAGTGGGTTGGAAACGAGGTAGTAAGTAGGCGGTTAAGCCCTCGGCCGATTAGTACCGCTAAGCTCCACACATTGCTGCGCTTCCACATGCGGCCTATCAAACTGGTAGTCTTCCAGTGGCCTTACCTCGTTAACCGAGCGGGAGGTCTAATCTTGGGAGGGGCTTCGTGCTTAGATGCTTTCAGCGCTTATCCCGTCCGGACATAGCTACCCAGCGGCGCCTCTGGCGAGACGACTGGCACACCAGCGGTCCGTCCTTCCCGGTCCTCTCGTACAAGGGAAAGCTTCCCTCAAACCTCCTACGCCCACGGCGGATAGAGACCGACCTGTCTCACGACGGTCTGAACCCAGCTCGCGTAACGCTTTAATCGGCGAACAGCCGAACCCTTGGGACCGCCTTCAGCCCCAGGATGCGTTGAGCCGACATCGAGGTGCCAAACCCTGCCGTCGATGTGAACTCTTGGGCAGGATCAGCCTGTTATCCCCGGGGTAGCTTTTATCCGATAAGCCACGGCCCTTCCACACGGTACCGTAGGATCACTTTGCCCGACTTTCGTCCCTGCTTGGCTTGTAGGCCTCACAGTCAAGCTCCCTTGTGCCAATGCGCTCCACGGGTGATTTCCATCCACCCTGAGGGAACCTTTGGACGCCTCCATTACCTTTTGGGAGGCGACTGCCCCAGTCAAACTGCCCGCCTGACACGGTCTCCCTGCTTGATCAGGGGTTAGCATCAAAACCAGAGAAGAGCGGTATTTCAAGGTTGACTCCATGCCGGCTGGCGCCGACACTTCACAGTCTCCCGCCTATCCTACACATCTTTGGCCCCAACACAATGCCAGGGTACAGTAAAGCTCCACGGGGTCTTTTTGTCCTGCCGCGGGTAACCCGCATCTTCACGGGTACTTCAACTTCACCGAGTCCCCCCTCGAGACAGCGCCCAAGTCGTTACGCCATTCGTGCGGGTCGGAACTTACCCGACAAGGAATTTCGCTACCTTAGGACCGTTATAGTTACGGCCGCCGTTCACCGGGGCTTCAATTCGAAGCTTGCACCTCTCCTCTTAACCTTCCGGCACTGGGCAGGCGTCAGCCCCTACACGTCGGATTACTCCTTCGCAGAGACCTGTGTTTTAGTTAAACAGTCGCTCGGGCCGGTGATCTGAGACCTTCAGAGCGCAGCGGCGTGAAGCTGCCACGCCCAAAGGCACCCCTTATTCCAAAGTTACGGGGTTAGATTGCCTAGTTCCTTAAGGGGGGTTATCTCGTGCGCCTTCTCCGTTTTCGGAGCACCCACCTGTGTTGGTTTGCGGTACGGGCGCCTGTGTGCCATAGCATACGAAGGTTTTCTAGACAGCATGAAATCAGCGGGATCGCCCTATCGCCGTAGCGAGAAAGCTCTCCCCTTTCCTCACCTACCTATATCCGAGACGGATTTTCCTATCCCGGCATCGGCTAGGATCAGGGACACACCATGTCCAATAGGCATGCCCCGCCTATCCTCCTGTGTTACTCCGCAGCTTTAAACGACACACCGGCGGCGCTGGAATACTAACCAGCTGTCCATCGCTTACGGCTTTCGCCCTCAGCTTAGGCCCGGCTAACCCTACGTCGACAACCGTGGCGTAGGAACCCTTGGGTTTTCGGCGCCCGGGATTCTCACCCGGGTTCATTGCTACTCATGCCGGCATTCTCACTTCCCTGCGCTCCACTCAACCTCACGGTTAGGCTTCACTGCACAGGCAACGCTCCCCTACCACTCCCTCCCAAAGGAGGAAGTTCACAGCTTCGGTGGCGGACTTAAGCCCCGGTACATTGTCCGCGCAGAGTCCCTCGACCAGTGAGCTGTTACGCACTCTTTCAAGGGTGGCTGCTTCTAAGCCAACCTCCTGGCTGTCTGTGGAACTCCACCTCGTTGGACACTTAGACCGCACTTAGGGACCTTAGCTGGTGATCTGGGTTGTTTCCCTCTCGACGACGAAGCTTATCCCCCGCCGACTCACTCCCATGGTCTGGACCTCCGGCATTTGTGGTTTGATTGGGTTTGGTAAGCTCTCGCCCCCTAGCCCATTCAGAGCCCTACCTCCGGAGGTGAACCCATGGGGCTGCACCTCAATGCATTTCGGGGAGAACCAGCTATCTCCTGGTTCGATTGGCATATCACCTCTACCCACAGCTCATCCGAGAACTTTGCACCGTTCACCGGTTCGGGCCTCCACGAGCTTTTAGACTCGCTTCACCCTGGCCATGGGTAGCTCACCAGGTTTCGGGTCTAATCCGTGCCACTTTGGCGCCCTGTTCAGACTCGCTTTCGCTACGGCTGCGGATGGCCACATCCTTAACCTTGCGACACGGATTAACTCGCCGGCTCATTCTTCAATAGGCACGCCATCATCCCTCTTTCGAGAGACTCTGACCGCTTGTAGGCACGCGGTTTCAGATCTATTTCACTCCCCTCCCGGGGTGCTTTTCACCTTTCCCTCACGGTACTAGTTCACTATCGGTCGTCAGGAGTATTTAGCCTTGGAGAGTGGTCTCCCCAGCTTCCCACAGGATTTCCCGTGTCCCGTGGTACTCTCGTCCAAAATGCACGGAGCCTTTCCCCTTCGCCTACAGGACTATCACCTTCTCTGGTGGCCGTTTCCACGGTCCTTCGGCTGGAGTCCGGTTGGTAACTCCGCGAGAGATCGCGGGATCTCTCCCATCTTGTCGCGCAACCCCGGACAGGCATAGGACCCGCGTCCGTTAAGCCTCTCCGGTTTGGGCTGTTCCCCGTTCGCTCGCCACTACTGAGGGAATAATCTCTTTTCCTCTGGGTACTTAGATGTTTCAGTTCCCCAACTTGCCTCCATCCGGCCTAATGTGTTCGGCCGGCGGTGACCCGCGATAAAGCGGGCCGGGTTTCCCCATTCGGGCATCCCGGGATCAACTTGCTTGGCAATTCCCCCGGGCTTATCGCAGCCAAGCTACGCCCTTCTTCGGCTCCTGACGCCAAGGCATCCACCACGCGCCCTTAGTAGCTTAACCCTACTATCGTTCTTGACTCGTTTCCTCTTCAATTGAAGAGCCGCGGTCAGTACATACTGACCATTCTTGACCTATTCACTTGTTAAGGCGCCAACCAACATGCCCCCATCCGAGGACGGCGGCGAACTAACACTATACGAACGCGGGGATGGGCGTGTCAATGGAAAAAGAGGGGTTTTTGTGGTCGATTCGCGGTGAATTGGGTTGTGTAGGCGAGGCATGTGGTTCACCCTTCAACAAGCTGAGGGTGCGCTGGGGGCTGTGTTAGGATGAGCGGCAATCAGAGAGAATGGAGCGACATGTCAATTCTCAAGTTATCCGGCGGGTTGAAGGATGCGTACCGTGGGTCGGACGTCGTCCGTCGCGTACGGGATTTCAATGATTGGACGGTCAGAGCGGCCGGCGATAACGCGGGCGACGAATACGACCACGCGGCAACGGTGAAGGAGTATTACGACCTCTGCAGCGAGTTGATGGTGTACGGTTGGGGCGAATCCCTACACTTCGCTCCGCTATCGCCCGCAGAGAGTATTGAGGAGTCCAAGATTCGGCATCAGCGGTTGATGATTGACAAGCTGGATCTGCGAGAGGGCATGAGTGTTATCGACGTGGGTTGCGGGCTGGGCGGCCCGATGCGTCGCGTGGTCAGCGAGGGCGGCGTCCGCGTTCTCGGTGTCAATAACAACGAGCTCCAGTTGGAGAAGGCGAAAGCCCTTAACGCCGAGGCGGGGATCGCCGACATGGTCGATTACCTGGCGTGCAGTTTCATGGACATGGACGCCATCGCGGACGACACGTTTGACCGTGGGTACGCGATTGAATCTACATGCCATGCGCCGGACAAGGCAGGCGCGTTCGCGGAGATCTACCGGACGCTGAAACCGGGAGCACTCTTATGGGGTCAGGAAATGTGTCTGACCGACACATTTGATCCCGACAATGAGCGGCACCAGGCTATCAAGCAGGAGCTCAAGCACGGTATCGCGCTCAACGATATTGCGACGATGGGTGAGGTGAACGCGGCGCTGGAGGCGGCGGGGTTTGAGGTTCTCGAGGGGATAGATCGGGGCGTCATCGCGGAAGGTAATCTGACAACACCGTGGTATGGGCCGATGGATGGTCGGCACGGCACGCTGGGCAACGCCTTCCGCCAGACTCCCTTGGGCCGCAAGACAATCGAGATCGTATCCAGACTGGCCGAGTTGGTCAGGATATTCCCCAAGGGGTCTGCCGACGTGATCGAGCTGCTTGATCGAACTGCCAACGCCTATGTGGCCGGCGGGAAGACGGGAATCTTCACGCCGCTGTACTGTTTCCTGGCGAAGAAGCCGGGTTAGCCTTTCGACGGGCTCAGGGTTGGTGGGCAGCTAGAGCTCGAGCAGCGCGCGGCAGAATTGAGCACCCTGTTCAAGCTCAGAAATCCTGACGCTCTCGCGCACGGTGTGGGCGTCATGCATCGCCGCGCCAACAACCACGGCCTCTATGCCGTTGAGGACAAAGACGTTGCCATCGGTGCCGCCGCCCGAGATCGCTAGTTCAGGCGTCATGCCGAGGGCGCCGAGCGAATCCTTGACGCGGGCGAGCAGGCCGGCGCTCTCATCCAGGCGATAACCGACGAATTGTTCGTACAGCTCACACTCGATGGTGGCTTCCGTCCACCGCCCACGCGTGTCCTGGACGATGTTGAGGAGATAGGAGCGGACGCGCTCAAGGGCCTCGGGATCGTGGCTGCGAGTCTCACCCTTGAGGCTCGCATGCTCCGGCACAGCGTTTCGGACACTGCCGCCCTCAATGTTGCCAACGTTGAATGTGGTGTTCTCGTCGAGGCGACCCAGGCGCATCTGGACGATCATCTCAGCGGCAATCTGGATAGCGGAAATTCCCTTTTCCGGTTCGACACCAGCGTGCGCGGCACGGCCGGTGATGTCGATGTCGAATGCGATGTAGGTGGGGCTGCCGGTTGTGACGTGGTACGCAGGGCCCTCGCCGTCAAAGACAATCGCTTGTTTGGCGCGAAGCATGGAGAAGTCGAGATTCTTTGCGCCGACGAGACCAATCTCCTCCTCGCGTGTCAGGGCGATTTCAACGGGGCGGCGAGACGCACCATCACTCTGCAGGGATTCCAGAGCCTCAAGGACGACAGAGAGGCCGGCCTTGCAGTCGCCGCCGAGGACGGTGGAGCCGTCCGTGTGGATAACGTCGCCATCGATGAGGGGGTTCACGCCACGTCCGGGTTCAACGGTATCCATGTGCGCGGAGAGAAGCAGCGGCGTGTCGCCGGGCTCGGACGCAATGACGTTGCCATAGGCGTCTCGTGAGACGGTGAATCCGAGGTTGGTGAGACGGCCGGTGAGGGCGTCGGCAATGGCGGCTTCTTCACCGGATGGGCTGTCAATACGGACGAGATCAGTGAACGTGCGGACGAGTCGGTCTCGGTCGATCATGCGCGGTTTTACCTTTGCGTTTGGGCTTCTGTTTCCACGATAACAGCAGGGGATGCGGCTACGAAATCCACGCCAGATGCCGGCCTGCGTCCAGAATGGCGGAGGGGATGGATTCCGGCTTTCGCCGGAATGAGGGGAGGGAGACTAGAGCATGATCATGGAATCGCCAAAGGAGTAGAAGCGGTACTCCTGCGCGATGGCCTCCCGGTAGGCGCTGTCCACGAGTTCCTTGCTGGCGAATGCTGACGCCAGCATGAGGAGGGTGGATCGTGGGAGGTGGAAGTTGGTGATCATTGCGCCAATCACCTTGAACTGGAACCCGGGCAGGATCATCAACTCCGTTTCGCCAATCTCGGGGCCGATAGTCCTCTGCCCGTCAGAGGCCTCGGACAAACCCTGGTTGATGGCGATTGATTCCAGGGCGCGGACCGGCGTTGAGCCAACGGCGACAACCCGGCGGCCGTCAGAGAGCGCCTGTGAGATTGTCTCGGCGGCCTCCTCCGGCAGTTCGTAGCGCTCCTCTCCCATGACATGTTCGCGCGGGTCATCCACTTTGACAGGTCGGAATGTACCGGGGCCCACATCCAGCGTGAGGCGGGCGATGCGGACACCCTTTTCTTGCAGGCTTTCCATCAGTTCCGGAGTGAAATGGAGACCCGCAGTGGGGGCGGCTACGCTGCCGGGTTTGGACGCGTAGATTGTCTGATATCGCTCAAGGTTCGGAATCTCCTGCCGGATGTACGGCGGGAGGGGAACCTGCCCGACATCATCAAGGACAAAGCCCTCAGGCAGTGTGACAAGTCGGGTGCCATCCGTGTATTGCTGTCCAACGTGGACGCGGGGCGCGCCGGGGGCGTCCAACTCAACGATGGTGTTTGCGGCAACGCGGCGCGACGGCCGCACCATGGCCGTCCACATGCGCTCGTTTGCCTCAACACCCTCTCCCGTGCCAGCCACAGGGCGAATGAGGAGTATCTCGACGCGCCCGCCGCCATCTCTCTTGGCGCCAAGGAGACGGGCCGGGATGACTCGCGTTTCATTGATAACGAGAACATCCCCTGCAGTGAGGATGGAGCCCAGATCATAGAAGTGCTTGTGTTCAATCAGGCCGGAGTCACGGTGAATAACGAGGAGTCGAGAGTGATCGCGCGGCTCAATGGGTTGTTGGGCAATCAGGTGTTCCGGCAATTCGAATTCGAAATCGGCCACCATCAGGGGGGCGGAGCTATGGTTGCCGGTATCGTCGGATGTCATGAGATATGTCAGCCTTGCGCAACTGCCTGTATCGGTGATTCTACAACGACAACGGTTCCCGTCATACCAGCGTCAGGATGACCGGGGATGGAGCAAATAAGTTCAAACTCGCCGAGCACGGTGGGCGTGAACCGCACTGTTTTCTTTGAGCCAATCCGCATTGATCCTGTCGCGACATCGAACTCCTCGATGACTAGATCATGGTCGACCGTGCCGAGGTTTCTGAATTCAATAACTGCTTCTTCATTCACAGGAATCTGGATTGTTTCCGGTTCAAAGGCGAATTCAGTGCCAACTATTATGTAGCTGCCGTCCGGTTGGAGGCCCGTTGCGCCAATATCACCATTGTTTTGGCAGGCGGCTGCGAGGGCGAGTACAAACACGGCACACAAGGCCGCCAGAGCCGCTAATCGTGAGACATAGAGCCATAGGGCCCCTAGCTGCCAGTGCGCTTGACCCACACCTTGTAGACGGGCGCGCCGTCCTCCTCTCCCGTCTCTTCCCAATCCGTGATGCGCCAGACGGGTGGCTCGAGCGCCATGTAGACCTGGTCCCCCGATCTCGGCTCAGGCGCGCCCGTGAGCGAGACGCGCTCCGCAAATGTCTGGCTGCCAGCGCGCCAGACGTCCCAGTGGGCTACCTTGCCTGCGCTGCCCATGGTTATCCTCCCCTCACTTATCTGACAATTGTGCCCGCGCGGCGGAGACAGTGTTACGAAGCAGCATCGCGACGGTCATTGGCCCAACACCCCCGGGCACCGGTGTGATCGCACTCGCCACGTCAGACACGGCATCAAAGTCAACATCGCCGACAATCTTATAGCCCCGCTTCTGGCTCTTGTCCTCAACGTGATTGATGCCCACGTCAATGACGACAGCGCCCGGCTTTACCATATCGGCCGTGATGGCAGCCGGAATCCCCACTGCCACGACAAGGATGTCCGCCTGTTTCGTCACCTCTCCGAGGTTCGGGTCCGTCCTGTGGCAAACGGTGACACGCGGGTAAGAATTCGGGTCGCCCTGCATCCAGGCCGTTGCGATGGGCTTTCCGACGATGTTGCTGCGGCCAACAATAACGGCATGCTTGCCCCCAAGCTGCACGCCCTCCCGTCGCAACATCTCCATAACGCCGAAGGGAGTGGCCGGCACAAATTGAGAATCGCCAATGGCCAGGTGGCCGATGTTGAGCGGGTGAAAGCCGTCTGCGTCCTTGTCGGGTCGGACACATTCGATGATGGCGTGTTCCTCAATGTGGGACGGCAGGGGCAGCTGAACGAGTATGCCGTGAACACGGTCAGCACTGTTTAGCGATTCAATGAGATCCACCAAGCCGTCCTGGGAGACAGAGGCGTCTATACGGTGAAGCTCCGTGTAGATGCCGACTTCGCGACAGGCACGTTCCTTGTTGGCGACATACGTTTGGGAGGCGGGGTCATCGCCCACAACGACGGCGGCGAGTCCGGGCATTACGCCCTTTGCCTTGAGTGCGGCCACATCACGAGCGACTTCCTTACGAATGTCTGCCGCGATGCTCTTGCCGTCGATGATGCGTGCGGTCAATGGCGTTCCCTATCTCCAACTGCCCTTCACTGAGTATAGCGGCTAGAGGATAGATTCTTCGCTGCGCTCAGAATGACATGAGGGGCTGCGACGGCGCATATTCCGTTCTGCGATAATCTGGTGACTGCAACAACTGAGGAGTATTTGCGCGCAATGCTGACCACCGGAATCGATATGTGTGAAGTGTGGAGAATACGGGAGGCTCGTGAGCGGTTCGGGCAGCGGTTTCTTGATCGCGTCTATACGCCGGAGGAGCAGCGGACGAGCCGAGGGCGGGACCCGGAGTTGGCGGCGCGATTTGCCAGCAAAGAGGCCGTGATGAAGGCGCTCGGCACAGGCGCACGCGGGGTGGGGTGGAAGGATATCGAGATCCTGCCGATGATGGGCGGGAAGCCTGAGGTCAGGCTCCATGGACGAGCGAAGGCTGTAGCGGAGCGCATCGGACTGACTGATCTGACCGTGAGCCAGACGCACTCCATCGAATACGCCCTCTCCATCGTTGTCGGAACAGCCGAATACCCGTCGCCATATCACGCGCCGCAGTTGGAGGATTAAGCGTCTGGCGGTGCATCATGAGAGCCGTCACAGCTGCAGAAATGCGGCGCATTGAAGAAGGCGCAATATCGTCTGGCACGACCGTTGAAGAGTTGATGCGGCAGGCAGGCCGGGCCGTGGCGGATCATGTCGGCGGCATTCTCGGCGGACAAATCGCACAACGGCGGATTCTTGTGCTGGCAGGCCCGGGCAAGAACGGGGGCGACGGGCTGATAGCGGCGCGTTTGCTACGCCAGCGGGGCGCGTCTGTTACTGTCGTGTGTCCTGTTGTTCGCCCAGATGACGATCCGCTATTGACGGAATGCGCAGCCGCCGGCTGTTCAATCACCCAGGACATTCTGGCTGATCTTGGCTCGGCCCTCTCTCAGGCTGAGGTCATCATCGATGCCCTGCTGGGCACCGGCCGTGCCCGCGGCATTGATGGCCCAATGCTTGAAGCGTTGACCATGGCACGCGGCGCGGCAGTTGAGAGAACTGTCGTGGCGGTCGACTTGCCATCGGGTCTTGATTCGGACACAGGAGAGCTAGATCCGGCGACGGTAGCGGCAGATTTCACCGTGGCATTAGGGAGCGTAAAGCGCGGGTGCCTGACGAACACAGGGGCAGAGTGTTCGGGCGCGATACGCGTCGCTGACATTGGACTTGGCACATATACAACGAATGACGGCGGTATCGCCTTGCTGACAATCGATGTTGTGCAAGAGCTGTTACCACAACGCGATGCTGTGAGCCACAAGGGAACGTTTGGCCACAGCCTCATTGTTGGAGGCTCGGAGGCATATCGCGGCGCGCCGGTGCTGGCTGCACGGGCGGCGGCGCGCGCCGGTTCCGGAACAGTTGCCATCGCCGCGCCTGATTCGATTACGCCTTCCCTGGCGAGTGGCGCGCCGGAAGCAACGCATATTCCTTTGACCAGTCACCCACAAACCGGCCTGACCGGAGCGGGGGCTGTTTCACAACTCATGGCCTCGTTGCAGACAAAAGCGCCGGACGCATTTTGCATCGGGCCCGGGCTGGGCCGGTCCGTCGGTACAGATTCGTTTGCAGATGTACTACTTCGCGAGTTACCCGCGGACACGTCTTCTCTACTTGATGCTGACGCATTGAATCGGCTGGCCGAGAAGCCGGATTGGTGGACGACCTTGCAGGGACCTATTGTCCTCACCCCCCACCCCGGCGAGATGGCGCGGCTCTGCAGAATGTCAGTTGCGGAGGTTCAGCAGGACAGGTTTGAGATCGCGGAGGCAAAGGCCAGGGAGTGGGGCGTGACCGTCGTGCTCAAGGGCGCGTATACGGTCGTTGCGAGCCCTGATGAACAGCCGGCCATTTGCCCGCTCGCCATGCCTGCCCTCGCATCGGGCGGAACGGGGGACGCGCTGGCCGGAATCATCACTGGATTCCTGTCACAAGGGCTGACAACCTCTGCGGCGGCCCGTGCGGGTGTGTATGTGCACGGGACGGCGGCGGCGCTAGCTGCTCAAGCAAACGGTAACATGACATCGGGGCTGCTGGCTTCTGATTTGATCGAGAAGATCCCGGCGGCGATGGCGATGATTGGGCGGGGAGAGGGCCCGGTCTCTCCGCTGTTTGCTTAGTTCGTACCCCCCACCCTGACCCTCCCCCACAAAGGGAGGAGGGAAGTCGGAGGCTAGCGCAAGGCTATGGCTCGGAGCCACTCTTCGAATGTGAGGGTCGGGATGCCCCATTTGGCCTTGAGGGCGGGAATGTCCTCGTCGTAGCCATAGGCCTGGTACCACTTTGTCATTGCGATGGTCTGGGGCGGTGCGACGCGAGGCCAGTCCTCCGAAGGAATCTGTTCATATCGAACGTCGTGGCCGACAACACGACCCAGGGCGGCGGCGATATCGTTCATCGTCAGCGTTTCGGCGGCAATGTCGATCTCCTGCCCGGCATAGGTTTCCGGGCTATTGAACGCCGCGGCGGCGTACGCGCCGATGTCATGACCGGAGATGACCTGCAGTGTCTTATCCGGCGTCAACATGCCACGGATGACGCCGTTATCGATGCCTGCTCGGTCGTATAGGTAATTCTCGGCGAACGAGACGGGACGGAGGATGGTGTATCGGATGTCGAGCTGGCGGATGTGGGCCATGATGTCGCGTTTGGCGTCCCAATAGGAAACGCCGCGGTCGGGCTCTTTGGCTCCACATGAGGCGGTATAGACGAGGTGGCTCACCCTTGCCCTGACGGCAGCCTCCGCCACGGCGACGCCCTGCCGCATCTCAAGTTGTGGATCGTCTTCGGCGGCCTGTGACTGGACAGAGAAGACTCCGTACGCGCCTTCCATTGCGGCATCAATCGACGCAACATCGTCCATGTCTCCCTCGATAATCTCCACACCCCGCGCGGCAAGAGTTTGCGCCTTCTCATCCTGGGGTGAGCGGGTCAGGCCGCGCACATGCCAGTCCTTGGAGGAAAGCAGGTGGCCCACAAGGCCACGACCCTGGTTGCCCGTTGCGCCGATAACGAGGATTGTGCGTGTTGGGTTGGTCATGTGTTTAGCTCCTTTTCCTCAGATTGTTTCAGAGGGGCGGTCACTATGGAAAGTCCCGCGCGTATAATTGCGTGTGTTAATTGGAAGGCAACTATAGCAGGGAGCCGAGTACCGAATGCTGTTGGCCGTCGATATCGGGAACACGAACATGAAGCTTGCCGCATTTGACGGGGAGCGGATTGTGGCGTCTGACCGCGTACCCACGAAGGAGAGTACATCCCCGGCGAATGCCGCATCCATGATCTGCGAGTCGTTGGCCCAACACGGGATTCGCGAACAAGACATCCGTGGCATCGTCTTCTGCTCCGTGGTGCCCCCTCTGACGACGATGTTGGAACGGGCAGCAGCTGACACGTTTGGCGTCACGGCGCTGGACGTCAAGGAAGCAGAGGATCGTGGCGTTCGGCTGGATGTGGATAAGCCGGACGGCGTCGGCACAGACAGGATCGTGAACGCGGCGGCTGCATACGGGCTGTTCGGCGGGCCGGCTATCGTGGTCGACTTCGGCACTGCCACAACATTTGACGTTGTGACGGGGAGCGGCATATTTGTCGGCGGCGTCATCGCGCCGGGCATCTCGTTGGCCTCCGAAGCTCTGACAGCACGGGCGGCGCAACTCCCGCCTATCGAGCCGGTGTTTCCTGATCACGTCATCGGGCGCGACACGGATCAGGCAATGCGCTCCGGGTTGATGTACGGGTATGTTGGGTTGATGGAGAGCCTGATCAGGCGAATTCGCGCCGAGATTGGTTCTGAGGCGAAGGTGATTGCGACGGGCGGGCTCGTTGAGACGATTGCCGAGAAGACGGACACTATCGACGAGTTGGAGCCGGACTTGACGCTGCAGGGGTTGCGGCTGATCTGGGAGCTTAACCAAGAGTAGACTGAGCAAATCACGATTCAGGTTCCCGCCTTCGCGGGAATGCCGGAGTGAGGCGGGACTGGGGAGTGAGAAGGTAGGAGATGAGTGGGGCAGACGCGATAGCCGGTAAGCGAATCGTGCTGGGTGTATCCGGCAGCATTGCCAGCTATAAGGCGGCAGACATCGCCTCAAAGCTGATGCAGGCGGGGGCCCTTGTTGACGTTGTGCTGACCCGCTCCGCACAGGAATTCATAACCCCGCTCACGTTCCGCTCCCTGACACACCGCGTCGTGATAACCAACCTATTTGACGCGAATTCCGAGGATCCGCTTGAGCATGTGGAAATTGCGCGGCAGGCGGATGCTATCGTCATCGCGCCCGCAACAGCGAACGTGATGGCAAAGCTGGCACACGGCCTCGCGGACGACGCGCTTTCGACCATCGTTCTCGCGACGGAAGCCCCCGTTCTCATCGCGCCTGCGATGGAGCACCACATGTGGGCGAATACTGCCACTCAGGCCAATGTAGCGTCGTTGAAAGAGCGCGGCTTTGAATTTGCCGGTCCCAATGAAGGCCGACTTGCCTCCGGCGCGGTTGGCAGCGGACGGCTCGTCGAGACCACGGATATTCTCGATGCGCTCGCGGGCATCCTATCCGCAGACCAGGACCTCGCAGGGCGGCACATCGTCGTGTCGGCGGGGGGCACACAGGAGCCGATTGATCCCGTTCGAGTCGTCACGAATCGTTCATCCGGCAAGCAGGGCTACGCATTTGCCGAGGCGGCGCGTGACCGGGGCGCGAGGGTGACGCTGGTCAGCGCGGCTGGCTTGGCCAACCCTCCGGGCATCAAGGTGGTCAAGGTAGAAAGCGCGCGCCAGATGCTTGTTGCCGTTTCCGATGCGCTGAATGACGCGGCGGACGCACTTGTTATGGCGGCTGCCGTTGCCGACTGGGAGCCCGTGGCGGCGGCGGGTCAGAAGATGAAGAAGGTCGAGGGTCAAGACATCCTGACCATAGATATGAAAAAGACGCCGGATATCCTCGCGCAGGTGAGCGGCCTGCCCGGCATCAAGGTCGGCTTTGCCGCTGAGACCGAGGACTTGCTCAAGAACGCCCGCGCCAAGCTGGAGGGCAAGAAGCTAGACATGATTGTCGCCAATGACGTTTCGGCGACCGATGCCGGCTTCGCCGTGGATACAAATCGCGTTGTCATCCTCGACAAGTCCGGCGGTCAGGAAGATCTGCCTCTGATGTCGAAGCGCGAGGTGGCGGACACTGTGCTGGATCGCGTGTGCACCCTGCTCACCGGGTAATCTGCGAGGGACTCGCGTGACCGGAACGGGTACCCCATTCGTTTCCCTGGTTATTCTCGCTGCGGGCAGTTCATCACGCATGGGACGACCCAAGCAGACGCTGCCCTGGATGGGCAAGGATTTGCTGACGTACCAAGTTGAGCAGGGCGGGCTTTCGGGGGTCGACGAGTTGATCGTTGTCCTTGGCGAGGACGTCGAGGACTATCGGCCGCTTCTTCCCGAGTCGCTGGAACGAGTGCCTGTCTACAAGATCATTGAGAACCCGGACTATGAACGCGGCAAGACGACATCGGTACTGGCCGGGTTGGCAGCCACCGACCCACGCGCCACCGACTGGATCTTTCTCGCGATGGACTCGCCGAAGCCTGCGCACATCACGGACATGCTGGTGGAGGCGCATCATGCGGGCGGGCTGCCGATCACGTACCCGTGGCACGACGGCATCGAAGGACATCCACCTGTAATGAATTCTTCGCTGCGCTCCGAGATTGAGTCGATTACGGAGGCCAAGCGCGGCCTGCGTGAAATCACTGAGCGCGACCGTGCACGCGTCAACAGGGTCGAGTTTGCAGACCCTATCGTTATCGTGAACATGAATAGCCCGGAGGACTATGAACGGGCTCTCGTAGTGACGGGGCAGGCGGCGGGTTAGTCACCATACTCATTCGCTACAATAGGAGCTGCTATGAATCGACTCTCCAATTGTCCTGTCTCATTGAGCCTTCGGAGCGCCCTCTAATGTCGACCGACTCACACTCTGCGGCTGAGATGCCGCCTGCGTATGATCCGGCGCGATTCGAAGAGGCGCGCTACCAATGGTGGGAGGATCGCGGGTATTTTCAACCCACGATTGACCCTGACAAAGAGCCTTTCGTCGTCATCATGCCGCCGCCGAACGTCACGGGGCAGCTGCACCTCGGCCATGCGTTGACGGCGACGGTTGAGGACGCGCTGGTGCGGTGGCATCGGATGCGAGGCGACCCCACGCTGTGGCTTCCGGGCACGGATCACGCAGGCATCGCGACTCAGTATGTCGTTGAAAATTTTTTGTCCGGGCAGGGCATCGACCGCAGAGAAATAGGCCGTGAAGCTTTTCTTGAGCACGTGTGGGAGTGGGTGCGGGAGTACGGCGGCGCGATTCAGAATCAGCACCGTCGGCTTGGGGCGTCGTGTGACTGGACTCGGGAGCGGTTCACATTGGATGAGGGACCCTCACGGGCAGTACGCGCAACCTTTGTGAACCTGTACAACAAGGGGCGCATCTATCGCGGCGAGCGGATGATCAACTGGTGCCCGGCGGATCACACTGCCCTGTCTGACCTTGAGACCGAGTACGAGGACGCGGCGGGCAAGCTGTGGCACATCAACTACCCGTACACGGACGGTTCCGGACGGCACGTGACGGTGGCGACGACGCGGCCCGAGACGTATCTGGGCGACACTGCGGTGGCCGTGAACACGAACGACCCACGATTCGCGGACGCTATCGGCACGACGGTGCGCCTGCCGTTCATCGATCGCGAGATTCCGATCGTCGGCGATGACTACGTTGACATGGAGTTCGGGACGGGCGCGCTGAAGGTGACGCCGGCGCACGATCAGAACGACTTTGAAATCGGACAGCGGCATGGCCTCGATGCAATAGAAGTCATCGACTCGGATGGCGTGATGAATGAGCACGCCGGCCCGTATGAGGGTCTTGACCGCTTTGAGGCGCGGCGCCGCATTGTGGAGGACCTTGAGGCACAGGGATTCCTCGAAAAGACCGAGGACTACGAGAACCGCGTGGGGCGCTGCTATCGGTGTCAGACGATTATCGAGCCTCGACTCAGTATTCAATGGTTTGTAGACATTCTGCCCTTGGCCGAGCGCGCTGCGGAGGCAGTGCGTGACGGGCGGATCAACATTGTTCCTGAACGCTTCACCGGCACGTATTTGAATTGGATGGACGGCATCCGTGACTGGTGCATCTCGCGGCAGCTGTGGTGGGGGCACCGCATTCCGGCGTGGTTCTGCGGCGAATGCGAGGGCTCTCGGCTAAGTGTCGTTCTTCGAGAGGCCGTGACGCGCTCGGACGGTCAGGAGGTTTGGGAGGCAAGCTACGCGGAGTTGCGTCAACTTGGCCTTTCGCATGAAGAGGTCGCTTCGCGGGCAGGCAGTGTGAATGCTGAAAAGGACGCCCGCCCTATCGTGGCGCCAGAGGATCCGTCCGTGTGTCCCGAATGCGGCGAGGCGGCGTTGTTACAAGACCCGGACGTGCTGGACACGTGGTTCTCGTCCGGTCTTTGGCCTCACTCCACACTGGGATGGCCGGACGAGGCAGAGGACTATTCGTATTTCCATCCGACGTCCGTGATGGAAACTGGCTACGACATCCTGTTTTTCTGGGTCGCGCGGATGATCATGATGGGACTGGAGAACACGGGAGAGATTCCATTCCGCACAGTCTATCTACACGGCCTGGTGCGCGACGCCCAACGACAAAAAATGTCAAAGACGCGCGGCAACGTGATCGATCCGCTTGAGAGCATCGCGGAGTACGGCACGGACGCGCTGCGCATGGCGCTGACGATTGCCACGACGCCCGGCAACGATCTCGCACTGACACCGGGGCGCATGGAGGCGGGGCGCAATTTCGCCAACAAGCTGTGGAACGCAGCCCGATTCGTGGTGCGGTCGATGGAACAGGCGGACGCGCGCGTCGGCGGCGAGATGCCTGTGCCGGAGCACCGTGAGGATCGGTGGATCGTTTCGCGCCTGGCGAGCGTCACAGTTGATGTGAACCGCCTGCTTGAGGACTTTCAGCTAGGACAGGCCGAGCAGATAGTCCGAGATTTCTTGTGGGATGAATATGCGGATTGGTATATCGAGCTTGCCAAGGTTCGCATTCGGAATGGAGATGAGGGGCCAGTCCACTACCTGGTTGGTGTGCTTGAGCAGTCGATGCGGCTACTCCACCCATTCATGCCGTTCGTGACGGAAGAGATCTGGCAGAGCCTCGTCGCCCGCGCGCCGGAACTGGCGCGTGGCGTGGATTCCATTATGATCAGCGCCTACCCGGAGGCGGACACAGTTCATGTGGACGGCGCGGCGGAGTCCGAGGTTGCCGATGTCATCAACGTCGTGCGGGCAATCCGCAACGCGCGCGCCGAGGGCAACGTTGAACATTCACGCATGATTGAGACAATCGTCGACGCTGTGCCGGAATCACGGGAGGCTATCACTGATTCGCGTGAAGCCATCGGCGCATTGGCTCGCGTATCCTCTCTCAGCGTGCTTGCGCCCGAGGATGAGCGGCCGGATCCCGCGTCCGTGATGACGGCAATCCTCGACGGCGTGACAGTCATGGTGCCGCTGGCCGGGCTGGTGGACGCTGACGCGGAGCGGTCTCGGCTCTCCAAGGAATTGGAAGAAACGCGGGGTCGCCTCACCGGCCTTGAGCAGCGACTGGCGAACGAGAGTTTCCGCTCCAAGGCGCCGCCGCAGGTTGTGGCAAAGGAAGAAGAGCGGCTGGAGGATTCACGCCAGCGAGTGCAGCGGATCGAAGAGCAGTTGGCACGGCTCGGCTGAGCGCGATGTATTACATCCTGATCTATGAGTATGTGGCGGACGTACTGGAGCGGCGTCCGGCGCATCGGGATGAGCACCTGGGTCTTCTGAGAGACCTCAATGCTCGCGGGATTGTTCCAATTGCCGGGGCGTACGACGACCCCGTCGACGGGGCATCAATCGTTTTCCGTACCGACGATACATCAGTCATCGATGATTTTGTTTCGAAGGACCCGTACATCAACAACGGCCTGGTCGCCTCATGGAAGATCAGGAAATGGAACGTGGTGATCGGCGGGTAACTGCGTTACGGCGCGTCGTCCCATGCTTGAGTCTGGAAGTTAAGCTCGCTCGCGATTTGGTCGGGGCCGTAGCCCGGCGGGACTTCCTTACGCGTTCGAAGATCTGCATAGAGCAGGAATAACATGATTGCCTGAATCGGTCCCGCAAGGGTGGGGGCGACGATATTCGAATACCAGGTCCCTACAGTGTCGAGTCCTGCTCCGGTTGCAATGAAACCGGGAAATCCGACGGCGAAGACAGCAAGTGTGATGATGACGACGATGCCGAACGTCCGCCACCAGAAATTCTGCGTCAGTTCCCAACTGCGACGAAGAGCCGTCACACCAATCACGCCCTCAAAGGCAATCACAGGCCAGATGAACGTCCAGCGTATGGCCACATAAGCCGTGATCACCAGCGCGCCGACAAATCCGGTGAATGAGAGCAGTCCAAACAGAGCCGCCACAAGTGCAGCATCCATAGCAGCGTTTGCAATCATGAACGGCGCTATGAACAACAACGCCCAGACAGCAAACACCACGGCCAGTGCCATCAGCGTCGTGATGATCAGGCTGCCAACGCGCTGCACGGAAAACGTCAGGGCCTCCGAGATCAGGACGCGGCCAACCACATAGTGGGCGCCGATAACGAACATGTAGGCGCCCGCAGCAATGGCGGAAACCAACAGCGCGATGCCAATCACGAGAGCTGATCGGAGCATTTCGAGCGGCAGATCGTCCAGCTGCAACTCGGCTACTTGCTGAAGTTGCTCACTAGTAAGAGTCTCGTCCTCCGGGACACTTGTAAGAATCTCGTCGATTGCGGGCTGATTTCCCTCGGGCAGAATGACGTCGATGCCGGACACGGCGCCGAAGACAATTGCGGCGCTGATAACCGAGATGAATAGCAGACGAAGAATACGCGCCAGGTAAACAGACCAGAGCTCCGCAAAGAGGTCATTCATTCCCCGTTCAGGGAATGCGTTCTCACTCTGCATGCTCACGCCCCCAAGACCCGGCGAAGGACAGGGCGGTTCGTTTGGTAACTAGCGTCGACGTTCACGCGCCGGCTCGGTTGAGCCTAGCTGCCTCCGCCGGCTGCGCCCATGCCGCCGGAGCCGCGCTGCTGCAACTCAATGAAGACCATTTTGGTACCGAGGGGATGCACCCACGCGACGTTGGAGTTGCCCTCTTCACGCTGGATTCGGCCGCCCTTTTCCTCGATGTTCTTGATGGTAGCCTCAATATCATCGACTTCCAGGCAGACCATGTACATACCCTCGCCCTTGGGATTCCGCTCATTCTTGCGCTCCTCCATCATGCGGGCGAGAGCGGTCTCAGGGCCGGCTGGGGTCATGACCTCGATCACGGGCTGGCCGTTGTAACCGAGCATCTGCGCGCGAATGCCAAACTGGTTGCCGCGCGCCTGGTTCAACTCCTCAAGGCCGAACAGATCTTTCCAGATCTGCACGCCCTCTTCGAGGTCCTCCACCATGACGGCGTTGTAGCGAATATCGGTGATCATCGTCTCCCTCTCCCCTGCGCCGCGAAGGCGCTATTCCTGTGATGGTGTACCGCGAGTTTGGCCAATGGCAATGCGCCGTGTCAACGATGTGGGGCCCTCTCCGTGAGGCGGAGGGCACTTAGGTGTCGAACTTGGGACGTTCGAGTAGCGCGGGCGGCCAAACCGCGCTGTCCACAACACCTACGAACGGCAGGTTTCGGTAGAAACCCTCGTAGTCGAGGCCATAGCCCACGACGAAGACAGGGTCTATCGAGAATCCGACGTAGTCGACCTGAACCTCAACAATCCGGTGCGCGGGTTTATCAAGCAGGGTGCAGACCTTGAGCGAGGCAGGTTTCTCCGCGAGGACCTTCTCTTCCAGCAACTTGAGCGTGACGCCCGTGTCCACGATGTCCTCCACGATGAGGACGTCACGGCCACGCAGGCTTTCACGGAATGGGTTAGGCATCTCCACAGTGTGGCCGTCTTCATCAATGAATCGGTCAACGTGGACAAGTTCCACCGGAGCGGGGATATCCATTTCACGCACGAGGTCCGCGAGAAAACAGATGACGCCATTCAACGCGCCAACACAAACGACCTCTCCGTCGGCATACTCGACGCTCAACTGCGCGGCCAGTTCTTTCACGCGTCGCTGGAGGCGCGTTTTGCTGATAAGGACGCGGTCGACGCCCTTGGCGGCGGGGCCCGCAAGCCCGTTGCGACGGCTCAATCCTGTGGCACCGTTGGACATGTAAAAAGCATAGACGACTTGGGGGTGCGGTGGCGAGGATTTTTCGCCTGTCTTGACCCTGTTTGGCGCGGTTCCCATACTCGAATGTGTGATGGATATTATTGAGCTCATTGACCGCATCCGGCAGAATCACGCGATTGAACACGCGACGATCGCCGTGCTTGGTCGCAAGCATGACCAGTTTGGTCGACTTGGGGGCAGCGCGAAGCAGGACGGATTCTTCGTTTACGGGCCGACGACGGCGGAACGCATCGAGGACGCCGCACAAGAGGCCGTGGAGCGGCTACGAGCGGGGGAATCCCACCTGGCGATTTCGCCGTTCTGTGGCACGAATTTCCTGCTGGGCGGCATGACGACTGCCCTGCTGACCGGGATGATTCTCGGCACACGCAACCGTGTCGGGCGGCTGCCGCAGGCGATGGGGCTTTCCGCGCTGGCGCTCATCGGCTCGTTCAGAGCGGGCGCGTACGTGCAGCGCAAGTGGACGACGAAAGCCGACATCGGCGGGCTTGAGATCAAGAGCGTCTCACAGGTGAGCGGGGCGTACCGCCCCTTGCACCGCGTCTATACGTGGCTACCGGACGTGGTGGACACCCCGCCTCCGCAGAACGGGTCTGTCGCGTCTGACCGACCCGTCTCCTGAGGCCGTTGGATTCACCTGTTCAACACCAGGCTGCGTAACGCGCGTTGATTCGCCCCAGGATTTGCGGCGGTATCATGGATGGGATGCCGCGGCCCAAGCGCGTCCCTGTAGCTCAACCGGACAGAGCAGCGGACTTCTAATCCGCAGGTTGTGGGTTCGAGTCCCACCGGGGACGCCAAGGCTTTCGGAGATTCGTGGTCCCCTCACTCCTCTACGGCAATGACCCCCTCAGCCCTCAACTTTTCTACCTGCTCCTCGGTGTAGCCGGTCAGGCCTTGGAGGACGGTTTCGTTGTGTTGGCCGAGGTCGGGGGCTTCTCCGAGAGGGCCGTTGGGGGTGCGGGAGAATCGCAGTGGGGAGTTGACGACAGGGATGTTGCCGACGCGCGAGTGTGGAACATGAGCTATCGCGCCGCGTTCCTGGACCTGTGGGTCGGCCAGTACCTGGTCGATTCGGTTGACGGGGCCGCAGGCGATGCCGAGCCGGCCAAGTTCGCGCAGCCATTGCTCGGCGGGTTTCTTTAGGAAGGCCTCCTCTAATTCGGGGAGCAGGTCATCGTAGTTCAGCGTGCGGTGGTAGCCATCGACGTAGCGGACATCGTCGATCATATCCACTCGGTCGATGGCGGCGCAGAATAACGGCCACTGGTCGTTGACGCCGCCAACAATCGCCACAACAATCCAGTCGTCCGCCGCCTTGAACGCCTGGAAAGGCGTGAACGAGGGGTGGCGCGTGCCGATTGGGCCGGGGACGTGTCCGGTTGAAACATACCGGCCAACGGCGGCTTCAAGGATAGCCAGTTGGCATTCCAACATGGAAACGTCTATGTACTGCCCTTCCCCACTGCGTTCCCGTTCCTGGACGGCGGCGAGGATGGCGGTTGTTGCAAAGAGGCCGGCAATCATGTCACCGAGTGAACTGCCGGGACGGACAGGGCCGCCGCCGGGCTCGCCCGTGATGCCCATAATGCCGCCCATGGCCTGGACGATGATGTCGAGCGCCGGGCGTTGGGCGTAGGGGCCCGTCTGACCGAATCCCGAGATTGAACAGTAAACGAGACGCGGGTTCACAGCCTGCAGATCGTCGTAGGAGAGGCCGAAGTTGGCCATCGTGCCGGGGACGAAATTCTCCACGAGCACGTCGCACTCGGCAGCGATGTCTTTCAGCGCCTGTTGGCCGTCCGGATGCGCGAGGTTGATGGAAACGCTCTGCTTGCCGCGGTTGACGCTGACGAAGTAGTAGCTCTCCCCTTCGAAGAACGGGCCGGTGCCTCGGGAGAGGTCGCCACCCTCGGGACGTTCGACCTTTATGACCTCCGCGCCCATGTCGGATAGAATCATGGTTGCGAAAGGGCCCGCGAGGATGCGGGTCAAATCAACGATTCGGAGACCTTCAAGTGGTCCACTCATGTGTCTATGCCTTCCATCGGTAGAATCGCGTGTCCGAGCGTACACAATTTCATTGTAGACATGGGGCGGGCGCCGACGCGCGGCTGCGCAGGGGGTTAGTGCGGCCATGATTCCGCTATCGGACAACAGCGGCGGGCGGCATGGGACGCCGTGGTTGACCATCACGCTGATCATCATCAATGCTCTCGCGTTCCTGTACACCATCATCCTCGACCCGGAGCAACGGGCGATATTCCACTTCCGTTTTGGCGTGGTTCCCTACGAATTCACGCACGGAGAGCTATTCGATCAGATAATGTCGCTGCCCGAATACGCTGCAATCGCGCCCATCGTCCCGTCATGGATGACGCTGTTCACGTCGATGTTCCTGCACGGGGGATGGGCGCATATCTTGGGCAACATGGTGTTTCTATGGGTCTTCGGGGACAACCTGGAGCACCATTTCGGGCGCGTTGGGTTTCTTGTTTTCTATCTGGCGACGGGTGTTCTCGCCTCCGCAACGCACATCCTGTTCAACTGGGACAGCAGCATCCCGGCCATCGGCGCAAGTGGGGCAATCGCGGGCGTGCTTGGCGCATACCTGTTGTTGTTCCCACGCCGACGGGTTCGGACGCTGTTCATGATGGGGCTGATCACGGTGATGGAGATTCCGGCAGTGTGGCTGCTTGTGATGTGGATGGTGATCCAGTTATTCCAGGGAGTTGGCGGGCTGGTTGTGGCGGGAGGCGGGGGCGGCGTGGCCTACTGGGCACATGTAGGCGGCTTTATCGCGGGCGCGGGCATCGTTGCAGGTTGGCGCATCCTGAGGCGAGAAAAGGTGTGGCAGCCAAACAGGTATGAGACGAATAGATCGAGGCTCTACCAGTACGATGATGACGATGACGACTACTACGAGCCGCCGATGCCGCCGGGGTATCCACCCTATCGACGGCGTTAGCGTTTCAGGAGACGTGCATCAATGAGCGAATACGAGCCGCAGGATCGAATCGGCCTCGCGCGCATGGTTTTCTATGGACATCATGGCGCGACTGAAGAAGAGCAGGCCGTCGGCCAGCGGTTCGTCGTCGATCTTGAAATGGCTATGGATCTTTCCGTTGCGGGACATTCCGACGATCTGGCAGACACGGCCGACTATGGGCGCGCATTCGAGATTGTGCAGGGAGTAGTGGAGGGGCCGCCGCACGCGTTGTTGGAGAGCCTTGCGGAGGAGTGCGCCCAGCGGCTTCTTGACGAACTACCTATTGAGTCGACGCGCATCCGCGTCAGCAAGCCGTCCGTGCCTATCAGAGGAGCGCTGGACAGCGCCTGGGTAGAGATAACCCGACGGCGGTGAGTGGGAGCGGGCGGACGCGACGGAGTCCGGCCCCGTATCGAGGTACGCGGCACGCTTTCGCCGGAATGAGGGAAAGACGTGGGATGGGATATTTGCCGCTAGAAGTCGTAGCGTTCTGAGCGCCACGGGTCTCCGTTGGAATTGTAGCCGTGGAGTTCCCAGAAGCCGCGCTTATTCTCCGGCATGAGTTCAAGCGCCTTGATCCACTTGGCGCTCTTGTATGCGTACCGGTCAGGAACGATGAGGCGGGCGGGGCCACCGTGTTCCGACTCCAACGGCGCGCCATCGTGCCGGTGGGCGATCAGGACATCAGGATTGAGCAGCGCCGCCAGCGGGATATTGGTCGTGTAACCCCCGTAGCAGTGAGCCATGACGTGGGCGGCGGTTGGGCGGATGCGGGCCTCCTCAAATAGATCACGGACAAAGACGCCCTCCCACTGGTTATCGAGCCGGGACCACCCCGTGACGCAGTGAAAGTCGGCTGTGACCGCGTCTTCGGCACGGGCGGTGAATTGATCCCATGTGAGGCGGATTGGGTTGTCGACGAGGCCGATGACCTCAAATGTCCACGTGGCGAGGTCAATCTGTGGAATCTGGCCGTAGGAGAGGACGGGGAACTTGGTCGTGACGGTCTGGCCGGGCGGAACACGATCCTTGTCCACCGCCGCTGCGCCGCCAAACATTCTCTGGGCCTTATCAATGATGCTCATATGTCAATTCTACATGCGCAACATGAAGGACAGACAGGCGAGCGTCAGTGTGGTGGCATACTGTCGATGAGCGTTCTCTAGCATGAGGAAGGCTCTCCAAGGGGGAGGAAGTAATGACTACCGAGGACTATGCACACCCGGAGTATCTGGTCGAGGCGGATTGGCTTACGGAGCACTTGAACGATGACAACGTTGTTGTCGTCGACTGCGACGTGGACGCCGGTTACAACAGGGGCCATATCCCGGGAGCAGTTCTAATCCCGGACAACTTCGTGAAAGACCCTGACACGAATCGCACGCTGATGATGACTCCCTCACAGTTCAAGGAGATGTGCGAAGGGTTAGGGATCAGCGACGACACGTCGGTAATCTGCTACGACAACGGACAGAGTGTGACCGCAGCTCGCCTGTGGTGGGCACTCAACACGTACGGGCACACAGACGCGCGAGTTCTGAACGGCGGCTGGCGTGGGTGGGTCACAGGCGGCCACGCGATCAGCTTTCAGCGTCCGGCGCGAGCGCAGGGCGCAACGTTCACGCCGAATCTCGACGACTCAATGCTGGTGAAAGTAGAGGATCTGAAAGAGGCGTGCACGCTTGAGGATTCCGTCGTTTGGGACGTTCGCACTGATGGCGAATGGGACGGGTCCAACAACCGCGCCAACGCGCGCGCCGGGCATGTCCCCGGGGCTGTTCACCTTGAGTGGCTCAACTTGATGGATCGCGATACACATCGGTTTAAGTCGGCGTCCGATATACGGCAGCTGCTCTCTGAACATGGCATCACGCCGGACAAGAATGTCTACACGTATTGACAGGGCGGCATCCGTGCGGCGCACGGAGTATTCGTCATGCAGCTTGTTGGTTACGAGAACACGCGGAACTACGACGGTTCCATGAGGGAGTGGGCGAACCGAGACGATACACCGCTTGAGGTGTGAGGACGTTCATGTCCTTCAAAAGGCTCAGGATGAAAGGTGGGAGTTAGGCGCCGGTAGAACCGTGTCCCCCGCCACCTCGTTCAGTCTCCCTCAGGCTTTCAGCGATTTCCAGTGAAACGTCGGCGCGGATTCCGACAACGATCTGCGCGATCCTGTCACCACTGCGAACGACGTGGGGCGGTCGGCTTCCCACGGTGTACATGGTGATGAAGACCTCTCCTCGATAGTCACTATCGATGGTCCCGACGGTACTCATCACTCCCCTGCTGCTGAGGCCGGAGCGTGGACGAATCTGGACATCGAGAGTTGGAGGGAATTCGAGAGCGATGCCAGTCGGAATCAATACCGGGTCACGGCCAACGACGATCTCTTCTTCTCCATCCTGGAGGCAGGCATAGATATCAAAGCCCGTCGAGCCGGGTGTGGCGCGGAACGGCAGACTTGCGCCCTCGCGGAGCAAGGCGACACGAATGACTGCGGTGGAATCGGGTTGCACCTACCCACAATAACGGAACGGGGCGCGGTGGGCCGGGCGGCCCTCCACGCCCCGTGAGTTCTTGAGTGTCGAAGTTTAGTCGTCGCGCCGACCCAGCGTGCCACGCGCCATCATGACACCGGTAGCGGCCAGGGCGAATCCAAACATTGCGATGAACAGTAGCGTCATTGAATTCAGGGTAACGTCTCCACCCTGGATAGGCGGCGGCGGTTCCTCTCTGAACAGTGCGAACTGACCGGCCCGGGCGACCTTGGCCGTGACGACCATATCGAACGGGTTGGTGGATGTTTCGACAGTCAACCACATATTCCTGCCGGCATCCCAGGCGCGAACGACGAACGCATCGGGGTCATTTTCTGCTTCTTCCCATTCAGCATCCGTCAGGTCCAGATTGAGCATCATTGTGGGGTTGAAGCGTGCTGCTCCGCTCGCATCCTCGCCGCCAATGCTGACGGAAACGGTAACCGCGCGGCGCAGGTATTCTGCTGTGCTGCCGCTGGGTTTGCTCGGATTGGGAGCAATGAGGGCGGGCATCGTCTGGCTTTCTTCCAGCTCAAGCGGCTCGATTGTGATGGTGCCCGACGGCATCTCATTGCCGTCCAATTGCAGCGCGCGAGGCTGAATCATCAGAGATCCCGCCGCATCGAAGCCAGGGAAGAATGTAGCAGGAATGTCTACTGTGACGCCTGCGTCATATTCAAAATCAGCGGAGACAGTGTTTTCATCGTCTCCAGTAGTCTCTTGCGCCAGGGCGACGCTAATGGAGGCCAACAGAAGTCCACCAACGATTCCCAGCACGCCGAGCAATTTCAGGCGTCTTCTTACGCCCGCATGCGTCCATGGCATGACACACCACTCCTCTTTGGGCCGTAGCCCACTATCTCAACTGCTCCCGTATCCCGCGCTTTGACCCTCCAAGGGCCAAGATATCCAAAACAAAACCGAGAATTCGTTTTGAACTGATTTCGAATTATAAGCCCGTTTAGGGCTCTGGTCAATCGCTCAGACGTTCAGGTTGTGGGAAGCGCGCGGCCGGTCTGGGAATGCATGACACGGACGCGGCGCGGAAGATCGAATCGGGTGCCCGAGCCGGCCTGCCATCCCCGGACGCGACTCTGTCGGGCCAGAGTAGGGAGGACGTCCGTCACCCAATCCGCGTTCACTCCTGCCGTCTGCAACGGCTCCACTGCCTCCGGTTCGATGATGTAAACGCCGACTCCGACAAGGATCTCCGGGTCGGCCGGGAACGGTGGATCAACCAGGATCTGTTGCACGAAAGAAGAGGGTGAATCCATTACCGCGCGGGGCAATCCTGCTGTTTCCTGCACGTCGTCCGTGAGGCACATAGTGAGGTCTGCGTCGGCAGAGCGGTGGGCCTCAAACATGGCACCCAACTCGAGGTCTGTTACGAGTGCGCCGTCAATGACGAGCGTGGATTCCGTGATCTGCTGGCGAACGGCCGACAGTGCGCCGCCGGAGCCGGGCGAGCCGTCCTGTCGGACGTGTGTCGCGCTGACTCCCAAAAGGCTTCCATCGCCAAAGTAGTGAACGACCATGCCGGGCAGAGCGCGGGAGACGAGCCAGACATCCGTTATTCCCTGCGCTGCGAGATGTCTGAGAAGTCCGTCTGAGGCGGGCACGCCGTTTACATCTCTGAACGCCGGATGAGGGCCCGTCGCGGGAAGGACGGCACGCGGGTCAAACCCGTCAATGAGGACGACGGCGTGGGTGAGCGAGTCTGGGCGTGTCATACGCCCAGTTTCTCATTCCCGCCCTATGGAGGGAAACAAGGAAGGGGGGCGCCCGTACGGGCGCCCCCCTTGTTCACGATGTGCGGTCAGAGTTTAGTTGGGAACCAGCACGACCTTGCCCGCAACCGCCTCTGTCTCGAGGAGGACCTGGCCTTCGCCGGCGTCCTTCATCGGGAGGACGCGGTCGATGACCGGCTTGATGTGGCCTGCCTGCACCTGATCCAGCGCGTCCTGCAACTGGTGGACGGTTCCGAGAGTGGAACCAACCAGCTTGACCTGTCGGAAGAAGATGTGACGAAGGTCAATGTTGGCGTCGTAGCCGCTGGTTGCGCCGCTAGTGACGACGGTGCCGCCCCAACTGGCGAGCTGGATGCTAAGGCCCATGGTGGCCTGCCCGGGATGTTCGAAAACGATATCCGCGCCGCGCCGCCCCACAATGTTGCGCATCTCCTGCCGCACGTCCTGCGTCTTGCGGTTGATCAGGAATTCCGCGCCGAGTTCCTTGCACAACTCAAGCTTCTCGTCGCTGGAGGCAACAGCGATCGGATGCGCCTGGAACAGCTTGGCAATCTGGATTGCCATAACACCCAGTCCACCGGCCGCGCCCCAGATGAGGACGTTGTCGCCAGGCTTGATGCTCGCCTTTTCGACCAGCTTGCGCCATGTTGTAACGAGAACGAGTGGGAATGACGCGGCCTCTTCATGCGTGAGGTTGGTGGGCTTGGGAACAGCGTTCTCCGCCGGAACCCTGACGTACTGCCCGTGCGCGCCGTCAAGCGCGGGCCAGTCGTAGCCCCAGATGTTGCACTCCTGCCCGGTGCGATTATTGAAAGCCGGGCGGCCGCAATGAACAACAACTTCGTCACCAACGGAATGCGACGTGACTTCACTGCCCTTGTCGACGACGACGCCGGATGCGTCGCTCCCGGAAATATGTGGAAGTTCCACTTCCATGGGCGCTCCGCGGCGTCCCCAGACGTCGTTGTAGTTAATGGCCGTTGCCTTGACCTCAATCACGACGTCATTCGGCCCGGGCTTGGGGTCATCAATGTCCTTCCACTGGAGGACTTCCGGGCCACCATACTCATCGAAGACGAGTGCCTTCATGCCAATTCCCTCCCTTGCAGTCGTGCCGGGCACGACGGTATTTGAGTGCCTCTTCAAGGGGCGTACGAAATGAGTTAATCGTCACCTACCCCACCACACCGGGTACTGGCCGCGATGCGGCTAATCGCCCGTCCGCCCAATTTAGCACAGGGGGCGGACGGGCGTCATGGCCAACAGTTAAGGGGCGCGGCTGGGACGCGCCATCTGCTCGGCAGCGATGGCCTGGTCCTCGTCCGTGAAGGCCTCGTTCATGTACTGGAAACCGGCGCGCATCCCTTGCTCCGCCGTGACGCGATCCACGTCCTGCAGGCCCTTGGGCAGGTCCTCCGGAGAGGCCGCGTAGGACACGTACATCAGGTTCTCGGCGTACTCATAGGCCTGGAACATGCCCTGCGACTCGTAGTAGTAGTTGATTGCACGCTTGTTAAGCTCCGTCGAGGCGGGCGGCAGCTTGGAGATGGTGTTGGCGAGCGACCAGACGTAGTCATCCAGCTCATCCCGATCCACAACCTCACTCACCAGACCGACGCGGAGGGCTTCCTGCGCGTTCATCATGTTGCCCGTGAAAGCCAACTGCTTCATCTTCTTCATGCCGACCAATTCCGGCCAGATCATGTACGTCGCCACGCTGGCGTAGCGCGCGGGCGGGTAGCCGAAGAGCGTGTCGTCCGACGCGATGGTGATGTCACAATGGCAGGCCAGCTGACCACCGCCGGCGAGGCTGAATGAATGGCACTGGGCGATAACCGGCTTGCGATTGCCCCAGATCCAACGGCGATACATCGTCGTGGGGTGGTCGCTGGTAATCATGGTCAGCGCGTCGCGGGGCAGATTGCCTTCGGACTGTACGTTCATGTCATAGCCCGCAGAGAATGCGCGGCCTGCTCCCTTGATGACGATGCAGCGGACGGTCTCGTCCTTGTCCGCTTCTTCGAGCGCGCTGCCAACGTCGGCTAGCAGGGCCCGGCTGAGCGCATTCAGGCGCTCGGGGCGATTCAGCGTGATGTAGGCGACGTTGCCGCCGGCTGCTTCACGCAGTTCGTAGATGATGTTCTCGTAGTCCGTCATTTCCCCCTCCTCTATTGGGTCCCCAATTCCTTCCGATGTTCTCACGAATCAGTGTTACCTGTCAGTTTGCTGTCGGACTCGCGACGAATCTCTTGTGCCAATCCTGGATAATCTTGCGGTCCCGGTCGAAAGCGAGGTCCGGCAGGTCGGCTGCATCAAAGTAGTCGACAGCCAGGCTCTCTTCGCCAGGCCTCGGCTCCCCCTCCACGATGTGCCCTCGGTAGACCACGAGGATGACACGGTTGCCGGTTTCCGAGTGGAGTCCAAGGAGGCCATCAAGCTCGACGGTGACGCCCGCCTCCTCTTGGATCTCACGGATTGCGGCGTCCTCCACCTTTTCACCAGCATCAACGAATCCTGACGGGTACGACCACAGATCCTTGCGTGGGTGATGCGCTCGCTGCATGAGGAGGACACGTCCATGTTCGTCGCCGATCAGCACGCCGACGGCGACCTTGGGATCCGTGTAGTGGACGTAACCGCAGTCCTCGCAAGCGGGGCGCATCGCGCCGTCAATCTCGCGCTGCACAAGTTCTTTGCCACAGTTCAGGCAGAACTTCGCCTGACCGTGCCCGTGCATGATGGGCGGGTGACTGCCCTGCTGGTTATCGGCCATCCATCAGCCTCACGACTGAGCCAGAACGTCCCTGGTGCGTCTCGGCCTAACGGAATGGGCCGTCACGCGCGTCCAGGAACGCCCTCATACCCTGCTCTACGCGCACCTTGCCCAGGTGTTCACGCTCCGGCACATCCGGTGTCAGCGACTCAATCATGCGGAGCATGAGGTGGTCATCCAGACCCTTGCCAAAGCCTTGAGCATCGTAAACGGCGGTTATGGAGCGCTTCATCATCTGGAGCGCGAACGGCGGCACCTGTGCAATACGGCGTGCCATCGCCATTGCGGCGTCAAGCGCCTCACCAGCCGGAACGACCTTGTTGACCAAATCCCACTTCTCGGCGGTTTCAACGTCGATGAAGTCACCAGTGTAGTAAAACTCGCGCAGGTGTCGGTTGCTTGTAATGAACGGAAGCAGGACGTGAGGCGAGTGGGCAACGTGGCGGATCTCCGGCTCGCCAAACTGGGCGCGCTCGGAGGCGACGATGAGGTCGCAACTCATGGCGAGGACGTTGCCTGCGGCTGCCGCGGGGCCGTCGACCGCAGCGATCCACGGCACGCGGGAGTACCACGGGCGGGAGACGAGCCTGGCCTGCCAATGGGTGTTCTCCCATCGTTCAGTGGCGCTGTAGGTTGGCCGCTCCTGGTTTGGTGTCAGATCGTAGCCGGCGCAGAATGCGGGGCCGGCGCCAGTGATGACGGCGATTCGCACGTTGTCATCGTTCTCGACGGCGTCAAAGACCTGCTCCAGTTCCTCAAGCAAATCATGATTGAGCGCGTTTCGGCGCTCCGGTCGATTCAGCGTGACTTGAGCGACGCCATCATCGCCAACCTCATAGATAAGGGTCTCAAAATCAGCCATGTGGAATATCCCTCCCCCAGAATGAATGTGGCGACCATCCGCAGTCGCCCATTGAGTATACGTCAGGCGGTAGGCGAGACGGGGAAGTTTACACGTACTCTTTGACGCGTTCGGCGAGGCGTTTGGTCATGCCGGGGGCGGCAGAAAGATCATCGATGGTGGCCTCTCGGATGGCGTCGAGGCTACCAAAGTGGCGCATGAGCATTCGCTTGCGGCGGGGGCCGATGCCGGGCACCGCGTCCAGCATCGATTCCATGCCCTTCTTCTGGCGGATGTTGCGATGGAAGGTGATGGCGAATCTGTGGGCCTCATCGCGGGCACGCTGGACGAGATAGAGGGCGGGTGAGGTGCGGGGCAGCATAATCGACTCGGCCATCTCAGGCAGAAAGACCTCCTCCTCCTGCTTGGCCAATGACGCGAGCGGAATCTGGTGTAGGCCAAGTTCAACACGCATCACTTCTGCGACGGCGTTCAGCTGCCCCTTCCCGCCGTCGATCAGCACGAGATCTGGCAGAGTCATAAACGATCCGTCTGCCGTCTCTTTCTTTGAACCACTGCGGTCGTCCTTGTTGAGAGACGGGGCCGACTTGAATTGCGCGATGACTTCCTCAGCATCCTCGGCTGTCGACGCAAGGCCGCGGGCGGCGCTTCCGAGCGCGCCGGAGCGCTGGAACCTGCGGCGAATTACTTCTTGGAGGGACGCGAAATCGTTTGCGCCCTCCACTGTCTTGATACGGAAACGGCGGTAGTGATCTTTGAGTGGCTGCCCATCCTGGAATACAACCATGGATGCAACGGAGTTCGTTCCCTGCGTGTTGGAGATGTCATAGCACTCAATGCGGCGCGGCAGTTCAGGCAGGCTGAGTTGTTCCTTGAGTTCTGAGAGAGCCGTTTCCGTCGCCGCCTCATCCGCGAGCACCTTGATGCGAAGGGCTTCAAGGCCCTGAAGGGCGTTCTCGGCGACGAGTTCCAGCAACTTCTTGCGTTCGCCGCGCTGCGGGACAATGAGTCTTACTTTTCTGCCTTCGCGACGTTCTTGCAGCCATTCCGTGATGGCAGGACCGTCGGCTACTGGTGCTTGCGTCAGGATGCGAGGCGGCACCACTGGGCTGTTCACATAGAACTGCTTGATAAATCCGGCCAGCACCTCGCCGTCCGTCTCGCCGAGTGTGCCGTCCAACAGGAAATTGTCGCGTTCCAGCAGTCTCCCGCCGCGGACGAAGAAGACTTCCGCCCACGCCTCGTTGCCGGCGCGGGCGATGGCGATGATGTCCTCGTCGACTGCATGGGTGGAAACGGCCTTTTGCTCAGCGGAGACACGGTTGATGGCGTTGATTTGGTCACGGAAGAACGCGGCACGTTCGTATTCGAGGTTGTCGGAAGCGTCGCTCATCTTCCGCTTGATATCCCGCGCGATTGCCGCCTGCTTGCCCTCCAGGAACGCAGATACTTGCCCGATAACTTCACGGTAATCCTCGTTCGATACCGCTCCGATGCAGGGACCGAGACACCGCTTGATGTGGAAATCAAGGCAGGGACGCGGGTCAGTTCCGGTGATCTCCTTGGTGCAGGAGCGGTACGGGAAGAGCTTATTGAGCAGATCAAGGGTCTTGCGGACGCTCGACGCGCTGGCATAGGGACCGAAATAACGCGCCCCATCGTCCTGCATCCGCCGCGTAATGTACACACGCGGCCATTCTTCACGGACATCAATCTTGAGATATGGATAGGTCTTGTCGTCCTTGAGACGGACGTTGAACCGCGGCTTATGGCGCTTGATGAGTGTGTTCTCAAGAATCAGGGCCTCCGCCTCGGTCGTCGTGACGATGCACTCAAGGTCAGAAGCCCGTTGCGCGATCTGGAATGCCTTGGTTCCAGGCGTCAGGGCGTCTGGGCCGAAATAGGAGCGAACGCGGTTGCGGAGGATTGCGGCCTTGCCGACGTAAATCGGTTTGCCGCGCGCGTCACGAAAGATGTAAACGCCGGGCTGGGTGGGCAGGCCGCGGGCGACCTGACCGAGATCAATGCTCATCGTGCGCTCATTCTATCGCCCACGGATTGGGTCATGGACGCTAGAGGAAAACAGCAGTAGCGACAAGAGCGACAGCGGTGACAACGGCGGCAATGCCGATGGAACGAAGGTCTCTGACGGAATCACGGCGAATTCGTTCTTCGCGCTGGGCTTCAAGAGCGCGTGCGGATGACGTTGCTCCACGGCGAAGCGCGCCGATTCCTCTACCTCGTGCCCGCCCACTGTTTTGCGCAGCCGCAGTGGCCTGCGGTGACGCGGCCGCAGTAGGCTCGGGCGCCATTGCCGGAGTATCTTCACGTGCCGCAGGAGGAGCAGTGGCGCTAGCGGCCCGCACGATGCGTCCCGGTGAGACGGGCGGGGCCGGACGAGGTCGACGCTCAGTGGCTGGGCCGCGTCGTTTTCGGTCGCGTCTACTTGGCTTACCTGGCATTAGTGTCGTATCTCCGTTTCCACGTTGCTTCGCCGGAACTCACCTTAAGTTTCGTCGCAAAGGAGTTGTTCGTCCAGAGCGCGTGCGCCAGCCGCGACCATTTGCGCGTAGTGCTTGATATCTAGCCGGTCAACGCGGAGCACCATGTCAAACCAACTGGGATCAAACGGATCGACGCCGAAGAATTTTCTCAGAAAGGCCTGCCGATGGTGTTCCTGATCATCAACTTCGCGGCGCGCCTCGTCCGTCGACAACCCGTTACGGTTGGCCCAGCGTTCAATTCGCGCGTCACGCGGGGCCAACGCGAGGACGTTGAAGACGCGAGGGTTGTTTCTGAGGATATACGTCGTTCCCCTACCGATGATGACGACCCGGGGTAGGCGAGCGAGTTCGTGGATGATTTCCGTCGTCACTTCAAGGAATCGCTGGTCATCGAGATTCTGCTCGTCACTGCGTGGCTCCGCAGCGGCCTGTTCATAGGTGCGCGAGAGGAGCGGTTCGCCGCTCATGTAGGGATCTGCGGTATAGCTCGCGGCAGAACGTTGGATGAAGGTCTGAAATACGCGAGCGATACGATCCGTGAGGCTATCGACACGCATATCTCGCGCGTCCCATTCTTCGACGCTCATACCGGTACGGTTCGCAGCCTCACTGAGGAGGAAATTGTCGACGAATTCAGCTTCAAGCTCTCGGGCGACTTCCTGGCCGATATCCTGGCCGCCGCTGCCAATCTGTCCTGCAATCGCTACAACAGCCATGACGCCCCCTGTCCCGCGCGAATTCTACCGCGTGCGTCCTCGCTCAGCGAACGCTCCTATCATGCCACGTTATGTCGCTTTGGGGCGACCGGAGCAACAAAGCCGCCAGAGCAAGCTATCCGGCCGTAACGGCGTCGCGCTCACGACCGTAACGAGCGCGAGGATGGGCACGGTCGTACTCGTCACGCAGTTGGTCATGGGCCAGACGCGTGTAAATCTGGGTGGTGGAAATACTTGAATGCCCAAGCAATTCCTGGACGTGACGGAGTGCTGCGCCGCCGCGCAACAGGTGAGTTGCAAAACTATGGCGAAGGGTATGCGGCGTGATGCTGTGCGTGATGCCGGCCTCGGCAGCAAGCGACTTGAGCAGGAGCCAAAAGCCCTGCCGGGTGAGGCGGTTGCCGTGTCGATTCAGGAACAAAGCAGGCTCGTCACGCCGGCGGCGGAGCCTAGGGCGGGCCTCATCAATGTAGGCGCGCAGGGCACGGATGGCCTCAGGATAGACCGGGATAATTCGCTCTTTGTAACCCTTGCCTCTGCATCGTACATAACCTTCGTCAAGATTGATGTCGGCAACGCTCAAAGAGACGAGTTCCGAGACACGCATCCCCGTTGCATAAAGGAGTTCAAGCATGGCTGATGCGCGCATGCCCTCCGGCGTTGACTTGCCTCTCGGTTGATTCAAGAGCAATTCGACTTCATCCACCCCAAGAGGTGACGGCAGCGCCCTGCCCACCTTTGGTGAACTGAGTCCCTCGGAGGGGTCGGATTCGACCAGGTCATGTGTGACCATGTAGGAGAAGAAGGACTTCACGGCGGCAATCTTACGGGCAATGGTGGTGGTGGCGTATTCCCGGGATTTGAGGTGACTGACGAATCCGAGGAGATGGTCGCGCGAAACGTCCGTCCATGTTTCCGCAGGCGCCAAGTCCTCCGGAGGAGCGGTAAGCCACTCTGTCAGTTGGGTCATATCACTCCGATAGGCCTCCGATGTATTGGCGGAGAAGCCTTTGACGGTGGTGAGGTACACAAGGAAATTTCGTACGCCCTGATCAAGCATTCCGGAGCCGTCCTTTTTGAATAGTTATGGATGCATTACGTCACGTCTAGAGAAGAATATCACAAAGTCCGATTAGTAAGGCGGTTTTTGCTGCGAGCCGTTGACTCGTCAGATGTGACGGCGGGGGCATAGAATAGTGACACGGCAGGTTGTGGAGCCGCAGGGCGCATGACCCAGCTAATTCTAACCAGCGAGGTAGTACAGCTTGAACGTTCTTGCCGCCATCAACATTGGGATTGACCCGACGATCTTTGAGCTTGGCCCGTTCCTTGTGACGTGGCATGGATTCTTTACGGCGGTGGGCATTGTCGCCGTCGTTATCTGGGCCGTGTATATGGGCCGCAAGCACGGCATCCATGAAGACGCCGTTTACGGCACGGCGGTATGGGCCGTGCTGGGCGGACTGATCGGCGCGCGGCTGGTTCACGTAATTGATAACTGGGACTACTACGGGACGGATCCGCTACTGATTCTCCGCATCTACGAGGGCGGCATCGGTCTACTTGGCGGTATTCTCGGCGCAACGATCGGCGGCACGTTCTACGCGTGGCGGCACCGCTATCCCGTGGGGCGCATGGTGGATCTGGTCACGCCGGGATTGTTGCTTGGCATGTTCCTCGGACGTTTGGGGGACATCATCAACGGTGAGCACCTGGGCGAGACGCTTGTACGGCCCTGGGCGTTTCTGTACACACATCCGGGCAGCCCCGCGAACGGCGAGGGACCGATGCACCCGGTCATCGTGTACGAAATGGCATTGGACGCGTTTATCGGCATCGTCACGTATTTCCTTATCGGCAGGATCCGTCCTAACGGTTCAGTCTTCTTCATGTACTTGCTGATGTACGGGCTAGGCCGATTCGTCATCCAGTTCATGAGGCGGGATGCTGTGTGGTTCGCAGGGCTCCAGCAGGCACATCTGTTAGCCCTCTTGCTCGTAGTGATTGCGCTGGCCTTCCTCATCACGCGGGTGAGGCTGGCGAGTTCCGGCGACGATGAACCCGACGGGTCAGATGAGACCCCGGAGGAAGAATCCGAGGATGGGCAGGCGGACGCGCCGCCACAGCCGGTCTAGGCGCTCGTTTAGGCTGAGGGGCGGAAGTCCTGGACGTTTAGTTCCAGCGTAGTTGGGCGGTTCGCATTTGGGCCGCCGTCGTTCTCTTGAAATTGGAAGGCGACGTCGATTTCTCGTCGTGCTTCCCCTGCCTTTTCACCGAGACGGAATGCGATCGCATTCCATTCCGTCCCTGACTGAGGCTCTGCCAGCGAGAGGCGCAAATGTGAGCCGTCTCCGACCCGCCTCGTTGAATTAACACGGAGGCCTCGCGCGACGAACACGGGGTTCCTGTTGCCCTCACCGAATGGTTCAAGTTTGTCCATGTGTGAATTGAGGTCTGCGGCGAGGCGCGAGGGCGCGCCTTCGGCGTCGACGGCGAGCGTGGGAGTGAGATCGATACCGTCGAGGGCCTTGGCGGCCAATTCGTGCAGCCTGTCACGGAATGCCGGGAGATCGCTTTCGAGCGCAGAGAAGCCGGCAGCGCGATGGTGACCACCAAAGCGTGTGAGGAGATCGGCACTCTGCTTAAGGGCACCCTCGACATCAAATTCCTCAATGCTTCGGGCGGAACCGCGGAGAAGTCCATCGCCGTAGGTGGAGTAGACGAAGCTTGGACGATAGAATTCCTCGGTTAGTCGCCCGGCTACGAGACCTACGATGCCAGCAGGAATGTCCGGCGCGCCGGCAACGATGACAGGCGCTTCGGCACCATCCGCGCTCATGCGCTCTCGGACTTTGTTATACGCCTCTTCAGTGAGTTCCCGGCGGCGCTGATTGAGTTCGTCAAGGTGAATTGCGAGGGTTCGCGCTTCATTCTCGTCTTGCGTGGACAGGAGGTTCAAGGCGTCGTTCGCGTGAGTCAGACGTCCGGCAGCATTCAGGCGCGGCGCTATCTGGAATGCGATGTCTCCGGACGTTATGCGTGCCAGAGGGCGGCGGGCGATCGAGGCGAGGATGCGGAGTCCGGGACGCTGAGAGTCTCGCATTCCTGTCAGGCCTTCAGTCACCAGGTATCGATTCTCATCAACAAGGGGGGACACGTCGGCGACGGTGCCGAGTGCCACGAGTTCAAGCAGCGTGTTGGGCAACTCCTTACCAAGTTCCTGATGGATGGCCTGTGCAAGTTTGAAAGCAACACCAACTCCGGCCAGCTTTGGCGACGGGTAGGCTGAATCACGCCGCATTGGGTTCACGATGGCCGCGAAATCGGGCAGGTTTTCACCGGGCAGATGGTGATCCGTGACGATGATGTCCATACCTTTAGGCGGAGCGCCGTCATTGATGCCGCCGACACCACAATCAGCCGTGATGACGAGGGTGCAGCCATCGTCCCGGAGCGACTTGAGAGCGGCACGATTCATACCGTGCCCTTCCGCTCGGGAGGGAATGTAGGGGGTTACCGACAGTCCCACGTTTGCCAGTGCTTCACACAAGAGTGCCGCCCCGGTGACGCCGTCTGAGTCGAAATCGCCGTAGATTCCGATCTTTTCGCTGCCAAACATGGCCTGGCGGATACGGTGGATGGCGGCGTCCATGCCGGGAATGTCCGTTGGGTTTCCAGCTAGTCGCTCGTCGGGTCGAAGAAACAGATCGGCTGCATCCGCTGTCTCGATGCCACGGTTGACGAGGAGTTGCTGGAGGGTTTGCGGGAATGCGGTGAGGGCCTCACGCGCCTCGGGCGACGGCGGTTCCGGGAAGGCCCAGCGGCGTTGGACCGTCATGCGGGCGGCGTCTAGTCCGCGAACTTACGGAAGATGATTGCCGTGTTGTGGCCGCCGAAGCCGAATGTGTTGGACAGGGCGCTGTTGACGGGGCCGGTGCGAACCTCATGCGGTGTGTAGTTCAAATCGCAATCGGGGTCAGCGTTTTCGAGATTGATGGTGGGCGGGATTTTGTCGTTCGAGACGGCAAGGGCGCAGATAGCGGCCTCCAACGCGCCTCCCGCGCCAAGCAGATGGCCGTGCATCGACTTGGTTGACGAGATTGGCACGGCGTAGGCTGACTCGCCAAACACGGTCTTGATGGCCTTCGTCTCCTCGCGATCATTGATGGGCGTCGACGTCCCATGGGCGTTGATGTAGCCGAGTTCGCCGGGGGCGAGCCCTGCCCTATCGAGGGCTTTATTCATGGCGCGTACCGCGCCCTCACCGTTTTCGGCAGGATGGGTGATGTGGTAGGCGTCCGCGGTGGAGGCGAAACCGGAGAGCTCGGCGATGATGTTCGCGCCGCGCGCCTTTGCGTGTTCAAGGTCTTCCAACACCAACACGCACGCGCCCTCCCCCATCACGAAGCCGTCGCGGTCAACGTCAAAGGGTCGCGACGCGTGGGTGGGGTTGTCGTTTCGCTTTGTTGACAGTGCGCCCGCCTGGCTGAAACCGGCGAAGGCAATGGGGGTGATGGTAGCCTCCGCGCCGCCGGCGAGTGCCACGCTGGCGTCGCCACGTCGAATCAGATCGGCCGCCGCGCCGATGGAATCGGAGCCGGAGCAGCAGGATGACGTGACGGAATAGGCGGGGCCGCGCGCGCCGAGGGCGATGGATACCTTGGCGGCTCCCATCTCAGTGACCATCATCGGCATGAGGAAAGGGCTGACACGATTGGGGCCGCGTGTGGACAGCGTCTCGACGGCGTTCTGAACGGTGCCGATACCGCCGTAGCCGCTACCGATGATCGTTGCGACTTCGTTGCGGTTGTCGTCGGTTACCTTGAGGCCGGAATCACTAACTGCCTGATCGGCGGCGGCCATGGCGAACTGGATATAGCGGTCGGTCTGCCGGACTTCTTTGCGGTCCATGAAGGTGGACGGATCAAAGCCCTTGACCTCGCAGGCAATGGTTGTGGAGTACGGCTCGACGTCAAAGAGGGAAACGGTATCCGCGCCGGACTTACCTGCCAGCAGGGAATCCCACGTGGTCTGTGTATCAAGGCCGAGGGGTGTCACCATACCGACGCCGGTCACAACGATTCGAGTCACTACTGCACGCTCCTCAAGTACAGAATGTCCGCGCTTGCCGCGATATGAGCGGCTGGCTAGATGATACGGGGACGCGGCTAGTGGGGACAAGGGATTGTTTTCTCGGTTCGTCATGAGGTTGTTTGTTCAGTTGAGTTGGGACTCCGCGTTCCAGCTTGGGGCCCCGTGCGAGCCTGACCCTCACCACGAGAGAAAGGTGATCCGGAATTCCCGCTACACTGGTATGTGCCCGCTTTGGCGGGGCTTTGGGCGTTTAAGCGGCGGAGGTTGTGAGTGAGTCTGGCGGCGTTGTCTGAGGGGTTGCGGCGGCGGTATGCGTATCGTCAGCTGGTTGAGGCTTTGCGCGCCGGGCAGCCGGAGCCCATCCTGTTGGATCCGCTGGAGGGCGCGACGCCGTTCATCGTCGCCAGTCTCTGGCGCGACCTGGGGCGGCCGGTGTTGTGGCTGCACGCGGGGGCAGAGGATGCACGGCGGGCCTATGAGCAGGTCAGCGCGTATGTGTCCACATCCGGCGCGAGCGCCGTCATTCCCTACCCTGAGCCGGATGCCCTGCCCTATGAGCAACTGGCAAACGACGCCTCAACGACGCGGGAGCGGCTTCGGGCGCTCTCCGCTCTGGCGGATTTTCGGGCAGGGTCGCAGGAGGCGCGGTTGCAGGAACTCATGGCCCGCCCTGCCCCGTTCATCATTGCGAGCGCGTATGCGGCGGCGGCGGTGACGCTGCCGCCTGAAGAGTTTCAACGGGCAGCGTTCACGTTGAGCATCGGGGAGGCGGTTTCAATCGACGGTATTCTCTCGGACGCGGTTGAGTTGGGGTACGAACCGGTGGCTGCAATAGAAACGCCGGGGACGGTGAGTCGGCGTGGCGGCATCGTGGATATCTGGCCGCCGCAGGACGAGAGCCCGGCTCGAATCGAGCTGTTCGGGGACATTATCGACAGCATTCGTACATTTGACGCGGCCACGCAGCGGTCAGCCACTGAGGTGGATGAAGTTGTGGTGACACCGGCGCTGGAGTTGCTGCCGTCCGCAGTGCGAGGCGCGCCGCCGCCAGACATGGACGGAATTGGAGACGATGAGGCGGCGGTCTTTCGTGATGAGTTGCGTCGGTTCGCGGAGGGGGCGGCTGTGCCGGGTGTCGGCTTCTTCGCGCCGTATTTTCATCGGTCGACGCTGATCGACCACCTGCCGGATGAGACGGTCATCGTTGTTGACCGGCCCATGAGCCTACGCACTCGGCTTGACGAGGTGATCAGGAGGGGGTTGGAGATTCGGGACGGTCAGATCGAGCGCGGCAAACTGCCACGGGGATTCCCGAGCCCTGTCGCCACGTCGGAGCGACTTGAGATGTCGCTGGCGGATGTGCCAAGACGTCTACATCTTGAGCCGTTCGCGCAGGCTTCCCCTGATGGAATGCAGGAGGGAACGCGGTCGTTCGGGAGCCTTGGCTTCTCACCGCCGGAGACGTATGGCGGGCGCATCGATCTGCTTAGCAGCGATATCCTGGGCGCTCGACATCGCGGAAACGCGGTCGTCATTGCGTCATTGCAGGCGCAGCGGTTGGCGGAGATGCTGCGCGATAACGGGCATGAGCTATCTCTGCGGACCGACATGGACGCGGTGCCGACGCCCGGGAGCCTTGTGGTCGTACAGACGGCGCTGGCAGAGGGGTGGGAGCTGAGCGGCGGGGAATCCGGCGTCAGCGGATCGATCATCACCCTTTCTGATACGGAGATATTTGGATTCATCAAGAGGCCGCGCCCGGTGCGTCGGCGGGTTGTGCGACGCGACGCGTTTCTTTCCGATTTCGTGGAGGACGACTACGTCGTTCACGTGGAGCACGGCATCGCGCAGTTCAAGGGGACTGTGCAGCGGGCAACGGATGGGGCGGAGCGGGAATACCTGGCGCTGGGCTACGCGGGCGGCGACACGCTCTATGTGCCGACGGATCAAGTGGATCGAGTGGCTCGGTACACGGGCACGGGCGGGAATCCGACGCTAACACGGCTGGGCGGCAACGAGTGGGCCAACACCAAGCGTCGCGTCAAGGAGGACGCGCTTCGGTTCGCGGAGGAGCTGCTTCGACTGTACGCGGAACGGGAAGTGAATTCGCGTGAGCCATTCGGGGGAGAGACGGCTTGGCAGTGGGAGCTGGAGAGTTCGTTCCCTTACCAGGAGACGGATGACCAGATGCAGGCCATCGTCGACGTGAAGTCGGACATGGAGGCGGAACGGCCGATGGACCGCCTCATCTGCGGCGACGTGGGCTACGGCAAGACAGAGGTGGCGGTGCGCGCCGCGTTCAAGGCCGTGGCGGCCGGTTCGCAAGTGGCATTGCTGGTGCCGACGACGGTGTTGGCGCAGCAGCATTATCGGACGTTCATGGAGCGGTTGGAGACGTTTCCTCTACGTGTGGACATGCTTTCGCGGCTGCGGACGGACGCTGAGCAGAAGGAGACGGTAGCGGCGATGGCGCGGGGCGAGGTGGACGTCGTCATTGGCACGCATCGCCTGCTGTCCAGAGACGTGAGTTTCCGCAATTTGGGGCTGGTCATCATCGACGAGGAACAGCGGTTTGGCGTTCGGCACAAGGAACACCTGCGCAAGATGCGGGCGACGGTGGACGTGTTGACAATGACGGCCACGCCGATTCCCCGCACGCTGCACATGGCATTGTTCGGCATCCGTGATATGAGCCGCATCGACACCGCTCCGGAGGATCGGATTCCGGTCACAACGTTTGTGGCAGAGCAGGAGGATCGGACGATCCGCGAGGCGATTCTACGGGAGACCGATCGCGGGGGGCAGGTCTTTTTCGTCCACAACCGCATCCAGGACATCCATCGCGTGCTTGAGCACCTGCAGGAGCTTGTGCCGGAGGCGAGCTTCGGGGTGGCGCATGGTCGGATGCCGCCGGAGTCGCTTGAAAGCGTGATGAATTCGTATGCGGCGCAGGAATTCGACGTTCTTATCTGCACGACGATCATCCAGGCGGGGCTGGACATGCCGAACGCGAACACTCTCATCGTGGACGACGCGGATCGGCTGGGTCTGACGCAGTTGTACCAGTTGAGGGGACGCGTGGGGCGTTCGTCGATTCGTGCCTACGCCTATTTCCTGTTCAGGCGCGATCGGGTATTGACGCCGACGGCGGAGCGTCGTTTGCGGGCCATCTTGTCCGCCGCCGAACTTGGGGCGGGGTTCAGGCTGGCCATGAAGGACCTTGAGATTCGTGGCGCGGGGAATATCCTGGGCGCGGAGCAGAGCGGAAACGTGGCAGCGGTGGGTTTCGACCTTTATACGCGGCTGCTTTCAGAGGCCATCGATGAGGTCCGCAAAGGCAAGTCGACTCACGTGCCGGACGAGCCGGGGCTGACTGGGGGTAGGCCGCTGTTGGCGGCAGGAGCGGCTCGCGCGCCTGTGGATCTGCCCTCAGACGCCCGCATCCCGCCAGACTACGTGGAGGACACCGGCACGCGGCTGGCCGTCTATGAGAGGCTGGCGAATCTTGTTGATCCCGAGGAGGTTGAGACAATCCGCGCGGAATTGCGGGACCGGTTCGGGCCGCTGCCGCAGCAGGTGGATGACCTGCTCCTGGCAGTCGAAGTACGGGCGGAAACGGGTCGGCTGCGCGGCATGGTGCGTTCGATTGCCACCGAGGGGACGGAGATTGTCGTACGGCTCAGGGACGTGTATTGGCTGGACCGGGAAGTGATACGGCGGACGCTGCCGAACGCAAACATCGGACACCTGCAGATACGGGTGCCGGCAAGCTCCGGGAGCGATTGGCGCGAACAGCTAGGTCAACTGATGGACGAGTTCGGGCGAATGAGCGGAAAGTCCGCAGCGGTGACGGCCTAGCTAATCGTGAGGACGGTTGCGTCGGCCGCGAATGCGATCCCATAGGGACGGGCCTTGAGGTCGATCACTAGAAATGGACTGCCCGCGCCATCGCTTCTCATAGCCGCCGGGCAGAGTGGCCGGAGACCCGTTTCTGAAGTGGCTCAGATAGGCAACTCCGAGCAAGATGAGGCCGCCAAGAGCGAGGCCTGCGCCAAGCGATCCTGACATGCCCCAAAGGAGCGCGCCGCTGATGAGGAGAAGGAGTCCAAATACGGCGGCGTATTTCACGCCGCCCATGAATGAGCGTCGGGGGCTGTCTGCGGAACGCCGTCGCTGTGCACGACGGGAACGACGGGGCGGAGGCGGCAGGCTGCCCGCCTTCTCGACGATATCCTCAATCTCCCGTTCGAGACGATCACTCATGTGTGTCTCTCCCTATGCCCCAGGCGCTCTATGCTCGCATTCTACTCCGCGTCGCAACGCCGCGCACGCAGAGGAATCGCCATCGTTGGCAGTATACTCTGACGATGACAGATTCACAGCAACTGCCCTCGCTCCAACCGGACACTGTGCGCGCCGCGCTTGGTTCTTATGAGCCCGAATTCATCAATGATGAGTCCCTGATGCCGTCCGCGGTGCTAATACCCATCATTGAGGGGACGGATGGGCCGAGCATCCTTTTCACCGTCCGCACGTCCCGTGTTGAACACCACAAGGGAGAGGTGTCTTTCCCCGGCGGGGCACGCGATCCCGAGGATGAGTCGATTCAGTCCACCGCCATCCGCGAGACGCATGAAGAGGTTGGGATCGAACCGGACAAGGTCGAGGTTCTCGGCAGGCTGAACGACCACAAGACGCGGACGGAATACCACATCACGCCGTTTGTGGGCATCGTCAGGCCGGGGGCGGACTATGACCATGACCAGTTCGAGGTCAACGAGATCTTTGAAGTCTCTTTCGCCGATCTATGGGAGACGTACCTGAAGGGTCGACAGCCGTTCAAATACGGCGAGAACACCATCCTGACGTACGAATTTCACCACGACGGCTACCGCATCTGGGGCGCAACGGCAGGGATCCTAGCCGAGTTCTTTGACGTGCTAAGGGCGGCGGGGTAGGCATCACTGCTACTCCGGCTCTGCCCTAGAAGCCGGCGCATCTTCCTCAACGGGGCGTCCTTGGGCTGTCATTCTCTGGACAGCGTGGAATTCATGGATGCGCTTTCCAATTCAGCGTTGGAGGCATTGGTGCTTTCCTGGGATTCTCCCGCCGCAGACGCTCAGTTCAAAATGACTTACGACGCCCTTATCTCTTGATACGCACGCACTAAGTTTTATAATGACGTTATCAAGTTTAGTGCAGGAGGTTGGGAACAATGACGATGATGCGATGGAATCCCTGGTCGGTTCGAGCTCCTTTCGGACGCGGTCTGGAGCGTTACTTCAATGACGCGCCCTCGTACGCCTGGTGGCGCAATAGCGGTAATCTGCGGATCGATGTCGAGGACAAGCCGGACCACTACAGCCTGACGGCTTCCCTGCCCGGCTTCGCGCCGGATGACGTGGATATCTCCATCACGGGTCGGACGGTGACCGTATCCGCGGAGTCGAAGCAGGAGACTGAGAATTCCGAGGACAGCTACGTGCTGCGCGAGCGGTACAGCGGCTCGCTGGTCCGACGCCTCATCCTCCCCGGTGCGGTCGACGCGGCCAACGGCACGTCCGAGTTCAAGAACGGTGTGTTGACGATTAGCCTCCCCAAGGCATCCGGCGCGGAGACCCACAAGGTGGCGATCGGCGCTGGGGAGTAGTTCTTGCTCGCCTCCCCAATAGAGGGGCCTCACTGAAAGGTGGGGCCTCTCTTGTTTTTGGCGGAGGGCGACAGGGTGGATTCCGGCTTTCGCCAGAAAGAGGGGAGTGGTAAGGCCGATTCGGTAGGCAAATGCGATTCAGATTCCCGCCTGCGCGGGAATGACGGGGTGGGCGCGGGGTGACGGATGGGCGCAGGGGGTGACAGACCGGCGCGGGAATGACGGACAGGCGTGGGCTGACGGGTGGGCGCGGGGTGGCGTGGGAGGTTATTCGTCGTCTGCAATCAGGACGGCGCGGGCGGGGGCGCCGTCTAGGCCGGGAGCTTTGAGGGGGAGGAAGGCGAGGGTGTATTCTCGGCCGGCTTCGACGTGTGTTAGGTCAAGGCCCTCCATGATGACGCCGTTCGCGCCGAGGATGGCCAAGTGAGCCTTGGGTTCGTCGCCGCCGAATCGCTCGATCGATAGATAGTCGATACCTATTGAGCGGACGCCTCTCTCTACAAGCCACCCGGCGGCCTCCGGCGTCAGGAAGACGAAGCGGGACTGGAAATAATCCCGTGTCCAGAGCGCGGAATTACGTGTCTTTAGGAGGAGGCGCTCTACCGGTGTGTCCGGCATGGCGGCTTCAAGGTGCTCAACGGTTATGCCCATACCCATCGTCAAGCCGGTGAGGTCTGCAACCCACGCCGGGCCAACAACCAGTTCAAGGGGCAGCGTCTCGGTTTCTGCGCCGCCTTCAATGAAGTGCGCTGGCACGTCGATATGTGTGCCATTGTGAGAGCCAATTTCGATGCGGGACAGCCTCATTCGGTCCTTGTGGATGGTCTTTTCCGTGCTGGCGAAATAGGGAGTATCGCCAGGATAGATGTGCATCCCGTCCTTGAGAGATTTCAGCGGGACTGAGATGTCGATGACACGCACGATGTATATGCAAGATGACCGGTCGGCGTCCTGCCGTCAGCCGGTCAGGGCAAGGCCGCCGTCGACGGCAATCTGCTGTCCGGTGATGTACGAGGCGCGATCGGTGCACAGGAAGGCGACAATCTCCGCGATTTCCCACGCATGACCCCGCCGCCCGAGCGGGATGTGGTCGGTCAGCTGCTGCTTGATCTCTTCAGGCAGGTTTTCAGTAACGTCAGTGGAGATGTAGCCGGGTGCCACGATGTTGGCTGTGACATTTCTCGCGGCCAGCTCCTTGGCCACGCTGTAGGTGAATCCGGTGAGGCCGGACTTTGCAGCTGCATAGTTGGATTGGCCGGGGTTGCCGGCGAGCGCGACGACCGATGAGATGTTGATGATGCGTCCCCAGCGTTCTCGCATCATGGAACGGATGACGGCACGCGTGCAGAGGAACGGCCCGCGCAAGTCAGTCCCAATGACGGTATCCCAGTCATCGTCCGTCATACGGAGAAGGAGCTTATCGCGGATGATGCCGGAATTGTTGACAAGGATATCGACCTTGCCAAAGGTCTCCACTGCACCATTGACCATCGCTTCAACCTGATCCGTCTGGGAGACGTCAGCCTGGAATGAGGTGCTCTCAACACCGAGGCCCTTGATCTCTTCGACAACTCCCTGAGCAAGATCGCCGCTCGCGTTGTAATTGACGACGATATTTGCCCCCATGGAGGCCAGCTTGAGGGCGACTGCCTTGCCGATGCCGCGACCGGAGCCGGTGACGAGGGCAACGTGCCCCGCGAGTTCCTTGGATTCCTGCGTTGCCAATTCAGCCTGGGTCTGCATGTGCTTAGGCTCCCGGCGAGGCGGCCGGCTCAGCGGCCTGGTTCCGCGCATGAATGGCGCTCAATTCAGTCTTGATGGCGCTGACTAGGCCAGAGTCCTTCAGGAGCTCAGCCGTACGGATTGCGCCGTGAACCATGGGGGCGCGGGCACGGCCATGTCCGACGACGACGATGCCGTTGACGCCCAGAATCGGACCGCCTCCCGCCTCCATCAGGTTGATCTTTCGGAAGATACTCATGGCGATATCGCGGGCCTTTTCAGGACCGATTTCCGGAGCAAGCCTCTCGCCAAGATCACGGGCGATTGCCTGACTCAGGCCTTCGCTGTACTTGAGGAGGGCGTTTCCGACGAAGCCGTCTGCAACGATGACGTTCGCCTTGCCTTGCGCAGCCTCATGCCCCTCAACGTTCCCGATAAAGTTCAGGCCGGAAGCCTCCTTAAGGGTCGTGTATGCTTCCTTGATCTGCTTGCTGCCCTTGGTTGGTTCTTCACCGACGTTGAGCAATGCGACGCTGGGGTTTTCAATTTGCAGGTAAGCCCGGGCGGTGGCAACGCCGATGGCGGCGAAATCAAGGAACTGGGTGGGACGGGCATCGACGTTCGCGCCCATGTCCAGCCAGATTGTATTGGGGGCGTAGCCAAGGGCGGGGCCGCCCAGCACAGGGCGATCTAGGTTCTCAAGCGTGCCAAGCAGGAAGTGGGCGCTGGCCATCAACGCGCCGGTGGAACCCATGCTGACAACGGCGTCAGCTATGCCTTCCTTCACGAGACCGGTGGCGACGAGAACGGATGCCTTTGGCTTACGACGCAAGGCGAGGGCAGGTTGTTCAGTTTCTTCTATTGCGTCATCGGACGGCACAATCTGAATGGCGAGTCCGCTGACGTCCTGCTTGTCCAACTCCGCCTGCACGCGCTCCGGCACGCCAACGAGAAAGACAGTTGCTCCCTCGCGCGCTGCTGCAACGCCACCACTGACTATCTCGGCAGGGGCGTGATCGCCCCCCATGGCATCCAGCGCTACGCGGAATCCGCGTCCATCAGGCGGGGGCGTCGTCACGATTCTCTCCTCCGGTCAATTACGCTGTCCCACGTTCGGACTGCGTTCCTATTCTTGCGTTACTGTCAGTGTCGCGTCACCAGTCGCGAGGCGTTCGCGGGGATCGGCTTTCCAACATTCTACGATGCAATGCACGTCTATTGTGCCATCGTCTCGCGGATGGCGTGACCGCTCTTCTGCGGATACCTCCACGATGTCACCCGGGCGGGCTGGGGCACGGAAACGTGCGCGCATCCTGCCGCTGACAACCCATGCCACGCCATATACCTGCAAAAGCGCGTCAGATATGTACCCGAACAGAATCATGCCATGGGCAATTGTGCCGCCAAACTGGGTTGTGGCTGCGAATTCAGCATCAAGGTGCACCGGGTTGTGGTCGCCTGATGCCTTGGCGTATGCGTCGATACGCTCCTGCGTCACAGTCCGTGTGAGAACCGGGCCGGTGTCTGCTGTCATGAGACCGCCCTCATTCACTTCCGGCGGGGAACATGACCGTGCCGCTGCCGGTCGCGAGCTGCTGACTGCCACCAGAGTCGTCGGGATGGCTTTCAACGTTGAAGTCCAGAGAGACCAACGTCATTCCCGCCCTGTTCGACATGTTGGCAACGACGGCCTCGCAGACCGCCCGCGAGCCCACGGGAATCGGCCGCCATACGCGGATCTCCTGCGAGGCATGCAGCGAACCGGCGGGAAGTGAAACATGTTGCAGGAGGACGCCGAGGGACAGGGACGCAACGACGGACGGCGGCACCAGCTCCACACCATTCTCATCCTGAGGCAGGGCGGCCTGAATGGAGTCCAGGAGGCCGATGACGGCCTCACGGCTGAGGTCAAGCTGAGTTGGTGTGAATTCCTGCCCGGCGTGAACGGTTTCGAGCCCTGCGCGAGCGTTGGGCTCAGGCGCTGAGGAAGTCAATCAATGCCCTGTTAAACTCGTCCGGCTTATCCAGGTTGGAAAGGTGGCTGGCATCAGCGATCGTAACCAGCGTTGAGTTATAGATGGCGTCCGCCATGGTCTGCGCATCCGCAGGCGGAGTGATGCCATCCTGATCGCCAACGACAATCAGCGTGGGCACGTGGATACTGCCCAATGTATCAGTCTGGTCAGAGCGCACGGCCATGCCGCGTGCCGCTCCCGCGACACCCTCAGGTGACGCCGCACGAATCATCTCCGACGCCTTTGCGACCACGTCCGGCTTTCCATTGACAGTGGCTTCAGTCAACATTCGTCCGGGCAGCGCTTCTGCAAGGCCGCCAACGCCGTCCTCCTCAACCTGCTTGGCGAGGTTCTCACGCCCCTCTGCCGCCTGCTCTGAGTCCGGCAGGTGGCGTGTATCAAGCAGCATCAGGCTGGAAAGGTGCTCCGGATATGCGGCGGCAAAGGCCAACGCAACATAGCCGCCCATGGAGAAACCACCAAGGGCAACCTCGCCGAGCGACAGCTCTTCAACCAGGTCATGAAGATCATCCGCCAGCATTTCCATCGTGTACGTCTCAGTTGTCGAGCCGGAATCACCGTGCCCGCGCAGATCGTAGGTGATGACGCGATGACTGCCGGAGAGCGCTGCAACCTGGTCATCCCACATGGACTTGTTATATGGAAAACCGTGGATGAGCACGACCGGCGGGTCGTCACCCTGCCCCTGGTCTGTGTAGGCGGTTTCGATTCCGTTGGTCTGGACGGTCGGCATATACGTATTCCCCCTGCCCCAAAAGATCGTGATTTTGCGTACCGCCTTGAGTGTAGCAGTGCTCAGAGTCGTGCTGCTACAGGGGCGGACACACGTATATCTGAGTTACAATGCTAGAACGTCGTAAAGGAACATTGTTAAGGGGGGATGGAAAGTGACATCAACTGCCGATAGCGGTGGTTCAAAGCTTGTAGGGGCTTCTGTTCCGCGAGTCGATGGGCCAGAAAAGGTGACGGGATCTGCGGTCTATGGACTGGACGCGCAGATGCCGGGCATGTTGTGGATGAAGATCCTGCGGAGCCCGTTCCCCCATGCGCGCATCGTATCTGTAGACGCGTCAGCCGCCAGCGCGCTGCCTGGAGTTCACCTGGTTCTGACCGGTGAGGACCTCAAGGGCAGGTTGACCGGCGGAATGATCAAGGACATGCCCCTGCTGGCATGGGACAAGGTCATGCTGGTTGGCGACAAGGTGGCCGCCGTCGTCGCGGACGACGAGGACATCGCGCAGCAGGCCATTGGGCTGATCGACATCGAATACGAGGAGCTTCCGGCGATTATCGCGCCGGAGGACGCGATGACGGCGGATGCCCCCATCCTTCACCCGGACGCGGGTTCGTACGAGGGAATGCCTCCACGCGACGAACACCCCAACCGCTACGCGGGCATTCATTTTGCCAAGGGCGACCTGGATGCAGGATTCGCTGACGCTGACCATGTGATTGAACGGACATACCGCACTCCCCTGCTCCACCAGGGCTATCTTGAGCCTCACGCCTGCCTCGTGTACGTCGATGACGAGGGCGTCATTCAAGTGTGGAATGCGAACGACACGCCGACGGGGGCGCTGCAAGAGCTAGCGCGATTGACCGAGGTTGACGAGGACAACATCAACTTCAATTTCAATTATGTGGGCGGCTCATTCGGCGGTAAGTCGTCGGGCACGGACGTTGCGCTCGCGTATGAGTTCCATATGCGGACCGGAAAGCCAATCAAGTGGACGGTTGAGTACGACGTAGAGTTTCAGAACATGAATATGCGACACCCGGCAACGATGCGGGTGAAGGCCGGCGTCAAGAACGACGGCACGATCACAGCATGGGAGTCCGAGGTTCATTTCGCGGGCGGCGGCTATGCAGCTTATGCCCCCTTGCCCGCCATCCTGGGCATTGTCGAAATTGTGGGGCCATACCGGATTGCAAACGTCAAGGTGGACTCGCACCAGGTGTATACCAACACGTCTCCGTGCACGTACGCGCGAGCGCCCGGGCACGTTCAGGCTCACTTCGCCGGCGAGTCCCACATGGACGTGTTGGCAAAGGCCATCGGCATGGATCCCATGGATTTCCGACTACAGAACGTGGTTGAGCCGGGCGAAGAATATCCGACGGGCGAGGAGTGGGAGAACGTCCAGGCCGGCGCGGCGCTAAGGCGCGCGGCGGAAGCAGCCGGTTACTACGACCCGAAGCCGGAAGGCGTGGGACGTGGCGTGGCAATTGGCAGCCATTCACAGATTGGCGCGACAGGGAGCGTGGCCGTCAAGGTGATGGAGAATGGCCGGGTTGAGGTCAACCATCCGGTCTTCGACCCTGGGACGGGCACGGGCACAATCATCGCGCAGATCGTCGCAGATGAACTCGATATTCCCATTGACCGCATCGATGTCGTCACATGGTCGACACGTGAGGGCAAGACGGGAGACATGGGCATTGCCGGAAGCCGCGGCGCAAGGATGTTCAGCACCGCGGGGTTCAACGCGATGCAAGAGGTCAAAGGCCGGTTGCAGCGCCTCACTTCAGAATTCATGGGTTGGGACGAGGAGCGTTTGACGATCCAGGCGGGCCACATCGTGAACGGGGCGAACTCGGATGAGCGCATCGCCATCGAGGACATTGCGCGTCGATTTGGCGAGCCTGTTGGCGCGCGGACCGATGAGATGGAGGGCTTTGACAGCCCGTGGAACGGTTACGGCGTCCACGTTGTGGATGTGTCAGTCGACCCTGACACCGCAGAGGTGACGCCGCTTCGCTATACGGCAGTGCATGAGACCGGCCGTGTGCTGAATCCCATGGGATTTACCAGCCAGATTGAGGGCGGCATTGTACAGTCCATTGGCTCGGCCTTGATGGAGGGGTTATTCTACGACGAGAGCGGGCGTGTAATGAATCCGTCATTCGCAGATATGAAGCTGCCGACGGCTCGAGACATCCCAAGTCTGGATGTTGTCGTGATGGAGTCCGATGACGGTCACGGCCCACTCAGAGCACGTGGCATCGGAGAGCATGCAAACAGCATGGCTGCACCGGCCATCGCCAACGCGGTTGCGGACAGCATCGGCGCGCGTGTGAATAGCCTGCCGATCACAGCGGAGAAGGTGTACCAAGAACTGAAGTAGTAATCGCCGGGGGACCGTGATGAGTGGTGCCCAAATAGATGTCGGTGATCACGACCATGGGGTTCTAGTGCGAGCATGGGAGATTCTTGTGGCGCGAGGGAGGGTCGGACAATCTCTTACGGTGAGATGGCAACTGCAATGGTGCTGAGCCCGCAGAGCAGCCAATTCACCGAGGCATTGAATGAGTTATCGCGTTCCGAGGAGGAGGCAGGCCGGGGCTTACTGGGGGTGCTGGTTGTCCGGAAGCGCCAGGGAACACCCGGCGCCGCATTCTTCACCCTCGCTCGCGAACTGGGACGCAAATTCGAAAACGAGAAGGTCTTTTACCTGGAAGAGTCTGAGAGGGTCACTGCACATTGGCAGGGACGCCCCGCGGAGGAATTGGATATTCTCCACGACCATGTCGTAAAAGAACTGGAGCGCCTCTACGCCAGTGATGACCACGAACACGCGGCTTCCGGCGGCGCATCGACCTCTAAGAAAGGCAGCCCGTTCCGGGCCTTCATCCAAGGTCTTGCGAGGATAGTCAGAAGATGATCGGCCGGCGGCCCGACTAGAAATGTCTATGAGAGAACCATGGTCTTTGAGCCCGATCCCTTGCTAACTTCTCTCGCGTTGGGGCGACAGCGCGAGAGGGAAGCAGAGGAGGGGGACTCCGGAGTACCCATTGATGCGACGCTGATGGAACGCGCGCGTCAGATTCTCATCCCAATCGCTCGCAGTGGACAGCGCGTGACGTATGTTCAATTCGCCGCCCAACTGGGCGATCCCGCCATCAACGCCCGCAATTCAGGTGAACTGCTGACGATGGTCAGCGAGCTTGAAGGTGGATTCCAGCGCCCCCTGCTCGGCGTTGTTGTTGTTAGTCAGCTCACCAAGCGGCCGAACAATCGGTTCTGCGACCTCATTCGCGAGATGCGCGGTTGGGACTGCGACGATGAAGAGGCCTACCTCAAAGAACTGTCCCTGGTCTACGAATTTTGGCGTCCTGTCTGACGATTCTCAGCACCGAGGCGCATGAGAGGATTTCTTATGCCGATTGAACTACGCGACCTGGCGCAACTGCCGCCGTCCATCGAGAACATGGCGTTCTCCAAGATTAGGGTGGAACGCTTACCTGAGGAAGAGGCGACTCGTTTCTTCAGGGGGCTGTATGAGGCCGCCCTGCTCTCCCATGACGATGGCGACTGGTCTCGAGTGGACGCATACCTGAGTGAGTGGGAACGCGATCTCGTATCGCGAGTGAATCCCAACGCGATATCTTTTGATTCCTCACCGTGGACGGCATTTCAGAAGCCGCTCTCAGAAGCACGCATTGCGCTAGTTACAACGGGCGGGTCCTATGTGCGGGACGCGCAGGAACCGTACATAGACGACGATCCCTCGTACCGCGTGATTCCATCCACCACACCAACGTCAGATCTGGCGATCTTCCATGAGCACTATGACAAGTCCAACGCGGAGAAGGACGTCAATGTCATCTTTCCAATCGAACGGCTTCGGGATATGGAAGAGGAAAGACAGATTGGATCACTCGCGGCGAATTCCTTTGGTTTCATGGGGTACATCATCGGAGACAATATCCCCCGCCTGATGGAGGAGACGGCCCCAGAAGTGGCGAGGATGCTCCTTGACGAAGACGTCGACGCCGCTCTGATCGGAACGACTTGACCGATGTGCAATCAGTCCGGCGGGCTGATCGCGCGTGTGCTCGAGGAGCATGGGATTTCGACGGTGGTGGTGAATCAGGGCCTACAGCAGCCCATGCGTGTTAAGCCACCACGCTCACTGTATGTGAAACACCCGTATGGTCAGCCGTTCGGACAGCCGGACAATGTTGATCAACAAAGAACGATTGTTGAAGACGCTCTCAACCTGCTGGAGACTGTCACGGAACCGGGAACCATCGTCCACTCTCCTTACCGATGGCGCCGGGAAGATTTTTCTGCGATTCGCAGGGAGCGGGACGGTCAGAAGTAGCTGGACCCCGCGCCGGTCAGCTGGACTGGTTAGTCCTCGTGGCCCTCAATCGGTGATTCGGCCAGGGCATAGTCAAGCTGAGCAAGGTCCTGCCTGAGTCGGCGGGCCATCGGAAGCATGGTGGACGCCGTCATACCGGCGCCGATGAATCCTCCCAGGAGCGGGATGGCCTTGGCAAATCCGCGTGTGAACGTGTCCTTGGTGATTTTGACGCCGATGTAGCGGCCAACACGCCTGGCCAACATCGCTGAGGCGTGATGCGTCACTGCGCGAGCAGACAGCTGCTGGAGGCCCTGCTTGGCCGCGCCGACACCCATCATCGCGCCGACAAAAATTGTAATATCTGCCTGCGCAATCTCATCCAGCTCACCCTCGTGCAAGAGGTCCGGCCAACCATAGAGATAAGCCAACTCCTGCGCCATCACGGTGAGGTGGTAGAAGTACTGGGCTAGGTCCGCCGGAATCGTGCCCAGCAGGGCGAATCCACCGGGAATGCCGGTTGCGAATGAGATACCGGACGCGCGGGCGACGTGCTTCCTGATTAGAACGGTGGCACGACCGTCTATCTCGAGAATGTCGATGCCTGCCCTGGCAGGCCGCGTCTCAATTGCTTTCTGGATCTGCTCCTCATCGGCAATCGACTTCAGAGCAGACCGCAGGAATTCCTCACGATTGACCTTGACACCCGGCACCGCAAGAGCGGCGTGGAGGACACGTTGCCAAACACGATCATCATGGCCGGACTCGACGAGTTCGAGAGTGCCGTTCTCGTCCTCAAGCGCCGACGCCTCGTACTCAAGACGCTCTTCGGCAAGATGCGCCTTGTCTTCTGCCTCAAGGGCCACAGATTCGTTACCGGGCTGTTCTTCCGCCATCATGATCCTCCCCGAGGATCTGCTTTATCCCACAGTCATGATACACGTGGTGCTACGTCAGTATGAACGGAACAGCTCACCCCAGGGCGTTTCCAACGCCTTCTGCGCTCTTCGTCGGCCGATCGTGTTGTACCAATAGCCATTGAAATACAGGTTGGAGGCGACATACGACCACGGAGCGATTACTGTCCGCAGCAACAGGTGTTCAAGCCGCTTAAGAGGGCCCCAGTAGATGAGCTTTTGACCGCGGCTTGCAAAGGTCTCTTCGTTTGCTTTCAGATGCCAATTGACCTCTGCCACGTCCTCACCGACGATTTCGATCTCTCGAGGATCGCCGGTTCCCAAACCTGCTTCATGAGCTAGACGAATGAATTTGACGGACATTGGGTCGATTCCCATGAGCTTGGCGGAGACGGCATCGATGGCCACCTGGTCCGCCGACGCCAGCAGAATGTTCTTGGTTTGCCATTGCATGGCGCGTGGACCGGGTCCATCGCCGACAAAGGTGCCGTCCATGACGGCGAAGAGTCCGGGGTGGATTTCCTTCTGAATGGCGAGCAAGTCGACGAGTGTTTCGTGGATGACGGAGTGCGTCCAGTGACGGCGGTGATTCAAAAGGCCGCCGAATGCGTTCTTCATCGCGCCGGTCATCGTCGTGAAGACGTGTGTCTTCACGGTTGGCAGTTGGATGATGTTCTTGCCGGGGAAGAGGGCCGGGATCCGCAGACCCTCGGGGAATATATCGCCCAGCACGCTCATCTCCGCTTTCGGCTGGAAATGCATCCACTCCACATCCTCGAGGTGTGTGTTTGGGATGCCGTGTTTCTCAATGACAGGTAGGTGCTTGTTGTTGACCTCGCCAACCTTCGCGTCGACGACAACCGTGCCGTTGTGCGCGGCGATGATGTCCTGGAAGCCGTCCTCTTTCAGCGTCTTGATGACACCGTCCAGCTGCCATGGAGTGGTAGAGCAGGCCGGATACCAGAGCTGCCAGGAGATATTGACCTTGAGGAGGGTGGCAGCGGCCGGGTCAAGGGTCTCTTGATAGCCGGCAAGTCGCATCAGGCGGCCAATATCGTCCAACACCGTTTCAGGCGTCGTATAGACGACGGCCACGCGTGACCGAGAGGGTGGCGCGGCGTCCGCGGCAGGGTTGTTCAGAACTGTCTGTGTCATTGTGTCTCTATTCGGATTGGGGGGTAGCGCGTTCCTTTCTCTATACTTTAGCCGATGAGCACGATAGGCCGCGTTGACGCGCACGTTCACGTTTTCCACCCGGATGTGGCGGAGGATCGATTCCGCTACTTCCCGCAGGATGCCGCATTCCATGAGATGTACCAGGCGCCGGACGCGGAGATCATCGTGACGGAACAGCTGGTGAACTCGATGGACATCGCGGGCATTTCACAGTCGATCGCATGCGGATTCGGATGGAGCACGAACGCGCTGTGTCGTGAGGGGAACGATGCGATCATCGAGGCTGTGCGGCTCTATCCCAGCCGCGTGGTGGGTTTCGGCACCGTCGCGCCGAGCGACTCGCTTTCGGTAGCCATTGCCGAAATCGACCGCCTGGCCGCAGCCGGTGTACGTGGATTGGGAGAGCTGCGGCCGGACACTCAGGGGCTGCTTGAGATGCAGTCGCATGCCATTGAGTCAATTGCGGATCATCTTCGCGGGCACGGCATGGGGTTGCTGATGCACGCTTCCGAACCCGTTGGTCGGATGTATCCGGGCAAGGGAACAGCGACACCCGAGCGTCTTTACAGACTGCTTGAGCGCCTGCGTGGCATCCCCGTCATCCTTGCGCACGCAGGAGGGGGACTGCCTTTCTATGCGAATCTCCGCGCGTCTGAGGACGTGTTTGCAGACGTATACGTTGACACGGCGGCAATGCCGTATCTGTATGATCCCGCCACGATTCGCGCCCTCATCAACTCCATCGGCCTCGATCGCGTACTGTTCGCGACGGACTACCCGTTGATGCGGCAGGAGCGGGTGATTGAGTACCTCGACAAGGCAGGGTTGACGTCCGGGGAGATGGAGCGCGTGTTGCAGCACAATGCGGAAGAATTCTTGAGGAGAGTGGGGGCTTTCCGCGCGTGACGGCAAACTCCCCTACCCCGCCGTCCTTCCGAGTGTTTGTCGCCATTGTCCCGCCGCTGACTGTCAAGACAGAGCTCGAATCGGCGGTCAGGCAGCTCAGGGTGCGCGATGCAGATGAGGCGGTGCGCTGGGTGGCAGCGGACGCGCTGCACATCACGCTCGCTTTCCTTGGCCAGATTGAGGAGAGCGAGGCCATACAGTTGATTGACTCTCTCAGGGCAGAGGTTGCAGGCGTGGAGTCGTTTGAGCTCAGCGTTGGCAGTCTTGGCACTTTTGGAGACCGACGTCGCCGCGGCGGCGCGCAGGTGGTGTGGGCCGGCCTGGATGGGCATGTCGAGGCCCTAAGTGGGCTGCATAAGCAGGTAATCGAAGCCGTCCGGAGAGTTGGCTTGCGAGTGGAGTCCCGCGCATTTCAACCGCATATCACGTTGGGGCGTGTGCGGCGTGAACGCAGATGGCGGCTAGACGCCGTCGACGCTCCTGCGATTCCTTCAACTACGTTTCGAGTGGATGCGATAACTCTGATGGAAAGTCGGCTGGGGCGAGGGCCTGCCGTGTACGTGGAGCGGGGGCAAGTATCTCTGGGCGAGTAACAAATGAATTCGCCCGCAGCCCGTAAACCAATTGGTGCAATTCCCCAAAACCGATTGTTATCACGTTTTGACAGTCCATTGGGTAACTACCTATAGTTAGTTCGTACTGTATTTCTTCCCCCTTCCTACACAAACACTAGGCCCGCATCAACCGAGCCTTGGCATCCCCTCCCGGGATCTCGTCCTTTCCACCTGTTTGGCCCTTTCTTGCACGCCACCCTATTGCGGGCAGCGCATATGGAGGTGTGCTATGCGTATTCCTACTCCTTCTTCCAATCTCCGTCTCCTTCCGGTCCTTGTTGGGTTTCTTGCCGCAGTCCTAATGGCGACTCTACTATCGACCACGGCCACGGGAGTGCAGGCGCTGGAAAACCCTGTCACGGGTGTCAATGTCGCGCCCGGTAGTGAAAGTGGGCAGATCGTCATCACCTGGTCGGAACCATCCGAACAGGCTGAGGACTATCGAGTGTCATGGGCTCCGGAAAACGAGAACTTCAAGGCTCTTGCCACAAATGAGGGCAACGCCTTCGTTACCGAAACGACGTACGTCGTCAACGGTTTGAGCCCAGGCGTCACGTACAAGGCACGAGTTCGCGCGCGTTTTGGTGAGGGACGAAAAACGGCCTGGAGTGAGACGGCATTTGGCGAGGCGGCCACCCAGCAGTTCGTGCAGGATTCTTCGGAGCCGCCAATTGCTGCACAACAACAGGAGCAAGTTCAACCACCGATTCCGACAACCTCGGATGAGTGCGGGCAGCAGATCGCTGACGGAACGGCGACCAACTGCGCATCCAACGAATTTGGGGTTACCACAATGAGAGACGGCGGCGTTTACCACATCGACTGGACCGTGTGGCATAACGACAACACGGCACGCGCTTGATGACTCCCCGGCTGATACGAATGCCACGCCGGGCGTGTCCCTTGTCCGTCCGGATACATGTGTCCCCGCTGGGGTCGGCGACTCGATGGGCTCGTTGAGTCACTTTGAATGGCGCTGCGATGGGCTCTCGAATGTCCGGCAAGATATCGACGGCAATGTGACAGCGCCCGAAACTCTTATAGATTCCAGTCTCGATTGGAAAACGACCTACTTCACCGCATCCATACAGAGACCGGGCACCCACTACGACACTCCTCTGACGGGGATGCGTATACCCGCGCGGCAGCCGGCGGACCGAAATGATCGGCCTACTGCGGCAGAGGCGGCGGACACCGTTGAACTTGAGGCGGACGCGGTCGAGATGCGCCTCTACCTGATAACCGCGCATTTCAACGATGGAAGCTCCTCCTCTCACTACAAGCTTGTTCATGGGTAAGTGCCGCCTAGCGTGCAATAGGTCGAGCATTCCCTAGACCCGACTGCCGGGATCGATAAGTCCTCCCATCCCATATGGACCGGGGTCGGCCTGAGATTCTCAGGCCGACCCGTCCGTGCTGCCGGGTCATCGGCGGGTTGCTTTTGATTGACAAAAAGGGGCTTCGCAAGTAGGATTTGGGGAAATTGAATAGGCAATTAAAGGCGACGAACGAGAGTAGTACCGTCCATCGCCGGGCGACAGAGAGTCGGGGACTGGTGGAATCCCGACGCCGGGCCGGACGGAAATGGACTCGGGAGCTGCGGACCGAAAGGTGCGGTGTCTAGCCGTAACTCAGTAGGCTTCGACGGGTTGGGACGCCGTTACACGTCCACGGTATACGCCCAATGGCCACGGCCAGCGGGAAGTACCTAAAGAGAGCCCCCGCCGCTATGTGGGGGAATAAGGGTGGCACCGCGGGAATCCACGCGAAACGAGGACCCGTCCCTTTGAGGGACGGGCTTTTTGTTTGTCCCTCAATTTCAGACGAAGACGAGGGAGCAGCAGAAAGGCGGGACAGGAAATGGCGACGTATTTCCCGAGCGTGGACGAGGTAATCGCGATGCGCGGCCGTGGGACCATCGCGCCCGTGTGGCGCGACATTCCCGCCGACATGGAGACTCCCGTCACGGCGTATCTCAAGGTGGCGCGGGAGGCGCCGTCGTTCCTGCTGGAAAGCGTGGAGGGCGGCGAGCGCGTGGCCCGGTACAGCTTCATTGGCACTCTCCCAACCAAGGTGCTCACAACGGGGCCGAACACGCCTGCAGGGAGCATCGATCCTCTGACTTTGGTCGAAAAGGAGCTTGAGGGCGTCACCACTGTGCGAGCGCCAGGCCTTCCAAGGTTCCTTGGCGGCGCCGTCGGATTCATCGCGTATGAGGCGGTTCACCACTTTGAGCCACGCGTGCCGCGAAACGAGAATCCCGATCCGATGCAACTGCCGGAATCGGTCTTCATGCTGACCGACACGATGCTGGTCTTCGACCACGTCAAGCACCAGATCAAGATCGTCAGCCACGCCTCGCTGGAGGGGAGCGACGAACAAATCGCCGAGTCGTATCAGAAAGCCGTGGAACGAATCGACCATCTTGATGAACGGCTTGAGAGAGGCACGATCGAGGGCAATAACGTTCTGACGCCCGGCCTTACAGACGATTACCGTGGTGAACTGACGTCCAACCACACGGCGGATTCATTTATGCAGCAGGTTGAGGAGGCGCGGGGGCTGATCACCGAAGGCGAGTGCATTCAGGTGGTGCTGTCACAACGGCTGGCACGGCGGACATCCGCCGCGCCGTTTGACATCTACCGCGCGCTGCGGACTCTGAATCCATCGCCGTACATGTACTTCCTGGACATGGGCGACTTTCACATCATCGGGTCGTCTCCGGAGATGCTTGTTCGCGTTGAGGACGGGATGGCAACGACACATCCCATTGCAGGCACAAAGCCGCGTGGCGCAACGCCTGAGGAAGACGATGCGCTCGCCGAGGAGCTAATCACGGACGAGAAAGAGCGGGCGGAACACATCATGCTCGTCGATCTCGGTCGAAATGACATCGGCCGTGTCAGCGAGCCGGGCACGGTGAACGTCACCAAGCTCATGGAGATTGAGCGCTATTCGCATGTAATGCACATCGTTTCCAACGTGACGGGCAAGCTGCGGGACGGGTTGACTGCATATGACACGCTTCGTTCCACATTCCCTGCGGGGACGCTGTCCGGCGCGCCAAAAATCCGCGCAATGGAGATAATCTCCGAGAAGGAGCCACATGAGCGAGGTCCGTACAGCGGGGCGGTCGGCTACATCTCCAACGCGGGGAACATGGACATGGCAATCTGCATCCGAACGGTCGTGATGAAGGACGGGCTGGCGACGGTTCAGGCCGGCGGCGGTCTCGTGTACGACAGCGTGCCCCGTTCCGAATACGAGGAATCACTGGCCAAGGCGAGGGGGATGCTGGCCGCGCTGGACGCAGGGGAAGACCTGACCATCGACCGCATAAACAGCGCTGCAGCCGAACCGGTAGGAGGTGCGCGATGATCTTCCTGCTCGACAACTACGACAGCTTCACGTACAACCTGTACCAGTACCTGTCCGAGCTTGGTGAAGAGGTTGTCGTTGATCGAAATGACCAGACGACGGTTGAAAACATCGCGGAGATGCAACCGGAGAAGGTGGTCATCTCGCCGGGCCCGTCGAATCCCGCCAACGCGGGCATCTCCAAGGACGTTGCACGATATTTCGGTGAACGCGGGACACCGGTGTTAGGCGTGTGTCTCGGTCATCAGTGCATCGGAGAGGCCTTTGGAGGGACGGTGGCCGGAGCGGGGGAAATCATGCACGGCAAATCCAGCATGATTTACCATGACGACAAGGGTGTCTACGAGGGTCTGCCAAATCCGTTCGAGGCGATCCGCTACCACTCACTCGCGATCCTGCCTGACACCGTGCCTGAGGAGCTTGAGGTAACGGCGCGGACGGACAATGGCGTGGTGATGGGCGTGCGGCACCGCGAGTATCCCATCGTTGGGATACAGTTCCATCCGGAGAGCATTCGGACGGAGGTCGGCAAAGACCTTCTCCGCAATTTCCTGAAGATGTAGGCGCGAGGACATTTTGGCTCAAGACATTCAGCAGCAGGGCGACGGATCCTCAGCATCGGGGCCAGCAGAGCGTGAACTGACGCGCGGGCAGCGGCGAACGCTGTTGATTACCGCCGTTACGGGCCACGGTATCAAGCACCTAATGAATGCGGCATTTGCAGTGCTCTTGCCGGAGATGAAGACGACACTGGGCCTGACGAACACGCAGGTTGGCATCCTGTCAACGTCGCGATTCCTGGCAGGAGGGCTGGCAAACTTTCCGGCCGGGTACATAGCAGACCGATTTACGAATCTCCGCGCGATCGTCCTCGGTATCTCCATAGCGGGAATCGGTATCACGTATTTCCTGGTTGGGATTACGACCTCGTTCTGGCTCATGACCGTATTTGCCTCCCTGATGATCGTGGCCATTTCGCTGTGGCATCCCGCGGCCATCGGCTCGCTCTCGCGGCAATTCACATCGAACCGCGGATTTGCGATATCGCTGCATGGGACAGGAGGGAGCGTCGGCGAGGCTGTGGGGCCGCTAATCGCCGGAGTGCTAGTCGGCGCTTTCACATGGCAGTTCATTTCGCAAGGCGCCATCATACCCGGGCTCATCCTGGGATTTGCGGTCTGGTTGATCCTGCGACGCATCCCTGCTGACATTGGGCAATCGGCGTCATTCGGCGACTACTTCGTCGGCGTGCGCGGCCTCCTGAGCAACAAGCGCCTGCTACTTGTACTGCTCTTCACCGGCGGCTTCGCAGGGGCTCAGGCCACTATGTATACGTTCCTGCCCGTCTATCTGCGGGAGGACATCGCGCTGGAGCCGGAGGTCGTGGGCCTGTATTTATCGCTTCTCAACGTGCCCGGGCTCGCATCACAGCCTGCGATGGGGTATTTGTCGGATCGTTGGGGGCGCAAAGCGGTACTGTTCCCAGCTATGGCCTCTTTGGGCGTCTTTTATGTTTTGCTTGGCACAGTACCGGGCGGCTGGCCGCTTGTCGCAACGGTCATCGGCGCGGGCCTGTTCTTCTACCCGATGATGGCTATTTTCCTCGCGTCCGCCGCCGATCTCGCGCCTTCGGACGTGCAGTCGACGACAGTCTCGCTGGTGTTTGGCGTGGCGACGCTCGTCGGATCGTTCGCCCCTCTCGTCGCGGGCTACCTTGCGGATGAGTACTCGTTGAGGGCGACCTTCTATTTCTGTGCCGCGCTGGTTCTGTCCGCGGCGTTCGTCGCTTTGGTCACTCGATGGGAGCGGCCGCGTGAGTATGCCACGACGGAATAGGTGGCGCGGTTCAGAATTGCTGCGGCGAGACAGTATCATGTGCTCGCAACGAACTCAGGGATAGTCACGATATGGAGCTTTTCCGATGATTCGAGAGGCAATTGCACACCTGATTGAGGGCCGCAGCATCTCTCAGGCGGAAGCCGAGCAGGTGATGACGGAGATCATGGACGGCGAGGCGACGCCGGCACAGTTGGGCGCGTTCCTCATGGCGCTCCGCACGAAGGGCGAGGGTGTCGATGAAATCGCGGGGCTCGCGCGTGTCATGCGCGCACGAGCGCTGCGCGTTGAGGTGGATGATCCCGATTCTCTGCTTGATACGTGCGGGACGGGCGGCGATGCCTCTCACACGTTCAATATCTCAACGACGGCTGCCCTGGTAGCCGCAGGGGCGGGGCTGCGTGTTGCCAAGCACGGCAACCGCGCCGCATCGTCCGCGTCCGGCTCTGCAGATGTGTTGGAAGCGGCGGGAGTGACCATCGAGTTGGAACCGGAGCAGGTTGCGCACTGCATCGACAGTGCAGGCATCGGCTTCATGTTCGCGCCCAAGTACCACCCTGCCATGCGTCACGCAGCAGGACCGCGCCGGGAGATTGGCGTTCGCACCGTTTTCAACATTCTCGGGCCACTCACGAATCCGGCGCATGCCGGGCATCAGCTCGTCGGCGTGCCGCGCCCGGAACTCGTAGAGACAATTGCTCAGGTTTTGGGCGAACTGGGCGCAAAGCGGGCCATCGTCGTGCACGGCGCGGACGGGTTGGACGAGATCGCGCTCAGCGGGCCGTCGATTATGGCGGAATATCGTGACGGCTCCGTGACAGTGCAAGAGATCTCGCCGGAACATTTTGGGCTGGCCCATGCCGGTGTCGATCAGATACGAAGCGAGGACGTGGCTTCGAGTTACCGCATCTTTATGAACGTGCTCAACGGGGAGCCGGGTCCGTACCGCGACATCGTGCTCATCAACGCCGCTGCCGCGCTGGTAGCCGGAGAGGCGGCTGACGATCTGGCAGGCGGGTTGGAGGCGGCGCGGGAGTCTATCGACTCAGGCGCGGCGCGAGACCGTCTGGAAAAGCTGGTGGAGGCGAGCAAGGCGTAGGGAGCAAAGTGGTATTCCCAATAACTGCCGTTACGAGAAGGTTGGGCATATGGCGTCACCAGGCAGAATACAAAGGACAAGGGTGTTTGGAGCCATCACCTCGAACCACCAGAAGACCAACACAGACATCAGAAAGAGTGTTACTGCCGCGACAATCAGCCTACGAGTCAGAAAGCTCCGATGGCTCTCTCCTGACTGTCGGTGATCGGGTTCTCTGAGGTCTGCTTCAAACACGATTCTTCACCGCCTCTAGTTCTGCAACCTCAATTTCTTGTCGGTTACTCCCGCAGCAGTTACTGGTGCCACAGAACCGTTATAACCACAAAAGCAATTTGTGCCACATCGGGAGCAATTCTTGGATCACGAAAGGGGCACGTTCCAGCCCGCTGCCAGAATGATATAGACGGGTCCTGGAAATACCGTGGCTAGAACGAACCACCTATTGGGCTAGCCGCCAGCGTTGAACAATAAGTAAACGATTATTGTGATGCTCCCGATGACGATTGCCGCCACCAGCAAACGCCGACCTAGAAACTTCTTAAAGCTTTCACCGTCCTTGCGGCGCTCGCCTTCCCGTAGTTCCTGGTCAAACATGGAACGCGCTGTCGATTTGATGCGAAAGCGATTAGGCGGCGCGCGCGCCGTACATGAGGAGCACGATAACGGGCAGCGCGGAGATACCCGCAACGATTGCCAGGTAGACTAGCGCGCGCTCAAGGGTAACCGGACGCCGGTGACCTTCGTGCGTCTCGCGGTGCTTCTGCACCGCCTCCTGGGGGTCTGGCGTATTCAGATGAAACATGTCCCAATTGGACATGGGGCCTCCCTCGCGGCATCAGGCCGCAATGAATGGCATTATAGTCTTGCCCACGCAATAAGCAAGGAACGCTCGGAATGACGACAGGCACCTATCTCGACAAAATCCTGCCGCAGACGCGGGATGATCTTAACGACCGCATGTCGTCGCAGCCACTCAACGAGGCCAAGGCGCGTGCCAAAGACGCAGAGGAAACGCGCAGCTACTACGACGCGTTCTCGGAGGACCGGCTGCATCTGATTGCTGAGGTCAAGCGGGCGTCGCCGTCAAAGGGCGATCTTGCGCCGGACATCGACGCCGCCGAATTTGCCCGCGTCTACATCGATAATGGGGCGTCGGCGCTTTCCGTGCTCACGGATAGGCCATTCTTCAAGGGATCGCTGGACGATCTCAAGGCCGTGCGTGAAGTGACGGCGGAATCAGGTACGCCGATATTGCGCAAGGACTTCGTCATAGACGAGTACATGATTTACGAGGCAAGGGTGTGGGGCGCTGACGCGATCCTGCTGCTCGTGATCAGCTTGTCAGATATGCAGTTGCAGGACTATCAAGGCTTGGCGGACGAACTGGGCATGGCGGCGTTGATTGAGACTCACGACGAGCTGGAACTTTATCGCGCGCTCGACATCAAGCCGCGCTTGCTGGGCATCAACAACCGCGATCTGCGCACGTTTGAGACGGACTTAAACACGACACACGGCCTCGCGCCGCGGGTTGGCGGCAGCACCCGCGTCGTGGCAGAGAGCGGCGTTTCTTCGACTGAGGATGCGCGCAGCATGAGGGCCGCCGGAGCGGATGCGATACTCGTCGGCGAGGCGCTTATCACCGCCGACGACACGGCGACGAAGGTCCAGGAGCTGAGTTCCGTCCGCATCCCGCGTCTGACCGGGATGGAGACGAACGTGCCGCGGGATGCGATTGAGCAGACGATCCCCGGGTTTGGAAACATGCCGGGACAGGGCGTCCCGCCGCCGGGCGGCGGAGTGCCGGGCATAGGCGGGTTTGGGCCGCCGCGCTTTCCCGGGATGCCGGGCGATCTTGGGCCATTCGGGCCACGGAGCAGCTGATGGGCCTCGCTATCAAAATGTGCGGAAATCGGTCGGCGACCGATCTAATTAACGCCGCCGACGCGGGAGCGGATCTGCTGGGCATCATCTTCGCCGACGCCTGGCGACGTATCCCAGTGGAATATGCAAAGGAAATTGTTGCCAAGCTGCGGGGCGAGGCGAATCATGTGCCGACTGTCGTGGGTGTATTTGTCGATCAGCCCGTTGAGGAAGTGAATGCGACAGCGGACGAGGTCGGGTTGGACATGATCCAGCTACACGGGACGGAGTCTCCCGACTACTGGGAGCAGATGGAGAGGCCACTGCTTATCTGTCGGCGCATTTCCTCAGCCTTGACTCCGGAGCAGGTTGAGGACGAGTTGGAAATCGTTGCTGAGTTCATGCAGCGCACCGGCTCGTTGAGCTTGATTGAACCGCACGTGGAGGGTGAGCCGGGCGGCGCCGGCGTCAGCCTCGATTTTGCGCTGGCGGAGCGGCTGGCGCGACGATACTCGTTCATTCTCGCAGGCGGACTTGGGCCGAACAACGTTGGTGAGGCGATTCGCTCAGTTCGGCCATGGGGCGTGGACGTTTCGAGCGGCGTGGAAACAGATCGGGTAAAGGATCCCGCTAAGGTGGGACGATTCGTGTATGAAGCGCGGCGAGCGTCCACGAATTCCGTGGGTGCGCGCACGGGTGGCGGGACAACACGATGACCATTGTCAAGACAGGAGCAGACGCGGAGGCACCTGGCCGCTTTGGGCAATTCGGCGGCCGCTACGTGCCGGAGACGCTGATGGCAGCGGTCACGGAGCTTGAGGAGTCGTACGCTGCGGCCCGCGAGGATTCAGAGTTCCTCAATCGGCTGGACCATCTTTCACGGACATATGCCGGCCGCCCAACTCCGCTAACGCTGGCCGAGCGGCTGACCGGGCAAAGCGGCGGGGCGAAAATTTATCTCAAGCGGGAGGACCTGGCGCATACGGGCGCGCACAAAATCAACAACGCCCTTGGTCAGGTTTTGCTGGCTCAGCGCATGGGCAAGACACGGATCATCGCGGAGACGGGCGCGGGGCAGCACGGAGTCGCGACGGCTACCGTGTGCGCGCTGTTGGGGCTTGAATGCGTCGTTTATATGGGCGAAGAGGACATCCACCGGCAAGCGCCAAACGTATTCCGAATGCGCCTGCTTGGGGCGGACGTTGTGTCTGTGACTTCCGGTTCGCGAACGCTCAAGGACGCAGTTAACGAGGCGATGCGCGACTGGGTGACGAACGTGGCAAACACGTATTACGTCATTGGCAGCGTTGTCGGGCCTCATCCCTACCCTGTTCTCGTGCGCGACTTTCAGTCAGTCATTGGGCAAGAGGCTCGTGAGCAGATGCTGGAAGTAGAGGGGCGACTACCGACGCACCTGGTGGCGTGCGTGGGGGGCGGAAGCAACGCGATGGGGCTGTTCCATGCATTCTATGGCGACTCAGACGTTGCAATGGTCGGCGTGGAGGCTGCGGGGCATGGCATTGATACCGGCGAGCACAGCGCCAGCCTCGGCGCTGGCAAGCCGGGCGTGCTGCATGGGTCGTTCTCACAGGTACTTCAAGATGAGTGGGGGCAGGTGACGGAGACGCACAGCATCTCCGCCGGCCTGGATTACCCCGGCGTTGGGCCGGAGCTTTCTTACTACCAGGACACCGGGCGCGCCACATTCACGAGTGTGACGGACACGGAGGCACTGGAGGGATTCAAGCTGCTTGCCCGGATGGAGGGAATCATCCCTGCGTTGGAGTCATCGCACGCCATCTTTGAGGCGGCACGTTTGGCCGCAACGCTATCAAGTGAGGACATAATCCTGGTGAATTTGAGCGGTCGGGGTGACAAGGACCTGGCGACTGTGACCGGTGCGCTGGGCATCGAACTGGACCAAGCCTAGTCCCAAAAAGACGCTACCCCCTGACATTCGCTCGGCCTCGAATGAGAGGGGGCAGCGCAGCGCGGGGAAAGCAGTGAGGTACAGTTCACATATCTGCTACTATCCCGCGCGCCAACACACCAACGCCTAGTTTACCACAATGTAGCCAGCTATGGAATGGGGGGAGTCCCCACTTCTCCCTGTGGAGAGGCTACGGCAGGGAGAGCAGGTAGGATTCCAGGGCGAGGCGGGCGTTGGCGTTCTGGCGCAGGGCCTGTGCGGTGAAGAGGGTCTCGGTCAGGGCCGATTGGGCTTCCTTCAGGGTGACGCCGACCTCGCGTACCCGTTCAAGACTTTCGGAATCTGTTACGTCCTCGGGAGAACCCGCCGCGACGACCAGCGCGTCTCGCCAGATGGATGCCCACGCCTCTAACCGCCCCAGCAGACGCTGGCGGTCCGCGTAGAAGTCATCGCCCATCTTGCCGGCACGGCGGAGACGGTCGGCGACAGGCTCTCCGCGAACGGCAAGGATATCATCGAGGGCGGCACGACGGGCATCCAATGGGGCGGTGTTAGTCAATAGGCTGAGTGCGTATTCGAGGCGGCCACCTGAGAGCTTTGCGAGGCGGTTTGCGTCATCGTCGTCTGCGCCGCTCTCCCGCAACGCCTCCGCGACCTGGTCAAACGGGATTGGGCGGAGCGGTACAATCTGGCAGCGGGACCGTATGGTATCGAGAATCGCCTCATCATTGGCCGTTACGAGGATGAGGGTAACGTTCGGATGAGGCTCCTCCAGGACCTTGAGAAGAGCGTTCGCCGCCTCGCGGGTCAGGGTGTCAGCGTCGTCGATGATGATGACGCGGCCTGATGCCTCATATGGCTGGAGGTTGGCGGCAGCCTGGAGATCACGCGCCGCCTCAATCCCGATGGAGCCTGTACCTGTGGCCGAGATGACCATGACGTCCGAGTGGTGACCGCTGTCGACGCGCTGGCACTGGCGGCACTCATCGCACGGCCTGCCCTGCTCAGCGTCACACAAGAGCGCCTTCGCGAATTCGCGGGCGAGGGCCAGTCCTCCAACTCCGGCTGGGCCGGTCAGCAGCCAGGCGTGTGCAAGTCTCCCCTGCTGGATGCTGCGGTCAAGGAGGGCAATGGCGTCCTCATCGGCGGGAACTGTCCAAGGCATTTTATAGGCCGTTCAGCGTGAGCGAGCGTTTCATTGTTTTGCTGTTATTCAGGACAGGTGTCCCGATGGATTCCGGCCTTCACCGCAATGAGGGAAATGGCAGTTAGGACAGGTGGGTTAGACATCGAGGCGCATGAGGTCTTCATAGGTTTCGCGGCGGCGGATGGTGCGGACATCTCCATTGGAGACGAGAACAACCTCCGGGCGGGGATTCGCATTGTACGTGGACGACATTGCAATGCAGTACGCGCCGGACACCGGAATTGCGAGGATGTCACCGGCGGCGGGCGTCGGCAGGGAGCAGTCGCGAACGAGGATGTCCCCTGACTCGCAGTATTTCCCGGCGATGGTCACCGTAATCTCCTCGGCGTCCGCCATGCGAGAGGCCAACACGGCCTCATATTCCGAGCCGTAGATGGCAGGACGGATATTGTCGCCCATGCCGCCGTCGACGGAGACATAGGTGCGGATATCCGGCAGCAGCTTGGTCGCGCCAACGGTGTAGAGCGCGACACCGGCCGTGCCCACCATGGAGCGGCCGGGTTCGATGGAGATTGCGGGAAGCTCAAGTCCGTGGACATCGCAGCCCTGGATGATGGCCTTTGAGATGGTGGAGATGTAGGTGTCCGGGGCCGGGGCTTCGTCTGTAGTGAGGTAGTTGACGGCGAATCCGCCGCCGGGGCTGAACATGCGCATAGAGAAGCCGTACTTTTCCTTCATCTGCGCCGCGAACTCCATCGTGACCTGAATGGCCTCCTCGTACGGCTCTAGTTCAAAGATGGGAGAGCCGAGGTGGAAATGGAGTCCGGCAACGTCCAGGCGTGCTGATTGCATTGCACGGGCGATGGCCTCTTCCGCCTGTCCCGTCTGAATGGCAAGTCCGAATTTGCTGTCGAGCACACCGGTTGTGGTGTGGGCGTGGGTGTGGGGATCGACGCCGGGGGAGACGCGGAACGAGATGCTCTGAGTTTTTCCCAGCCGCTCAAGGATAGATTCGAGCAGGTTTAGCTCATGAAGGTTGTCGACGACGATTGCTCCGATACCGGACTCGACGGCCCTTTCCAATTCCTCCGCGCCCTTGTTATTACCGTGAAAGTGGACGTTCGCAGGGTCAACGTCCGCGGCCTGCGTTGTTGCCAATTCGCCGCCGCTGACCACATCGAATCCGACGCCCTCCTCTGCAAGCAAACGGAAGAGGGCGACGTTGGAGAAGGCCTTGGAAGCGTAGATGATGGAGCTTTCGCCGGGGTAGTGGGTATCTAGGGCCGTCTGAAATCGGCGTGCAGAATCACGCAGTTCAGCCTCGTCAAACACATACAGCGGTGTGCCCTGTTCACGGGCGAGTTCAACGGCATCGAGGCCGGCGATTTCAAGGTGGCCGTTTGGGAGAGCCTTGGCCGAGTCTGGGAAGACCGATAGGGCGTCAGTTCCTCTCATTCGTAGTAGTTCCTCTCGCTTGTGAATTCCTTATTTCGAAACAAGTTGCTCTGTACAGGTTAACTAGGCCAGGCGGTAGGAGTTGCCCGCGTCGACTTCGGCGGCCTTGCCTTCGGCGGTGAGTTTGATGAGATGGGCGATGATCTGCTCGCGGGCGGCGTTCCATCGCCATTCTTCAAGGTTGGCCGCTCCGTAGAGACGATCACGCATCGCGTCTACCTCCGAAACGCCGTCGCGCAGGCATTCCAGGATGGACTCATCGCGGGAGTTTCGGTGCCCGATGAGCTCTGCGAGTTTGGCGGCCGGGTCCGTGACGGGCAGGCCATGGAAAGACAGCAGGATATTCGCGTTCTGCTCGGCGAGTTTCTGTAGAGAGTTAACGTAGGCGGCCATGTCGCCGCCCTGATCGAGATGAACGGCGGTTGTGCCCCGACTCAGGACACAGTCCCCGCTGAATAGGACGCCGTCGGGTTGGAGGATGTAGCACATGCTGCCACCGACGTGGCCCGGCGTGGCAATGGCGTGGATAGTCTTTCCGCCGCCAAGGTCAAATGTCTCACCTCCCATGAGGGGCGCGTCCACGACATGGCCGATGGCTTCCGTGATTGCGTCTACGTCCTCTACGCCGGCGTGAACTTCGATTCCTGGAAAGGCGGCGTGAATGGCGGCAGCGCCTCCGCTGTGTTCCCCAAAGCGGTCTGTGATGAGGAGAATGGCGGGCGGGCGGGCGTCTCCACGGATGGCGTTTATTGCTTCTACGACACGTTGGGAGACCTCGTCCTCGTCGTGGCCGGCGTCGATGAGCGCGCCACCGGTCTCGCCTCTCACCCAATAAACGTGGGGGGAGTCGTCATCATCGGGGCGAAGGGCGATGGCAACGACGCCGCTGGCGACTTCAGTGGTCATGTGATTCCTCCGTGCCGGCGAGCATTGGCGAATCGTACACGCGCAATTTTGGGCGTGGCGTGCAAGAATCCTAAGAAAGCGCGGTTACAGGTGTCAACGCGGGTGACGAACTTACGGGAGATTCAGGAATGACGCTGACGCATAGTGAGATGGATCTGCGGATCTTCAGCATGGAGGTTGGGAGCTGGGGAAATAACTGCTACGTAGTGGTCGATCCGCTGCGTAACGCAGCAGCGATCATTGACGCGGCAGCGGACGCCCCTCAGATTCTTGACGCCGTCGCGGGTCTCGACGTTCTCTACATCCTCACCACGCACGGGCACTCCGATCATTGGGGGGCGTTGGAGGAGGTTTCCGCCGCACTGCCCAATGCGGTTGTGGCGGCGACTCCGGGCGATGCGGGCGATCTCCCCGTCTCCCCAACTTTGCTTCTGGATGACGGCGATACACTTCAGATTGGGACTGCGCCCCTGCGGGTGATCGCGACGCCCGGGCACACGCCGGGGAGCGCCTGTTACATCACGGGCCAGCATCTTTTCACGGGGGATACTCTTTTCCCGGGCGGGCCGGGACATTCACGAAGCCCCGAAAACCTGCGTGAAGAAATCACGAGCATCACAACGAAGTTGTACGTCCGACCTGATGAGACCATTGTCTACCCCGGGCACGGTGCGGGAACGACGATAGGCGAGAGCAAGGCGGAGTACGCGGTGTTTGCGGCCAAGTCGCATGCTGATGATCTGCACGGCGACGTGCTGTGGCTGGAATCGTGACCGGCGCGCAGGGGGACGGCGGAACTCGCGCCCTCCCAACGTCCACAACCATTGGCGGTTACACGATGACGGAGGCGCTTGCCCCGTATACCAAGAGCGTTCTGCCAAACGGCATCCGCCTGCTTACGGCATCGATGCCGGCGACTCGCGCCGTTTCCATCGCGTTCTACGTCGGAACCGGCTCCCGATTTGAGCATGAGGCTGAGTCCGGTGCGTCGCATTTCCTGGAGCACATTCTGTTCAAGGGGACAGAGCGACGTCCGTTGGCACAGGACGTTTCCGAGACCATCGAGCGCGTTGGCGGGTTCATGAACGCAAGCACGGACCGTGAGGTGACGGTCTATTGGGCACGCGTGGCACGGCCACACATGTCCATTGGTATCGATATTCTGTCGGACATGCTGTTGAATTCGACGTTCCCGGCGGAGGAAATCGAGAAGGAACGCGACGTCATTCTTGAGGAGATCCACACGTCGGTTGATTCTCCGGCGCAGCAGGTTTTTCACATGGCGGACAAGATCATGTGGCCGGACCAGCCGCTGGGGAGGGACATCGCCGGAACGGAGGAGAGCATCCGGGAGATTTCGCGGGACACCATCATGTCCTATATGCGCGAGCAGTACGATCCGTCGCAGGTGGTGATGGCGGTCGCCGGGCAGATTGAGCATGCGGAAATTGAGCAAGTGGTGGGCGAGTTGCTGGAGGCGTGGCCAGGCGGGAATCCTCGCCCGATGCCGCCTGTGGATGATAAGGAGCCGGAGAGCCGTGTCGCCCTCGAATACCGCAAGACGGAGCAGGCCAATATTTGCCTGATGTTCCCCGGCATGTCCGCGCATGATCCGGATCGCCGCGCGTTGTGGCTTCTGAATTCAATTCTCGGCGACGGTATGGCCTGCCGCCTCTTTCTTGAACTGCGCGAGCGGCTCGGTATCGTCTATGAGGTGGACACGGACGTGATGTACTTGCAGGACACGGGCGCCATGGCGGTGTTCGTGGGAACGGTGCCGCAGCGTGGGCCGCAAGCGTTGGAGGCCGTCGTCAAGGAACTGGAGCGGGCGACCCGGGACATCACTCAGAGCGAATTGGATCGCGCACTCGAGTTGTCCAAGGGGCGGATGTTGCTGCGACTTGAGGACACACGAAGCATTTCAAGCTGGTTGGGCGGACAGGAGATCACCTTTGGGCATATCGAAACGCCGGAGGAGGTCGTTGAACAGTTGGACAGAATCACCGTGGATGACGTGCAACGCGTCGCACGGCGGGTCTTCGACCCGGAACGATATCGCCTTACCGTCGTCGGCCCCTACCGTAGTGACCGCAAGTTCAGGAACATCATCGAGGGGCGTTAGATGGTGGCCATGATGAGAAGGCTCACCCAGGTACTCACCGTCGTCGTGATCCTTGCGGTGCTCTACGAGGAATTGCGCAAGGGCCCGGAGAATGAGCGCTGGCATGGACGCGTGCTCGGGTTCGTACCTTATGATCTGAGACCACCGAGCCTTCGGCAGATACGTGAAACGTATTGGAATCCTCAGGACTCGCGAATCTTTCCCGGGCGGGTAGCGGGCATCGGGTGGGGCGTCAATTTCGCCGCCCTCTTTGATCGCGTCAGCCGGATGTAGGGGCGAACATCCCCGTTCCTTCATCCAGGGTAGTTGACTCCTGTAGGGATTCCTCTGCATAACCTTCCTTCACCGATGGATAGGGTGTATTTTGGGTGGCACCCCCCACCCTGGCTCTCCCCCGCGTGGAGGAGGGAAATTGGGGTGTTATGTCCGTAGTGGACTTGTGCTATAGTCCACGCGGTGCCTGATTGGGACCAATGGGAGTGGGGGTAGACCGTCATGACGTTCAGCGACCGTACGCTGACGTGCTCCGAATGCGGGAACGATTACGTCTTTACTTCGAGGGAACAGCAATACTATTCGGATCGGGGTTTTCGGAACGAGCCAAAGAGGTGTCACGCCTGCCGGGTTGTACGCCGCGCGGACATGGCGCGGCGACGAGAGACGCGAGATTCGGCGCCGGTGGAGCAGGATCGGCCTCGACGGCAGATGTATCCGGCGACATGCGCGGAATGCGGGCGTGAGACCGAGGTGCCGTTCGAGCCGCGCGGAATTCGGCCCGTCTATTGCGCCACCTGCTTCACACGTCAGCGGAATTCACCGCCCAGTCGCTTCCGAGACTGAATAGGCCGCGAAACCGCTGTCTGTCCCGTCCCTCATTGAGACTGTGCTATTAATGGACAGGTGGCCGCGCGTGGCGCGGCACTACTCTCGAAAACGGTGTGGGCAGCAAGAACGTATTGGAAATTGAAACGGAGGGTCGTGGCGAATGACGTATGTAGTCCTGCGTGAGGGTGAAAGCCAGGAGCAGTTAATCAAACGGTTCCGTTCCGTTGTTGAACGTTCCGGCATCCTGAGGCAGGCGAAGGAGAAGCGTCATTTTATCTCCAAGCAGGAACGAGCCCGCCTGAAGGCCCGCAAAGCGCGGCGCCGACGCAACTAGCGCGAGCTCATGGCCTGAGACGTACGACCATGACTCAATCACATTCTTCTTTGCCCACAAGTTCTGCGGAGGACTATTCGTTCAACGCGTTTGCCCGACAACCTTTTTACCAGGAAGAGAACAGTCGGCTGGTCGACCTCATAGGTTTACAGACCGGCAATCGAGTAATTGACCTCGCCTGCGGCCCGGGCGAAATCACGCGGAAGGTCCTGGACAAAGTGCGCGGAAACGGCGCTTGGATCCTCGGCGTCGATTTGTCACCTGAGACGCTGGAGGAGGCGCGGCGACAGTTTACCGACGTGACGGATGCCGAGGTCTCCTTCGAAAATGCCCGCGCAGAAGACCTTTCAGATATTATCTCGGAGCCGGTAGACGCCGTCGTTTTCTGCAATGCAATCCACCTAGTGGATAACAAGCCCGATGTACTTGCGGGAATCAGGGGTGCTCTCAAAGCCGGTGGCATGTTCGCGTTCAACAGCACCTTTTATTCAGGCTCGATCGTGGAGGGCACAGAGCCCTTCTACCGCCGGTGGATGATGCGCTCCCTGCGTCTCCTCAAGTCGGAACACGGTTTGAGCCCTGTGAAGAACAAGGTAATGGCGCGGCAGCAACTGACACCGGCCGAATACAAGACTTTGCTGACGGACGCGGGTTTCAGCATCCGGGATGAGCGTGTTATTCCAATCGAAGTGCCAATTGAGGGGTGGCTTTCCATCTGCTCATTCTCAGACTTCGTCGAAGGGGCGTTGCCGGGCGTGCAGATAGAAACCGCGAGCGAGGTGCTGCGCGCAACCATTCGTGAGACTTTCCGCGACATGGAGCTGTCTTTCGTACCCCGCAACTGGCTCGAATTCGTGGCCGTGCGCGACTAGCGCCACGCCGAGCGGCCGGACGGAGACCTTTCCGATGCCGGGCATCACCCCAGATGAGTTTCGCCGTGTAATGGGTCGGTTCGCCACCGGCGTTGCCATTGTCACGACTCGAGCAGGTGATGATGTGCATGGCACGACGATGAGCGCAGTTTGCTCCGTATCCTTGCAGCCACAGCTCGTGCTTGTGTGTGTCGACCATGAATCAGATATCCATGCGCTCATCCGTGAAAGCAGCGTTTTTGCCGTCAATGTCCTGCACGAGGGACAGGCAGATTTGGCAAATGAGTTGTCTCACAAAGGCACGCCTGAACAGCAGGCGGCCCACCGGCTGGAGAACCTGCCCCATCAGAACGGCGAAACTGGCGCGCCACTCTTGGAGGACAATCTGGCGCATGTGGAATGCCATGTTGAGAACATCATCGAGGCGGGCGACCACACGATTTACGTCGGCTCTGTAGTTGCGGCAGGCGCAAGTCCACACGCTGATCGGCCATTGCTGCACTATGAAGGTCAGTACCGATCGCTAAGTAGGGATAGATAGCATCCAACTTTGTTGACACCGATTCCGTTCCTACCTACAATTTGAAGTCGCGCCCCTTACGAGGGACGCGGGGTACTTGTGCCTGTTTTCGTGTTTGACGACGCGGATAGTTGGAACGGTCTCAGCCCCTGCCTGTCACGGACATGAGATTGGGCTGAGGAAGCCAAAGAGTAGTAGTGGAAAGTGTCTGCCCGCGCGCGTTTGCAGCGGGTATGAACAAGAGGAAGTAACGGGATGCCGACAGTCAATCAGTTGGTGCGGAAGGGTCGACAGCGACCGCGGACAAAGTCCAAGGCGCCCGCTCTGCAGGTAAGCTACAACGCGCTTACGAACAGGGTTGTGCGGAATCAGCCGTCGCCTCAGAAGCGGGGCGTCTGCACGCAGGTCCGGACAATGACGCCAAAGAAGCCGAACTCCGCACTGCGCAAGATTGCCCGCGTTCGATTGACGAACGGAACAGAGGTCACGGCCTATATTCCCGGCGAAGGACACAACCTCCAGGAGCACTCAACGGTGCTGATCCGCGGAGGTCGTGTGAAGGACCTTCCGGGCGTTCGCTATCACATCATTCGCGGCGCCCTGGATTCCGGCGGCGTGAATGGCCGCAAGCGTGGCCGCAGCAAGTACGGAGCCAAGAGAAACTAAAGATATGTCACGACGTCGACGGGCGATCAAGCGCCCCATCCTCCCCGATCCGCGCTACGGAAGCGTGCTGGTGACTCGATTCACCAACCGTGTCATGCAGCGTGGCAAGAAGAACACGGCTCAAAGCATTGTCTACGGCGCGCTGGCAAACATCGCCTCCAACGGCGATGACCCCATCGAGACGTTTGAGCGGGCAATACGCAACGCGACCCCGCTGCTGCAGGTTCGGCCCAGGCGGGTGGGCGGCGCCACATACCAGGTGCCCGTCGAAGTGCGCGGCGAACGCGGTCTGACACTGTCAATGAGGTGGATCATCGATTCCGCCCGGCAGCGGAGCGGCCGCCCGATGCTCGACAAGCTGACGACGGAGATTGTGGAGGCGGCGCAGGGACAGGGCAACGCGGTCCGCCGCCGTGAAGAAATGCATCGAATGGCTGAAGCCAACCGCGCCTTCGCGCACTACCGTTGGTGAAGCGGACTATCTGACACAGCGCAGGGGAAAAACTGAAATGGCCACCGACTTATCACTCTCCCAGATCCGAAATATCGGCTTTATCGCGCACATCGACGCCGGAAAGACAACGGTTTCCGAGCGCGTGCTGTATTTCACCGGCCGGACTTACAAGCTGGGCACCGTCGATGAGGGTACGGCCGTCATGGACTGGATGCCGCAAGAGAAGGAACGCGGAATCACCATCGTGTCCGCAGCGACGACCGTGGACTGGAACGGGTTTACGGTCAACATTATCGACACGCCCGGACACGTCGATTTCACCGCGGAGGTTGAACGCAGCCTCCGCGTTCTTGATGGCGGCGTTGTTATTCTCGATGCCAACGCGGGCGTCGAGCCGCAGTCGGAGACCGTATGGCGGCAGGCGGACAGATACAACGTGCCGCGAATTGTCTTCGTCAACAAGATGGACAAGATTGGCGCGGACTATTTCGCGTCCGTTGACTCGATACACGTCCGTCTGAATGCCATCCCCGTCCCTGTTCAGATTCCATGGGGCAAGGAGGATGATTTCCGCGGCGTTATTGATCTGATTCGGCAGGTCGCCATTACGTGGGAGGATGCCGACGGCGCGACGATGCTGGAGCAGCCGATTCCGGATGAGTTGGTTGAGGATGCGGCCCGGTACCGCGACGCAATGATTGAACGCGCAGCTGAGCAAGACGATGAGTTGATGGTCAAGTACCTCGAAGGGGAGGATTTGACCGAGGACGAGATTCGGCGCGGGCTGCGCGCGGGAACGGTCAAGATGGCCATCTATCCAGTGTTCTGCGGCACGGCGCTGCGGAACAAGGGCGTGCAGCCGCTCATCGACGCAATTACCGACTATTTGCCTTCACCGCTGGATGTCCCGCCAGTACAGGGAACCGATCCTCGCAACGAGGAGGTTGTCATTGAGCGCGCGCCGGACCCGTCCGAGCCGTTCTCTGCCCTCGCGTTCAAGGTCGTCACAGACCCGTTCGCGGGCCGTCTGGTTTATCTCCGCATCTATTCGGGCACAGGCAAGGCGGGGGCGACCGTCCTCAATACGAGCCGGCAGGGGCGCGAGCGCCTTGGCCGCCTGATCCAAATGCACTCCAATCACCGTGAGGAACTTGAGGAGGCGGAGGCCGGCAATATCGTCGCCGCCGTCGGGCTCAAGGACACATTCACCGGCGATACGATTAGCGCCGTCAACAGCCCAGTCCTTCTCGAATCCATTCGCTTCCCGGAGCCTGTCGTTTCTGTGGCTATTGAGCCGAAGACGCGGGAAGAAGAAGAGAAGCTGGTGGACGCCCTGGTGAAGCTGGGGCAGGAGGATCCGACCTTCCGATCGTCACACGATCTAGAGACTGGGCAGACGGTCATCTCCGGCATGGGCGAGCTGCACATTGAAGTTATTGTCGATCGGCTCAAGCGTGAGTTCCGCGTGGACGCACGGACAGGCCGCCCGCAAGTGGCGTACCGCGAAACGATCACGCGAACGGCAAGAGCGGAAGGCCGATACGTCCGGCAGACCGGCGGGCGTGGTCAGTACGGCCACGTTTGGCTTGAGGTTGAGCCGCTGGAGCCGGGGAGCGGCATCGAGTTTGTGAACAAGATTGTTGGCGGCGCGGTGCCGCGCGAGTACGTTCCCGCCGTTGAGCAGGGCGCTCGCGAGGCGGCGCAGAACGGCCAGCTGACCGGATTCCCCATCGTTGACCTTCGCATCATCATCGATGACGGCTCGTTCCACGAGGTGGACTCGTCCGAGATGGCGTTCAAGATGGCCGGATCCATGGGATTCAAGGCTGCCATCGAACGTGCGAGGCCCGTTGCTCTCGAGCCAATCATGAAGGTTGAAGTGGTTGGGCCGGCGGCGTCCATTGGCGACGTGATGGGCGATCTGCAGAGCCGGCGCGCGCAGGTGCAGGGCATGGAAAGCCGGGGCGATCTCGGAATCGTGACGGCATTCGTTCCCCTCGCGGAGATGTTCGGGTATGCTACATCTCTGCGCTCCGCCACGCAGGGGAGAGCAAGCTACAGCATGGAGTTCGATCACTACAACCACGTCCCGCAAAACGTGGTGGAAACGCTGACGCGGCGACCGGCAGGCGTCGGCGCACGCTAAGCGGGTCACCAGGGAAGAAATAATGACAACTGTGCGGCAACGACAGAAGATACGCATCACGCTGAAGGCGTTTGACCATCGCCTGCTGGATGCGTCTGCCGTGCAGATCGTGGAAGCTGCGGAGGGGACGGGCGCGCAGGTGTCCGGGCCAATCCCGCTGCCGACACGCATCAAGCGATTCACCGTGATTCGCTCACCACACGTCGATAAGGATTCGCGTGAGCAGTTCGAGATTCGCACCCATAAGCGAATCGTCGATATTCTCGACCCGACATCCCGCACCATTGATTCACTGACGCACCTGGATCTTCCGGCGGGCGTCAGCATCGAAATCAGCTCATAGGACTCACGACAGGTAATTTCCGACAATGCTATCCGCACTATTAGGAACCAAACTCGGAATGACGCAGTACATCCATGAGGATGGAACGGTGTCCGCCGTGACGGCCATCCGTGTGGGGCCCTGTACGGTGACGCAGGTCAAGACAGCGGCGACGGACGGCTATGACGCGGTGCAGATTGGTTTCGAGGAGGTTCCCGAACGCAAGCTGAACGGGCCACGCCTCGGCCACCTGTCCAAGAATGACATCAGCCCACTGCGGCACCTGAGAGAAGTGCGGGCGCAGGGCAATATGCCCGAGGTCGGAACCGTCGTAACGGCGGATCAGGTATTTGAGGTTGGAGAGCAGGTTGATCTGACGGCGAAGTCCAAAGGCAAGGGTTTCGCGGGCGGCGTGAAGCGCTGGCATTTCCGCGGCGGCCCAAAGACGCACGGACAGGGCGATCGATGGCGAGCGCCGGGCTCCGTTGGCGCAGGCACAACCCCAGGCCGGGTTCGCAAGGGACTCAAGATGGCCGGGCAGATGGGCAATAAGCGAACAACACAGAAGAGCGGTCTCGTTGTGGCCGTGGACGCGGAGCGCAACCTGGTATTTGTGCGCGGCTCCGCCCCCGGGGCACCGGACGGAATCGTCCTCATACGCAAGAAGGCGAGCCGCTGATATGGAAGTAGACGTCCGCAATACCAGCGGGCAGGTCGTTGACCACGTAGAGGTAAGCGACCTGCTCTTCAATGCGCCTATCTACGAGGCACTCGTTCACCAGGCCCTCGTGCGGCAGCGCGCGAATGCGCGGCAGGGGACGCATTCCACCAAGACGCGGAGTGAGGCGCGCGGCGGCGGGCGCAAGCCGTGGCGTCAGAAGTACACGGGCCGTGCCAGGCAAGGCAGCATCCGCTCTCCACTGTGGCGGCACGGCGGAGTGGCATTCGGCCCCAAGCCGCGCAGCTACCGGCAGGATATCCCAGTCCGAATGAGGCGCCAGGCGCTGCGCAGCATCTTGACAAGCAAACTGGCCAACGGAGACCTGGTCATCATTGACAGCTTTGGGTTGGAGAGGCCGCGCACGAAGGACGTGGTTGCAGCCCTGCAGAGCCTTGAGGTCAATTCCCCTGCCCTGCTGGTGACGGCGGAGCCGGAGGAGAACCTGATTCGCTCCGCGCACAACGTTCAACGAGTCAAGACGTTGCCGGCACGCTATATGAACGTTGGTGATTTGCTGGCGCATCGCAAGCTGGTAATCACCCTGGACGCGGTCCGCAGCGCGGAAGAATTGTGGGCGAAGAGTGGCAGAAAGGCGGAGAGGTAGTCATGGACCTGCATCCGCTTGAGGTTCTGCGCCGCCCCGTCATCACGGAGAAGTACACGGCGCTCCAGGATCGGAGCAAGTACGCCTTCGAGGTGCATCGCAAGGCCAACAAGAAGCAGATACGCGAGGCTGTTGAGATTGCATTTCGCGTGCGTGTTTCCAGCGTGAACGTGATGAACGTGAAGGGTAAGACCAGGCGAGCCGGGCTGAAGACGTACCTGACGAAGCCGTGGAAGAAGGCCATTGTGACCCTGCATGCAGGCGAACGCATCGAGGTCTTCGAGGGCGTGTAAGGGTAGAACGATGGCAGTCAAGACAGTAAAACCCACATCACCCGGCCGTCGAGGCATGGTTCTCGACGCCTTCGACGATATCGATAAGGTGCGGCCGGAAAAGACACTCGTGGAGCCTCTGAAGAGCAACGCGGGGCGCAACCACTCCGGCCGTGTTACCGTTCGCCATCGGGGCGGCGGTGTGAAGCGTGCCTATCGTGTTATAGATTTCAAGCGCAACAAACATGGCGTCCCGGCGTCCGTAAAGACGATCGAATACGACCCGAATCGCTCGTCGCGAATTGCACTGCTGCATTACCACGACGGCGAAAAGCGCTATATCATTGCCCCTCTTGGCCTACAGCGCGGCGACGTGCTGTCGTCCGGGCCGGAGGCGGAGGTTCGCGTTGGCAACGCGCTGCCCCTGGGTGTGATCCCGACGGGCACAACGGTGCACAACATCGAGATTCATCTCGGCAAGGGCGGACAGCTTGTCCGCGGAGCGGGCACCGGCGCGCAAGTCATGGCGCACGAAGACAAGTACACGCTGCTCCGGCTGCCCTCGGGCGAACTGCGGCGCGTGCTTTCCGCCTGCTACGCCACCATCGGGCAGGTCGGCAACCCCGACCACAAGAATCTGTCATGGGGCAAGGCGGGCAGGAAGCGACTCAAGGGATGGCGTCCAACGGTGCGCGGCTCCGCAATGTCTCCTCGCGACCATCCACACGGAGGCGGCGAAGGACGCTCGCCAATCGGAATGCCGGGGCCGAAATCGCCGTGGGGCAAGCCGACACTCGGCAAGCGGACACGCAGGAACAAGAAGACGGACGTGTTCATCGTCCGTCGGCGCGGCGGACGCAGAGGCTCGCGCCGCTAGAGATCTGAACGAGAACGGACGAGAACAAGGAACGCTGAAGAAAAATGTCGCGATCAGTCAAGAAGGGACCGTACATAGAGCCCAAGCTCTTGCGCAAGGTATCCATCGCGCAGCAGACGAACTCGCGGGCGGTGATCCGCACATGGTCGCGCGCGTCAACCATTGTGCCGGAGATGGTGGGACTGAACATGGCGGTGCATGACGGGCGGCGGCATATTCCCTTGTTCATCACGGAGAACATGGTGGGCCACAAGCTTGGTGAATTCGCGCCGACACGGACATTCCGCGGCCACGTTCGCAATGAACGGCAGGCCAGGCGGTAGGGCGGAGCGACGCGATGCAAGTAACAGCACGAGCACGCCGGATGTCGCTCTCCGTGCGCAAGCTGCACGTCATCACGCAGATGCTGCCCGGCATGAACGTGGACGATGCGCTAACACAGCTCCAGTTCATGGCGAGTCCGTGGGCCAAGGAAGTCGCCAAGGTGGTTCGGGCCGCGGCGGCGAATGCGGAGAACAATTACGACCTGGATCCGAGCATGTTGCGCATCGCGCGCATGGACATAGGGCCGGCGGAGACGCTGCGGCGTTACAAGCCGCGTGCACGCGGGCAAGCTGGCAAGCACTTCCGCAAGCACAGCAATTTGACGGTCATCGTGGATGACGAGGAGAACGGCTAATGGGTCATAAGGTTCACCCGTTTGGGTTCCGCCTCGGGTACATCCGTGATTGGCAGACGCACTGGTTCGCTGATCGCGCGGAGCAGTATCGAACGAATCTGCAGGAGGATCTGCAGATTCGGGATCACATCATCAATAAGCATCGCGACGCCGCGGTTGCGCGTGTAGAGCTTGAGCGCAAGGCGAGCGAGGTGCGAGCGCTCATCCACACGGCGCGACCGGGCGTGGTCATCGGGCGCGGCGGTCAGCGCGTTGAGGAACTCCGCCAGGAGCTCGAAAACCTGACGGGCAAGCGTGTCCGTGTGGACATCAACGAGATACGACAGCCGGAGCTTGAGGCAACGCTGGTTGCGCAAAGCATCGCGGATCAGATTCAGCGACAGGTTTCGTTCCGGCGCGCCACACGGCAGGCCGTTCAGCGGTCCATGCAGGCAGGGGCGCAGGGAATTCGCGTCGCGGTATCAGGAAGACTGGGCGGCGCGGAGATTGCGCGCACAGAGAAGGCAATGGACGGCCGCGTCCCACTCCATACGCTGCGCGCCGATATTGACTTCGGCACCGCGGAGGCTCGGACGCAGATGGGTCAGATCGGCGTTAAGGTTTGGGTCTATCGCGGCGATATTGTGACGGAGGCGACACCGGAGGAACTGGCGCGTCGCAGTGCCATGATGTCCACCCCGGTGGCGTCCTCAGATAACGGTGCTGCGGAACGCCCAGTGGCGGCTGCCGAGACTCCGGCGGCTGCGACCGAGACTCCGGCGGCGGTTGCCGAGACTCCGGCGGCTGAGGCCGAGACTCCGGCAGCTGAGGCTGAGGCTCCCGCGGCTGAGGCCGAGACTCCGGCGGCTGAGGCCGAGACTCCGGCGGCTGAGGCCGAGACTCCGGCAGCTGAGGCTGAGGCTCCCGCGGCTGAGGCCGAGACTCCGGCGGCTGAGGCCGAGACTCCGGCAGCTGAGGCTGAGGCTCCCGCGGCTGAGGCCGAGACTCCGGCGGCTGAGGCCGAGACTCCGGCAGCTGAGGCTGAGGCTCCCGCGGCTGAGGCCGAGACTCCGGCGGCTGAGGCCGAGACTCCGGCAGCTGAGGCTGAGGCTCCCGCGGCTGAGGCCGAGACTCCGGCGGCTGAGGCCGAGACTCCGGCAGCTGAGGCTGAGGCTCCCGCGGCTGAGGCCGAGACTCCGGCGGCTGAGGCCGAGACTCCGGCAGCTGAGGCTGAGGCTCCCGCGGCTGAGGCCGAGACTCCGGCGGCTGAGGCCGAGACTCCGGCGGCTGAGGAGACTGCTCCCGCCGCAGCCGAAGAATCGGATTCTACTGAGGACAACGAGTAGCCATCATGCTGCAACCACGACGAGTCAAATATCGCAAGCAACACCGGGGCCGGATGCGCGGGATGGCGCAGAAGGGGAACACGGTGGCGTTCGGCGAGTTTGGCATCCAGTCGATGGAGCCGATCTGGCTCACAGGTCGCCAAATTGAGGCGGCGCGGCGCGCGATGACTCGCCACGTCCGGCGCGGTGGCCAGATATGGATTCGTGTGTTCCCGCATAAGTCGATTACAAAGAAGCCGCTGGAAACACGGATGGGCGCCGGCAAGGGAAATGTGGACGGCTGGGTGGCCGTTGTGCGCCCCGGCAAGATCCTGTTTGAGATTGCAGGAGTGCCTGAAGAAGCTGCGCGTCGGGCGATGCGGCTGGCGCAGGACAAGCTGCCCATCCGCACGCAAATCGTCACTCGTGATATGGAGTAGTCCGGGATGGATATGGAAGAGATACGCGCACTGAATGATGACCAACTCCAGGAGGAGTTGGAGAATGCGCATCGTGAGTTGTTCAACTTGCGCTTTCGCGCGGTGACGCGACAGCTGGCTAACACCAGCGAGGTTGGCAAGGCGCGCAAGAGTGTCGCCCAATTCAAGACTGTAATCCGTGAGCGGCAGTTGGAGGCCTTCGCGGTGGAGGAGACAGCGTAGATGCCCGGTCAGAAGACACGTGTGGGCCGCGTGGTCAGCACGAAGATGGAGAAAACGGTTGTCGTGACCGTTGAGCGGCAGCGCACCCACCGCTTGTATAAGAAGGCAGTTCGCCGCCTGACGCGGTTCAAGGCGCACGATGAGAACAGTGTGTGTGCCGAGGGTGACCTTGTGCGCATCCAGGAGACTCGACCGCTGTCCAGGGACAAGCGATGGCGTGTCACCGACGTGCTTGAGCGCGGCGTTGTTGCGGCGTTGCCTGATGATGCGAGGGCGGGAACCGAATGATCCAGGTGCAGACACGCCTTCGCGTCGCGGACAATTCCGGCGCTCGCGAGATACAGTGCATCAACGTGCCGGGCGGTACGCGGAGGCACTATGCGTCCGTGGGAGACATCATCGTCGCTTCCGTCAAGGAGGCGCAGCCGAATGCGGGCGTGCGCAAGGGTGACGTCGTTCGCGCCGTCGTGGTGCGCGTGGTCAAGCCGTATCGGCGGCCTGACGGCTCATATATTCGATTCGACGAGAACGCAGCAGTCATCCTGACTGAACGTGATCTGCCGCGAGGCACGCGTATCTTCGGGCCCGTCGCTCGTGAACTACGCGATAAGAATTTCATGAGAATCATTTCTCTCGCCCCGGAGGTCCTGTAGCGATGGCGGCGACAATAAAGCGAAACGACACGGTGTACGTGGCCGCGGGCAAAGACCGGGGCAAGCGCGGCACGGTTGAGCGGGTGATTCCCTCCAGCGGCCGCGTGGTCGTGCAGGGCGTGAATATCATCAAGAAACATCAGCGCCCACAACCGGGCGTGCGGCAGGGCGGCATCATCGAGATGCCCAACCCGCTGCATATCTCCAACGTGAGGCTGATTTGCCCCCACTGCGATAAGGCGGTGCGGGTGAGTTTCGGAACACTAGAAGACGGACGCAAGGTCCGACGGTGCAAGTCATGCAACGAGACAATCGACTAGACAACGACGACATAGAGCGCGATCTGCCGTTCCCCGTTCCTGCGGGGGCGTCAACGGACGACGCCCAGGAGGGTGAGGAGGCGGAGGCCCCTGCCCGTCAGCGCCGCTCATCCGGACGGCGGCGACAGGCCGGATCCTCGGATGAGGGGCAGCAGGAGGCCGCGTCGACAAATGGCGCGCGACCTGCGGAGATTCCGCGCCTGCGCCAGATGTATATGGATGAGGTGGCCCCTGCCCTGATGCAGGAGTTCAATTTCACGAATGCGATGCGCGTGCCGAAGGTCACGAAGATCGTGCTGAACATCGGCGCGGGAGACGCGCGTGATGAGGCACGGGTGCTGGAGGGAATCCAACGAGATCTGACGACGATCTCCGGCCAGAAGCCGGTGGTCACTCGCGCCCGGAACTCCATCGCCGGATTTCACATCCGCGAGGGGAATACCATCGGCGCGTCCGTGACGCTTCGCGGCGCGCGCATGTGGAACTTCCTGGACAGGTTGATGAACGTAGCACTGCCGCGCACACGAGATTTCCGGGGCGTCTCAACAAGGGCGTTCGACAGGCGCGGCAATTACAGCGTTGGGCTGCGCGAGCAAATCATCTTTCCCGAAATTGATTACAACCGCGTGGATCGGATTCGCGGCCTGCAGGTGAACATTGTGACAACGGCGCAGACGGACGATGAGGGGCTCAGGTTACTGGCCCTGCTAGGAATGCCGTTCGCGCGTGAGGAGATCACCAACTAATGGCGAAGAAGTCAAAGATTGCCCGCTGGAAGCGCCCGCCCAAGTACAAGGTGCAGGCGTACAACCGCTGCCACGTATGCGGCAGGCCGCGGGCGTACTACCGAATGTTCGGCCTATGCCGCATATGTATGCGGGAGAGGGCGCTCACCGGGCAGCTTCCGGGCGTGCGCAAGGCGAGTTGGTAGAGGGGAGAGCGTAAACACATGACCGTTAGCGATCCCATCGGCGATATGCTCACCCGCATCCGCAACGGGTTGATGGCTCGACATGAGTCCATCACCGTCCCGGCGTCCAAAACCAAGGTCGCCATTGCGGAGATCCTGAAGCAAGAAGGGTTCATCCGAGATTTCTCGATCCTGAGGGGGACGACACCTCAGCAGATTGTGCGCATGCAGATGGCGTATCGCGAGGGCAACAGCCCCGTCATCAACGGGCTGCGTCGCGTCAGCAAACCCGGATTGCGCGTGTATGTGCAACGTGGTGAGATTCCGCGCATATTTGGAGGCCTCGGCATCGCGGTCGTCTCAACGTCGAGCGGCGTGATGACTGGCCGGGAGGCGTGGCGCAAAGGTATTGGAGGGGAATTGCTCGCCTACGTGTGGTAGGTGGCGACCCAACAGGAACGCACAAAAACGCAAAGTAGCTTCATAGAGAGAATCTGAGGAACACGGTTTCAAGAAATGTCACGAGTAGGACGGATGCCGATACCGGTGCCGGGGGGCGTGCAGGTCACGATGGCCGACGACCCGCAAGGGACGACTATTGCCGTCAAGGGGCCGCGAGGCGAATTGACGCGCCGGTTCCACCCCGCCGTGCGATTTGAGCAGAATGACGGTGTCATCACCGTCCACCGCAAGGATGAGAATAATCGCGCGTCTGGGGCGTTCCACGGGTTGTCCCGCGCGCTGTTGGCCAACATGGTGACCGGCGTGTCCGAGGGCTATCGCCGCACTCTGGAGATCCAGGGAGCGGGCTACCGCGCGCAACAGTCTGGACCCGGCATCACGCTAAGCGTCGGATATTCACACACGGTTGATGTCCAGCCGCCGGAAGGTATCACGCTGGAGGCGGAAACCAACACGCGCCTGCACGTGGACGGCATTGACAAGGAGCTTGTCGGTCAGACGGCCGCCAAGATTCGCGCGGTGCGCAAGCCGGGCGTGTACACAGGCAAGGGCATCCGCTACCAGGGTGAGCAGGTGAGACGCAAGGCCGGCAAGGGCGCCGGACGCAGATAGGCGGAGTAGCAGCAGACATGCCACGCATCAAAACAGCAAGTGAGGGCCGCAACCGACGCCACCTTCGGCTGCGACAACGGGTTACCGGCACGGAGCAGCGACCTCGGCTGTGTGTATTCCGCAGCCTGAATCATATCTATGCACAGGTGGTTGATGACTCGCGCGGCGTAACTCTCGCCGCCGCTTCGACACGGGACAAGGACATTCGGGACGAAGTGGGCGGACACAACAAATCGGATCGCTCCAAGATTGTTGGCGCGGCAGTCGCGCAGCGAGCGGTCGCGGGCGGTATCACGACCGTCGTTTTCGACCGGGGCGGGTACCAATATCATGGCCGGATCAAAGCCGTGGCCGAAGCGGCGCGTGAAAACGGCCTGGTTTTCTAGGGACGAGGAGCGGACGGAGAAACGATGACACTAGGACGCACACGTGGTGCCCGCGGGCGCACACGGGAACGACAGCGCGACGCGGATCGGGAATCAGACGGCCTGACCGAGAGCGTGGTATCGATCCGGCGCGTGGCAAAGACCGTGGCCGGTGGTCGGCGTTTCACGTTCAACGCGCTCGTCGTGGTTGGCGACGGCAAGGGCAAGATTGGCTACGGCCTTGGCAAGGCGGCGGAGGTGCCGCTTGCAGTGCAGAAGGGCGGCGCAATTGCTCGACGTTCGCTGATTGACGTGTCAACGTTGGAAAGCAGCGTGCCGCAGCAGGTCGTCAGTCGATTTGGGGGCGCGCAGATCCTTCTCCGACCCGCCGCGCCGGGTACAGGTGTGCGGGCGAGTGCCGCCGTACGCGCCGTTGTGCAGGCCGCCGGTGTTCGCGATATTTTGACGAAGTCTCAGGGCAGCAACAACCCGATCAATGTGGTGCAGGCCACCATCAAGGGCCTGCAGATGATGCGCGACCCGCGTCAGACGATTTCATTGCGTCGCATGGTCCGGGGCGAGGAACCGCTCCCTGAGAAGGAGCCGGAGGCAGCCGGCTATGACGGGCCCGCGCCCATCGTGCCGCAGCCGGTGAGCAGCGACACGTTCCTGGCGGAGAACGCGGTTGAAGAGCAGCCCGCCGCCCCAGAAGCGCAAGAGAGTGAGGCCCCGGCGGAAGCCGAAGCTGAGTCGGAAACCGCCAACGCTGAAACGGATGCCTCCGACCAGACGGAGGAGCCTGCCGCCGAGGCGGAAGACGCGCCGACTGCCGACACTGAGGAAACTCCCGCCCCCGAGGCTGAGGAGTCTGCGACAGCGGAGGCAGCCGGGGATGCGGAAAGCTCTAGTGATGATGAGAACGAGGGCGCAGCGTCATGACGAAGGTGCGTGTGACGATCACCAAGAGCCCGATTAACCAGAAGTCGGACCAGGTCAAGACGCTCCGCGCGCTCGGCCTCCGACGCATGGGTGACGAGCGGGAGCACGATTACTCACGCTCGATTCGGGGAATGTTGATCAAGGTGCGCCACCTGGTGACGACGGAACTGAGGGACGAGGGAGGCGCGAGCGCCGATGCATGAGAATGAGCTGCGATCGCCTGCCGGGTCCCGCAAGCGCAGGCGGCGCGTGGGCCGAGGCAACTCCTCAGGCCGCGGCACCTACGCTGGCAAGGGCATGAAGGGGCAGAAGTCTCGCTCCGGCGGTGGGGTGCGCGCAAGCTTTGAGGGCGGTCAGCTTTCGCTGGTCAAGAGGCTGCCGCACAAGCGCGGATTCAAGAATCTATTCCGTGTCGAATATGAGCCCGTAAACCTATCGAGCCTGATGGACCTGCCCGCCGGTTCTGAGGTCAGTCCGGAATCGCTACGTGAACAGGGCATTATCAGGTCGCTCAAGAAGCCCATCGTCATCTTGGCGGACGGAGAAATTGAGCAGCCTCTCACCGTTCGCGCCCACCGCGTGTCGCGTACCGCGCGTGAGAAGATCGAGGCGGCGGGCGGCAGTATTGACACCCTTCCCAAGCCAGTCATTCATCGGCCCCGATAACAGGGAGCGTATCGCGTCGTGAGTTACTCATCGACGACCGAACGGCGTCAGCCGCGTCCGGCCCTTATCCAGGCGATGATCGATGCCTGGTACCAGCCGGACCTCCGTCGTCGCATCCTCTTCACCTTCGCGATTCTCGTAATCTTCCGGTTCATCGCGCACGTTCCCGTGCCGGGAGCGGATATTGTCGCGCTGCGGCAGCTTTTCCAGAGCAACCAGCTGCTGGGATTCCTGGATATCTTCAGCGGCGGCGCGATGCGCAACCTGTCTGTTGCCGCGATGGGCGTGTACCCGTACATCACGGCAAGCATCATCCTGCAGATCATGATTCCGGTCATTCCACGCCTGTCCGCGCTTGCCCGAGAAGGCGAGGCCGGACGGCAAAGGATCAACCAGTACACGCACTGGATGACGGTTCCCATCGCCGCAGCGTCCGCTTATGGACAACTTATTCTTTTGAGCAGGCTCGGAGTTCTCGGCGCGCTTTGGCCGTACCCGGGCGGCGAATTCCTGCCGACGCTCGCGATGATCGTGAGCATGGCGGGCGGGACAATGCTGCTTGTCTGGCTGGGCGAACTGATCACTGAGAGCGGCATCGGCAACGGCATCTCCGTCATCATCTTCGGCGGCATCGTGGCCGGGCTGCCAACGCTGTTCGGCCAGGGCGTATTTGCCAATGATCCGATTTCCCTTGCGTTGGTGGGATTTGCCGGGCTGGCAACCATCTATTTCATCGTCGTTTTCACGGAGGCGCAGCGTCGTATTCCCGTTCAATATGGACGAAGCGTGACGCGACAGGGCCGCGTCTACAGGCAAAGTGGGTCTACATTCATCCCGTTGCGCGTTAACTCCGCCGGCATGATTCCGCTCATCTTCGCGTTCTCCATCCTGATCTTCCCGCCGACGGTTGCTAGCTATTTCCAAGAGGCTGACAACAACCTCGTCGCGGGAGTGGGTGACTTCTTTGCGCGAAACCTGGGGCCCGAAGGGTTCATGTACTGGCTGCTCCTGTTTTTCCTGGTTGTAGCGTTTACTTTCTTCTACACGATGGTTACGTTCCAGCAGCAGAACCTCGCGGAGTCCTTACAACGCAATGGTGGATTCATTCCCGGCATCAGACCGGGGGCGCCGACGCATAACTATCTCATTCGCGTGTTGACGCGGATCACGTGGGGCGGCGCGATATTCCTGGGAATCGTCGCGATTGTCCCGTTCTTCCTGCTGTTGGCGACGGGCGTGAGTACATTATCAATTTCCAGCACTGCCCTGCTCATCGTGGTTGCGGTCGTGTTGGACACCATGCGGCAGCTGCAATCGCAGCTTCTGATGCGGCAATACGAGGGGTTCTTGAGGTAGCGGACGCGCGTCCAAACCGTCGGCGTACGCTACTCATTCAGCCAGGCACACTCTGATTCAAACTGGGAGTCACGATGCGAATCATTCTTCTTGGCGCGCCGGGCGCAGGCAAGGGCACACAGGCGGCGACGCTCCACGAGCAACTGAACGCGCCGCACATCGCGACGGGCGATCTCTTTCGCGCTGCTCTCTCACAGGGCACGCCGCTCGGGCTGGAAGCTAAATCCTATATGGACCGAGGCGAGCTGGTGCCGGACGACGTGACGGTTCGGATGCTGCTAGAACGCATCTCACAGCCGGACGCGGCAGATGGATACATCCTGGACGGGTTCCCGCGCAGCCTCGCGCAGGCGGAGGCATTGGACGAGGCGCTCACGAGCCGCAATGAGACCGTGGACAAGGTCCTGCTGGTCGATGTCTCGGAAGATGAGCTGGTCCGCCGCCTGAGCGGGCGCTGGATCTGCCGCGCGTGCCAGACGCCGTACCACGCAGTCAACAACCCGCCAAAGACTGAGGGTGTGTGCGACGCGGACAGCGGCGAACTGTACCAGCGAGACGATGACAAGCCCGAGACGGTGCGGAATCGCCTTGGCGTGTACCGGGATCAGACGGCGCCGCTTATTGACTACTACACGGCTCAAGAGATCCTGACGAGCATCAACGGCGAGCAGGAGATCGATGTTGTACGCGCGGATCTGCTAGCGGCGCTCAAGTAGAATCCCAACCTCCACGATGGTACTTGGCCGCAACAAACAGTCTCCGACGGTAAAGTCGCCGCGTGAGATTGACCTCATGCGTAAGGCGGGCCATATCGTCGCCGACGTCCTGAACATCCTGCGTGACGCGGCCAAACCCGGGGTAACAACAGCGCAGTTGGACGAAATCGCGGGGCGGGAGATACGTGGACGGGGCGGTGTGCCGTCCTTCCTCGGCTACCAGGGCTTTGTGGCTCATATCTGTACATCGTTCAATGAAGAGGTCGTTCACGGTATTCCCGGCCCCCGGAAGATTCAGGACGGTGATGTCCTGTCCATCGACTGCGGGGCAATCTATGACGGCTATCACGGTGATTCCGCAATTACATTTGCCGTAGGCGATGTTCCCGATGGGGTCAAAGATCTGATAGAGGACACGCGCCAGTCGTTGATCGCCTCCATTGATGCGGCACGGTCTGGAAACGGGATTGTAGATCTGACGACCGCTATCAGGGACTACGCGGAGCCAAAGGGCTACAGCATGATTCGCGGATACGGCGGTCATGGAATCGGCACGGAGATGCACGAGAATCCCTGGATTCCGAACAATGTCGCCGATTTCGATAGTACGAGTCGACGAGGACTACGGAGATTTCGCTTGCGGCCCGGCGTGACAATCGCGCTGGAGCCGATGCTAACGATGGGCGACTGGCGGACATTCGTGGAGGAAGACGATTGGACGGTTTCAACCGTGGACGGGAGTTTGTCGGCCCACTGGGAACACACAATCGTTGTAACGGATGACGGACCGGAGGTTCTAACCAGCCGAACCGGGCAACCGTGACGTAGCTTTTTGTATCCACGCTATGGCATACTGATTATTCGTGCGGCCTATCTGACGGGCGAGGTATGACTCAAAAGAATAAGAAGGAAACCATCGAGGTTGAGGGCACCGTTCGGGAAGCTCTCCCAAACGGCATGTTCCGTGTGGACTTGCCGAATGAGCATGCAGTATTGGCGCATGCCTCCGGAAAGATCAGGCTCAACTTTATTCGCATCCTGCCCGGGGATCGCGTGCTTGTTGAGCTTTCGCCGTATGACTTGAAGCGGGGACGGGTAACGTACCGCTTCCGCTAGTTTCGACAAACGACAGGGAAAACAGGTACGGAAGAAGGACAGCGCGACATGAAGGTATCAGCGTCCGTGAAGGCGCGATGCAACAAGTGCCGAATCGTTCGGCGCAGGCGCCGCCTGTTCGTCATCTGCACGAATCCAAAACATAAGCAGCGACAGGGCTGAACGGGGAGCACGGGACAGACTGATGGTACGAATAGCCGGGGCGGATATTCCGGACAACAAGAAGGTTGGCTACTCACTTCGTTACATTTACGGCGTTGGCCCGACTCGAGCGGGTGAGATTCTCGAACGGTCCGGAGTCGACCCCAACCGGCGAGTACATGAGCTGACCGAACAGGAGATGGCTCTACTGCGTGAGGCCATCGAGCGGGGTGGGTATCTGATTGAGGGCGATCTGCGACGTGAGATCGCCATGAACATCCGCAGGCTTATTGAGATTGGCAGCTATCGTGGCGTCAGGCATCGGGTGGGGCTGCCCGTGCGCGGTCAGCGGACACGCACGAACGCGCGAATCCGCAAGGGCCCCAAGCGCACGGTGGCCGGCAAGCGGCGGGTTGCTCGCAAGTAAAAAACGGCCCAACGAGAACAGTGGAACAGGGCCGACTCGCCGGAAAGCGCGAGTATCTGCCTGCCCGCCGAAAGGAGCAATAGCAAAACATGGCGAGACGAGGACGCCAGCGAGTGCGCCGCAGGGAGCGCAAGTCCGTGCCCTATGGCCGCGCGTATATCTACGCCACGTTTAACAACACTGTTGTCACACTGACGGATCCGGTCGGAAACGTGATTGCCTCCGGCAGCGGCGGCGCGGTTGGATTCCGTGGTTCTCGCAAGGGAACGGCGTTTGCGGCGCAGCGAGCCGCTGAAGAAACTGCGCGGCGCGGCATGGAGCATGGCCTGCAGCATGTGGAAGTGCGTGTGAAGGGCCCCGGCAGCGGCCGTGAGGCGGCAATCCGCTCCTTGCAAGCCACCGGTCTCGTCGTCACCGCTATCAGGGATACGACGCCGATACCGCACAACGGATGCCGGCCGCGAAAGCGCCGCCGCGTCTAGTCGTCGCACGAGGAATTCAGTAACCAATATGACGCGAACAGCGACACACGGATTGTCTGCGGTAATGCCGGCAATCAGGAGGAACACGTAAGGGATGGCTCGATATACGGGGCCGGTCTGCCGGCTATGCCGGCGACAGGGAATCAAGCTCTTTCTCAAGGGAGAGCGCTGCTATACACCGAAATGCGCCATCGAGCGACGTCGCAGCGCCCCCGGCGAATCGGCCACGGGTAATCGGCGTCGACGGCGGCTCTCGGAGTGGGGCATCCACCTAAGGGAGAAGCAAAAGGCCCGCCACATTTACGGCGTGCTTGAGCGCCAGTTCCGAAAGCACTATGCGGTCGCCGCACGACAACGCGGGGCGACTGGGGAAAACCTGCTCAAAATCCTTGAAACCCGCCTAGACAACGTCGTCTATCGACTTGGATGGGCAAACTCGCGCAAGGAGGCGCGCCAAATGGTGTCGCACGGTCATTTGGCTGTGAACGGCCGCCGGGCGCGAACGCCCTCCATCAGCGTCAAGGAAGGGGCGGAGATCTCGTGGGTGCCCAGCTCCACCAACACGACGCAATATGAAATCGTCCAGTACCAGGCGCAACGGCGGCAACCGCCGGAGTGGCTGCAGATGGATGCGCGGGGCATGATGGGACGGATGCTGCGGCAGCCTGAGCGGGCCGATATGGACATCCGTATCGATGACCGCCTAATTGTCGAGTTCTATTCACGATAGAGACTGCGGAACGTAAAGGCGCAGACAGCGCACGCATACCTGTACGGCAGGGAGGCCAAACTCTTGACCCTGATGACTGAGGCAGAACTACAGCTAGAGACGGGCGCGAGCCTTGCTCCTGAGATCACGACCGACCGGTCGCAGGATGCGTATGGCCGGTTCATCATCGAGCCACTAACGCAGGGCTTTGGCGTGACACTCGGCAATGCCATTCGGCGAGTCTTGCTGAATTCGTTGCCCGGCGTGGCAATTACCGCCGTGCGCATTGAGGGCGCTCAGCATGAATACTCCACCCTGCCCCACGTTCGTGAAGACATGGTGGATTTCCTGTTGAACGTGAAGGACATCCGCATCCAGTCGATCACCGGACGCCCCGGCACTCTGCGGCTTGATGTGAGCGGGCAGGCGGGAGCAATTACGGCCGGCGACATCCAGCGGCATGGTGATTACACAATCGTCAATCCCAATCTTGTGCTGCTCAATGCCGACAGCACGGACGCCGAGCTCTCGATCGAATTCACCGTCGAGCAGGGCACCGGCTTCCGGGCGGCAGAGACCTCGGAGGAAGATCCCATCGGCATCCTGCCTGTGGACGCCATTTTCACGCCCATTCGCCGAGCAAACTTTGAGGTTGAGGCAACACGCGTCGGCCAGGTGACGGACTTTGATCGGCTCGTGCTTGAGGTGTGGACTGACGGCACAATCACGCCTGAGGACGCCGTCCGCAAGGGCACGCAAATCATCATTGATCAACTGCAGCCATTCGCTTCCCTCGGGGAGTCGGCTGCTCTTGCCGCCGGGCAGCAGCCCGGCCTCAGCGTTCCGCCTTCACTGTCTGCGGTCACCGTGGAGGATCTACATCTTTCCACACGAACGCAAAACAGCCTGCGTCGTGGAAACCTGGCAACTGTGGGACATGTGCTCGAGAAGTCCGCACAGGAACTCCTTGAACTGCGCAACTTTGGCGAACAATCTCTCAATGAACTCGTCCAGCGTTTGCGGGAGATGGGCGTGGCGATCCCGGAGGACGATGAGGATCGCGCTTGGCGGCGCGTCCCTCTTGCGACGCTTGTTCCGAGCACCGAGGGTACTGTCGCCGGGGCCGAACAAGGAGCGGATGGCGACGCCGACGAATCAGAAGACGGCGCCGTCTTCTCAATGCGCCCGGACGAGGATGTCTCGGAAGTGGATTTGACCCACTATTCGCGCCGCTCGTTCGACCCGGACGATGATGACGAGGAATAGGATAACCGGACTATGAGACACCGCGTTTCAGGCCGTACGCTCGGCAGAAAAACCGCGCCGCGTATGCTGATGTATCGCAATCTGACGAGGGATCTGTTCCTACGTGAAGCGATTGTGACGACCGAGGCCAAGGCCAAGGAGACGCGCAGCTTTGCGGAACGCATGGTGACGCTTGGCAAGGACGGCGGGCTCTCCGCGCGTCGGCGCGCGCTCAAGTTCATCCCGGACAAGGACGTGGTGGATAAGCTCTTCCGGGTCTATGGAGAACGATATCAAGACCGCCCCGGCGGATTCACGCGGATCACAAAGATCGGACCCCGAAATGGCGATGCCGCGCCAATGGTGCGGTTGGAGCTCGTCTAGGGGCGCTCTGGGGAATCCACCGATGCAGACGGCCACCCTCAACAAGCCTACTGATGACGCACCGCCGCCTGACGTTGCAGATCGACTCGTCGTACTCACTATTGAGTACGAGGGGGCGCGCTACCAGGGGATGCAGCTGCAAAAGCCGGGCGTGCCAACAATCCAGGGCGAGCTTGAGGGCGCGCTCCTCAAGCTGACGGGACAGCACTATCGCATCGCCGCGGCAGGACGCACTGATTCAGGGGCGAGCGCGCGAGGGCAGGTTATCAGCTTCCAGCCCATGACCGAACTGCCCTTCGATCGTTATGTGACAGGACTGAACCACTATCTGCCGAATGACATCAGCGTGACCAAGGCGCAATGGGCGCCCGAAGCCTTTGACGTCACTCGGGACGCCCGCTCACGCCACTACCGCTACACCATCATCAATCGCCAGTCACCGTCCGCGTTACTGCGTCAGCAGGCCGCGCACGTCAAAGAGCATCTTGATGAGGCGGCGATGGCAGAGGCGATAACAGCATTGGACGGTTGGCTGGACGCACGGCCCTTCACCGGACCGCTGCCGGCAGACCGGAACCCGCTGAGGCGCTACGACGATGCAGCGGTGGCGCGCGCCGATGATATTGTGACGATTGACCTGCGCGGGAGCGGATTTCTGCCCCACCAGGTTCGGCGCGTCGCAGGTGCTCTCGTACAGGTGGGCACGGGACAGATGAGCACGGCAGCGTTTCATCACCTTGCGCGTGAGGGCGCGCCGGGAGAGGCGACATTGACTATGCCCGCCGCGGGCCTGTGCCTGATGGGCGTTACATATGACAACGGAATCCTTGAAGACTGAGGCAATCTCCATGGCAAATGTACGAACATTCAGCCCCAAGAAGAGCGAAATCGAGCGCGGATGGCGCGTTATTGACGCGGAGGGCGAGACGCTTGGACGTCTGGCAACCCGCATCGCAGCCATTCTTCGCGGCAAGGACAAGCCGACGTATACGATGCACATGTCTGTCGGCGACAACGTTATCGTCATCAATGCCGAAAAGGTGCGTGTGACGGGGCAGAAAGAGGACCAGAAGACCTACTATCGCCACACGCAATACCCGGGAGGGCTGCGTGCAGTCACGTTGTCCACTCTCCGAGAGAAGCACCCGGAACGCATCATTCAGAACGCCGTGAAGGGCATGCTGCCGCACAATCGGCTTGGCAGGCAGAATCTACGTCGCCTGCACGTCTACGCCGGGCCTGCACACCCGCATGAGGCGCAGGTACGCGCCGGCCAGGGCGTAGTGGGCCGTCGCAAGCAGGCCGAGCTGGAAGCGCAGGTTGCTGCGCCTGAGCCGGTTGCCGTTCCCGAGGAGGCAGCGCCGGTTGTGCCGCCGACCCGCCGACGTCGCCGCGCGGCTACACAGGAAACACAGGACGCAACTCCGCCGGAGGCGACGACTGCAGAAGAGCAGGCCACCGAGGAGGAAGCGCCGGTCGTGCCGCCGACCCGCCGACGACGGCGTACTGCCGCGCAGGCAGCTGAGGAAACCCCTTCAGAGGCGACCACCGAGGCACAGGACACCGAGGAAGCAGCACCGGCTGCGCCCCCAACTCGCAGACGACGGCGTACTGCCGCGCAAGCGGCCGAGGAAACGTCCTCAGAGTCGTCCGGTGCAGATAACGAGGACGCCGTTGCGGAGAACGAGCAAGAACCCGAAACTAACGAGGCGGTCGAAGCTGATGATTCAGCGGATGAGGCTGCGGACGAGAGCGACGAGTCGAAGGAACAGGGATAAGAACGGAGCGACTCCCGGGGAGGGGAACGGAAAGGCATGACGACAGCAGGTCGATATTTCCAGGCAACGGGGCGGCGCAAGCGCGCAGTTGCGCGCGTACGCGTGACGCCGGGGGCTGAGTCCATGTTTGTCGTGGACGGCAAACCGCTTGAGGAGCGATTCCCTCTGGAACTACATCGCCGCTCAATCTTGCAGCCGCTGGTCGCGACGGATTCACTACGGCGGTTTGCGATTACAGTGAGGGTTACTGGCGGCGGCGTTACAGGACAGGCTGAGGCGATCCGTCATGGACTGGCGCGCGCGCTTACGAGTCTCGATGAGTCGATGCGCCCTGTGCTCAAGAAGTCTGGCTTCCTCACGCGCGACGCTCGTGAGAAGGAACGCAAGAAGTACGGCCTGTTCCGCGCCCGGAAGAAGCAGCAGTACTCCAAGCGTTAGTTTTCTCGGTTCGCGAACGGACCTCAGTGGCCTTTCCTAGTGGTGGCCCGCGTTCCAGCTTGGACACCTAACAAGCGGTCACTCTCGGTTCGCATTTAGCCTTGCTTGCTGGCCTTCCGCAATCCAGCCCAGACGGGTCAAATTCCCGTGAGGTCTCGGCCCGCGCCGATGAGTCGTTGCACGCGCTCCATGGAACGCGCCTCTGCGTAGATTCTCAGCAACGGCTCCGTGCCGGAGAACCTGATGAGCATCCATGAGCCGTCTTCAAGCATGAAATGGTAGCCGTCTTTGGTTGAGACTTCTGCGACGGCCACCCCCGCCAGCTCCGCAGGTTGACTCTCCGCAACGCTGCCCATGACCTCGGCGCGGCGAGCGGCAGGGAACTCAAGGTCAAGGCGGTCGTACTGGTGCGGCCCGACGGTTTCGTAGAGCCAGTCGATGAGGCCGGACAGGGAGCGTCCCGTCTGCGCCATTGCATCGAGGATGTATAGCGCGGAAAGCACGCCGTCACGTTCTGGAACGTGTCCCCGGAATCCGAAGCCGCCGCTCTCTTCGCCGCCAATCAACGCGTCCGTCTCCATCATGCGCGGCCCGACGTACTTGAAGCCGACCGGCTCTTCATAGACCGGGACACCGTACTTCTCGCCGAGAATATCGATCATGCGGGAACTCGTGATGGACTTGACCAATGGGCCGCGCTCACCGCGAATCTCCAGCAGGTAAAAAGCAAGCAGCGCGAAGAACTGCAGGGGTGTGAGGAATCGGCCTCCCTCGTCCACACCCCCAACGCGATCCGCGTCGCCGTCGGTCGCCAGCCCCACGCCGTAGCCGTACCGAACGACGGCCTCGCGTAATTCGCCGAGGTTGTGGGAGATGGGTTCCGGCTGCCTCATACCGGGAAAGTCAGGGTTGCGTTCGCCGTGAATCTCTATCAATTCCGTCTTGCCACCGCCAAGCAGGTCCGCAAGGTAGCCCATTCCCGCGCCATACATCGGATCAATCACGACGCGCAGGCCTGCAGCCTGGATACGATCCACGTCCACAAGAGAGCGGAGTTGGTCGATGTAGCCGGGGCGGGGATCGATCATGGTAACGATCCCGTCCCTTAGCGCGTCAGCCAGCGGCATCACAGGCGGCGGGCCGGCTGTCTCAGCCTCATGAATCTCGCGCTCTAGGGCAGCGATAATCTCCGGCGATGCAGAACCGCCGTAGTCCGGCTTGTACTTGAAGCCGTTCCATTCAGGCGGGTTGTGACTAGCCGTTACGATGATAGCCCCGGCCGCCTTATGAGCGATGACGTTGTAGCTAACGGTCGGCGTCGGCGCCCACGTTTGGCATAGATAAGACGGCACGCCTTCCGCTGCCAGCACTTCTGCGATGGCGGCGGCAAACCGCTCGGAGCCGAATCGCGTGTCATAGCCGACGATGACACCCTGCCCCGCCGTGCCCTGCGCTTTCAGATACTGCGCGACGCCCTTCGCGCAGTAACGCACGTTCTCAAAGGTGAACTCCTCCGCGATGATCGCCCGCCAGCCGTCGGTTCCAAAGGCGATCTGAGATTGGGTGGAAATGGTCACGGTTCTGCGGCCTCCATAATTGACGGTATCCTGCTTTGGACAATCTCAGGGTTTATTGAATTCCAGTTCCTGCTCGCGGGCGTGCTACACCGTCAGCCCGTGAATAGGAAATATAAGTTCCTGCACGCGTTTGACGGACTCCTCAGTTTCTCGCCAGACACGAGCGTCATCCGCCTCAAGAAGATCTGCGGCAGGGTCATCACGCAACTGCTTCAGTCCGTACGTTTCCTGGTACGACTCAGGTATTTCGTCCGGCAGTTCCACGCCCGCCATCACGGCGTAGTCCATCGCCCAGCACCGCGCAACGGCGGACAGATCATATCCTCCGCCCCCCATGGCCAGCCACTTGCCGGGAGACAGGGCGCCCAGGGCCGCGACGGCCGATGTATGGCCCGCAGACGTGAGTCGTAGGTGAGTGAGCGGGTCATCTATGTGCGTATCTATGCCCTGTTGCGTGACGAGGACATCCGGATTGAACTTGCGAATGAGGGGCGCGACGGCGTTCTCCAGAACCTGCCTATACGCCTCATTATGCGTTCCGGGCGCGAGCGGCAGATTGACGGCGTAACCGACGCCCGCCTCTTCACCCATCTCGGTCGTGTCTCCGGTGCCTGGAAATATGGTCTGACCGGACTGATGTAGAGAGATGGTTAGCACACGATTGCTGGCGTAGAAGGCATTCTGTACGCCATCGCCATGGTGTGCATCAATGTCGATATAGGCAATTCGCTCCGCGCCGAGGGCAAGCAAGCGCAGGATGGCGATGACCGCATCATTGAAGACACAGAAGCCGTAGGCAAAGTCCGGGCCGGCGTGATGGTAGCCGCCGCCCGCGTTGAAGACGACATCGGCTTCGCCGTTCCACACGGATTCCGCCGCAACGAGCGAGGCCCCTGCTGCCAGCGCAGCTGCTTCATACATGCCTTCCGAGATGGGGTTATCGCCCCAATCGCTGAAGCCATAGCGGTGTTGGCGGTGGAGGTCTTCACCGCGACTGAACGCTTGCACGGACTCCACGTAGTCGCGGCCATGGAATGTCATCAATTCCTGCTCCGTGGCAACACGCGGCTCAATCACCACGGCATCAGGCCGCTCGAATACGCCGTACGCCTGCAGAAGTTCATAGACGAGGCGCAGGCGCATGGGACGCAGCACGTGATCCTCACGCAAGATGTTTCGCGTGAGCTCCGGGCTGTACATGAATCCTGCTGTCATCGGTAGTACCGCGTTCCCCTGCTCTCCCCTGTCGTTATGGTACAGGGCGGCGGTGGGCTTAGACAGTCAGTGTCATATCTGCTGCGCCGAGAGTGATGTCCCAGCCTGTTTCGGCACAAAGGGCGTCGACTTCTTGCGCGATCTCCTGCTCGTGTGCCGGGTTGCGGTGAACGACGATCACGCGGGGAGTCCACCCGGACTCGTCAACGATTTTCGCAATTTCTCCGTGCAACAGCGCGGGAGTCATATGCCCATTGCGAGATGCGTCGTCTGCACCCGCGTTGGAGTAAGTGACCTCGCAGATAAGAACATCCGGCGGAGATGTCCCAAGGTGAGTCGAGAATCCCGGGGCAGTGTCGCCCGTATAGTAGAGGCTTCGTTCACCGTTTGAGGCCAGAAAGCCGAGCGCGGGCGCGGTGTGAGCGGCAGCACGTGGCGTGATTGCAAGATCGCCAATCGTAAGCACTTTGTCCAGTTCCAGCGTATGAAACTGGGCACGCGGGTTGCCGTCTTGGCCTGTCCGCTCCTGGTACGCCGAATAGATCACGTTGTTCATCAGGTGACCAGCGAGGGCGCCAAGAGTGTCCGTAAGCCCGTAGACATGCAGCGTACCTGCTAGTGGGGTTGCGTATGCCAGTGCAGGAAGATCGCGAATGTGATCATAGTGGCGATGGGTGAGAAACACATGGCGCAGGTCTTGCAGTTCCTCAAGGGTCAGCGAGCGGGTCAGGCTGCCGGCATCCAGCGCGACACGGCCGTTAATGACGATACCCGCCAGTCTCGTCGCGGCGGATTCAGCGTTATGGGCCCCGGTAAGGCGGATAATCATAAGCTGGCAGGAAACGTAACCCGGCCTCGTCCAGCAATGTCACAAGACGGCGGGCGGCATCAGGTCGTATTAAGGATCAGATCAATGTTCACCAGGGGATTGGAAACGTCGGAGACATAGAGCCTCTTCTCTGGATCGACAATCGGGACTTCAAAGCAGTTAACGTACAGTCTCACTTCTTCGCCGACATACCCTGATTCTTCGGGCGGTTGAACGGTCATGAACGGCAGTTTCCCCGCCTCGACAACCATTTCAATCTTCGTGACGTAGCCCGCAATCCGCGCCTGAATGCTGGTGCCTATCGGCGCCGGTGCACCGTCTATTGTGACTGTTCCCCGGTAGAGCCGCGGGAAGGGTGGAACCGGATTAACACCGACGGCAGGAGGATTGTGCGTACGGAAACAGGTGGCGCCCTGTTTGAGATCTTCTGCGTTGGACAATATCGATCGGATGGAAATGCCCAGGCCCGACGCAGCAGAGCCGGGACCAAGTACTTCTACGATTCTCGGCGAGACGACGCCCACAACGTCAGTATTTAGGTTGAAGATGGGCGCGCCGCTTAGTCCCTCGACAAATTGCCTGTCAATCTGGAAATACAGCGTTACGTCGATCTCGTGCCGGGCCTGAATCCTTCCGCTCGCACCGGACGGCACTTGGCCGCCGGCTCCACCGGGGTACCCAACAGCGACGATACTCTCGCCGGCAGGAACAAACGCATCCCCCACTAGGCTTAGTGGTGGAATCTGTCCGTCAACGGGGAGTCGAAGAAGAGCCACATCCCGAATCTCGTCCCGGCCGACAAGAGTGGCAAGCACCGAACCGGTCGTGGCATGTGTCACCTGGATTTCCGTGGCATCCAATGGAATGAGTTCAGAGCTCGTGACGATATGTCCCTCTTCGTCGAAAACGAACCCTGTCCCCTGCCGATTTCCAACATTGATGCGAACAATCGAATCCGTTACCTCTGCGACCACTTCTTCCGGAGTCCGGATTGGTTTTGGCGTCGCGGTTGGAGTTGGCAGGGGTGTTGCCGTAGCCAGAGGCGGCTGTGGCGTCGCGGTTGGAGTCGGCGTTACGGTTGGTGTGGGCGTGACCGTTGGAGTGTGGGTCGGGAGCGGAGTATACGTTGGGACAGGTGTTGGTGGGGGTGTGGCCGTCGGCGGCTCTCCATCACAGGCGCTACTCAGCCCAATGGCAAGCACGATGCCCACTGTAACCACGCCGAGAAGCACAAGCCTCAGCAACCCACTAGCGCCTTTGCTCCCCGACATCATGAATTGGTGCCCACTCTTCTCCCGTTGACTAGCGCGAGAGCCATATTTCCTGCCTGATGATAGCTATACTTTGACCATGGTCGCCCCAGGCAACCCCGTCGATCGGCCTCCCCGCGCCGACTTCCATTCTACCGTACTTGTGACGGGTGGAACGGGTGTTATGGGGACTGTGGTGGCAGATTACTTGCTCGCAGAAGGTCACTCAGTGCGCGTCTACTCACGGCGAGCCTCGCAAGCACATGTCTCGCCTGGTATAGAGCCCTTTGATGGCGATATTCGCGATGTCGACGCCCTGGCGGCAGCACTCAGTGGCGTAGATGCCGTCGTGCATCTCGTCGGAATACTCCGCGAGGCCGGACCCACGCAGACCTTTGGCGGGGTGTTCCTGGAGGGCACGCGGGCTGTCATCCAGGCGGCTCGTCAGGCAGGTGTCCGGCAGTTCGTCCACGTGACGGACATCGGAGCGGACCCGGATTCTCCTTACCCGTTTGAGCGGTCGCGCGGGTTGGCGGAGCGCGAAACACGCGAGTCAGGTCTGGATTGGGTTATCTTGCGGCCGTCCGTGATTTTCGGCGTGCGCGACAGCATGTTCGATCTCGTGGCAAGGAGCCTAAAGAGCACGTGGCCATTCGCAATCGTGCCTCGAGAGGATGGGTTGTACCAACCGATCTGGCGTGATGATGCTGCGCTGTGTGTCGCCGGCGCGTTGCGAGACAAGACTTTGCTGGGCGGCACGTACGAACTTGGTGGGCCGGACACGTGGACGTACAGGGAACTCGTCGGGCTGGCATTGCGCCAACTCAAGCTCAGGCGAATTGTGTTGCCGCTCCCTTCCCCTCTGCTGTTAGCCGGGGCGGGACTCCCACGACTGGTGGGAAAGAGAGCCATGGTTACGTCATCTGAATTGCGTCAGCTCACTCACGACAACCGGACTGATCCAGCTGTAGTGCGTGAAACATTTGGCATCGAGCCGACGAGCCTGTCAGACAAGGCTGAAGAGGCGTTCGCCCTCTGACAGTCGCTAGCGAAGATGTCATAAGATAGGACGAGGTGGAGAATGGAGGCCACCGCCTGCCAGCGGTACTGCCTCCCCAATCAGCGCAAAGGGAAACTGCATAGTGGCCACCCGCTGGACAGGTCTGTCGCCCGTCACACGGCGCGCTCCTGACGCGCCACAGATGGATCCGAATCGCGTTGCGCCTGCACGCACCGCAGGTCGCCGACGTGGACGCGCCGGCGTGCGACGCCCCGATGAGCTTGAGCATTTGCGCGATCGCTTTAGCAGGTTCCGCCCCACCCGGTTGCGCCTGACGATGCAGACAAAGATCGCCCTGAGCGGACTCTTTTTCGGCACATTCCTTGTCGCAGGCGGCTTATTCGTCGCATATCTAAACGCGGACGAGGCGCGCGTAGAACAATTCGGCCTGATCGGCGCCTTCGTCATCAGCCTGACGTCAAGCGCGACGGTCGTGCTGCCCGCGCCCGGCATCCTGATCATCCTCAGCATGGCGGAGATCATCGATCCGTGGCGGCTGGGCGTTGTAACGGGCATCGGCACCGGAATCGGCGGCAGCACGGCCTACCTTGCCGGGGCGGTCGGTCGCGGCGCGATGGGGGAGTCGAGCAGGCTCAAGCAGCGGATGACGAACCTCTTCAATAGCAGATGGGGCGCGGTTCTTTTATTCCTCGGCAACCTGATTCCCTTCGCGCCCGGCGATGCTATCAGCGCCATCGCAGGCATCTCCCGCTTCCCGTTGATTGCCTTCTTCATCTACATCATCATCGCCTCAATCATCAAGATGATTGCTCTTTCATGGCTTGGGCGGATTGCGCCGGACATCGCAGGAACTTTCCTGGGCTAGAAGGGAGCGCTACTTCGTGAAGATCGTCGTCGGTGCTGACCATGCAGGCCTCCCGCTCAAGGAAGCGGTTATCGCCCGCATTGACGCGCTAGAGCACGCGGCCGTCGATCTCGGCGCGCACGACTTCGACGCGGATGACGACTACCCGGACTTTGCTCTGGCCGTGGCCACGGAAGTGGCGGAGGGCCGTGCAGACCGCGGCGTCGTGCTGTGCGGCAGTGGTGTTGGGGCGAGCATCGTCGCCAACAAAGTACGAGGCGTGCGCGCCGGCGTTTGTCATGACACGTATTCAGCTAGACAAGGTGTGGAACACGACGATATGAACGTTCTGTGTATCGGTTCACGCATCATCGGCTCAGCGCTCGCTGACAGCATCGTTGATGCGTTTGTGACCGCCGCGTTTACTGGAGAGGAACGTCATGCGCGCCGCCTTGAAAAGGTCAAGGCGATAGAGGCATCCGGCGGCATGTCGCAGTAGTAAGAGGCTTGTAAGGGAATCAGAGGGGGCATCCTTTGACGACATCGGACTTGAGGCCGAATGAATTTGTGTCGGCCGTATCAACAGCGGTTGACGAGCTGAGCGATGAGCTCATCCGCATCAGCAAGGACGTTCACGCGCATCCTGAACTTAACTACGAGGAGTTCTACTCGTCCGCGCTGTTGGCGGATGCCATGGAACGGCACGGATTCACGGTTGAGCGTGGAACCGGAGGCGTAGAGACCGCTTTTCGGGCGACGCTCGGTGGTGGCGCCGGGTCGGGGCCCACTGTTGCGTTCCTGGCTGAGTACGATGCCCTCCCGGAGATCGGCCATGGTTGCGGCCACAATTTGATCGCAATCTCCAATATCGGCGCTGCGCTTGCCCTCAAGGCCCTGATGCCGCGACTGCCGGGCACAATACAGGTGCTCGGGACGCCGGCGGAAGAAGGCGGCGGGGGCAAGATCCGGATGATCGATTCGGGCTCATTCGGTGACGTGGACGTTGCGCTTTCATCGCATCCGGCGGCCAACCGCACCGTCATCCCCAACTCGATCCCGGTTGAAGAGAGCTGGAGCCTGGCGATGGTCGGCTATCGCTTTGCTTATCATGGCCGAGCCGCCCACGCGGCGGTCTCCCCCCACCACGGCATCAACGCGCTCAACTCCGTCATCCACCTTTTCACCGGAATCGATGCGCTCAGGCAACACCTTCGGGAGGATGTCCGTATTCACGGCATCATCACGGACGGCGGGCGAGCGCCGAACATCGTGCCGGACTTCGCCGCCGCGAATTTCATGCTGCGCTCGCGTGACCGCGACTACCTTGGTGAAGTCGTAGAGAGCGTGAAACAAGTGGCGGAAGGAGCGGCGACGCTTACGGGCGCAACGCTTGAAATCCTGGACGCGCATCCGATGTATGAGAACGTGCGGCCAAACGAGCCTCTCGCCCGGGTTGCCCGGCAGTACGCGGAGGCCGTCGGCATGAACGTCAATGACCCACGGCCCGGCTCACGGGGCGGCGCATCGACAGATTTCGGAAACGTGAGCCAGAGGATGCCGTCATTCGCAGTGAGCTTTGCCGTAAGCGAGACGCCAATACCTGGGCACTCGATCCAGATGACAGAAGCAGCCCTCTCTGACTTGGCCCATGAGAGCGCGCTGGGCGTGGCGAAATCGCTGGCGTTGACCGGTATAGACGCGCTGACGGATGCGGATTTCCTCCGGGCGGTGCGCGCAGATTTTGAGGCGAGGAACGGTAACTAATACCGTCTGGGGTACTTCAATGGCACGGGTAAAGATCGCCAACGCCAAGTTCATCATGACGATGAACGCGTCACGCCGCATCATTAGCGACGGGACGATCATTTTCGATGACGATCGCATTACGCACGTGGGCAAGGCCGTGGACTTGGCGAACGCGCCTGCGGAGCAGGTCATCGACGGGCGGGAAATGGTGATTACGCCCGGATTCGTCAACGGGCACATGCACATTTCTTACGCGCACGCGACGCGCGGCATCTTTCCCGACGATCTCAGCCCCCGCGATTATTTGGCCAATGTGTTTGCGCTGCAGCAGTCCATGACGGAGGAGGAGGAGCACGACACGTCTCTGTTGGGCATTACGGAATTGCTGCGCGGGGGGACGACGACGTTCGTGGACCCGGGAAGCACGCGATTCCTGGATGCCTGCATGGACGCCTATGAGAGGACCGGCTGCCGCATCGTCGTCGGGAGGCAGGTCACGGATCGGACCAACCCGCTCAACCTGCCCGTCTATGAAACCGCCGAAGCTGTCGCGCTCACTGGGCGAACAATTGACGCGTATGACGGCGGTCTTGACGGGCGTGTTCACGCGTGGGCGATGCCGTTCTCCGTCGACTACTGCTCACCGGCACTGCTCCGGGAGCTAAAGGCGCTGGCCGATTCCATGAACACACGGCTTACTCTCCATCACGGGAACGGCCCGGCTACGGTGCGCGCGTTCCTTGAGAACTACAATGTCCGCCCCACCATGTGGCTGGAGGATCAGGGCATCCTCGGGAATAACGTGGTGTTGTCGCACATCATAGGACTGGATGGCAAAGAGGTTGCCTCCATGGCGCGTACAAACACGTTCGGCATTCTGTGCCCAACGGCAGCAATGAAGATGGGCTCCGGTCTTTCACAACAGGGAATGGTGCCGGAGATGCTTCGGAGCGGCGTGACGCTGGGACTCGGCACGGACGCCGGCAATAACTCGAACCTCATTGAAACGCTCCGATCCATGTATCTCATTGCCATCTTGTTCAAGGACGCCCGGACGGACACCCGGATGATTCCTGCAGAGGCCGCGCTGGAAATGGCGACGATCGGCGGAGCGACTGCTCTCGGCCTGGATAATGAAATCGGCTCTATCGAGGCGGACAAGAAGGCTGACCTTGTGATGTTCGATACGCGCCGGGCGCAGTGGCGGACACTGTTCAATCCGGTAAACAGCCTCGTCTACAACGCGGACGGACGCAGCGTCCACACGGTGATTGTGAACGGGCGAACGGTCGTCGAGGGCGGAGAGGCGACCTTTGTCGATGAGTGGGAGCTGGCGCAGCGGGTGCAGCGGCATGGAGAGTCCATGCTGGAACGCACCAATACGTCATTCCCGCCCCGCTGGCCGGTGATCTAGCGTCCGGCAGCGGCCCAATTCGCGGTTTCGTCGGAAAGACCGGGCGCGCTAGTCCGGCAGAGACCCCTCTTCGCGCATCACGTTGGCAAGCAGGCTGATACCATCCTGGATTTCCCCGGGGGTGGGAAAGCTGTAATTCAGCCGCGCCCGCTGAGAGCCCTCCCCGGTGGGTGAAAACTGGTGCCCGCCAAGGTAGCGCACGCCCCGTTCCTGTGACACCGGCTCAAGCGCCTGCATGTCCGTTCCTTCCGGGAATTCCGCCCACACAAACATGCCCGCCTTGGGAACCGTCATGCTCACAAGCGGCCCGAAATTCTCTCCGAGCGCGGCGACCATCGTGTCGCGCTTGTGCCTCATCCGGTCGTTCAGATGACTGATACGGGCATCCATGTGATCTTCCATGAACTTGGCAACAATCAGGCCTGAAAGGTAGTCATTGCCAACATCCTGCTTGTACCCCGCCATTCGTTCAACAAGACGCTCATCCCCCGTCACCCAGGCCACGCGGACGCCGGGCGAAAGAATCTTGGAGAACGTAGCGATGTAGATGACGCGTTCTTGTGCGCCGTCAAGTGACGCGATGGCGGGGGGCATCTCATCGACGTCCAGCATCTGATCCACGTAGCAGTCATCTTCAAGGATCAGCGTGTCGTATTCGTGGGCGAGGGCGAGCATTTTAGCCCGGCGGTCTGACGGCATGATGGATCCGTCCGGATTCTGCGGACTGGGAATCGTATAGATGAACTTGGGTGTGACGCCCTCGGACTTCAATTCCCCGAGCTTCTGCTCGAGAAGGTCCATTTGCATCCCGTCTTCATCTCTGTCGATGGTGACGATGCGGAGTTCTCGAGCGATGAATGTCCGCACGGCTCCTTGATAGAAGAATCGATCGGTGATAATCGTATCGCCCGGGTTGGTGAGAGTTTCAAGACAGAGCGTGATGCCCTGTGCAGATCCGTTGGTTGTGAGCACCTCAGTTACGGTCGGCCACGTCATGCCGCGATGCGCGGCCATCTTGTGCAGGATGATTTCACGTGTGCGGACCGGCCCATAGGTGGGCGGGTAGCGGGCAATGATTTCCTTCTCTTCGTGGATGACCGCTCGCGCGGCTTCCGCCAGCTCCTCAATGGGCATGACATCCGGGCCGGGATTGGCGCCACCGAAGTCGTACTGGAAGACCTCTTCCTGCCAGGTGGGCACGGGCCTCTCAGGTACAGTCCAAAAACGGGAATAATCGATGCTGCCCATAACCCCTCCGCCTCTCATTACCCATGACGCGGTTCACCACCACGCTGCGCGGAGAGTAGCACAAAGCGTCCCCCGCTGCCGATTGGTATTCAATCGGCAGCGGGGGACAACTAAGAAACTAAGAACCGGTTTTACTCGGTTGGCCAGCCGTCGGGGATGACGTTGTCACCGAGGGCGGCAGTGATCCGCGCCTCGGCACCACTGGTCACCCACCCGCTCCACTCATCCTGATTGTTGTTGAGCCACCACAGGGCAGATTCGGCGATGTCAGCGTTAGGGTTGTCCTGCTGCCACGCGACGACAGTGCCGTACTGTGGAATGTCGAACGACCAGCTCTCCAGAACGCTCACCAGCTCCGGCTCGCTGTCAGCGAGTTCCGTGCGAATGGCGATCTTAATCTCGGCGTCCCTGTAGCCACAGCCCGCAGATGGGGCAGGGCCATCAAAGCCGGCGTTAATGTACGCCTGCAGGCCGTCCCAGCACTCATCGGTGTAGGTGGGCTCTTCCAGACGGACGAGGTCCAGCAGGAGGGCAGGATCGTTCGTGCCCCACTGGTAACCAAGCCACGGCTCCTGCCGCTCATATGCGCCATAGAGGTCCGCGTTCGCTGCCGCGCCGTCACCCGGCTTGACTGAGAAGACGTGATCCTCAAGGCCGTAGGCTGCTATCTGCGCGTCGTTCACGCCTTCGCACGCCCATCCAATGACGCAGGAGACCAGGCGGGCCTTGCCGTCTGAATCCGGAGTCTCAAAGAGTTCCTTGAACTGGGGATCCTTGAGATCTTCAATGCTGTCAAGCTCCGGGTACTCTTCCTGGAGATACCGGGGAATGACGAACGCCGACTGCCAGTCGGCGCCGAGGCTGAAGCCAACCTCTTTCACCGAGCCTTCGGCGAGCGCGTCAACCCAGGCAGCATCCTGGTTGGGTAGCCAGATCTCCATGGTGATCTGTGTGTCACCCGCGCGCAGGCCTTGCAGCAATGGCAGCGTCGCGCCAAAGACGACGTCCGTCTCGTAGCCGTAGCCTGTCTCGAGGATGTACTGCGCGATCCGGTTCTGCAGCTGGGCGCTGGCCCAGTTCAGATCGCTGAAGACGATCCTCGGCTGATCTTCCATGTCATCCATAGAATCGTCCGGTGCGGACGTTGCTGTTGGATCCGGTGCCGGTGGTGTTGCGGTTGGGTCTTCCGACCCGCAGGCAGCAGTCAACAGCACCATCGACATGGCGATGGCCATCAATAGAATTGTGAGTTTCCTCATCCGTGTTCCCTTCCTTCCTTTTTTTCCGACAGGCGTTTAAGCGTAGCGCACAGCGTCACGCCTGCCAAATCTACCTCTTTATACGATGGTCTTTTTGCGATGGTCATCCAGCAGTCACAGCTTCCGTGCGCCGCGCCGCAATGGATTGGGTGAGCCGATCAATCACAATCGCAAGAAAGACGATGGCTAGCCCGGCCAGCAGTCCATTGCCCGGTTCATTCCTCTGCAGGGCACGGTTGACGTTGTCACCAAGTCCGCCGGCGGCAACCAGGCTTGCGATGGTCACCATCGCCAACGCCATCATGGTTGTCTGGTTGATGCCAGCCATGATTGTGGGCAGCGCCATGGGGATCTGCACCTTGGCAAGGGTCTGCCACGGGGATGAGCCGAAGGCGCGGGCCGCCTCCACAACAGACGGCGAAACCTGCCGGATGCCGAGATTGGTGAGCCGAATCACGGGCGGCGTGGCGTAGAGGATGGTGGCGAAGATGCCGGCCGGCTTGCCGAGGCCAAAGAACAGGATGCCCGGCAGGAGATAGACAAAGCTCGGCATTGTCTGCATCCCGTCCAGGATTGGCCTCATCAGATTGTCGGCGAATCGACTTCGCGCGCCAATGATGCCGATGGGAAGACCGATAGAGACGGACACGGCGACGGCGACCACCATGAGGGCGACAGTGTCCATGGTGTTTCCCCAAAGGTCCAGGATGCCGATGAACATGAGCGCGAACAGCGTGAACCCCATCAGCGCCCAACGCCCCACGGCGAAAGCCAGGAGACAGAGGCCAACAACGACGGCAGGCCACGGTGTCCATGTGAGCACCTCTTCGATGTAGACGAGGGCGTACGTGACCCCGGTACTGAGCGTGTCAAACGCCCACGAGGCCTCCAGCGTGAGCCAGCTGACGAAAGAGTCAATCGAGTCTGCCACCACCTCGCGGGCAGACACGTCAAACGTCATTGAGCCATCAGAAGATTGCTCCGTAGTCACCGTTGTGTAGAACCCCATCTCCGGGCCCCAGATCAGCAGGCTCAGAACGAGGGCGATTGCAAACGCGCCGATCCCGAGAATCCAACGGTCTCGCGTTCGCTGTCCAAAGGGAATCCGTACGGGCGGCTCTTCCGTCTCCGATGCCGATGTGGTGGTGACCTGGCCAGCCGGCTCAGTGCGTACCATTGTCTCCCCCAGACTCCTCACGTTCGCCTGAATCTTACTCGTCAGGCAGTAAGTCATTCTTCCGAATTTCGCCGAGCAGGATACCATCGGCATCCACAACTCCCACGGGTCGCGTGGACTCCGCGACAGTCTGCAGCACATCTTCAAGAGAATCATCATGCGCCACGCTTACGGCTTTAATGACCCGCGCGGCGTTCAGCGTGTCCTCGTTGTTGGTAGCGAGCGACTGCGCCGCACGACGGGTAATCAATCCCTTAAGGCATGAATCATCAGAAACAAGGAAAAGGGTATCCATCTTCAGCGTGTCCATCAGATGGAGGGCGGCGCGAGGCCCTTGTCGTTCATAGATCATGTCGTCCGGCTCTTTCATCACGGCGCGCGCCTGGATGACACGGGTGCTTGAAACATCCCGCACGAACTCGGAGACGTAGTCATCGCTCGGCACCGAGACAATCTCCTCCGGCGTCCCCTCCTGGATAATCTCGCCGTCCCGCATGATGGCAATCTTGTTACCGAGCTTCAGCGCCTCGTTGAGATCATGTGTGATAAAGACAATCGTTTTGTGCAGTTCGGACTCAATGGAAACCAACTCATCCTGCATCTGCCGACGAATGAGCGGATCCAGCCCGCTGAACGGCTCGTCCATGATAAGGACATCGGGATTGACCGCAAGCGCGCGGGCCAGCCCAACACGCTGCTGCATCCCGCCACTCATCTCTCGCGGGTAGTACCGCTCCCATCCCGACAGACCCACCGTCTCAATGGCCTGCTCCGCAGCCTTTAGCCGCTCCGCCTTGTCAATACCCCGTATCTCAAGGCCATAGGCAACGTTCTCAAGGACGCGGCGATGCGGCAGGAGCGCGTAGTTCTGGAATACCATCGCTACGCTGGTGCGACGGAACTCGATGAGCTGCTGCTGAGAGTATGCGGTGATGTCCTCACCGTTAAACAGAACACTGCCGCTTGTGGGTTCAAGGAGGCGAATCAGGATGCGGGCGAGGGTGGACTTGCCGCTGCCGGACAAGCCCATGACAACATAGACTTCACCCTGCGCGATGCTGAACGAGACATCCCTAAGCGCGGTCAGGGCGCCCAATTCCTCTTGAATCTCGGTGCGGGTCTTATCTGTGTAGTCTGGCGAGAGGGCAAGCTCAGTATTCTGCCCAAACACCTTCCATAGATTCTTCGCGTCAATCTGATGTTCAGCTTCAACCATAACGTTGGCGCATCGACTCAGGAGCATGCTCCTGCGAGCGGTTCACGACCATGTCGATGGCGCCGCAAATCCCCCCTACTTGCGACACAACCCACTGTAGCCGATTAGGCCGCAGGCGTCCATTGTCACATCGATGTCGTGGAAGCGGCGGTTCCGGGGGGCACGAGGATACGTAGACTGCTTGCATTTTTGTGGCGTCTATACCCAATTCGTGGCACAATGACCGAAGAGTCTATCGAGCCTATCTGGAATAAGCGGGAGGAGCACATGATGGGCAGAATACTTCTACTTGCACTTGCCATCGTCGCGGGCCTCATGATTTTCACAGCCTGCACAACGGAAGATGCGGGAGATCCACGAGAAGATACACTCGGTGTGATTCTGGATCGGGGAAACCTGGTCTGCGGAATCAAGGCCGATACACCCGGTTTCGGCGTTTTGAATCCGGATGGAACCGCAGTTGGTAATGATGTCGAATACTGTCGCGCCCTTGCGGCAGCAGTGTTCGGCGACGCGAATGCCGTCGAGTTCAAGGAAGCAACATCAGCGAACCGATTTGAGCTGCTTGCTGCCAAGGAAATCGATGTACTGATCCGGACGACAACATGGACCGCCAGCCGCGACGCGGACCTGAACGTGGCCTTTGCGCCGACGACGTTCTACGACGGCGCGGGCATCATGGTGAACGCGGACTCAGGCGTGACGAGCGTCAATGAGCTTGGTGGCTCTACCATCTGCATCCTTGATGGAACGAGCACCCAAGGCGCCGTTTCGGACTACTTCGCGGAGAACGGCCTGACCTACTCAGAGCTGACTCTCCAGGACAACGCAGCTATCCGCGGGTCATTCATCGGCGGACAGTGCGATGCGTGGTCTTCAGACAAGTCGCAGCTTGGCGGCCACCAGTTCTCCCTGAAGTCAGACGAGAACCTTGACGCCATTGTGCTGCCGGAGACGCTCTCCAAGGAGCCTCTGGGGCCGAGCGTCCGCGACTATGACTCCGAGTGGGAAGACATCGTGCGCTGGGTTGTCAACGGCATGATCATCGCCGAAGAGCAGGGCGTGACATCCGCAAACGTGAGCCAGATGGCTGCCAACCCACCGAACAACACGGTCGCCCGTCTGCTGGGCGTCGGGTTTGACGGCGGCGCGCCAAGCAACCTTGGCATCGGCCATGGTCGCATTGATGGCACGTTCATGCAGGACGTCATCAGTGCGGTAGGCAACTACGGCCAGGCGTATGAGCGCACGCTGGAGGCGGTTGGCCTGACACGCGCCGGCAGCCTCAACGATTCCTACGTCAACGGCGGTCTGATTTACGCGCCACCGATGAGGTAGCTTCAAACCGAGAAATAGATTGGCGCATGGCCCGTACAGTACGGGCCATGCGCCAATCTTTATCCCGTCATACATAGGTGATGAAGCAATACGTTAGCGAACTCTGGTACCACGGCTCTACCCGCGCCAATCTGGTCAATGTTGTCGTTGGCACCCTTGCTGTCATCATCGCCACCTATCTGGTCTACTCGATCTTCGTCAACCTGTTTGATTTCCGATTCCTTACGGGGCCGTACGGCAGCCCGGACCGGAGCGCCATCTTCGTGTTCCTGCACGTGGAGGCCAGCGATCCACGATGGCTGGGAATGCTCAAGGGCGCGGGAAACACGATCTCGGTCGTTATCTTTGCCATTGCGCTTGCCTCGTTGCTGGGACTCTTTGTTGGCGTAGCCAGGTTATCCACCAATCCCATCCTGAATCGGCTGGGAAGAATCTACGTCGAGACGTTTAGGAATCTTCCTCTCCTACTCCTCATGTTCTTCTTCGCCTTCGGCGTATTCAGGTCTTTGCCGCAGATCGAAGCGCGAACCGGCATCGACGGATTCTTCATGGTGAGCAATCGAGGAATTGCAGTTCCGTGGCTCGCTGGCGCGCACGATTTCTGGTGGCTCTGGATGATTGCGCTGTTCGCGGGCGGCGCTGTGGCGCTCTGGGTGCGGAGGAGGCGTGAGCAGCAGGAGGATCTGACGGGCCAGACGATGCATGGCAACGCCTGGGCGCTTGCGATTTTCCTCGGGGTGGGAGTCGTCTCTTACGTCTTGCTGCTGTTTCCTCTCAGGCCGGCGCTTCCCGAGGTGGTGCAGTCAGACGCCGGATTCTTTGCCTACCAGCATGGGGCGCTGTTGGGGCTGGGGTACATCAGCGCGCTCGTGTCCGTGACGCTGTATTTCGGAGCCTTCATCGCGGAGATCGTACGAGGTTCCATCCAGGCCGTGCCGCACGGTCAAGTAGAGGCGGCCTCATCACTGGGATTCACCACGTACCAACGATTCACGCTGGTGGTCCTGCCGCAGGCACTGAGAATTATGATCCCCGCCCTCAACAACGAATTCCAAAACACCAATAAGGACTCCACCCTCGCACACGTCATTGCATTTGGCGAGATCGTGCTGATTTCAAACCGCATCGTCAATAACGCCGGGAACCTGCTGCAGGTTTATCTCTTCATCTTCATCGTCTTCATTGTGACCAACCTGATCATCTCCACGATCATGAACACAATCAACAAGAACGTGCAGTTGAAATGAGTATGCTCGCCGTACGAAGGGACGCCATCGCCGAGCGGATTGACTGGGCGAAGGCCAACCTGTTCGACACGCGAGTCAACACGGCAATTACGCTCGTCTCCCTCGTCGCGGCGGTAGCTTTCCTGTTCCTGACCGTACGATATTTCCTCTTCCAGGCTAACTGGGGACTTGTCGCGCTAAACCGAAAACTCTTCTTTGTCGGCAGTTATCCCGCCGACGAGGCTTTCCGTATCTGGATCGCCATGTTCCTGGCGGTGACTCTGATTGCCATCACCTACGGCATCTGGGGTGGTCGCTTACGGCCATACCTGATTGTCGTCGGCGCCGTGGCAGCCCTGGTGCTGACGCTCGGGCTCGGAGTGGAGCCGCGCATTGAGGAGCGAGCATTCACGGAAATCATTGAGTCGGGCGGCCAGCAAACCACGATCAGCGGCATCAACAGGTTGCTCGTGATGGAAGGGGGTTGGGCGCCGTCCTGGCTGTATGCGTTGTCCCTGGGACTGGCGGTGCCGTTTGGATCGACCTGGGTACTAATGGCCGGCCTGTTCGGGACCCTTGCAGGCGGGGCAGTTATTGGGAAAAAGCTGGCGAGGTTCCGAAGCAACCCAGTCATGCTTCAAGGGATGGGCGCGCTGTGGGTGCTGCTCATCCCGGCCATTGTTCTCCTCCAACTCGGCGTTTCAACAAACAGTTGGGAAAGCGCTTTCCTTGACATCATCGTCTTCTCAGTAGGCGTCTTCTTCTCATTCTTCATCGGTCTTGCATTGGCGATGGGACGGGTATCGCCCTATCGCGCCATTCGGATTTCATCCGTCGGCTATATCGAAGTTGTACGCGCGGCCCCCCTCCTTGTGTGGCTGCTATTCGCAACATTCCTCAAAGACGAGCTCGGCCCTGTGGGCGCGGCTTTCAGCAGCATTGATCTCGTGTATCGCGTGATGATCGTGTTTGCGTTCTTCGGCGGGGCGTATATCGCGGAGGTGATTCGAGGCGGCCTGCAGTCTGTGCCACGGGGGCAGCGGGAAGCGGCGCAGTCCATCGGTCTCTCGACCATCCAGATGTACACCCTTATCATCCTGCCGCAGGCGATTCGAGCAGTGATTCCTGCAATCATCGGCCGCTTCATTGCGCTGTGGAAAGACACAGCACTGCTCGCGGCAATCTCGCTGGTCAACACGCTGGAGAAGTCTAGGAAAGTCCTTGGCGGCCAAACAGACATCGCAGAGGGCGCATTCTTCGAAATCTACCTGATTGTCGCGCTCATATACTGGGTTATCTCCTATATGCTGTCCCGCCTCGGAGACACGGCGGAATCACGGCTGGGCGTCGGACGACGATAGCTGCACGTTGAGGAGGAATCTCGACCATGCCGAAAAATAGCGATTACGAAATGGTCCACATGGAGAACGTGGTCAAGCGATTTGGCAGCTTCACCGCGCTGAATGACATCAACCTGTCGATCGCGGAGGGAGAAGTCGTCGTCATGATCGGTCCCTCAGGGTCTGGAAAGTCGACTGTCCTCCGCACCATCAACCAGCTCGAGAAACACGACTCCGGCCGCATCGTGGTGGACGGGATGGAAATCACGGACGATCTGCGTACGCTTGCCCAGATTCGCACGGAGACCGGCATGGTCTTTCAACAGTTCAACCTGTTCCCGCACATTAGCGTTCTTCGGAATATCACACTTGCCCCGCAGAAGGTGCGCCATATGCCGCACAACGAGGCGGAAGACCTTGCCATGCAGCTGCTGGAGCGAGTTGGCATACCGGAGCAGGCCGACAAGTTCCCGGGTCAGCTATCAGGCGGACAGCAGCAACGCGTGGCCATCGCTCGCGCCCTGGCAATGAATCCTAGGCTGATGTTGTTCGATGAGCCCACGTCGGCGCTTGATCCCGAGATGATCAACGAGGTGCTCAAGGTGATGGGTGAGCTTGCCGCGGACGGCATGACGATGATCTGCGTCACCCATGAGATGGGCTTTGCGCGTGGGGTGGCGGATCGTGTGATCATGCTCGACGAGGGCATGATTGCAGAAGAGGGTGTTCCCAACGAATTCTTCAACAACCCGCAGAGCGACCGCGCCAAGCTCTTCCTATCACAGATCCTGCACTAATAGGCGGATGGGGGCGGGGCTTCAAGACTTCGTTTAGACGGAGGCTTTGGCTCGACTGCGATGGATCCTGTAGCGCTCGTCCGGATCCAGAATCCGCTTGCGCATTCGAGCGCTCTTGGGGGTGATCTCAACGAGCTCGTCGCCGTTGATGAATCCGAGGGCCTCTTCCAAGCTGAACTTCACGGCGGGCTCAAGGCGCTCAACGATTTCCTGGGTGGCTGAACGTACATTGGACATCTTGCGTTCCTTGCACACGTTGAGGTCCATGTCACGCTCCCGGTTGTGGCGACCGATAATCATGTCCTTGTAAACGGGCGTTTGAGGTTCAACGAATGTCTCTCCGCGCTCCTGTGCATTCTGGAGGCCATAGGTGACGGCAATGCCCCTTTCCGTGGAAACGATTGCGCCTGAGCTAGCATTCTTTAGCTCCCCGGTCATCGGCTCCATTCCAATGAACTCGGTATTCATTTGGCCGTTGCCGCGCGTGGCGCGCATGAAGAAATTTCGGAATCCAATCAGGCCGCGCGTGGGCAGGCGGAACTGTAGGCGAACGTTACCCACGGAGTCGCTCTGCAAATCAACCATCTGAGCGAGTCGCGCCGATAGCTCCTCCGTGAGGACACCGATATAGTCATCTCGTGTTTCGAGGAAGAGCAGTTCGTATGGCTCGTGCATGACTCCATGGATTCGGTTGGTGACGGCCTCCGGGCGGGACACCTGGAACTCGATGCCCTCACGGCGCATCTTCTCAATCAGAACGGAGAGGTGCAGTTCACCACGCCCGCTCACCAGAAACTCGTCGGCGGTGTCGGTGCGCTCGACACGGAGGGCCACGTTGGTCTGCAGTTCTCGCTGGAGCCGATCCCACAACATGCGGGACGATGCGTACTTGCCCTCCTGGCCTGAGAACGGCGACGTGTTGACGCCGAAAGTCATACGAACTGTCGGCTCTTCGACCTTCATCCGTTCCAGTGGGTCAGGCGCATCGGGCGATGCCACGGTGTCGCCGATCCGAACGTCACTCAAACCTGAGAGCGCAACAATCTCGCCGGCGGATGCCGATTCGATTTCGTGGCGGACGAGATCCCGGAACGTGAAGAGGCGTTCCACCTTGTAGGCAGGGGCGTTGTTATCGTGGTCGATTAGGACGACCTGCCCGCCCTTCGCGATGCGTCCACGCGACACTCTGCCGACCGCAATCTGCCCGAGGTAGTTGTCATAGTCCAGCGCCGCCACGAGCATTTGCAGCGGGGCATCGGGATCAGCGACGGGCGATGGGACGCGGTCAATGATGGCGTCGAACAGGGGCGCCATGTCTTTTGGCGGGTCCCCCTCTGCCTTCAAGGCGTATTGGTCACGCGCGGAGGTGTACAGCACGGGGAAATCCAGCTGGTCAGAGTCTGTCGCCAGTTCGAGGAAGAGATCCTGAACCGCAGATAGCGCGGCCGCCGGATCCGCGTATGGGCGGTCGATCTTGTTGATGACGAGGATTGGCCGTAGTCCCTGCTGCAGCGCAATGCGCAGGACGTAGCGCGTTTGGGGCATGGGGCCTTCGACGGCGTCAACGACCAGCAGGCAACCATCGGCCATGTTCACGACGCGCTCAACCTCGCCGCTGAAATCGGCGTGGCCCGGCGTGTCGATAATGTTGATCATCACATCGCCGTACTTTATGCCGGTGTTCTTGGCGAGGATGGTGATGCCACGCTCCCGTTCCTGGGGATCCGAGTCCATGATCAGATCAGCCACCTGCTGATCCGGGCGGAAGACGTGACTGTAACGCAGCATCGCGTCAACAAGGCTCGTCTTGCCATGATCGACATGCGCGACGATGGCGATATTGCGGAGATGCGTCTGCGATGATTCAGTCATATACCGTCCGGTCTGATTCTTACATGGAGAGGCGTCCGCCAAGGCGGACGCCGCAATTCCAGAGTCTGGGTGAAAAAGATTCGGTATGGGGTTCCCTATACTTGAAATGATACCACGCAGTGGGTGGGAGGGAGTTCTTCAACAACCCGCAGAGCGACCGCGCCAAGCTCTTCCTGTCACAGACCCTGCACTGACGACGCGCAGTGGTGGAGCCGAGGGGATTCGAACCCCTGACCCCCTGCTTGCAAAGCAGGTGCTCTCCCGACTGAGCTACGACCCCACGATTGAGCGACGGATGTTTATTCTAACTTGCCGCTGCGCCGACGATGGCAAGGGTGATAATCGCTCCGGAGACACAGATGGCCGCCATGAGGATGCTTAGTTCAAGCAGCCCGAACCTGCGCCGTCGTCTTCGCACACCCACAAGATCCTCGTTCATGTCTTCCCTTACTTTATCCCTGCGCTGTCCTTCTATTATGCCGTGTGGATGAACATATTTGGCGGGCTACTATACTCCAAGTGACGATCAACACAATATAACCACGCCGTACGGCGCATTCACAGGCAGGAAGAATCCCGAACGATGACAACAGAGAAGCAGGTCATTATCTATACCGACGGAGCGTGCGAGGGAAATCCCGGCCCCGGCGGCTATGGTGTCGTGTTGATCCACGGAGGCCGTCGCAGAGAGCTGAGTGAAGGCTACCGTCTTACAACAAACAACCGCATGGAGCTTCTCGCCGTCATCCGTGGGCTTGAGACGCTGAAGGAACGCTGCCACGTTACCCTCCACAGCGATTCCCGCTACGTGATTGACGGCATTGAGAAGGGGTGGGCAGCGCGGTGGCGGGCCAACGACTGGATGCGGAACAAGAAAGAGTCGGCCATCAACCCGGACCTGTGGGGGCGGCTGCTGGACCTTTGTGACACCCACGATGTCAACTTCAGATGGGTTCGCGGCCACTCCGGCGTTCCCGAGAACGAGCGCTGCGACCGCCTGGCAGTCGAGGCGGCGCGAGGCAGGAATCTGCAAACAGACGAGATATACGAAGCGGGCGCCGGAGCATCAGTGCGGCGTCCGATGATGTGATCGTGCTCCACTGGCCAGGGAATCTTAAACCCACGAATTACTCAAGCCGGAACGCGGGATGAAACACAACCGGCAAAACAAATCCGGATCGCGAATTTGAGCCGTAGCGCAGCTACCCGCCGGAGTCAGGGTCTGAGGAGCCGACATCCTCGCGGCCTGATGTGCCGCCCAGGGCCTTCTGAAGCGTGTCCCATGCGAGAACGGCGCACTTGACGCGTGTTGGGTAGCGGGACGTGCCTTGCAAGGACATCAGATCACCCATCGCTACCTCATCAACGTCTTCGCCAAGGATCATGGCGCGGAAATAGCTAGCGAGTGTGCTCGCGTCTTCAAGAGAACGGCCCTTTATCGCCTCCGTCATCATCGACGCTGACGACTGCGAGATGGAGCAGCCTTGTCCGACAAATGCGATGTCCTCGATTGCGCCATCTCGGATGCGGGCCGTCAGCCGGACCTCGTCCCCACAGACCGGGTTGAACTGCGTCAGGTCGGCGTCTGCAATCTCCAGCACGCGGTTGTTCCGGGGCAGCCGATAGTGGTCCAGGATCAGCTCCCGGTACAGTTGGTCAAAATGTGGCTCAGGTTCACTGCCTGCCAAAGAGTTCACCAGCCTTTTTCAGCGCATCGATGAGTCGGTCGACATCCTCATTCGTATTGTAAATATAGAAGCTCGCGCGGGCCGTTGCGGGCACGTTGAGACGGCGCATCAGCGGCTGAGCACAGTGGTGTCCTGCGCGAATCTGAACGCCCTCCCAGTCCAGCGTTTGGGCGATGTCATGGGGGTGAATGGTCTCAATGGCGAACGAGACGACTCCGCCACGATCCTCCGCGTCTGGCGGGCCGTGAAGCGTAACGCCCTCGCCAAGCGACCGCATCTGCCGCAGCGCATAGTCCGTGATCTCGATCTCGTGCTGCCGAACCTTGTCCATGCCGAGTTCCGTCAGGTAGTCGATGGCTGCGCCAAAGGCGACGACGTCGGCAAAGTTTGGCGTGCCGGCCTCGAATTTCCAGGGCGGATCCTTCCACGTGAAGCCGTCCTCACGCACCTCCATTATCATCTCGCCACCGCCGAGGAACGGCGGCATCTCATCGAGGAGCGCGCGCTTGCCGTAGAGGACGCCAACGCCTGTCGGGCCGAGCATTTTGTGCGACGAAAACACATAGAAATCGGCGTCCATCTCGCGCATATCAACGGCGACGTGCGGGGCTCCCTGGGCTCCGTCCACGATGGCGATCGCGCCGACGGCATGCGCCCTGTCCACGAGTTCCCGCACAGGATTCACGGTGCCCAGAACGTTGGAGACGTGTGTGAAGGAGACGACTTTCGTCCGCTCCGTGATGAGGGTATCGATGTCGGTGAGATCGAGTAAGCCCTCATCGGTGACGGGGATGAAGCGGAGCACAGCGCCACGTTCGGCGCAGATCATGTGCCACGGCACAATGTTGGAATGATGCTCCATCAGCGTGACGAGCACCTCATCGCCCTCATTGAGATTGGCGCGCCCCCACGCAAAGGCCAGGAGATTCAGCGATTCGGTCGTGTTGCGCGTAAAGATAATCTCGCTTGAGGAGGCGGCGTTGATGAACTCGGCCGTCTTGTCTCGCGCGCCCTCATAGGCGGCGGTTGATTCCTCGGACAGCGTGTAGATGCCGCGATGGACGTTCGCATTTGAGGTGCGATAGAAATCGGCCAGCGTATCGATGACCTGCTTCGGCTTTTGTGATGTCGCCGTGCTGTCCAGGTAGACAAGCGGGTTGCCGTTGATGACGCGGGACAGGATGGGAAAGTCGCCGCGAATGGCCTCGACGTTAAGCTGCTGGGACTGATCAGGCACAGGGGCCGGCCTTGCGTGGTTTGGCCGCGCTATTGCGACGCCGGCGCGACCGCGCTGCCTGCGCCGGACCGAATGAGGTCATAGCCGTGTTCCTCGAGGTCATGGGCCAGTTCCGGTCCTCCTGACCTCACGATGGCGCCGTCCAGCATCACGTGAACGGTGTCCGGCTCAATGTAGTTGAAGATGCGCGTGTAGTGCGTGATGAGCAGGATACCCATCTCCTCGTGCCGCAACTGATTGACGCCATGAGAAACGGTGCGCAAGGCATCAATGTCCAGGCCGGAATCGGTCTCGTCCAGGATGGCAACCGTGGGATCGAGGACGGCAAGCTGAAGAATCTCGCTGCGCTTCTTCTCCCCGCCGGAGAAACCGGAGTTGACGTATCGGACGGCAAATGCGCGATCCATGCCCAACGCGTCCATCTTCTCGTTCACCATTTGCCGAAACTCGACAAGCGGCATCTCCTCGTCGCGATGGGCGTTCACCATCTGCCGCAGGAAGTTGATCAACGTGACACCGGCAATCTCGACGGGGTATTGGGACGCGAGGAAGATTCCGGCAAGAGATCGCAAGTCCGGCAGCATGAGTGTGATGTCCTCACCCTTATAAAGGATGCGTCCGCCCGTGACGACGTAACGGGGATTGCCCATAAGCGTGTTGGCCAGGGTGCTCTTGCCGGAGCCGTTGGGTCCCATGACAGCGTTTACCTTGCCGGTGGGAATCTCCAGGTTGACGCCCTTCAGGATCTCCTTGCCGTCTACCTCTACGTGGAGGTCTTCCACGACCATGACGGCATTTCCATTCTTGCTTGACACTGATTAACGCCCCCTGCGCGTGTAGTTGGAAACAGTGATTATCTGGACAATTGGCGCGTATGACACCACGCCATCATCGCTTCAGGCGGATGGCTCATACGTAGTGTCATTCTACGGAACGGCGACAACGCATGGCAAGGGAACAGGCCAATATGAGACTATCCGCCCCCGCCGCCGGAGAAGCCGGGTTCTGTCATCTTGGCGGCGTCGAGGATTTCCTCCAGGGCAGCCTCGCCAAGTTCAGTCGTCCGCAGGGCCACCTGTCGCACCGTCTCGCCCGTCTCTGACGCCTCATGCGCGATCGCGGCGGCGGCATCGTAGCCAATGACCGGCGCAAGCGCCGTGCAGATCGCAAGCCCCTGCTCAACGGTCTCCGGGCCACGCTGCGTGGAAACAAGCCCCTCGATGCACTGCTCTCGGAAGTTGTCTGCCTCGGCAGCGAGAAGGCTGATCGATTGAAGCAGGTTGTAGGCGGCGACTGGCATCATGACGTTTAGTTCGAAGTTGCTGCCTTGGGCGTCGGCGATCGTAACGGTCACATGATTGCCCATGACCTGCGCCGCCGCCTGCGCCACCGACTCCGCGATGACGGGGTTGATCTTGCCGGGCATGATCGAGGAACCTGGCTGCACCTCCGGCAGGGCGATCTCGCCGAATCCAGCGCGCGGACCCGAGCCGAGCCAGCGCACGTCGTTGGCGATCTTCAACATGCTGACCGCGACGGTGTTCAGGACGCCGCTCGCCTCCGTGACGGCGTTCAGCGTGCTCTGCGCCTGGAAGTGATTCTCTGTTTCACGGATGGGGAGGCCGGTGGAGGACGCCAGGCGCGCACACACCATCTCCGAGAATGCCAGGTCGCGTCCGATGCCCGTGCCGACGGCCGTCCCGCCGAGAGGAACCTCGCACAGCTCATCGACAGCATGGCGAAGCCGCCGCACTGCCCGCTCCATCTGCCCCGCATGGCCCAGGAACTCCTGGCCGAGCCGGATGGGCGTCGCGTCCTGCAGGTGCGTCCGACCCGTCTTGATGACGTCCCAGAATGCTGTTGATTTGTCCGCAAGCGCCTGTTGCAGGCGCTCCAACGCGGGCACGAGTTCCAGGGCAATGCCGTGGGCGGCGGCGACCTGTATCGCTGTGGGGATGACATCGTTGGACGATTGGCCACGGTTGACGTGGTCATTGGGATGAACCATGCGGGAGCCGACCTCACCGCCGAGAATCTGCGTCGCGCGATTGGCGATAACCTCGTTCGCGTTCATATTAGTGGACGTGCCGGAGCCGGTCTGAAAGATATCGAGCACGAAGTGGTCGTCATGCTCGCCATCCATTACTTCCTGTGCCGCAGTTTTGACGCCCGCGGCCATCTCCGGAGCGACGCCGCCAAGTTCCTCATTAACCTCCGCCGCGGAGCGCTTAATCAGCGCGAGGGCACGAATGAAGCTCCGGGAGAATCGCAGATTGCTGATGGGAAAATTGCGGACGGCGCGCTGGGTCTGCGCGCCCCAGAGGGCCTCGTCCGGCACTTCCATCTCACCCATTGAGTCACGTTCGATGCGCATAGAGAAATCATCCTCCTGTTGTCGTGTAATTGGTCGACGCGGCAACCCAAAAGCTGCGCCCACCTCGCCATGATACTAGGGAGATCGAGACGCTGCCGCCCCGGACGGACGGCTATCTCACCGATGGGTACAGAGACTCCCGTGACCCAGTCAGTGAGGAGGCCGTCAAGCTCAAGAACCCCTGGTAACGGCGAGCGGACAGCCGCGGCGATTGCCTGCCCACTTTCCCCGTGATGAGGTGCCGCGCCCGTCGGGAAGCTTCAGATACTCCCGGGTTGGGCAAGACGGCATAGACCTGCCACGTTCTACCTTCCAGATCCGTGTCGGACTCAAAATCCGCCACCGCAAGCAGGAATGGCAGGACGCCCGTCGCCAGCATGTCCAGGGCACGCCCCCGGCCAATGAGCGCAGATGCCCTGCCCCGCCGGGAGATACCGAAGTCCCGGTGAGTCGCCCAATAGCCCACCGATGGAATTACCAGCGCATCGATCAAACACGCTGCCGCATCCCAGGGACTCTCCGGCTTACTGACAGCAGTACGCAGATCGTTGAGCATCCCCGGCCCTTGAAGCCACCGCCTCATGAGTTCCACTGCAGCGCCCATCCGCCGAATCGGGTGATTGTCCGGCCTGACACGAAACCTCTGCCATGACCCGCGCGGCAGAGACTCCAGCCCCGGGTACCGCGCCCACTCGATCTCCGCCGACGCCGTGAAACTATCGCAGTCGTTTGACACCGATTCGTTGAATGGCAGCCGTACCTGCTTCCTTCCGCTCCGTTGTGACGGCAACAATCCTGCCGTGCCAAACAACAGGCCGGTCAGCCGTGCCGAGCGTGCTTCCTCGCTGGGAGCGCCGTCGGTCAAGCCGCGCAGCGCATCGATCGGCAGGAACCGAGCGACCTCCAGGAATGCCGTCATGTTGCGTGTATAGCCGAGTCCTCTCATGAGAGCTTCATACAGCGCCTGCTCCGGCCCGACAACGGCAATATCGCCCTCCATGGCCGCCGCCCTCTCCTCCAGCCGCGCATCGCCCAGCGAGTCAAGGAGTGCGGCCATGCCTTGCGGCGTTACCGTGCCAATGCCCAAATCGGAGCGCTGCTGTCGATTCGCTGCTGCGGCCATGCGTTTGTGACGGCGCGTGTCCTGCCGCATTTCGAGCACGGGCGCCCCCGCAATCTCCGTCATCCCCTGAGCGTCCTCAACAACGTGCAGGACGACGCTTGCAAAGGCCGGGTTCGTTGCATGCCCGTGCGCAAACCAGTCCGAGGCGCGCAGGTGCATCTCAACATCACCGCGAATGAAGCGGCGCGGTTGGCCGAAGGAATCAATCGCGAGGACCACGCCGAGGAAATCCGGACCGTCGCCGGAATTGCGAGCCCCGACGTGAACGACATCGACTCTCGAGCCGGTGACCGTCCTCAGAGGACGTTTACGCTTGCTCGCTGCGCCTGACTCCCACGCGTCGCAGAGGTCTTTCTCGCTCGGCCAAGGGTTCTGCGCCTCGGAGACACCGACGGCATAGTGCGCCGCGCCGTCGTGAATACCGGATCTTATCGAAGGATTGTCACGAACGTCGAAGTAGGGAGATCGGCGTAATCCCTGATTCTCAACCCCGAACTTGACGTCAATCCCGCGCATGACAGGATTGTAGCGCAAGTGTTCAGGTTCGGGTTTGGCCGTCCCCGACGATGGTCCACTTATAGGACGTCAACTCCCGAAGCCCCATCGGCCCGCGCGCATGCAACTTGTTGGTGCTGATGGCAACTTCCGCGCCCAGCCCCAACTGCGCCCCATCCGTGAACCGGCTTGACGCGTTCACGATGACCGCCGCCGCATCCACCTCATCCAGGAACCGTGTGGCGTTCTCGTCGCTCGTCGTCAGGATCGCTTCTGTATGACCGGAGCCATACTCCGCGATGTGCTCCAGCGCCTCGTCGATGGAATCGACCACCTTAACGGCAGCCGTCAGGGACAGAAACTCGCGGCCCCAGTCGTCCTCGACCGCTGTGATGACTCGTGTGGGCGGCTCAGGCCCGATCAGCGCGAGGGCGCGCCCGTCCGCGTGGATCTCCACGTTGTCCTGCGCCCACGCCGCAACTACCGCTGGCAGCAGCTTCGGAGCGGCCTGTGAATGGACAAGCAGCGTGTCCAGCGCATTGCACACCGTTGGGCGCTGCACCTTTGCGTTGTAGGCAATGGCAACGGCCTGCTCAACATCCGCGTCGGCGTCAACATACGTGTGGCAGACGCCGATGCCGCCTGTCACAACGGGTATCCGCGCGTTGTCCCGCACGAAGCGGATGAGTGTATCGCTGCCGCGAGGAATCAACAGGTCGATCCCTCCCTCGTAGACAAGCATCTGCCCGACGATGGCTCGATCTGTGGACTCAATTATCTGTGCCGCGTCACGAGGAAGACCGGCATCGTCCAGCGCCTCCCTCATGATGCCTGCGAGTGTCGTCGTGGAGTTGATAGCCTCTTTCCCGCCCCGCAGGATTACGGCATTGCCCGACTTGATGCATAGGGCGGCAATGTCGATGGTCACGTTGGGACGGCTCTCATATACGGCGGCGATGACGCCGAGCGGCACCCGCCTGCGGCAGATGCGGAGACCGTTAGGCAGCGTAGAGACATCGAACTCCTCGCCGATCGGGTCAGGCAAGGCAATCGTGGCGCGCACATCGGCGGCCATCCCCCGCACGCGCTCCTCGTTCAGTAAAAGACGATCCAACAGGACGTCCGACATGCCGTCCGCCTGCGCCGCCGCGTAGTCCTGCGCGTTGGCGGCGACGATGTCATCGGAGCGCTCCTCCAGTGAGGCCGCAATGCGCTCAAGCGCCCGGTTCTTCTCCTCCGTGGACGCCCGCGAAAGAGGTCGGCTCGCCTTGCGCGCAGCCTCCGCCTTGCTGACGAGCTCTTCTGAGAACTCTCCTGTTTCGGTCGCTCTTGTCGCGGTTGCCGTCATCACGGTCACTCTTTCTTCAGACGGCCATCGAGTCGCGAAGCCGTCGTTAGCTAGCGTCCACCTATTATGCAATTGTATTTGCGTCGAAGGGGCTGTTCAAACAGGATAGCCGTCTATCACAGCAGCGTCAGGTGGTCGCGGTGGACCATCTCCTCGCCGTGGTAGATGGCATTGGCGTTATCCTCAGCATCGAAGAATTGGCGGATCTCCGCGCTGTGAAGGCCTGCAAGGCGACGCATGAGCCCTGCGGGATAGGAGACCGCGCCACGCGCCACCCCGGTCTCGTCCGGCCCCACGATTTCTACGATGTCGCCGGTGGTGAACTCCCCGCGCACCTCCCGCACCCCGACCGCTAGGAGGCTCGACGTGCCGCGCCGCAGCGCCTTCGCGGCTCCCTCGTCCACCACGACCTGTCCCCTCACGAAGAGGGTACCGAGAGACCGCCTGCGGGCAGACGGACGGCGTCGTCCCCACGCCTCAAATCGTGTCCCGATGTCCTCGCCGCGCGTGATGCGAAGCAGCACGTCCGGGGCCTTGCCGTTGGCGATCACGACTGCGGTTCCCCATGAGGTGGCCTCGGCGGCCGCCCGCACCTTTGACGCCATGCCGCCGCGTCCCAGTTCGCTCGGCATCTCGGCGGCCATTGAAAGCGTGGCGTCCGTCACGCGGTCCACGCGGTGAATAAGCGCCGCATCGGGGTTCGTGCGGGGATCACGGTCGTAGAGCCCGTCCCGATCCGTCAGCAGGATGAGCATGTCCGCCGCCATGAGGTTCGTGAGAGCGGCTGAAAGGGTGTCGTTGTCGCCGAGTGTTTCGCTCAGTTCCTCCGAGGCGACGACATCGTTCTCGTTGATGACAGGGATGACGCCGAAGCCCAGCAGTTCACGAAGGGTTCGGCGTATGTTGACGGCGGAACGGCCCGCGGTGAAGTCGGAGCGGGTGATAAGGGCCTGGGCGACTGTCAGCCCCTGATCACCGAATGCCGTCTCCCACGAGCTCATGAGACGGTGCTGGCCTATCGCCGCGAGGGCCTGCAGCGTCGCGACGCCCCGCCCTCTGCCCTGCAGACCGATAATGCTGCGGCCAAGGGCAACTGCTGCGGACGTCACAACAATCACCTGCGATTGGGCGGCGACGATCTCCGCGACCTGCTTTGCGATGGACGCAATGAGACCCTCATCAAGTTGATCACCGCCCCCGGTCAGCACGCCGGTGCCGAGCTTGGCAATGATCAGCTGATTACGCGGCAACGCCGCGCCCTGCGTCGTAGCGGGGGTGAAATTGTCTGTCACAGTAGTTCTCTTGCTCTTGGCGGCAGGCTTCCCGAAACACATTCCAACGGATAATCCGGAGTCAGACGGCAACGGCCTCGCGCCGTCATTCCGGGCTCAAGCGGCAACGGTCTTTAAAAGTATATCGCCGCTATTCTCCCGCCACTGCTACAATCGGCTTGCCGCTGAATAGCGGCGACGATTCGAGCACCTGGCAGGTGAGCGCCATTCGCGTAACGAAACTCTCCCTGACCCATTTCAGGAACTACGCCGCGCAGGACTTTAAGCCGGCGGACGGCGTTACTGTACTCGCGGGTGATAACGGCCAAGGCAAGACGAACCTTCTCGAATCCCTCTTCATTCTCGCAACCGGCCATTCCCACCGCGCTGACACGGATCGAGAGGTCATCGGCTGGAGCGCCGCCCGCGAACCGATACCGTACTCACGCATCGCGGCGGATGTGACTGCGGGCGATGGTGCGGAACGCAAACTGGAACTCGTTATGCAGCTCGCCCCCCGGGGGAAAGGAAACGAGCCAACCGCCATTGCTGAGAGAACGATCGGACCCTCAGGCCTCAGGGGCGGCACGCTGCAAAAAGGCTACAAGGTCAACGGCGTTCGGCAGCGGTCGGCAAGCAGCGTCGGCGACCTTGCGGTTGTTCTCGCGGGGCCGGAGGAGGTCGACCTGTTCGCAGGCCCTCCGTCGGACCGACGGCGCGCAATCGATTCGACGGCCCTGCAGACGGATGCCGAATATGCCCGGAAACTCCGGCGCTATGAGCGGCTGGTTACACAGCGCAATGCGGCCTTGAGAGACGCTCGTGAGCGTGGCGCTACGCAGAGGGCTGAGGAAATGCGCATCTGGGAGCAGGAGCTCATCCACGCGGGCGCATTCCTTCTTAGCCACCGGCTTGAGATGATCAACGTCCTGCAGAAAGAGATGCTGGCCGCCCACGCCGAGTTCACGGGCCGCACCGGCCACCTTGCGCTTGAGTACCGTTCAACGGTCACTACCGGCGAGGCTGGGGGCGCATCACCCGATCTGCAGCAGAGTTTCGCTGATGCCCTGGAGAGCGCGTGGGCGCGTGATTCAGCCACCGCAACGACATCCGTTGGGCCGCACCGCGATGACCTGCGCGTTGTGTCCGGCGATGTTGATCTTGGCGTCTACGGCTCTCGCGGCCAGCAGCGGACTGCGGCCCTCGCCCTGGTTATCGCCCAGTCGGCGTACATCGGGCAGAGGCTTGGCGATGAACCGGTCATCCTGCTGGACGATCCGCTGTCCGAGCTTGATGCGGACCGTCGCGAACGGGTCTTGAAGCACTGTCTGACGCCCGGCAGGCAGGTTCTGATTACAACCGCCGACGTTGAACTCATTCCGGCAGAGGTCCGCGCTCACGCCGCGATGTATACCGTTCAGGGCGGCTCCGTGACAAAGGCGTAACGCTGCTCTCGAACTTGACGTCTTTTCCTATTCGGCGTAGGTTCGATATGTGTGGTCGGGCGCATTCGAGATCGCCCGGATTTATGGAGGAATTGTCATGACGAGGATCGTCAGTATTGAAGAGGCAGGAAATCGATTCAAGGACGGGATGCTCATCGCCACCACTGGCGGCAATGACCGATCCTCCATGGCGCTGACGCGAGAGATCGTGCGGCGCGGCGTCAAAGACCTCACGCTTGTCTTTACGCCTGCGGGCGGCGTCCAGGGCGACATGCTCATTGGCGCGGGCGCAGTCAAAGCCATCGACACCGGCTCTCTCACATTCGGTGAGCGCGGTTTCGCGCCAAACTACCGCCGCGTTGCCAAAGAGGGAGGAATCGCGGCGCTGGACAGTACTTGACCCGTCACACTCACAGGGCTCCAGGCTGGAGCCAACGGTGTGCCGTTCATTCCGTCACGCGGCGTGATTGGCACCGATCTCGTCAATCTTCATCCCAACTGGAAGATCATCGAAGACCCCTACAACGAAGGTCATGACATCCTGCTCGTGCCGGCCATTCGCCCGGACATCGCCATAATCCACGCCTTCAAGGCGGATCAGAACGGCAACGTCCTGGCTCCGGGCTACGAGGATCGCATGGTAGCGCAGGCAAGCGACAAGGTGCTCGTGACGGTCGAGGAGATTGTCGACTACGACCTCTCCGAGGATCCTCGCGGCGGGCATCTGATACCGTGGCCGTTCATCAGCCTCGTCGTCCACACTCCCAAGGGGTCCCACCCCGGCGGCATGAAGCCGTACTACGAGGCGGACAATGATCACTTCTCGCACTACATGGAGGTTTCAAAGACATCCGACGGGTTCAACGCCTACCTCGACGAGTTCGTGCGCGGGCATACCGAGGACGAATACCGCGAGATGGTGACACGCGTCGCTGTTCCCGCCTAGACACGTTCAGCGACACCCGGCGCGATGCCGTTCCAGTCGGACGACTACACCATTGGCGAGTTGATGGCCACCCGCATTTCGCGGGAGGTTCGTGACGACACATACGTTAGTTCCGGCGCTGCGTCGCCCGTGCCGATGGCGGGTGTCCTCTTGGCGCAGGAGACCCACGCGCCGGACATGATTTATGTCCCCATTGGCGCGTCTAACCCTTCACTCAACCTCATAAGCGGCAAGGAAGTCTTCGACCTCGCTCAACGCGGCAGGCTGGACATCTTCTTCCTCGGCGGCGCGCAGATCGACGGACACGGCAACATCAACCTGACCACCATCGGCGACCATGACAGGCCGGACGTGCGCCTCCCCGGCGCCGCAGGCTCCGGGATGCTTTATTTCATGACGAATCGCATCATCCTGTTCCGCCTGGAGCACACGAAGCGCGTCTTCGTAGAAGATGTGGACTTCATCACGTCCGCCGGCTCCAGCGGGGAGCGAGTGGAGCGCCCCGGCGGCCCCTCGATGCTCATCACCAACATCTGCGTGATGATGTATCAGAAGGATCAGAAGAAATTCCTGCTTGAGTCCGTCCACCCCGGCGTCACGGTCGATGAGGTGGTGGAAAATACCGGCTTCGAGCTCCTCATTCCTGACGAAGTGCCGGTGACAACTGGCCCGACGCCGGAGCAACTCGAACTACTCCGTGGCTCCATCAAGGACCGCGTCGGCGGCGAATACCCGGGCTTCGTCACGTCGGGAGGTTTTGGGGGCTAAAGAACAAGAAAAAGGGTTGACGCTCATCACCTGTTAATTGACACTAGGTTATGGGTGTTATGCGGTCCACGAGGGACGCTACGAGGAGCATGCGAAAGCGTGCTCTTTTTGTTTATGTGGCTGGAAACGGTTCGGCACACGGCGCCGCGATGCGGCGCCGTGCCGTTTTAAGGGGGTAGGTCTAAATGGTCGCAACAGAAATCGCTGAGCGGGGAGTGGACTTTGGCATCGAAGACGAGGTGCCGGAGTTCAAACCGCTGCGGCGCGCTTACGGATTTGAAGAGGTGGCCATCGTACCGGGTCGCGTAACACTGAACCCGGAGCAGACGGATATCAGGTTCGCAATGGGTGATCGAATATTCGACCTGCCGATACTCGCGGCGGCGATGGACGGCGTCGTGGATCCCACCTTTGCCGCCACCTACACGCGCCATGGCGGTCTTGCCGTGCTGAACCTTGAGGGCGTCCACGGGCGCTACCCCAACCCGGAAGAGGTCCTGCAAGAGGTGATCGAAGCTCCGGCGGAATCCGTTACTGCGACTCTCCAGCGCATCTACTCTGCCCCCATCAGGGACGAGTACATTGGCGCGACCATCGAAAAGATGAAGGCACTCGGTGCAACCGTCGCCGTCTCGGCGACCCCTGCAAACACCAAGAAGTTTATTGATACGGTCGTCGAGGCGGGCGCGGATTACTACGTGTGCCAATCGACGGTCACAACGGCGCGACATATCTCAACGAGTCCCGTCGGTCTCCATTTTGATGACTTGGTGGGCCGAATTCCGATCCCCGTCATCGTCGGCAACGTCGTCGGTTATCACCAGACGATGGAACTACTGCAGACAGGTGTGGCGGGCATCCTTGTCGGTGTCGGCCCAGGCGCAGCATGCACGAGCCGTGAAGTTCTTGGCATCGGCGTTCCGCAGGTGACAGCGACTATCGAGACTGCCGCAGCGCGTGATGAGTACCAACGTCGAACCGGCCGCTACGTTCCCATCATCACGGACGGAGGCATCCGCTCCGGTGGCGATCTGTGCAAGGCCCTCGTTGCGGGCGCTGACGCCGTTATGCTCGGTTCAATTTTCGCAAGCGCTGAGGAGGCGCCAGGCAAGGGCTATCACTGGGGAATGGCGACGCCGCATCCGGCCCTGCCTCGCGGCACACGCGTTCGCGTTGGTGTACACGCAACGCTTGAACGCCTGCTGTTCGGGCCCACGGATCGCACTGACGGCACGGAGAATCTTGTTGGGGCTATCCACACGGCGATGGGCATGTGCGGCGCGGAGACCATCCGCGACCTACAGCGGGCGGAGATGATTGTCGCCCCTGCCATCAAGACCGAAGGCAAGCAGCTTCAACTATCCGGGCAGGTCTAAGCAGGGGTAACGAATACTCCCCTCTCCACGCAGGAGAGGGGTCAGGGTACGGGAGTCCGAAGGGGCGCCTACTCTACAGCCGAGACCGTGAAGCCGAGCTTGCCGGCAGGAATGTCGATCTCGAACGAGTCACCCTTCTTCTTGCCGATTAAGGCGCTTCCAACCGGCGACTCATTGGAGATGCGGCCTCTAGCGGCGTCCGCCTCAGCCCGGCCAACGATGGTCCACCGCTCTTCCTGGCCGTCGGAATCGACAACCACCACGGTTGAGCCAACACGTACCTGGCCATCGGTCTGCACACTCTGATCCTCAATGATGACAGCGCGCCGCACGTTGTCCTCAAGCTGGCGGATGCGCCCCTCAAGAAAAGCCTGTTCATTCTTGGCAGCGTCATATTGGGCGCTGTCCGTAATGTCGCCAAGCTCCTTGGCACGCTGAATCATCTCTGCAACCTCAGGCCTTCGGATGTTGCGGAGGTCCTCAAGTTCCTCCTTCATCCGCTCCAGACCCTCGGCGCTGATATACACGCTGTTGTCCGTAGATGCGCTGTCTGTAGTCATGTGAAACTCCAATCTGAGAATGGGTTACGTGGAACTCGGTCTGGCCGAACAGGAGCCCCAAAGTCCAGACAGTGTACTAGTCTTCGAGTCGTCCTGCCAGAGAGTTAAGGACAATGCCGGTAGCAACCTTCGGGAAGAAGTAGGTTGATTTGGGTGGCAAACGCTCACCGGCCTCCGCCGCCTCAGTCATATCCGTCATGCTCACAGCCTGCAAGAGAAACCCTGCGTCACAGCCACCTTCGCGAACGGCCCCTATCGCCTCTGCGGCGTCACGTGGATAGGATAACCAACCGCGGGTTTCCGCCTCATGTTGGTTTGCCCCCACTCCATGCGTGAGCAGCACATCGAGAAAAACACATGGCCCAAGCCGTTCCCATGCTTCTGATTCTCCCGTCAGTAGTCCCTCAAAAATGCCGCGCTCCAGGGGGCGGAGCAGCTTGAGTACATCGCCGGGCGGCTCGATCAGAGCCATCATGGGCGGATCCTGTGCCTTGATTGCAGAAACATATCTCTCGGCCGCCTCAGCGTCGGAAAGGCCGTCAATCGAGATCTCTTCCGCTCTGAAATACGTCTCCACCTGTCGCATCAGCCGCGCGCGGGCATCGTCCGGGAGTCCTTGGATCAGACGATGATACGGCAGGCTGACCAGGCCCGGATCCTCGATGGACGTCAGCGCGGCCATGATATATCCGATGGCGTTCTCGCCGTCGTTTGATTCGTCTCCCATTTGGTCAAGATACGTCAGCGCCGTCTCATAGCGGTGATGACCGTCCGCCACGAAAAGGGGGCCGGAAACTCCCAGCCTGATCGCTCCCACCTCTCCCGGATCGGTTACGTGCCAGACCTCATAGTCGTCTCCAGCAAGGTCTGTGAATGATGCGTCCGGCGGGCGTGACGATATAGCCCGGAGCAATATCCGAATCGCCCCATCATCATCCTCATACAGCGCCAGAATTGGGCTGACGTTTGCATGGAGCGCATTCATCAACATGAGGCGGTCCTGTTTAGCGGCCTCATGGGTATGTTCGTGCGGCAGAACGGCGCCCTGATCCCACTGGGCCAATCGGACTCCGCCCATGATTTCGAACCGGCCGGTTCTTACACCGTCGAGAGTGAATGTATGACGGACGAGGTAGAAATGCGCGGTCTCATCGCGTTGCAGGAAACCGTTTGACGTCCACTCGTTCCACGCCCTACTCGCCGAGCCGTATGGATCGTTTGCGTCTACGGCAGACGGCAGTTCAAGTCGGATGACATTGTGAGGGCTGGACTCAAGCAGGCGTTCCACATCGGACGGAGCGATAACGTCATAAGGCGGCGCGGCAAGAGCATCCAGGGCCCCAGCGCGGGTTGAATCATAGCGCCAGCCGCGAATTGGACGAAAGAGGGCCTCGGCCAATCTACGTCGCCTCCAGGATTCCGCTGGGGACCTCTTCCTGCCCCTGCGCCCGACGCACGGCCGACACCAGTTCCGGCAGGGCCTCTCCGGTCGGAGCGCGAACAACGATGTCACACGCTTCGGTGAGAGCCGTTTCATTGGGATTGATCTCGATCAAGGTCGCGCCGTTCAGCCTCCGCGCCACCTCAGGGAGAGCGGCGGCCGGGTAGACGATTGCCGACGTGCCCAGGATCAGGACGCAATCGCTGAGAGCGGCCTCTTCCTGGCACCGCCGAAGCACGTCCGGCGGAATTGGTTCTCCGAACATGACCGTATCAGTCTTGAGAAAACCCTCGCAGTTCGGGCACCGGGGCGGCAGTGTGTCGAGCGGAATCTCATCCCGCGTATAACGCATCACGCACTCGATGCAACGGATCAACGTGTGGTTGCCGTGAATCTCGGAGATATTCCCACTCCCGGCTGCGCGATGAAGGTTGTCAACGTTCTGTGTGACAAGATGGCGCAGCGCGCCCATACGCTCGAGGTCGACCAGCGCGTGATGGCCGGGATTCGGCTGTGCCGATTCCAGCGCCTCCCGCATTTCCGGCATCTGGTTGTCGTTCAGCCGCTCCTCCCACCACTGTTGTGGATCTTTGAGAAACCGCTGATAACCGAGATTGTCCGGCTCGCCGTACTTTTTCCAGAGGCCGCCGGGGCCACGGAACGTTGGTATGCCGCTCTCAGCGGACATGCCCGCCCCGGCAAGCGCGGTAACGTACATCGCTTCCACAATGGTCTGCGCAGCGTCCTCCAAAGCGGCTCGCACCGAGTCCGAAAGAGTCATGTGGTTACACCGTTCTCTTGAGGGCCTATGCGTTGATTATAGGCGGGCTAGGCACGCGCTGCCGACTGATTAATCCGCTGCTCAAGTCTCTCGGTGTCCTCATTCGACAGGTTGAAATACTTGGCCTGCGGATGATGGAAAACGAGCGCGCTGACTGAACCCTCAGGCTCCATCATCATTTCCTCGGTCAGATTGACGCCGATTGTCTCCGCCGGATTGAGCAACCGCCACAGGATTTCCTGATCCTCCAGCCTCGGACAAGCAGGATACCCAAACGAGTATCGCTTGCCATGGTAGGCGGCGCGGAACAGGTCCGGCTTTGTGATGTCAGCCGGATCAGCCAATCCCCACATCGCCCGCATCCGTTGATGAAGCAGCTCCGCAAATCCCTCTGCACCCTCTAGCGCCAGTACCTGCAGGATGTGTGAATCGAGGTACTCGCCCTTGTCTTTCCACTCCTCTGCCAGTGCTCGCACGCCCGGTCCGACCGTCGTGACAAACGCGCCAAGATAATCCGGCGCGCCGTCCGAACGCACATAATCCGCAAGGCTCAATCCCTCTCCGGCAGCCTGCCTGCCGAAGTGCAACCGTTCCAACGTGTGGTCTCCATCCGACGAGAGGATCAAGACATCTTCGCCGTCGCGAGCAGCGGGGAAGAAACGGTAGACGGCGGAGGCACGGATATCAGGCCGTGATGCCATCTCACGCTGGACGCGAAGGACGCGTTTATGCAGCTCGACCGCTCGTTCATTGCCGCTTTCCAGGTCTTCAAGAAAACGGCCACGGTATCCCAGGTGCCGAACGTAAAGCATGGTCGGATTGATGTACGAGAAGACCTCGTCAAGATCGTGATCCAACAATGTATGTTCACGCAGATCCGGCGGATGCGGCGGCGAATTCACCGGCGCGACGACTGCGGGCGCGCGGCCATCCGGAGACTGTGCAGCAGAACGAGCCGCGTCCTGGCTACGCAGGTTATCGGCCTCCACCCGCAAGTCGACCTCAAGCCGTTGCCTGCTCTCTTGCGAGCGGATGCGATTTGCGAGATCGAGGCCTGTCATGGCGTCCTGCGCATAGGCAACAAGCCCCTCGTATTCGGGCGCGATACGCAGACGTGTAAAGCGATTGCTCAGCGCAGCGCCGCCGACAAGAATCGGAACGTCAACGCCCGCCTCCGTGAAATCGCGTACGGTTTCAACCATCATCTGCGCAGATTTCACCAACAAACCGGACAGGCCGATCATGTCCGGCCTGTGCTCGTGAAACGCCTCGATCAACTCGCCCGGCGGCACCTTGATGCCCCGATTGATCACGCGGTAGCCGTTGTTGGACATGATGATATCGACGAGGTTCTTGCCGATGTCATGGACGTCACCTTTCACAGTCGCAAGCAGAACCTTGCCTCGCGAACTTGTTTCAGTCGATTCCATGTGCGGCTCAAGATGCGCGACGGCGGCTTTCATCACCTCCGCCGATTCGAGAACCTCCGCCACGATGAGTTCATTCGCGGCAAATAGCCGCCCCACCTCGTCCATGCCAACCATCAGCGGGCCGTTGATGATTTCCAGAGGAGGGCGCTCTTCAAGAGCCGTATCAAGGTCAGGCGTCATTCCCTCACGCGTGCCCTCAACGACGCGCAGCGCGATGCGTTCGTCCAGTGACAGCCCTTCCATGCGGTCAACACCCTGCTCTCCGGCAGATGCGCGCTGCTGCCGGAAATGAGCGGCGAAGGCGGCGATGGGGTCGTCACCCCGCCAGAAGATCAGGTCGTCGCATAGCGCTCGCTCCTCGTCCGAAAGCGCCGCATAGCGCACGAGGCCGCCCGTGTTCACGATGGCGCTATCAAGGCCGGCCTGAACACAGTGGTAGAGCATGACCGCGTTGAGCGCTTCTCGCCCCGCCTGCGGCAGTCCGAACGAGACGTTGGAAATGCCAAGCGTCGTCTTTGCCAGCGGGAGCGCCTCTTTGATGAGCCGGATGCCTTCGATGGTCTCGACTGCGGAGCCGATGTAATTCTGGTCGCCCGTGCCAACAGGAAACGTCAGCGGATCGAAGATGATGTCCTGGCCGCGCAGACCATACTTCTCTGTCAGTAGCTGGTAGGAGCGCTGGGCGATTTCCAGCTTGCGCTCCCGAGTGATTGCCTGCGCCTGCTCCCTGTCATCGTCGATGCAGCCAACAATCACCGCTGCGCCATATCGGGCGGCAAGCGGCGCGACGGCGGCAAAGCGCTCTTCGCCATCTTCCAGGTTGATGGAGTTGATAATCGATTTGCCCTGCGAGCGCTTAAGAGCCTCCTCGATGACGGCGACATCCGTTGAATCAATCACCAGAGGGGCCCGCGTCTTGCGGACCAGCCGTTCGAGGAATGTCGTAATGTCGGCCACTTCATCTCGGTCGGGGTCCTGAAGGCAAACGTCCAGAGCGTGCGCGCCATTGCGAATCTGGTCGCGCCCGATCTCGGATGCCTCCTCTATGTTGCCCTCGCTGATGAGGCGTTTGAACCGGCGGCTGCCAAGCACGTTCGTCCGCTCGCCAATAAGAACCGGCTTTGTATCCTCGTCGATGGTCAGGGTCTCCAGCCCGGAGACGACTGTCATTGCAGATTCGACAGGAACACGGGCAGGGCGATTGGCCGCCACGGCACACATCCGCTCGGTGTGCTCCGCCACGGTTCCGCAGCATCCACCAATGATGTTGACCCACCCGGCATCCATGAAGGAGCCAAGAGCGGTGGCGATATCATCGGGTGTTTCGTGGTAGTTGCCGTCTTCATCCGGCAGCCCGGCATTGGGAATCACCGCAACAGGGAAGCGTGATATCTGCGACAGCGTGCGAACGTAGTCGCGCATGAACTCCGGGCCCGTCGCGCAGTTCATACCGATCCACAGCAGGTCGCGGTGCGCGAAAGACGTGTAAAACGCCTCGATGTCCTGTCCCGCGAGCAGCGTACCCATCGTCTCGATGGTGCATTGCACAGCAGAGGGAACACTGAGGCCGAGATCATCATTGGCGCGGTCGATGCCCTCCAGCGCAGCTTTGATATTCAGGGCGTCCTGCGACGTTTCAACCAGTAGCATGTCAACGCCGCCCGCGATCAGCCCTCGCGCCTGCACCTGATAGTGCTCAACGAGTTCATCAAATGTGACGTTGGCCGTGACTGAGATGGAGCGAGTCGTTGGGCCTATAGAGCCTGCTACGAATCGGGGATGGTCGTCGGTGGAGGCGTCGTCCGCCGCGGCGCGCGCGATCTCCGCTCCGATGCGGCTAATCTCTTCAGCCTTGTCTGCAACTCCAAACTCGCCCAGCACGAGTGGCGTTGAGCCGAACGTGTTTGTCTCGATGATGTCCGCGCCTGCATCGAGAAAAGAGCGGTGGATTCCGATGATGTCATCCGGACGCGTAATATTGAGGTATTCGAGGCAGCCCTCGAGCTCGGCGCCGCCATAGTCTTCCGCAGTCAAGCCAAGCGCCTGGATGCGCGTGCCCATCGCGCCGTCCACGACGAGGACACGTTCGGCCAGTAATTCTCGCAAGCGCGCAAGCCGCGCCTCTCTGTTATCCGTCGTGAAGATCTCCGTCTCCGTTCGCGCCTTGCGGCGACGTCAATGTATCTGCCTATGGCAGTTGATTACCGTCTATACATTGTAGTGTCTTGCGCTACGGATGGGGGCGAGAAACTGCTGCCGAATCAACGCGCTACTGTACAATTGGAGGACGCAATCGCATCGGCAAACCACGCAAGCCGCGTCGGCACGGCAAAAGTGCCCGATTCTCAGATTGCCACGGTGGGGCTGTAGCTCAGTTGGGAGAGCGCTTCAATGGCATTGAAGAGGTCAGGGGTTCGACTCCCCTCAGCTCCACCAAGCGCTTTGCTCCTGCCGCACGTAGTCTCAATCCGAATCCATCCTTCCCATCCCCACGCGGCGCGGCGCGCGGATGGTATACTTTCAGCGGCATGACGCGGCCCGCAGAGGGGCCGTTCGGCGTCCCCGGGTGGGGCGGACGCGGAAGAGTCCTGAGGGGGTACAGGCATGTCAGAAGGGGTCGTTGACATTCGGCAGATGCCGAAACGCGAACTCACTGAAATACAAAAGCGGCAGGCATCCCTGCTGTGGTTCACAGAAGTCGATTCCGGCGATCTATCGATTGCCGGCGGCAAGGGAGCCAATCTCGGCGAAATGACCCGCAGGGGCGCTCCTGTTCCGCCCGGGTTCGTGGTTAGCGTCGTCTCTTACCAGAAATTCCTCACAGACAACGGTCTCGATGGCAGGCTCAGCGAGATCCTCGGCGGCGTCGATGTCTATCACTCCTCGAACCTTGTGGAGGTCGCCTCGCAGGCGCAGCAGGCGATTCTCTCCGCCCCCATGCCCACCGATCTCGCCGCTGAGATCACGGAGGCCTACGCCGAACTCGGCGAGGGGCCCGTTGCCGTTCGTTCATCTGCCACGGCGGAGGATCTGCCGGACGCCTCATTTGCAGGGCAGCAGCGCACATACCTAAACGTGGAGGGAATCGAACAGGTTCTGGAAACCGTCAAGGGCTGCTGGGCGAGCCTGTTTGAGGCGCGGGCCATCTTCTATCGTGCAGAGCAGAATTTCAACCAGCTTGGCGTCGGCATCGCGGTACCCGTGCAGCGCATGGTGCAGTCAGAGATTTCAGGCGTCATGTTCACCGCGGAGCCGAATCGCAGTGACCGCTCTAAGGTCCTTATTGAGGCCGTTTACGGTCTCGGCGAGTCTGTTGTATCCGGCGCAGTGACGCCGGATTCTTATTTGATCCAGAAGGACGGTATGGAAATCCTGGAAAAGCGGCTGGTCCCGCAGAGCAGGATGCTCACCCGCAATCCGGATGCCGTCGGCGCGGACGACCTGAACCACGAGGTGGATGTTCCCGGTGAGATGTCGCGCACGTACAAGCTCACGGACAGTCTGATCGCGGAGATCGCTCAGCACGGACTCAACCTTGAGGAGGCATACAACCACCCGCAGGACATCGAGTGGGCTATGGAGGGCAACTCCTTCTATATCACGCAGACACGCCCAATCACCACCCTGAGCAGCGTCGGCGAGTCCGAGGGGCTGGAAGTGGACGAATCCGCCTATCCCATGCTCTTGCAGGGAACGCCGGCCAGCCCCGGCAGCGCCACCGGAACAGTAGTGGTCTTGCCGAAGATCGACGAGACGTCTCTTGATCAGCTTGAGCGGGTCAAAGAGGGAGATGTCCTTGTTACGGAGATGACCACGCCGGACTATGTCCCCGCCATGAAGCGTGCCGTCGCCATCATCACCAATCACGGCGGCCGTACCGCGCACGCTGCCATCATTTCCCGTGAATTGAGCATCCCGTGCACCGTTGGCACAGGGGAGGCGACAACCACCCTGACCGACGGCCAGATTGTCACGGTCGATGGATCCACAGGTCGCGTCTATGAGGGCGCGGTGCCGGGCGCTGGTCAGGAGATCAGCAAGGACGACGCCGCAGCGAGCCTCCGCACAAAGACGAACGTCTACGTCAACCTCGCGGAGCCGGATCTGGCCGACGTCATCGCGGCGCGCAATGTGGACGGCGTTGGGCTGCTCCGTGCGGAGTTCATCGTCGCGCGTATCGGTGAACACCCCCGCCTGATGATTGAAGAAGGGCGTGGTGAGGAGTACACCCAAAAGGTGGTCGACGGCCTGATGAAGTTCGCCGCCGCCTTTGATCCTCGCCCGGTTATCTATCGCACAACTGACTTCAAAACGAATGAGTACAGGAATCTGCGGGGTGGCGATCGCTACGAGCCGGAAGAAGAAAACCCGATGATCGGGTACCGGGGCGCTGGTCGCTACGTCAAGGAGCCCGATATCTTCGCGCTTGAGATCGAAGCAGTGCGCCGCGTGCGCGCCAAGCACCCCAACCTGCATGTCATGATCCCGTTCGTCCGTACCGTGGATGAGCTTGTTCACACCAAGTCGCTTTTGGAGCAGTACGGCCTGCGGCGCGGCGACAACGGCTTCAAGCTATGGATGATGGCGGAAGTTCCCTCAAACGTCTTCCTGCTGGAGGAGTTCATCAATGTCGGCATTGACGGCGTCTCCATCGGCTCCAACGACCTGACGCAGCTCGTCCTCGGCGTGGATCGAGACAGCGCCATCCTGGCCGATGATTTCGATGAGCGGAACGAGGCCGTCATGCGCGCCCTGGAGACCATCGTCACCACGGCTGCGCGGCTGGGCATCACATGCGGCATCTGCGGACAGGCGCCGAGCTTCTTCCCGGACCTGACGGCCAAGCTGGTTGAGTGGGGTATCACCTCCGTGAGCGTCTCGCCGGACGTCATCAACCATACGCGCCGCATCGTCCATGAGGTCGAGACGGCGCAGGCTGCAGACGCGGCTAAGGGTTAATCGTTCAGTCCGCCCTAACCTCAACTCCCCAACGTGCGTTACACTAGATATTCATAATTCTCCGACCTACGGGGGCGCGGGCGATGATTGAGGCACGTGGCCTAACAAAGTTCTACGGCGACTTTCCGGCAATTGAGGACGTTTCCTTTGCCGCTGAGCCGGGCGAGGTGATTGGATTCCTCGGCCCGAACGGCGCAGGGAAAACGACCACAATGCGCATTATCACGGGCTTCACGCCGCCTACCGCCGGCACGGCTGTTGTGGCGGGACATGATGTTCAAGAGGAACCGCTGGAAGCCCGCGCATCTATCGGCTACCTGCCTGAAACCGTGCCGCTCTACACGGATATGACCGTGCGGGAATACCTGCATTACATGGGAGAACTGCGCGGCATGAACAAGTCCCGCATCCGCTCTCGCGTGGAGGATGTCTTCGGACTCTGCCGCCTTGAGGAATACACGGACTCCCTGATCAGCAAGCTCTCCAAGGGGTATCGCCAGCGCGTCGGCATCGCACAGGCCATCCTGCATGAGCCGCCCGTGCTCGTGCTTGACGAGCCGACCATCGGAATCGACCCGCGGCAAGTCGTCGAGACTCGACAGATCATCCGGGGGTTGGGCGGCGACCACACCGTCATCCTTTCCACCCACATCCTGCCGGAGGTCAGCATGGTCTGTGACCGCGTGTTGATCATCCACGAAGGACGGATCGTGGTTATGGACACGGCGGAGAGGCTGTCCACTCGACTTGGGGGAGTCTCCCGCGTCGTCATGGACGTGCGCGGACCGCGTGACCAGATCCAGCAGGCTCTCTCCCAGGTGGACGGAGTTGTTGAAGTACAACTTTCCGACGCGGGCGGGCGTCAACAGTTCGTTGTGGAGTGCGCGCCGGGCCGCGATATACGCATAGAGCTTGCCCGTGCCATGGCGGATCGCGGATGGGGCCTCGTAGAACTCCGCGCGATGGGCCTTTCGCTTGAAGAGATTTTTCTGCGGCTTACCACCGAAGACGAGGAGACGGCCGCGTGAACGTGCGTGCAATCCGCACAATTTGGCTGCGTGAGCTGCGCTCCTATGCAAATTCGCCCAATGCCTGGGTGATTGCCGCCATCTTTCTCGGCCTGACCGGCCTCGCATTCGCGCTGAGCGTGACGGGGCGATACCCGGAGGCCACGATTCGCGGATTCCTCTTTGGCCCCATCGGTCCAATGGGCGCATTTTTCCTGACGATTCTCATCGCGCCCGCGCTCACGATGCGCCTGCTTGCAGAGGAGCAGAAGCTGGGCACGATTGAGCTTCTATTGACCGCGCCTGTCAGGGATATCGAGATCGTATTGGGCAAGTATCTCGCGGCCCTGACAATCCTGACGGGCATGTATAGCCTCACTATCTACTTCCCGTTGCAGCTCTTCTTCTTCGGGAGTCCGGACGTCATTCCCCTACTCACGGGGTATGTAGTCCTCTTCTTCGTGGGCGCCGTGGCTGTTTCCGTGGGGATGCTGGGGTCTGCGCTCACGGCCAATCAGATTGTCTCCGCAATCTTCTCCCTCGCAATCCTCCTGGTGCTCTGGCTATTCAGTGCAACGGCCGCGTTGGGTGATCCTGACCACGCATGGACGGATATCGTCACGTTTCTCGCGATGAGTGAGCACATCCGGGATATGGCATTCGGTGTGCTCGACACGAGAGACATCATCTATTTCCTTTCCCTGATTGTGTTTTTCCTCTTCTTGACGGTGCGGGCCGTGGAAACCCGCCGCTGGCGGTAACCCCTCAATGCGTGATCGTTTATCCCTGCGCGGGGAGCGTGTATCCGAGGACATCGGCGTAGCGCTGCTTGTCGTCGGCGCGGTAGCAGTTATCACCGGCGTGCTTCTGTACGCCATCGTCGCTGAACTCAGAGCGTGGGCGCTTGTCCTCGTTGGGGTGGGCGTTATTGCGCTACTGATCGGAGCGTTCCTCAGTCGCGAGCAGGTCGTCCGCATCATGTCCACTCGGCAAGGGCGGTATGGCGTCAACACACTCGTGATGATTGTCGCATTCACCGTAATCCTGGCGCTGGTCAACGTCGTCAGCGCCGCCGCTAACGCCCGCGTCGATTTGACCGCCAACCAGGGCTTCACGCTCGCAACCCAGACGCAAGAGGTGCTGAAGAACCTCGACCAGCCGGTGGAGGCCTTCGGATTCTTCACCCCTGGAGACGAGGCCGCTGCGACAACCGAACAACTGCTCCGTGAGTACGATCTGCAGAGCGGCAATTTCACGTATGAAATCGTTGATCCTGAGACAGACCCGGCCAAGGCCAGCAGGTTCAACATCGATCAGAACGGTGTTGTCGTCTTTGCGTCTCGCGACCGTGTGACGCAGACCCGCCAGATTTCCGAACAGGAATTCACTTCAAATCTCCTGCTTGCAACTGGCACACAGCTCCGAACAGTCTGCTTCCTGACAGGACACAACGAGCACAGCATCCTGAGCACGACCGACATCGGCATGAGTCGCGCCAAGGAGGCGATGGAGCGCGAGCTTTACGTGGTACGGGACTTCGGGTTTGCATCCGCCGGGCAGGTTCCGGACGAGTGCTCCGTTGTCGTCATCGCGGGCCCGGATCGCGATCTCGTTGTGGAAGAGGGGCGTAATGATCGAGACCTGCTGGGGAACTACCTGGCCCAGGGCGGTAACGTCCTGTTTCTCCTCACTGAAGACACGCCCGATTCCTGGTTGGAGCTGCTTTTCTTCGCAGGTATTGCGGCCGGCGGCGGTGTAATTGTCGACCCTGCCAGTTATGCGCAGCCCGACATCACAACGCCCACGATCCGCGGCGATGCCTACCTGCCCGGTCACGCGATCACCGCCCCGATGATCGATCGCTCCCTTGTGACGTTCTTCCCTCTGGTCACACGTGTGGCCCCGCTGCCCGAGGAAGCCCTCCAAGGCTCCCCCTTAATTGTCTACCCCCTGGCATTCACGACTGACCGTAGTTGGCTGGAGCGCGACGAGAGCAGCCTGGTGGAACCGCGATTCGATGCGGATCAGGATACCCGCGGGCCCCTCTCAATCGCGGCAGCCGTCGAATTCCCCGCCGACCCCCGGTTCCCGGAAGACACTGCCGGACGCATCGTCGCCATCGGAAACTCCGCATTTGCGACAAATCAGTTCATCAACTCCGTCGGCAACCTGGACTTGATGATGAATTCCGTCAACTGGCTAACGGAACAGGAAGGTCTTATCGGGGTGCGGGCACGGCTGAACGTGCCCCGAATCCTGACGCTCACGCAGCGGCAGGCGAACTGGATTCTCTACTCATCCGTCGGCGTCTTTCCGGCCTTCATGATCCTGATCGCGGGGTGGACGTGGTGGCGGCGGCGCTGACTCACACCCTCCGGGATAGTGCCGTCAGTGGACGGCGCGTTCAATGAACTTTCGAATCACACTCGTTCTCGTGGTGGTTGCCGTCCTCCTGGGCGGCTACCTGTGGTTCGGACCGTCCCTCACTGAACCGGAGGACAACACTAGTCCGACCTCACAGGACTGGTTCTATCTGGTCGATGACTTCTTGATCAATCGCCTCGATGCATCGTATTTCGGCACGGAGGCCACATTCGTTCGAGACAGCGAGCGCGTCTGGTACTACGGCAGTTTTGAGGGCCCGCCGGTCAGTGAAGAGTTTGCGGGCACGCCATTCCTCGCGGGTGGCGCACGCTCTCCCCGCCTCATCATGGAGAACCCCGATGATGAGGCCCTCAGACTCTACGGCCTCGATTCGCCGCAGATCACCCTGCGCCTCTACCTGGAAACCGGGGAGGCGTACACGGTGTCCATCGGTGATCTCACGCCGGACCGCATCACGAACTACGCGCGCATTGACGGCATCGATCGCGTGTATCTCCTGGACCGCACATGGGGTGAGCACATGGCCCGCCTCATCACGGAGCAGGACATCTTTGTTAGCACGCCTACACCGACAACGGATCCGAATGCCACGCCAACTCCATGAAATGGGTAGAGTTCAGCGTCGTCGTCACCGGTGAAACGGCGGAGGCCGTAACCGATCTCTTTAGCCAATACAGCCATTCGGGCGGCGTCGCGATACAGGAATTATCGGAACCGGACGAGATTCGCATCGGCCCGCAGTCCCTCACCAAGAGCCGCCGCGTCCGCATAGCAGCCTTCGCCCCGCTTCCACAGGATGCCGAGGATGGCGCGATTGTGGCAGCCCGCCAGGGGCTGCGAGACGGCCTGTCCTACCTGGACATGATCACGTCCGTCGGTGAGCTGCATGAACGGACTATAGCCGACGAGGACTGGGAATCCGCATGGCGTGAGCATTTCCATCCGAACCGGGTCGGCATCCGATCCGTTGTCGTGCCAACGTGGCGCGACTATGACCCTGAGCCGGATGACATCGTGATTCGTCTCGATCCAGGCATGGCATTCGGCACCGGTCTGCATCCCACCACACAGCTTTGCGCCCGGGAACTCGAAAAGCGTGTGCAGCCGGGAGAAACAGTATTGGACGTTGGCTGCGGCTCCGGCATCCTCTCGATCATCGCCGCTCAGCTTGGCGCGAGCCAAGTACGAGCCATCGATATTGACCCCGTCGCCATTACAGCGGCGATGGAAAATGTCGCCCACAACACCCTCTCAAACGTCATCGATATCCGTGAAGGAACCCTGCCTCGTACAGGACAAGATCCATTCGACGTTGCTCAGCAGGATTGGCCGGAGACAGTCAAAGAACACAGCGGCTGGGACATTGTCGTCGCCAACCTGACTGCGGAAGTCCTGGAGGAACTGGCCGCGCCGCTTGCCGTCGCAACCCGCCCGGGCGGGATACTCATCGGCTCCGGCATCATCGCTGAGAAGTTTGATATGGCGGCGTACGCGCTGATGGAGGCCGGTCTGAGACTCATCGATGCTGTGTCCGACGAAAGCGGAGACTGGCGCGCAATCATCCTCATGCGACCCGCCGGGACGGAGACCGGGTAGATGGCATCCATCCGAGCAGTGCTGCTGGACCTGGACGACACTCTCTGTGATTCAGAGGGCCTGACACCTATACGTCTAGAGGCAGTCCATGAGTCGCTTGCGGATTCCGTTGACCCGGCTCTGTTGACGGAGGTCATGCAGGAGGCGCTGAATTGGGACTCGGTCGGCGTCCCGGGCCGATTCCTGAATCGGATGTCGCGCATGGCGGAACGGCTTGGCCTGGACGACGACGCGACGCAATTCATGCGAGGCGTTTACAACAAGGTTCTGATGGACCATCTGAGTCTCTATGACGGTGTAGAGGAAACACTGTCCTGGCTAGGAGCGCGGTTCAAGCTCGGGTTAATCACAAATGGGCCGACAGACCTACAGCGCGGCAAGATTGATGTGCTGGGGCTGGAGAATCGCTTTGGCTGCATTGCTATCGGCGGAGAGGTGGGCGCGCACAAACCGGACCCAAGAATCTTCCAACATTGTCTGGACGGGCTGGGGGTTGAGCCGGCCGAGTGCATCTACGTCGGCGATCGCACAGAAGCGGATGTTGTCGGCGCGCGTAACATGGGAATAATCGCCATCCGCATTAGAAAGTCGTACCCTTTCCCGATGGACGATGAACCGGCGCCGGACTTCTTCCTGGACAGCGTGAATGAGCTGCCTGCCTTGATGCTCAAGGAGGGCTGGTCAGCACCGGAGAACGGCTAAAGCCCCCATTCCCTTGTGGAAGGGAGTACAGTGAGGGCATGGTCGCATCGCCCCCTCTTGGAGGGAGCGGGTAGGAAACCTGCACCGTACGTGATTCGGGGGTAAGGGGAAGCACAATGAGCACACCCCGGGACAACCAGGACAGTGAAGCGGAACATCAGGGTGATGGTCTCCGCGACGAGATTGAGGAGATCCTGCGTGAGCAGGGCGAAAAGCCCGTCATGCCACGCCCCCCGAGAGCGCGTGACGGCGGCCCGATCAACAGCATGGCCGGAATGTTCCGCAACCTGGGGGGCGAAAACGGCGAGAGATTTCGACCTGCGGCCGGCTCATTCATGAAGGCCGCCATGTTGCTGTTCTTGATGCGTCTGGCCGTCGGACTGGCCTTCGCCTTCATTGCAGTACGCATTCTTGGGCCTCGAGCCATCCTGCTTTTCATCGTCATCGCCATGGCGATTCTCGCCGTCATCGTTCTCCGCTACATGATTGCTCGCAGGCGTTACAGTCGATAACGAACCCTTTTGATGGCACAATGAAGGCAACCTGACGTCGGTGGCCTGAGCGCCGCGGAGTGGAGGATGCCAATGCCGCGAGGACACGAGCCGGGTACACTTCTCTGGGCCGTCGGTTGGGACGTGCTCCTGGGTGATATTCCTGAAGAGGCTGATCCGGTCGGCGTCGCCACGCGAGCCGCGGACGCGCTGGAGGCGCGCGCGCCCCAGAACTCCTACGTGGCGCGCACCGTCTACGCCATGGGAGCGGCATTCGCCCTGCCCTACGCCGCCTGGCTTGGCTCCAAGTGGGTCCTTGGCGCTGCCGGTCTCATCCACCGCGCCGTCTACCGTGAGGCCGCCACGGCGTTGCTCAAAGGAGCAATCTCCATTCGGGGCGGCCTGAATGCCCTGCGAGACCTTGAAAATCAGAACGGGCAGGAGGGTGAAGAGGCCCTCTCAGACGATGTCACCCGGCTGATGCGTGAAGCGGGCATGAGCGAGTCCGTGACGGGGACAGCGCAGGAAGTCTCTCCGGAGGCGCTTCAACAGCGCCGCTCTCACGCCCTGCGCAAGCTGAGCAACGATTTCCGTGACGGTGTTGTGGGCCCTCTCCTCTATTTTGCGATTTTCGGCATCCCGGGCGCGGTGGCCTATCGGGTGGTCAAGACGCTCGCAGCACGATGGCGCAGGCACGGCAACGACCCGCTTGCCGTGGCGGCCAGGCGTGTCGACAGTGCAGCATCTATCGCGCCGTCCGTGGCGTCCAGCCTGTTTCTTTCCGCCGGCGCGCAGTTGACGTCACAGCGCGGGCAGGATGCATGGGAAACGAGCCGTTTGGAAGCCAGCGCGCGCGGCAATGTACTGGAAGGCGGCTGGGCTGAGGCGGCGATGGCGGGCGGACTGGGCGTCAAGCTGGATGCCGAGCCGGAGGTTACCGGCTGGGAGGCTGCGACGAACCTCGAAGGGCGCAACATTGAGAATGAGGACATAGAACAGGCCCGCCAACTCTTCTGGATCGCCACCGCATGGGCCGTCGCCGCAACACTGGCAGCGGTCATCCTGCGCGGCTCCTTCTCCCGCCGGCGGTAAGCCCCACCCCGTCATTCCCGCTTTCGCGAGAATCCAGTAATACCTGGCTTTCGCAGACGACCTTTTGACTGCAACCATCATTTGACTCTTTGTTCGCTATTCGCGAAACTTGGTAAGTGAATGGCGGTTGGAATCTCGAGTGGTCGGTCGGTGCCATCCGCGATATGCGGCGTATCAGCTCAACTGCGAGGCAGCGCATCACCAACAAGGTTGAGCAGTATGCGGCAGACCCGGTGTCGCTGGCCAATCAGGTAGTCACACTGACGGGGACACCATATCGGCGCCTGCGAGTCGGTAACTATCGAGTAATCTTCTCTATTGAGAGAGATAAGGTGACAATCATGGTCGTTCTTAGAGTCCGGCACAGGAGCGAGGTCTATGACTAGTGAGAACACTATCGCCGTAGACCGTGAGAAGTACGAAGCCTTGCTACGGCGAAATCAAGACCTCGAGGATGCGCTGGCCGCTATGGCAGCCAACAATGGCATTCGTGTTCCTCATCAGGTAGCTCTGGAACTCATGGAAGGAGCAGCGCCAATCCCTGCATTCCGACGGCATTGTCAACTTACTCTGAAGGCCCTCTCCGAAAAGACCGGACTAGCCGTGAGCTATTTGTCTGAGATAGAACACGGGCGAAAGCCGGGCTCTGCATCCGCGCTCACTCGCATCGCGAGTGCGCTGGGAACAACTATCGACGCTCTGCTTGCCGACTACGACGCTGACTAGTCGTTTCGGAAGAGAAGAGCTGCTGTCCCCTACCGCAGCACGCCCTGCTCTTCTAACTCAGCTCGCCTCTCAGCACTCAGCCCCAGAACCTCGTTGAAGATGTAGTCATTCTGTTGGCCCTTTGTGGGACACGGTTGGCCGGCGTTGCCAGGGGTGTCCGACAGGTTGGCGTCGATGCCCTGGTGCTCCATCACCCCAGCGTCAGCGTGCTCAGCTGGTACGATAGCCGCCGGGCGACTCCGCAGATGCGGATCAACGTAGAGCGTTTCGCCGTTGGCGACGTATGTGGCCGGAACGCCTGCCTGCTGCAGAATGCGCATCGCGACACGCGGCGTGTACTGCCTTGTCCAATCACTGACATTCGCGTCGAGTTCTTCTTTGTTGGCGATGCGCGCCTGCATGGTGCCGAATCGCTCATCGCCTGCCCACCCCGGGCTGCCCATCGCTCCCACAAGCGCCTGCCACTGTTCCTCCGTGCGAACCTCGATCGCGCACCACTCATCGAACCCGATGCACGGGTAAACGCCATGCGGCGCGTAGAACTCACTGTGGTTGCCTGCGGGCGGCGGATTGTGCCCGTTGATCATGTAGTCCATATAGGCGACGGTGAGCAGGTGCGCCCCGCCCTCCACCTGCGCAAGCTCGATGTACTGCCCTTCGCCGGTGCGGTCGCGGTACTCAAGTGCAGCGGCCACGGAGAGAGCGCCAAAGATGCCCGCGATATAGTCCGGGAATGGCATCTTGATCCGTGTGTCCATCGGCGCGTCGGGATGCCCCCACAGGTTCGTGATACCTGACACGCCCATAATCTGCTGGCCGTAACAGAAATAGGTGCTCAGCGGGCCTGTGTTGCCCATGCCGGGCATCGCCAGCATGATGATGTCCGGCTTGACCTTGATCAGTTCGTCGTAGCCCACGTTCTGGCGATCCATAACAGTGGGGCGGAAATTCTCGATGACCGCGTCGCTCGTAGCCGCCAATTCCCGGATGAGCTGCTGGCCCTCGGGAGTCCGCATGTCGATTGTCGCGCTGATCTTGGCGCGATTCAGGTCCTGGAACGTTGTCTGTCCGGGCGTGCGGTTATCGTCGAGGTCCTCCGACTCAATCTTGATAACCTCTGCGCCAAAGAAGCCCAGGAACATGGTTGAAAGCGGCCCTGCAAACGCCCGTGTGAAGTCCACCACACGGATGCCATCCAAAGGCTTGAAGCCGCTCGGGGCGACTGCGCCGTTTGAAGTAGCGCCGGCCGGCGCAGGCTCTCGCTCCAACTCCGCCAACACTTCGTCGGTGTGTTCACCCAGCAGCGGCGCAGTCCGACTCGGCTGCCACGGCGTCTTGCTGAATTTGAGCGGCGGCCCCGCGGTCTTGTACGGCCCAATAACGGGATGCTCCATCTCGACAAAGAACTCGCGCTCTTTCGCATGAGCACTGTCGGCGAACTCGGCAGGAGTCAGGACTGGCACGATCGGCATTCCAATCGCCTGCCCGCGTTCCGAGACTTCATCGCGGTCGACGGTCTCCATGAATTCCTGGACGAACTGGTCGATGACCTCGCGGTTCTCCTGCCGAACCTCCCGCTCCCACCACATCTCGTCCGAAAGGACGGGGTGGTTGCCCATGAGTTCCGTGGCCATGCGTCCGAAGTGGTGTCGCATGTAGATGGACAGGTTCACATAGCCATCGTCGCGTGTGTGATACGTGTTGACCGCGCCGAACGCGGAATGATGCCCCTCACGTCGGGTGATCTGGTTGATGTAGGAATAGCGTGAGATATAGCTGTGCTGCGCCCAGAGGCTCGCCTCCTGCTGCGACACATCCACATGCTGGCCGTGCCCGATGACGCGGCGCGCGCGAATCGCCAGCACAGCCCCGTACGCCGCGTGCATGCACGCCAACTGGGACACCATCTCGAACGGGGCCATGACGGGCGGGCGGGTGTCATCGCCGTTGGCGAACATCATCCCGGCGCTCGCCTGCGCAATCAGATCGCCTCCCTCGAACGTCGCGTGCGGACCCGTCTGCCCGAACGGCGTGATTGACACATAAACCAGGTTCGGGTTGGCCCCCTTGAGGTCCTGATACCCGAGTCCCACGGACGCAAGATAGCCCGGCTTAAAATCCTCGACTAGGATGTCCGCACGCGCGGCGAGTTTCGCGATAGCCTCGCGATCCGCCTCATTGCTGATATTGAGCGTGACGCCGCGCTTGGACCGATTGGCATGGATAAACCGAAGGCTCCGCTCCGGATGCTCAATATTTCCCGCGAACGGCGGGAGCATCCGTGCCGGATCGCCATCCGGCGGCTCCACCTTGATAACGTCCGCCCCCATATCCCCAAACGCCCGCGCGCAATGCTGCGCCAGATACGAAGTCAGATCCAAAACCCGCAGCCCAACAAGCGGCCCGGGGTGAGCTTCTTGATTGCCGTTAGTCATAGTGCAATCCTATCGGGGCTGCCACGCAAAGAGTGTGGCAGCCCCGATGACTGATTCTGCTGGTTGGGCCTACGGCGCGCGGTTGGGCCGGGCCATCTGCTCCTGCGCGACCTTGTCCTCCTCGATGAACCGGTCGTTCATGTACTGGAAGCCGGCGCGCATTCCCTGCTCCGCCGTTATACGGTTCACGTCCTGCAGACCGCGCGGCAGGTCCTCGGGCGACGACGCATAGGAGACGGATGTGTACATCGACGCGAACTCCATCGCCTCGAACAGCCCCTGCCGGTCGTAGTAGTAATTGATGGCCTTCTTGTTCAGCTTCGTTGAAGCCGGCGGCAGCTTGGAAATCGTGTTCGCCAACTGCCAAACATGCTCATCCAGGTCGTCGGTCGAAACCACGTCGCTGACCAGACCGTGCCGCAGCGCGTCGTCCGCCGTGATCATGGAGCCGGTGAACGCCATCAGCTTGGCCTTCTTCATTCCGACCAGCTCCGGCCAAACCATCGGCATCATCATGCTGGCATAGCGGACAGGCGGATAGCCGAACAGCGCGTTGTCCGCCGCGATGGTGATGTCGCAGTGGCACGCCAACTGTCCGCCGCCTGCCAGCGTGAACGAATGCACCTGCGCGATGACGGGCTTCGGGTTGTTCCAGATTGCTCGGCGATACATATTCGCCGGGCCGTCCTCCAAGACTGAATCAAGCGCCGGGCGGGCGCCGCCGCGCCCCGTCATCTGCACGTTCATGTCATAGCCTGCGGAGAAGCCGCGGCCCGCGCCCTTAATAACGATGCAGCGAACGTCGTCGTCCGTCGCGCCCTCGTTCAACGCCTGCTCTAGCTCCGCGAGCAGGGGTCGGCTCAGCGCATTCAGGCGCTCCGGCCTGTTCAGCGTGATATACGCGACCTTGCCCTCCGCCGCGTCCTTTGTCTCGTAGATGATGTTCTCGTAATCAGCCATCGTTCTCCCTCCCCGGATTCCCTTTGCGCGACTGCAATGTCGCATCCTTGTCGTCACTAGCTTGCGAATAGCTGTGGCAGACAACGCGAGTGTGGACGCGACGCCGCTAACGTGTCAAGCAACGCGCCCCTATACTCATATGTAAGTCGCTATGCTCTTCCTTCTTATCGATCTCATCCGACAGGACCCCGGCGCAGCCCTGCGTGTTGCGCCGTTCATCATGACCGCGCTCGGCGCGGGGCTGCTCATCGCCCTCAGTGTTCACGAGTTCGGACATGCCTGGGTTGCCAGCCGACTCGGAGACCAGACGGCGCGTGAGATGGGGCGTGTCACGCTCAATCCATTCAAGCACCTTGATCCGGCGGGGACGTTCGTGTTTTTCGTCGTTGGCTTTGGATGGGGCAAGCCGGTGCCCGTCAACTCGGCCATGTTGCGCGGGGGGCGGCGTTCGGTTGCATACGTGAGTTTCGCGGGGCCGGCATCCAACTTCATCACCGCCGCCGCATTCGGCCTCTTTATGCGGCTCTACGGCGTGGACCCTATGACAAGCGGGTTCTTTCTGCTTGACCTGAGCGTATCGGCGTGGTTGAGCACTGCGCTCTCTTTCGTCGTCCTCTACAACCTCTTGCTGGGCATTTTCAACCTTATCCCGCTCGCCCCGCTTGACGGCTCCCAGGTCGCGTTCGGCATCGCGCCGCGAGAAATCGCGAGGCAGATGCTCAGATTTCAGCCATATGCCCCCACCGTACTCTTTGGGATAATTGGCATTGACCTTATCCTGAATGTAGGGATTCTGCGCAGCATCCTCATCCCGCCCGTCCAACTTATCGGACGGCTGCTGATAGGACAGGACCTGCTATAGGAGCGCGATTCCCGGGAGGAGCGGCCATGACGACGGAACGGCATCGAATAGCCATCATCGGGCTTGGGCAGATTGGCGCGTCCATCGGCATGGACATGCGTGGATCGTTCAAGGGCGTGGACATCATCGGCCATGACAAGGACCCGGAGACCGCCGGTCTGGCGCGCAGACGCGGCGCGGTGGATGAGGTCGCCTACACTCTCCCCGGCGCAGTTGAGGACGCCTCCATCGTCGTCGTCGCTGTGCCCGTCACTGCCGTCCGCGAGGTATTCACTGTCATCAGCCCCAACCTCTCCGACGGCGCAATTGTCACAGACACGGCGTCCACCAAGATGACCGTACTCCAGTGGGCGGAGGAGATACTGCCCACGACTGTCGATTTTGTCGGCGGCCACCCCATGGCCGGCGTTGAGACGCCCGGCGTTGAGGGCGCGCAGTCCGGCATGTTCCAGGGCGCGACGTGGGCCGTCATCCCGCTCCCGCGCACTAAGCCCAAGTCCATCGACACCGTCGTTAACCTCATCAAGACGCTTGGCGGCGAGCCGTATTTCGCCGACTCCGTTGAACATGACAGCCTCGTCGCCGCCATCAGCCACCTGCCCATTGCACTGTCGATCAACTTGATGCGCACGGCCGTCTCCTCACCGAGTTGGCGCGAGATGGCGCGTATGGCCGCAGGCAGCTTCCGCGATGTCTCACGTCTCGCCTCCGGCTCCGTTGAAATGCACCACTCCATCTTTGCCACAAACAAGGACTTCATCCTTCATTGGATCGATACCTATGCAGACCAACTGCAGGAGATGCGAAAACTTGTGGACGAGGGCGGTGACGCCTTGCAAGAGGCCCTCCAGGAGGCGTACAACGCCCGCGACGCCTGGCTCCGTGGGCGCGTCGGCGAGACGGAGCAGGATCGACTCTATGACGAAGTGCCGACGGCAAGCGAGAGCGCCATCGGCGTGTTTGGCGGTGAACGGCTTGCCCGAATTGCCGGTCGCTTCCGCCGAGGCCGCCGCTAGAAAGGACACGCGACCATGGACACCGTTCGGCTTACTGCTCCGTCGCGTCTCGAACTCGATATCGAGTCGCCCGGCGACAAGTCCATCGGCCATCGTTCCCTCATCCTGAACGCCGCCGCCAAGGGAGAGGCCACCGTGACGCGATTCCCTCGCGGCGCAGACACCCTCGCCTCCTTGGCAATTGTCCGCGCGCTTGGCGTCCGCGTTACGGAGCTGGACCGCGCGCCGGACGGACACTCGTCCACCTTCCGCGTCCGTTCCAATGGCGTGCAGGGCCTCACAGAGCCTGATCGCATCCTCAACGCCCGCAACAGCGGCACAACCATGCGCTTGATGCTCGGCCTCCTCGCCGGCGCTCCTCTCACTGCCGTTATGAACGGGGACAGCTCCTTGCGCGGCAGGCCCATGGGGCGTGTTGTTGAGCCGTTGCGGATGATGGGTGCGCACATTTGGGGGCGTAACAATGGCGCGCTTGCCCCGCTCACTGTAAAAGGCTCCAATCTCTCCGGCTTTACCTATGAGATGCCCGTCGCCAGCGCACAGCTCAAATCGTGCCTGCTTATCGCCGGCCTCTCAGCGTCGGGCAAGACGACCGTTATAGAACCCGCTCCGTCCCGTGACCATACAGAGCGCATGGTATCCGCCATGGGCGCGCGTATACACAGCGACGGCAACACGATCGAAATCGAACCATCAGAAATGACCGCCACTGATGTCATCGTGCCCGGTGACATTAGTTCCGCCGCCCCGTGGCTCGTCGCGGGCCTCGTCCATCCAAATGCCCGAATCACCATCCGCGCCGTCGGCATCAACCCCACCCGCACCGGCATCCTGGATGTCCTCCGGGAGATGGGCGCGAACATGACCATTTCCAATGAGCAGGAGGTGGGAGGCGAGCCCATCGCCGACATCACGGTCGAATCAAGTGATCTGCGCCCCGTTGAGGTGGGCGGAGCGATCATTCCGCGCCTGATTGATGAACTCCCCGTGCTCACTGTCGCAGCCGCACACGCCGGCGGTGTCAGCCGTTTTCGGGACGCTGCGGAACTTCGCGTCAAGGAGACGGATCGCATCGCGGCCACGTCCGGAGAACTCGGGAAAATGGGCGCGCGGGTTGAGGAAATCCCCGACGGAATGGTAATCTACGGCGGTCAACGACTCGGGGGGGCGGTCGTTCGCAGCCACGGGGATCATCGGCTCGCAATGACGACAGCAGTCGCGGCGATGGCAGCCCATGGTGAAACGGTCATTGAGGGGGCAGACGCGGTGGACGTGTCCTATCCCGCATTCTTTGAGCAGTTGGGTACTGCCGTTTCGTAATCCCGCTCCTCACGAGTTGACAGGAGACTTTAGGTTTCCTATGCGGGGATGGTGGGTAAGACTTGAAATCTCTTCTCCCTGAGGGAGAGGGTTAAGGTGGGGGGGTGACCAGTGTTAGGTCCGGAGGTACTCCATATTGGCTTTGGCAACCACGTCATCATGAACCGTGTCATCGCAATAGTTTCTCCGGGCTCTGCGCCCACTCGCCGACTCATCCAGGAATCCCGAAGCCGTAACGCCGTCATCGACATGACAAACGGACGACGCACCAAGGCCGTGCTCATCACGGACAGCGGCCACGTCGTGCTGGCGCCCATAAACCCGGAAACAGTTGCCGGGCGCGTCTCTAACACCAAGGGCGGTAATCAGAACGGCGCATACGAGGAGTAGCAGAGGCCACAGGCTTCGTTCCTCTCATGATCGTCGTCCGGTCGGGCCCGTCCGCATCCGGCAAGGACGCCGTCGCCGATCGCATCCTGAGCGAACACGCCGACCGCATTTCGCCTGCGATTACCGCGACCACTCGTCCGCCACGCCCCGGCGAGGAAGACGGCGTTCACTATCATTTCCTGACGCCCGATACATTTGCGGAACTGGAAGAGTCAGGCCGGTTGTTGGAATCCGCGACCGTGTACGGCTTTCGATACGGTGTTCCGCGAGAATCCGTCCGCGCAGCATTGGAAAAGACGCCGATAGCCCTGGTCAAGACGGACGTACAGGGCGCGGCCTCCATCAAGGCCCTGATTCCGCAAGCGTTGCTGCTCTTCATCACAGTCCCCGATTTCCCCACCCTCGAACGCAGAATGCAGTCTCGTGGAGGCATGGATCAAGAGACGATGAAACGCCGCCTGCAAGAAGCCCGCAGTGAGATAGAGCGCCAAGATGAATTCGACTACGTCGTCATAAACGAGGACGGCCGCCTTGACGAAGCCGTCAACGAGACCTGGCAGATCATCGAACGGGAAGCCCCCCGCCCCGAAAGGCGGCCAACCGGCCTTTAGATTTCACCGGCAGCGTTAGCCAACGCTTCTTACAGCAGCCCCTACCTACTCGTCGTCAAAATCGTCGTCATCGTCGCCGTCATCAGGAGGTGGCGCGGTTGCTCCACCTTGCGACTGTGGCAAGCGTGCCGAGGCGCGGCTTCTCCGGCGGCGCGGCTGTGACGGCACGGACAAGATGGCCTCCCGCAGGTCGGCCACGTTTGCCGCCTGCCGTGCGTCCTTGACGTCCACGACAACGCCGCCGAATCCCATATCGCGGAGCTGCTCCATCTCGCCTGCGCCCCACGACAAGGACGCACGTGCCAGAAGGTGGCCGGTGAGGCGGCTTGCGGCGGCGGCATACTCGATGGCTTGCTCAATCGTCAGGCTCTCGCCCGGCTCCACCTCAATCAGGCTGCCCTCGAACGGTAGACGCTCTATGGCGCGTAGCCGACGCTCATCAGTCTCTGCTGGCACGATGCCGAAATAATCGATTGATTCGTCGTTCAGCAATCCCACGGGTGTCCCACCGAGAGACACAAAGAGAAAATCGCACCCGGCCTCACGCAGCTTGGCGAGATCGGAATCTGACAGCCCGTCGACCGCCGCGCCCCAATGCGCGTCTCCGGTTTTTGGTGGCGACTTCACTGCGCTTGCGCCGTCCACCAGGATGAACTCCGCCCCAGCATCAACAGCGGCTTTGACGGATTTCCCTGTCGGCTTCGTGAATGACGCGATGATGGTAAGGGCGGGGATAACGTCGCGGGAACCGGCACTGAATCCCAATGGCCGCGCGGGGCCGGACGCCGCGCGTTCGAGTCGATCTCTTAACTTGCTCACCTTTGGATTATAGCCTCCCTATCTGGCATTTCACTTCCGATAGTCACCACGACAGTTGGCCGCGAGCCTTCAACTCCGAGGGCAGAAGCGCGGCATAGATGGCATCATGGGCGGGCGTCGGAACATGATGCCGTTGCCCAAGTCGCGGAATCACGCCAACTTGCGCCTCCAACTCCGACGGCCTGCCGGACGCGATGTCACGCTGCATGGATGCTGTCCCATCTACGGGTGCCACATCAGCCAATTTCATGGCCCCCTCAACAGCATCGGACGCTAATGAGACCCCCTCCGCGGCTGCAACGGCAGCTATCTCTTCCATGCACGCTTCCAGCAGTTCCCGCGAACGCGGAACGGATCGAAAGACGCCTATCGGCACCCGCGTCACCGCGCCCACGCCTCCCAACGGCCCGACAAACATCAACTTCTCCCACAACGCCGCGCGAATATCGGCGCGCGCCGTGGCAAATATTCCGGCATCAGAGAGCGCGGCGCGAATCTCCTCCACGGTTTCGGATGCACTGCCGTCCAGTTCCCCAACGGTGATGGTCGGCGGCACACCCGTGTGGCGAACGACGCCCGGCTCGACGATGTCGGTAAAGATACGGCACGTTCCGCCGATGACATGGCCGCCGGATACCTCTGCAGCGAGCTGGTCAGGCGCTTCCACCCCGTTCTGAAGTGGAACGACCGTCGTCTTGTCCCCCACCATCGGCCTGATCGCGACACCCGCCTCTGGCACCATCCACGTCTTGACGGTCACGAATATCGCGTCAACTCGCCCCACGTCCTCCGGGTTGTTGGTGGCCGTAAATGCGTCCGATGACAGGTCTGCATCCCCTTCAGGACTCTCGATACGGAGTCCTCGGGTTTGCAGGGCGTTAAGATGTGGGCCGCGGGCAATCAGCGAAACATCGTGCTTGCCGGTCTCAATGAGTCGTCCGCCAAAGTACGCGCCGACAGCCCCCGCGCCAAAGACGGCTACCCTCACCGCGCGTCCTACGCCGTGCCGAATTGGCGGTCGCCTGCATCACCCAGACCGGGCACGATGAAGCCGTGTTCGTTCAAACGCTCATCAAGCCCCGCGATGTGGATACGCACGTCAGGATGATCCCGCTGCAGCCTCTCAACACCCTCGGGCGCAGCGATGAGGCCGATGTACCGGATACGCTGCACGCCCCATTCCTTGAGCAGGTCGCATGCGGCCGATGCGGATCCGCCCGTCGCCAACATCGGATCCATCAGCAGACACGCCTGCACGTCCGGTTCAACGGGTTTGTTGGCGTAGTATTGCATCGGCTCCAGCGTGCGCTCATCACGACGTAGGCCGATGTGCCAGACGACGGCGTCCGGCATCATCTCCCAGAGGCCCTCAACCATGCCGAGTCCGGCCCTGAGAACCGGTACGAGACCGATGGAGCCGCGCAAACGCTGGCCCGGCGCCTCTGCGAGCGGAGTTGAAACACTCATAGGTTCGGTTGCAAGGTCCGCTGTCGCCTCATAAGCGAGCAACAACGTGATTTCCTTCACTAGTTCCCTGAACCGACGTGCAGGCGTCGATTCATCGCGCAAACTCGACAGCTTATCCCGCACAATGGGATGCGTGGACACATGCACGCTTGCCTTGGCAGCAGTCTGGCTCATAGAGATAGTGTAGCGCCTGACTTACCCGCAAGCACCAATCTCGCGTGCGCCATCCTGCTAAACTCAGATAGAGGAGTGTGACTACTGAGGATGACTTCGGGCCTGTCTGTTGACCTTCCGAGCGGCAAAAAAGGCCGTGTGCTTTCCGGCGCGCGGCCGACCGGTCGTTTGCATCTGGGAAACTACTTTGGCGCGCTGAAAAACTGGGTGTCCCTGCAGGACGATTACGACTGCTTCTATTTCGTCGCGGACGTACACGCCCTCACGACGGTCGAAGACACGGTGGGCCTCAAGCAAAACACCCGAGAGATGGTGCTGGATTGGCTTGCGGCTGGACTTGATCCCGATCGCAGCACCCTGTTCATCCAATCGCGCGTCCCGGAGGTGCTGGAGCTTCACGCGTACTTGAGCATGGTGACGCCGATGGGCTCGCTGCAGCGCGTCCCAAGTTTCAAGGAGCAGTTCCGGGCGCGGGCCGACAGCATGAATTACGGCCTCGTCGGCTATCCCGTTCTCCAGACGGCGGACATCATCATCTATCTGGCAAACAAGGTTCCCGTGGGCGTGGATCAGGTTCCGCACGTGGAACTCTCGCGCGAGATTGTGCGGCGGTTTAACGGGCAATTTGGCGAGGTCTTTCCGGAACCGGATGCCCTCCTGTCGGAAACGCCGAGCATCAAGGGGACGGACGGCGACCAGAAGATGTCCAAGAGCCTGGACAACCACATTGAGTTGGCCGCAACACCGGAAGAGACGGCGCAACGTGTCATGTCTATGGTGACCGATCCGCAGCGCGCTCGACGAACCGACCCTGGCCGCCCCTGGATCTGCAACGTCTATGCGCTCCACCAGATATTTTCCAATGAAGACTATACAAAGACGGTGTATGACCAGTGCACGACGGCGGCCATTGGCTGCGTGGACGACAAGCGCGCGCTTGCGGACGCGATAAACGAGAATCTCCAAGCGTTTCGGGAGCGGCGAGCCGAACTCGCGACACAACCCAACCTCGTCGAGGATGTACTCGTGGCAGGCACGGAACGGGCGCGGGCCGTTGCCATCCAGACAATAGAAGAGGTGCGAGATCGTATCGGTTTCTTTTAGAGACCATTCATACAGGGCCGCATAGTGACCACATCTCCTGATGGGCTTCCTCTCGCCGCTACCGGCCGCACAGCGCAGTCTGTCGCACTGGAGGCGGCGCAATACGCGGGCAAGGTCCATCTCCAATATTTCCGCGGCGACCATCTCGGCACCCGGGAAAAACGGCACGCGGATGTCGTGACAGATGTCGATGTCTCTATTGAGCGAGAGCTAAGACAGCTGCTGATGAGAGAGTTCCCGTCCGCGGGGTTTCTTGGCGAGGAGACCGGCGAATCTGAAGGCGACTCTGAATACACGTGGACGGTGGACCCAATCGACGGCACAGCGAATTTCGTGCGCGGTATCCCACACTTCGCAACAACGATCGCCCTGCTGAAGAACGACACGCCGGTGCTCGGCATCACGTATGACGCGATACGTAAAGACACCTTCTACGCCGCTGCAGGACGGGGTCTCACACTGAATGGTGTGCCGATGAAGCCAAATTACGCCACGAGTATCGAGGAGGCGAATCTCGGATTCGATATTGGGCCGGAGGAGGATCTAAACGTCCGCGCGTTCGACATTATCAGGTCGCTCCTGCCGATGTACCGCGCGCGGCTCATGGGTTCAGGGGCGCTCGGCTTCGCCTATGCGGCAGCCGGAATAATCGATCTGTATTTCCATTTGGCGCTTAAGCCTTGGGACGTGGCGGCGGGTTTACTGTTCATCCAGGAGACGGACGCGGACGCCGTGTCAATCGACTTTGACGGCGCTCCGGCCACACCGTGGAGCGGCAGCTACCTCGTCGGCGCACGAAATCTACTGGAGCGCGTGCGCACTGCGTAAGGGTTAGCCAAGTCAGATTTCTCGTCGAAGTATCTGAAAAAAACATGGCGGGCGGCTCATATGAGCCGCCCGCCTCTTTGTTCCCAGTGGAACCGGCGATGTATCTACAGTTTTTGCCTAGATATCCATCGCCTGTGCGACGCGCTCGCGGTGGTAGTCGCCATCACCAAAGGAGACCTCCCATGCCTTGAGGCGTCGCGTGAACAGCTGCAGGTCGTGCTCCTGTGTGAAGCCAATGGCTCCGTGGCACTGGTGCGCCGTGGCCGCCACACGCTGCGCGGAATCACTGACCCACGCCTTCGCAGAGGAGACCTCGAGGTCGGAGGGCAGGCCCTCGCCCAGACGCCAGATTGCCTGGTACGTGATGAAGCGGGAGCCATCAACGTCCGTCGCCATGTTCGCGCAATAGTGCTGTATAGCCTGGAACGAGCCGATCGGCCGACCGAATTGCACGCGGTTCTTCACGTACTCAACGGTCATGTCCAGGACCTCTTGTAGCGCGCCGACCATCTGCGTGCAACGAAGCGCCGCGCCCTTCTGGAGCAACAGCCGCAGGACGGACCAGCCGTTGCCGGCCTCGCCGAGCACGTTGCCACCGGGAACGGAGACGTTGTTGAACGTCACTTCGCACTGGTTGTCCGTGGCGATGGTCTTGAGTTTATCGACGGAAACACCGTCGCTCTGAGCATCCACCAACAGCAGTGTGATGCCATCTTCGCCGGAGCCGCCGGTGCGGGCAGCGACCAGCAGGTAGTCGGCAGCATGAGCGTTTTCGACGAACATCTTTGTGCCATTCAGCGTGTAGCCATCACCCGATGCCGAAGCTTCCAGGTTGATGCCATTGGCATCGAGGCGAGAATACGGCTCAAGGATGGCCGTGGTCGCGATTAGGTCGCCCGCCGCGATTCGAGGCAGGAACTCCGCCTTCTGCGCGTCCGAACCGGCATCAAGGATAGCGACGGTTGTGAGCGCAGTGTTGAAGAACGGGCCTGGCATGACACCATGGCCAACCTCTTCCAAGAGGATACCCAGATCAACCAGATTCTGGCCGGTGCCGCCGTGTTCCTCGGGAACAATCAGGCCGAGCCATCCAACCTGCGCGATCTTCTGCCACATATCGGCAGTGAATCCGCGGTCATCCTCTTCCATGTCCCGGACGAACGTGCGCGGTGTCTCTTGCTCAATGAACTCTCGCGCCATCGACCGTAGCATTTCCTGGTCTTCAGTTAGTCCCAGATCCATTTCCCCCTCCTGTCTTCCTTTACTCTTTCTTGTGCCCCCCACCAATGCGGGGCTTAGTCTGTGTTCTGTATTCCCTGTTTAGCGCGGGAGGCCAAGGCCTCGCTGCGCAATGATGTTCTTCTGGATCTCTCGCGTGCCGCCACCGATGCTGGTACCGATGCTCTGCCAACCGCGAGCGGGCAGGAAGCCTTCATCCGGCAGCGGGAAGCGGTCGCCGTTGCCCGGCAACAGGTTCCCGTAGCCGTCCATAATCTGCGAGAGGCCTCGGTAGATGTGCTGGAAAAGCTCATCACCGAAGAACTTGACCATCGAGGATTCCTTCTGCGGGATCATGCCCTCGCTCTGCATCCAGCCGACGCGGTAGCAGAGGGAGCGCAGCGTCTCCACGCGGACACGCCACTCGGCGAGGCGATGGCGGATTTCTGCACGAGCGATGGGCGTATCGCCGCCCTCGTCGCGCACCATGCCACACCAGTCAGTAAATTGTTCCAGTGTTCGGAGCAGCTGAGCCGGGCGGCCGATGTTGGAGCGCTCAAACGAGAGCGTGGTCATTGCGGCGTACCACCCGCGATTCTCTTCACCGATGATATTGTTCGCCGGTACGCGCCAGTTCTCCATGAACAGCTCATCCCAGCGGTGATTATTCGTGCCGTCCTTAATACCGCGAACCTGGATGCCCGGCATGTAGTTGCCGTCCTCATCCTTAAGCCGCGCCAGCAGGTACGTTATGCCCCGGTGCTTGGGCGCATCCGGGTCGGTTCGCACGAGGATGTGAATCCAATCGTTTCGATAAGTGCCCCAGATCTTTTGTCCGCTGACGACATAGTCGTCGCCATCACGGACGGCGCGAGTCTTGAGTCCGGCGAGGTCGGAACCGGCATCCGGCTCGGAGAACCCTTGCGAGAACTCGATGTCCGCATTCGCGATCTGTGGCAGGAATAGCTGCTTCTGCCATTCCTGTCCATGCACCATGAGCACGGGAGCGACAAGGCCGCCTCCCAGTGCTGCCGGCGCGTCGTGGTAGGACATAACCTCGCGATACGCAAGCTGCTTCTCAATAGAAGCGTCCTGGCCGCCGTACTCACTCGGCCAGTGCATTGTGTACCAGCCCCTATTGACCAGCTTCTTGGCGAATTGGCGTGCAACCTCGTGACCGGCTTCGCGCTCTTCCTCGCTGCCGTGCCACCCGGCGAGGCCGCCTGTCAGGTCGTAACCGGGATTCTGCCATTCGCTCTTGACGAATTCTTCAGCCTCATCTCGGACGGCCTGCGCCTCTGCCGAAAATCGAAAGTCCACTCCCCCCTCCTTTGCTCTACCCCTCTTGTGGAGTTTCCCGTGATTCGTCGTTAGCGCGGCAGGCCAAGTCCCCGCTGCGCAATAATCTGTCGCTGAACCTCAGTAGTGCCGCCGGCGACGCTGAGCGTACCCGACATGAATGCCCGGTTATTCAGGAATCCTTCGTTCGGCATGTCGATGCCCTCCTGCGTCGGCAGCAGATTGCCGTACTCCTGGAGGCCACGGGCAAGAGTCTTCATCGTCTTCTGATACTGCACGTCCGCCCAGAGCTTGCTCATGGAGGATTCCTTCTGTGGGATCTCCCCTCTGCTCTGCATCCAGCCGACGCGGTAGGCAATCATACGCAGGGTCTCAATCTCGATGCGGAGATTCGCCATCTGGTGGCGGAACGGCGCGTCATCCAGCGGGCTGAAGCCACGTGTGGCCTTCAATTCGCGGACAAACGCGATGTATTCCTCGATTTGGCGCTGCATTGTAGCAGGGGCCTGAATGTTGGAGCGCTCAAAGGAGAGCGTCGTCATGGCCGTATACCATCCACGGTTTTCCTCACCGAGGATGTAACGGGCGGGAACGCGCCAGTTCTCCATGAATAGCTCATCCCAGCGATGGCGTCCGAGCGCATCAGGAATCTTTCGTACCTGTACACCCGGCATGAACTCACCGTCCGCGTCCTTTAGAGGTGCGAGGAGGTAGGTGATGCCACGGTGCTTGGGGGCATCCGGGTCCGTCCGCACCAGGATGTGAATCCAAGGGTTGCGGTATGTACCCCAGATCTTCTGGCCGCTGATGATATAGTCATCGCCGTCACGGACGGCGCGTGTCTTGAGAGACCCGAGATCGGAACCCGCATCCGGCTCCGAAAAGCCCTGCGAGAACTCGAGGTCGGCGTTCGCGATACCCGGCAGAAATTCATCCTGCATCCACTTGGGAGCCGCCAGCATCAGGACTGGAGCAACCAGACCGCCGCCGAGCGATGCAGGCGCCCCGGCGTAGGACATGGCCTCACGGTAGGCCAGTTGCACCTCAATTGAGGCATCTTGCCCACCAAACTCACTGGGCCAGTGCATTGTCCACCAGCCTTTATTGACGAGCTTCTTCTCAAACTCGTTGACGGCTTCTTCAGCCTCGTCGACCTGGTGGTGCCAGTTGACGAGGATCTGCATATCCCAATTGCCGGGCTCCCACTCTTTGCGGGTGAATTCGATGGCGTCTTGCTGTATCTGCTGCGCCTCAGGCGTGAATCGGAAGTCCATGTGGACAATCCCCCCTCTTGTTTATCCCACAAAGCGCCGCGTGACGACCAGCGCGCCGCCTCCCTAACTCAACCCGTGAACGATAGCATGCACGCAATGCGGCGTAAAGCCTTAGGTAGTTCACGGCACAGGGCCTACGACGACGTACTTCCTATCCACAGTCCTATCCGCAACCGGCAGCACCTGTACGACGACCCTGGTCAGCCCAACAACCTCGCCATTCGCGTCAAAGCTGTAGTTCTCACCAATAGCGCCACTCCACGTGATCTCATACAGGCAGTCGCGAAAGCCGTCAGCGTCTCGATCATCGCCCGTCTGTCTCAGACACTCGGCAGCAATATAGATATCGTCATACGCAGATCCCAGGTGCCACGGCAACGTCACATAGTCATAGCGATCCCTAAAATCCGCGAGGACCTGCTGTGCCTTTTCGTTATCAGGGTCGAGGTCGGCCGTGATAGCTTTCACGCCTGTCGCGGCCTCGCCAGCAATCTCCAATGCTGTTGTCCCGACCGACACCGTTTCCGCGTATATCGGGCCCGTATAGCCGAGTTCCCTGGCTTGCTTCATGATTGAGCCTGCTGAGAATTCAGATTGGGGAGCTATATGTATGGCATCCGGGTTGGACTGGAAGAGCTTCGTCAGATGCACCCTAAAGTCAATGGTGTCCGACTGATAGCGCTCCGCAGCCGCAACTTGGCCGCCATGCATTTCGAATTGAGCAACTGAGGTCCGCCGAACGCCCTCCGCGTAGTCTGTGGTCTCCGTGATTGTTGCAAGGGTGCGGATTCCATCTTCCCATAAGGCATTGCCAGTAACAATTCCAACCTGTACATCGCTTATCTGCGTCCTGAATATATAGTCGCCGGCATTGGCAATATCAGGGTTGCTTGCGAGACCGGAGAAGAGAATCACGCCGTCAGCTTCTGCCAGGGGCGCAACGGCAAGCATGGCACCACTACATGAGGGGCCCAGGATGATCTTCATACCATCAGCGCGGGTGAGTTTGTTGTATGCGGCGATCGCATCCTGAGCAGCGCATTTTGAATCCTCGACAACAAACTCGAGCGGGCGGCCATCAATTCCGCCTGTGGCATTAATCTCGTCGGCAGCCATCTGCTTTGCCTGGCTTGCCACCGTGCCGTACGTCTCACCGGGACCGGTCAGCGACTCCATAACACCAATCGTGAAAGGCTCCGCTTGCTGACCCTCATCTGTCGATGTACAAGCGAGAAGGGTAAGCGCCAGCGGAAGCAAAGAGAGAGCGACACTTATTTTCGCGAGCTTACCGATAGGGAGATTCATTTGGGATTCGGTTTGCCTCTTGATGTTCGCTGTGTTCTTGATTTCTTTGGTGGCTTCCACATAGCAGAGTAACGCAGAGGCGACCAAATGGCCGCCCCTGCCCGTTTGTCCTGCTCGAAGTAGCTATCGCGGCAGACCCAAGCCACGCTGGGCGATGATGTTGGGGCCCAGGGCCAGTCCGCCACCACCGCCAAAGCCTGTCGTCATGGACAACGCGTAGTTCGTGCCGTACTTGCCATCACCCGGCGCGCGGCTCTCTCCCTTGAGCAGTGCCCGATATGGCCCAATCGCCTTGGCAAGCGCGGGCCAGAAAGTGAACTTGGCTGTCGCAAGCGCACGGTAGCCGGAGATTGCCCCCTCCGCCTGAGGCACTTCACCGTTCGCCTGCATCCACGCCACGCGATAGGCCAGCATCCGATCGGCCTCCAGCGTGATTCGTGCGTCGGCAAGGATGTGTCGAATCACATCATCCTTGAGCGGCGATTCGCCGTTGAACGTGATCCCGCGCATCTCTGCAAGGTAGCGATCCAGCACGCCGATAAGCCGGGCAGCACCGTCAATGCCTGTTCGCTCAAAGTTGAGCGTCGTCATCGCGGCGTACCACCCGCGGTTGACCTCGCCGATGATCTGGTGACGCGGCACACGGACTTCGTCCATGAACACCTCGTTCCAGCGACGACGGCCCAGCATGTCATACAGCGGGCGCAGGGTGATGCCGGGCATCTGGTTTCCCTCATCATCCTTGAGCTGCATGGCCAGATACGTGATACCACGATGCTTGGGTGCTTCCGGATCCGTGCGCACAAGTACGTGGTACCAGTTGGCGAAGTGTGAACCGGACGACCATATCTTCTGCCCGGTGACGACAAAATCGTCTCCGTCCTCCACACCGCGCGTCGTCAGCGATGCAAGGTCCGTACCCGCATTGGGCTCGGAGAAGCCCTGCGCCCAGTTGACGGTATTGTTCTGCATTCCGGTCAGGAAGTTCTCTTTCATCCAGTCCGTGCCGTGGATCATGATTGCCCCGGCGACGTTGGCCTGCGGCTGTGAGGCGGGAGCGTTGTGGTAGGCCATCTCCTCTGAATAAACGAGTTGGCGTGAGATGGGCGCGTCCTGCCCGCCGTATTCCTCCGGCCACGCCATCGTCCACCAGCCCCGCTCAATCAGCTTCTTCTGGAAATCCTCTGCATGATCACGAGCGCCCGGATTATCGAAGTCATACGACCAGACGTTCATCGCGTAGGCGTCGTAATCCTTGGGGTCCCACTCCGTGGCAAGGAAGTCGCGCAGTTCGGTTCGAAAGGCCTCATCGGCGGGGTTAGTCGAGAAATCCATCCTGCCTCCCCTTCATCGTTCAACGATGACTTGGCGACGCTGTCACATCGACGGCACCGCATTCATGCGCGCAATGTAGCACCGCACGAGTGCGCGGTAAAGGCAGACGGAGCCCTTCGAACAGGTTGAGGGCGTCCGCTAGGACGTTGCGCCGATAATCGTTCCCATCACGGTGAATGTGACGACGTGATAACCGGCGTTGATAACGAAGAGCGTCGGGGATTTCTTTTCGAAGAGGTAGGTAACGGCAAATGAGGCGGCGATGAACGCAGCACCGACGGTGAGTCCGATGCGCAAACCTTCGAGCAAGGATGAACCGTCACCGATGACCAGGGAGAGGACGTAACTGGCGATGAGCAGCATGACGAACGAGCCGCCAAACATGCGAATGAGATTGCCCTGGTGGTCATCCTCCGTGAAGCCGTTCTCTCGCATCCACGGCTTGGCAAACAGGATCGGCGAGTACCAAGCGCCCCCAATCACAAACGCCACAAGCGTCGCGGCAATGATACCGATGTAGTTGAGATCCGTATTGAAATCCATGAGCCCATGTCCTTACTCCCACTGCCGACGCCCCAGTGTAGAGTAAGTAATCCTATTAGTCAGTTCGAAACATGTACCGCAAGTCAAACAGACCGTAGAGTGTGGCCGTCATGTTCCCAAAGACATTGCGGACGGCGGAGATTCTCTCAGAGAGCGTCGTGTAGATGATCGGCACGTTCTCTGCCGCTATTTCCTGCGCCTGGTGGTATAACGCTATACGCCTTTGCCGATCCAATTCCTTGCTGCCACTGATGTACAGCGCGTCGATTTCCGCCTCCCAGTCCGTAGCAGGTTCCAATTGGTTGGGGTGCCAGAGGTGTAAGCCTTCGCTGCTGTGCCAGACGTTTATTCCGCCATGGGGCTCTGTCCCGCCCGTCAAGCCGATGACAACAGTTTCCCAGTCGTAGGTGCTGGTTAGCTGTCCCACGATCTGCCCAAAATCGACCACAGTGTAGTTAACGTCCAATCCGATGGCTTGCATTCCCTCGTGGGCGATTGAACCGACAGCCTGCCGGACGCTATTCCCCTCGTTCGTTGTTAGTGTAAAAGCTATATTCTCGCCGTCATCATCTTCGCGGATGCCGTCGCCGTCCATATCGATCCAGCCCAGGCTGTCGAGGATCTCGTTCGCTTTGTCGAGGCTGTATTCGTACTGCCGGACGTTCGGATTGTGAAAATCGCCTGCAGCCGGGCTGATGGACGACCACTGTGGGTAGCCGAATCCGTGCTGCGCCTCATTGATGATTCGTTCCTTGTCGATGACGTGAGCGACGGCCTGCCGAAACTGAGTGTTGCTGAACCACTCATGCTTGCGAGGGTCCAGATACGGCTCACCGGTTTCAGGGTTTTGCCCGGGATTCACGTTGAATGCCAGGAAAGTCGTGCCAAAGGTTGGGCCGCGCCGATAGATCGTGAAGTTCTGGTCATCTTGCAAGGGCTCCAACTGCGCATATTCCTCGCCGAGTACTCCATGAATATCGGTCTGACCGGACAAGAAGTAGGAGAGTTCATCCTCCAACTCGGGGACGATCAAGTGCACGACTCGATCCAGGTACGGGAGACCGTTGCCGTCGTTATCCGTCAGCCAATACCCAGGATTCCGCTCCATGACGACGCGCTCGCCCGGAATATAGGTTTCGATGGTGAACGGCCCGGTTCCGATGATGTCTGAGGGGGCAGTGTTAATGTCCCAGGTCGAATTGAACGTGCCGTCATCCACATGCTTCTGAAGGATGTGCCTGGGATAGATGGCCGTGCCCATACTGCGCAGGAAGGGAGCGAACGGTTGCGGCAGGATGCACACAACTGTGTGCTCATCCACCGCCACGACGGTCATCGGGGATTCCCGCCATTCCCCCGTATCCTCATCCTGGAAACGGAAGTGGAAGGCGGGACGGGCGCTGGCAGGTATGTCGTGGTTATAGATGATGCTATTGAACGTAAACTCCACGTCGCGGGCCGTGAACGGCCTATCATCGTGCCAGAAGACATCGTCACGCAAGTGGAATGTCCACGTCATCCCGTCCTCTGATGTCTCCCAGGACCTCGCCAACGACGGTTCGACGCGATCGGTCAGCCACGAGGTTTCAGTGAGTCCCTCAAAGAGATAGGACAGAACCCCGGACGAAGAGGCGTCACTCGCAATTGCCAGGTTGAACGTCAGCGGATCAGAAATCGTGGCAATTGTCAGATCTCCCCCATGGTCACCGATTGCGTATTGAAACTGCTCGGCATTGGCCTTGAGTAGATCGGTAACAGAAGGCCCCACGCTGACGTCCGGTTCGGTTAAGAGTGTCGGGGTTGCCGTTGGAGCCAGTGTTGGAATCACGATTGCCGTAGCAGATGGAATTGGAGTCACGATAGTGACCGCCGGGACGGATGGCGAAGCATCCGAGGTGGGAGGCGTTGGCGTTGCGTCTTCACCACAGGCCACCAGGAGAAGTACCAGCGAAAGCGCCAAAATGAGTGGAATGCTGGTCAGTCTGACCGACGCAGCGCGCGTCCTTTCCCAAGCCATACGCACGTATCCCTTTCACTGACTGCGTGGAATTCCGGCTCGCCCATTCCCTGGCCGGGCCGGAGCTTGCCTCTCCCGCATTATAGGGACGTTTCCCGGAGTCGCCCCGCTTCTGAGACTATGCGCCCCACAACCAAACGTACTGGCCACAAAAATGAGACTCCCGCGCCCTTGTCAGGGCACGGGAGTGCGTGACGTACCAAGCGGCCATGAATGCCGCACTGTTCTGTTAGCGAGGGAGTCCTAGTCCTCGTTGGGCGATGATGTTCGGGCCCAGCAGGATGCCGCCGCCGCCGCCGAATCCCAGCGACAGTGAGATGGCGTTGTACGCGCCATAGTAGCCGTTATGGGGCGCCCTGTCCTCGCCACGATTCAGGATGCCGTAGTCTCCGATGATTTTGGCGAGTGTCGGCCAGAAGTGCAGTTTCGCTGTCACCTGGTTGCGATAGCCTGAGATTGCGCCCTCATGCTGCGGCACATCGCCGCGGGCCTGCATCCATGCCACGCGATTGGCCAGCTGCCTGTCGGCCTCGATGGTGACACGCAGGTCAGCCAGCTTGTGGCGCACCAACGGGTCCTCCAGGATGGGTTGACCGTTGAACTTTGTATCCCTGAGCAGATCCATGAAACGCTCAAGGATGCCGATGTGGCGGACGGGGCCCTCCGTGCCTGTGCGCTCAAAGTTCAACGTGGTCATGGCGGCATACCAGCCGCGGTTGACCTCACCGAGCACGTACTTCTTGGGTACGCGCACGCCGTCCATAAAGACCTCACACCAGCGCCAGCGCCCCATCATGTCGTACAGGGGACGGAGAGTGAGTCCGTCCGGTCGCGACCCCTGCTCGTCCTTCAAATTGACGAGCAGATATGTGATGCCGCGGTGCTTGGGTGCCTCCGGGTCAGTGCGGACAAGCACGTGATACCAGTCCGCGAGATGCGCGCCGGACGACCATATCTTCTGGCCGGTGATGACGAAATCATCACCATCCTCAACAGCACGCGTCTGGAGAGAAGCGAGATCCGTGCCAGCGTTCGGCTCCGAGAAACCCTGCGCCCACTCGATGTCGCCGTTGGCCATGCGCGGCAGGAACTCATCCTTCACTTCATCGGAGGCATGGAACATGAGCGCGCCGGTGATGTTGGACTGCGGTGAGCCGCCCGGCGCGTTGGCGTATGCCAGTTCCTCCTTGTAGATGAACTGCTGGTTAACGGGATAGTCCGTGCCGCCAAATTCCTTTGGCCACGTCATCGTGTACCAGCCCTTATCGACAAGCTTCTTCACGAAGTCCTTATCGTTATCGCGGGACTCCTGCATATCGAAGTCCCAGGAGCGGACGGCCATGCTGTGGCCGTCAAAGCCCTTGTTGTCCCAATTGCTATTGATGAAGTCGCGCACCTCTGCGCGAAACGCCTGATCCTTGGGATCCTCTCGAAAATCCATCGAGCGCCTCCTGCCCCACCCATCGCCCGCGCGATGGCGTTCACCGCGCCAGCCCACGGGTCGGCGACGGTTATCGTTTCAAAGCTAGGCGCACTCTAGCACCGACAGTGGGCAGGGTAAAGGGGCGGCCAGTCCGCGTTACTCGTGGTGCAGGGGTGAGATCTGCGAGTGAGGGTTAGTGGTGCACTCGAATTGGAGGTGCCAGCGGGCGCGCGCCTCCCAATACGCGGCGCGGTTCAGGGCATCCCGTCGCTGCTCCTGCGTCCAGCCGGCGTAGTCGAAGGATGTCACGTCCTCCGGGCCGTCACGGAACCATTCCTGACGCGCCCACCATTCGAGAGGCGTCATCGTGCCGCGCTCATTCTGGCCCGTCAACGCGCGATTGCAGTCCGGGCACGCCTGCACCAAATTGGCGAGGTGATCGCACCCGCCGCGATCAAGCGGAATCACGTGTTCCCAGTTGGGCTTCGGCCCAAAGTCAGTGAACGGGTCGGCGCAGTACGCGCACTGCGCCCATTCGCGCTCCATCATGGCAGCTGCCTTCCTCCATCAGCTGGTTGTCACTCGTGATGTGGGACATGCACAAGTTATACCCATCACTTCACCAGGCACCAGCGCATTGGCTGAAAAGCCAGACCGCACCGGCTATCCAAAATGGGATTGAAAGGATGGTTGCACAGATCTCATTGACGTGGATCCCTTGTTTAGCATCACCCCTGTTAGGCGGCCCGGCTCTGCCCCCAGTACGGCGTTTGTTAAACGCTTCCCGCAGGTCCCCAGGGTCAGGCTCTTCCGGAATCCCCCACATTGCCCGCCGCCGCACGGACACAGAGAACGACTCGAATCCTTTTCGAACCGCCTCTTCCATAACCGCATCAAGAAACCCTGCATCACGCGCTGCTCGCATTGCCGGATAGCCGCCGCGTCGCGCCATCTCGGAGGCGGCCCCATACTGAATCGCCTCAAACGCTCGTTTCCATGCTTCTGATTCCAATGAGTCAACAGTGTGGCTTGCGCCAAGCTGGGCGCCAACCGCTGAGGCGGTCATCCCAAGACAATGGACACTCAAATCGACAATGATGGCTTCAGTCACGGACGCTGCTCGTTCACTTAGGGCATGTCGATACGCGTACCGCGCAGCCTCACTTTCAAGAGCATTCTTTGCGGCCTCTCGAACTGAGCGTGGTTGTCCTGTAAGAAAGCTCTCACCTACTAACGCTGACTCCAGCGCGCTTTCATATACTGCGTGCCACAACCCAGTAGGCACGTCTTCAAGACGACCAAGCGATATATGGCTCCGTCTATGTGGCGTACGTGCCCCGACGTCATACCCGAATCTAAACGCCTCACGCCCCAAAGAGAAAACCACTAAGTCTTTCGCTTTGGTCAACTCCTCCTCAGGAACCGTAAACGTCTGGTGCATCCGGTCATACGCCGCCCTCTGTTCCTCATCCCGCAGGACCTCGTATGCCTCGTTGATCTCTTGCATCCGATCAACGGCGTCCGGGCTCTTATTTAGGTCCGGATGGAACTCTCGCGCACGCTCGCGAAATGCCGTGCGAATCTCCTCGAAACTGGCGTCTTCAGTGACGCCTAGTATCTCGTAATAGGTCCTGTTCTGGGAGGTCATAAAGAGCTGAAAACGGTAGAACGTCGCCATTTAGGGTACAGCTACCGTGAAAGACGAAGCCAGTAGAGCTTTGTCTATCCCTTCAGAAAGTTCCAGAGGCGGGATAGTCCGCGCTGTCTATGAGCACGTGTCTCCTGTTCCTCCTCGGCTCCCGCTATGGCACTCGATGTGATACTCAACGGGGCAATGGCTTCAGTGGCCTTTTGTCCTGACACCGTCTTCATAGACTTGAAGAAGTCGTCAACGCCAATCTCCCCATCTTGAAATCTATGGACTTCTACCCGCGCTCCCTGCATAGCCCCCTCACGCGCCGCCTCAAAAACGTCCACCCAGATAGACGCCGGTGGCACCCAAGTGGACTTGGCAATCCCTAGTTTTCTGCCTGTCATGGAGGCCCACAGTCCCAAGTTTAAGGCTGCAAGTTCTGTCGCCATTGACTGAACAATCTTGTCCGGGATTCTGGAATGAAAGTTCTCCTTAATCTGTTGTCGCAGGCCTTTGTCGGTCAAAAGTTCTGGCAATTCACTGGCCATTGCGTCCGCAACTTTGCTGATACCGTCATTAATGACGACAGATCGCAGAGCAATGTCGTAAATGGGGAACCAAATGTCATGATTTTTCTCATCCAAGACGGCTCGGCCCGCCGGCGTTCCGCCAGTCTGTAAGTTCATTCCGTGGGCGTGGCCAGTCGAGAACGCAAATACTCCTAGAGCCGCCACAGCCTGTTGATGCGGCGTTATTTCAGTCTCGTCGCTATACGAAGCCATCTTTCCTCGCTGCCTATGAATTACCCTTAGTTGTACTCCTAGCGCGGCAGCCCCAGTCCCCGCTGCGCGATGATGTTGCGCTGGATCTCCTTGGTGCCGCCCCCGAATGTGCGCCCTGTCGAAAGGTAGTGGTTCGCGCCGATGTACCCGCCGAGTGGCGACCATCGAGCCGGCCCGCCGGGGATGAGCGTGCCCATGTCCTGCATCAGGCGCGCGGCGGTGCGGAAAATCCGCTGCGTCGCTTCACCGGCCCAGACGCGGGCAAGTGATCCCTCCGCCTGCGGCATCTCACCTTTCGTCTGCATCCACGCGACTCGGTATGCGAGCATTCGCCCCAGCTCGATATAGACCCGCAGGTCTGCCATCTCATTTCGCACGATGGGATTTGAGGTGAACGGCTCGCCGTTCATGTTCGTCGTCCGCAAGTAGTCGAGAACCTTCTCCCACTCACGGAGCAGGGATGCCGGGATGTCCACCGAAGCGCGCTCGAACGACAGCGTCGTCATGGCGGCGTACCACCCTCGGTTGAGTTCACCAACAAGATTGCGCGCCGGGATGCGCACGTCCTCAAGGAACCACTCCGACCAGCGTCGGCGTCCCAGCATGTCATACAGCGGCCGCAGGGAGATGCCCGGGGACTCCATGTCAATGAGGAAATAGGAGATGCCGCGATGCTTGGCGGCGTCCGGGTCCGTCCGCACAAGGATGTGCCCCCACTTGGCGCGGGGGTGATGGGCCGTTGACGTCCATATCTTTTGACCGTTGATCACGTAGTCGTCGCCGTCCGCGACGGCTCGCGTGGTGAGGGACCCCAAGTCGGAGCCCGCGTTCGGTTCGGAGAATCCTTGCGCGAATTCAAACTCGCCATTGGCGAGGCGCGGGATGAAATACTCCTTCTGCCAGTCTTGACCGTGGATCATGAGGAGAGGCGCGACGAGGCCGCCGCCAAGCGCGGACGGCGCGCCCTGGTAGGCCATCTCCTCGCGATAGACTAACTGCCGCTCAATGCCGGCGTCCTGTCCGCCAAACTCCTTCGGCCAGTGCATGGTCCACCAACCCTTTTGGACCAGTTTCTGCTCGAATTGGTGTTGGAGTTCGAGGGCGGCGTTGTCGTCGAGGTGCCATGACGTGTTCATCGTGGAGACGAGGTCATAGCCGCGGTCGTCCCACTCATTCTGGACGAACTCGCGAACCTCCTGCCGGAAGGCCTCATCCTCAGTAGAGAACCTGAAATCCATGACCTTTACCCCCTTGCCTCTCCGTCGCCTCGCAACGGTACGCGGTCATGATACAGCGCGCGGGCACAGTGTGCGTGAGCTATCTCACGTGAAGCACGTCCGTTAGCCGTCTTCAGTGGGAAAAGGGTCGTTCACGCTCCTCCGGCCTTGCAGTTCAGTTATCGAGACATCCGAGAAGGTCTTTCCGTTCCAGAGCGTCTTAACGTATGTCAGCACATCAATGATCTCTTGCCCCGTCAGCTTGTCTCTAAATGCTGGCATTCCGCTCTTGAAATCAGGCTGACTCGGAATTGCTCCGCCATCCCTCACGATCCGATATAGCAGTCCGTCGGAGTGGTGCCACGTGTGGCCGTCTCCATTCAGGGGTGGGGGGTTCAGCGTGCCGTCCGCGTTAGCGATTTGCCAGTCTGGATGACCCTGCCCCGCGGCCCCGTGGCACTCGGCGCAGTTTTCGGCGAACGTCTGCATTCCTGCCTGAATGAGAGTTGCGGAAGATGACTGCGTATCGCTATCCGGCGGGCCTTCCACAAAGCCGGTTGAGCAGCCCGCGCTGACGATGGCAAGAATAATCCCTACCAGAATTGAGCCCGTCGACATCCTTGCAGGAGTCCTGGGTCTTCTAGTCCACACGGCAAGCGCTAGCTGTCATTGACCCTTTTTGACTTGTTTCTGTTCCAACTGATGCCGGAATACAAGTACGACGCGCTCATCATACAGCGCGCGGGCGAGGCGTGGGGAACGTCAATCTCGGGCCGGGCGCGTCCGTTAGCCGTCCTTAGCAGGAAAAGGCTATTCCTCCAGCGATCCGTCGGCGCAGAACGGAGCGCCAATTTGCCCATACGGGGGTGTGCTGCTGTAGGAAGAAAAAATCTGGCTCCTTATAGAGTCCGCTACGCATCCGGTGAGCGAGTTGCCGCCGAGTCTGAGGCGGCGCACGTAGGACATTCCGCTCAGGTCGGGTATGGGGCCGGTGAACTGATTATTCTGGAGGGTGACGACAATATAGGGCATGTCGCCGAACCAGTCGGGTATGTCGCCAGTCAGCTGGTTGTTTTCCAGAGCGACGGTATGCACGAGGTTGGCGTTCTTGAGTTCGTCGGGGATCTTCCCGGTCAACCGGTTGTTCTGCAGGAAAAGACCGCCCAGTGCCTTGATGTTGCCCAACTCAGGAGGAATACTCCCGCTGAATTTGTTATCTGAAAGATGGAAGTGCTCGGTGTTCAGATTGCCGTATTCCGGAGGGATCGGACCGGTGAACTGGTTGTTGTTCAGGTGGATCCCCCACGCCTTGGTCAGGTTGCCCAGGCTGGCCGGAACACTTCCCGTCAGCCGGTTGTAGGACACGGACAGGTCAAAGAGGTTCGTCAGGTTGCCGATTTCGGACGGCACTCCTCCGGTCATGCCGGTTCTTTCGAGATTCAGCGTTACAAGCTCGGTCAGATTGCCTAGCACTGCGGGAATCGTGCCAGTTAGATTGTCATGGCCAAGTTCCAGGTTGACCACGCGTCGCGGATCACCACCAATTGTGACGCCGTGCCAAGCTCCGAGGGCAGTCTCCGCGTTCCACGTTGCCAGAGCGTTGCCCGCCGGGTTCAGCACATCCCTGGCCGCCCACAGGGCCCCGCAGTCGGCAACTAGTTCAGGCTTGTCGTCCGGGTTGCGGATGATAACGCCGTTGTCACACGGGGTCGTGATCTGGATTCGTATGGACTTTCCCGGCCCGCAGTCATCGCCCTCACAGGCATACACCTTTGCCACCCACTTGCCGAAGTGCGGCACCAGGACGCTGGCACTTGATGCCTTTACGGTTACACCCTCGTTCAGCTGCGTGCCGGGCGCATCCTCACGCCAACGCACCAGGTAGGAGTCCGCTCCATCTACATCGTCCCAGTCCAGCGACACGTCCAGTGAGCCGACCTCGGTACTTGCCTGCAATGCAGAGGGCTTGGCCGGCGCCAGGTCTACCTGGAACACTTTCAGTTCGCTCTCTCCGCAGTTGTCACCGTCACAAGCCTTCACGCTCACGGTCCACGTGCCGTCACGATCGACCGTAAAAGCCGCACTCGAGGACCGGACATCCTTCTGGCCGTGAAGCCGTATGTCCCCAATTTTTCGCCAATAGACCGAGTACCGGGTTGCGCCGCCTACGTCGTCCCAGTCCAACGTCACGTCTAGCGAGGCGGGACTGGTAGTGACCTGGAGCCCTGTGGGTTTGGCCGGGACTGGCTCCAGGATAGGTGTAGGTATCAGTAAAGGTAGCCTTGATATTGGCTTGGGAGGAGGCTCGGGCGTGGGTGCAGGCGTGGCTACGGGTGTCGATTCGGGCGCTGAGCGAACCGCGATGCGCTTGGCGGCGGGTCTTCCGCAGCCCGCGTCATTGCAAGCTTGGACCCGCACCACCCATTCGCCGTAATCGTCCACGGCAACTGAGGCCGCGGAAGATCTTATGGTGATCCCTTCGTTCAGCCGGTTGCCCGGTCCTGCCACCCGCCAGCGCACTCGATATTCCGATGCCCCGTCAACGTCGTTCCAGTCCACCGACACATTCAGCGAGCCGACCGTAGCAGTATCCTGCAACCCTGTCGGCCTGGCCGGAGGTTGTATTCCTTCCTCAGCCCCGGCGGGATTGTCACTCCAGATCAAGGCCGCGGCGGCGAAAAGGACTAGTAGCAGCGCGGCAAGGCAATACGGCAGCCATCGGCGCATCAACCTGATGCGTGCGTATGAGACGGGACGACTCACGCCGTCAGCCCCTGTATCGGGATGCTCGAGTTAAGTCGACATAAAGTGGGGGGGGTAGAACTAACGCATCGATATCGACGCCAAGGGAGCAGCACGCGCCAAGCGAGTGCGCCGCAGCGGCCGCCACCGGAGTCCATGCCGTTGTCTGTTCAGGCTCTCGTCGTACGAAACCCATTCAGACGCCTTCCACTTCGTGCAGTTACTCTCCAGCGAATTTACCACAGGTTATATGTCTATTACGTAACTTTTACAGATATTTGTATAACTTATTGTAACGTTTCGCCGATTGCGGCCCAATTGATACTTCCGATGCCGGTTCCCACCGAGGTCGCGAGACTTACCAACGGGATCAGCGAGGCCGACTTATGCAGAAGCTGTAGTAAGTTTCCTAATCGACACGTCGGAGAAACTAACTGTCAAGCAAACCCTCTTGAGGCATCGTCCAGGGCGGCTGCATCTGGCCTCTGAACATCTTGGCGCGGGGCAGCGCCAAGTCGGTCAACGGCACGTCGATTACGACCGGCTCATTGCGCGACAGGGCCTCAGGCAACAGCGTTTCAAGGTCCTCCGGACTCGTCGCCCTTATTCCCACAGCTCCGAATGATTCCGCAAATTTGACGATGTCGGGGTTCTTCAGCTCAGTGCCGTACGCGCCGCCGAAGTAGTTATCGAGATCGCGCGCGACGTTGCCGTATGAGTCATCCCGGAAAACCACCGTGACGATGTTGATGCCATACTGCACGGCGGTTGCCAACTCTGTCGCGTTGAACATGAATCCGCCGTCCCCGCTCACACACAGGACGGGCGCATCCGGACGCGCCACTTTGATGCCCATGGCCGTTGGGAACGCATACCCCAGGTTGAAGGAATAGCCGGAATCGATGTATGTCTTTGGGCGATTAACCCGGTAGTGCGACCGCGCGTAGTAGCCAAATTGGGTGACGTCCCAGGCAATAACGGTCTCCTCGGGCAAGGTATTCCACATCATTTCCATGATGGGATATTGCGGCTCTGTATCACGAATGTCGTAGTAGGCGATGAGCCTCTTCGTGACTTCGACGGCCTCTTCGGGGGATGGGCGGTCCGCCGCTCCCGCCTCCGCAAGCAGCGGCAGCAGCGCCTCAATCGTTGCGCCCGCGTCTCCGTGTAGGGGAATCGTATTCGACTGAACCCGAGTCAACTCTGAATCGTCGATATTGATATTGATTAGTGTGGAGGTTTCTCCGGCGGGATTGCCCATAGAGAAACGCGCTCCAATCCCGATGACGACATCGGCGGAGGCCAGGACCTCATAGATCTGGTTCATCTCATCCATCTCGGCGCGCGGGCCGAAGCACGAGCCGTACGAAAAGGGATGGTCGTCAGGAATCGTCCCTTTCCCGCCGCTCGACGTCACAACCGGGATATTCGTCGCCTCCGCAAGACGAACGAGCGCATCTTCCGCATTGGACTGCGCAACGCCTCCACCGGCGTAGATGATTGGCAGACGCGAATCCATCATCACCCGAACGGCCCTGCGCAGGTCATCCACACTGGGCACAATATGTGACACCGGAGCGGGCTCGCGGAGGACAACATCTTCGCGCTCAACGCCCGTTTCCGGCGACATCTCGATGAGGACGGGTCGCGGGCGGCCTGTTCGCATCTGTCGAAATGCCTCGGTGACGGCATCCGGCGCCTCGCGAGGTCGCAGTACATGGCGACGCCACTTGGTTACAGGACGGACCACTTCGGCCTGATCAAGGACTTCATGAACCGCGCCGATTCCCTTGCCAATCTGTGCTCGGGGGATCTGCCCGACAATCGCAAGAATCGGCGAGGATCGAGCGTATGCGGTTGCGAAGGCAGAGGCGGCGTTGTAGAGTCCCGCGCCTGGCACGAGGAGCACGACCCCAGGCTTACCCGATACACGAGCATAGCCGTCCGCCATATGGGTGGCTCCCTGCTCATGTCGGGTCGTTATCAGCCGAATGGATGGCTCATCTCGCAGGGCGGCCACGATCCCGGACATGTGAATGCCGGGAATCCCAAATACAACCTCGACGCCCTCTCGAACTAGAGATGCAACAAGAGCTTCGCCGCCGCTCATTACTGTCATGGCTTGCCTCTCCCGACCATCCGGTTTCCCATGGACGATTCAACGTGATCCCGGTTCACTTTGTCTGAATAACGTTGATATTTGCACACCTCGCCCGCAGTGGGCAAAAAGGAGATAGGGGCGGCTTGGCCGCCCCTATCGTTACGATTCCAGTTGAATGAGCCGGCAGCTACCGGGGAAGCCCGAGACCACGCTGAGCAATCAGGCCGGGCGCAAGAAGGATGCCACCCCCGCCCGCGTAGCCCGTCACCATGGACAGCGCGTAGTTCGTGCCGTACATGCCGTTGTCCGGGGAGCGCTTCTCGCCCTGGAGCAGGGCGCGGTAGGGCCCCATGATGTGCGCCAGGGCAGGCCAGAAATTGAACTTCGCCATCATTGAGGAGTACAGGTTGGCGATCAGGCTCTCCGACTGCGGCACTTCGCCCTTGGACTGCAGCCAGATGAGGCGCAGGGAGAGCATGCGTCCGGTCTCAACCCGAATGCGCAGGTCTGCAAGCTGATGGCGGACGTGCGGATCGTTAAGCACCGGTTCGCCGTTGAACTTGAGGTCCTTCGCCATATCGAGGAACTTCTCCAGCACGGCGACATTTCTCGCGCCCGTGCCGCCCGCGCGCTCAAAGTTGAGCGTGGTCATGGCGGCGTACCAGCCACGGTTGACCTCGCCGATGACCTGGCGCTTGGGAACTCGGACCTCATCCATGAAGACCTCATTCCAGCGGCGGCGGCCGAACATGTCATAGAGCGGTCGGAGAGTAATTCCGGGCATCTGCGCGCCATCATCGTCCTTCAACTGCATGATCAGGTACGTGATGCCGCGATGCTTGGGCGCGGACGGATCCGTGCGCGTTAGGACGTGATACCAGTTGGCGTAGTGGGAGCCGGATGACCAAATCTTCTGGCCGGTGACAACGAAATCATCACCGTCCTCGACAGCGCGGGTGGTCAAGCTGGCAAGGTCTGTTCCTGCGTTCGGCTCAGAGAACCCCTGCGCCCAGTCAATATCATTCGTGGCCATCTTGGGGAGAAACTCATTCTTGATGGACTCTTCGGCGTGGTACATCATCGCGCCGGTGATGTTGGCGCTGGGGCTGCCCTGCGGAGCGCCCGCATAGGCAAGCTCGTCCGCATAGATCACCTGCCGGGACAACGGAAGGCCCTGCCCGCCATACTCCTCCGGCCACGCCATCGTCCAGTAGCCCTTCTCAACCAGCTTCTTCTGGAACGCCTTTGCGTCCTCGCGGTACTCGGCACTGTCAAAGTCATAGCCGAAGACGTTGAGGTCCGTGTTGTAGTCCTTCGCGTCCCATTCGCGTCGCACAAATTCTCGAATTTCCTGTCGAAATGCCTCATCTTCCGGTGCAAACGTGAAATCCATTGTTGTCTGTCTCCCCACTGGCGCGCGTCCCAAAAGCGCCGTCACTTGCTAACCGCCTAATGCGAAATCCTACTTGTTCCCAATCGGTGTCAGCATACCACGCGAACCATCGTGAAACGTCAGCGGGAACGGGCGAATATGGGTCGGGCTAGACAGCGCGCTCACCTACAGATGCTCAGACTATTTGCGGTCTAGTTATCCAGGCGGCTGTGGGGGAGATGGGCTACCGCGGAAGGCCGAGCGCCCGCTGCGCGATGATGTTCTTTTGCACTTCTCGCGTGCCGCCGCCGATGCTAAGTCCCGTTGCGAGGATGGAGTTCACACCCATGAATCGGCCCGCCGGCGACCATTTGTCCTCCGGGCGCAGCTGTCCGTAGTCATTTAAGATAGATGCGATTCCCCGGTAGATGCCCTGATGCAGCGTGTCTCCCCACAGCTTGGTCTGAGACGACTCCTTGACGGGAATTTCCCCTCGCGTCTGCATCCACGCCACTCGATAGGAGATCATGCGCGCCACTTCAATCTGCAGGCGCATGTCGGCCAGGATGTGCCTAACGCGCACGTCATCAAGCAGCGGCTGCCCGTTCACCCTGGCGTCCCGCGCGTAGTCTATGAACTCCTCAACGGTACGCAGCATCCGCGCGGGACCGCCGATGTTGGAACGCTCAAACGACAAGTGCGTCATAGTCGCGTACCAGCCGCGGTTAACCTCGCCAACCATGTTGCGCTTGGGCACACGAACCTCATCCATGAAGACCTCGCTCCAGCGGCGGCGTCCCAACATGTCATACAACGGACGAAGGATGATGCCCGGGGATTTCATGTCGATGATGAGGTATGTCAGGCCGCGGTGTTTCGCCGCCTCGGGGTCCGTCCGGACAAGCGCCTGTCCGTAATCGGCCATCTCCGCCATGGACGTCCAAATCTTCTGGCCCGTGACGACGAAATCGTCGCCGTCTTCCACGGCCCGCGTCTGAACGCTCGCAAGGTCTGAGCCCGCGCCGGGCTCGGACAGCAATCGGCAGAACTCGATCTCGGCGGTGGCGTAATGGGGCAGTAAGTTGTCGCGGTGCCATTCATTGCCGTGGTACATCAGGACGGGTCCCACGAGGTCACTTGCGCCGGATGAGGGCGCGCCCCAATAGGCCATCTCCTCGCGGTAAATGAGCTGGCGGGAGATGGGCGCGCCCATTCCACCAAATTGTTCCGGCCAATGCAGTGTCCACCAACCCTTATCGGCCAGTTTGAGCTGCCATTCCTTGATGAGGTCTATCGCCTCGTGGGTGTGGAGATCATAAGACGCGATGGACGCGCCAACGGAGTCGTAGCCTTTGGGATCCCATTCGGCGTTGACGAATTCCCTTACTTCCTGACGAAACGCTTCGTCTTCTTGAGAAAATCGGAAATCCATTGCCGTTCTCCCCGCTTCTACGTCCCTTGACGCATCGCATTGTGCTCAGATTCGCCCTGTATCCGACAACTCCCGGCGAAACACGGTCGCATTACCGTGCCGTGCTCGAGTCAGATCAGAGCGAGACTGAGAGGCAAGTGACGGTGCGAAGAATGCCCCCAATCGTATGGATGCGGCTAGCAACAAGGCTACCGACCGTATTGAGGTCCTCCGCTTCGATCGTCGCAATGACGTCGTACGGACCCGTCACCGCATCAACGGATGTCATCTCAGGAACCTTCTTGAGTTCATTGACAACTTCCTGCGTCTTGCCAACGGAAGTCTCTACCAATATGAAAGCGCGAGTGGTCACGTTAACCCCCAATAAATTTAGCCCACCAGAGCCGTTAAAGGCGGCTTATTCTAGGCGCGGACGGGCAAAAGTGTCAATTGGTTGAGCCGTTGTCGAAGCGCCATTGAAAGTACTCCGTCACCGCGTCGAGATACGCGACAGGGTGGTCACTAAAAGCCGCGCTGTGACCACCGGACGGAAAAGACTTCAAACGGGTTTCAGGGTGCGTTGCTGCCGCTGCGATACGTTCTGAGTGGTCAGTGGCGATCCTGTCGTCGTCCTCCGAGTGCGTCAGCAACAGCGGAATATCAAGTTCCCCCACGAATTCCTCAGGCTTGAGGGCCGACAGCGGAATCCCGTACCGCACTCGGGCCACAATCTCCATTCCCGGCTTCAGCACCCCTATCGTCCATTCCGGGAGCGGCGTTCGGTCAGCCACTTCGGACGCGAACAGGTCATCGATATTCGCAAAGGCGCTGTCGACGACAAGGGCACGCAGTCGCGGCTCTTCCGTAGCACCCAGCAGCGCGGCAACTCCTCCCATGGAGAATCCAAGCACGCCAATGCGCTCCGTCGGAATCCCATATCGGGTTTCGACCACATCCATCGCACCAAGCACGTCGTAACGCTCGAAGTAACCGGCGGACATTATCTCGCCGTCCGACTCTCCGTGTGCTCTCAGATCGAACATGATCACCGAGAATCCCCTGTCTCGGAGGTCTCGAATCAGCGGCATATAAAGCTCTGGGTCGCGTGCCCGGTTTGAATCCAGGCCATGAACGACAATGATCGCCGATTCCGCGTCATTGGCTTGCGCAAGTCTCGGAATCCACCAGCCTCTTAACGTTATCGGACTATCCTCTGCGCGTTCCTCCGGCATGCGCGGCAGAAACTCGATGTCCTCATAAGCCATCTCGTAGTCCAACGGTGTCACTTCGACTGGCTCACGTTCCGCAACCACAGCCTGCGAAACCATCGTCCAGGAGGCGACGGCGATGAGAGCAACAATTATGCCCACGGCCGCCATCAGGACGCGGCCCAGGAATAGGCGGCTCATTCGTCCTCTGGAGCGCTGCCGGAGATCCCGGTTTCTCCCAACAGCTCAATGCGCGTCTCGTCACCGGCTTCAAGGCGCGTCACGTCTTCCGGGCAGATCGCCAACCCATTCGCCCGCGCCATCGCTGTCAGGATATTGGAGCCTTGCGGGCCGGAGAGGCGCGCGTGCATGCGACCATCGTCGCCGCGGTACACGTGAGCACGCGCGTACACCCGCCTGCCGTCCTCATTCACGATCGGATCGTCAAGGATGGCAGAGAGTGACGGAGAGTCCCACGTCTGGTGCCCCATCATCTTGCGTAGCGCCGGACGCGCGAGCATGTGGAAAACGACCATTGCGCTCACGGGGTTGCCCGGCAGGCCCAAATGTGGCACGTCTCGCCCCCACGGCGCCTCCGCCGTTCCACGCAGGATTCCGAACACCACCGGTTTGCCCGGGCGCATCCGTACCGCCCACACGCGTAAATCACCCAGTGACTGCAGGACGTCCTTGACCAGATCGTAGTAGCCGACGGAGACGCCCGCGGACGTGATCAGAAAGTTTGCATCGCGCGCCTGCTCCACATGCCCGCGAACCGAATCCTCCGTATCGCGGGCGATGCCCAGAGGTCGAGCGATACCACCCATCTGCTGGACGAGGCCCTGCACTGTGTATGTGTTTATGTCATAGATGTGGCCGACGCCTAGCTCATCCCCGGGCGCGGCAATCTCATTGCCGGAGGCGAGGATGGCAACGACGGGGCGCGGATGGACGGGAACGCTTGCCATACCGACGGAGGCCAACACGCCAAGGCGCGCCGGAGTCAGCTCCATCCCCTTCTCCAACACCACCGCTCCGGGTTTCACATCCTCCCCCGCGGCACGTATTGAGGTTCCAACCGCAGGAGAGGAGTAGATCGTTATGGCGTCGAGTGCCTGCCCATTCGCCCTGCGGCTTTCCTCATCGGTGTCCTCGAAACGGACAATGGCGTCCGCGCCGGACGGGATGGGAGCGCCGGTCATGATGCGCACTGCCGCCCCCGCAACAACGGCCGGTTCGGGCGGCGATCCCGCGGCGATCTCCCCAATCACGGGCAACTCAACCGGGGAGTCCCGTCGTGCCGCCGCCACATCCTCCGCACGAACCGCATAACCGTCCATCGCAGAATTCGGGAGCGGCGGGATGGAGATCGCGGACCGCACGTCCTCGGACAGCACCAGGCCATTGGCATCTGAAAGCGGGACACGTGTGGACGGCAGCGGCTGAATGTCACCAAGGACGCGTTCAAGCGCCTCTTCCACCAGGATCATGCCGGTCTGTGTTGTCATCGTTTCAATGCGCCTCTCGTCATGTGGGGCGCGTGACCATCATGCCCGTGAGCGAAGTGTCGCGCCCGCCTCTCGTTGCAGTTTATCCAGCAACTGCGTTTCCGCCACATCAACTTCCGTATCCGTCAGCGTGCGCGTTGGTGACTGCCATACGAGTGAGAACGCGAGGGATTTCTTTCCGTCAGGAACCTGTGGGCCTTGATACACGTCTACGAGCGCAGACCGCACGACGGATGGGAAGTCACGGATGATATCACCCACGGCCCCCGCCGGCGCTCCCTCGTCGACTAGTAGAGAAAGTTCCCGCAGCACGCCGGGGAATCGGGAAACCGACTGCCACGTCCGTTCAGTTTCGCGGCGGTTCTGAAGAGCCGCCTGTAGGTCAATCTCATAAAGGACGACGTGCGGAGCGCGGATATCAAGCGCAGCCAACGTGTCAGGATGCACCTCACCGATCGTTCCAAATGGCCGGCCGCCTATCTCCGGCAAGACGTGAGCCGAGCGCCCGTGCGCCAGGATTCGGTCCTCGCCCGCTTCGTACCGCGCTCGTACTCCGAGAGTTTCGAGCAGAGTTTCCACCAGTCCCTTTGCGTCAAAGAAGTCCAGCTCATCGGAGGCGGTATCGCTGCCGCCGATCCATGACCGGTTTGCGCGCGTCCCGGCCATCACGCCGCACACGTACGTCCGCTCCTCCGGCTGATGCCGAGGCCCATGCGGGAGGTATGCCTGCCCAATCTCGAAGAGCCGGTATGATTCGCGGCTGATGCCACGCTCATTATTCGCAAGCGTGCGCAGCAGACTGCCACGCAGCGTGGTTCTCAAATACTCCTGGTCAGGCGACATGCGATTCCAGACGCGCAGGGGGTCCTGCGGCGCGTCCCCCGGGATGGTGGTCTGCAACAGATCCATCGGCACCAGAGGGTAGGAGATCGTTTCGCGGTGGCCCAGTTGAACGAGGGCGTCGCGCACGTCATCTTTCATCTGCGTCAGGGGTTCGGGGAGGTCAGGCTCGCCGGTAGTCGGCAGCAGTGTGACGGGGATGGCGTCATAACCCACAATCCGCGCCACTTCCTCGATCAAGTCATCGGCGATACCGATATCCGTCCGCCAATACGGGACAGTGGCGTCGATGGTGTATTCACCGTCTGCCCGGTCTGTAGCCATCACCTCAAATCCGAGCGTGCGCAGCGTCCGTTCCGAGACCTCGCGCCCCGGGTCGCTGCCCATCACCTGCGTCATGCGCTCAGACGTCAAGGTAACCACCGCCGGTTCGTGCCTGTCAGGCCAGTCGTCTGCTATGCCTTTTGCCGCCGTTCCGCCACAGAGTTCAACCAGCATCTTGGCGGCGCGGCGCAGGCCGATGGGTGGAAGTGTTATGGGTAAGTTGCGCTCGAAACGTTGTGAAGCCTCCGTGCCGCGCTTGCCGCCCACCTCGATGCGCCGCCTTTGAACCGTGCGTCGCGTACTGGCAAAACCAAATGACGCGGACTCCAGGATGATATTCGTGGTGGAATCCGAGACCTCTGAGTTTTCGCCGCCCATGATGCCGCCCAGTCCCACGGGACCATTCTCGTCGGCAATGACAAGGTCCTCCGTCGAGAGAACGTGCTGCCGTCCGTCCAGCGTTTCGAGCGGCTCATCCGGTGTGGCGCGGCGCACAATTAGCTTGCCGCCCGCAATTCGATCCCTGTCGAAAGCGTGAAGCGGCTGCCCTATCTCCAGCATCACGTAGTTCGTGATGTCAACGACATTAGAGATTGGTCGCACTCCTGCAGCCTTCAACCGCATTTGCATCCAGCCCGGCGCCGGACCGACGGTCGCTCCGGTAATCAGGGCCGATGTATAGCGCGGCGCGAACTCCGGCGCGCGTAGGTCAACCAGATCCTTAGTCGTTATAGGGTCTCCGTCCTCTGCGTATTCCAGAGACGGCACACGCACCGGGTTGCCTGTTAGCGCCCCGACCTCCCAGGCCACGCCGAGCATCGACAGCCAGTCAGGCCGGTTAGCTGTAACTTCCACGTCGAGAATGACATCGCCCAGATAGTCCTCTAGGGGCATGCCGGGGACCGCATCGCCCGGCAGCACCAGGATGCCCTCATGGTCATCGCCCAGCCCAAGCTCACGCTCGGAGCAGATCATGCCCTCAGAGATGACGCCGCGGATGCGCGCCGACTTGAGCGTCTCCCGGCTACCCGTCTGCGGATTGGTAAGCGTTGCCCCGACGCGGGCGAGCACGATATTCTGGCCGCCCTCCACATTCGGCGCGCCGCAGATGACCTCCAACTCTTCAGAGCCCGTGTTGACCCTAGCCAACTTCAGGCGGTCTGCGTTTGGGTGTGGCCCAAGCCGTTCAATATGGCCAACAAGGACGTTGTCCCAGTCGCCACCCACGCGTTCGATGGAGCCCACCTCAAGGCCGGCCATCGTCAGCCGATGGGCCAATTCCTCCGGCGTCAAATCAAAATCGACGTATTCTCGCAGCCACTTGAGCGACACGCGCATCGCGTCGTCTTACTCCGTTCGATCCGTATCGTCAGTATTCTCAGTCCCGACTTCGCCGTCATCGTCAACGGCTTCGACGACGCCCCCGAATGGGGCGCCGCCTATATCCTCCTGTTGTTCTTCGCCGTGATCATGACCTTGGTGTGCGATTGCCTCCGCAGTCGCCAGGTCATTCTGCCCCGCCGCTGCGTGCCGCATGGTGATACGAAAGCGCGGCGGCTTGTGCGAGGTTGATCGCACAAGGTACACGTTCCCGCAGGCATGGCAATGAAAGCGATGCGGCACAAGATTCGATGGCAACTCGCTATGCCCTTCGTAGTACACCAAGGCATTACAATTGGGGCAATTCTGCTGTGTGGGAACGGAACCGCCGTGTGTCGTCATGCGGCCCTCCCGCCTCTTGCCCGACGCATATTCCTAGCGAAGTTGCGCAACAGTAGCCTTCTCCAAATCCTGGATTTCCCTGACGATGCTCATTCCTTCGGCGACAGACATTGGGCCGAGCATGTCCCGCTGTGCGTCTCGAAGCTTATCCGCGAGTTCGACGTAGGCCACCCGTAGCTGGTCCGCGACCGCCCGTTCCGCCGCAGCACTCAGGCAACCAAGAATCGTGCCGAACTCTTCAATCGAAAGTGACAGGTTAACCATCACCTTCTCTGCTCGTTCCGTCATCTCCATCCTCCTTCCGATCGCGGAGCCCTTCGCTCCTTCCCTCGCGCTATTCCCACCGAGCTAGAATTGCTCTAGAAAATTCAAATCGTTGGCATAGAAATGCCGTATGTCGTCGATGCCGTGCCGAAGCATCGCTATCCGCTCCGGCCCCATGCCGAATGCAAATCCTGTGTACTCATCCGGGTCATAACCCACCCGCTGCAGAATCTTGGGATGAACCATCCCTGCTCCCATAATCTCCAACCACCCTGATTGGCTACAGACGCGGCAGCCGTTGCCTTTGCAGGCGAAGCAATCGATGGCCATATCGACACCGGGTTCTACGAACGGAAAGAAGTCACATCGAAAGCGGACGCGGCGGTCAGGACCGAACATGCGCCGTGCAAAAGCGTACAGGGTACCCTTCAGATCCGCGAACGTGATGCCGCGGTCAATAGCTAGGCCCTCAACCTGGAAGAAGACGGACTCGTGCGACGCGTCCGTCGCCTCGTGCCGAAACACACGACCCGGAACGAGCACACGAATGGGTGGCTCCTGCGCCTCCATGATGCGCACCTGCATTGGAGATGTATGCGTCCGCAGCAACAGCGGCCGCTTGCCGTCATCATCCTCGATGTCCAACCACAGCGTGTCCCACTGATCGCGTGCCGGGTGGTCTGCAGGAATGTTCAACGCCTCGAAGTTGTAGTAATCCCACTCCACTTCGGGGCCTTCGACAACGGTAAACCCCATTGGCTTGAACGCGTCGATGATTTCCCTCAGTGTTTGCGTCGTGGGGTGCAGTCCGCCGGCGGGCACACGGCGCCCTGGCAGTGTCACGTCGATGGCCTCTGCGGACAGCCTCTGAGAGACGCTGGCGTGCTCAAGCACTGCGCGTCGCTCCTCATAGGCATTCTCAAGCGCAGTACGAACCCGATTGGCAAGTTGGCCCGCCTCACGCCGATCCTCAATAGGAAGCGTCGGAAGCTGTTCCAGTAGCTTCGGAAGACGACCCTGTCGCCGGCCCTGCCACGTCACACGCCATTCTTCCAACGCATCCCTGTCAGAGATGCGCTCGAGTTCAGCGAGCGCGCTGCTCTCCACGTCAGTTAGTTCATCGGTGAGTGTGGACATGTTCCCCGCGCTTTTGTGACTGTCCGTACTCGAAGACCAGGATCAAAAACGCCCGCCTTATGACGGACAACAGCAGGGATTATACCCCCTCTCCTATTGAGAGGTCAATCTAATCAGGGCGCTGTTGTGTAAGCGGGTTGTTACGGGGCGGCTTACGCGTCGCCCACCTGACCGCCCGTTGGCTGGGATAGGCTTGCGAAACGCAGTTCCGTCATGCGCGCCTCTGCCTGAACGTAAATCTCGAACTCCTCCGGCGTCATTCCGGAGTGCCGGATAAGAGCCTTGAGTGCGCCGCGTTTAATCATTTCTGTGCCCGGCACTCCCGGCGCAGTCAGGACGGGCGGGCGTTCATCTTCAAACTCGCTCTGGCTCAGATCTCCGATGTCGACCTGGACCTCGACCGTCTCGCAGGTGAGCGGCAGGCTGTCATCCGCACGGGCGGCGAGAATTTCATACATTTCATCGCCGAGGTAGTCGACTGAATCCACCGGCGGGGCCATGTCGTCTTCGGCCCACGCAGAGAGTGACTGCTGAATGGCGGAGTGGATGGCATCAATGGCTTCGTCTCGCGTCTCGCCCTGCGCAACGCAGCCCGGCAATGCCGGGCAGTGCAGTGAGTATCCACCCGAGGGTTCGGGCTCCAGGATGACGGTGTAAGTCGCGGTGGACATTGCCAGTCAATTGTATCCCGCCAATTGAGACTGGGCACTACGCTTTTGAGCCAGCCCAGCCGTTAATCTGTAGTGTATGGAATCGAGGCCGAAGACGCCTGCGTCGCCCCGCATGGGACGGCGCTTTTACTACGGGTGGGTGATTGTTGCGACGATGTTTATCGTCTCGGTCGCCCAAACAGCGCAGTACAATCCGGCGGTTAGTATCTTCGTCAAGCCAATTACCCAGGAGTTTGGCTGGAGCCGCACCACCTTCTCAACCGCAATCGGTCTTGGTGGGCTTGTCGGTGCAGCTCTCGCCCTGATTGTCGGGCCCATCCTGGATAGGCGCGGCCCACGGATACCGACGCTCATTGCATTCATGCTGCTGGGCGGGGTTGTGATGTCGCTAAGCCAGATCTCGGAAATCTGGCACTTCTACGCGATCATCGTAACGAACCGCGCCCTCATCACAGGCTTCCTTTCCATCGTTGCGGGTGTGGTCGTGTCCAAGTGGTTCATTCGACGTCGTGGCCGGGCCATGTCGTTTTCCATTACGGGCATTCGCTTTGGGCAGGCTATCTTTCCGCCCTATGCGACTTTTTTCGTCCTGCGGTCAGGCTGGCAGACTGCGGCAATCGCGCTTGGCGGATTGGTGTGGCTTATGACACTTCTGCCTGTTGCCTTGTTCTTGCGGCGGCAGCCGGAGGACATGGGGCTGCGGCCGGACGGTGACGGCCCCCCAAGTGATGATGAGGATTTTGATTCGCCACAGGCATATGCCGCGAGCGAAGAGGCATCGTTCACGCTGTCACAGGCCCTCCACACGCGGGCCTTCTACCTGATCCTTTTCGCAACAAGCGCCCTTGCATTCAACATCGGTGGAATCAACTTCAATCTTTTTCCCTACATGACCGACCAGGGGATGTCAGAAGCGCAGGCCGCGATGATCTTGACGGTATGGTCACTGGTTGGCGCGACAGGGTCGCTGATTGTGGGGTTTGTAGCTGAAAAAATGCATGTGCGCTTCGTGATGGCGCTGGCCTTCTCGTTTGCAACTGTGGGTGTCGGGCTGCTCGTCATTACAGATGATGTGCCGACTGCGCTGGTGTTCTCACTCGTACATGGCCTATCGTTCGGTTCGCTGCCGATGCTGATGAACCTTGTGTGGGCGGACTACTACGGCAGGCGGCACCAGGGGACGATACGCGGTTTCACCACCCCGTTCCAGGTCATCGTGCAGGCGGGCGGCCCTATTATCGGCACACTTTCGTACGACCTCATCGATACGTACGTGCCTGCGTTCATCCTCTTCGCCGTGCTGTATATCCTCAGCGCCCTCGCGATGCTTCTGGCCAAGCCGGTCTCACTTTCCGATGTGATTGCACGCCGGAGCGCACGGTGAGGGCAACACGTCCTGACGCTTGCTTAGGAATAGTCCGCAATTCTACTCTTGAAGCAATCACAGACATGTCGGAGCGGTTTGGCACGCTCCGGCCAATCAGATAAAGAGTCGGAGAGATGACGACAAACGCGAATGAACGGTTCACCTTGCTTCCCCGGTCCGTGAGGCCGTCACACTACAAGCTGGAACTCACGCCGGATCTGGAAAATGCTGCATTTACGGGGTCGGTGGCTATTGACGTTCTTGTGACGGAAATCACACAGCAGATTGTTTTAAACGCAATTGAGCTCGATTTAGGCTCTGCAACGTTCACCCCGCGCGGCGGAGAGGCCACGGCATCGACGGAGATCACGTACGACGAGGAGGCTGAGACTGCCACGATCAGTTTTGGCGAGGCTCTGCCCGTCGGTGCGGGGACACTTGAGATTCCGTTCACGGGGATCCTGAATGATCAGCTGCATGGGTTCTACCTGAGCACGTTCCGGGACAAGGAGGGGGTTGAGCGACGGATGGCGGCGACGCAGTTCGAGGCCTCGGACGCGCGGCGGTGCTTCCCGTGCTGGGACGAGCCGGCGGTCAAGTCCACGTTCCAGGTCGACTTGATCATTCCCGAGGGATTTTCTGCGATCTCCAACACGTTGGAGTCCGCGCCGGAGCCTGAGGACGGGGGCAGGCAGCGGGTCAGCTTCCCCGCCACGCCGATCATGTCCACCTATCTCCTGGCGTTCATCGTGGGGGAGATGGACAAGATTGAGGCGCGCTCGGCCAACGGCACGCTTAACCGCGTGTGGGCGACCGTCGGTCAGGCAGAACTTGGGCAGTTTGCGCTGGAGACCTCCGTGCGTCTGCTGGACTACTACAACGACTATTTCGGCGTCGATTACCCTTTGGAGAAGCTGGACCACATCGCCCTGGCCGACTTTGCGGCGGGCGCGATGGAGAACTGGGGGGCAGTGACCTACCGCGAGGTGGCTCTGCTCTTCGATCCGGCAAGCTCCTCGCCCGGCACGCGGCAGCGCATCGTTGAAATCATCGCTCATGAGATGGCGCACATGTGGTTCGGCGACCTTGTGACGATGGCGTGGTGGAACGACCTGTGGCTAAACGAGAGCTTTGCGTCTTGGATGGCGGCCAAAGCAACGCACACCCTGTTCCCCGATTGGGCAATCTGGACGCAGTTCATCGCCACGGACGTCGCTCCCGGCATGAGCCTGGACGGGCTGGAAAACTCCCATCCAATCGAGTCGGAGGTGCGGAATCCCAACGAGGTCAGCCAGCTATTTGACGCGATCAGCTATGAGAAGGGCGCCTCCATTCTGCGGATGCTGGAGCAACACATCGGCCCAGACGCTTTCCGCAACGGTTTGAACGGTTACATGACCGCGTTTGCCTACTCCAACGCGGAGGGGGCGGATCTGTGGCGCGCGATGGGGGACGCCTCCCAACAAGACATCCCCGGCATGATGGACTCCTGGGTCAAACAGGTTGGCTATCCCGTCGTCTCGGCAGAAACGACGCGCGGTGACTCCGGTGCGACGGTTTCGCTGACTCAGCGACGCTTCCTCTACTCCGGGCCGAATGACGATGAGACGCTGTGGCACGTGCCCGTGCGCATCACGACGCAGGGGAGTGAAGATGAGGCGAGGGCCCTGTTCACCGACCGGACGGAATCCATCGAGGTTCCGGCAGCTTCCGGGGACGGATGGATCAAGGTCAATGCCGGAGGAGCGGGGTTCTATCGCGTCGGCTACCAGCAAGACGAGCTTGACCGGTTGATCGCCGCGGTCCGGACGGGCGAATTGTCCGCGCCCGATCGGCTGACGCTGCTGGAGGACACCTACGCTCTTGCCCGCGCCCGCCATATTCCCGCCCGCAACTACCTTGAACTGGCGCAGGCATATGTAGACGACGAGGACTTCAGCATCTGGGCGGCGATGGCATCGCAGCTCGGCGCGATTGAGGCGCTGTCCCGCAATGAGCCGTACTTGGAACGCTACCAGGAGTTCGCCCGAGGGCTAACGCAGACCGTCGCCGGCAAGGTCGGTTGGGAGCAGCCGGAGAACGAGGCGCACCTGCGAACGCTACTGCGGGCGGTAGCGCTGAGCGCGGCGGGCGGCTTCGGCGATGAAGCAGTGTTGTCCGAGGCGGCGGCGCGATTCGCGCGTTTCCTTGAGGATGAGTCATCGCTGCGGCCGGATCTGCGGGCCGTCGTCTACAACCTGACCGCCGATCAGGGCAACGACGAGATGTTCGAGACGATGAAGCGGCTGGAGCGCGAGTTTGATCTGCAGGAGGAGAAGGTCCGCATGCAGATGGCGCTCACGCAGTTCAGTCAGCCGGAACTCCTGCAAAGGACGCTCGAGATGTCCGTCGACCAGGACCAGATTCGCGTGCAGGACGCGCCACGGCTCCTAATGGGGGTGGGCGGCAATCTGCGGGGGCTGACGCTGGCATGGGAATTCATGAAGGACAATTGGCCTGAGATCGAGCGCCGTTACGCGGGCGGAGGATTCGCGATCATGCGGCTCGTGTCCATCACGGGGGCGTTTGCGACAGCGGAGGCGGCGCAGGAGGTGCGCTCATTCTTCGAGGAGCACCCGACGCCGTCCGCGACGCGGGCCATTCAGCAGTCGCTGGAACGCATCGAACTCAACCGACTATGGCTGGAACGAAACCGGGGAGAACTCGCGGAGTGGCTGGGGTAGGCAGTGCCTACTGCCCAAGGTCGCGATCAGCATTGACTGGGCTGTGGGGATAGTTCGCCGCGTTACGGTGTTTGGTGGCTCATTGAGGCTTTAGATTCCTCGGCTGCGCTCGGAATGACATGGGGGGCGCGGGGGTGACGGTGGGGGGGATGACGGGCGACCCTTCGGCAGGCTCAGGGTGAGCGGGGGGGCCTCGTGTCATTCTGAGGGGCGCAGCCCCGAAGAATCTATCGTCATGATCGGCTGCCCAATGGAGGCTTTGGATTCCTCAGCTGCGCTCGGAATGACAGTGTAGGCGCCCGGAATGACATGGGGGGCGCGGGAATGACGGTGGGAGTGCGCCCTTCGACAGGCTCAGGGTGAGCGGGGGGGCCTCGTGTCATTCTGAGGGGCGCAGCCCCGAAGAATCTACGGACATGATCGGCTGCGCCATGGAGGCTTTGGATTCCTCGGCTGCGCTCGGAATGACGGTGGGGGGCGGGAGAGGGGATTTCTTGGGGTTGGCGCTACGGTTTGGGCTATGGCAATTCTGTTGATTCTCGTTAATGGTTATAGAACATCACCGCACTTATAGCCAGGAGTTACACATTGGTTACGATTTGTATGTTATCTTGGCTAATAGTGTCGCCTATATATAGGTGAGGAACTTGTGCCGAAAGCCGCGCTCGGGGGACAACCCTTTGGAGGTGCACTGATGAAGGGGACGGCAGCCATTCTGAGGTCACATATCGGGGTGGGGTCACTCCGGATACTTGTGCCTGTGTTGCTGGTATTGGCCGCAACAGGAGCCTTTCTCTTTGCAGCCAGTCCTGCCGCAGCGGAACCCATCGATGAAATAGTCGACCTGAATATTCCCATAGAGGTGGAGGAGTACCGGGACGCGCCGAAACGCGTGCTGCGGCAGGGTCCAGGGGACTCAGTCGTCCACGACCCTGCTGAGCAACACGGGGCAGACACCTACTTTTGATTTGTCGTTCGACAGCGACCGCGCTCAGGCGTTCACCACGGGCAGCAATAGCGCAGGCTACACGCTGACCAGCGTTGATCTGAGTCTGAAATCCACCCATACGCAGGCCATCTTCACGGTGGCCATCCACGCAGGCTCGTCCGCAGCACCGGTGGCCACGAGCCTCGGCACGCTCACGATGACGACGGCACTGACGAGCACAGGCAGCCTCGTGGGATTCGACGCATCCGGGACTGGCATCGAACTCGCCGCCAACTCGACGTACTGGGTGGTGATCGACGTGTCCGTCACCAGCGCCACCACTGCATTCCAGGTAACGACTTCGACGGATGAGGATTCGGCCGACGGCTGGAGCATCGCGAACACCCACCGCAAGGGGGCCAACACTATCTCGGCCGCCATCCTGCTCCGCGTCAACGGCTTTGCGAAGACCTCGACGATAGACCCCCTCTCTCAGCCGCCGCGCGCGCCAATTACAGTTACATACACCAATGCGAACGGCGAGGAAGAGACAGTCGAAATCAGAGCGGCTTCCGCGGAACGCGATACTCTCTACAGCTTCTTCTACGATTCGTGCTCTCTCCAACGGTCGGCAACGACCCTGCGCGACTACAGCTGGCGCAACGCGGATGGACACCTGATGCAGGCCAAGAACGGCTGGAAGTATGTGGAGGTACAGAATTCCAAGGGTGAGGTCACAGGCACCAGGCGACAGACGTTGGATGAGTGCGCCAGTCACGGCATGTACTTGAGACAGCAGAATTGCGCCAACGAGGACTGGCGTGACCGAAATCCACACCTCCTTAATTCATCGTGTCCGACGTATCGGACGTGGTGACGCAACTGGTAGCTGCAAGGAGACTGCGTCTCAAGCCCAGTAGTCCGGCAGAGGCGCAGGGGTGGTACGGCTGGCAGGGGCGCCGACATCCTGGCCCTCCCTCTTGATGGGGGCGGGGATGCTGCGGTTGGCGTTACGGTGGTTGGCTGGCGCATCGGGATTCAGATTCCCGCCTGCGCGGGAATGACGGTGTGTGGGGCGTTACGAGGTTTGGTTGCGCAATTGAGATTTTAGATTCCTCGGCTGCGCTCGGAATGACAGTGTAGGCGCTCGGAATGACATGAGGACGGAGGGAGCCTCGTGTCATTCTGAGGGGCGCAGCCCCGAAGAATCTACGGACATGATTGGCTGCGCAATGGAGGCTTTGGATTCTTCGCTACGCTCAGAATGACAGTGTAGGCGCGGGAATGACGGAGGGCGGCGGGGGTGACGGTGGGGGGCGGGTTGTGGCCTGCGGGCCACGCGTGGATTCCGGCCTTCGCCGGAATGACGGGGGGCACGGGAATGCCGGTGGGTGGGTGGGAATGGCGCCGAGGGTGTTGGGAATCTAGCCCCACGAAGGACACGGCATTCATCAGCAGGACGCCGAGCACGGCAACACCGCGGATTAAATCAAGGCTGAGAATCCGTTCCGATTCATTGACCGGGCCGCGGCCGGCCTCATCAGTGGTTGCTTGTGGCTGATTGTCAGTCACTAACTATTACGCGTACAGGCTGAGGCGGCCTTTAGCGAGAACGTCACCGACGTGTTTGCTGATGGTCTGGAGCATGGCGAAATCATCTTCGCCAACGAATGTGACGGCCTTGCCCGCGTTGCCGATGCGGCCGGTGCGCCCAATGCGATGGATGTATTCCTCAAGGTTGCCGGGCATGTCGTAGTTGATAACGTGCGAGATCTCGGGGATGTCCAGTCCGCGTGAGGCAACGTTGGTGGCGACAAGCACCTTGAGTTCTCCGGAGCGGAATGAGCGCATCACGGCCTCGCGCTGGTTCTGCCGCATGCCGCCGTGGATTGGCTCCACACGAATGCGGGCCCGCTGCAGACGCCGTGCCAACCGGTCCACTCCGACCTGCGTCCGGCAGAAGATCAGCGTCTTCTCGCCATCCAGGTCAGTGCGGAGTACCTCTTCCAGGCCGGCCAGCTTGTCCTGGGCAGCAACCTCGTAGTAGAGCTGTTCAATCGTGTCGGCAGCCCCTGACTCCTCGCCAATCCCGATATGAATCGGATCGCGCAGGAATCGTTCAATCATGCGTCGAATAAAAGACGGCACCGTTGCGGAGAAGAGCGCCGTCTGTCGGGCACGTGGCGTGGCGCGGAGGATGCGGATCATATCCTCGGCAAAGCCGATGTCCAGCATCTGGTCCGCCTCATCGAGGATGGCGACCCGGATGTTATTCAGCTTGAGAGTGCCGCGCTGCATGTGGTCCTGCACACGCCCGGGCGTACCGACAATGATCTGCGGGGTTTCCTGCAGGGCCTTCAGCTGCACCTCGATCTTTTGCCCCCCGTAGAGGGTGACGACCTTCAAGCCGCGGTGCTTTGCCAGGCGGCGCAGCTCACCGGTGACCTGTACGGCGAGTTCCCGCGTCGGTGCAAGAACGATGCCCTGCACCTCGCGGCGTGTCGGATCGAGCAGTTCCACCATCGGGATACCGAACGCGGTTGTCTTGCCTGTGCCCGTCTGGGCACGACCGACTACGTCACGCCCCTCGAGCATGACGGGGATGGCTTCCACCTGGATTGGGGTGGGGTCTTCGTATCCCATGTCGTCGAGCGCCAGGCGAATGGGCTCGGACACGGTGACGGTACCGAAAGTCTTGTCTCGTTCGAATGGCCCGGCCTGCAAGTCAATTGTCGGGGCGGCCTTGCGTTGACGCTCGCGGGGCTCAGATGATCCGTTTCGGGACGGTTGCTCCCCGTGGCCGTTATTCTGCGCCGGCCTGTCCTTGCGGCGGCGGCGCGGCTTTCTGCGTGCGGGAGCGCCGTCAGGGCGATCCAACGTTGGGGTTGCAGTTCGCACGGAGGGACTCATTGGAGAGTCGATTGGGGACGGTGAAATGGGGGGAAGGGTTACTGTGGATGCCGTCGGGGACGGCGGGGCCGACGTGCGGCCTAAGATTTTTCGAAGCACAAATTCCTCTTAGATAAGTTGGCCGTCGAACGCCCGTGGCGATACTCGCTCAACTTGGTGCGATGTCGTGTACTGAGCCCCTGGTCGGGGCGGATACCATTCTGTCCAACAGGACGCCTAGTAGCGGTTGTTGGCACTATGGTTCCTGAAGCAGTCGGAGCAATAGACTGGCCGATCGCCACGCGGCTGGAATGGCACTTCCGCCTCCTTACCGCAGTCGGCGCAGGTGACGGAGTACATCCGCCGCTCCCGCCTTTCGAAGTTGCCAGCGGGCGCCTGGCCCGAGGATGGCCCACCGGAGGTGTAGGTACCGCCGACGTAACCGCCTTCGCGGTCGCGCTTGCGGTTTGCTCGGCAGTCCGGGCATCGGGTGGGTTCACGTGTGAACCCTTTGCTTGCGTAGAATTCCTGCTCACCCGCTGTGAAAACAAACTCATTGGAGCAATCACGACACGCGAGTGTCTTGTCGGCCATTGTCATACTAGGTCTCTCCCTTATCTTCCTGATTCTTCCTGCGATCCCGCCTTACATACGCAAACAGGCCGGGATCTGCTGCCTGCACACGCGTCGGCCATGGTGATACTCACGGTTGCAGCGCCTACAGGTACTGGAGTGAATGAAAGCCGACTACTAGATGATGAATGTGAGCTAGAGTGCGGTAAAAGATTCCCCTGGTTCTTGATTCGGCTCCATTGTATCAGATTTCGCCCCCTGCAGGCGGCAGACCAATACGGGCTTCCCCGTTTCTTGCCCCTTTGCCGCGCTTTTACTACAGTGAGCGCAGGATTCGAGAAAAGCGAGTACCGAAACGGCACAGGGTTTGACGGCGGATGGTTCACTGCGACCTGCTCACCAGTAGGGCGCATGGAGGAAAAGGCAATGGACTTTCGATTTTCAACTGAGAATGAACAGCTCCGGCAAGAGGCGATAGAGTTTACGCGCCGCGAGTGGGACTCCAAGGGCTTGGGCGACGGACAGGGCATCTACTACGCCCTGTCATGGGACCATGAGAACCATGAGGTTGAGTCGTTAATCAGCGGCTTCGAGAAGAAGCTGGTGGACAAGGGCTGGTGGACGATGCACTGGCCGACTGAATTCGGCGGCAAGGGCGCTGACATTGAGACCCAGATGGCGTACCGCGAGGCGATGGTCTATGCAGGCGCGCCGGCGACGCTTGGCGGCGGTCTCGTCGCACCGGTTCTTATGGTGCACGGCACGGACGAGCAGAAGGAGTATTTCCTTCCCCGCATCGCGAACGCGGACATCTCGTACATCTCGCAGGGATTCTCAGAGCCGGATTCCGGTTCGGACCTGGCAAGCTTGCAGACGCGCGCCGTCCGTGACGGCGACGACTATGTCATCAATGGCCAGAAGATATGGAGCACGTACCGCGCGGAGTTCATCCATGTTCTCGTTCGTACGGATCCGGAGCAGCCGAAGCACCGAGGTATCACATACCTGCTGGCCCGGTTGAAGGACGAGGACGGCAACTACCTCCCCGGCATCAAGGTGAACGCGATCCCCGACGCGCTTGGCCGTCACCGCTGGGATGAGGTGTTCTTTGAGGACTGGCGTGTGCCGTCGAACAACATCATCGGCGAGGAGAATCGCGGCTGGTATGCCGCGATGACCACGCTCAGCTTTGAGCGCTCCAACATTGAGGGCCCTGCCATGCTCATCCGAATCATGGAGGACTTCATCGACTACGCCAAGAACGTACGGCAATACGGCGACAGCCCGTTGGATAACCCCGTTGTTCGACACCAGATCGCCAATCTGCGACTCGAGATTGAGGCGATGCGGATGTTGTCGTACCGGGTCGGGTGGATGCAGAGCCAGGGCGAGATCCCCGTGCGCGAGGCGTCCATGACCAAGTTCTGGGGGGACGAAATCACGCAGAAGGTGTACCGCTACTTCTCTCATGTACTGGGTGAATACGGGCAGGTTCTGCCGACGACGGAGCTGCCGCTCAAGCTGCCGGTGGACGGGTTCCTGAACTCCAACGCACACAGTACAATCGGCATCAGCATCGCGGGCGGCACGACAGAGGTCCAGAAGAACATCATCGCTCAGCGAGGTTTGGGACTGCCGCGGTAGCTACGACTGGTTAGGGTCATAAGTCGCGGGCGGGCCGAATGGTCCGCCCGCGTTGGTTTTGGCGCGTGGAATTCAACCCTCCCGAGCCAGCCGCCCCCTAGCCGTCTCCACTGCTGAGGCGTTGCTGTCTATCCCGATCCAGCGGCGGCCCAATCGTTGGGCGGCAACGAGCGTGGTGCCGGAGCCGCAGAAGGGGTCCAGGACGAGGTCGTCGGGGTTGGTGCTGGCCTCGATGATGCGCTCGTAGAGGGCGAGGGGTTTCTGCGTCGGGTATCCGGTGCGCTCTTTCGCCATGTTGTTCAGCGAGGGGATGTCCCAGACGTCCGTCTCGCCCTTCATTTGGCCTTTGAGCTTCTGCGATTTGGCAGGCGTCTGCGGCTTATTGAATGTGTAGCGGTCAGACTTCGTGTAGAAGAGGATCACGTCATGCTTGCGGGAGAATGTCCGGCGCGATGAGCCGCCCAGGCCGTAGGCCCAGACAATCTCGTTTCTGAAATTGCCGATGCCAAACACGGCGTCCATGAGTTGCTTCAGATAGTGACTCGATGTCGGATCACAGTGCATGTATATGCTTCCGTCATTCCTGAGAACGCGCCGCATCTCTATCAGGCGAACGGCCATGAAGCAGAGATAGGCAGCCATGTCCTCGCTGTAGGACGAGCGGGTGGATTCGATGACAGGAAGGGCCGATGGGCTCACACCGGTTAAGATCGCGCGCCACTCCGGATCAACGTCGCGTTCCCAGGACCAGCGGTCGCTGAACGTGGCATCACCCGCAGCCCTGTCGGAGTCTGCGCGAACCTCTCGCCCCTTGTTGAACGGAGGATCGGTGGCGATCAGGTTGACGGATTCGTCCCAAAGCTCGCGCAGGATGGGCAGGTTGTCTCCGTGGTGGAGGGCACATTCTTTTGTGAGCAGGGCGGACATTACCACACTATTGTGGCGGATTGGCAACCAACAGGCAGAGGGCTTCGGTGCGCGAATTACCTTACGCCGGCCGAACTCTCCTTCATAACACGCGCATGGAGGACATCTTGAGGAGTGACAGCACGAATCTGGGACGGCATTGCCGTGGCGATGCCGACAGTCTCTCCACTCGCTCCGAAGAACTCAAGGACGAATGCCTCTCCCGCAGGGTGAATGTGGACTATTACCCCGATGTCTCCGGGTCGCATGAGTTCCCCGCCATCGCTTTCGACGGCCTCGGTGAGGATGACGCGTGAATGTTCCTTGTGCATGATGCCTCATTAGACTGCGTGCGCAGTCAAAAGTCTAGGGAAGTCCGTCCCCAGGTCAAATTGCCAAACTGTCCACACAACATGCTCGCTGCCGTCCGGCAACCGCATTGTTCCCTGCACGGTGTAGCGCATTCCCACGGCGTGTCACGGGTCAGAATCACCTGATTCTCCCGGCCATGTCGAAGGAGGGCATCCACGAATTCAGCCGACTGATCTTGGCGAAAACCATGTGCGGTGAAGAATCTGGCCTTGGGGCCTCCATCCGGATGGTCTTCTGCCAGCAAATATCCAACGGCCTTGACGCTCGCGACAAAGGCACGGTCACTTTCCGGAAGATTCAACGTGTATCTCGCTACAGGGCACGTTGTGCTGACTCACCCTAGAACGCCGGGCCCTCCGACAACGGGAACGGCATCGCGAAGTCCGGATATTTGTCCTGCAGTTGTTTCCATGCGCGGTGCGCGAGCTCCTCACCGCGTTGCAGGATGTCGTCCTCGTCAACGTGCAGCAGCTTGTTGTCGCGCATGACCCAGTTGCCAGCCACCATCACGGCCTCAACGTCTGAGGCCTGCCCGTTGTTCACAAAATCAGAGATGACGCGGAGCACCGGCACCATGTGAGCACGGCGCAGGTCCGTGATGAACAGGTCCGCCTGCTTGCCCACTTCGAGCGAGCCGAGCGTGTCATCCATACCCATGATGCGCGCGCCGCCGATTGTCGCCCAGTCCATCAATTTTTCGGGCGACGGGCTGAACGGATCGTCGCGCCGCACACGTTCCACGAAGTAGCCGGTACGCACGGCCTCAACCATATCCTCGGCCATGTTGTCGGTGCCGATTCCAATCACGCAACCTGCCTCTTCAAGGTCGAGGGCGGGAGCCGCGGCGCCGCGGCGGGCGGCAATAGCGGGGTTGTTGGACACGCCGGTGCCGTGGCGCCCAAGCGCACGTATCTCGGATTCGATGACCTCGCGGCAATGCGCCACAACGAGGCGAGGGCCAAGAAACCCGTTCTGCTCCAGGTAGTGCGCGGGCAGGACGCCCCACGCGGCCATCACTCCCGCCACCTCCTGCTTGCTCTGTGACAAGTGGATGGTGTAGCCGACGCCACGCTCCTCGGCCAGCTCGCGGGATCGGCGCAGCATAGCCGGAGAAACGGAATCGGCTGTCGATGGCGAAAAGTAGACCGTTAGCCGTCCGTCCGCCTTGCCATGCCAGGCATCGTAGACATCAACGGCGCGTTGGTAGGCAGCATCCGCACGTTCTTCGGAGAAATCCGACGACGATTTCAGAAGCGTACCGGCACTGATGACGTTGTAGTTCACGTCGGTCATGGGCTCGGTCAGAACGAACCGCGCGCCGGTGTCGGCCAACTGCTGCGCATAGTTCGATATGCCTAGTCCCTGCTCGAAGAACGTGGTTGTTCCGCTGCGGATGCCCTCAATTGCGCCAAGCAGGGCAAACACCTGCATCTCCTCCGCAGAGATCATGGCCGCGACCTGCTCCGGAGCGCCTAGAGGGGAGGGGAATCCGAGGTCCTCAAGGATGCCGCGGCTCAGCGTTGCTGTCAGGTGCGTATGGCAGTTGAAGAAGCCGGGAAAGACGGCCTTGCCACGCGCAGAGACAGTCTCCGCGTTGGGGTGGGCGCTGACCACCTCATCAGTCGGACCGATGGCAGCGATGTTGCCGTCGTCGCCGATGGCGATCGCACCGTCGTAGATGATGCGCCCTTCGGGATCACTCGTAACGATGATGGTGTCTCGGATTACGGTGGCCATAGTTGTCTTTCCCCCTCACCTTGCCCCTCTCCCGGGAGAGGGGATTTATTGTATGCCCCCAAATAGGAGGGCGACCAGCGGCGCTAGTTCTGTGCGAGTAGACGCGCGGCGGCCTCAATATGTGCGGCGTCGATGCCGGCCTGGGACAGCAGATCCGCCGGCTTGCCGGAGCCCGGCATCCCCTGCACGGCGATCTTGATCACGCGCGGCGGGTTTCGCAGCCCGCCAAGCGCCCCAAGCACGGCGTCGCCGATGCCACCCTCGGCCCAGTGGTCCTCCACCGTGAGTAGCGTCCCCGTGTCACGCGCAGCAGCCTCGAGTGTGTCGGAGTCGATGGGCTTGACGCTGTAGAGGTCAATCAGCCGGACGTTGATGCCGTCCGCAGCCATCGCATCGACGGCCTTGAGCGATTCATGCACCGTGATGCCGGCCGCGACGATAGTCAGTACATCGTTGTCGGAGGACCGGAGCACGCGTGAACCGCCCACGCGGAACACCTCGTCAGGTTCATAGAGAACGGGCGTCGCCTCACGGGTCGTGCGGATGTAGGAGATACCGTCAATATCGGCCATTGCCGCGACGAGCTGCGCGGCCTGGTTGCCGTCCGAGGGATACAGGACGGTGCTGCCATTGATAGCCCGCATCATTGCGATGTCCTCGAGCGCCATCTGCGAGGGGCCATCCTCTCCGATGGAGACGCCGGCGTGTGAGCCGGAGAGCCTGATATTAGCGCGGCTGACGGCAGCCATGCGAATGAAGTCATAGGCGCGCGTTAGAAATGCCGCAAACGTTGAGACATACGGCGTCCAGCCGCGCACCTGCATCCCGACCGCCGTGGCGACAGCCTGTTGCTCGGCAATGTAGCACTCGAAGAAGCGCTCCGGGTGCTCCTTGCCGAAGATATCCGCGTGCGTGGAATTGCTGACCTCGCCATCGAGGGCTACGACGTCGCCCCTGCGTCCGCCGATAGCTGCCAGCGCGTCGCCATAGGCACGCCGGGTTGCCATGCGCGAACCAACCTCATACTTGGGCAGGCCGCCACTCGGCGTGACCTTGAAGACATTTGCTTCAACGGAGTTGGCGGGGGTCTGTACGGTGACCGTCGCGCCGGTACTGCCGCCGAGCTCGCTGATGGCGGTGTCCGCATCTGCGATGGGACGCCCATGGAAGCCGTCCTTGTTCTCAACCGCCGATACGCCTCGTCCCTTCATGGTCTTGGCGATGATTGCGGTGGGGCGTCCCTCGGTCCCGACCGCCTCCTGGAAAGCGGCGTTGATGGCGTCGACGCTATGGCCGTCAATCTCGATGGTGTGCCAACCGAAAGCTTGCAGGCGAGCGGCATAGGCGCCCGTGTCCCAGCCGTACATCGTCTCGCCGCGCTGGCCGAGTCGATTCACGTCGATGATGGCGGTCAGGTTGTCCAGATCCCAGTGGGCGGCGTGCTCCGCCGCCTCCCACATGGAGCCCTCAGCCATCTCACTGTCGCCGCAGAAGACCCACACCCGATAGGGCAGCTTGTCCAGCCGCTTGCCGGCCAGCGCAATCCCTACGGCAATAGGCAGGCCTTGCCCCAATGAGCCGGTTGCAACATCAACAGTGGGTAAGTTGGGAACGGGGTGGCCCTCGAGACGGCTGCCGATCGAGCGATATGTCAGGAATTCTTCGTCGTCGATCACTCCCGCGGCCTTCAACATGCTGTATATCAGCGGGGAGGCGTGGCCTTTGGAGAAAACGAGGTGGTCGTTATTCGGGGCATCCCGGCGCTCCAGGTCATAACGCAGATAGTCACTTAGTAGCACAGAGGCCAGATCCGCCGCAGACATGCTGGACGTTGGATGTCCGGAACTAGCCTGCGCGGCCACGCGCACGGAATCGACCCTGAGTTGTTGCGCGAGACTCTCCCACGTTGCGACATCGCCCATTAAAATTGCCCCCTTTGCCGCGTTATCTGCCCCTTACTGTCATCATCAACTTTTTTGTGCCTCGTATCAATCACGATTGCTGGGAATCGTGCCGGATTCCTATCCCATTGTCGTCGCGTTGCCATAATCCGGAATTGACCCCCTACCGACGCGCCGTCGATAATGCGCCCAACTACCATGACCATCCGTACCGTCCAGGGCAGGACGCCCGTCATTCATCCCACCGCGTGGGTCGCCGACACTGCCTATTTGATGGGCGATGTCGAGGTTCATGAGGGCGCGAGCATTTGGCCGGGAGCCGTGCTGCGTGCCGAGGGGGGACGCATCATCATTCGCCGAAACGCTGCTGTGTTTGAACGATCCGTGGTCCATGGCGGGGGCGTTGGCGCAATATCCAGCGTGACCGAAATCGGCGAAGGCGCGCACGTGGGTGTCGGAGCGATGGTGCATTCCATGGGCGTTGGCCGCTACACACGCGTCGGCGATAACGCAACGGTGTTGGAGGCGGCGACGGTTGGCGAGTGGTGTTGGATTGAGCCGCGCGCCGTCGTTCTTCCGCGTGCCGTGATTCCCCACTATTCGCGAGTCTCCGGCATACCCGGCGTTGCCATCCGGACGATCAACGACTTCGAGCAGCGGATCCTGTCCGTTCAGGGATACAACACCACCGCGCGCGCCGCGCAGCATCGTGATACTCAGCCGATAGGAGGATCGCCAATGATCCGGTCATTCAACGGAAAGTCGCCGAAGATTCATCCGAAGGCGTGGGTGAGCGAGGCGGCGTACGTGGTGGGCGACGTGGAGATTGGCGAGCAGTGCACGGTTTTCCCGGGCGCGGTGATTCGCGGCGACATGGGGAAGATCGTCATCGGCGACCGCACGAACGTGCAGGACAACGCCGTCGTCCACGCCAACGGGGATATCACCATCGGCACGGACAATACGCTGGGCCATGCCGTGACATTTCACGGTAGTAAACTCGGCAATCACTGCCTGATTGGCAACAACTCCACGGTTTCCGAGGGAGTGGAGATTGGCGATTTCTGCGTCGTTGCGGCGGGCGGCGCTGTCGCGCCGTACGCAATCATTCCTGATGACTCATTCGCCGCGGGGGTGCCCACGGAGGTTCTGTGGCAGACGGAGCCAGCACGACGGGAGCAGATGGAGGCAACCGGCGGCGGTTACTACGCCCGACTCAGCGAGGTCTACCAGGCCGACGGCCTAGGCTCATGGCCTCCGGGAGAGGATCCGCCGGAGTAGACGCTTCACTCCGACAAGGTGTTCTCGGCCAGTTCGCGTAGAATTTTGATGCGCTCAGGGACAGGCTCAGGCCGGCCATAGACTGCGGTTCCAGCAACAAACAGTCTCGCCCCCGCCCGGACGGCTTGCTCGATGGTGGTTTCGTTGATGCCGCCGTCTACCTCCAATTCAACATCGAGGCCACGCGAGTCGATGATGCCGCGCATTGCGGCAATCTTGGTCTCAACTTCAGGGATGTAGGGCTGCCCACCGTAGCCGGGGCTGACTGTCATCAGCAGGGCAATAGCAATCTCGTCCAGAAAGGGCAGAATGGGGTCGATGGGTGTCTCCGGCCTGACGGCCACTCCCGCCTGCACGCCGGAATCCCGCACGGCGGCAACAGTGGCGGCCAAATCTGCGCAGGCTTCGGCGTGAACAACAATAACGTCTGCGCCGGCCCTGGCGATGTGCTCTATGTGGCGCGCAGGTTCCTCAACCATCATGTGGACGACCAGAGGAACGACCCCGGCATATGGCTTGATTGCGCCAATCATCTGCGCGCCGAATGTGATGGGCGGAACAAAGTGGCCGTCCATGACATCGACGTGGATATAGTCCGCGCCGCCCTGCACCGCTGCTGCCACGTCATCGCCGAGCCGCGCAAAGTCCGCGGCGAGGATGGACGGCGCGATCTTGATCGTGTTGTGGCGCGACATTCAGCCGATCAGCTTTCGCTAGATTCGAGGCGAGCACGCGCCGCAGTGATGGCATTGCGCACGCGGTTTGGCGCGGTGCCGCCAACGATGTCGCGTTTGGCAATCGCGGACTCGACTGTGATGCTCAGAACGTCCTGCTCAAAGCGCTCCGAGGCGCGGCGATAATCGTCCAGCGTGAGATCGCGCAACTGTTTGCCCTCTGCGAGTGTCGACTCCACGAGGGAGTTTACGATGCCGTGCGCCTCCCGAAACGGGACTCCCTTTGCGGCAAGATGGTCAGCCAGCTCCGTTGCCAGCAGGAAGCCGCTCTCTGCAGCGCCACGCATTCTCTCGCCATTGAATTCCAGGGTTTGAATCATGCCGCTCATCATCTCCAGGCTTCCAAACAGCGTGTCAGCCGCATCGAACAGCGGCTCCTTGTCCTCCTGCAAGTCGCGGTTGTAGGCAAGCGGCAGAGCCTTGACCGTTGTGAGAACAGAAACGAGGCTGCCAAGCACACGCCCTACCTTTCCTCGTACCAGTTCAGCAATGTCCGGATTCCGCTTCTGCGGCATGATGCTGGAGCCGGAGGCGTAGTCGCCGCCGACACGAACGAAACCGAACTCATCGGACGACCACAGGATGATCTCCTCGCACAGTCGGGAAAGGTGCGTCATGGTGAGCGCGGAGGCGGACAGGAATTCGATGATGTAGTCGCGGTCGGCGACGGCGTCCATGCTGTTGCGGCTGACGGTAGCAAAATCCAGGTCGGCGGCCAGCGCGTCACGGTCGATTGGATAGGCCGTGCCGGTGAGAGCGGCGCTGCCAAGCGGCATGATGTCGGCGCGGGTTAGCGCATCGGCCAACCGACCCGTGTCGCGCTCGGCCATCTCAACGTAGGCGAGTAGGTGATGCGCGAGCAGGACGGGTTGGGCACGCTGCAGATGTGTGTAGCCGGGGAGTACGACATCGATGCCCTGTTCCGCCTGATCCAACAGGGCGCGGCAATAGGCATTCAGGCGCTGCAACGTGACCGCAATGACGTCCTTGACGTAGAGGCGGGTATCCGTCGCGATCTGGTCATTGCGGGAGCGGCCCGTATGGAGTTTGCCGCCAAGAGGGCCGATGAGTTCAATCAGCCGCCGCTCGACGTTGAAGTGGATGTCCTCCAACTCAAGGCGGAACGGGAACTCGCCCGACTCAAGCTCTAGGCGGATGGACTCAAGTCCGCCGATTGTTGCTTGTAGCTCGTCGTCTGTGAGAATGCCGGCACGCGCCAATGCACGCGCCCACGCCTCTGATCCGCGCACGTCGTACGACGCCAAGCGCCAGTCATACGGTAAGGACGCGAGAAAATCCGCCGGAGTAGTACTCAATTCATCCGCCATACATACAGGATAACGGTACGGGGGTTGCACGGAGGTGGGAGTTTCGGTAACACAATAGGAGACAAGAGGACATTAGGGGGAGAGGCGACGTGAGAAGCGAGGCAACAACGGCTGATGAGTACCTGACCAGCCTGCCGGAAGAGCGGCGTGAGGCGCTACAAGCAGTGCGCCAGGTGGTGCTGGACAACCTACCGGATGGATTCGAGGAGTGCATGGCATACGGGATGATTGGGTACGTCGTGCCGCTCAGCCGTTATCCGGACACGTACAATAAGCAGCCGTTGGGACTTGCCGCCCTCGCGTCTCAGAAGCGGCACATGGCGATTTACCTGACCAGCATCTATGAGGATGCGGAGACGCTGGAGTGGTTCACGTCCGAGTACTCCGCGACCGGCAAGCCGATGGACATAGGAAAATCGTGCGTACGCTTCAAGCGCGTTGATGATCTGCCGCTGGATGTAATTGGGCAGGCAATAGCGCACACAAGCCTGGACGAATTTCTGACTTCATATGAGAAATCGCGGAGCGGGAAAAAGGGTGAGTGAAGCAGCGAGTTGATTTGGCTTCCCTACTCCTCCGGCCTCACTCGCGCTTGCGTCCTGATTGGCAGGCCCCAGAGGTGGATGAAGCCCGGCGAGGCTGACTGGTCAAAGACGTCGCCCTCATCGTAGGTGGCGAGGGCGTGCTGGTAGAGGGCGTAATCGCTCTTGCGGCCCACCACCATTGCGTGCCCCTTGTGCAGCTTCACCCGCACCGCGCCGGTAACGGCACGCTGGCTGCTATCGACGTACGCCTGCAGGTCCTCACGCAGCTGGCTGAACCAGAGGCCGTCATACACAAGCTGCGCGTATTCGCGAGAGACGGTCTCTCCGAATCGCACCTGGTCCTTCGTGAGAACCATGCCCTCCAGCGACCTGTGCGCGTTGATGAGAATCGTTGCCGCGGGGGCCTCATAGATCTCGCGCGACTTGATGCCGACCAGGCGATCCTCAATGTGATCAATGCGGCCAACGCCGTGCTCCCCGCCTATCTTTGACAGCGTCTCCACCAGGTCGACAGGCCCCATCTCCGCGCCGTCCAGCGCTACGGGCACGCCCTGCTTAAATTGCAATTCCAGATAGTGCGGCTCGTCGGGCGCCTCGTGCGGCGCGACGGTCCACTCGTAGGCATTCTCGGGCGGCTCACGCCACGCGTCCTCAAGGACTCCGGCCTCAATGCTGCGCCCCCACAGGTTGTCGTCTGTGGAATACGGCTTCTCGAGCGTAGAGGGGACGGGAATCTCGTGTTCACGGGCGTAGGCGATCTCCTCGACGCGCGTCATGCCCCATTCGCGGGCGGGCGCAACCACCTTGAGATCAGGCGCGAGCGCGCCGACGGAGACATCCAGCCGAACCTGGTCGTTGCCCTTGCCCGTGCAGCCGTGCGCGACGGCCGTCGCGCCTTCCTGTCGCGCCGCCTCAACCATGAGGCGGGCAATCAAAGGGCGTCCGAGTGCCGTAGCGACGGGATAGACACCCTGGTAGAGCGCGTTGGCCTTGAGTGCGGGGAAAACGAAGTCGCGGATGAACTCATCACGGACATCGGCAACGTGCGCGCCGACAGCGCCGGACTCAAGAGCGCGCTGCCGTATTTCCTCCAGGTTGTCGACGTTGCCCAGGTTCGCCGTCAGCGTGACAACGTCGTACCCATAGTTCTCCTGGATCCACCGCACCGCAACGGACGTATCAAGCCCCCCGCTATACGCAAGAACAAGTTTGTCTGGCATTGAGCCTCCGTATTACTGGTAAGTGGTTGACTAAGGAATCGTGGCGTTTGAAGCAGTCAATGAGATTAGATTGGGGACTCTACCTACTCCACGTATGACAACATGCGGTGGACAAATGCGTGGACGAGTGGGCGATCTGCTTCGACCTCAAAGTCCTCCATTTCGTCGTGGTAGAAGTTCTTGTGGAATTTCTCTGCCGCCGCAAAGCCGCCCGTGAAGAACACGTCGTCAGCTTCGCCTGCCACTAGCTGGACCACGTTCTTCATGGCGCGGTGGGAGCGGCATTCCCACCCACGTTGATCCGCCACCGCCATCACCGCGTGTGTGGCGGCGCCCCACAGCTTCTCGGACGCCTGCAGATGGTCTCCCGCAGCGAACTCCTCATCTGACACGGAGAGGAATTCCAGCGCGGTCTGTGAATGATCAGCCTGATTCATGACCACAGTCTACCGCGCTATTGTCGGCCAGGCGTTTTAGACGTTACTTTGCCGCTTTGGCGGCGGTGCGGAGGCAGCGTGTGCACATGCGGACCTGCGTGCGCGTTCCATTCTCGTCGTACTGCGAGATCTTCTGCACGTTGACGTTCCAGCGACGCCGCGTCTTGCGATGCGAGTGGCTGACGTTGTTTCCGAATTGCGGGCCTTTGCCGCAGACTTGACACTTTGCCATGATGTTTCGTTCAATTCCGCTCGTTGGTGTGTAGTCGAACCGGCTGATTTCGCCTTGGGGCAAAGGGCCGGCTGCATAGCTGCCGTACAGCGTCGTATGCTACCAGAGTCGGAGCATCTGGGCAACGATGCCTGGAGTACGGAACACTGTAGGAGGACTACCAATGACTAGCGGCAACAGTGCTGGCACTCTGGACGGGCAGGGGTTGCTTGATGCGTTGGCGGGCGGCGCGGAATGGCTGCAGGCAAACGTCGACGCAGTAAACGCGCTCAACGTGTATCCCGTGCCGGACGGCGACACCGGTACCAACATGATGCTCACGCTTCAGACTGCGCTCCGTGACGCGCAGGAGAACCCCGGCGACGGCACAGTCGGCGCGATGTCCGCCGTCATCGGACAGGGCGCGCTGCGCGGCGCCCGCGGCAACAGCGGCGTCATCCTTTCCCAGTATTTGAAGGGCTTCGCACAGGGTCTCGACGGTGTCGGCACTATGGACGGCCCGGCGCTCGCACGAGGTTTACAGTCCGCCTCTGAAGCCGCATACGGCGCCATGAGCAAGCCCGTCGAGGGCACCATGTTGACCGTCGGGCGCGAGGCAGGGGAGGCGGCAAACGCCAGCGGCTCAGCAGACGTCATCGAAACCCTGCGCGCTGCCGCGAACGAGGCGGACGCATCAACTGCGAGGACGCCGGAGCTGCTGCCCGTGCTAGCGAGCGCGGGCGTCGTTGATTCCGGCGGCCAGGGCATCGCCGTTATCCTTCGGGGCGCGCTCTCGCGATTGACCGGGGAGGACACGGGCCCTGCACTGGAAGCGCCGACCATTGCGTCTATCGACCCAAGCCTGTACGCAGGAGAGGCCGGTGACGCGTGGGGTTACTGCACCGAATTCGTGCTGATGGAGCCCACATCCAACATGGACACCGTCCGCGCGACGATGGCCCTGTTCGGCGAATCGGAGTCCATTGTCGAGGGTGATGGGCTGATCCGCGTTCACCTGCACACGTCTGAGCCGGAGGTTGTGCTGACCGAGGCTGAGGGGATGGGACGGCTTGAGCAAGTATCCATCCGTGACATGGATCAGCAACACCAACAATTCCTCGCCGGACATGGGGAAGACATCGAGGACGTCGCCTGCGGCGTCGTGTCCGTCGCGTCCGGCCCCGGGTTCGTCAAGATCATGCGCGGCCTTGGCGCCGGCTCAATCATCTGGGGCGGGCAATCTATGAATCCGTCCGCGGAAGAGATTGCGGAGGCCGTCGAATCCATCCCCGCGCCGGACATCATCATCCTGCCCAATAACAAGAACATCGCAGCGACGGCTGAGATCTCCCGTGACCTCATCCACACCAAGACCGTCACGGTGCTACCAACGGAGTCAGTGCAGCAGGGCATCGCCGCTCTCCTGACCTACACGGCCACCGTCTCAGTGCAGGACAACATGGAGGGCATGCAGGGAGCAGTTGACGAACTCCGGTGGGCGGAAGTCACCTTTGCCGTGCGCAGCGGCCAGGCCGGCGATGTGACATATGCAGCGGAACAGCCAATCGGCCTGCTGGAGGGCGATTTAGTCGTTTCGGGTGAGACACCCGAGTCGGTGGCGCAGTCACTGGTTGAGCGCATCGCGCCGGAGGGTGAAATGATCGTCACGCTGTACTACGGCGCGGGGATCACGGAGGAGCAAGCTGAGTCCGCTGCCGAGGCCATTAGCGCCGTCTGCCCGAACGACGTAGAGGTGGAAATCCAGAGCGGCGGCCAACCGCTGTATCCGTACCTCATCTCTGTCGAATAGGCGCGCGCCGCTTGACCTATTCCGGTCGTTGAACGCGGTGTTCTCGATGAGTAAACGTGGATTTTCACACGTTCGCATGATTTGACGCTCCATCAAAACGTCTGTATTCTCACGTCAGACATACGAAAGGAGATGCTGTTATGCAGATAAACACAGGTGTTGATTTGAGAAAGGTTGAGGGAACAGTTGAGGATGCCAGGCAACGGGCTATCAGTCTGGCAACGGACTCACATCGTGAAGTACTTCCTGTACGGGTCTTTACCCAGGGAGGACGCCTGATGCTGGACGGCGTGTTGCCCATTCGCGTACTAACGAGGGTACTTGCCCGCAATGCCGCTCCCAAGGGTTCCCCGGCGGCCAAGGCACTGGACCATAACAATCGACCAGAGGATCCAGCGCACAGGAAGGCAATCGAGAGATATTTGCGGCGAGCCACCGAGAAGAACGATCGCTATCTGATACCGGCCCTCACCCTGAATTGCACGCGGGACGTGTCGGTGTTCGTACCCGCCGACAGCTACACACCCATAACAGGATATGCGGTACTTCCAGACGAGGCCGCCATTTACATAACGGATGGACAACACAGATTCCTTGCCATTAAGAACGTGGCAGACGATCTGCGGGGCACGTCGGCAGGTGAACGGTTCGTGAACGATAGTGTGCCAGTCATGATGACAATTGAAAGCGACCAAGAGCAGGTCCACCAAGATTTCGCTGATGCTGGCAGAACCAAACCGTTGCCAACCTCTCTTCTGGCAGTCTACGACGTTCGTCAGCCGGGGAACCGCGCAGTCATGAAGCTTTCAAACGAAGTAGTACTGCTCAAAAGCAGAGTGGACGCTACCTCAAGCACACTCAGCATCAATTCTCCATACGTATTCCTGATCAATCAAGTTCGCCAGTTCGTCAAGAGCAGTTTGACAGGGAAGGCCACCACTGGGGAGGCTGCCTTTGGTACTCAAGCTGAGAGTGTGCTGGGAAACCCGGCAGCCTTTGATCGGTGGACTACTTCGCGCATAGCTTTTCTAGACGTCGCCACCAAATTGATTCCTGATTGGAGCGAGATCTGCGGTCTCTCGGCGCCGGGCGGAGAAGATGCCCCAGAAGTGCTCAGCAAAATGAAGACAATCCGGGCTAGGAAGAATGTCAGCATCGCCGCCGCGTTCCTTGTTGCCCTGGGGTTGGTGTCTTATGAAGTGCTGACGGACGCCACGAGCGGCGCAGTGGATTACAGCCAAATGTGTCAAGAGTTGACGCAAAAGCTCCAACCTCTTGAGGAAGTCAACTGGGATCGATCCGCAGAGATTTGGCAAGGGAATCTAGTTGTGGACGATAGGATTCGCACGCAGACTCCTGCCATCAATGAGGCCGCTAAGAAACTGAAGGCTCTTCTGAGCCTGACGTAGCCTTTCTACCGGTTGCGCCTCTGGCCAAGGGTGCCACTACCAGTGTGAACGCGTGGTACCCTTGGCCGCAGCTTGATAAGAACGCCTTCGAATAGGCGCGCGCCGCTTGACAGTGGTCAGCGTTGCGCTCACGCTCACGCCAGTATTGGGGAGGGCGTGGGCCACTCGAATTGTGGCGCCCACGGATTAGCGGGCGATAAATGGCGGTTGAAACGCGGTCGTCACTCGGAATACTGAATCCCCGTCGGGTGTTCTACGGGTGGTGGATCGTTCTGTCGGGTTTCCTGCTGATGCTGTTCTCCACGGGTGTCGGATTCTACGGCTTCTCGGCATTTGTGAATCCCATTGCGGACTCCATTGCGGGCGGCAGCCGTGCGATCGTTGCGACGGCGGTGTCAATCCAGCGCGCCGAGTCCGGAATCCTGGGGCCGATCATGGGATTCCTCGTGGATCGTGTGGGGCCGCGTATCATCCTCATCGGCGGATTCGTCATCGGCGGGCTGGGATTTATCCTCGTGGCGCTGACACAGAATGTCGTCCAGTTCTACGCGGCCTATTTCTTCCTGGCGCTTGGGCTAGGCGCAGGTTCGTTCCTGATTGTCAGTACGGCGGTCACAAACTGGTTCAGCCGCATGCGTGGCCGGGCGCTGGGTTTCTTGTTCCTCGGTCCGGGGTTTGCGGGCTTCCTGGTGCTGGGCATCGTCGAACTGATCGACATGTTCGGTTGGCGATACACGTTGGCCGGAATCGGCGTGGCGATGTGGATCATCTGCATCCCGTTGGCGCTGATCATGCGGCGGGCTCCGGAGGCATACGGGCAACGCCCGGACGGTGATCCGCCGGTTGAAGGATCATCGAGCGCGCCGGTTGCCCTGACAGGAGGGGGGGTGCCGGTTTCAGAGGCATCTCTGATTGGAATCGGCAGTGTTCTGCGAAGTGCCAGCTATTACCAGTACATATCTGCGTTCGGTCTGCAGCAGATGGGATTCTCTGCGCTGGTCATCTTCCAGATTCCGGCACTGCAGACCTTCGGACTTTCTGCAACCGAGGCGGGGGTTGCCGTGCTTATCTGGACAGTTGGCGGGCTTCCCGGGCGTCTCGCCTCCGGGTTCCTGGCAGACAAATTCGATAAGCGGCTGGTGCTGGCGGCGGCGTTCATCATGCAGCTGATCGGCTTGTTCTTCTTCTTGACGACGACGAATCTGAGCGGCGCAATGCTGTACGGCGTAACGCATGGCATCGGGTGGGGTATGACAACACCGTCCCGACTGGCATTGCAAGGTGAGCTGTGGGGGCGGGCGATATTTGGTCGGCTGATGGGGATTCAGACCGGGACCTCCGCTATCGGGTCCATCATCTCGCCGATATTCGTCGGGTGGTGGTTCGATACGTTCGACGAATACAAGACTCCGATCATGTTGCTATTCCTGCCCATGTTCCTCTGCATCGTGTTGGTGCTGACAATTAGGCGGCCCCAGCTGGGTTGACGGGGGCGCGGGCGTAGAATGCGGGCATGAGCGAGTGGCCGCGCCCGTGGCGATACATCTTTCACGCGGATATGGACGCGTTCTTCGCGTCTGTGGCGCAGCGGGATGATCCGAGTCTGCGCGGCAAGCCCATCGTTGTGGGGGGACCGCCGGAATCGCGCGGCGTTGTGGCGGCGGCCTCTTACGAGGCACGTAAGCTTGGGGCACGCTCCGCGATGCCAATGGCGACCGCGCTGCGTCTGAGCCCGGATATTATCCGCGTCGGGCATCGCCCAGGTGGGTACGGCAACATCTCACGGCAGGTAATGGCCATCCTGCGCCGGGTGACGCCGCACGTGCAGCAGCTCTCCGTGGATGAGGCATACGTGGATGTGACCGACGTTGCGGGACCGGACAAGCTGGAGCCGTTGGGCAAGGAGATCAAGAGGCGTGTGCGACGCGCCACAGGCCTCGCCGTCACAATCGGCGGCGGCGTGAACAGGACCGTCGCGAAGGTAGCTTCGCAGGTTGGCAAGCCGGACGGGCTGCTCATCGTTCCGCCCGCAACGGAGGATGAATTTCTCGCACCGCTTGATGTTTCGCTGTTGAGCGGCGTTGGCCCAGTGACGCTCCGCGCGTTGAATGCTCGCGGCATCCGGACGATGGGAGACCTTGCCGCGGCAGACGACGAGTGGCTTACCAAGGAGTTCGGGGCGCGCGGGGCGTGGTTGAAGGAGCGGTCGCTGGGAGTAGGTTCGTCCGAGTTGGAGTTCGAGGACGAGCGGCAGGTCAAGTCGATAAGCAGCGAGACAACGATGCGGACGGACACGGACGACGGCGAAACTCTGCTTGGCATCGTGCAGGAACAGGCGGCGGACGTGGTTCGGCAGATGCGGAACAAGGGGCTGCGTGCGCGGACAGTCCGCCTGAAGCTGCGCCTGTCGGATTTCACGACGTTCACCCGGCAGCAGTCGTTGCTCCGCCCCACGGACACGGAAGCGGCAATCCTGAGCGTGGCAGATGAGCTCCTTCGGCGGGAACTCGAGCCGGGGCGCGAGTTTCGGCTTATCGGGGTGGCGTTGGCGTCATTGGAGCCTGCGCTGGATCAGCCAAAGGGGACGGAGACAGGGCCGGCGGCGGGCGGTCAGATACGGCTGGGAATCTGACGCAATTCCTCGGCTAGTCAGCCCGATAGGCAGCAACTGATTTGACAAGTACCTCGGCGCGTGTATGTTCATGCGTGTTCGTCTCGTGCCCGTCGAGTTTGAGGGGGTGAGATGGCAGAGCAAGTGTCGGACGAATCGGATGAGTCCAAAGTGATTGTCCCAGGGTCTTTGCTCGCGATCAGCAGGCGGCGATTCTCATTGGGGGTATTCGGGCTCACCGTTCTTGCTGCCGGCTTTGCGTCCGGATGCGTCATGCAGGAGAACGCGACCACGGTTGTGGATGAAGAGGAATTCTACATGACGACCGTGCCAGTGGCTCAGATCATTGATACGGTCAAACAGTTAGATGAGAGCTCCGCGGACGTAACACCGCTAGCCGCAGCGCCATTAGATACTTTCGAGTACACCGAACTCTCCGACGATGAGGTGGCTGCAATCGTACGATATGTGCCCGAAGGGCTCACGTTATATCAGGCGCGGGTTTACGAATGGCCGGAGGGAGATTGGATTTATTTCAGATACGGCCGGCTTCGATTGATTGAGCTGCCGTTTGGCACCACGAGAGAATTGCCAGCAGAGTTCACAGAGACGCTAACGATAAACGGTGAGCGAGCTTACCTGGTTCGAGGCACGCCTGTTTCCGTCCCGGGCGAAGGGGATGAGGATAGGAGGTGGTTCTGGGACGAATCCGGGCGGCTTGCCCTCTATTTCCAGAGTGGTGACAGGACATTTGAGATTGATGTACTCGGCAGTGAAACCGTGACGAGCGACGAGATCATCATGATGGCGGAGTCTGTCAATACAGAGGCTTAGACTGAGCAATTGTGACGGCCGGCCACACTGGTTCGCGAGGCCCATCCGCCGCAGGAACGAGTCAAGCAAACCGGTGGCGATTCAATAAGACCAACTACGCCTTTGTCGCCTTTCACATTCTTCCCGCAACGGAGAGAGGAGATTCTTCGGTTGGCGTTACTGAGTTCGGTTGGCCCCATGGGATTCAGATTCCCGCCTGCGCGGGAATGACGAGTGGGTGATGGGAATGAGGGGGTATTGGTGGGGGAATGAGGGGGTTGGGTGCGGTATGATTCAGGTGCGGCGCTAAGGCGTCGCTGTTTGTATCTCGGTCTGACCGATTTGGGCTTATCAACCTGGGAGGGGAAGTCATCGTGACACAGCTTGCGTCCTATAACATCGTCGGCCATGCGACACCGCGGGCGGAGGGCCCGGATAAGGTGACCGGCCTGGGCAAATACGGGATGGATCGGGCGATGGAGGGGATGCTCTGGTGCAAGATTCTTCGCAGTCCGTTCGCCCATGCGCGCATCGTGAATATCGACACGTCGGAGGCTTCAGCGCTGCCGGGCGTCCACATGGTGCTGACGGGCAAGGACCTTGAGGGTGTGCGGACAAATCGCGCTCCAATCAAGGATGAGCCCGCACTGTGTTGGGACAAAGTGATGTACGTGGGCGACAAGGTGGCGGCGGTCGTGGCGGAGGATGAAGACATCGCCGAGCGGGCGCTGGGGCTAATTGAGGTGGAATACGAGGAGCTGCCGCCGGTGCTGTCTGCACGAGAGGCCGCGCAGCCTGACGCGCCTATCCTGCATCCCGATTTTGCTAATTACATCGGCGTTCAGGATGCGCCGGAGACGCCGACGAATATCGTAGTGGCGCTCGATCGCGGACGGGGCGACGTAGAGGCGGGATTCGGGGAGGCGGACGTTATCGTCGAGGAGACGTATACGACACCGCACCAGCACCAGGCGTATCTGGAGCCGCACTCCGTCCTCGTTGACGTTGAGGCTGACGGCACGCTGCAGATATGGATGTCATGCCAGCTTCCTGCGGCGAATTTCGGCGAGCTGACGCGGGTGCTGGACCTGCCCGCGGAGAAGATCGTTCTCAACTCTTCGTACATCGGAGGGTCGTTCGGGGGGAAGACGGACGCGGTGGGCGTGTACATCATGTATGAGTTCGCCAAGCGGACGGGACGCCCCATCAAGCTGGTCTTTGACTATTCCGAGGAATTGATGGCGTCCAACCCACGGCATCCCTCAGAGATTCGTATCAGGGCGGGCGTCAAGCGCGACGGAACAATCACGGCATGGCAGGCGGACGCGTATCTGGCCATCGGGGCGTATGTGTCCTACGCGCCCGTTCCCAACGGGCTGCGGGGCGTATTCGAGATGGGTGGGGCGTACCGCTGTGACAACATCGCCATGTCTATCACCCATACATACGCGAACCTGGTGCCGTGTGGATTCGCGCGGGCACCCGGAATGCCGCAGGGGCTATGGGCCGGAGAGTCGCACATCGATCTCTGCGCGCGCGCCATTGGTATGGACCCGGCAGAGTTCCGATCGCGGAACATCGTCCATGACGGCGAAGCATTGATGACGGGCGACGAGTTCCAAGCGCTGCGGGCGGACACGACGCTGGAGGAGGCGCTGCGAGCGGCTGATTATTCCGCCGCCAAGACGGTGAACATCGGGCGCGGCATCGGCACGGGCCACCACTCGCAGGGCGGCGGCGCGGCTGTGTGCCAGGTGACGATCACGGCGGATGGTGCGATTACGGCACACTTTTCAACGTTCGATACGGGCGGCGGGACATACACGATCATCGCGCAGGTGGTGGCAGAGCAGCTTGGCGTCTCACCGCAGGATGTTGAGGCGTTGTCGTTCCCGACCAACCAGCTAGGGCCGTTGCAGGGCATCGGTGGGAGCCGGGGCGCGCGGGTGACGAGCACTGTCGGCCATCAGGCGGCATCTGATACGGCGGACAAGCTCCGTCGATTGGCGGCGGAGTTCCAAGGCTGGGACGAAGAGCGGCTGACACTGGCGAATGGGAACGTCGCCAACGATAGCGGGGACACGATTTCCTTCGGTCAACTTGCCGCGCGGACTGGCGAGGATATCGTCACTCGCGTCGACATCCAGGAGGGTACAAGCCCCTACACCGCGTTCGGCACACAGATCGCTGAAGTTGAGGTGGACCCGGAGACGGGCGAGGTATGTGTTCTGAAGATCACGGCCGTCCATGAGACGGGGCGCGTGCTGAATCCGGTGGCGTTCTACGGGCAACTTGAGGGCGGTGTGGTGTACGGATTCGGCGAGACGGTGATGACGGAGACTGCCTACGACGAGTCGGGCCGCGTCACGAACCCGTCGTTCGCAGACATGAAGCTGCCCACAGTACGAGACCTGCCAGAGTTGAACGAAATCGTGTTGGAGTCGGACGTGGGTGACGGGCCTTATGCGGTGCGCGGCATCGGCGAACACACGAACATCATGACTGCGCCGGCCATTGCCAACGCAATCGAGGACGCGGTGGGAGTTCGAATCACATCACTGCCCATTACGGCGGAGAAGGTGTATGCGGCACTGCAGGAGAAGCGCAACGGGGGGTAGGGCGTTAAGCGAAGGGGTTGATTACCCGTATGCCGGCGTAATCCTGTGTCCCACTGAGATCCTCTGAATAGACAGAGTCACAGCCCATGGAGCGGGCGGCAGCGAGGATTGCGCCGTCCCAGTAGGGAAGCTGGTGGCGAGTGCTGATAGCTATTCCAGCCAGAACAATATCAGGCGTGACTGCGGCAACGGGAAATCGCAGAAGGGCAGAGACAAAGTCGAGAGCCCTCTGCCCTGTCAATGGGCTTGATCGCCTTACATGTGTTGACTGGTAATAGAATTCCGCCAAGACCTGCGCCGACAGTGCGTTTTCTGTTTCATTGAGCAAGTCTTCTGCGATTCGCTGTTTGGCAGCATCTTCAGGATGAAGGCCAACCGCATAGAGCAGGATGTTCGTATCAAGAAAGCGCATTGCGGTCATACAGTTCGTCTCTGGGGATATTCTCTGAGGAACGTAGGCCACCACCAGTCGCCCTCAATTCGTCAATAACGCTCTTTTGCAAGCTCCGGAGCCGTTCAAATTCGGGCTGAGGTGATCTGCCGAGCGCAATATCTTTAAGGTAATCGCGCACCAAGGCGGAAACGGATGTATCCGCCTCTGCTGCCTTTACTCTGCAGAGGCGATAAGTCTCTTCGTCCACGGACACTGTGATGTTCTTCATAACCTCTCCACAGTTGCACATTTTCTGTGTACCACAGTATACGCACAGACGGCGTCAACAACCAAGCCGCGTCTATTCCATCACCCTTAGCGTGGAGGGGATGTCGGCGCGGCGGAGGCGTCGGACGGTCAGAAGCGGGGCGAGGCCGACGGCTATCACGCCCAGGGCTATCAAGGTCAGCACGGATGTCACCGAGAAGGTGATGACCAGACCAAGATCGGGAGTCGTTCGCGGCAGCAACACCTCTGTGATGTAGAGCATCAATCCAAGCCCGAGCACGGAACCTACAACGGTGGCCAGTGCGCCCAGGATCGTGCTTTCTATGACGGCCATACGGAGCACCGTACGGTACGGCACGCCGAACGCGGCCATCGTCGCGTGCTCGCGGCGGCGCTCGTCCATCGCAATGTTCGCAGTGTTATAGGCGATCAGGATGGCTAAAAGCAGTGGCACCGTCTGCATCAGCCGCATCACACTGATGAATTGATTGAGCAGTTCCTCGGTCAGATTCGCCTCTTCAGCGACCGTGGAAACAGAGACGACACCACTGACAGGAAAAAGTTCCTCCTTGACCTCAATGATTGCAGCCTCCGGAACGGCTACAGCCGTGATGCGATTGGTCACATCCGGCACATTGAGCAGATCCAGGTGGCTGTTGTCCATGTAAACCGTGTTGCGGATGTAATGCGGATGGATGGCAAGAATCGGCAGGCTCGAGTCTTTCAGAGAGAACGAGGTGAGCCCCTCGCGGACGGGATGCGTTAGAACGATCGCGTCGCCAACGTCGACGCCCAGGTCAGTGGTGGCCTTCTCCGACAGCACAACACCTAAAGGCCCGGCGTCCAGCGAGCCTCTCACTGCGGTTGGCGTCCAGATCTCGCTATTGAAGTCGATAAACCGCAGTATCACGTCGAATTCTTCATCCGTATTCGGCGCTGAAAGCGCCCCGAATATTCGTAGGCCGGGCTCAATCGTCTCTATCGTGCTTGCGCTGCGAATATCCTCCACGACGGATGAGTTGAGTGGGACAGGAATGGCAAGGTCGATCTGCAAACGCTCCTCCGATGTGCTGAGAAGCTCGTCACGCCCTTGCCGCAGCGTCTCAAGGTACGAATCGAGTATCCCAACCAGGACGACGGTGACAGCGACGGCCGCGGCAATACCCATGATGGTGAGGAAAGCGCGGCGGGGTGCTCGCGCAACGTTGCGGAACGGCAACTGCGCAAAGGTGCCGCCGGGAGCCGGTACTCTCGTCATCAGCGGCGCAAGACCGCCTCCACGCGCAGCGAGATGACCTGTTCGAATGGCGTCGATAGGATTAACTCCAACCGCTCGCCATACCGGATAGCCAATCGAAACAAGCAGAACCAGCAGCCCAACAATCGTGACCCCGATGAATATCTCGTACTGGAACGGCGACACCCAGATGGGCAACGGAACAAACTCGTTCAGCACGCCCTTCAGCGCCTGCGCCAGCAACCATCCGACAGCCAACCCGAAGATCACCCCGGTAACTGCAATCTGACCCCCAACAATGAGCGGCCGCAACGCAATCTGCCGCGGTGGCACGCCAAGAGCCATGGCCACGCCGATTTCGCGTCGCTGCGTTTCAACCATTCGAGACGTCAGGTTGAAGGCGGCAAACACCGCGCCGATGAAGATGGCGAAGGAGATGATGTTCGTGGTCTGCTGATCACCCTCAACGTCCTCCGTTACCGAGCGGTAGACCGGGTCATCGATGTCTTCTGTGACATCGACTCCCACAAGTGGCAGTTGAGTGCTCAGCGCCTGCTCAAGTTCGGCGATGACCTCTTCACGCGAGGCATCGTCGCTGATGCGAATGATTGCCTCGTCGACCAGTCCGGCGCGCCCCGCAGTATCCTGCACGGTCTCCAACGAAGAGAACATGACCACGTAGCTGGCATGGGCCAGGAAGCCCCCGCCCTCCGTGATGACGATGAAGTGCTCCGGCGCAAGCACGTGCCCGACGTAGCTGACCGTACGTCCACCTGCTAGCAGAGCTTCGCCCTCCGGCGGCAGATTATGGGCAAGGGCAAACTTGTGCTCAAGAAGGATGTTCGGCTGTCCGGCATCGGATGCGCCAAGTTCCCGGCCTTCAGTCAGGTGGACACGATTCACCGAGATTCCGTCTGGGTCCGCAAAGTCCATACCGATTAATTCGCCGGGAACGAGAATGGTCTGTTCAATGCCGTCGGCGTCGATTGCCTCAACCCGCAGTTGTGTCGGAATGGTCAGGCGTTCCTCTACTCCCTCGATGGCACTCGCGGACGGGATGGACCCAATGATCCCGGTGAGTTGATCCTTTGGCACAAAACTTCCGTCACTGAGACCCACACGCAGGTCGTACATGCGGGTCGTCTCGAAGCTGGCCGTGTTAGAAGCTTTGCGCCATTCCGTCATGCTGTTGAACGACGCAAATGTGCCGATACCAAGGCCGATGACCAGGGAAATCGTGATCACCTGAATCCAGCGGGCCTTGAGGTCGCGCAGTGACCAGATGAGCAATAGCCGCGGCGTCATTGCTGTGTTCTCGTTACCAGCGAAGGTCGGAGATGGACGCCCGTCCACCGGACGGCGGCCCATCATGCACGATGTTGCCGCTGCTCAACTCGATAACCCGATCCGCCATGCGTGATATTTCCCTGTTGTGCGTAACAACCAGGATTGTCTTTCCGGATTCCGATTGGCGGCGCAACAGCTCAAGGATTTGCGCGCCCGTGGTGAAATCCAGTTCGCCCGTCGGCTCATCGGCAAGAACAACAGGATTGCCGGTGGCAAGGGCGCGAGCGATGGCAACACGCTGCTGCTCCCCGCCGGAGAGTTCGTGCGGGAAATGAGCAACGCGCTCGCCCAAACCAACATCATTCAGCACATCGACGGCACCGGGTTCGTCACCGTTACGCTTCCCGGCCGCATCGATACCAAATTGCACGTTTTCGCGGGCTGTAAGGCCCGGGAACAGATTGAAGCTCTGGAAGATGAAACTCACCTTTGATCGGCGATAGGCAAATAGCTGGCCTTTGGACGCGCCAGTAACCTCCTGCCCATCGACAATTACACGGCCCTCGGTGGGGGTATCCAACGCGCCGATCATATTCAACAGTGTCGTTTTGCCGCTGCCGGATGGGCCAAGAACGACGATGAATTCGCCCTCATTGATGGTCAGACTAACTTTCTCCAGGGCGGTGACGGTGATTGCGCCAATCTCGTAGCGCTTGGCAATACCTTCCAGTTCAATCACGACTGCATCCTTACTCGTCTCCAACTCGCCTCACTATACATCCGGCGAATGGCAACGGAGGCCATATCTGTTCAGGTCTTGCATCATGGAACGCCCGTGCTATTCTGTATGAAGTAGAACAACAGAGCGTGTCCCATTTGCATGAGTGCGTTGAATGGCAGTAGGGGCGTTCAGAGGGAAACAGAGGATAGACATGACAACGACACCAACGAGGCCACAGAACAAGCCGTCAGCCGGCAGCGCGGCGTCGCGGAATCCCGCCACGCACGGTCCGGGACGGTATCGACGGGAGGTCCAGTGGGGCCTCAGGCAAACACCTTCCCCGGCTGAGCGACGGCGGGGGGTTCGGCGCGCCGCCTAAACATCTATTCGTGGACCGCCTCACATGCCCCCCTTTTGAGTCTCATCGCGCGTTGACAGGGTGACGGGTTGTTGGCATTGTGCCAATAGCGTCCGAACAGGCGTGGCAGACCATTCGGAGGGTGATGTGACAAGCGGAACTCAGGGCACAGTGCAGATCGTGACCGACAGCACGTCGGACATTCAGACGCAAGACGCGGAGCAGGCGGGAATCACAATTGTTCCGGCCTATGTTTTATTCGGTGAGGAACAGTTCCGCGACGGATTGACAATCAGCGGCGGAGAGTTCTACCGCAGATTGCAACAGAAAGGCACCTTTCCAAAGACTGCGCAACCCTCGCCACAGGATTTTGCCGACGCGTTCGGCGAGCTGGCACCCAACGGCCCCGTTCTGGCGCTGACCGTTTCGTCCAAGATGAGCGGAACGTACAACTCGGCTCTGATTGGCCGCGATATGGCACTGAAGGACCATCCAGACGCGACCATTGAGATTGTGGACTCCCTGCTGGTGACGATGGGCCTCGGCATGCTCGCGCAGGAGGCCGCTTCGAAGGCGCAGGCGGGCGCCGGCATTGAAGAGATTTCCGAGTGGGCGCGCGATACGGCAAGCAGGACGCGCATCTATTTCGCAGTAGACACCCTGGAATACCTGGCGCGGGGCGGTCGTATCGGCAAGGCGCAGCGGCTCCTCGGAGGGCTGCTGAGCGTTAAGCCGGTGCTTGAGTTCCGGGACGGGGAGGTTCACCCGCTGGAACGGGTACGGTCGCGGGCGAAGGCTCACGCGCTGTTGGAATCGTATGTGCACCAGAGCGGCACGCCGGAGCGGCTGGCCTACGCAAGCACAACGGATCACGACAAGGCGCGCGAGATGGCGGGCCGCGCCATGGAGCGCCTCGATATTGATGATGTGCCCGTCTACACCATCGGCGCGGCGGTAGGAACCTACGCGGGGCCGGGGTGCGTCGGTGTTGCCATAGTCTCATCGCCTGGATAGTGACGGGGATTCGAACATGACACAGGGCCGCCTGCCTGTCGGCCCCAGCCGCAAACCCCCGAACGAGTCGTCGTCTGCCCCTGTGGCACAGGATGACCGTGTTGCGCGCAAAGTGGAAACAGTCCGCCACGTCCTGCGCCTCGAACGCGACCAGAACCACGCAAATCGCGCTGTCATTGGCGGTCTGGACGCCTTCCTTGAGAGATGGATCGAAGACCCGGACATCAAGCGCACGTTGGAAGACGCGGGCATCGATTTGCCGAGCTATGATGGCCTGCCCCCGAACGAGCGCGCCGCGTGGGTACGCGAAACACTGGAACGGTTGCGAAAGTCCGAGCCGGCTGGGAATTCGGAGCAGCCCGAGACGAAGAGAGTGGACGAACCGTTGGGGAACCCTGCGGCTCCACGCAGAGATGCCGCAGCGGACAACGTCGAACGGCCCTCGCCCCCGGCACGCATGGATGTGCCGCCCGACCCGGGCTGGCATCGGGTTGAAGAAGTCTCGACCACTCGGGCTATAACGGACCAGAGATCCCCGGCAGAGAGGATCGCGCCCCCCAAACCAACGAGGCGCAGAGCAACGAAACCCGCGCCTAAAGTGACGCCGGTAAAGTCGCTCGACGAATCTCTGGATGCGCCATCCCGTATGAAAGCTGGCCTAAGAAAGCTGGGCGTTGAGACATATCGCGATGCATTGTGGGCCTTTCCGCGGCGGTATGTGCCCATTTCACCCATCGCACGGCTGACCTATGGGGAGCAGACGGCGCTCTCCGTTCGCGTTGAGAGGGCCGGCGGAGGCGGTTACACGAGGGGCCGGCAGGTCATGCGCGTCGAGGCGGCGGTCAGCGATGCAACGGGCCAGGTAACGGCGGTATGGTTCGGTAACCCGTGGGTCCTGAGGAATCTCAAGAAGGGGTCGCGGCTGCTTCTGATCGGTCGGCTGGGGGAGTATCGCAACCGGGCGCAGTTCCAGGTGGAAACGTACGAGCAGCTTCGGGCTGAGGACAGGATGGACACCGGCGAGTTGGTGCCTATCTACCCGCTCACCAAGGGCGTGACGCAGAGCGGGATGCGGCGTCTCATCGGCCCGGCGGCGGAACAGGCTTTGCCGCTCGTACAGGAATTTTTGCCGGACGATGTGATTCAAACGGCAAGACTGCCGGGTTTGCGAGAGGCTCTCGGTCTTATCCATCACCCTGCGGATTTATCAGACGACGAGCGGGCGCGCCGTCGGCTGGCATTCGATGAACTCTTCCTGCTCCAACTTGGGCTGCTCGAGCGGCGCAGGCAGCAGCAGCGCGAACTTGGCGCACCTATCCCGCGCAGCAGCGAGGCTGTCAACAACGTGCTGAGCGCCCTGCCCTTCACACTGACAGCCGACCAGGATCACGTGGTGGAGGAGATACTGACGGACATCGGCGGGAGCGCCCCGATGATGCGGCTCTTACAGGGCGATGTTGGCAGCGGCAAGACGGTTGTTGCGGCGCTGGCCCTCGTGACAGCCGCGGCAAACGGTTTTCAGGGCGCGTTGATGGCGCCGACGGAGGTGCTGGCAGAACAACATTTCCGTACGCTCACAGGCGTATTCAGCCACGGAAACCGGGAGGCGAATGACGGAGGGCCCTATCGGGGTTTCAGCGGAATATTGCCGGACAGACCGCTCCGCATCGCGCGACTGACGGGGAGTATGGCGGCGGGAGCAAAGGCCCAGCTTCACGAACTCATCGCGCGGGGTGACGTCGATATCGTGATCGGTACCCACGCCCTTATACAGGAGGGGGTGGCGTTCAACAATCTTGGCCTCGCCGTCGTGGACGAACAACACCGGTTCGGCGTGGAGCAGCGCGCGAAGCTGCGCAACAAGGGGTTCGCGCCCCACCTGCTCGTCATGACCGCGACACCCATTCCGCGCACGATGGCGCTCGCTATCTACGGCGATCTGGATGTTTCAACGATCCATGAGATGCCGCCCGGAAGACCGCCAATCCGCACGGCCATCGTCCCGCCACACGAGCGCGAGCGGGCGTATGGATTCATTCGGAAGGAAGCAGAGGCACATCGGCAATCGTTCATCATCTGCCCGCTGGTTGAGGAATCCGAGGCGGTGGCCGCCAAGGCGGCGGTCGCGGAGCATGAACGGCTCTCTCGAGAGGTCTTTGCTGATCTGAACGTCGGGCTGCTCCACGGCCGGATGCGTCCGGCGGAGAAGGACCGCGTGATGGAGGAACTCCACGGCGGGGACATTGATGTTCTTGTCTCGACGGCGGTCGTGGAAGTGGGTATCGACGTGCCAAACGCGACTGTGATGATGATTGACGGAGCGGACCGCTTCGGCCTGTCCCAGCTGCACCAGTATCGGGGGCGCGTGGGGCGTGGCACGGAGAATAGCTATTGCATTCTCGTCTCCGAGTCGGATACGGAGGAAGTGAACAAGCGGCTGGCCGTGATGGAGACGACACGGGACGGCTTCAAGGTGGCGGAGGCGGACCTGCAACTTCGCGGGCCGGGTGAGCTGCTCGGCACTCGACAGAGCGGGCTGCCGGACCTGCAGGTCGCGACGTTTGCCGATCTCGCGCTCATCGAGGAGGCGCGGCGTCATGCGTTGGCCGTCACGGCAGATGACCCGGACTTGTCGCAGGATCAACACGCGCCGCTTAAGGAAGAGCTGCGGAGGTTCTGGGAGCGTGCGAGCGACACGCCGGAAGGCGGGTAACTGCCGTAACTGCGTTACGGCTCTCGGATAGGCGCTCATTCCCTTAGGTGGCATACTTTAAGTTCCCATGATTAAGGACACCATCTCTGACATGCTCTCTGAGGCTTTGCGCCGCGCGCAGGCCGATGGCGCGCTGCCCGCGCTTGAGCACCAGGACCCCGCCGTTGAGCGGCCGCAGAATCAGGACCACGGCGACTACGCCTCCAGCCTGCCGCTCAAGATGGCGCGATCTGCGCGCATGTCTCCGCTGGCCATTGCGGAGATCCTGCGTGAGCGACTGCCGGAGCAAGAGGAAGTCACGTCCGTGACCGTCGCACCACCCGGATTCGTCAATTTCGGGCTGGACAGCCGCTGGATCATGCGGCAGGTGGGCACAGTTCTCGCCGAGGGAGATCGATTCGGACACGGAACGAGCGGCACGGGCGTCAGCGCGCAGGTTGAATTCGTCAGCGTGAATCCAACAGGGCCCGTTCACGTCGGCCATGGTCGTGGCGCGGTACAGGGCAGCGCAGTCGCGAACGTGCTGGAGGCGTCCGGCTACACCGTCCAGCGCGAATATTACATAAACGACGCCGGCAGCCAGATGGACAATTTCTTTGAGTCGCTCCACGCCCGGTACTTGCAGGCGTTGAGCAGGGACGCTGAATTCCCGACGGAGGGATACCACGGCGCATATCTCGTGGAGCTTGGGCAGGAGTTGGCCTCGGAGTTTGGTGACCAATACATCAACGGCGAGAACGCGGCGCGTGAGCTTGGCGAAATCGGCATGGCGCGCATGATCGATTCCATCCGCGAGGACCTGGAACGCATCGACGTTCGCTTTGACCGCTGGTTCAGCGAGCGCTCCCTGTTTGCGGACGGGACCTATGAAAAGGCGATCGATGAGGTCCGCGCAAACGGCTACACGGCTGAGCGTGAGGGCGCGGTCTGGTTCACCGGCACTGACCTGGGAGACGAACGAGACAGCGTGCTGGTACGGCAGACGGGCGCGCCCACGTATTTCGCCTCAGACATCGCCTATCACTACGACAAGTTCCTGGGCCGAAGCTTTGACCGCGTCGTCAACGTATGGGGCGCGGACCACCAGGGACACGTGCCACGCATGAAGGCGGTGGTCAATGCGCTGGGAGTTGACCCGGAGCGGCTGCAATTCATCCTCGTTCAGCTCGTCACGCTGAAGCGCGGCGACGAGGTTGTGCGTGTATCCAAGCGGACGGGGGACATCATCACTCTGGCGGAGGTGATCAGCGAGGTGGGGCCGGATGCCTGCCGCTATTTCTTCCTGTCGCGATCGGCGGACGCACAGATGGATTTCGACCTGGAACTTGCCAAGAGAGAGGCCCCGGACAACCCCGTCTACTACATCCAGTACGCGTTTGCCCGCATCTCATCCATCCTCCGCAATGCGCGTGAGAACGGGATCGATCCGGACGACATGTCGCAAGCCGTCGACTTCGACGCGTTGACGGAGGAGGCAGAGCATCAGCTAGCTCGCGCGATGCTCCGCTTTCCGGAAGTCGTTGAACTTGCGGCGCGCAACCTGGAGCCTCACCATTTGCCCCACTATGCCTATGAACTCGCCACGGCATTTCACGATTTCTATACGAAACATCGTGTGTTGGGAGAGGAACCACACGTGACGCTGGCGCGACTGCGACTCACACAGGCGGCGGGGACTGTTCTGCGGAACGCTCTGGCGCTTATGGGGATGAGCGCGCCGGAATCCATGTAGATCGCTCTCCTATTCCTCCCTAACTTTGCATAACTAGGTATTGACCCCTGTCTGTTAGCGGTTCATTATCGTCTAGTACAAGTAGCCATGCAGATTGGGGAGGAGACTGGCTAATGACGAATCGCATGACATTCCTGCTGCTCGCACTCGTGGCGGCGGCTTTTCTTGTCGTTGCGTCGGCGTGCGGAACAACATCAGAGGATGATGAAACCGATACGTCCGGCGAAGACACGTCCATGGATGACGAAGAGATGGACGACGAAGAGATGGACGACGAAGAGATGGACGACGACATGGTCGACGATATGATGACCCATTCCACCAGCGGCGTTCCGATTGATCCGAACGCTGTCTATGGCGGGACGATGATCATCGCGACGACGTCCGAAGGCCCGACGTTCAGCAACTGGGAGGAGGCAGCCGGGAGCGCGCCGCATTACGGCCACCCGGTGGGCAACATGCTTGTCTCCAAGCAGGACTGGGGCGACAAGCAGGACTTCATTGACGCATCCTATTGGACCATCGTCCCTGACCTGGCCACCAGCTGGGAGCAGTCGACGGACGGCCTGACATGGACGTTCAACATTCGCGACGGCGTCAACTTCTCAGATGGCGTGCCGTTCACCTGCGCCGACGTGGAATGGGCGTATAACACGCTCCGCACGGGTGATGGATTGCTTCGCAACCCGCGCTCAGCGCACTTCGCGGTTATGAATAACGTGACCTGCGCAGATGACCTGACAGCGGTGTTCCACCTGGATCGACCGAAGCCGTCACTTCTTGAAGTGATCGGGTTGCCGTATCACGTCATGAAGCCCAAGCACCTCTACGCGGAAGACACCAACAAGATGCGGGAGGATCCGCCAATCGGAACCGGCCCGTTCGTGGTGGCGGACTGGCTCCCCGGCGAGAAGATGGTCATGGAGCGCAAGGATGACTACTGGGATCAGCCGTTCCCGTACCTTGACTCGATTGAAATTCTGATCCTCAACAACCCGTCGCAGGTCGCCGGCCTTCGCTCCGGCCGCATCCACATCGGCGGCAGCGCCGGCGGATGGAACGGTGCGAATGCAAACACCCTGCTCCGCGAGTGCGACATCTGCCAGAAGTGGGCGTCCGCCGTCCACCCCGGCATGATGTTCTCCGTCATCCCGAACTTCAATCGTGAGCCGTGGAACACGCAGGAAGTGCGTGATGCCATCAGCCTTGCGATTGACCGAAATCGCCTCATCAAGCTGGGCTACAACGACTGGATCGCCCCCGGAACCGGCGGGCCGTTCCTGCCCGGCAGCGCCTTCGCGATGCCGGAGGAGCGCCTGAGCGCGATCCCGGGCCACGATTACAGTGATCCCGAGGCCAACAAGGACCAGGCACGCCAGATCCTGGCCGACGCCGGCTATGAGCCGGGCGAGTTGCAGGCCACGATGATCTACGCTCCGTTCTACGCCGTGTATGCGCCAACCGTGCTGGAGGACCTGAACGAAGTGGGCATCTCCATCGAGGGCGGCGAGACGGAAACCGGCAACTACTACACCCGCATGAACGCCGGCGACTTCGACCTGGGCGGCCACGCGGGATGGATCGGCGGGTTTGACCCCGACTTCATCCTGTACGAGTACTTCTACTCGGGTTCCGGCAGGAACTACGGGCAGTACTCCAACCCTGAGCTGGACAGGCTGATCGACGCGCAGTCCATTGAGCTCGACCCCGAGGCGCGGCGCGAGTTGGCGTGGCAGGCCGGTGAGATTGTCCTGCGCGACCAGGTGCGCACGATGGGCGGCTTCCAGTTGGCGATTCCGGTCTTCTCCGATCGGGTTGCCGGTGTGATGCCGACGGTGCCGTCGCAGTCCTACGGCAACTTCTACCGCCACGCGCACACCTACCTGCTGGAGGACAACTAGTTCAAACAGAGCCAGTGGCGTCGGGCCATTAAGGCGCGACACGACTGAGGAAGTGAAGGGGGCGCCCACCGCGGTGGGCGCCCCCAAGTGTTTTTGTTCGGGGTAGGATAGTTATCAGTGACGGCGCGCCCGTAGCTCAGTGGATTAGAGCATCGGTCTTCGGAACCGAGGGTCGCGGGTTCGAATCCTGCCGGGCGCGCCACGATACACCCCTCACCCAATCTCGGCTTGACACCGGTCAACCTTCCGTGTTCCGGTCTCCGGACTGTGGTCTACAGACTCGGAGGGGAGCGCAAGGAATGAGCTACGAGATTGAACATGGCGGGCTACACGAACTCTTCTTTTTGGACGGGATCGCCGCCGCTGCTGACAAGGCATTGCAACTGCTTGAAGAGGCCATCGTAAGCCAGCAGACCCTCCTGCAAGAGAGCGTGGCCGACATGGACTCCAGTGCCAGCGACTATGACTATGCGCTTGGTGACATCAGCGCCCTCAAGGACGCGGCCGACGACGTCAGGCTAGCCGCAAGACGTGTAATTGTCGCCCGTTCATCAATCGGCGCTCGGATAAGCTGACACTACGAATACCTCAACGGACATCATGCGCCGCACCGTGTCACAATTATGGGCAGGGATACTAAGGGATAGTGCTGGGGTGACAAATTGAAGACGGAGACTATTGGCTTCAAAACGTTAGTTGACCACGCCGCATCAGGCAAATTTCGGCTTCCTGAGTTTCAGCGGGATTGGAAATGGACTCGGGCGAAGGTCATGCGCCTTTACGATTCAATCCGAAAAGACTACCCGATTGGAGCGTTTCTTACGCTTGAGTCATCTGACAGATTAAATCTGTCTCCTAGGCTCTTTGATCCCGTTGTTGAAGCCACTGACCCAATCGACGCATATGTCCTTGATGGACAGCAGCGTATTACTGCTGGGCTCACGCTTTACAAGGGACTTGGATCGTCACAGTATTTTTTGAATCTGGGTTACTTGTGGGATAGGGCAGTCGAGGTGGCTCCTGATATTGCCGATCCAGATGTTCCAACCGCCGACCAATCCCGGGAAGGGTTGCGTGCTTTGGCAGAGGATCTTGACGAAGACGACAAGTACCTCGTTGCCCGACGCCGCAACAACAATCCGATCGACCTTGTCGACTCGCATCTGCTGTGGACTGCCGCACTTGCCGACAACGATCTGTTTGGGGATGCAAAGGAGCGGTACCTGAAACAACACCCAAATCGTCGCAAGTTCCTAGAAAGATTCATCGACACATATTTCAAGATCGGGATTCAACCCACAGTTCCGCTGACAGAACTCGACGAGGGAATGCCAATTGAGGCTATAACTCGAGTGTTCGCCACTCTCAACACTTCTGGCCAGCGACTGACTCCTGTTGAAATTGTTGTTGCGGTTCTCTATTCCCATGGCATTCACTTGCGACAGGACATAGATGAATTCAGGGAGCTATCGGCCTATTACCGGCACATAGACGCCAATGGTGAATTGCTCCTTCAGACAGTAGCGTTGCTGGAACATGAGAATCCTAAGAGATCTTTGTTGCCAAAGACGATTACGCATGTCAATTACAGAAAACGAAAGAATGATGCGATTGACGCGCTAGACAGAGTTGGAGAATTCTTGACGAGTCGACTAGGGGCCGGGCTAGATCACACGGGTCAGCTGATTCCGTATCCTGCAATTCTGCCCCCGCTTGGAATAGCGCTCGCCAAAATCGAATCCGCCTACAGCGGCCCTAGCCATGAGAAGGCTAGGTGGCATGACCGCCTCGAACGATGGTTTGTGGGTACAGTCGTCAGCCAACGCTATACAGAGGCACAGCCGACAACACAGGCAAGAGATGCACGGGAGTTGACCGAGTGGATTGATTCGAATGGAGTTAACGAACCTTCTTGGCTGAAGAATGTTCGCGTGGGCTCCTTGGACACGATTAAGCCTTCTAGCGCGATTGGCAATCTCATTTCGATGCTGATAAGCAGGAGGCAGCCCAAGGATCCGCTAAATAAAGAGCCTGTCGGGGGAACTGGCGCGGCCATTGTCTCAGCACATGGTCACCACATCTTCCCCAAGGCTTTCGTGTCTGACTTCTTGGGAAGTGGCGGAAGGGCACCTGATTCTGACTTGGCACTCAATGTGATGCCTATAACAGGTGAAACGAACCGAAGATGGGCCAAGATGAACCCTTCTGACCAAGTCAAAGACGTTAGGGACAATTGGCAAAACGAGTTGGCTACCCTATTTGACACATCATTTGTCGATGCCGAGTGCCTAGAGATAATGCAAAGGCAAGACAAGACTCGAGAGGATTATCTCGAGTTCATCAACAAACGGGGAAAGGTGATACAGAACCATCTCGCATCTGAATGGGACTTCCTGCTTGATTCGACCCAACTGGAAGACGACGAGGAGGCCGAGTAAGCCACTCACTCCAATCCCCAAGCGTAGATTACAATCGCCATGTCGGAGATGGGGCGAGTTGCAAGTTAAGGGTGGATTACCGGAAAGAACATGGCAGCACCACGGGCAAGCATAAGAAGGAAACTGAAGGAGATTCTCGCAACACGGGAATACGAAATACCATCTGATGACCGCTTTGAAGGGTCGGAGACCCCTAGGTTATATCTGTTACATCTCCTGCGTGAACTAAAGGTGTCCGAGCGGTCGCTGCCCAATGCGGGGGCATGGAAAATAGCGTTTACTGATGGAACCTCAGAGCTGGCACTATTTGACATGGAGCCAGCTATTGATGAGCCGCATATCGTTGAAGATGCAACCAACTATCGATACACCATAACCGATAAAGAGGGTTCGATTCAGGTTGAAAATGAAGCGGGCTCTGGATTTGCGCAATCTTGGTCACATGATGCCTTGATCAATGAATTTGCATGTAACGCCGTCTACTTGATCCTCGTTCGCGGGTCGTGGAATAGGCAATCGCGACTGGTGAACTTTGCTTCGGCAGAGTTCCTTTGGGAACCAAGGACTACCCAACTCATCCGGCTCATTGCAGATGGAACAATAGTCATCGATTTTGATTCCTTCTTGCAGGATAGTGCCAGTGTGCTAGAGCACGGCACAGAGTTTCGTATCAGGCCGGATGACCTGCATTCGCTCTACGCGGAACGAGAGCAGGTCTAGTAGCACTTGCCCCCCAATCCCCTATACTGTCTGGACGGGATATCACAAGGGAGACTTCTGGGATGGCAACGACTACGACAGAGACGGATACGACTGCTAATGGGGCTGCGGGGGCGAATGGGGCTTCTGCCCCGCCGGTTCAGACGCTGACGCCTCAGCAGGTGCAGCGATTCAGTCGGCATATCATCATGCCGCAGGTCGGCAGCATGGGGCAGCGCAAGCTCATGAATGCGAGCGTTTTGCTTGTCGGGGCCGGCGGGCTTGGATCTCCGCTAGCGATGTATCTTGCTGCGGCTGGCATCGGCAAGATCGGCATCGTCGATTTCGATGATGTGGATATCACAAACCTGCATCGGCAGTTGCTGCACGGCATGAATGACATCGGCCGTCCCAAGGTCGATTCCGCCGAGGACACGATCCGGGAGATCAACCCGGACGCGGAGATCGTCAAGATTGCCAAGCACATAAACTCCGAGAACGCCATGGAGATCGCCGACGAGTTTGACATCCTCATCGACGGGACGGACAACTTCCCGACGCGCTATCTCATCAATGACCTCGGCGTGCTCATGAACAAGCCCGTGGTGCACGGTTCCATCTTCATGTTTGACGGGCAGGTGACGACGTTCCTGCCCGAACAGGGCTGCTATCGCTGCCTGTACCCCGCGCCGCCGCCCCCTGGAATGGTGCCCTCCTGCGCGGAGGCGGGTGTATTGGGCGTGCTGCCCGGCATCGTCGGCTCCCTTATGGCGACAGAGGCTATCAAGTTGATCCTGGGCGTCGGCAAGCCGCTGGTGAATCGACTGCTCATGGTCGATGCGCTGGACATGGACATGCGGACCGTCAAGATCCGCAAGGACCCGAACTGCCCTGCCTGCGGCGAGAACCCAACAGTCACAGAGCTCATCGACTACGAAGCCTTCTGCGGCATGCCCGCGTTCGAATAGTTTTAAGCTTCGCGCGCAGGTTGGATTAGCCTGTTTCGTTCGCCTCCCGCGTTCCGGCGGGGGCTAGTCGATTGGGCATTGCCGGATTCTCGTTTTGCGCACGCATCTGATCAGCCTTCCCTATTTCAACCCGTATTCTGGCGCGAGAGGCCACTCGCGTTGCCATAAGGACGTGACTGGCAGGATAAACTTAAGAGAGACCAGCGTGGGGAGAGAATTGTGACCGATTTATCGACGCGGGCGCCGGACGGAGACGGCGGCGCGGAAAACGAGGATAGGGACGGGGGTGAGAATGTCGATTCTCACCCCATTCTGCGATGGCTGCTGCCCGCGATGACCGCTATCCCGGGATTGAAGGTGGATCGCAGAACATTCCTGGGAAAACAGCTGGATCGCCATTACACCCAGAACAGCATCGAAGTCGGGAAGGCGATCGCGACAACGCCGCTGGCGGCCGGCGTGCCAATGGCAACACTCGACAGAATGGCCGATGCGATCATCATGTCGCACATCGTCAAGGCGTCCGGTGTTTCCTTCGCCGCGGGGCTACCGGGAGGATGGTTGGCGGCGGCGACGGTCCCTGCGGATGTTGCTCAACTCAATTGGCATGCGGTGGTGTGCGCGCAGAAGTTGATGTACCTCTACGGATGGGACGATCTGTTCGAGGACGGCGATCTGCAGCTGAATGAGGAGACGGAGGTCAGGATCTGGTTGCTGGTCGGCGCAGTATTCGGGGTGCGCACGGCGACTGACAGCCTGAAGGAAGTGGCGAAGGCGTCAAAGTCAAACGCCGCTTACCGCATCGCAAAGATTCGCTTGACCGCGACGCCTCTGTACATTCCTCTTCGCTATGCCCTCATTCGGACCATCGGCGTGCGGCTGACAAAGACCTCGTTCGCGAAAGGGATTGGCAAGCTGATTCCCATTGCCGGCGGTGGCATTTCAGCATCCATTACGGCAGTCTCCCTGCGCAGCATGACCAGGAACCTTAGGGGACATCTGAAAGAGATCGCAATCTGACGCCGGCCGTCATTCCCGGTCCGCTCCGCATTACATACCCACGCTGCCGACGCGATACACTAGTCGAGCGGGCGCGGCGGGGATTCTCCGTTTCGCTCACGATGACATACGAAAGACGCAGTTTGACACAAGCGAATCAGGGTCATGACCGGCAGCATACTGGACACAATCGGCAATACGCCCCTCGTTGAGCTGAAACGGCTTCAACCCAAGCCGGGCGTCCGCCTTTTTGCCAAGCTGGAAGGCCAGAATCCAACGGGCAGCGTGAAGGACCGCATCGCCCTGCTCATGGTGGAGAACGCGGAGGCGGACGGAACGCTTGGGGATGGCCGAATCATCCTTGAGCCGTCCAGCGGCAACACCGGCGTCTCGCTTGCCATGGTCGCGCGCTACAAGGGCTTTGAGGTTACGGTCGTGCTGCCTGACAACGTGACGGAGGAGAGGCAGGCGCTGATCGAATCGTATGGCGCAAACGTCGTATTCAGCGAGGGGCATCTCGGCACGAACGGCGCCATCGACGTGGCCAAGGAGATGACCGAAAAAGAACCCGACAAGTACGTGATGCTGTACCAATACGGCAACGAGGCGAATCCCCGCGCGCACTACGACGGGACGGGCGAGGAGATCACCCGACAGATGCCTGAAGTGGATGTCTTCGTGGCTGGGCTCGGCACGGGCGGGACGTTGACGGGCGTCGGCCGGCGGCTGAAGGAGCACAACCCGGACACGCGGGTCATCGCCGTCGTCCCACACCCGGAGGAGCGCATCCAGGGGCTGAGATCTCTGGAAGATGGATTCATTCCGCCGATCCTGGACACGACCGTTCTGGATGGGCAGTTCATCATCACCTCACGAGAATCGTTCGAGAAGACACGGGAACTGCTGCAGACGGAGAGCATCTTCGCGGGCATCTCGTCCGGCGCGGTGCTGGCATGCGCGCAACGGCTGGCGGAGCGGATGGACAACGGCAACATCGTATGCCTGTTCGCTGACGGCGGCTGGAAATACCTCTCAACCGGCCTGTGGACGCGCCCACTTGATGAAATCGAAGCTGAGATGGGGCGCAAGATCTGGTGGTAGAGGACGACGGCCCGCGTCCAGGAACGCCGAGGGGATTCGGCGGCCATTTCCTGCCATTCGCCGCGGTCACGCTGACTATCTTCATTGCCGATCAGGCAGCCAAGCTTCTGATCGTCAGTAATCTGTGCCTGTATGAATCGATCCCGGAAAACGGCCTGCTTCGGCTGACCCATGTAACAAACACCGGGAGCGCGTTCGGCCTGCTGCGCGGCCATACAGATTTCCTCATCCTGGTCAGTATCATCGGAGTGTTAGGCGTACTGTTCTATTACCGGGCGAACGGGCGGGAGAGCGCCCTGCTGCGCTACTCCCTCGCCCTCCTGTTAGGCGGAGCGCTGGGCAATCTGACAGATCGGCTCGCTCGGGGCGCGGTCGTCGATTTCATCAGTGTGCGTGTGTGGAGTGACTACTATTTTCCGACGTTCAACGTGGCGGACTCTGCACTGACAGTCGGGCTGTTTGCGCTGGCCTTCTATGTGATGCGGAATCGCGCGACGGAGAAGAGGATTGAACAGGAGAGGGTTGCCGGAATCACCTCTCCCACAACAACTTTCGCCCTTGGTGATGGAGAGGAATCTGAGGAAAACGACTCGGGTGAGGAATCTTCCGCAGCGTCGCCGAGTAGTGAGCCTGTAGCGGAAGAACAGAGGGCTGAGGATGGAGACTCGTCTGACCGTCCCGCCTGAGACATCGGAGAGGCGGCTCGATCGATACCTGGCTACGGCGCTCACCGTGGACGTATCGCGGTCTGCGATTGGGCGACTGATCCAGGATGGGCGGATCAGTGTAAATGGGGATGTGCCGCGCAAACGGGGCCATACCATTGAGCCCGGCGACGAGATCACTATTACCGGCGAGATACAAACCGGCGAGACGACAGGGTTGGCCGCCGAACATTCACCCCTGCTCGTGCTCTTCGAGGATGAAGACATTCTCGCCATCGACAAGCCGCCGGGCGTCGCCGTCCATCCAGGGCCCGGCCACCCGACGGGAACGATTGTGAACGCGCTGTTGGGACGCGAAGGGCCGCTGTCAACGATTGGCGGCGACGATAGGCCGGGGATCGTTCATCGGCTGGACAAGGACACGTCCGGCGTTATGTTGATCGCCAAGAACGACGTGGCGCATACGGCCCTGTCGCGGCAGTTCCAGTCTCGCAGTGTTGAGAAGGTGTACGTCGCCTTGCTGCGCGGGTTGTTGGCGCCGCTAACCGGCGTGATTGAGGCATCGCTGGGCCGCGATCCGAGGCATAGACAACGAATGGCCGTCGTGACTTCAGGCCGCCCTTCCACAACCCGGTACCGTGTGCTGGCGCAACTGAATGGCGGCTATACCCTCACGGAGGCCAGGCCGCAGACCGGGCGTCCGCACCAGATCCGCGTGCATTTCGCTTCGATGCGGCATCCTGTGGCCGGAGACGTCATCTACGCGCGCGGCAGCCGTGACCCTGTGCCGCGTCTCTTCCTACACGCGCTTTCACTTGCGTTCGAGCACCCCGTAAGCGGTGAAACTTTGGAGGTTAGATCGCCTTTGGCGGCTGACCTTTCGGAATGCCTGGCGGATATGACTATTGGCACGCCCGAGGCGCGGCTGGTCGATTCGCTGGGTTAGAATGAGACTGCAATGTCAGTAACGCGAACACGCTACGCGCCCAGTCCGACGGGTGATCCGCATGTAGGCAACGTTCGAAGTGCGCTGTTCGCGTGGCTCTTCGCCCGCAGCACAGGCGGTGTCTTTGCGGTGCGGATTGAGGACACCGACCAGGAACGGCGCATCCCGGGCAGCGAGGAGCGCATTCTCGATTCGCTCCGATGGCTCGGCATTGAATGGGATGAGGGACCTGACATCGGCGGCCCCTACGGGCCGTACGTGCAGTCGCAGCGCCTTGAGGGCTACGGAGAGGCGGCTGAGCGGCTGGTTGAGCTGGATGCCGCGTACTACTGTTACTGCACGTCTGAGAGGCTGGACGCCATCCGCGCCGCCCAGCAGAAGCGCAACGTTCCCACGGGCTATGACCGCCGCTGTCGCAACCTGAGCTCGGAGGAGCGCGAGCAGGAAGAGGCGGAGAACGGCTCGCACCGCGTTGTGCGGTTCAAGACGCCGCTCAGTGGACGCACGACGTTCAACGACGTGATTCGCGGTGACGTTTCATGGGAAAACCGGCTCATCGACGATTTCGTAATCCTCAAATCGGACAGGTTTCCCACGTATCACCTGGCCAATGTGGTGGACGACGTGGCAATGGCCATCACGCACGTTATTCGCGGCGATGAATGGATGTCATCCGCCCCGCGCCACGCCATGATCTACGAAGCATTCGGCTATACACCACCCGCATTCGCCCACCTCCCATTGATTCTCGGCTCAGACCGGACAAAGCTGTCCAAGCGGCACGGCTCCGTGTCCTTGCTCGACTATCGAGACGAGGGCTTCCTGCCGGAGGCAATGCTGAATTTCCTGGCTCTGCTGGGATGGTCGCTCGATGACAAGACGACGCAGATGACGCGCGAGGAGTTGATCGCGGGATTCTCACTTGATCGGGTCTCGGCGTCCCCGGCGATGTTCGACCGCGAGAAGCTGGAATGGCTGAACGGCGTGTACATCCGGGAGATGCCGCCAGAGGCGTTCGTTGAGGCGGCGCGGCCATATCTGGACAACGGACTGCCGCCCGAGATTCCCAGGCCGCTCGATGATGGACTCGCCCGGCAAGCAGCCATGCTGACGCAGGATCGCGCGCGCCTTCTGAGCGAAATGCCCGAGTTGTGCGAGTTCTTCTTCACGGATGATGTCTCATTCCCGCCCGCGCTCATATGGGCCGGCATGGGGGACAAGGCGATGAAGCGCATGGCCGACGCGGGCGATGACCTTTGGCGCGTGCCGTTGCCGGAGGACGCTGAGGTTGTCCGCGCGTGGCTCACCGCGGTTGCCAACGCCATCGACAAAATTGAACCGTGGAACCATGAGTCGATTGAAACGCGCTTCAGGGCGCTCGTGGAGGAGCTTGGCACGTCCGGCCGCAAGCTGTTCGGCGCGGTGCGGATTGCAGCGACGGGCCGTACGGCGGCGCCACCGCTGTTCGTCACGCTTGAGGCGATTGGGCGAGATCGTTCCGCAGCACGGACGCGAGCGGCGGCCGCGTCGCTCCTTGACACGGAATTGGCGCGTTCGTAGCATGAGCAAGCGCGGCCCGGTGGTGTAGTCTGGCTTAACATACTGCCCTGTCACGGCAGAGATCACGGGTTCAAATCCCGTCCGGGTCGCCAGGTTCTTTTTGAATCGAACCGCACGAGCAAGGACGCCAACACGGCTTTACGGCCCCCGCCGTCAACATAAAGGCAGCGAGAACGCGCACGAATATGGCCAACCCGTATCTGCTTGGCGTCGATGTTGGGGGCACGCAAACACGGGTCGCCATCGCTCGCAGGCCGCGCGGCGCGATACGGCGCACTGCATTCTCTTCCCCGGCCCGCTCCGATCCCAAACTGCTCATCGACGGCATCGTCGAGGCCGCCCACAACCTTATCGCCAAGACGAACGGCGAGGTTGTCGCCGGGGTCGTCGCTTGCGCGGGCACCGTGGACACGGCAAATGGTGTCATCGTGGAGTCGCCGAATCTCCCGATGGTGCGCGAATTCGCAATGGCGGACGCGCTCAGGGAGCGCCTGAACATCCCCATAGAGATCGAGAACGACGCCACCGCCGCCGCCCACGCCGTGCACCAGATGGGCGCAGGGCGTGGCACGACGGAGATGATCTATCTGACCATCAGCACGGGAATCGGCGGCGGCATCGTTTCCGAGGGCAAGCTGCTGCGTGGCATCGCCGGGGCGGCGGGTGAGTTCGGACACATGACAATCAGCATGGGTCGCGGCATCCAATGCCCGTGCGGGCTGTCCGGCTGCTTTGAGACGATGGCCTCCGGCACGGCCATCGCCCGTATGGCGCGAATGCGAATCGAGGCCGGCGGGGATTCGATTCTCGTTGAGAAGTCATCGTCGCAGGGCAGCGAGAGCATCACGGCGCGCGATGTGTTCGACGCGGCAGAGCAGGACGACGCCCTCGCCAAGACGGTCGTCGACGAGGCAGGCTACGCGCTCGGCGTCGGTCTTGCCAATATCGTCAACATCTTCAATCCGGAGTTGATCGTACTGGGCGGCGGGCTGGCGCGCGGGCAGGACGAATTCGTGGAGCACGGAATCAGCGTCGCGCGGGAGCGGGCGTTCAAGCTGCAGAATCGCACCGTTCGATTTGAAGTGACGGAACTGGGCGACGATAACGGGCTGCGCGGGGCGTTGCTGCTGGCTCGCGAGTTGGCCTCCCGCGCGCGGCGAGCCGCACGGCACGGCGGCTGAGGAATAGGGGGCTGGCCAGATGGAGGGAACGGCGAACAAGGGCAGCGCCCTCGACTATGTGAGCATCACGCCGACCGACTACGAGGAATCACGCGCCTATCCCGTCATCATCCTTGTTCATGGCTTTGGCGCGAGCATGTATGACCTCGCGGGGCTTGCGCCGGGTATTCATCAGACGGGCTACGTGTATCTCTGTCCGAACGGCACGGTTCCGCTGGACATCGGCGGCGGGCAGATTGGCTTTGGATGGACGACGCCGGACGGCTTCAATGACCCGGAGGAGGCAAAGAGCACCGAGGAGGCGTTCAGCGCCTTCATGGAGGAGGTGCGTGAGCCCTACGGGCTTGAGCCGGGCAACATGCTCATTATCGGCTTTTCGCAGGGAGGAGGGTTGGCCTATCGCTACGGCCTGCCCCGGCCCGATGTGTTCGCGGGTATCGGCGCGCTAAGCGCGTCCATCCACGACATGAAGCAGCTTGCGACGCAGCTGCCTGATGAGAGGACACAGCCTATCTTTGTTGGCCACGGCGACCAGGACCCGGTCGTGCCGATTGACCGGGGGCGTTCGGCGAATACGCAGTTGGAGGCGTGGGGCTACGGCGACCTGATCTACAACGAATATGGCGGCGCAGGCCATGAGATCACGCCGACTGAACTACGAGACCTCTCTCAGTGGGCCGCACGTGTCCTACCGCCGGCGGAGCCGCAGACCCCGGGCGTCTCACCGGGCGGGATCATCCTGCCGTAGGCGCTAAGGACTCAATCGTCGACTGATGCGCATCGGCCTAATCTCAGATACGCACGTGCCGGAGGCTGGAGAACGGCTGCCGGGTGAGGTTTTTGACCTGCTTTCTGGTGTCGACATGGTCATGCATGGCGGAGATATGCACATCATCGACGTGCTGGATTGGCTGGAGGTCATAGCGCCTGTTATTGGCGCGCGGGGCAATGGCGACGGAGACGGTTCTCGTCCTCCTTTTCCCGATGATGATCCTCGTGTCAAACACGCGCAGGTCATCGACGCGGAGGGTGTCAGCATCGGGCTGATCCATGGGTTTCCACTACCGGCAGACATACCGTGGACGACGACTGAGGCGCTGATGGAGCGCTACTTCGGCGGGGCCGTCGACGTAATCGTCTGTGGCGACACGCACGTGGCGCATGTGGAACGTACGGAATCCGGGGTGCTGATCGTGAATCCCGGGAGCCCGGCACTGCCGCGCAACATCCGCGAGCCGGGCCACGTGGGAATCCTCACCATCGCGGACGGGCAGGTCTCAGCAGAGATACTGCCGCTGACGAGTCTGAACTATTAGGGGAGAGATGCAGGATTCAAATTCTCCGCTAGCTATTCTCAAGTCGCGCTTCGGGTACGACGAGTTTCTGCCTTTACAGTCTGAGATCATTGAGAACGTCCTGGCGTCGCGCGATTCACTGGTATTGATGCCAACCGGAGGCGGAAAGTCGCTCTGCTATCAGTTGCCGGCGCTGCTCCTCGGGGGAACGACGCTTGTTGTATCGCCGCTGATCGCGTTGATGAAGGACCAGGTGGACGCGCTGAACGAGTCGGGCATCCCGGCCAACTTCATTAACAGTTCACTATCGGACCTGGAAATGCGGAGGGTCGAAGCGGCGGTCCGAAATGGACACACGAAGCTGCTCTACATTGCGCCTGAACGACTGGCGTTGCAGAGTTTTAGAAAGTTCCTCCATGAGCTGGATATCAACCTCATCGCAATTGATGAAGCGCACTGTATCTCCGAGTGGGGACATGAATTTCGCCCCGATTATCGTAATCTGCGGCAACTGCGCGAAGAGTTTCCGTCGACGCCGGTCATCGCGCTGACCGCCACGGCGACGGAGCGGGTTCGGGATGACATTATCGGTCAACTCGGCCTGCAGGATGGCGGCGTGTTCGTCTCAGGCTTCAATCGGAGCAACCTCAACTACTCGGTGCGACCCAAGAGCGATGCGTGGGAACGGCTTATTGGTCTCCTGGAAAACCACAAAGATCAGTCCACCATCATCTACTGCTTTTCCCGGCAGGAGACCGAGGATCTGTCTGCCGATCTGACCGCGCGTGGGTTTGAGGCTCGCCCATACCATGCCGGTCTTGATGGCGATACGCGCCGCCGCGCGCAGGATGACTTCATACGGGATCGGGTTTCTATCGTCGTCGCCACTATCGCGTTCGGCATGGGGATCGACAAGCCTGATGTAAGGCTGGTTGTCCACTACAGCTTGCCGAAATCGGTGGAGGGCTATTACCAGGAGACGGGGCGAGCAGGCAGGGATGGTTTGCCTGCGGAGTGCGTCCTGTTCTACGCGTTCGCGGATAAGGTCAAGCAAGAATATTTCGTCAATCAGATCGTGGACGAATCGGAGCAGCGGGTCGCACGGGAGCAGCTGGCGCGAATGGTGGAGTTCGCGCAGCTGACCACCTGTCGCCGCCGCTATCTGATGCACTACCTGGGAGAGGAATGGGAACAGGAGAACTGTGGCGGCTGTGACGTTTGCCTCGAGCCACGGGAGGAATTCGACGCGACGGAAATCTCGCAGAAGATCCTATCGGCGGTGATCCGTACCGGAGAGAGGTTCGGTGCGGGGCACATCATCCAGGTGCTGCGCGGGGGTCGGGATAAGCGAGTCCTTGAGATGGGGCACGAGACCCTGAGCGTGTACGGCATCGCGAGGGATTCCGGTAAATCTGACCTCAGGGCAATCATCGGCCTGCTGGAATCACGGGGGCTGCTAACCACGGAGGGTGATCGGTATCCAACCTTGGCGGTTACGGAGGTGGGGCGGGATTTCCTGCAGACGCGCAGTTCGCTCTCCTTGCCGAGGCCGTTGGACGGCGGCGCGCGGAGAGCGACGCCACAACCCTCCACTGAAGTTCAGTTCGATGAGCGGCTATTTGAGGAGCTACGCGTTCTGCGCCGACGGCTGGCTGATGAGCGGGATGTACCGCCCTTCGTCATATTTGGTGACGCATCTCTCAAGCAAATGGCCGCGCGCTTTCCCCAGGATGCTGACGAGTTTGGGCTCATCTCCGGTGTCGGCGCAGCCAAGCTGGAGCAGTATGGAACGGACTTCCTTGCGGTGATTCAGGCGTACATTGAGGCGCACGGACGGCCGGACATCCACGTGCCTGAAGCGAGACCCTCCCGAGCGCGACCGGAGCGCCGTCCGGGGCCTACGTTCGATGAGACCCGGGAGCTGTTGTCGCGCGGGCTTTCAATCGGGGAGATAGCCGAGCATCGAGGGCTTGCGGAGACAACGGTGATCGGCCACATCGAACGCATCGCGGCGCAGGACGATTCGTTGGATCTATCCCATTTGATGCCGGACGCCGCCACTATGCGGGAAATCGAGAATGCTCTAGACGTATGCGGGGACGAGTTCCTGCGCCCCGTGTGGGAGTTCCTGGAGGAAATGGTCAGCTACAACGACTTGCGCTTGGCGCGCATTTACCTGCGGCGCGGTCCAACTATATCTCCGGACTAAGCGGCGTCGGGTCTGAAAGACGCTTAAATGCTAGGCCGGATCAGGTGCGCCGAGCGGTTTCCACTGTGGCAGCATCTGGTCGCCCCGCTCCTCGTAGTAGACCTCGACGGGCATATCGATCTCACAGGCCTCGATGTCGATGCCCTTGACGTTGCCATTCATGCGAACGTCCTCATCCAGCGTGATGACTGCGTAGATGTACGGCACGTCCTCATTGAACGAGGGGTGACCGGGCTGGCGCACGACGATGAAGCTGTAGATGCGCCCCTTGCCACTGACATCGATCCACTCAAGGTCATCGGAGAGGCAATTCGGGTCGCGCTCACGAGGGTAGAAGAAGCGGTTGCCGCACGTCTTACAGCGCTGAATGGTGAGCCTGCCCTCTTTCGTGGCTTCCCAGAACGGCTCTGTGACCTGGTCCGGATACGGTACCGGCTTGGGTATCGTCTGCCCCTCTGTCATCGCCCCACTCCTTCGTTCGGTTCCCCTTTTGCTGCGGGAAGAACCTATACGCTTGCGCCGATACCGGCGTGTACACGATAGCACTTTTGGGGTGGGGACGCATTGCGTAGTGGTACCGTCTAGGTATGGATACCGAGCAGTTCGAGGAGTTGGTGGGGCAGGCGTTGGATTCGCTGCCGCCGGAGATTGAGGCGGGAATGGATAACGTGGCAATCATCATCCAGGATTGGCCTTCGCGGGAGCAGATGGAGGAGAACGGCATTCGGGATAGGTACGGCCTGCTTGGGCTGTACGAAGGCATCGCCTTGCCGGATCGGGGTGGCGGATACAACATGGTCGCTCCGGATAAGATCACCATCTTTCAAAAGCCGCTCGAGGCACTGCGATTGGGGAGCGCCGAGACGGTCGAGGAGATTCGCAAGACTGTGCTTCATGAGCTTGCCCACCACCTGGGCTTCTCCGACGATGACCTACATGAAATTGGCTACGATTAGTTTTCTCGGTTCGCGATCTGATTTGGTTCGACTTTCCTGCGCACGTTCCACATTCCGGCTATGGCGGCACGAATGACTCAGCCAACTTTGACCATACTGCGGCGGCGTCTGCTGCGCTGGTATCGGGAGCACGGGCGAGACCTTCCGTGGCGTAAGACGAACGATCCCTACAACGCCATGGTGGCGGAGTTCATGCTGCAACAGACGGGTGTGGGGCGTGTTCTTCCCGTGTACGAGGCATTCCTGCGACGGTTCCCGACTCTGCAGTCGCTGGCCGACGCTCCGGTCTCAGACGTGATTCGGGCGTGGAGCGGGATGGGCTATAACCGTCGCGCAATCAATCTGCAGCGTGCTGCTCGAGTGATTGTGAAGGAACACGGCGGGATCGTCCCAGATAATCCGGCGACGCTGGCAAAGCTGCCGGGGATTGGGCGCTATACGGCGGCGGCTATTGCCAGCTTCGCCTTTCACCGCTCCGTCCCGGTGATGGACACTAATATCCGTCGCGTGCTGGGACGGGTGCTGACAGGGCGTGGCGAGATCGACGCCGATGCGGGGTGGACGCTGGCTGAGGCGTCGCTTCCGCAAAACGGTGCGCGGGCATCGGCTTGGCACCAGGCCCTCATGGACCTCGGCGCGACGGTCTGCTCGGCCCGTCGCCCAAAGTGTGGGGAGTGTCCGGTGAACGATCTCTGCGCGGCGCGGCCACTGATGGAGGGCACGGAGTCCATTACCATCTCTTACGCCGAGCTTTCGGAGGCGATGCCGACGCTGCGCGTCGCCGAACGACCGCAGCCAAAGCAGCATGGGTGGATCGGCACGACACGCTACTTCCGCGGCCGCGTCGTGGAGGCGCTGCGAAATACCAAGAACGGGGCGATGCCACTGGACGAACTCGGGCCGCTCGTGAGGGATGAGTACGCCGACGATGAGCACGGGGAGTGGCTGCGAGAGTTGCTGGCAGGTTTGGAACGTGACGGATTGGTAATTGTTACTGGAGATGCGGCAGGGTTGCCGGAGTGAGGGGGGTACGTTGAAGAGCGACCAACAGTATCGTTATATCCTCTTTCGCGCGGTGCCGCTGCGGGAAGGTCGGAAAGACAGAGGGGTTCTCGCATTTGTCATGCTCAATCCTTCAACTGCAACGGCGATAGATTACGGAGACAGAGATGACAACGATCAGACGATTAAACGATGTATCGGATTTGCTACTGATTGGGGATACGGGCGTCTATTGGTAGTCAACCTATTTGCTCAAGTTGCCACGAAACCTGAAGACTTGGCAGCGAATGCGAATGATGGCCAAGACATTATGGGCGCCGGGAATGACAACGTGATTCGAGTGGCTATTGCCATGGCCGACAAAGTCATTTGTGCTTGGGGAAACGATATTGCCAAGTTGGAATTCGGAAAGACCCGTGTCAAGGAAGTATTGGGGTTAGTCAAGAGCTTGGGCAAGCGACCGTACACCCTTGGCCTGACAGCTAGGAAGAACCCTTATCACCCTCTGTATCGACCCGGAGACACAAAACCACAGCTCTGGGAGTGAGTCTCTGGATTCTTCGCTACGCTCAGAATGACATGCAATTCACCGCGCTTGACAGGTTCATGAGCTTGCGCATTTGAGATTCAGATTCCCGCCTGCGCGGGAATGACGACTTCCTAGGTAGTAGGCTGTAACCTTTCGAATCCGCCTGCGGCGAGCCACGTCTGAATCTGGGACTTCAGATTGAGCCAGGGGTCTCCGATGGTGTGGAGTTCTTCGGTGGTCAGTTCGGTGTAGGTCTTTCCGAGGCCGGGAAAGTGCCAGAGGCTTGCCAGCCAGAAACCTTCGATTCGAGACTCTGACGGCTGTCGCCTTACAATGCCCGTCGGGCCTGTGACCTTCCAGGATCGTATGACGCCATGCGGCGAGGCGATCGTGACAGCCTCCTTCCACGTGGCCTCTCGTTCTCTGTCTGAGTCCAGGTGATCCATCAGCGCCAGCAGATGCTGGATTCTGTCCTCGTCCGTCGCGTTTCCCCCTGCCGCGCGCCGCGTCAGAAGGCTGTCCCAGTTCGGGCCCAGCGCAGGAATATCGATGCCGCCGTCGGAGGCAATTGCCAGTCCGCCGCTGATTTGCGCCCACGCGACGGCCTTTGCTTCGGCAATCCCCAAGTGCGCGCTGCCCGTTTCCTCAGGAGGCTCGTGTGGCGGCAGTTCATTGACAGTAATGAAGTCGAACGACCAGCCTTCAAGGCAGTCGCGGAGGCGGTCAATCTTGGCGACATTTGTCGATCCCAGCAGGATGCGTGGGGGCATGGTGGCGGTCAATGATACGTGTAGGAGTAATCAGGCTCATCCGGCTGTTCCGACTCTTCATTCCCAATTCTTGAGCTGAGCCAGAGGCCGGCGGTAATAGCCGCGCCTGCGAGCAAGGGCGTCCATTCACGGACGCCCAGCGGCAGTCCGCTGTACCGCAGTCCAAACAGCATGAGGGCCGCTCCAATGATCACGGTGCTCAGCGTCATCAATCGGCGCTCCCAGCTCAGGAAGATGATGCCGACGACGATCCCGGGCACAAGCGAGCCGACAAATATCTGGACTCGATTCCACCCGCTGAGCGTCAGTCCCGTGCCACCCGGCTCAACGTCACCGGATACAAGGACCCAGAACACGGCGCCGATTCCGAACCCTATTCCCGCGCCGATCACGAAAACGGAAGCGCGGTAGAAGACTGATCCAAACACAAGCAGGATGATTCCCGATCCACCCGCGGTTGTCAGCAGCGCCGTTCCCTCCAGCGCCAGTAGATCAGGTCCGGCAATAATGACCACCGCGCCGCCGGAGACGCCCGCCGCGAGCGCAACAACCAGTCGATACGCGTAGTAGCCAAGTAAGCAGAGCGCCAGACCAAGGGCTGCGGAAGGCCACGCAATCCACCACGGCAGGCTATCCGGCATGTAGGTCAGAATCAGTTCATCAAGTAGCGACGCGCCGGTGGCGACTTCAGGGCCTGCGGCTTCTGGCATAGGCGGCTACGTGGTATCCGCAGCGGCGCCGGCGCGTTGTCTGCGCGGAGAGCGGGGGGTAGCCTTACTCGCGGGTTTGGTCGATTCTTTCGCCTTGCCATTGCGGCGCGGCGAACGCGATGGTTTGCGCCCGTTGCCGTTCCGGGCCACTTCCTTTATGCCCAGCGCTTCTCGTAGAAAGTCACCGGTAGAACTGTTCTTGACGAGGGCGATCTCTTCAGGTGTGCCCTCTGCAACCAGCTCGCCGCCGCGTTCGCCCGGCCCGGGACCTAGGTCGACGATCCAGTCAGCGTTCTTGATCATATCCAGATGATGCTCAATCAGAAGGACGGAGTTGCCGCCGTCAACGATGCGGTGAAGGACGGTGAGCAGCATCTCTGCGTCGGAGAAGGCGAGCCCTGTTGTCGGCTCATCAAGGATATACAGCGTCTTGCCGGTTGCACGCTTGGAGAGCTCAGCTGACAATTTCACCCGCTGCGCCTCCCCGCCGGAGAGGGTGGTCGCCGGCTGGCCGAGGCGCATGTAGCCCAACCCGACGTCCTGCATTGTCTTGAACTTGTTCGCGATCCGTGGGATGGACTCGAAGACCTCAACGGCCTGATCAAGCGTCAGATTGAGCACCTCGCCGATGCTGTAGCCCTTGAAGGTAATCTCCAGTGCCTCGCGGTTATAGCGAGCGCCCTTGCAGGTGTCGCATGGAACGGTGACATCCGGCAGGAACTGCATCTCAATGAGTTGATAGCCCTCGCCCTTGCACGCCTCGCAGCGGCCGCCTTTCACATTGAACGAGAAGCGGCCGGGCTTGTAACCACGCACCCGTGATTCAGGCAAGCTCGCGAACAACTCGCGGATCGGCGTGAACGCACCCGTGTACGTGGCGGGATTGGAGCGCGGCGTCCGTCCGATGGGCGACTGGTCGATGTTCACGACCTTGTCTATAAGATCAAGGCCGTCCACGCCATCTGAAGGGCCGGGGATATCCTTCGCGTTGTAGAGGGTCTGGGCGAGTCGCTTGAACAAAACCTCGTACACGAGTGTTGACTTGCCGGAACCGGAAACGCCCGTCACGCATGTCAGCAAGCCGAGCGGGATGCGGACATCCAGATCGTGGAGGTTGTTGGCACGCGCGCCGCGAATCAGCAGCTCACGGCCATCCTGGGGTTGGCGCCGCTCCTCTCTCATGGGAATCACTCGGCGTCCGCTGAGATACGCGCCGGTAATCGAATCTTCAGCCGTTTTCAAGTCATCCAGCGTGCCTGTTACGACAACCTCACCGCCGTGCTCGCCTGCGCCGGGCCCCATGTCGATGACATGATCGGACGCGCGCATGACCGCTTCGTCGTGCTCCACAACGATGACGGTATTGCCAAGGTCACGAAGGCCTTTGAGCGTCTCAATTAGGCGCGCATTATCGACGGGATGGAGACCGATGGACGGCTCATCGCAAATATAGACGACACCCATCAGGCCACTGCCGATCTGCGTGGCAAGGCGGATGCGCTGTCCTTCACCGCCGGAGAGTGTTCCTGCAGTCCGGTCCAGGGTGAGATACTCCAGCCCAACGTTTACCAGGAACTCAAGGCGTGCCGAGATTTCTTTCAGAATCTGGCGGGCGATGGTGGATTCGCGATTGTTCAGCGGGCCTTTCTCTGTATCAGCCAGCCGCTGCACCCATTCGAGGGCGCGATCGATGCTCTGGCCGGTCGCGTCCACGATGGTCTTGTCGTCCACGCGGACGGCCAAGGCCTCGGGCCGCAGCCGCTTGCCCTCGCAGGCCGCGCAAGGGCGGCGGGCCATGAACCGCTCAATCTCCTGTCGCTGGTTGTCAGACTCCGTCTCGCGGTGGCGGCGCGTCAGGTTGGGGATCACCCCCTCAAACCGCGCGCCATAGCGGACAACGCGGCCGCTGCGGGTTCGATGCCGTACCTGGATTCTCTCCACTTCCGTTCCGGCTTCCGGGCCAAACAGTACAAAATCAAGCTGATCCGGAGACAGTTCACGCACCGGCGCATTCATATCTGCGCCAACCATGGACGTTGCCGACGCAAGCATGGATGTATACCAGCCCGCCATCGTGCCGGACCGCGCCCATGGCAAGACGGCGCCCTCGGACAGCGCCAGTTCCTTATTCGGAATCACAAGTTCGGGATCAATCACTAGCTTGTAGCCGATGCCTGTACATTCCGTGCATGCGCCGTGGGGGCTGTTAAATGAAAAGGTGCGCGGAGCGATCTCTCCCAACGAGATGCCGCACTGTACGCAGGCGAATTGCTCGCTGTAGAGCTGCTCATCGCCAGAGTCGGCGTCCAGGGTTTGCACGACGCCCTGCCCTAACCGGAGAGAAGTTTCCACGGAGTCCGTCACGCGCCCACGAATCTCACCGCGTTCCTCGGGGATAACAAGCCGGTCGACGACAACCTCAATCGTGTGCCATTGCTGCTTGTTGAGGCGGATGTCTTCCGAAAGGTCCCGAATCTCGCCGTTGATGCGCGCTCGAACGAATCCGCCGCGGCGGGTTTCATCCAGCAGGCCATAGTGCTCGCCCTTCTTGCGGCGAATGAGTGGCGCGAGCAACATGATGCGCTTGCCCGGATCGGAGTCCATGATTGCGTCGACGATCTGTTGTACGGTCTGGCTCTCTATTGGTCGTCCGCAGTTGTAGCAGGACGGATGGCCGATTCGTGCATACAGCAGGCGGAGGTAGTCATAGATTTCCGTGACGGTGCCGACGGTGGAACGGGGATTGTGAGAGACGCCCTTCTGGTCGATGGAGATGGCAGGCGAAAGGCCCTCGATATAGTCGACGTCCGGCTTCTCCATGAGGCCAAGGAACTGCCGGGCGTAAGCGGAAAGGGACTCGACATAGCGCCGCTGGCCCTCGGCGTAGAGTGTGTCAAAGGCGAGAGAACTCTTGCCGGAGCCGGACACACCGGTGATGACCACGAGCTTGTCTCGTGGAATGGTCACGTCAATGTTCTTCAGGCTGTGCTCACGCGCGCCCTTGACGTGAATAACTGATGTGGACATAAACCGAATGCGCTCCCTTTTGACCCCTGCTAGTCAGTGTAGGCGCGGGGCGTAGGAGTCACAAGCGGGTGGGCCTATTACCTTCCCGTCACCCATTTCCACGCGTCTACTACAACATCCACCGCGACATAGTTGTCCAACCATCTCGCGCCGTGTAGGGCGTATTCCTGGAACTCCTTGAGGGCTGTGAGCGGAATCAGCCAGAGGATGGAGCGGCGCCACGTTAGCTCGTAGTTCGGCGCAAACAGCAGTGCTCCAGCCACGAACACGAACCAGAACTCAAAGACGTTCGGGAAGAATAGTAGGACCCACCTGTCGCCGACGACTTCAAATACGAGGACGCCCACGATTCGATACGCGAACAGCGCAATCGCAATGGCGCGGGGCGGGCCGCTCCATCGCAGCGCCACCCACAGGAACGTCACCATGTAGACGAGGTCGAGCCACTTGTCGAGGGCCTGGTAGTTGCGGACGCCGCCCAGGTCGAGCAGGTTCATCATGAACAGGTCTGAGAAGTCGATCAGGATGGCGGCGATGGATCCCGCAAAGGCCCACCGCAAGACGAGCAGCGCGCCCGCTATGCGCGCCGCCGCGATGATGAGTTCCTCAGTGTTCATGGACTAGAGGGTACGCGACGGACGAGCCGCATGGCATTTAATGGCATCTCCCCATAAAGGAGACAGGGCATCTGTCGAAGGGGAGTTACGGTATCAGCAGCAGCTTGCCGGTGGTCTGGCGGGATTCAAGACGTCGGTGCGCCTCCGCCGCGTCCTGCAACGGAAATCGCTCTGTGATCCGTAGCGAGAGCTTGCCGTCGGCGATCCAGCCGAGTACATCTCCGGCCCGCCACTCCAGTTCATCTCTTGTGACCGTGTAATTGAACAGCGAGGGCCTCGTCAGAAACAGCGACTTGGCGTTCAGGGCGAGCGGCGCAATGGGCGGCACAACCCCGCTGGACTGGCCATACATGACAAGGCACCCGCGAATCGCCAGGCTGGCCATCGAACCCTCATAGGTCGTCGCGCCGACGGAGTCGTAGGCAACCTGGCAGCCCGAGCCGTCCGTGATTCGCATGACCGCCTCGTGAAAATCCTCTCGAGTGTAGAGAACCACGTGATCCGCCCCCGCCTCACGGGCAAGCTCTGCCTTTTCGTCTGTAGAGACCGTCGTGATAACCGTTGCGCCACGCATCTTTGCCATCTGGATCAGCAGCAGTCCGACGCCCCCCGCGCCGGCATGAACCAGCGCCGTATCGTCGAGGCCGAGCGGATACGTGGAATGGGAGAGATAGTGCGCCGTCATGCCCTGCAGCATTGCCGCCGCGCCCTGCTCCGCCGTGATCCCCTGTGGCAGCACGATGAGACGATCCGCCGGAACAACGACTCGTTCTGCGTATGACCGCGACGCGCCCGTATAGGCGACGACATCCCCGACAGCAGACGTTGTAACGCCCGAACCAACCTCAACGACAGTGCCCGCGCCCTCACCGCCAAGGATTGTCGGCAGCGGCCCTTGCCCATATAGGCCCGTTCGACCATATACATCCATGTAGTTGATGCCGGAAGCGGAGAGCTGCACGATGGCCTCACCCGGCCCGGCGACGGGGTCCTCAACGTCCGCGTACTCGAGCACCTCCGGTCCGCCGTATTGGGTGATCTGAACTGCTTTCATTTGTGTCGCTCTCCTTGGGAATTATTGTGATGGCGGAAGCTCCAAGGGCTACGCCGTTGACGCTTTCTACGAGCTTAAGCATGGCACAGGTTGGAGTTCCGGCCATAGACCATATCACCGATGTGTAACGGTAAGATTCGACCGGCCTGTATGCTGGGAAGCGTGACGATAGCGAGAACGTTCCGATTCCTTGCAGGGTTGGCGCTGTTGGCCATCCCGACGGTGGCCATGGCAGCGTGCGAGGAAGTTTCGCCTGAACCAAATGCTCCACCCCTCCAGACACCGCAACTCGCTCCAACGCCGCTCGTCATAGCCGTGTCAACGCCGCTCCCTACCGCTACCAGCACTCCCGCTCCAAACCAAGCCTCGACCCCAGCTCTGCCGACTGCCATTGAGATTCTGCGGCAGACAACGTCCTCAATGGAGGCGGTCCAGTCTGCTCACATAGAGATGGACATCACCAGCGCGGTCGAGGGGGAGAGTGCCTTTACCGCAGAGATTCATGTATCAGGGAAATTCGAACAACCGGACCGCACTCAATTTACGATGTCACTCAAATCGCAGGGATTCACTGTCGAGGTGGAGTTTATTTCAATCGGCGTGGAGTCATTCATCAAGAACCCGTTGACCGGAGAATGGGAGGCCAATCTGGACGCGGGGGATTCGTTCAGCGATTCTCTGGTAAGCCCTGCGTTTGAGACCGATTTCCCCGCGGACAAGGCGGCTCAGTTTGAGTTGGTCGGTATCGAGTCTCTTGACGGCGAGAGCGTCTACTATCTGCGATCAGAAGTCACCGGATCGGACCTGGTGGAGTTGATGGACGACCAGAGTGTGTCTACAGCCGAGGGGGAGGTCGCGTATTGGATCGGAGTCGATGACTACCTGATACGCAAGATTGAGATTCGCGCGGAACAGGAGTCGGAGAGGATCGGCATCGACGCCGGTGTAGACATCGTTACGAATCATTTCGTGATTGAGCTCTCGGACTACAACGGCGAGGTGGACATCGTTGCGCCGGAGGTTGAAGCCCCGTGGTGGGAAGGGCTCGATGATACAACCGAAACCTACATCCCGGTGAACGTCGGGGAGGCTGTCGAAGGGTCCATCGATGTCGAGTACGAAGACGTCATTTACGAACTTGAGGCTGAGGACACGGCAGGATACCTGATAACCATGACACTCGGCACTTTGCCCGCAGCGGATGTGACAGTGTTCGATTCCCAAGGGAATGACGTCGGGTGGGGCGGCGTTTATGAGGATGGCACAGAGGAACCAATCGAATTGGAGGTGCCGTTCCCGGAGACGTACTACATCGTCGTGTCCAACTACGAGGCCGAAACCGGATCCTACACACTGACTATTACGCCACTAGGCGACGAGTCAGGATAGGTTGGAGTCAGGCTCCTACTCGTTCAGCTCCCGGTACACCTTCTCCGCTGTGATGGGCAGCTGGCGGATGCGCGCTCCGGATGCGGCGGCGACAGCGTTGGCAATGGCGGGTGAGGATAGGACGATGGGCGTGTCTCCGATTCCGCGCACCTGGTAGGGGCCGTGGCCGGTTTCTGACTCCAGCACGACAACGTTCATGCGCGCGCCATCCATCTGTGTCTGCAGCTTGTAGTCCGCGAACGAGGGATTGGCGATGGTGCCGTCCTGCTCCACCAGCTCTTCTGACAGCGCATGGCCGATGCCCTGCACGGAGCCGCCCTCGATCTGACCCACAAATCCCATCGGATTCAGGACGCGACCCGTCTCATGCGCGGCGGTGTAGCTCAGCAGCGTAACCTTGCCCGTCTCAGGGTCAACTCTCACCTCTGCAATATGAGCGCCAAATGAGATATAGGGGCTGCTATCGCCCTCATCCACGGTGACCTGGCCGCCCACCGGTTCCCCTGCCCGCGAGGCAATCTCCTCCAGCGGGACGGCGGCGGCCCGGCCCTCGCCAGAGACCTTCCCGTCCTCGAACTTGATCGATTCCTCCGTCCAGCCGTAGAACTCCGCGGCTAGTCGGCGGAGATTACGCTTGGCCTCCTGGCTGGCCTCAAACGCGGCTCGGCTCGAGACGCGCGCGCCTCGCTGACCCCCGATGCCCCAGTCGCGCACGCCGGCCTCCGTAGACCATGCCTCCACTGTGACACGCTCGATCGGCAGTCCGAGTTCCTCGGCGACAATCTGCGCAAGGATGGTGCCGGTTCCGACGCCGGGGTCGTAGGTCATGGTGTTGACGACAACGCGGCCATCGGGGTGGATCGTCACGGCAGCGGGTGAATCGAAGCCTGTATCGCTCTGGCCATGCAGCGCGATGCCGCGCCCGACGTTTGGAGACGTTGCGCTGGAGTATCTTGCGGCCTCTGCGGCAGCACGAAGGATTTCTTCGGCTCGCAGCGCCTGGTAGCCGGGCAAGCCGGGCCGGGTGACAGGGCTCCACCCTCGGTCCGGATGCGCCTCGCTTGAGGCGCGAACGATGTTGCGCAGCCTCAGGTCATAGGGATCAAGGTCCAGCCGGGCGGCCAGCTCATCGATCATGGACTCTGAAGCGAAAACGGACTGCATGAGGCCGGGGCCCCGGAAGTAGCCGCACGGAACGGCGTTCGTATAGACCTGGTTTGAGATGATGCGGACGTTTTCAACGCGATACGGCTCAACCATGGATGTCCGCAGCAGGCCGCCGTACGCGGGAACGGGTGCATAGGCTGCATAGGCGCCTGTCGCAAAAAAGCCCTCTGCGTCCCACGCGAGAATCATTCCGTCGTTACGCGCGCCAACCCGCACACGAACGACGGACGGATGGCGTGGATTCATGGCGGAGAACTCCTCCGCGTAGTCCATGACCCACTTGACCGGCCGGCCGGTCTTCTTGGCAAGGAAATAGCCCACAGCCACACCCGTCGGATCCATCTTGCCGCCAAACGATCCGCCGAGTGGTACGGGGTGGATTATCACGTCTTCCCGCGGTAGGCCCATCACACGGGCGAGGTGGGGACGGCGACCCGTCGGCATCTGGCAAGACATCCAGATATGCGCGCGTCCCTCGTCGTCGATGTCAACGACGCAGGCATGCGGCTCAAGGTAGGCCTGGTGGACGCGAGGGGTGCGGAACTCGCGCTCAATGATCACGTCTGCCTCACGGAATGCCGCGTCTATATTGCCCCATTCGTGCACCATGCGCCCGTAGTTGTTGTTGAGTTCGTCGAGCTGTTCCACTCCGCGGTAGGAGTTGTACTCAGGGTGGAGCAGGACTGCATCCGGCTTGGCGGCCTCCTCGGGATCAAGATAAGCAGGGAGTTCTTCATAGGTAACGTCAATGAGATCGAGGGCGGCTTCGGCGATGTCTGCGTCCTCGGCAACGACGACGGCGACCTTGTCGCCAATGAATCGCACACGGTCCGTGGACGCCAGGATTGGCTCATCGACATAGAGGTTTCCCGCGCGGATGTCAGGAACATCATCGCCTGTCAGGACGCCGTGGACCCCGGGCAAGGCGAGTGCGCGCGAGGCGTCGATGTTTGTAACGCGGGCGTGCGGTACGGGTGAGCGGAGGTACTTGAGCCACAACGCGTTCGGTGGCGCGACATCAAGGGCGTAGCGGGCGCGACCGGTCACCTTGTCCGGTCCATCGACTGCTCGGACGGATTTACCGATCACCTTGTATTCGGTCGTCATGGCGCCCCCCAGCTAGAAAGTGGATTTGTGTCTGCTGCGTTTGCCTGTCCAAATTGAGTCTAGCGCAACTGCCACGCGCCTTGCGTGGTCATGCGCAAAAGGGGCAACATGGGCGGGCGGCCGCTTCCGACGGCTTTGGGGGTGGGGGTCGCTATCGACAATCAATACAGTGTGGGGGTGCTTCATGGCGGACTATGAGGGGATGATTGCGGAGATCACGACGGTCAAGGGCCATAACGGCGACGATATCTCGGCGTATTTTGCACGGCCGCTCGGCCCCGGCCCGTTCCCCGGCGTGGTCCTGATTCACCATGCGCCCGGCTGGGATGAGTGGTACCGGGAGGCGACCCGCAAGTTCGCCCATCACGGCTATCTGGCAATCTCCCCGAACCTCTATGAGCGTGAGGGGTCCGGCAGCCCCGATGATGTCGCCGCCGCCGTTCGTGCCGCAGGAGGCGTGGCTGACGATCAGGCCGTGGGCGATATCCAGGGTTCAATGCAGCTCCTGCGCGCGCTGCCGCAGACCAACGGAAAGGTCGGCGTGTTCGGCACGTGCTCCGGCGGTCGGCAAGCCTATCTGGCAGGCTGCGCAGGTGGGTTCGATGCCGTCGTGAACTGCTGGGGCGGCCGCATCGTCATGTCCGACGACGAGAAGTCCGAGAAGATGCCCGTCGCGCCCATCGACTACACGGAGAACCTGAGCGCGCCGATACTCGGGCTGTTCGGCAACGAGGACATGAATCCCACGCAGGCGCACGTGAACGCGCTGGAAGAGGCGCTGAAGCAGCATGGGAAACACTACGAGTTCCACCGCTACGACGGCGCAGGGCATGGCTTCTTCTATTACGACCGCCCGAACTATCGAATTGAGCAGGCGCTGGACGGGTGGGAGAAGCTGTTCCGCTTCCTCGAAGAGCACCTGGCGGCCTAGACAAGGCAACGGGAGACCAACAGATATGTGTACCTGGATTGTTCAGACGGCAGAGTTGAACGGCAGCGGAAAGTCCGCGGAGGGCTGGATCCCTTTGACGAAGGCGAATGTGTGCTATGACCATCCCGCTCACGCGTTCATGGAGCACAGCGTCAACATCGACTTTGTTAATGAGAACGGCGGAACGGGGGACCGTGTCGCCGTTGAGATCAGCGCGGAGTCGGCGCGGCAGTTGGTGGGTGCCATAGTCGCCGCACTGGAAGAGGGAAGCAAGGAGCATGGGGACCTTCTCGCCGGCCTCCGTGCCTGAGAAAACGGGCGGTCTTTCGCTGTTTCCGCGGTTTCGTATCATGGAATTACATATCAACGAACAAGTCCATAATCTGCGCACATCGGCGCGAAAGGACAGATGACATGGTGAACGGGAGCGGTGACAGCGGAATGCAGCTGCAAACAGCGACGCTTGGCGGCGGATGCTTCTGGTGCCTGGAGGCCGTGTATGAGTTGGTGAACGGTGTGGAGAGCGTCGTCTCCGGCTACGCAGGGGGGCACGTGGTGAACCCAAGCTACGAACAGGTCTGCACCGGAACCACCGGACACGCCGAGGTCACACAGGTCACGTACAACCCGTCGGTCGTCTCGCTCAGCCACATCCTTGACATCTTTTTCACAATCCATGACCCGACCACGCTGAATCGGCAGGGGTATGACGTGGGGCCGCAGTACCGCTCGATCATCCTGTATCACGATGATGAGCAGAAGGCTGAGGCGGAGGCTGCGATCAAGCGCGTGACGGAGCAGGGCCTCTATCGAGACCCGCTCGTGACGCAGTTGGAGCCGCTGGACATCTTCTATCAGGCAGAGAGTTACCACCAGGAGTATTTCCGCAGCAACCCCGGCGCGTCCTATTGCCAGGTCATCATCGAGCCGAAGGTGGCGAAGTTCCGGGAGAAGTACCTCGCGGATCTGCGCGTCTAAAAGAGCCCCGCAACAGAGCATTCGCTCAAGGCGTGAGTCTGGTTACCTGTTTAGGGCACATGGAGGAGCAGAGATGGAAGCCACAAATGACGCGGAGTATCGCCAGAAGCTGACGGACATGCAGTACCACGTGACGCGTGAGAAGGGCACGGAGCCGCCCTTCACAGGCATCTACTGGAATGAGCACGAACCCGGCCTTTATCGGTGCATCTGTTGCGATACGCCGCTATTCAGCTCAGAGACCAAGTACGAGTCCGGCACCGGATGGCCGAGCTTCTATCAGCCTCTGGAGGGCGCCGTCATCAAGGAGGAAGAGGATCGCTCGTTTGGGATGACCCGCACAGAGGTCATGTGCGGCACATGCGACGCGCACCTCGGACACCTCTTCCCGGATGGCCCCGCTCCAACCGGCCTCCGCTACTGCCTCAATTCCGCCTCGCTTCGACTCGACTCCGAGTCTGACTAACCCCGTTCCGCAGGCGATATACTAGACGCGGCTGAATAAACGGGGAGGCGGAACGCAGAGCATGCCTGCAAGTCTGAAGGTTCCAACGGCGATGCGACGCATTACGGAAGGCGTTGATCGTATTGACGTGCCATCCGGCCCATTGACTGAGGCGTTGGAGGTGCTGGAATCGCGATTCCCTGGCATCAAGGCGCGGGTGCTGGACGACGTGACGGGCGACATTCACCCGTTCGTCTCCATCTTCCTGAACGACAATGACATCATGTATCTTCGTGGACTTGAAACGATCGTGAAGGACGGCGACGAGATTGTAATCGTGCCGGCAATCGCGGGCGGCGCAGCGTGATTTACAGAAGGCGCAGCGCAGATGTGACGCAGACCCTGATGTGGGTCGGCGTTGTGCTGATCGTTCTGCTGCTCATAATCGCGGCCTTTGAGAAGGGCGATTCCCTCAGCAGCGCCGATTAGCCGGTCATTCGGCTGAACTCAATACATCAACAGGCCCGGACCTTTTCATCAGCCCGGGCCTGTCGTGCGATCGCACCGTTGTTTCGGCCGGTTTATCGGGGCGCTCCTTCTGTTCCACCCGCTCCACCATTCTGACGGCCGTCATCCTGGCTTTGCGCGGCGGGCATTGTGTGGGCACCACTCACCGCCCTGTTTGCCTCGCTATGTTGGGGTGGCTGATCTGGCGCCGCTCAGCGGCTCAGCCGGTCCTCTCCACAGCGAGGCGCACGTAAGGGAACTTCCGTGTGACGTACTCCGCGTACAAACGCATCATTCCGTCTTTCCTCCTTTACGCCGGCTCCCCGGGGGTGCCGTTTCTTTGGGGCCGTAACCCCTTCAGGCGGCACTCTACGCATGTGATGATAACGTGTCAACATTGTGCGTTTCTTCACGAATCGCAGGCGTTCGGGGGGTATATCGCCATGCACTTCTGCGGGGAAAACAGTATCGTCGGATTCTTCCTTGCATTCAGAATGACAACTGGATTGCGGGGTATGCTGGTGGCACGGTTTAGCCCGATGCACATACCTGATTCGTAATGGCGCTTGCGTACACACTCGGATTGCGCGCCCTCAGCCTCGTGGGCGTCGTTCTCGTTGTCCTTGTGCTGGTTGTCGTTACACTCGGCGCGACGGGATTCTCGGATCGCATGCTGACAGCCATCGTCTCTGAGGAGATGCGGGGACAGCGACAGGCGCTCGCCGAGACAATTCGGGACCCGGAACGCCTTGAAGAGACGCTGCGGGAACGACGAGTCGACCTGGAGGAGTTCTACGGCCTGGACGATCCCTGGTACACACGCCTCCCGGCGATGGTCGGCCGCGTTCTGACGCTGGACCTCGGGTCGGCGCGCAATTTAAGAAGTTTCGACGGCTCATCACGCGTGACGGACATCGTACTTGAACGCGTGCCCTACTCAATGATGTTGGTGACGACGTCGCTTGTTATTACGGCAATCATTGGCTTATGGCTGGGAGCGAAGCTGGCGACGCGCGTGGGAACCCGGAGCGACCGCCTCGCATCCTATCTCGCCGCAGCGTCGAACGCCCTTCCGGCGTGGTGGGCAGGAATCCTGCTGATTCTCGTCCTCTCTTTCCAACTGCGCATATTCCCCTCCGGCGGGCTGTACAGTTCTCCACCGCCGGATGGTGAGTTGCTGCGATTCATGGACCTGCTCTGGCACGCTGCCCTGCCCATCCTGACGCTCGTCCTGGTCTCCGTGGGCGCGTGGACGTACGTGGTGCGAACCATGCTTCTGAACACGGCGCAGGAGTTCCACGTAACAGCGGCACGGGCGCGCGGCCTGCCGGAGGGACAGGTGATGCGACGCCATATTTTGCGAGTCGCCGCGCCGCCCATCGCGACCAATATCATCCTCGCCCTCACCGGCTCCATCGGCGGTGCGATCCTGACGGAGACCGTCTTCAACTGGCCCGGGATGGGTCGACTCTACTTCGACGCCATCACAACGGCGGATGAGGCCGTCATCGTCGCGCTGACGTTCATGTTCACGCTGATGTACGTGGCGGCGCGGTTCATTCTAGAGGTGCTGTATGTCGTTCTGGATCCGCGCGTGAGGTATACGGCGCAATGAGGCCGGGCGAGGCGCTTCGCGTCGTACTCCGATCCGGCTCAGGGAGGATGGGCATCGGCCTGTTGGCCGTGCTCGTGTTTGTGTCCTTGCTGGTGCCGTTCTTCTATCCACTGGACTTCGGGCTGCGGTTCTGGAACAACCCCATCGCGTGGGCGGACAACCCAAAGGCCGCACCCCCCGCGTGGACCAACCTCGTCGGAGATCAGGCTCCAAGCCATCGCGTCTTCGACGCCGAGTCACCATCGCAAACCGTCGAGACAGGCCCCGCGACAACGCGCCTGTACTCGTTCACGTTTGACCATGAGTCTGAGTCGCCGCCCACATTCCTCTCCGTCTCAGTTGGTGAAGTGACCTTCTATGACCGGCCTCCGGTCATTTCCATGACGCTGGAACGCCCTGACGGACGCGCGGCAACGATTCTGCAGGAAGTGGTGCGGGGACAACGACCCGACGAGACGCCGCCGGTTACTCGGTTTGCGGACGAACCGCGCCGCATCTACCTGACGGGGGACACGAATTCGCTTACTGCAACCTCCGATTTCCTGCAGCGGGAATTCGACCTCCGGCTCACTGAGGCGGAGCTGCAGGGTAACCTTGAGGCGGCGCTGTTTGGAACGCCGACGGGAAATGACGCCGCGGAATTCACGCCGTTGACCGGGGAATATACAACGACGATCCGCGTCATCACCTACGACGCGCGGGATTCAGTGGAGAGCGTGCGATTCGTGGCGGCAGGCGGCGTGTTCGGCCTCATGGGAACTGACACGCAGGGGCGTAATCTGGCAACGGGGTTGATGTTTGGGTTCCCCGTCGCGCTCATCATTGGGATATCGACAAGCGTGGCCGCCACCATCCTCGGCACGTTCTTCGGCATCCTCAGCGGCTTCTCCGGCGGCAGGACCGACACGATCATCCAGCGGCTGTCCGACGTGATGACCAACATCCCGTTGCTGCCCATCCTCATTTTCCTGATATTCGTGCTGGGCCAGAAACTGTGGCTGGTGATGACGATTCTTGTGATATTCGGCTGGCCGGGGCTGACGATAATTTTGCGCTCCATGGTGCTGCAGGTACGGTCAGGGCAATTGGTAGAGGCAACGCAGGCGCTTGGTGCGTCGCGGTGGCGCATCATGTTCCGGCATGTCTTCTTCCAGATGGCGCCATTCATCGTGGCGCAGATGATCTTCTTCACGCCGGCGGCGATTCTCGCCGAGGCAGGGTTGAGCTTCCTGGGCCTCGGCGACCCATCTCTGCCGACGTGGGGACAGATTCTTGAGCAAGGATTCCGGACGGGCGCGATCTTCATCGGTTATTGGTGGTGGATACTTCCGCCGGGCATCCTCATCGTGATCACGGCCATGACTTTCGTGTTGCTGGCGCTGGCGATGGAGCCTGTACTGAATCCACGACTGCGGGAGACGGCGTCATGAACGGACGGGAGACGGGCGGCGAGCCTCTCCTCTCAGTACGCGATCTGCGCCTGTCGTACGCGGCGGACCGCGGCGACGTGCGCGCGGTGGACGGCGTGTCGTTCGACCTCGAAGCGGGCAAGACGCTTGCCATCGTCGGCGAGTCCGGCTCCGGCAAGACGAGCCTCGCGCTCGCCCTGCTGCGGCTTCTCCCGCGCAACACATCTCAATTCGAGGGACAAATAACGCTCAACGGAACGGATTGCATGGCGCTGTCTGACGGCGACTTTCGGAGCAGCGTGCGCTGGCGGCAGATCTCAATGGTGTTCCAGGGGGCGACGGAGTCCCTTAACCCCATCTACAAGGTCGGGCACCAGGTTCGGGAGGTGCTGACGTCACGAGGCGGACAGTCACGCAGCGCGGCGGACGAGCGCACGAGGGAGTTGTTGAGCCTGGTGCGGCTCCCGCCGGAGACGTTCAACCGCTATCCGCATGAGCTGAGCGGCGGCATGAAGCAGCGAATCGCGGTAGCATCGGCGTTGGCGCTTGATCCGGCACTAGTTTTGCTGGACGAGCCGACGTCCGCGCTGGACGTAGGCGTGCAGGCACAGATCATGAACCTGTTCAAGCGGCTCAAGTCCAATCTGGGCATTGCGTCCATCTTCATCAGCCACGACATCGCGCTGGCCAGCGATATTGCGGACTACATTGCCGTGATGTACGCGGGACGTCTGGTGGAGATTGGCCCGTCGGAGGACATACTCGGCGGGCCGTCCCATCCCTACACGCAGAAGCTATTGGCGGCCATACCACGCCTGCGCTCGGACGAGCCGCTGGAGTTCATCCCGGGCGCGCCACCGGACCTCTCCGATCCACCGACGGGGTGCCGATTCCATCCGCGCTGCCAGTTCGCCATGGATCGGTGCAGCGTGGACGATCCACGAGAGTTTGCCACGACGAGCGGCAATTCACTTGCTGCGTGCTGGCTGCTGGACGAGGCAGGCTCATCATGAACATGAACACCAACGGCGCAGCCCCCATGCTGGACCTCCAAGACGTGGCGATGCACTTCAAGTCGCGGGGACGGGGTTTCCGCACGACGACGGTGAGGGCTTTGGACGGTGTTTCGCTAACGTTGGATCGCGGCGAGACGATTGCCATCGTTGGCGAGTCCGGTTGCGGCAAGACGACGTTGGGACGCGTCTCGTTGCGCCTGCTTGAGCCGACAGCCGGGCGTGTGCTCTTCGACAACGTAGACATCACGCAAGTGAAGGAGAGCAACCTCAAGGGATTCAGGCGGCGGGCTCAAGGCATCTTCCAGGACCCATTCACGAGCCTCGATCCGTATATGACGATTCGCCAGATCGTCGAGGAACCGCTGATCATCCACGGGGTGGGCTCGGCGTCTGAACGTCTGGAGCGAGTACAGTGGGCGCTGGACGAGGTGAGGATGCGGCCGGCGGCAGATTTTCTGGACCGCTTCCCTCACCTACTCTCCGGTGGACAGCGTCAGCGGGTCGGCATCGCGCGGGCATTGACGCTAACACCGGAATACATCCTTGCCGACGAGCCGGTTTCGATGATCGACGCCTCGAGCCGTGCCGAAATCCTGGCGCTGTTGCGCGAGCTGCAGGAGCGGTATCGCATCGGCTATCTGTACATCACGCATGACATCGCGACGGCACGACACTTCGCACCCACGGCAGCCGTCATGTACCTGGGCCGTGTCGTCGAACAGGGGCCAACGGTCGACTTGATCAGCAACCCTCTGCATCCCTATACGCAGGGACTCTTGAACGCGGTGCCGGAGCCCGACCCGGCGAATCGCCTTGCGGAGAGGCCGGTGCTGCCCGGGGAAGCGCCAAGTCCGGCCAACGTGCCGAGCGGGTGCCGCTTCCATCCGCGGTGTCCGGTATTCATGGGGGGGCTGTGCGACGTGGTCGAGCCTCCCCTGGTACAGGTAGAGCCTGACCGCACGGTAGAGTGCCATCTGTACGGCGAGGAAGGGAAGGCCCGAGCGGAGCGGGAAACGGGGAAATCCGTATCTGGTGATGCTGGAATTGTTTGACGCTCCCCGCCACGCTCGGCATAATTGCGTGGCGCGAGTGGTAGGAGCGTAGCTCAGTCCGGAAGAGCAACGGTCTCCAAAACCGTCGGTCGGGGGTTCGAATCCCTCCGCTCCTGCCAGCGCTCCATCCGTTCGGGGCAGGGCGCGCGCAGTGGGCAGGTCTTGCCGAGGTGGTGGAATTGGTAGACACGCTGTCTTGAGGGGGCAGTGGGCGAAAGCTCGTAGGAGTTCAAATCTCCTCCTCGGCACCACACCCGCTGGACGACGGCGCTATCATGGATACGCTGTCAGCGTTAACTGGGCGCCAAGCGCGAGGCGACGTAGCCAAGTGGTTTAAGGCGGGGGACTGCAAATCCCCTATTCGTGGGTTCGAATCCCGCCGTCGCCTCCATATTTTTCACGGTACGCGATCACCACCATTTAGTCTTACCGCGTGGCGCTCCGCGTTCCGGCGTGGTGACTACGGTCGTTCTTCTGGATTCCCGCTCTTGTGGGAATGACGAAAGCGGCCTGAAGACCGAAGGCTACCCTTCCAGGGCCTGAATCACGCCGATGATGTTGCCTTCGGGGTCGATGAGGCCGCCCACCTTGATGCCATAGCCGGGCACCTCTTGCGCGGGGCCCATTGACTTGCCGCCGAGTTCCTCGGCGCGGGTCGCGTAGGCGTCGGCATCATCCACCTGCATGTAGAGACGGATGCCGGGGCGGTCATTCTCGTCCTCGGGATTGTGATTGTAGATTGCGCCGTCGATGCCCGCATCACCGTCCTTTGCGGTGACGAGGCCGTAGGACATCGGGTTGTCCGCGTTGATGTCCCACTCAAACAGAGCGCCGTAGAACGCCTGCAGGGTTTGGGCATCCCGGGCTGCGATTTCAAAGTGTGCGATCGGGCGGGGCATCGGATTCTCCTTTTCGATTCATCAATGTGAACGTGTCTTTGGGAAACGCCTATCTACTCTTCTTAGCCCAGAGCGGCCTCCTCCAATCTCAGGAATCCTTGCGCGTCGAGCGAAAGGCCACTGACACGCTCAGAGGCAAGAATGAAGTCGCTGCCGAAGTAGAGCGGAAACGCTACGGCTTCCTGGATCATCCTGCGTTCAATCTCCCTGTACTGCTCCAGGCGGTCTTCGCCGGCGGTCCTGGCCTGCTCCAGCAGGTCATCGATCCCTGCAGAACCCGACTTGCCGTCATTGTTCGGAGACTCGGTATGGAAAAGCACGTCAAGGAAGTTGTGCGGATCAGGGTAGTCTGCAATCCAGCCGTAGCTGTAGATGTTGAAGCCGGCCTCAACAACGGCAGGCAATTGGTAGAAGTATGTGGGGCCAATGGATCGATACTGGACGCGGACGCCCAGATTGTCCTGCCATTGAGCGAAGATTGCGCGGTAGATCTCTCCCGCGTCGCCGGAATCTGCAACGAAGATCGGCGGTTGCTCATCGCCAAGTTGGCCAAACGCAGTGCTGTCCAGCAGTTCCTTTGCGGCTACAGGATCGAAGGTGACTTCCGCAATGTCTTCGTCATAGCCTGGGAGGCCGGGTGGCATGAAACCGTGCGCAATATTCAGGCCTCGCGCGCCGAATTCCTCAAAGATTGCTTGCCGATCCACGGCCCACAGGAAGGCGCGGCGCACATCGGGATCATCAAACGGCTCAACAGTTGTGTTGAAGGCCAAATACTGAACACTTAGGGCGTCCGTCTGACTTATCTGGTCAACCAACGGGTTTTCTTCCTGGACAAGGAAATCATAGTGTCCCAATCCGAACGCAGTGGTTGCATCAACGAAACCCTCTTCGATCATCGCGGTAGGCACACCGGCATGAAAGCGGAGTACCAGGTTGCCAATGGAGTGCGTCGGGCCAAGGTAGCCCTCAAACACGGTTAGGTGCGCCGCTCGGAACGGCTCATAGTGGGCTAGGCGATACGGCCCGGTTCCAATCGCGGTGTAGAACCACGGATCAGGAACGTCTTCCTCTTCCGCCTCTTCAGACCCGCCGGTATCCTCTTCTTCGCCTTCCGCGATCTCCTCTTCAACGAGGCGAGGGTCTGGAACTTCCGGGACGTTGGATTGCAGGACAACATATGCAGCCGAATGAGTCAGCTTGGATACGAAGTAGCTCTTTGCTTCGTCGATGGTAACAACGAGGGTTGAATCATCAGGGGCCTCAAGGCCGGCGATGGAGTCGGCCTCACCGGCGTGATACTCTTTCGCGCCCACGATGTCATCCAGATAGCTGCCTGCGCTTCCGCCGACAGGGGGCAGATTGCGGTTTAGCGCGCGCTCCCACGAGAAGATGAAGTCCTGTGCGGTGACGGGACTGCCGTCATGGAACTGGGCTCCTTCATCGATGGTGAATGTGTAAACGGTGCCGTCTTCAGAAACTTCCCACGTGGCAAGGTCAGGCTCCGGAATCAGGTTCGCATTGAGGCGAACAAGGCCACTGAATATCTGACGGATGTACTGTGATGATCCGACGTCTGTGGATATGCCGGGATCCATCGTAAGCGGGCCGCCATCGAGGTACAGGACAAGAGTATCGTCCGGCGGGGACCCGAAGGGCTCCGGGTCAACAGGGCGGATGCTGGTGGAGACAGCCTCCAATACGTCGAAGTTGCGTTCATAGATGGTGCGCGGGGCCTGTGTCTGGATGCCCATGGCCATCGTCCCGCGGGTCACAAAGGTCACAGCGCCACGATGTTCATTCGAACCGGTGCCGTAGCCGTAGAAGACCTGATGGGCTTCCAGGCCATCATCCAGGATGATGTCCGACTCCGTGATTGTGCGGAATCCGCTTAGGCCGGCAAGAGGAGTGACCTGCTCCCTGGCGATGTCCGCTGCGTGCGCCTTTTCGGCGCTGAAGAGGACAATCGTTTGGGCAAACATGTCGTCCGAGTCAGTGTCGAATGTGGTGGCGACGCCCAGCAGGCGTGTCCCAGCTCGTTCACCCGTCCATGCATCCGGCACCTGCAGCGTGTAGCCATAGAGGTCATCTGTATAGGTTTTCAAATCGGATGGAATAAGTGCTTCCGTTTCAACGTCGTCATCCGTTTGAGTTGGTATGGCAGTAGGTGGAGTGACGGTAGTCTCAGGGGTGGCAGTTTCATCAGGAATCGATATCGGCGTCGCCGCAGGGGTGGGGGTCGCCGGTTCAACAGTTCCCGGCGTTGGGGTGGCCTCATCACCGCTGCATGCGGCAAAAATGAGAACGAGCCCAAGGGCGATCGCGAAGGCAAAGACCAACGAACGTGGCGAACTCCACCGGCCAGCGATCTGTGACACGTAGTAAATCCTCCTGTGAACTGGATCTTGGAGAGCAGACAGATGATTCGAAATCGACGTTGCACTTATTATGATACGAGTCGGGTTCCGCGACCAACAGACCATCCCGGGGCCGACCGCTCGAAAACATGCACGCGCACCGGGACAATCTCACGGAGGTACTAAGCACATGCGGCGGAATCCATCTCGACTACTAGTACTAACGGCCATCATTGCCATCCTGTTAGCAGTCTCCCCGGCAGGTTTTGCCGGAGCACAGGAGGGAGAGAGGCAAACGACCGGGTCGCCAGGCATCCTCACACCGGACTATCCGTACCTTGCACCGGACGTGCTCGCCTTTAGAGATCAGACGGCCCGATACCTGTCCGGACGAGCCTCACTGATGGCGCGGGGTCTCGATGCGAGTTCGGAGAATATCGGCGGCGAAGGACAGACCGGCCCCGTCGCATCCGCGCAGGGCGCGCCTGATTCACAGGGCGGCGTGCTCGTCCCCTACCGTGATCCCTCTGCGCGCTTCAGCCGCAACATCCTGATCCCGACAGATTTCAGCGCGGCCCCACTGCAGACGGAGCCGCACCTGGCCGTGGATCCGTTCGATTCCGACCACATCGTTGCCGGCATGATCGACTACAACTTCCCCGGCACCACTATGTACGTGACGTATGACGGCGGTGTGACGTGGGAGGGCCCGGCGGTGATCAAGCGGCCGCGCGAGGAACTTGGCGCGGGTGGAGATCCCGTTCTGGCATTCGACCGGGACGGTTCCGTCTATAGCACCTTCATCTCCCTTGACATCGAAGAGTTCACGGTGGGCAACCTGCTGGGATCGGCTGTTGTCTCCAGCATGGCGCTGAGTTCGTCCAGCGACGGAGGATTCACATGGACGCAGGGCACGCCGGCCGTCAGGAGCGGCGTAACGTCCGAGTTTGAGATCGATACGCTTGGCAGGACCCGCGGAACCATCTCCCTCGGGTTCCTGGACAAGCCATGGCTGGCCACGGGCCCAAACCCTGATGATCCGGATTCGGACATCATCTACATCTCCTACACGCACTTCAACACCACGTATCGGATTCGCTACACGGACGAACTCGCCTTCCTCAGCGATCCCGTTCTTCAGACGACCATTGAGGTGGTCAGCTCAGAGGACGGCGGTATCAGCTGGTCCGAACCCGTCATCGTCAGCCCTATCATTCGGCAGGTCTTCGAGTTTGGCGGCGCTGAGCAAGTGACCCTTCAGGACAATCCCGGAGCCCTGCAATCGCCGGACGCGATCCCCGGCGGGCAGGTCGTCGAAAGCCTGAAGCGCATTGTCCAGGGGTCTTATGTGGCAACGCATGATGACGGAACCGTCTACGTTTCGTGGATGGACTCCTCTGACGATGGTCCGTTCGAAGGGCTGGCGCAGATGTATGTCGCGAAGTCCGAGGATGGTGGCGCGACGTTCGAAGACGGGCGGCAGGCTGCGAGCTTTCTGGAGTTGGGCTTCTCACCAAGAAGCAGCTTCTACCGATTCTGGGGGTCATCGTTCTCCCACCTTGGGGTAGGTCCGAATGAAGAGCTTTACATGGTGTTCTCTGCCGCGCCCTCCGGGGATCCGTCAGACGACGCGGATGTTATGTTCGTCAGCTCCATGGATGGGGGGCAGACGTGGAGCCGCCCACCAATGCGAATCAACGATGACCGTACATCCGGCATTCAGTTCTTCCCGGCCATCGATGTTTCCCCGGACGGCAGGATTCATGTGATGTGGGCGGACACGCGGGACGATCCCGGCATCGATCTGCGCTATCACATCTACTACACCGTGTCCGAGGACAACGGAGAATCGTTCAGCATCAACTCCCGCGTGACGGACTCCGCGTCCAACCCCAACTTCGGATTCCCCGGCGGCCAGTTCATCGGCGATTACATGGGCATAGCTGCAACCGATGAGGACGTGTACCTCGTATGGCCTGACACCCGCCTCGGCGAGTTCCAGGGCACAAACCAGAAGATCGGCTTTGCCCGGATGCGACAGATGCCGAGCCCGTCCATCTTCCTTTCACCGGCTCGCGGCGCATCCGCCACAACGGTGACAATCCAGGGGTTCAATTTCCAGGCCGACCAGGACATGTTCATCCTCGTTAGCGGTGTGCTTGTATCGACAATCGAATCAAATGATGAAGGACGCTTCACGACGCAGCTCTTCTTCCCGACAGCCGGCGAGGGGCCGCAGAGCGTGGCCGTATTCGACGCGTCCGGCAACTCCGCCACCGCATCCTTCTACAATGAGTTCGGCTTCGACAACTTGCAGGAGACTGCCGCTGACATCGCGGACATCAAGAACGCGCTGAGCTCAGACACGTTGGCCACCATCCAGGAAGCGCTGGAGCGAATTGAGTCCGGTGAAACGGACGACTCGTCGTCCGGCGGGTGCAGCACGGGCAACGCGACGGCGGATATGGCGTTGGTGGGCCTGATTGCCCTGGGCATCATCGGCGCGGTGCAACTGAACGCGCGCAGGCGTCGCCGGGCAAACAACGGCGAGGACGGGGGCGAGATTGATGCGTAATTCCAGGCTCCGTCTCCCCCTCATTCTTGGCCTTGTGCTGATGCTCGGCCTCGTAGCCGGGGGCGGCGCAGCGCTCGCGCAGAGTGGTGAAGACTATCGCCCGCCCCATGACCGGCCCGGGCCGGCTGTGGACACCCTCCACTACCGCTCATTCAACGTTGACCTCGCACCGCAGGAACTGCAGCGAGATGAGATGGACATGTACATCTTCAATCTCAAGACGGATGCGGCTCAGGCCCTGCGCGGCGACGACTCCGTTGAGTTGTATGAGGCGCCGGCATCGACCATCTCGCTTATCCTGAACCCGGCTCCCGCTCCGGAGGGGCAGCTCAATCCGTTCTCGCTGCCGGAAGTGCGACGGGCGGTTCAACACCTCGTCAACCGCGAATTCATCACGCAGGAAATCTACAAGGGCCTGGCCCGCCCCATGCACACGCATGTCAATCCGTTCGACTTTGATTACACGGTCGTTTCGGAGATGCTGGCGCGCCAGGACCTGTCCTATGATCCGGAGCGCGCGCGGGCAGCCATCGCCGACGCGATGATGGCTGCGGGCGCAACGATGGTGGACGGCGCATGGAACTACAACGACGAGCCGATCCGCCTGCGGTTCATCATCCGCGTGGAGGATGAACGGCGCGAGGTCGGCGACCTGATCCGCGCAGAGCTGGAGCAGGCAGGGTTCCTGATTGCCCCCATCTATCACCAGTTCGCCCCGGCCATCCTCACTGTCTACAGCACGGATCCTCAGTTGTTTGAGTGGCACGCCTACACGGAGGGGTGGGGGCGCGGCGCGGCGGAACGCTATGACTCCGCCACCATCAACCAGATGGCCGCGCCGTGGTTGGGCAACATGCCCGGCTGGCAGGAGACCGGCTTCTGGCAGTACGAAAACGCGCGGCTGGATGACCTCGGCCAGCGCATCTTCCGTGGCGATTTCAATGATCGTGCGGAGCGCGACGCCCTCTACCAGGAGGCCACGCGTGTCTCCGTGGATGAGTCCGTCCGTGTCTGGCTTGCAACAATCCTGACGACATTCCCCGCAAACTCGGAAATCGTCGGCGTCACGCAGGACGTGGCGGCGGGGCCGAAGCTCCAATGGACATTCCGGGAGGCGTACATCCCTAATGAAGACACGCTCACCGTCGGCCACCTATGGGTATGGACGGAGCGCAGCACGTGGAACCCGGTCTCCGGCTTTGGCGACGTCTACAGCAGCGACGTGTGGCGCAACCTGGCCGATCCGGCAATGACTCGGCACCCGTTCACCGGCCTGCCCATCCCCATGCGCGCCGATTACGAGGTGGAGACGGCGGGGCCGGGCGCCAAGATGTCCGTGCCTGCCAGCGTTCAGAGATGGGACGCGGAAGCGGGAGAGTGGGCGAGCGTGGGCGATGGCGTAGAGGCCACGTCCAAGGTCACGTTCGATTACAGCAAATTCTTCCAGGCCCCGTGGCATCACGGTGAGCAGATCACGATGGCCGACCTTGTCTATGACATCTACCAGACCTTTGACATGGTCTACGGACCGGAAAAGTCGCAGGTTGAGTTCGCCCTCGCGACAACCGCCAAGCCGCTGTTGGACACCGTTCGCGGTTTCCGCGTGCTTGATGAGAATCGTATCGAGGTCTACGTCGACTACTGGCACTTTGTGGACGACTACATCGCGGAGTACGCCGTTCCCGGCGGCATGACCATGCCATGGGAGGTGCTCGCCGCGATGGATGACGTGGTGTTCAACCAGCGCCGCGCCGCCTACAGCGATACGTCCGCTCAACGATTCGGTGTGCCCTGGCTCAGCCTTGTGCAGGACCGCGACGCGCGCACCGTCGACCGCACGCTCGGACAGTTCGAGCGCGATGGTTTCGTGCCCATGGCGGCGCTCACCATCGGCGGGCAGGCCCTCGTGACGGAACAGGAGGCCACTGAACGCTACCAGGCCGCGCAGGCATGGTTCGATGAGCGCAGTCTCATGGTGATAAGCAACGGGCCGTTCTACCTTGAGCGATTCGATCCGCCCGCACAGTTTGCCGAACTCAAGGCGTTCCGCGATGAGAACTATCCATTCAGCCCGGGCGATTGGTACTTCGGCGCGGCAGAGCCCATCAGCCTTGAACCGGAGAGCGTTAACGGCATCGTCATCGGTCAGCCGCTGGACGTAAGCGTGGACGTGGACGGCCCCGGCGAGCTGGGCGTCCGCTACGTGTGGTCGGATCCGGCGACTGGCAACGTCGTTAAATCCGGCGACGCCACAGCGGAAGGCGGCGGGTTTGTCGTGCCTTTCTCAGCAGCAGAGACCGCCGCGCTCGTTCCCGGCCTCTACCGACTCTCCATCACCGCCTACAGTGATCAGCTTTCGACCGTCTCTGAACGCGTCCTCACCGTGGAGGCCTCCGCCACCGGCACAACGACGGGCGGCAACGGCACAACGACCACACCGACGAACGGCGAGGATGGCGGCGACTCCGGCGGCTGCGGCTTCGGCGCCCCCTCCGCAGACCTGCTCCTCATCGGCGGCCTCTTGCTGGGGTTGGTGGGGGTGTCACGGCGACGGCGCAAGGGATACAGTGACGCAAAATGATACAGACTTCTGTCTGAAGAGATAGTGATGGCGACGCCGAACGATCCGGATATCTCTTGGGTTCCGTTCTATGAAAAGTTCGCGGACCGACTGGCGGATTTCGAGGTAAAGCAAGGTGATCTAATAGATGCGGTTCGCGACGCGTTCAAGTCCGTCAACAGCGACGCAAAGATTGAAGATAACGTGACATGCCCATTCACAGTAATGGCATCATTCAATCTACACGCCCACCTTCGATACAAGACTAAGAGACAAGACATTGCGAATAAGTTACGAAGGTCGCTGGAAGTTCAAGTCGCTGACTTCGGCGGCGAATTCGACGGGGTGCCTACTATCACGAGGAGATGGTGGTTCTTTCCTGAAGTCGAATTACGGGGAACGAACGATATCGAATCCCTTTGGCAAGTCTTTCGATGCGCGAAGGACTTCGCCGACAATAGTAACGATGATGAGCGGAAAGCGGCATTCGAGACCTCTTTCGAAACTGCACTGAAAATCTGGGGGATTCGTCAACCGAAGTTGACCACGGGTCTCTTTTGGATCCGCCCGGATTTCTATGTTTCGCTCGACAGCAACAACCTTCAGTACATTCCGAACCATCTACCTCACCTCTTAGCTTCCAAAGCTGCACAAAGAGATCTAAGCGGGGCGGAGTACCTGGAACTCTGCGCCTCATTCGCAATAAGTTGAACGAGCCAGAGGCACCGGTGGACAACATTCCAGCCTTGTCGGCTGCAGCTTGGTGGGAAAAGCACAATCGCTCGCTCGTAGAAAACAGGTTCGAACAGTTTCTTAAGGGCTTAAGCGGCTTTGACCCGGCAATCGTGCAAGATGAACTCGAAAGAAGGGCTGTATTCATCATCCCTCGTCCAGGCCAAGATAGGTTCCGCGAAGACCTGTTGAATGCATATGAAGGACGTTGCGCCATCACAGGCTACGATGTCGAAGATACATTGCAGGCATCTCACATCATGTCACACAAGGATCGAGGCCCAGACCATATCCAAAATGGCCTTCTGCTGAGGGCGGATATCCATGCCCTCTTTGATAAAAGACTGCTCGCAATTGACCCAGATAGTGACACAGTTGTTATCGCACCTCGGCTAAGGGGAACCTTGTATGAAGAGCTTGACGGGCAACCTGTGAACTTCCCTTCTGATGAACGTCTCAGACCGAATGCCGAAGAGCTACGAAAGCGATTGCGCAACCTAAGCCGAGACCAGTGAAAGGATCCTTCGCTTCGCTCGGAATGGCATGTGGACGCGCCGCTCTTATCTCTTCCCCCCCCACCCCCACCCCAAGCGTATATCGCAGCCCGTAAAGCGGTAAACTATAGCGACTATGGCTCGCGCGCGTTCGGCGATACCTGATGACGCCCCCCCAGATGCCCATTCAGTGGCAGACGGCGCGGTGGCTGTTTCTTCGCGCCCGGCGTTCGACGAGCTTGAGGCGCAGCTGAAGGCGCATCGGCTGCCGGCGGAGCGTATCGATGCGATCCGTGTGGCCTTTGACACGGCTGACCGCGCCCACGAGGGTCAGTTCCGTAAGTCCGGCGACCCGTATATCTGCCATCCCCTTGAGACGGCGCTCATCCTGACCAACATCGAAATGCTGGACGCGCCGACGCTGCAGGCGGCGCTTCTGCATGACGTCGTCGAAGACTCGCCCATGACGCTCGATGAGATGCGCACGGGTTTCGGCGTGGAAATCGCGGACCTCGTTGACGGTGTGACAAAGCTCTCACGTCTCGCCGCGCAACCGCAGCAGGGAGCAGGAGGTGAGGCGGCAGCCCTCCCCTCACACGCCAGCGTCTACCAAGCGGAGAGCCTTCGTAAGATGTTCCTCGCCATGGCGCAGGATGTTCGCGTCGTGCTCATCAAGCTGGCCGATCGCCTGCACAACATGCGAACGCTGGACGCGCTCACGCCTGACCGGCGTCACCGCATCGCCCTGGAAACGCGTGATATTTACGCTCCGCTCGCCCATCGGCTCGGCATCGACAGCATCGAATCAGAACTCAATGACCTTGCGTTCGTCCACCTTGAGCCTGCGCGGCATCGGCGTATTGCGAACTTGGTGGCCACGCGGCTGACGGAGCTCGAGACGGGAGTCGGCGCGGCGCTGACGGCTCTGCGGGAGACGCTCACGGCGCAGGGATACAAGGACGTTGAGATTTCCGGCAGGACAAAGAGTATCTATAGCATCGCCCAGAAGATGGAGCGCTACCGCGAGATCGGGCGGGATTTCGACGACATCAATGACCTGCAGGCCGTCCGCGTTGTTGTGAAGGACGTGCAGGACTGCTACGGCGTGCTCGGCATCATCCACGGCATGTGGCGACCCCTGCCCGGCCAATTTGACGACTACATCGCCAACCCACGAGAAACGGGCTATCAATCGCTGCACACAACGGTCGTGACGCCTAACGGCAATACGCTGGAAGTGCAGATCCGCACGGCGGATATGCACCAGATGGCGGAATACGGCATCGCGGCGCACTGGCGCTACAAGGAGGGTGCGGGCGGCGGCGAGTTCGATGAGCGCATCGCGTGGCTGCGGCAACTGCTGGACTGGCAACGCGATGTGATCGGCGCGCAGGAATTCGTCGATCAACTGAAGCACGAGATTCTCGTCGACCAGGTCTATGTCTACACGCCGAAGGGCGAGATTCGTGAGTTGCCGGCCGGCTCCACTCCCATAGACTTCGCCTTCCGCATTCACACGGACGTCGGCTATGGCACCGCCGGAGCGAAAGTCAATGGCCGCATGGTCTCGTTGAGCTACACGCTGCACAACGGCGACACCATCGAGATCATCCCGTCCAAGAACCCAAAGGGACCTAGCCTTGACTGGCTGAATCCGGACCTCGGCTATGTGCGCACAGAGTTGGCGCGTTCCAAGATCCGTCACTGGTTCCGCGTTCAGGAGCGTTCAGAGAGTACGGTGCGTGGTCGCCAGCTTCTGGAGCGGGAGACGCGTCGGCTCGGCGTGCAGCTTGACCCACAGCACCTGGCAACGCTTTTCGGATACCAGACGGCAGATGATTTCATCCTCGCTCTGGGTACGGGGCAGGTGGGTGTCAACCAGATCGCGACGCGCATCGCGCCCCCGAAGGAAGAGTCGGAAACCATACCGATTCGCCCATCCAGCGGAGAGCTCGCCGTAAACGTGCCCGGGCTTGGTCCCACGCGGGCCCGCTCCGCGCCTTGCTGCCGCCCGATGCCCGGTGAGGAGATCGTCGGGTTCATCACGCGCAACCGGGGCGTCACGGTGCATCGGGGGGACTGCGATAACGTCCGGAACGAGGACGAGCCGGAGCGGTTGATGGAGGTGAGCTGGCCGGACTTCGAGCAGAAATACCCGTCCAGCGTCGTCATTTCGTCACAGGATCGGGTCGGCCTTTTGCGTGACATAACGACACTTGTCTCCGCCGACCACATCAACATCACAGGGGTACGCGATAGACACAATGCGGATAGGACGGTTACGATAACCCTTACGGTTGAAGCCAGCGGTCTGCCGCAGGTCAGCCGGATGATGTCCCGGTTGGAGGACCTGCCGGGCGTTATCAACGTCTATCGGACATCGGGACACAGCCGCCGTCGTGAGGCCAACGCCGGGCGGCGGAACGGTGGGGCGGCGCGCGCAAACGGCGCAGGCCGCAAGTCCCCAAACGGCAAACAACGTAAGGGATAACTGGCAAGGAGCAGGAACACGTGGCAAAAGGAATCTCCGCGGCAAAGGCGCATCGACGCTCAATCAAGAAGCGCGAAATCAATCGCCACCGGAATCGGACAATCAGAACGCTAATCCGCAGTGCGCGTGAGGCTATTGAGGACGGAGAACAGGACGCGCAGGATACCGTGAGACGCGCCATGGTCGCCCTGGACCGCGCGAAGGGCAAGACGCTGCACGGCAGGAACGCTGACCGGCGCAAGAGTCGCCTCGTTCGCCTCTTGAACAGAACTCAGGCTGCATAATTTCCTCGGCGCTCAGATGGCCGAAATGTCGACATACACTGATGGGGCTCCCCGGTTATGTGAGCAGAATCACGTGCCGGGGTGGCGGAATGGCAGACGCGGCGGACTTAAAATCCGCTTCCCCAAAAAGGAGTGTGGGTTCGAGTCCCGCCCCCGGCACCACTCAAATGACAACTCAATGATGGTCTAGGGTCTTTCCCAACAAGCATATGTCCAGCGACAAGATACGCATCCTCCACACATCGGACGTGCATATCGGCGCGTTCACGGAGCGATGGTCGCCGCAGCCGCGCAAGTGTCTGCACGCGTTCAAGATCGTGGTAGATCGCGCGCTTGAAGAGAAGGTGGACGCCGTCCTCATCGCGGGCGATTTCTTCGACCACAACCGCATCAGGGCTGACGTGGCCGACTATGTGATGGAACAGCTTGAACGCCTACCGATGCCGACGGTCATCCTGCCCGGAAATCACGATCCGCTGGAGCAGAACTCCGTCTACTGGCGCATGGATCTTGAGGGCCGCACACCCAACGTCTACCTGATCAAGGACCCGCAGGGCGAGACGGTGACGTACCCGGAGCTTGGGCTCGCCGTATGGGGCAAGCCGCACGTCAGCTACGACGACGTGTCGCTATACCCGCTCAAGGAGCCGCCGCCGCGCGGGCCGGAACCGTGGCAGATCGCCATTGGACACGGGCACTACGTGAGAGACCAGGCGGACGCAGGCCGATCGTACCCGATCTATCCGCAGGAGATTGCGGACTGCGGTCGCGACTACGTGGCGCTGGGCCATTGGGACGCCCACATGAACATCAGTGAGGGCGGCGTGGTAGCCTACTACCCGGGCTCTCCAACGTGGGTGGGTCTGTCATCCATCGTGGAATTCTCAGACCCGGACGGAGAACGATCCATCACCGTCACCTCCTTCCCCGTCTCGCCCTAAGCCTCACCCGTCATTCCCGCGAAGGCGGGAATCCAGAACCCGGAGTGCAACCGAACTCCGTATCGTTACGCAATCTCTCGTCCCCATGTGACACCCACGTTTGCCCACCGCGCCCCGAACGCGCTACAACCCATTCGGACAAGCAATCACAAGACCGAATGGGGGAACTTGCCATGCCGACGACCAATGAGCATGAGACGAACGCCGCAGCCGAAGAGCGCGAGCCGACTGACGAAATCTTAGATACCCGTCAAGGTGAGGCTGCAGAAGAAACCGCGCCCGATGGCGTTGAATCCCCTTCAAGCGAGAAGCCGAGCATCGAGGCCATGCAGTCCGAACTCGCCGCACGGGATGAACGCGTCTCCGCCCTTGAAGAGCAGGTGATCTCGCTTGAAAGGGAACTCTCAACGACAGTCTCACGCTATCGACTCGCGCTCTTAGACACTGCACCGGAGGTACCGGGCGATCTGGTGAGCGGCACAACGGCAGAGGAGTTAGAGTCCTCGCTGGCCAAGGCAAAGGGCGTCGTCGAGCAGGTGCGAACTCGCCTCCTCGAAGGCATGGAATCCGCGAGTCAGGACACGGAGCAACCCATCGTAGGCATCCCGGCAGGCGCCCCGCCACGCAACCTCAACGACGCCTCAGCAGACCTCACCGCCCGCGAAAAAATAACCCTCGGCCTGGAGCGGATGTAGGGGGAGCTGCTACGGGTCAATCAAGAGCGCATTCACCGGCACATCCAGTGCCTGCGCAATCGAGTTGAGCGTCGCAAATCTGGGCGTCTGCTCTCCATTTTCAAGTCGCGTCAGCGTCACACGGCCGATTCGCGCCTGTTTGGCAAGCTGCTCCTGTGTCAGTCCGGCCGACTCCCTGTTTCGGCGTATGCGCGCGCCAAGAGTATTCCTCGCCGACGCAGCAAGGGCCTCTACTGTTGGTCGATACGATTGATCGCAGTAGTGCCGGGCGAAGTCCCAAAGTATGTCGATTTGCTGGTCATTGGATAGTGTCAGAACCATTTCATAGGCGTTCGGCAACTCAAGGCCGGTTATTGTGACTCCGTCCTTGATCTCAGGAATATCGGCGTAGGGAATCTCACCGCCTGCCCCGTCCGCGAATGTACATTGGATAGCGGCATCCAGCAACACCGCAGCTGTCATAATGGGGGCTGCCATACTTCGAATCTACAACAGGTTGCTACCATCTATTCAATCTGCCTGCCGTCCAAGTAGAAGATATCGCCAGCCTCACCGCGGATGTTGAACTTGAGTTGCCCGTCGCTCTTCGAAAAGAGCCCAAGCCGGACCATCTGCTCCAACTGTGGAATGCCCACCGGCACGGCAATAATCATGTCCTCCGACAGGCCACACAAGAACACAAATGATGCCAGGCTTTTATCTGCAAGGTACTTCTCGACCAGATCTTGGCTCGCGCCGAAAAACCAATTGCCGGGGCTGTTCTGCGCCGAATAGCCCAAGTAGTGCATCAGCCCGCCGGTAGTTTGTACCCACTGACCAGGCTTGATTGCCGATATCCCAATTCTCTCAAGATACGCTTTACGCGCAATCCGGCCCCTCATTTTGCCCTGACCCTTGGCCAAGGATTTGAATTCATCCGGCAAGGACACATACATCCGTTCGGCGGCTCCACTCGAATTGTCGGATATCACGACATTCGGGCCTCCGATAGTTTCCTCTCTGGCACCTGCCATCACTTTCACTTCACCAGCAATCGCCACCGGTGAATCGTGGACGATTCCCCGATGGTGTTCTCGCCCATTTCGCTGCTGGTCTGCAGCGTCCAGAACTTTCCGAAATGCATCCTCGGCTGTGTCGTCGAGCGGTTCCGCCCAGCTCTTCAGCCGTATATAGGACTCTTCACTAATCCTCACAACTGGTGTCACTGCAACTCCTCCATCTAGTAAGGTTGTTACACTGTACTCTATTATTCTGTAAATCTCCCCCCTTGTCAAGCGTTTCCTCGCGAAACCGTCCGATGTACCGCAAAGAACAATGTGATGATTAGCAATACCCCCGCCACACGGATGCGTGGCGGGGGTATCCGTCCCAATCGGAGTGCGGGGGCATTCCCTACCGCAGGTTCCCCTGCAACTGCTCGATGGTCTCCTCGGCGTCATTGACCATGTCCATCAGGATGTCACGGGCGGGCCGGCGCTCCTTGAGCATGCCGCCGATCTGACCCGACGGGTTGCCAATCAGGTCGAGCCTGCCGGCCTTGCGCGCCGCTCGTGTGAACGGCTCCTGGATCAGGCCCTGCAACGGCATCGGCAGCGCGTCCAGTCCGGACGCCGCCCACTTCAGCTTCACGGCGTTCTGGAACGCGCGCTGCTGCTTACCGGATGAGAACTTGCTTGTGGTGAACTCATCGGATCGCGCACCGAGAATCTGGTCCTTGTGTGCGTCGGGGATGTTATTCTCCTCCGCGACCAGGAACGCCGTGCCGACCCAGCAGCCCTGCGCGCCAAGCGCCAACGCCGCCGCCACGTGCCGGCCAGTCCCGATGCCGCCCGCTGCAAGCACGGGCCTCGGCGAAACTTCGTCGACGACCTGCGGGACGAGCACGAATGTTGAGATGTTGCCTGTATGGCCTCCCGCCTCCGTGCCCTGGGCGGTGATGATGTCCACGTCTGCGGCCACTTGCCGCTGTGCGTGACGCACTGCGCCGGTCATGCCAATCAGCTTCATGCCTTGCGCATGGGCCTGCTGTGCGAACCACTCCGGCGGCTCGCCCGTCGCCGCAGCGAACAGGGGCACCTTGTTGTCGAGGACAATCTCGAACTTCTTGCGCAACAGCTCCGTGGACATCGGCTCGGATTCGGAGACCTCCTCGGCCTCGAACCCGTACTCCTCAATCAACTCCTGCACCAGCGCGACGTGCTGCGGATACTGCGGCGCGACCTGCGCGTACAGCTCGCGATTGCTGTTGGCCGTCACCTCGGCGCGTGTGGCCGGCACGAGGAAGTCCATCCCGTACGGCTTGTCGCCCACGAGGGACTTCAGGCGGCGGAGGCCCTCGTCCATCTCATCCAGATTGCGGAAGTTGTCGCCAAGCACGCCAAGCGCGCCCGCGTTGCTGATAGCCGCTACCATCTCGACGGGCGTCGGCGCCAGATCCTGACTGCCCCCGACTGCCATTCCGGCCAGCAGTATCGGGTACTCCATGCCCAGCGTGTCGCAGAGCGGTGTGTGTAACCTGTTTGCCATTGTGTCCTCCCCTATCCCTTGTCCACAGTTTCCCTATTTGAATTTCCCAATTCCGCCTCTAGAAAGCCATCAGGCTATCGCAGATTGTTCTGCATTCGCTCGATGGTTTCCTCCGCCTCATTGACCATATCGAGCAAGATGTCACGTGCCGGTCGGCGGGCCTTGAGCATTCCGCCCACCTGCCCGGCGCTCGCAGCGTCGATGTCCAACCGTCCGGACTGACGGGCGCCCGCGTACAGCGGCTCCATCAGGATGCCCTGCAGCGGCATTGGCAGCGCCTCAAGGCCGGATTGCGCCCACGCCTCCTTGACTGGTGTCCTGTAGCTGCGAGATTGCTTGCCGGTGTTGAACTTGGTCAGCGTGAAGTCCTCGGACTTGCCGCCGACAATCTGTTCCTGGTGCTCGACCGGAATCGCGTTCTCCTCCGCAACAAGGAACGCGGAACCTACCCACACGCCCTGCGCTCCTAGCGCCATCGCCGCCGCGATGTGTCGGCCTGAGCCAACACCGCCCGCAGCAAGAACAGGCGTGGGATCCATCGTGTCTGTAACTTGCGGAACAAGCGGGAATGTAGCGATGTTGCCGGTGTGTCCCCCTGCCTCGGTTCCTTGCGCAATCACGAAGTCAACACCCGCAGCCTTCTGCCGTTGAGCGTGGCGGACTGCGCCGACGACGCCGCCCACCTTCATACCATGCGCTCGCGCAACGTCCATAATCATCGCGGGGTCGCCAAGACCGGCGACGAAGATTGGCACGTTATGGTCGGCAACGACCTCAAACTGGCGGCGGAGCAGATCCGGCGACATGGCCTCCGCTTCGTCATCGGCAAGCGCGACGTCCGGCAGGTTGTGCTCTTGCATCAACTCCTTGACGAAGCCGACGTGCTGCGGATGGTCGCGTTCCAGGCGTTCCCGCACCATCGCCTTGGTGTCCTGCGCGCCCATTTCCGCCATGGTGGCGGGCAACAGGAGATCAATGCCCAATGGGCCATTGGAAAGCTGTTTGAATTCCTTGATGCACCGGTCAATTGTGTCCGGCTTGCGGCTGCCGCATCCCATGACGCCAAGTCCGCCGGCCTCCGTGACCGCGGCGGCGAGCCGGGGCGGGCTGGGCATCCGGTCATCCATCCCAAGCGACATGCCGGCCAGCAGAACCGGGTACTTGATCCCAAGTAAATCTGTCAGCGGTGTCTTCAAACGATCCATGGTCTCATCCCCTCTCCCCAGATCATCACACCGTGCGCGGCCACATCTCAATGCGCCGCGCGTGTCACCAACCCACGCGAAAGGTGACGGCTTATGTTAATCCCGCCACGCCCTCCCCGCAAGCTTTCTTGAAGTTCGCACAATTCCTTGACTAGGGAACCGGTTGAGTCGCCGCTTTTTCGCGTGCGAATCTCAAAAATTCTCGGGGGCGGCCCGCTGGGCCGCCCCCGAGATGCTCATCCTCCGTCGAGGTAAGTGTTTTGCTTGCTAGGTGCCGCTGGGGCGCTGATGGCGACCGATGTATCCGACAACCACCATATTGCGCTCCTCGTCCCACGCGAAGGCGACGCGAATCTGTCCCGGGGTGCGTCCGGTGCCCCGGCCGATATGCTCGTCCAGGGTGAATTTCTTCTCGGCATCGGTCGTCTGGTAATCGGAGCGGTACTTGCCGGGCGCGGCGTCAGGCTGGAACGGGCGGTATCGCCACCCGCACGTCGTGAACAGCGAGACATCCAGGTTGCCCACGGGCTTCTCACCCGTCTTGGAATTGCGGTACGTCGTGGCCAGCCACTCCAGGGCGCTGTACACCTGGTTCGGCTGATCGAAATACAGCTTGTGGTCTGAGTTGTTGTTGAGCGCGAGCCTCAGCTCGTTCGGCCAGCGGTCCTCGGCGAAATCCAGAACGGAAGCCACATCACCAAAGTCAGGCGGGGAGGCAAGCTCTTCCTGTGTCTCGCCATATTTGCGAACGGCCTCTTCCGCCTCATCTTGAAGATCGGTATGTTCCTGCTTAAGTGCCTGGTAACCCTTTTGCACCGCTTCGGCTGCCGTATTCAGTTCCGTGATCTGCCTGTGAGCGACATCCTGCGCGGCCTTAAGGTCGGCATTTTCCCGCTGCAGAGCCTCCAGCATGTCACGCAGATACTGTCTCTCCAGGTCATCCGTCACATTGGCGATCTCGGCCGATTCGCCCGTCATGGACGTCTCTGCCTCGGAATCATCCTCCGCAGACGTGTCCTCCACCGGGACAACCTCTTCGATGATGGGTTCAGGTGTCGGCATAACCGCTGCCTCTTCCAGTGCAGCGAGTGCCTTTATAATCTCCCCCTGGAATTCGGTGCGTTCCGCCGCACGGCGTGTTTCCTCGCCGTAGGTTGCGCCTGTCTCCCGCACTGTCTCGTATCGTTCAAGGATCTCGGCGAGATTCTCGATGGCCTTGCTGACGGACTCCGCATCATCCCATGGGCCCGTCGCGTTCGGTAGCCTCTCGTCCACGGTCCATTCGAAGAATGAAAGGAGATCGGTGTGAGCGCCCACGACTTCAACAATGCGGCTGCCGAGGCCGCCCGCCTCTTCAATTTCCCTGGTCTTGTTGGCTTTGAGCTCAGCGATCTCTTCCATGAGCCGGCTTAGCGGCCCATCCCATTCCGGATAGTTCGCCGGCAGGGAGCGGAGCTCAGCAAAGAAGTCGTCGAAGATGCGCTGGGCATCTGTTGTCGATTCCTCCTCAAGCGCTACCTCCCCGTGAGATTCCTCCTCCTGCGCTACCTCCTCGTGAGATTCCTCCCCGTGCGGTTCCTCCTCGTGCGGTTCCTCGTCCACGATGGAACGCTCACTCATCACCAGCGTGATCATCAGGGTCACGTCGTCAGATGAATACTGAGGATGCGCTGATGCGAGGGTTGCCGAAAGACTCTCACTGGGCGCGCCATGCGTAGAACCATCGCTTTGGGCAGCGTTCTCGACGGCTGCCTCCACGATTCCACGCAATTCTGCCCGTGACTCCCACCACACGGTCAGTACGGACTGAGCAATGACATCAAGTACAAGTGCCGCGTTTCGCACGGGCTGAATCAGCATGATAGCCGGGGCATCCGGCACGTTCGATTCACGAAAACCGCGGACAGAGACATTCCCGATCAGAGCATTGTTGAGAGCGACACGCGCCTCTTCCGAGACACGCGCCCTGTTGGCAAGGGCCCACCGCACCACATTTTTCTGGTGTTCTTCGCTTAACGATTCAAAGAGCTCTGCATGCCCGGGAGCAGCCGTCTCATCCGTTTCCGGGCGCAACGCAACTACCATACTTATGGCCTCCTTCGTCCCACTTTCCCACGCGCTTTCCCGTCGCCACCCTGGCGACCATTTAATGATAAAACAGCGGCGCAACAGCTTGACACAGTCAGTCGGCGTTTTTGCAACTGGGGCTAGGATGGAATCAAGGAATCCAATACACGGAAAGGAACGGATCCAATGCCCACCTTCGGCGACCTTGAACGCGCCCTTCCAAGCCTCTATGAATACAGGTTCTTCATAACGGTTGGCGCCATACTGATTGGCGCCGCTTTCGCCTGGCTCGTTGTGAAGAAAGAGTGGTATCGCTACGCCTGGGAGCATCGCGTGCCGTTCGCGATCGGAGGCGCTCCAATCGTCCTGATTGGGCTATTCCTCACCTGGTCTCTGGCATCTCCCCTCTTCATCAACGTCACCGTTGAGGAGGAGTTTCCATTCGCCGCGCAGGCCGTCGTGCCTGAGGGCATGGAACGCGAGGAGATCGAGAGCGTCATGGCCGGCATGGCGATGGTAGACGGACCGGTCATGTCGGAGGAGATTCCGTCCGGTGCGTCGATGACCGCATCGTCCATGGTCATGGCGGGTGACTCAGTCACCGCCGTCGAGAGCGAAATGATGTCAGACATGGTGCAGGGGCTGGCGATGGGAGCAGCCGCTACGGACGAGTCCACCATGGCGGAGGCGGCGGACATGATGGCGCCTGCCATGGCCTCGGTCATGGAGCAGCAGGGAGGACCGGTGGCGCTCAAGGCCGGAAGGTTCCGTGACGCCGACAGCTTCCATAGGGGCAGCGGGGACGCGACGATTTATTCAGCGCCCGGGGGCGGTCTGCTGCTGAGGCTTGAAGACCTGAACGTAACGAACGGCCCAGCCCTGCACGTTATCCTTTCCCCTCACCCTGATCCGATGCGCTCGCCGGACGTGAAGCAGCCCGGCTACGTGGATCTCGGTCCGCTCAAGGGGAATCGCGGCGATCAGAACTACACGATTCCCGCCGGCGTGGACGTTTCCGCAATGGGCAGCGTTGTCATCTACTGCAAGCCCTTCTCCGTCGTGTTCAGCGTGGCCTCACTGAATGACGCATAGCCCCTGACATAGTCCGGCATTTCGACGTGACTCTTGCATCGCCGCTAGGCGGCGATGCACATTAAGGGCGTCTTGTCCTTCGCACCAAGGAACCCCGGGAAGGGACGCCCTCATGACTGAACGACTCGCCCGCATCAGCGCCGGCAGGCCCCTGGTCACAATTGTTGTCTGGATACTTGTCGCGTTGATTGGTATTGGCCTCAGCGGGCAGCTGCTGGCTGACGCATTGACCACGGAATTGAAGTTGGGCAGTGGATCTGAGTCCCAGAGGGCGGAGCAACTGCTTGAGGATCGGATGCGTGGGCCGAAGCCCATCACGGAGATGGTCATCGTCCAGTCCGAAAGCCTGACCGTTGATGATCCCGCATTCCAGGCCCGTGTCTCATCGCTAACAGGACAGATTCAATCCTTGGGTGATGACGTCATTGGGCAAGTAGTGAACTTCTATGAGCTCAGCCAGGTGAATCCGCTGCAGGCCGCCGTCCTTGTATCACAGGATCGCCGCACGGCATTGGTTCCGGTCATCATGACGGGCGACCTTCAGGATGCCGAAGACAACGTTCATTATCTGCTTGACCTTGCGAAAGAGGAGAATGGCAAGGACGGCTTCCGTGTCCTGACGGTCGGTGATGCCAGCATCTCTCTGGAGCGCAATGAGCTATCTGAGAGAGACCTGCAGCAAGGTGAACGGGTCGGCATTCCGGTCGCGCTGATTATCCTCGTTCTGCTCTTCGGCGCTGTCGTCGCCGCACTTGTGCCGATTAGCCTTTCACTCATCTGCGTGGTCGCCGCGCTGGGACTTGCGGCGGTTATCGGACAGTTCTATGAGCTGGTCTTCTTTGTTCAACTGATGATCATCATGATTGGTCTGGCGGTGGGTATCGACTACTCCCTCATCATCATTTCGCGATTCCGGGAGGAGTTGGAGAAAGGGCTGTCCGCCTTTGACGCGACAGTAAAGGCAGGCGAGACTGCCGGCCGAACCGTGTTGTTCAGCGGCGTCACGGTTGTTGTCGCCCTCTGCGGCATGCTCGTTGTGCCGTTCGGATTCTTCCAGTCGCTCGCCATCGGCGCGATCCTCGTTGTCGTCATCGCCGTGGCCGCCAGCCTGACCCTCCTCCCGGCGGTCATTGCGCTCATGGGGACGCGGATCAATATGCTGTCCATACCACGATTCGGGAGGCCCGCGCCGAAGGCGGGCCAGAGTCATGAGGGCGGCTTCTGGGATCGCATTACCCACATCGTCATGCGCAATCCCTTGCTTAGCGTTGTGCTTGTCGGCGTCCCGATGGTCTTCGCTACGTATTTCTATTTCGACATCAACACGGGCCTGAACGGCGTGGACGTCTTCCCCGAAGAGGCCGAAACCAGGGAGGCCTTCTTTGTCATGGAGGAGGAGTTCTCCTTTGGGCTGATCAATCCGACGGAGGTCGTCATTGACGGCGACCTGGCGGATGCGAGCGTCACGGGTGCGGTGCAGCAACTCCAGGGCGCGCTGCTGGCCGATCCAGCATTCCCACTGCCCACGCTGCTTGAGCCAAACCTCGCCAATGACCTTGGCCTATTGCGGGTTGTCATTCCGGGCGAACCTGCGAGCCAAACTGCCGTCGATGCGGTGAACAACATCAGGGAGACGCACATTCCGGCGGCATTCGCGGGCGTGGATGCGGAGGTGCTGGTCGGCGGGCCAACTGCGGCGGCGGCGGATGTCTTTGACATCGTCGAACGATACACGCCAATCGTCTTCGCGTTCGTGCTCGGTGTGAGTTTCCTGATCCTGATGCTGGTTTTCCGCTCCATCGTGATCCCGATCAAGGCCGTCTTCATGAACCTGCTGTCCGTCGGGACGGCGTATGGGCTGCTGGTCCTGGTCTTCCAGAAAGGCTACGGCAGGGACCTACTCGGGTTCCAGGAAGCGGCCGTCATCGATGTATGGATACCGCTGTTTCTGTTCTCGATCCTGTTCGGGCTGTCGATGGACTACCACGTCTTCCTGCTGAGCCGCATCCGGGAACGGTTCGATCAGACGGGCGACAACCGCGAAGCGGTAGCGTTCGGACTACGAGAGACGGCCGGTCTGATCACCGGGGCGGCGCTCATCATGGTTGCCGTTTTCGGCGCGTTCGCCTCCGGCCAAACAATCATCAACCAGCAGGTCGGCTTCGGCCTTTCGGTCGCGATTCTCCTGGACGCAACGCTGGTGCGGTCAGTGCTCGTGCCGGCGACGATGGAGATGCTCGGGGCGCGCAACTGGTATCTGCCGAAGTTCCTGCGCTGGCTGCCGGACGTGCGCGTCGAGCCTGTCGAGGAACACAGCGCTACTGCCTAGAAAACGAGGGCGGCGCTCCCGTGTCGGGAGCGCCGCCCGTATTTCTCAGGACTGGTCCGGCTATCAGGCGGGGGCGGGCCCCAGGACACGATAGCCCTGGTTTTGCTCGGTTCGCTCTGCAAGCGGGAGAATCTCAATCACGACGTTGGAAAGACCGACAACCTCACCGCGCTCATCGAAGGAATAATTTTCGCCGATCGCGCCGCTCCACGTGACATCGTAGAGGCAATCACGGAATGCCTCCGTATCCTGGTCGTCCTCCGTCTCCTTGAGGCATTCTGCCGCGATGTACACGCTGTCGTAAGCGGAGCCCAGGTACCAGGGCAGCGTGACGTAGTCATACTTGGCGCGGAAATTCTGCAAGACGCTCTGGCCCTTCGCAATGCCCGGATCCAGGTCGGCGATCACAGCCTTGAGCCCCGTCGCCGCCTCTCCGGCCACCTCGAGAGCCGTCGACCCAATCGAGACAACCTCGCTATAGATTGGACCGTCATACCCAATCTCCCGAGCCTGCTTGATTATCGAGCCCGCGCTTGCCTCACCTTGCGCGGCTATCATCAACGCATCGGGGTTGCTCTCCCGCAAGAGAGTAAGTTGCGTTCTAAAATCCAGTGTTTCCGTTTGATAGCGTTCTGAAGCCACCACCTGCCCGCCGAGCACCTCAAACCGCTCTGAAACGCCGCGTCGCACTCCCTCCGCGTAGTCAGTCGACTCGGAGATTGTGGCCAGCGTTCGAATGCCGTCGGCCCACAGGAGGTTGCCTGTTTCTATGCCCAGATTTTCATCGCTGATTGCGGTGCGGAAGATGAAGTCTCCCGCGTCTGCGATATCCGGGTTGGTCGCCGATGAGGAGAAGAGCACAACGCCGTCTTCTTCAGCCAGTGGAGCGACGCCCAACATTGCGCCGCTGCAGGACGTGCCAAGAATAATCTTGACGTCATCCACGTCCGTCAGCTTGTTATAGGCGGTAATTGCGTCCTGTGCATTGCACTTGGAGTCCTCAACCACCAGCTCAAGCGGCGTACCGTTGATTCCGCCGGCCTCATTGATTTCCTCCAGCGCCAACTGCTTGGCTCGGTTTGACACATTGCCATATGTCTCGCCGGGGCCGGTGAGAGCTTCCATGACACCAATGCGGTAGGTCTCAGGTTCATCGTCACTCTCGCAGCCCACTGCAGCCCCGAATATAAGCATGCTGGACACGACGAGCAAAAGGATCGCAACAATTGGGTGCTTCATCTCTCCCTCCTTGCCGACGATTCTTGCGGCACGGAAACAATCCTCGAGGTGGAGGCACGGTCAACCGCCGTCTCTCCGCCTCCCTGGTGGGGGTCGGACACTAAATTTTACACCCTAAGACTGCCCGACCGAATCGGATTGTGTCTCATCTTCGGTCACAGAATCCCTCGTAACCGTGAGAAGGTATCCGGCCGATCGGGTGTGCCGGGCGTCCGCCACCAGGATCGCGTGGCGACCGGTCTCCGACGCCTCGTAAATGAGACTGGCATTCTGGTTGAGCAGTCCGTGTCCGCCGTCATCGTCGCTCCGCATCAGGCGCGATGAAACATCGTCACGGCCAACGAACACGACTGGATCAATGGCAGCCGCCTCAACGTCCACGACGATTGAGTCCCCTTCTTCGAGCTCGATGAAGAACAGGTCATGATCAGCAGGGTTATCCAGAGCACCGATGACACTCTGCCCCGGCTCGACGCCCGTTCCGTCATCGAGATCAATCAGTGGGAACAAACCGTGGCTGCTGTTGATCTCATACTCTGTTTCGCTTCGCGCATATTGCTCAACGAAGACCACATAGGGACTATCCTCACGGATGGTCAGTGACAGAGTCTCAGCGCCGGTGTTCGTCTCGTCAACACTCACGATGTGATTGCCGATGAAATCCCATGCGATGAGAAATACATCATTGTCGCTCGTCACGTCGATGGTGACTGTCTCACCCAGCGGGCCGGTGACTGCGTAACCATGCTGCCCAAGTCGGGCGACAAGTGTGCCCTCGCCATCGCTGAGTTCGTGCTCTGCCCGAAGCAGCCGGTCTCCCAGTTCGGACACGTCCTCTTCGCCAAGGAGCGGCTCAATCCTCGTGAGTAGGCTATCCGCATGGGGGATCAGTGGAATTGACGTGTCAGGGCCCACGAGCCCGCTTATGCCTGCCAGCGCGCCGGTCTCCGTGACGAGCGCGCCGCCGTGATGACCTGCCTTCACGCCCGCGTCCGTCTGGAAGAGCGTAAGATCGGCCGCCGCCCAATAAGCCGTGCCGGAGATGATTCCCTGCGTCATGGACGGTTCCGGATCAGCCCCCTCATGCCACTGGTGCGCGACAAGATAAACAGTCGCGCCTGTCTTGAGGTCGGAGGCATCCGCAATGGCCAGTGACTGACCTACAGGCGGGAATGGCCCGAGCACTGCCGTGTTCGACAGATAGTCCAGATGCGCCACAGGCGCATCCGGAATCGATTGACCGTCTGACAGTGTCACGTTGACGTGGGCGTACGGTAGGACGAGGTGGGCGCTTGTTATAACGTACCCGCCTTCAATCAACACACCGGTACCGAGTGTGATTGGAGTCTCAACGCGGACAACGGATCTGCTGACGAGTTCATACACCTCTTCAGCGGTCAGCGGAAACGGACGAGGTGTCGGCGTCGGCTGCGGGGTGGCGGTTGGAATAGGTGTGGGCGCCGGTTGGGGCGTCGCAGTCGGCTGGGGCGACGCGGTAGGCGCCGGGGTTGCCGTTGGCTGCGGCGTTGGAGTCGGTTCCGGGTCACTGCACCCCGCCGCCAGCAAGAGCGATGACGCGGCAATGACACCTGTGATTGCCGCAAGTACACGCACACGCCGTCCGGTCATGAATCACTCCTCGCGCTCAAAGTCCGTCGAGGCATATCTCGACAAGACAATTCAGAGAAAAATGGTGGGCCTATTTTGACGATAGACAGAACCGTCTTCGAATTTTGGCTCGGCGGCCTGTAGTTCCTCATAGGCTGTCGTGGCAAAATTGCCACTGCCCGCTGCGTCAGGCTGGCAAAACAACTCTACCACTCATTGCCCGTCGCCACCACCGGATTCGTGGGCTAGCCGAGCCGACGACGGCGCCATTGGCCAACCCCTGAATTCGGGGATGGGTCCATCCCAAGCTGATTGACACTCATAACCGTAACGGTTATGCTCGTGCAATGTACCCAGTACTCTTCCATCAGCGGCGCCTTCACGCTAGAGAACCCCGCCGCTGGTTCACCCTCTGAGTGGCTGCGAGACTACGCCCTAGGTGTCCCCAAGAGCCTAAAGCCCAATAGAGACGAGATCGGCAAGCATTTCGGCCAAGGTAGCCCCTCCTACCAGCGGGACATCGCCGTCCTGAAGACCCACTACCAAGAGCATTCGGAGTTGGAGACCATCAGGGTCAAGCGTCGGCTGTGGTACGACCTGCTACGCACCGCCCTAGGCGAGATCACCTACAGCACGGAAGGGATGGACGACACGGTGCGAACCGTCTTGGGCGACAGGTTTGCCGAGGATACGGAAGAAGATGGACGTCCGTCCCTCCGCCACACCTACCTGAGTGCTGTGATCGGCATGGTGGTGCAGGCCTCCTTTGGCATCGACATTCAACGCCTGGCCGAGACCGATCCTGCCGACCGGCTCTTGGGTAGGCAGTTGCGCCACTACACCGGATTGTATGGGGTACCGGAATCGGACTTCTTTGCTTGGCTCAACGAGGTGGGCGGCGCGCCTCTGCTGCGAACCCTGGCCCGACGAGTGGCGCGGTTTGACTGGACAGAAGCTCCGGCCGACACTGCCGCCACGCTCTATGAGACGGTCATACCACCGGAGGAGAGGCGGCAACTGGGAGAGTACTGCACCCCGGCATGGCTTGCCCGCGTGACGATACGAGAGCTTGCCGACGGCGCAGTGGGCTACCCAAGGCCAGTCAGGAGAGAGGAGAGTTGAGTGAAACTTCAACGAACCAACGACATCGACGAGCTGAATAGGATATTTGAGCTCCAGAAGTCGAGCTACTCGCCGTCCCGCGCGCCAACCTATCGCCAGCGAATGGACAGGCTCGGCAGAATAGAGCGGCTTTGCAGAGACAACGTGGGAGCGATTACCGGCGCGCTGCAGCGCGATTTCGGGAGCAGAAATCCCGACTTGACCTTCCTTGCGGACATCTACCCGCAGCTTTCCCATGCCAAACAGGTGAAGAAGAAACTCAAGAATTGGATGAAGCGAGAAAGAGCCCCGTCGGGACTGTTGGCGCTCGTCGGCCAGCGGACCTACACGGTCAACGAGCCGCTGGGGGTCGTCGGCGTCATGTCTCCGTTCAACGCACCCGTGAGCCTGGCCTTGGACCCTTCAATCGACGCCATAGCAGCCGGTAATAGCGTAATGATAAGGGTCTCCGAAAGCACGCCGCATACCGCAGACCTGCTGCAATCCCTGGTGGCGAGTTACTTCAGAGAGGAGGAGATGGCCGTGGTCGTGGGCGACATCGAGGTGTCCAAGGCCTTTGCGGCTCTTCCCTGGGACAAGCTGCTCTTCACGGGCGGTTCGGAGGTCGGCAAGAGGATACTGGCCGCAGCGGCAGATAACCTGACGCCGGTGATTCTCGAGCTCGGCGGCAAGTCGCCCTGCTTTGTATTGGACGATGCGGATATCGCGGCAGTCGCCTGGAAGATCGGACGGGTGCGCCAACTGAACGCAGGACAGGTCTGCATTGCGGGCGATTACGTTCTGTTGCCGGACCGGCGTCTAGAACAGTTCGTCGAAGCCGTCATAGATGGAGACAGGGCGGCATACCCCTCGATGAGGGACAACAGCGAGTATACGTCCATCATAAACGAAGGGACATTCGATAGGATCGTCGGCTATATCGATGAGGCCAGGGATGCGGGCTGCCGGGTCATTCAATCCAAGCCGGTGGACGAAGAGGTCCCGGACCGCGCAACCAGGAAGATTCCGTTGACGGTGGTCGTCAACCCTCCAGAGCGTCTCAAGGTGTCACAGAATGAGATATTCGGACCTGTTCTTTCCGTTTACAGCTATGAAGATTTGGACGACGCAATTGAGCACATCAACAGCAGAGAGAAACCCCTGGCCCTCTATATCTTCGGTAGGAACAGGATTGCCATCGACAAGATTGTCGACAACACGTCGAGCGGCGGGATTACCGTCAACGACCTTCTCCTCCACGCCGATTCCGAGACGATGGGGTTCGGCGGTGTGGGATACAGCGGCATGGGCCGGTACAAGGGCGGCTTCATAGGGTATCAGGCGTTCTCGAACCCCAAGGCTGTCCTGGAGCAGGGGCTGATGCGGCGATTTTCGGGAGTCTTCTTCCCACCCTTGAGCAGCGACCGCGCCAGAAAGTTCCTCCGGCGGCGGGTCGGCGTGAAATAGCAGTGGCGCCATTGGGAGAACATGGAATCTCCTGCGTCAGTTCACGTCACCTCTGATGTGCTTGTACTGCTGGTTGGGCGCGCCGCCGAATGCGGTTTCGATGCGCCGCTTAGACTCGATAAGAGTATCCACGGCCGTCAGGTCAACAGGTCGCCGAGAGCCGTCCGGTGGAGGATTCTGCTCGGCCATCTGCTTGCTTCGTACGAGGCCGGTAAGGATGAGAGAGTCCCCGCACCGCTCTGCCGATGTTGGCGGCGGAGGCGTTGCGGTGCTCAGGGTCGTTTACTCCGACATAGATTGGCAAAGTCGTCCACGGTTCCCTTGGATTCTCAGCTGGCGAATAGCCAAGGCTACCCTCCCCGGCGGCGAGGAGGAAACGCTCTCGCTCCCCGACCGCCGGCGGGTTCAAGCCGTTCGAAGCCCCCCAGGCGGTCGGGGGGGCACTGTCCCCCGAGATGATTCGGGCTGCTCTCAGACGTTGCAGCACCGCCGTATGGACCGGGTCCCGGGCGCTGACTCCGGCATGTCGGTCCGCCAACTCGGACGCGGGGAGAACGTCTTCCGCATGGACGGTTCGAAGAACCTCCCGGCTCGGAGCCTAGCGTCCCGAAGCCAGGTTGCGAAGCGTCAGCTCCTTGGGCACCTCGGATTCGGTTACGAATGGCCCGGGTTCCTCGGCCGCCATGCGAAGAACCCGGGCGCATGACTCTTTGTAGGGATGGTTCCCGCCGGCGGCGTAGACGGAAATGTTGGCGTCACCAAATGTCCGTCGGGCTCATGGGCGGCCTCCGACTCGCGGGTTGGGTGTCGGGGTCTGGCGGGTCTTCGGCGTTCAGCCCAATCAGCTGTTCCTCCGCCTGCTTGCGGCGCGCGCGCAGGATGTCCTCATAGGCGCCGCATAGGTGCCGTCGATTAGGCGGCCACAACGTCGGAGATGGCCTCTCCCTTGTCCCAGGCCAACTCCTGCCGCCGCCGATGTTCGACGTCTAGCCGTACACCCAACCCGTTCGCCATGGCATTTCTCTTCCGGCAAACTCTGCACGGACATGATCATCCGTTACACGGCGGCGGAAAACACTCTATTGGGAAACAATCCATTGTAGGGATCACCAGAGGCCGGCTACGGCAGGCTTTCGATAGTCCAAGTGGAGCCGCTTCTGGTCGCACTGAATTGATTCAGATGTATGCTCTGTTCCTGCATGACGGTGCTGTCCATGCTGGCCCCGCCGATGCTGCCGTCCAGCACCGCCGCGCCGTCCCCTCGAATCGTCATGGAGAAATCGCCGTAAGAGCATTCGTCGCCTGAGTACAGTATCAGGCCAACCGTACACAGACCGGACCCACCCCCGATGTCCTCGGGTCCCGGTGTCTGCGCGGCATCGTCAGAGGCCCCGGTCCCCGTCGGATCGGGAAAGCCGAATTCGGTTTCGATACCGCAGGCTTCCACGGCCTGACCAAGCGCCGCGCTCTCGTCCATAGTCAGCCCTTTCCCAGACTCATCGGCGCCTGAGAGGACGGCAATGATGCGCTCACCCGAGGCTGTCCCTTCAAGCTGTTCCATCAGGCAAGCGAGGCCGGTGACATCCGGGGGAGGGCCTTCATCGGGCGGCGTCAGGGCTGCGGCTTCCCCGGGGGTCAGGCAGGCCATGCCCCGCAGCATTGCAGAGGCGTCGCTGGCCTCGTCAGACGAGGGAAACAGCCCGGCGTCCGGGTTGTCCATGAGAACGTCTGACACACACCTGCGCGTCGCCGCGCTCAGGCCGCCAGCCGCAATGTCCAGCATCGCAACATTCGCCGCAGCCCGGTGCTCTTCGGTGAAACACCCAGCGGCCGAGGATAACCCGCTGCCGCCGTCTTGCGGCGCCTGATCTGACAATGGCGCGCTCAGGAAGATTTGGAGGCCAGCGCCAAGCTTCCCTTTTACGCAGGAAGCCTCTTCAGGATTGAGGAGGTCAATGAGGTCTTGCCCTTTGGACGTTTCATCGAGGTCCCAATCGGGAATCGTCATCGCAGTGCCGGTAGGTGGAGTAGAGGCAATGGCCTCCGGAGAACTGGCGGTTGGCGCCGCGCCCGGAGTTTCAGCCGCTGGTTGCGGGGTCGGAGTTGGGTCCTGCGTAGCTCCACAGGCTGCGGCTGCCGCGACGAGCAGGATCATCGCGGTTGCCAAGAAGGAGTGAGCAAAAAGCCTTAGCTTTAGGTGGTGTCCCGTGGTCCCAATATTAGCACTTTGCCACATAGATCCTAAACCTTTAGGCTGAACTTCCATGTTGAGGCTCTTGAGTCTATTCAATTCTGGTGATGGTGATGGAGCTGCCCGACGTTTGGGTGTCGCCGGTCACGCTGGGAGTATGAAGGTTCCTATACTCCTAGCGCAAGCCTCAACTTAATGGTTCAATTCGCGAGTGTACTTGCACAAGGTACTGGTGGAGTATTACCCTTTAGCAATCCCTGAACTGACGATGAGGTAAAAGAAATGCGTATCCGTGCTCTCCTGACTCCGGTAGCCATTCGTAGGAGCCCTCCCCCGACTCTAGGGGGTGCGGTCATGAGGAGCGGCAACTGTCAGGCGCAGCCGGCGTCGAGATTGCCCCGGCTAAGCGTATTCCTTCTGATGCTGGCGGCGCTGGTTCTTATGCCGCTGCTGGCGAGCGGGCCGGAGGAAGTCTCCGCGCAGGGTCTCCCGACACCCAACCCGGACGGCACCTACTCCGTCCCACACGACTGGCCGCTGAAACCGTCCGGGCTTGGCCCGGGCACTACCTTCCGGCTGCTGTTCCTGACCACCAGATGGGCCGACGCCACGTCCACCGACATCGCCACGTACGACGCGATCGTGCAGGGGGAGATCGCCAAGACCAGCGGGAACCCGAACCAGATCGGGCATCCGGCGATCCGGCCCTATGCGACGCTGTTCAGGGTGGTGGGATCGACGGCGACGGTGGACGCCCGTGACCACACCAACATGAACCCGTCCACCGACGGCCACGGCGCGCACATCTACTGGTTGAACGGGCCGCAGGTGGCGTCGAACTACAACAACTTCTGGCGAGATAAGTGGATAAACTGGGCGGAGGCCGACCGACGCGACCAGGCAGGCACCCAGTCCCCCAACGACTGGCCCTGGACCGGCACCCGGAACAACGGTATGAAGTCCACCAACCCGCTGGGCCACACCTCCACAGTCACCAGTGGCCGATTCGCAACGAACGACAGCGACACCGGCCCGCTAAACCATATGGATGTCCCACGCACCCAAATACACTCCTTCTACGGAATTTCGCCGGTGTTCGTGGTGGAGTTGCATGACACTCTGCAACCCGTCTTCGGCCCCGCCGACCCCAGCAAGACCACGGTGGAGGTGCTCCACTCCTCTTACGAAGGAGTGATCCGCTACTCCTACGATGGCATAGACCCCTACAATCGCAACAACAAGTACGAAGATGACCGGCCCGGGGCCTCCTTCTTGGTGGATGAGCATGAGTCCTGCGAGCCCAATGCGGGCTCAGCGGTCGTGGGCGGCAATTGGCATCCGGACCCGTCCACCTTCGGGGAATACCGGAAGCTGACCTACACGGTGAAGCTGGTCCAGCCGCCGCCGACCGCGAGGAAGACGGTGGTGGCCATCTTCGGCCCCGACGACAAGCACCCGAGGGACCGGGAAGGCTTCAAAAAACAGTACGAAGAGATATTCAAGAAACAGCTGGCCATTACCGGCCGCACCAGCCCCCTGAGAGGGATGGGCAACCAGTTGCCCGAGGGCCGCGTCACGGTGCCCACCTCCCGCCTCTCTTTCTCCGCGACGGATTGGGACGTGCCGCAAGAGGTCGAGGTGTGGGTGCGCTGCGCCAACCCGCATAACCCCTGGGAAGACATCCACATCTTCCACGGCGTGTACCCGGCGGGCACCGCCGGTGCGCTGGGCGCCTTGCCCGAAGCCGATTGGTTCGAGGTGACGGTGACGGTGATCGACGCGAATACGTCGCCGCGGCTGGCGGACTTGACTTCGGCGGACGCGTACCCCGGGCGGGTACACATACACCGTGAGAGTCCCGGCGGCGGTTTCAACATCGCCGGCGGGAACTGGCAGGTTCCGATTCAGCTGCACTGGCGCACCGCGCGGATCGACACCTTCCAGGCCGGCGACACCAACGACAGGCTGAAGGTGAACGACGCCGTCGTCGCCATGGGGAACTTCCGCAAGTTCGAGGTCAAAGTGGAGGGCATGGCCAAGGGCATGTCGGATCCGCGCTCGGACGGCATGCCGACCTACGCCGACGGAGACCGGCTGCCGACGACGCTGACGTGGGACGTGAGCCCGGAAAAGCTGGTCGCCGGGAGGGGCGACGAGTTCGAGAATTACTACCCGGCGTACTTCCTGACCCCGGACCTGACTAAGGATTCGGTGGTGCACAGCCCGGGCAGTCCGATCTATCGGATAACAGTCACGCCGTACTCGATTCGCGGCTTCCGGGTGCCCGGCGAAGCGGTGCAGCAGTGCATCCACGTGCGCAGCCCCGACGAGGACCCGGTGACCGGGGCGGGCGCGACGGAGCACAAGTCCTTCTACCCGGTCGCCTGCCCGTCCAACTTCCCGAACGCGCCGGCGAGTCAGCAATTGGCGGAGCCGCCGATGCTGACGATTTCCAGCGCGTCGCAGTGGGTGGATGAAGGCACAGACGCGACCTTCACGATCACAGCCGACCGCACGCCATTGCTGGACAGGACGGTCAAGGTCTACCTCTCGCAGGAGATGGGCGAGGGCCTCAACTACGTCGGCGCTGAAGAGGCTGCTTTGATCACGCTGCCGGCCGGTCAGCGCTCGGTTGACTGGGTGGTGACGAGCTACTCAGACGATCAGGAGCGCGCCGACGGCACGATTGAGGCGCGAATCAATCCCAGCGACGACTACGGCGTCACTAATCCGCGCGGCGTCACATTGCCGCTAATCGACGACGACAGCGGGTCAACGGCGACGATCAGTGTCAGCGCCGGCCCTGCGATCATTGAGGGCGATCCGGCCAGCTTCACGATCACGGCGATTCCGGCCCCGTCGGCTGACCTGGACGTCAGCGTGACCGTCAGCCAGAGCGGCAGCTTCGGCGCGAGCACGGGGAAGCGGACGGTGACCATCCCGACGACGGGCAGAGCCGTTCTGTCCATCGCCACCAGGAACGACGGCGCGGGCGAGGCCGACGGCACGGTCACGGTGACCGCCGCGGCGGGGCCGCGCTACACGCTGCACGCCACGGACCACGCGGCCAGCGTCGCGGTGGCGGACGACGACTACCAGGTCAGCGCGGCCGTGCTGGCGACGGTGTACCAGGGCACGGCCGACGACGGCATGGGCAACATGAACCGACGGGTCTGGCGCACCGTGCTGATCGCCTTCGGGCTCGGGGAAGACAACTGGATTCGCGGAGGCCTGCGGGCGATGACCGCGGCCAACGCGAGAGCGCAATACGGCTCGGACCCAGTGTGGCAGCCGGTGATCGCCGAGCTGGATGCCTACGAGGCGGCAGTCCAGCAGCAGCAGAACGCCAGGCCGGTGCTGAGCATCACGCCCGGCGCTGGCGTCAGCGAAGGTGAGGACGCGAGCTTCACCATCACGTCGACCCCGGCTCCGCAGGCCACCCTGTACGTCAACGTGTGGGTGGAACAGACCGGCCAGTTCGGCGTCACGAACGGCAGGCGGCAGGTGGCCGTTCCGACCACGGGCAGCACCACGCTGACCGTCGCCACCGACGACGACAGCAGGGGCGAGCCGGCCGGCGTCATCACCACGACGCTGAACACGGGCAATCGCTACACGATCGACGCGACGAACCGGAAAGCGAGCGTCGCGGTCGCCGACAACGACGGCGTGACGGTGGATCCGCAGCTGATCGCGGACGTGCGCAGCTACATGGCGGAGACACAGCACGGCCCGGTCCACGTGAACCGCTGGAAGCGGGTACTGGAAGCCTTCGGCGTGGAGGAGTACGCCGGTCTCGATCCGATGACCTCGGCCGAGGCGAAACAGAAGTACGGAACCTGGGCCAGGTGGCAGCCGGTGATCCCCGTGCTGGAGGCGATTGAGGCGGCGGGCCAGACCATCGTGACGGCGGAGCCGGAAGTGAGCATCACGGCAGGCGCTGGCGTCACCGAGGGCGGCGACGCCAGCTTCACCGTCACCGCCAACCCGGCCCCGGCGGCTGACTTGGATGTCAGCGTGACGGTCAGCCAGAGCGGCGACTACGGCGTGAGCACGGGCGTACAGACCGTGACCATCCCGACCACGGGCATCGCCACCCTGACCATCGCCACCAGCGATGACTCAGCGGACGAAACCGACGGGTCGGTGACGGCCACAGTGAACACCGGCAGCGGCTACACGGTGTCGAGTTCGCAGGGCGCTGGCACGGTCAACGTGGCCGACGACGACGCGCCGGCGCCGACGGTCGCGCCGCAGCCGACGCTGGATCCGCAGCTCGTGGCGGACGTCCGCGGCTACGCGGGCGAGACGCAGCACGGGGCCGACCACGTGAATCGCTGGAAGCGCGTGCTCGAGGCCTTCGGGGTCGAGGACTACCCGAATCTCGAACCGACGACGGCCGGCGAGGCCGAGGCCCACGCCGACATCGGCCGGGCGAGGTGGGTGCCCGTGGCCGCCTACCTGGTCGCGCTGGAGGCGGCGAACCCGCAACCGGCGCCCGCGCCTACGAACGCGCAGGTCGACCCGCAGGTGCTCGCGAACGTGCGCAGCTACGCGGGCGAGACGCAGAACGGCGCCAAGCACGTGAACCGCTGGAAGCGCGTGTTAGAGGCCTTCGGCGTCGAGAGCTACCCCGATCTGGAGCCGATGACCGCGGCAGCCGCGCAGGTCTACGCCGACGCGGGCTGGCGACGCTGGGTTCCGGTCGCGACGGAGCTGAGGTCGATCGAGGCCTCGACACCCACGCCGGTGACTCCAACTCCGACGCCCGAGGTGAACATCCTGAGTTCCAGTGGAGGCTCCGAGGGCGCCACGGTCAGCTTCACGATCTCCGCGAGTCCGCCTCCGGCATCGGACCTCAACGTGAGCATCAGCGTGGTCACCACGGGCGACTACGGCTACGGCTCGATCCCGAGCAGCGTGACGATTCCGACGGGCGGCGCCGTCACCCTGAGCATCACGACGACGGACGACTCGGCGGACGAGGCGGACGGCTCGGTCACACTGACGCTCAACGGCGGCAGCGGCTACACGGTCGGCTCACACGGCTCGGATACCGCCGACGTGACGGATGACGACGTGACGGTCGCGCCGGTGGTCGTCGTACCGGACCCCGTGGTGAGCATCGCAGCCGGCGCGGGCGTCACCGAGGGCGGCGACGCCCGCTTCACCGTCACCGCCAACCCGGCCCCGGCGGCTGACTTGGATGTCAGCGTGACGGTCAGCCAGAGCGGCGACTTCGGCGCCGACACGGGCCAGCGCACGGTGACGATCCCGACCACCGGCAGCGTCACGCTGAACATCGCCACTGGCGACGACTCGGCGGACGAGTCCGACGGCTCGGTCACGGCCACGGTTAATACCGGCGACGGCTACACCGTCTCGAGCTCGCAGGGCGCGGGCACGGTCGCGGTCGCGGACAACGACCTGCCTACGCCTGTGGTGAGCATCAGCGCCGGCGCGGGCGTCGCCGAGGGCGGCGACGCCCGCTTCACCATCACGGCCAACCCGGCCCCGGCGTCCGACCTGGACGTCAGCGTGACGGTCAGCCAGAGCGGCGACTTCGGCGCGAGCACGGGCCAGCGCACGGTGACGATCCCGACCACCGGCAGCGTCACGCTGAACATCGCCACTGGCGACGACTCGGCGGACGAGTCCGACGGCTCGGTCACGGCCACGGTTAATACCGGCGACGGCTACACCGTCTCGAGCTCGCAGGGCGCGGGCACGGTCGCGGTCGCGGACAACGACCTGCCTACGCCTGTGGTGAGCATCAGCGCCGGCGCGGGCGTCGCCGAGGGCGGCGACGCCCGCTTCACCATCACGGCCAACCCGGCCCCGGCGTCCGACCTGGACGTCAGCGTGACGGTCAGCCAGAGCGGCGACTTCGGCGCGAGCACGGGCCAGCGCACGGTGACGATCCCGACCACCGGCAGCGTCACGCTGAACATCGCCACTGGCGACGACTCGGCGGACGAGTCCGACGGCTCGGTCACGGCCACGGTTAATACCGGCGACGGCTACACCGTCTCGAGCTCGCAGGGCGCGGGCACGGTCGCGGTCGCGGACAACGACGATGCGCCGACGCAACAGCTGCCGGAGGTATCGGTGGAGGACGCTTCGGACAGCGAGGGGAACTCATATCTGGAGTTCATCGTCACGCTGAGCGAAGCGTCGGATCAGATCGTAACGGTCTGGTATGACATCCGCGCGGGAACCGCCACGAATGGGGTGGACTACGCGATCGGCAACCTCAAGGTGGTCTTCTGGCCGGGTTGGACGTGGGCCTATGCCGGCGTGAACGTCTACGACGATAGCCGACGGGAGAACGATGAGACCCTGGAGTTGGTCCTGACGGAGGCGGAGGGAGCCGTCATCGCCGACGGCACGGCCACCGGGACCATCGTGGACAACGACTAGTCCGGCTGAACCGTACTACCCAGGCGCCGAGCGGGGGCCGGCAGCATCGATGCTGCCGGCCCCTTTACTTTGACATGCGTCCCGGCGAAGGAGGGACGTCCCAGGGCAACGGCTTGTACCCTGGGTGATCATGACGGCGGTTGCGGCCCTATCCGTGGAACAGCAGGGATGTACTGTGCGGTTCCAACATTGGGAAATGACGCGCAGGGAAGAGACCTTCACATGGGCTGGGCTCCAAGTCAGGGTAGATAGTCAACTACGTCTGGTTTACTTTCGAGAAGGGTTCGGCACACCGAGGGTCTTTGTGACGAGGAAGCCGATAGACGCGGCCTCGTTGGTGGCTGTTAGGCTGACCTACTGACTAACTCCCGTGGCGCACCCATCTCAAGTGAGTGCCCTATGCACAGCCCGGATACGGGCTAGATTTGCTGAAACGCAAAAAGGGCCGCATACATGGCCGGCGGGGGAAGGATGCCGCATGGCGGTGTCCTTCCCCCGTGTGCTGCGCTCCAGCGGTCCAGCCTATAACAGCCTTAGCGTCTGCTGTGGCTCCTGGGCCGGGGCTGCCTCGCCCTCGGCGGCTGCGTTCTGCGCCGCCCCCTGCTGGCGCCGGTTGCGACGCCGGGCCGGGGGAGCGGGCCGTTCGTAGGCCGGATGCTTGGGAGACACCTCCCACCTGGCTCTGGCCCTGTCGGTCACCGCTGCGACCTCTTGCGCAAGCTCCGGCAGGTCCGCGTCGTCGAAGGTCTCGATGTGCGGGTCCGACGAGGGCCTCTGCACCCCGATGGTGGCCCTGCCGCCCTTGATGGAGACGACGACCTTCAGCTCCTCCGCTGCGCCGGTCTCCGCCTCGGCGTCGGCAGCGCCCTGCGCGTCCTGTTCGGTTTCCTCGTTGGTGTCCTCCTCCTCGACGACCGCGGCGGGCGTGTCGTCCGCCTTGTCAGCCGCGTCTCCGAAGATGCTCTTCTCTGCGCTCGGAGTGTCCGGGCGGGTTGTTTCCGTTCCGATATCGTCTGGCATGGTCTTCTCCTTTCCTTGTATATGCTCTGGCCGTGTTCCCGCACGCCGGTCGCTAGGCCGCCATCCTCGACGTCTCTCTCCTGATCTCGCCGATGGTCTTCGGCTTCCAGTAGAGGTCGCGCTCGATGGCGGGGACGCTTCCGAATACCGTCGTCTCCGCCAGCTCGGTCAGCTCGAAGTACCCCAACTCCGTCTCAAACCCCTCGACGAGGCCGAAGCATGTTCCGGTCCTGGAGTCCCATTCGGTGATGTACCAGCGCCAGCCGTTGTAGGGGCAGAACAGCTTCGCGTGGGCCACCACGTCGTCGGTGTTCTTGACGTTCTCGTTGGCGTAGAGGGCGGGAATCTTCTCCCCGAACTCCTTCGTCATCAGCTTGTGCCTGCGCAGCTTGCTGTGATTGTCCTGCCACATCGTCGTGGTCGTGGTGGTTCCGTTCTTGTCAGGCATGGTTTCTCCCTTCTGGTTTCGTTTCTTGGATGGATTCACGTGCGCCGGTTGCCGAGGCGACAGCGCCCCCCTGCGGTGCGTCAGCTCGCCCGGTCTTCCGGGTCGGAGTCGGGGTCTCCCACCAGCCGCTCCACCGCCTTCGGGGTGACGTAGGTGGGGTTGACCGTGCCCAGGTCCATGTCCAGGTAGAGGGCCATGAAGGGGCAGGTCCTCGCCACCATGCGGCGCACCACCTGGAGCACCAGTGAGGCCATCATCTGGTTGATAGTGGGGTCCTGGTCGGTGAGGTCGAGGGCGGCGGCGCAATCCACGTCGGGCGGCCTGGTCGACACGGCCGTCAGCAGGTCGGGCCGCTGGAGCGTAGGCGCAGGGGCCAGGTGACAGGTCTCCCCAGTAAAGGGGAGTTCCTCCAAGTCCACCCGCTGGGCCACGTTGCCGACGAGCACCTGGCCCCAGTTGGTGTCGTTGCCAGCGTCGATGAGCCAGCGCTGCGAGTCTCCCGGCAGGCACTCGGCCATGGCCCTGCGTGCGGCGGCGTTGTCGGCGCAGCCGATGATGAGGTTGCCTCCGTAGCTGGGGATGCCGGGGTAGCCGTGCCCGTGGGGTTGGGACTCGTACTCCCGGAAGGGATACACCGAGTAGCCCACGGGCCGGTTGTAGGCTTTGGCCAGCCGGTCGGCCAGGGCCTGGCTTTTGAAGCGGCCCACGTCTCCTGCGTAGAAGTTCTGACGGAGCAGGTTGTGGGGTTCCACCCGGTCGTGGTCGACCAGGACGATGGCGGCCTCCCGTCCCTGGAATAGTCGACAGAGTCCCTCGGCGACGAAGCCGCCGGTGCCGCCGGTGCCGACCACGGTTATCCAGGGGTTGTCCAGCAGAAAAGCGTTGTCCAGGTGGTAGGGCATTCGATCACCTCCTCGTCTCTTGTCTTGGTTGAATCCGTCTCCTTGCCCACCAGCCGGAGACCCGGCTGCGGGCCGTCGAAGACCTGCGACCACTCCACCGGGGCGAAGTGGCCGTAAACGCCGACTCTGAGGCTCAGCTCGGGCCGGTCTGTGTCGAGGCGTCCGGCGACGCCGTAGATGTGGAAGCCCTGCTCGTCGCCGTCGTCGGTGGCCGAGAAGAAGGCGCGGGAGCTTCCGTGGGAGTGGAACTCGGCCTCCACCCTTGCGGGGGGCGTGTATTCGAGGGACGAGGCCGTCCCCTCCTGTTCGGGCAACACCAGCCGGTAGGAGCGCCCGTCCCACCTGACGGCGAAGAACCGCTCGGTGTGCGGGTCGTCCCGGAACCAGCGCAGCCCGATCTCGAAGAGGCGGGCCGGGATGGGGCCGTGGGCAAGCTCCACCTTCCCTGCCACGGGAGCGAGCCCACGCACCGTGCAGGGAGCGACCGGCACCCGCGCCGTCAGGTGTGCGCTTTCGGACTGGACGTAGAGGCCGCCCGCTCCGAGCACGTAGTCGTAGCCGATCCCCTGGACTCCGGCCAGCCCGCCGTGGTGGTTCACGAGGTAGCCGACTGGCGTCGACGGGCTGCCGAGGTCGGGACCGGCGCTAGCGGTAGCCAAGTCTGCCCTCGGAGACCGCCATAGCCTGGGCCACGGTGCACTGGGGAACAAGGTCCTCAACCGGGTACTCACTCTTTCCATCCAACTCCTCCCATAGGGCGTGCAGGTTGTCGGGGTGTTTCTTCGAGCGGTCCTTGGTGTCGCCGGTGCCGGAGAAGAAGGACTGGAAGAATGACTCCGGTATCAGGGACACCTGCTCGGGGAACGTGTGGCTTCCGGGGCAGACCCGCCCGTCGCGAAAGACGTTGAAGGCGGGCATCCGGTAGAGAGGCTGGTCGGGGTCGGACGGCCTGCTCAGGGCGGCGTAGACCCAGGGGGCGCGGCCCGGCGAGCAGACGAAGACCAGCCCCGGCATGGGCAGCCGGAGCCGGGCAGGGGGCTTGAAAGCCTCCCGTTGCAGGGCCACCGACCAGATCAGTGGCGGCCTCCAGAGGGCCACCATCTGCCCGGTCTCGCCCTGGTTCCACCAGAGAGCGTCCCGGGGCAAGAGCCCCGAGGAGAACCCCAGGTGTTGGGTGAACACGTTGGCGATCTCGTCCGCCGAGACGGTCCTCACCCAGTCGGCGTCGCCCTCGAAGCCCCGCAGGAGAATGGTCTCCCCGTAGACTTCGAGCTGCGTCTTCAGCGCGTCCCTGGGCACGTCAGTCGCGCCCGGCAGGGACCACTCCGTCCTTTCAGCGTCGTTGGTCATGGTCGTCGTCCTGCTTTCCTTGTTCTTGTTGGTGCTCCGGGATACGGGGCAGGACGTCGTCCAGCATCTCGGCGAAGCGGGCCGGAAGGTCCTCTTCCAGCCAGTCGGCCAGCGTGCAGACCGAGTCCATCAGGGCGCTGGCCTTGCGCCACTCCTCCGTGCCATCGGCGATGATCTCGTCGTCCCAGGGGTCGCAGAACCCGTCATAGTTGCCGTGTAGGGTAGGCCGCCGGCGAGTTACCCTGATTGCTCAGGGCACTTTTCCGTCGGCCCCCTCCGAACCGGACGTGCACCTTTCAGCGCATCCGGCTCTCCAGTGGTTATTTCTGTTGTCGCGGTTGCCAATCGCCCCCGTGGGCGGTCAGGTGACATGGGCGACAGACCACTAGGGTCTTGCGCCGCCTAGTCGCCATGAACTGGGCCCACGTAGGCTTTTCACCTTGGCCCTGCACGTTCAGGTCGCTTAGGGCGCGGATGTGATGGACTTCGATGCCCACCGTTGTTCCGCACATTTCGCATTCCCCCGCTAGGAGCCGTGTTATGAGCTCGTTGCGGAAGAACCTGTACCGTTGAGGCTGTTGGTCGGTGAGAACTGCCTGCCGTTTCCGCTTCAGGGGTATGCCACCGAACCGTGCCACCAGTGGGCGTTTCCCATCGCCCCGCTGTACTACGACCTGGAGGCAAGCGCGTTCCCCATGCTCAGTCTGTACAGTGCTCTTGTAGCGCCGTATCAGCTTGCGGCGTGGAGTCTTGTGCTTGTATGCCAGGGTTTTCGCCAGCGACTGCTGCATGACCCATTGCAGCCTCCCGAAGTGGGAGACGTTGGAGGCCAGCATGTAGTACTGGACGATGCCCCGGAACTCCGCTTGATACCGGTTGATGATGGTGTAGTCATCATCGTCCAGCAGGAATTTGCGGTGTGCCGGTTTGCCGTTGTCCATGTAGGCTTGGCAGTGTTGCTCGATGACTTTGGCGGGAACTCGTAAGCCGAGGCGGCCATTGACTTTGCGCCGTCCGGTGTGGTCGTGCTTGTCGTTGGCCTGCTGGTTTACGAGTTCGTAGCCGAGGAACCTCGCCGCCTGGCTGGTGGCGTGGGTTATGAGAGTCTTTTCCCTAGATAGCTCCAGTTTGAGCGTGTCGTGCAGGAACGTCTCCAGGGACTCCTTTATCTGCCCGGCTTCGGCCTTTGATCCGATGAAGCCCAGCACGAAGTCGTCAGCGTAGCGAACGTACCGGAGCCGCCGGTAGTCCGGGTCGAAGGGGTCAACCGAGGGTAGCTGTTGCATCTGCTTGCGCAGTGCGGTTGCCTTCTCGTGATCCCCGACTTTCCGGTAGTAGGCCGACTTGCTCTTTAGGTTTGCCCACTGACGATTGTATTTTCGAGCTGTGCCACGGGTGTGTGCTGGAATCAGCACCGTTTCGACGTACTTGTCCAACCGGTCTAGGTAGATGTTGGCGAGGATGGGACTGACCACTCCGCCTTGCGGCGTACCACTCAGCGTTCGGCCATACTTCCAATCCTCAAGGTAGCCTGCCTTCAGCAAGTACTTGAGCAGGCGCAGGAATCGGTTGTCGTGGAGCTTCTCTCCGAGCACCGACAACAGGACATCGTGGTCGATGTTGTCGAAGCACCCCTTGATGTCTCCCTCGACGAACCAGCGGACACCGGTCCAGTGGGTGACCACATCATTTAGTGCGGTGTGGCATCCTCGGTCGGGCCGAAAGCCGTGGGAATGGTCTGAGAACTGCGGCTCGTAGTAGGCTTCCAGAATCATCCGGATGACCTCTTGCAGCAGCTTGTCCGTCCACGTCGGTATGCCCAGGGGACGGGTTCCCCCATTAGGTTTGGGAAGGTTGACCCGTCGCACCGGCGTCCACCGGAACCGCTCATAACGAAGCTCTTCGATGATGCGGTCGATTTTCGCCAGTGACATACCGTCCACGGTCTCTGTGGTGGTTCCCTTGGTCATCGCTCCCTGGTTTGAGTAGAGACGACCGTAGGCCCGCAGGTACAGGTTCCGGTTGTACAGTTGCCGATAGATGTCCTCCAGCGGCAATCCTCGTGTTCCGCGATCGCGGATGACGTTCAGTACAGTTTCGGCGGTTCTCATCACGAGTACCTCACTTTCATGTTTCGTCGTAACCACCTGCCTCCCTTCGCCATGTGCCGGGCTTTCCCCGGCTCGGACTACTATGGAGGCTCCGTGACCATAGGGGTCTCCCCCCGTAGGCCATCCCGCGTTCCGTTGACATAGGACGTGATAGCGCGACTGTAGGTGCCCCGTTCGTCCCCTTGAATAGACCTCATTGGTCATCGCCCACCCATCGGAGATGCACCGGCCACGAAGACCGACCAGTGCAATGGATGGCGCCGGGTTACAAGCGTTCTACCGGCGGGTGACACGCATACACCGTCTGGGAACTGGGGTTCAGGCAATCCAGCTTTCACCGTATCGCGCGGGCCTTGCGGAACCGGTCTTACAACGCTTTCAGACCGTAGCCGCTTTACCGACATGCTACTGTCCCCTTCGGCTCTCGCTTCCAGGTTGGTCGGTTGGCCCAAAGATGTTCTCCGAATCTCTCCCGATTAGGTCGGGAATCCTATGCCGCGTGACGCGGCGCACCCTCGTAGCAGTGGTCGAGGAAGAAGTTGCCGGTCTCTGCGAAGACCCAGGCGGCGGCCTTGGCCGCCCCCTCGAACCGGGTATCCTTCACCGCCTCGGTGAGGGTCTCGACCGGCACGCCGCCTTGGGGAAGCCGTTGGAGGGTTTC